>CAZMLO010000003.1:0-180745 GCA_964567285.1 uncultured Gammaproteobacteria bacterium
AGGGAAAAGCTTACGATCTTGCAGAGAGAAATCTCGTAAAAGAATTTACGACAGAGAAAGTTGAAGCTAAAGGTCCATTAGGTAAAAAGAATGCTGCTAGACGACAGGCATTTGAGGAGAAAAAGGCCCAAATTAAGCAACAGGCCAGTGATCCTGGACAAAGCTCTAAGCTCTTAGCTGATATACGTGAAAAGCGTCAAAAAGAGGTTCGTGAAATAGTTAGTAAAGAAATTAAGGATGATATGAAAGATGAAAATGGTCAAACAGCGCTACACAGATATGTATCAACAAACAAACCTTTACTTGTTAAAATAGCAATTGAACTGGGTGCGAATCCGAATGTTCAAGATAATCAAGGAAAGACAGCTCTGGATATTGCCAAAGAAAAAGGTAATCCAAGGATACAGTCCTTATTGAATAAGGGCGCTGTTTCCAGCATTAAGGATGACAAAAAACCGGTTCAGCCACTAAAGCCAAAGGTGACAGGAACGGCGCCATCAGGTGAACCCAGTGCTAATCAATCAGCAAAAGGATCAGAGTTGCCAGCGCATTTGAAAAACAAACCGCTTCCACCACTAAAGCCAAAGGTGGCAGGAACGGCGCCATCAGGTGAACCCCGTGCTGATCAAATAGTGAGCGCTTCTGAGAAGGGTGCTGGAGATCTAAAGAAAACTGCAGTAGTAAATACTGATGAAGAAGATGCCTATGCGCATTTGGATGATCAAGCTTTTGCAGAAATTAATGAGGGATTGAAAAAGACGGATGATGAATACTTAAAAGAGCTTGAAGAAAAGAAAAAAGCCAAAATAGATGTGAAGGTTGATGCAGACTCAAAAAGAGCAAGTTCTGAGATTAAACGACCAGATAAACCTCTTCCTCCTACAAAGCCAAAACAGAGAGATGACTCGAAACTAGAATCATCACCAAATGCGACGGTTGCAGAAAAGAAAGCAGAAAAACCAGCTGTTGTGAAGAAAACCTTGGCAGAAAGACGTGCTGAGAAAGGTCTATCACCTTTACCGGAAGCTTCACGACAACCTAAGAAATCTGCTAAAAATCCAAATACCTCTGCTGCAGTTGAAGCGTTGAAAAGGTCGTCAAGTGCATTAAAAGATAAAGATGATTCTACCCAAAAAGTGCTTACGGGAAGAATTTCAAAATCAAATAGCTAAAAATGTAAAAGCCCCTGTTGCTTCCATTTTTAATGCGCATCCCGTTTCGTGCCAACTTCCCAGTACATAGCGCGTATAAGATTGATTCTCAGTCTGAGTGTTTTCTATTTTTTGAGTATGAGTATGGCCGTGAATCATAATTGAGGCTGCGGAATTTTTAAATGCTTTAGAAACTGTTTCTGGAATCACATCCATCGTGGCTGCATTTAAATTTCGTGTTCTTTTTTTGCTGATTTTTCGGAGCAGACTGCCAATTTTATGCCGAAGGCTCAGTGGGAGAATTTTAGTGCCGATGCGATTTAGAAGAGGGTTTTGAATGAAGCGTCGGTAGTATTGGTGTAACTTGTCTTGTGTACATAAAGTGTCCCCATGCAGGAGCAATATGGGTTGACCGTAGAGTGTGATGATAGAGGGATCGCGCAGAATGCTGCAGCCTGTGTCTTTGGCAAAGCGGGGGCCTAGCAGAAAATCTCGATTGCCTGGCATCATGTAGACGGGCGTGCCTTGGTTCACACACTCTTTGAGCAATGCTCGAATTTCCAGGCTAAAGGGAGTGTTTTCATCATCACCAGGCCAGGCTTCGAAAAAATCTCCCAGTATATACAAGGCTTCAGCATCCGGCGCATGCTGCTTTAGAAATTGCGAAAATAGCGCTACAATGCGGGGCTCGGATTCCTGCAGGTGGAGGTCTGAGATGAATAAGGTATGTGTCATGTTGCACTGCATTCTTGGATAGGATAGTCATTGTACGTGCTTTGTTTAATGAAACCAACCCTTTGCGATCAAGTCGGAAAAATGGGTTCTAGTACTAAGCTCAGCCTTAGGGCGTTGTTAGAAGGGAGAGTTGTTAATTCCCCCTCCAAGTCTACTCTCAAGCTATGCTTGAGCGGGGCGAAAATAGTTATGAGAGAGAAAAGATGATGAAATCAAGATTTTGTCCTAGCCCAACGGGTTATGTTCATCTCGGTAACATGCGTACTGCGCTGTTTAATGCATTATTGGCAGATTCTGTCAAAGATGGCCAATTTTTGTTGCGCATCGAAGACACTGATCCAGAACGCAGTAAAGATGAATATGTGGTAGGCGTTGAAGAAGATTTATTGTGGTTAGGTTTGCAGTGGGATGAGGGGCCGTATTTTCAATCAAAACGTCAGGCCATTTACGATCAATATTATTCACAACTCGAAGAAATGGGCCGTGCATATCCTTGTTTTTGTACCGATCGAGAATTACTGTTGAGTCGAAAGTTTCAGCAATCCGCCGGAAAACCTCCTCGATATGCAGGCACTTGCCGAAATTTAACACCTGTACAACGAGCAGAAAAATTAGCGCAAGGTTTGCAACCCATGTTGCGTTTTCATGTCAAAGATGAGGAATTTATTCACTTCGAAGATTTAGTCCGAGGAAAGCAACGCTTTAATGGTGTTGATATTGGTGATTTTATTATCCGTCGTGCAAATGGCACTTCACCTTTTATGTTTTGTAATGCGATCGATGATTCCTTGATGGGTGTTACTCACGCTCTGCGTGGGGAAGATCATTTAACAAACACGCCACGTCAGGTTTTAATTTTGCAAGTGCTCAATTTACCGGCACCGAAATATGGGCACATTTCCTTAATTGTTGGGCCTGATGGCAGTCCTTTATCAAAACGCCATGGTAGTCGTAGTATTCGCGAGTTGCGTGAGTCGGGATTTTTGCCCATTGCAATAGTCAATTATTTAGCACGATTAGGGCATTATTACGCTGACGATAGCTTTATGTCTTTCGGTGAATTGGCTGCAAAATTTAATGTTGAACAATTGGGGCGATCGCCGGCGCGCTATGATGAAAATCAATTACATCGCTGGCAGCATGAAGCTGTATTGAAATTAACCATCGAAGAATTACGTGCGTGGCTTGGTGAAGAAAATTTAGCAGAAGTTCCAGAAGAACTGCGCAATGAGTTTTGTGGGATAATTCAGCCGAATATTCATTTCCCCGCAGAAGTTAAATCATGGTGCTCGGCGTTGTTTTCACCGGAATTGAATTATACTGTGGAACATCGGGAAATTATTCAAACAGCAGGGCAATCATTTTTCAAAGAAGCGGTGCAACACGGCATTGATTATACTGCCATGACTAATGCCCTTAAAAATAATTGTGGCGCCAAAGGCAAAGGTTTATTTCAACCCTTACGTATAGCGCTGACGGGTGAGCTACACGGTCCTGAGCTTGAAAAAATTCTGCAGTTAATGGGGCCAGACAGAGCAAAAGCTCGCTTTGAACAGGCTATTTCATCTTTTAACTCCTAGAGGTTTTATCAATGAATATTACGCGAAAAATTGCGGAACATCTTAACGTCAACGAAAAACAAGTGATAGCGGCTATTACACTGCTGGATGCAGGACATACCGTTCCTTTTATTGCACGTTATAGGAAAGAAGTGACGGGCAGTTTAGACGATACCCAGCTTCGCATTTTAGAGCAAAAAAATAATTATTGGCGAGAACTCGAGGAAAGGCGCAACACTATTATTGCGAGTATTACTGAGCAGCAAAAAATGACACCTGATCTACAAGCGTCTATTTTAGCGGCTGAAGACAAGGCCACTCTGGAGGATTTATATCTTCCCTATAAGCCTAAACGTCGTACCAAAGCTCAGATTGCCCGCGAAGCAGGATTGGAACCACTGGCTCAGCAATTGTTCGCTAATCCGAGTTTGGATCCTAATACAGAAGCTCTAAAATTTTTAAATCCAGAACATCAGATTAATGATGCTGCTGCAGCCTTAGAAGGTGCTAGACAAATCCTGATGGAACAATTTTCTGAACACGCTGAATTATTGGGATCTTTGCGAGAATATGTGTGGAAAAATGGGTTGTTGGAAAGTACAGTGGCTAAAGGAAAAGAAGAAGCCGGTAAAAAATTCACTGATTATTTCGACTATAAAGAAGCCATTAATAAAATACCTTCGCATCGTGCCTTGGCGTTGTATCGAGGTAGAGCGGAAGAAATTTTACGTTTATCGTTGACGCTCAATGAGGATCAAACAGCGGAGTGTGTTTCCCGTATCGCAGATACCTTTGGTATTAAAGCACAACATCGCCCAGCAGATGCCTGGTTAAATGAAACCGTCGAAAAAACCTGGCGTTTAAAATTACAAATTCATTTAGAACTAGATCTCATGACCCGACTTCGACAAAACGCGGAAGAAGATGCGATTGTTGTATTTGCTGATAATTTAAAACATCTTTTGATGGCCGCTCCCGCTGGAAATCGAGTTACAATGGGTCTAGATCCAGGATTGCGTACCGGAGTGAAGGTTGTGGTCATTGATGGAACCGGAAAATTACTAACCTACACCACGATTTTTCCGCATGCGCCAAAAGAGGATTGGAATGGATCACTCGCGACGCTGGCAAAATTAGCCCAACAACATCAGGTGGATTTAGTGAGTATCGGTAATGGCACTGCTTCTCGTGAAACTGATAAATTAGTCTCTGAATTAATGCATAAATTGCCACAACTAAAACTGACCAAAATAGTGGTTTCTGAAGCCGGTGCTTCGGTTTATTCTGCTTCTGAATTAGCAGCTAAGGAATTTCCGGATCTCGATGTGACCTATCGAGGTGCTGTATCAATCGCGCGCAGGCTCCAAGATCCGCTGGCAGAATTAATAAAAATTGATCCCAAAGCGATTGGTGTTGGGCAGTATCAGCATGATCTGAATCAAACGAAATTAGGTGGCAGTCTGCAAACTGTTTTAGAAGATTGCGTTAATGCTGTGGGTGTGGATCTTAATACAGCCTCTGTTCCTCTGCTCACATCGGTTGCGGGATTGAATGAAACTTTAGCTAAAAATATCATTGCTTTTCGTGATGAAAATGGGCGTTTTAAAAATAGAGCTACTGTTAAAAAAGTGCCTGGTTTAGGCGAAAAGCGCTTTCAACAAGCGGCTGGGTTTTTGCGCATTACGCAAGGTGAAAATCCTTTAGATGCTTCGGCTGTTCACCCTGAAGCTTATCCTGTTGTGGAGCGAATTTTAGCTCAGCAGAAAAAAACCTTAGCGGAAATTATGGGTAATTCGGCGCTACTCAGAAATTTAAATCCTGCTGATTTTACCGATGAAACTTTTGGTCTGCCCACTGTTACCGATATCATTCGCGAATTAGACAAACCCGGCCGCGATCCGCGCCCAGAATTTAAAACCGCAACCTTTAAAGAAGGTGTGGTGAGCATCAATGATATTAAACCTGGCATGGTTCTCGAAGGTGTGGTCACCAATGTGGCTAATTTTGGCGCTTTCGTCGATATTGGTGTGCATCAAGACGGATTAATTCATATCTCTCAACTCGCCAATCATTTTGTCAAAGATCCCAAAGAAGTGATTAAGGTGGGTGAGATCATTCAAGTCAAAGTACTGGAAGTGGACGTTCCGCGTCAGCGAATCAGCTTGACTCGACGCCTAGACGAAAAAGCCAACAACACGCCTGCTCCAAAAGCGACACCAGCGCCTCAAAAAACAGCTAAAGTGCAACAACCGCCCAATGCCATGGCATCTGCTTTGTTAGCGGCTTTTTCCAAAAACTAACCGAGTCAGGCATTTGTGCAATATCCAGGTTAAAGGGTATTTTTTTGAGGCACAGGGTAGCGCCAAAAATCGTGGATGGCGGTGGTTTCGAAGCCGCATTTTTTGTAGAGTTCGATGGCGTTGGGGTTGGAGGCTTCTACATCGAGGTAGATGGCTTTGAAGCCCATTTTTTGGAGTTTGAGCAGGGTTTGTTGGACCATGGCGGTGGCGTAGCGTTTGCGGCGGTGTTCGGGAGGGATGCAGAGATCGTGAATGTAGCCGCGGCCGTCGTCATCGAAGCGGACGTGAACTTTTCCGATATTTTCGCCCTCGTGTGTGGCCATCCAAACGGTTCTGTCTTTTTCACTCATGCCGCTTAAAAATCGATACACCATTTTGTTGAAATCAGTGTCAAAACCCGCGGCATCGATACGGGCTAATTCCATGGCATCTTCTTTGGTCACATCGCGCAGTTGTACATCAGGTAGATCAGCAATTTCCATGAATTTTTTGAAGGTCATTTCTTGTTCTGAATGAGAAAATGTGGCGTTGTAGTGCTTGCAAATGGTTTCTGCGGGTTCTGAATTGTGTTGCACAAGCAATAGCGCATCTCGGAGACCGCGTCGTCTTAATTCATCCAATGCTTCATCGAATAGGCGTTTAAAAATTCCCTGATGACGATTTTTGGGGTGCACGCAAGCGCTGACTTCAGCTTCATTTTCTTTGAAGCAAAAAATAGCGAGGTATCCGACGAGATTACCGTTCAGAAAATAAAAGAAATCATCGAACTCGGGGATGCGACGATCTTTGAGAATGTTGTAGTAAAATTTTGTTTCAAAGCCATCGGCTTTTTTGCAAATATCAACGAGCTTTCGGATTTCCCGTAATTCGGTTTTTCCGAGCTTGCTGACTTTGGTTAGTTGTTTCAGTGCAATCATTTATCGCTTCTTTCACTTTAAAACATGTCATCAACAAAAATAGCAATAAATTTGAGATATTGCAATTTGCAGTGTGTGGCTAATTAAATCTGTTTGAAAAGGGTCCTCAGGGGGGCCCCCCATCAAGTGCGGGGCAGCTATAGTCCGCTGAGAAGGGCTTAGCCTAGTTTTTAGCAAGAGTTACACTACAATAGAGGTAGAGACTACAAGGACTGTTCACATGAACGAATTACAGCACTTAGGGATCTGGTCGAAAAATTCTGGCGCATCCACTGGTATGGATTGGTGGTCAACTGAAGAAGCTGGAGTTAGCCTGAATTCGATTAATCCGGCGACCGAAGAGGTGATTGCCTCAGTCAATCCGACGAGCCTTGAGGATTATGAGCGTGTTGCTTATACTGCAGAACGAGCTTTTGTACGGTGGAGACAGGTGCCCGCACCAAAACGAGGTGAATTGATTCGGGCTGTCGCCGACAAGATTCGAGAAAATAAGGATCTTTTAGGTACTTTAGTAAGTTTAGAGACCGGTAAAATTAAAGTGGAAGGGGATGGTGAAGTTCAAGAAATGATTGATATGGCCGATTTTGTGGTCGGACAATCTCGGATGTTATACGGTAAAACCATGCCTTCAGAGCGCCCAAATCACCGCCTGATGGAGCAATGGCATCCGCTGGGTCCTGTGGGTGTGATCACAGCCTTTAATTTCCCGGTGGCTGTATGGGCTTGGAATGCTTTTTTAGCCGCAGTCTGCGGCAATACGGTAGTTTGGAAGCCATCACCCAAAGCGCCTTTGTGCGCTATTGCGATTCAAAATATTTGTAATCAAGTGATGGGGCAATTCGGTTATTCCGGGATTTTCAATTTGTTTATTACCGAGCGTTTCGATTTAACGGAGCAAATGGTCCGAGATAAACGTTTCCCTTTAATTTCTTTTACCGGATCAACACCAGTTGGTCGAAAAGTAGGGGTGATGGTCGCTGAACGTTTAGGGCGAAGTTTATTGGAGTTGAGTGGGAATAATGCGGTGATTGTTGATGAAACGGCTGATCTCGATAAGGCCGTTCCCTCAATTGTATTTGGGGCCGTAGGAACAGCGGGGCAGCGTTGCACCACTACGCGTCGGGTCTACGTGCATCAAAGTCGTTATGATGAATTAGTTCAGCGTTTAAAGGCCGCTTATCGACAAGTCCAGATTGGGAATCCATTGCAAAAAGGGATTTTACTGGGACCTCTGATTGATGCAAATGCGCGTGATCAATTTGAGAGTACTGTGCGTGAAATTCAGGATTTGGGGGGTGAGATTGTATATGGAGGTCAGGTTATTGAGGGCAAGGGCTATTTTGTGCAACCGACCTTGGTGAAGGCAGGGCCTTATTGGCCGCTACTGCAACGAGAGACTTTCGCTCCTATTTTATATTTGATTAGCGTTGAAGATTTTGAAACAGCGATTGCTCTGCAAAATGAGGTGGATTTAGGACTGTCTTCGGCATTATTCACCGAATCAGTGGTGCATGCAGAGACTTTTGTCTCTGCGATGGGCAGTGATTGTGGTATAGCCAATATCAATGTCGGTACTTCTGGGGCTGAGATAGGTGGGGCCTTCGGGGGTGAGAAGGATACCGGTGGTGGCCGAGAAGCGGGTTCTGACTCCTGGAAAGCCTATATGCGGCGTCAGACCAATACCGTCAATTTCGGTCGAGACTTACCCCTAGCCCAAGGAATTCAGTTCGAAGTTTAAAAGGGGTCAACGGGAGACCTGATACCATCCGACATAAGATGGTGTTAGTACGGTATAGAGTTCGAGTCTGATCTCTGATAGAATGCTCAGAGTTAATAATTATTGGAGCAGAGTCATGAGAAAAATAGCATCTATTCTGAGTCTTTGGTTTGTGGCAACGGGTGTCTCAGCCGTCACAACCCAACAATTTCATAATGCCAATGCGGAACAAGCATTAAAGGGTTTTCGCATTAATTCCGCACAGAGCATAGCGACCCGGGGTTTCTCTACAGATAATTCCACAGAGAACGAATTGCAGCTTAAGCATGAACGTCGTTTTAGCGAAGCGACTCAACAATTTATCACCAGCTATTATCAATATTATCATGGTGTGCGCGTCTTGGATGGTGAAGTCAGTATTCACGAAAAACAGTCTAGCAATAAAACCCGAGCAGAGGGTTCTGAACAAAAAGTCGTGGGTCAATTATTGCAAAATATTGAAGTCAGTCCCCTTGAGTTAGAACGATTAAAGTCCCTTGAAAATCTTGATCAGGCTCTTGCAACTGCAAAAGCTGAATTTCATTCTAAGCGACGAGATTCAGTGTGGAAAATTTCCCAGGATAAGGCGAATTTAGTCCTGAAAAATCAAAATGGAAAATTAATCCCAGTGTATGAAGTCAGTTTTTATGCCAAGTCCGCTCATCGCGCGCCGGTTATTTATCATGCTTTTTTAGATCCTGCACAACATAATAAAGTGTTGAAATCTTGGAATGATATGATGAAATATTCCGATAAGGCACCTGGTGGGAACAAAAAAACCAGTGAATATCACTATGGGGATACAGGAATTCCTTTTCTGGATGTTTTAAAGCAGGGTGGCAATGGACAGTGTGTGCTTAACGACAAAAAATCTAAGCTTATTGTTGTGGATATGAGCACTAAAAATCCTGATTTGGACACCTACTATGACTTTATGAATCCCTACATGTATGAATGCAATTCTGAGAATCGAGATATTACTCAATTCAATGGAGCCTTCTCTCCGGCTGACGATGCTTATTATTTCGGACACGTGGTACAAAATGTTTATCAAGAATGGTTCAACACGAAGGTTCTGGATTTACCAAAAATAGCACTCAGAGTTCATTTCCGTGAAAATAATGAAGAGCTCTATGATAATGCTTTTTGGGATCCTAGCTCTTCGACAATGAATTTTGGTGATGGAACTGCTGATCCTAATCAGGGTTTTTATCCTTGGGTTTCTTTAGATGTTACTGCTCATGAAATGAGCCATGGATTTACCAGCGCTCATTCCGATTTACAGTACTATGATCAGTCAGGTGCTTTGAATGAATCATTTTCTGATATGGCAGGTATCGTTGCTGTGGCTTATTTGCGTGAGAAAGCACCGCAGTTTTATCAGGCCATTTATCATAAACAAGGTATGGCATGGACAATTGGTAGCACCGTAATGAAAAATCCTAGCCCTAGTGCAGCATTACGTTATATGGACAGACCCTCTCGAGATGAATATTCAGCAGACTGTTATCACGACGTTTCTGGCTGCTACATCAGCTATGATTATTTGGCAGAATGGGCCAGGACTAATATACCGGAGGAACATCTACAGAGCTTTATTGTTCACACAGGCAGTGGTGTCTTTAATCGATTTTTTTACTTCTTAGCGAACACGCCAGGATGGGATATCAAAAAAGCCTTCAATTTGATGATGATCAGCAACCGTGATGGGTATTGGACGCAGACCAGTAATTTCGATACGGCAGCTTGTCAGACGCTTCAGGCCGCTAAAGATTTGAAGCTGGATACCACGGCTGTGAAAAATGCCTTTGATAAGGTAGGTGTCCCCACAAGCACTTGCTTTTAATAGTAGATTGTTTGTGCTAAATCCAGGTTTACGCCTTGTACTTTGAATGGAGTATGGTAGTCTACGCCTTTGGTTTTGGTGAACGCAGTTTGGCGGAGTGAATCGCTGAACTGCGTTTAGCGTATGGAATGAATGGAAGGGCTTTGGTATGCTGAGAAAGTTATTACCCCAACAAAAGATCTTTTTTGAAGGGTTTAATACCTTAGGTGATTTACTACTGTCAATGTCTCAGACATTTCTTACAGCAGTGAATGAAGATAAGTTTGATGACAAAGCCATGGCTTCGATCAGAGAGGCCAAGGAACAAGCTAAGATGCAGGCCAGGAATTTATTCACTCAAGCCCATAAAACATTCATTACTCCCTTCGATCGTCATGATATTCACAGTTTGAATAATGAAATTTACGATGCGGTGAATACCATTAACTTAACCGCTCAGCGCTGTCTGCATTATAATTTGCATGTATTCCCCGATATAATGAAAAAACTCGTTTTGATTTGTCGTGATGCTGCAGTTTTAGTGGGGGATGTATTGAAAATGTTGTCCGATTTAAAACATCACGACAAGATTTTAAATTTATCTCGAGAAATAAAAGAGCATGAGTCTCAGGCGGATCATTTGCTGATTTCAGGGATCGCAGAGCTTTATGAAAAAGAAGATAATATTAAAACGGTTTTAAAACTCAAAGAAGTTTATGGCTTGTTAGAATCCATTACTGATCGTTATCAAATGATTGCCTATATTGCCGAGGGCATTATTTTGGAATACAGCTAAATGAATTCTGCACTATTGCTAATTTATATCACTATTGCTTTCACCTTGGTCTTCGATTTTTTGAACGGCTTTCATGATGCCGCTAATGCGATTGCCACCGTGGTTTCAACCCGTGTTTTGAGGCCATTTCAAGCGGTTATTTGGTCTGCCTCTTTCAACTTTTTGGCCTTTTTTATTTTTGGTTTGCATGTAGCTGATACGATTGGAACGGGTATTGTTTCTGTTGAAGTTGTGGATACCGTTTTTATTTTATGCACCTTGATATCAGCCATTATTTGGAACCTCTTCACCTGGTATTTTGGTATTCCGTCTAGTTCATCTCATGCTTTGATAGGGGCGATGATAGGCGCAGCCGTCGTCAAAGCAGGTTTTGCAAAATTGGTGTGGTTCGGCATTATTAAAACGGTGGTCTCCATTATTTTGTCTCCAGTTTTAGGCTTGATCTTGGGAACGTTTTTTATGTTCGCTTCGACTCGGCTCTTTTTTTACAAGTCTCCGCAACGAGTGGATTCTATTTTTCGTCGGGTTCAATTAGCGACATCGGCCTTGTTGAGCTTGGGTCATGGTGGAAATGATGCGCAAAAATCCATGGGTATTATTGCGCTATTATTATTCACCGGAAATTTAAGTGGCTCAGAATTTCATATCCCTTTGTGGGTGGTCTTGAGTTGTTATTCTGCAATGGCCTTAGGTACTTTGTTCGGGGGATTTCGCATCGTCCGGACAATGGGTATGAAAATTACCAAGCTCAATCCTGTGGGTGGATCTTCAGCTGAGTTGAGTGGTGCCATGACATTAATGCTGGCCACCGAGTTAGGTATCCCGGTCTCAACCACACACACCATCACAGGCGCTATCATTGGTGTGGGGTCTTTGCAGCGATTTTCCGCAGTCCGCTGGGGCGTAGCCCGTCAAATTGTAATAGCCTGGATACTGACCATCCCTGCCACCGCCATTCTAGCGGGTTGCTTGCATAAGATTATTCCCTTATTGCTGCCCTGACGCTGATTATTTAAGCCATCATAATGTAGTATTTTAATAGTTTCTTTGCGCACAACTGCCTCACTTTAAGATAACCTTAATATAAATGGAGTATGATTCACTCTGATTTTAATAAGTATAAACGATAATTCTAGAAACATTCTTAGATGGGGTATTGTCAGTGGAGCGAACCGTTGATGAATATGTTCCTTTAAGTCCGCTAGCTCAGCTTAAGCTTAATGATCGGGTTCAATTATCCAATTACACCGTCGATCAAGCGACGAATCTTCCTTTCCAATTAATCACTGCTTACGATAATCGTGGTATCTCGACAGCGCTCGCAGGATTTATTGTGAAGTCCAATTTAGGTGCCGATGCAGTAACCACCGATCATTTATCGGAAGAGTTAATGTTGTTAGTCTTAGGCATTCGTTTTGCACTGACCTTAGCGAATGTTGCATCAGAATCGATTGCAGAGGATAAACGCCATCAAAAGGAATTAAAACGCAAACAGAAAATTGATGAACGTTATCGAGCGATGTTTGAGGAATACTTAAAATTACTTGAAGCTGTTCAAGAACAATTGAAGCAGGGAATCATTCCGAAGTGGTCAGATTATAATTCAACAGTATTTTCATCTATTTTAAAACTCTACTCTCATAATAGTCGAAAGTTATCAGAACAAGAAGTGCATCTTTTTTATGCAGCATTGCGTTTAGCGATTCCAGCAGCCCATTTAGCTGAGGTATTCGAGAAATTTAATCGATTCAGAGAGAATAATAATGACCAAACACGCATAGCATTAATTCAGAGTGTTGAACTTGGACTGGCTGCTCGGGTTAAACCCACCAGTGTGATAAAGAATAAAAGAGTACGATCGCTACTGAGAAATTTAAAGCGAGTGGGTGACTTTATCATGGCGAATGTGACAGGGTTAGCAATAGTGACGATTTTAGCCAGTTATATTGCCATCTCGCCTGTTATTACTGTAATTATGTTTTATGTTTATATTGCTGCCATTGTAGTAGGTGTGGTATTTGCTCTGCTTAAAGTAGCAAGAGATTTGATTGAGCGAAGACATGAAAAAATTGCTGCCATCGAAAATGAGGAAAAAGCCCATTATAAACAATCTCAAGCAATGAAAAAATTATCAGACAATGTCAAGAATCTGAGTGATGAGTCTGAGACAGCTCAGCAGCAAGAAAGTATTTCCAATGACAACAATGCAGTACAGATCAATATTCTAGATCGTTCCTTCAGTGAAGGTGGTTCTTTGTTGTGGCGAATTTTGATCAGTTTCCCCATCACGGCGGCTGTCAGTTCTGTGAGTGGTTGGTGGGCAGTTACGACAGTATCTGGTGTCGTGACAGGTCTTGGTGGTCCTGCATTAGTGGGGGCTGCATTGGGAGTTGCACCGATAATTTGTGCCGTGATTGTAACACTTTTTTCGCTGACTAAATCCATGGCAAATCTGTATCGAGAATATCATGTGGAGCAAGAAGATATTCAAAATTTGCATAAAGAGTGCGATATTCAGGATCAAGCAATTCGATCGAACAAAGTGCTGAGAGCTGTTTCTAAACTTTCGGACGCTGAACTGCTGCGATGTTATATCGCTGAATATTTAAATCAAGTTTCCATTGATCCATCCAAGGAAAATAGAAAAGAAGTTCTTCACAATATTCAAAAAATAATTGGTGTAAAATATTCTGATGCAGTCAATCCATACGCATTTTATTGTTATCTGGCTTCAAAACTTTTAAGAGAATCACATAATTCAAAAGGTGATCATAATAATGCGTTGATTTTAGTCTCGCAATTTAAGGCTCATTGTGAGGAAAGGGAATTTTCTACAATAACTCAGCGTGATAAAGGGATTGTCATTTCCAGGACTTTCTTTCAAAAGAGAAAATCAGCTTCTGAGAAATTTACTTCTAAATTCGATGCATTATGCGCCATTATTATGCCAGTTATTATTGGTTTAGGTCTGGCAGCAGCCTTTGTCACAGGTCCATTATTCCCCGTGGTGGCCATTGGTCTGATTGGTCTTTTAGGAATTTTGTCTTATGTCAATGCGCAAATAAAAAACGGCTATGCGGAACGTAAAATGGAACGTGAGAAATTTCGTGTTAAAATGGCGGTTTGTGATGAGGCGGCTTTATTTCTGTTGCGTTCGGGGCATCAGCTTCCAGCCCATCAAGAGGCTGTTATTCATAATACACCTTCAGAAGGCGATCCGACGATTATTAGAGGAAATGTGTCCTTAGCTAATCCAAGAGGGAGATTCTTTGAAACACCAGCGATAGCGGATCAGGTTCCATTGTCTCGAAAAATCGATAAGCAGAAGGCCGCCAAAGCCGAAAAACAAGACCATCTTGAAGAGGGTTCTATCTGTTGCTTTATCTAAGTCTTCCCGGCTTCAAGCTTCGATTATCTATTCATATCTGCTAAACTCATTTTTTGATAACTGCTAGCCCTTTCTAGTTTGAAAGGGGCGATTAGCTCTTTTGCATACTTTGAAGAGTCATCAATACATGAACGACACCATTTTGAATACCACCATTTCGGCATTGAGTCATGAGGGCAGAGGTATTGCCCATAAAGAGGGTAAAACGACCTTTATTGATGGCGGATTGCCGGGAGAAGAGCTGAGTTACAAAATCAGGAAGCGACATCGTCAATATGATGAGGCTATTGCTGTTGAAGTGCTCAAATCTTCGCCGGATAGAGCTAAACCGCAATGCCAACATTATGGCATTTGTGGGGGCTGTTCGCTTCAGCATTTGAAACCCGAGCTTCAAATTCTTCATAAACAGCAAGCCTTGTTGGAACTCCTGGAGAGAATAGGGAAAGTAAAACCCAAAGAGATTTTAGCGCCACTGGTCGGACCGCATTGGGGTTATCGAACCAAAGCTCGGCTGGGAGTAAAATATGTGCTCAAAAAACAACAATTATTTTTAGGCTTTCGCGAAAAAGATCCGCGCTTTTTGATGGATATTTCACAGTGTGAAGTTTTAGATCCTGCTGTGGGCCATCAATTGCCCGCCATTAAAAAATTAATTGAAGGTCTCAGTATTTTTCAACAGATTCCTCAAGTAGAAGTGGCTGTTTCCAAACAAACAGTGGCATTAATTTTTCGGCATATGGAGGCATTGACAGAGAATGATAAAGCACGATTAATCGATTTTGCTAAAGCACAAAATTGGCACATTTATGCACAGCCGCAAGGACTTGAAACCATTCATCGTCTGTGGCCAACGACGGGTCCTGATCGACTGCATTATTCTCTGCCGGCTTACCAGATTGAGATGCAATATCACCCTATCGATTTTACTCAGATCAACAATGCGATTAATCAACAAATGATTGCTCAGGCACTGGAATTGTTGCAATTATCTGACGAAGAAACAGCATTGGATTTATTTTGCGGTATTGGCAATTTTACGCTGCCTATGTCGCGATTTTGTCGGCAGGTTGTGGGTGTAGAAGGGGCCTCAAGTTCGATCGCTCGTGCGCGAGAAAATGCAGCGGTGAATGCCATTGAAAATGTTGAGTTTCATACGGCTGATCTCAGTAAAAAAGTGGATCATGAGCTGTGGTATCGTCAACGTTACGATAAGGTTTTGATTGATCCTCCCAGAACAGGAGCAATAGACGTGCTTTCGGGCGTCTTAGAGTGGCAACCAAGCCGATTGGTTTATGTTTCCTGCAATCCGGCGACTTTGGCTCGGGATGCCGCCAAACTTCAAGAATTGGGATATACTTGTCAGAGCGCGGGAGTGATGGATATGTTCCCGCAAACAAGCCATGTTGAGGCGATGGCTTTGTTTTTAAGGACAGAGCCATGATGCATAAAAAACATCCTATATCACGTCATGAAGGTGGAGAGATTGATCTTCCTGCCTGGTTGGATCATTTGGTGTTTTTGCGCAAGGGTCGAGAATCCGATGCCGTAAGCCAAGCCGCTTTTTTGGCGCAAGTTACCGGTTCAACCCAGGCAACACCGCAGGGTGATTCTTGTTTGCACCAAGGTTTGGTGATGGCGGATCATTTAGCTGAATTAGGGTTAGATGATGAGTCTATCATTGCAGGTCTTTTATTTCCGGTTGTGCATTATGCGCAAGTGAGTTTGGATGATGTCGAAGAACAATTTGGAAAGGGTGTTCGCAAACTGATCAACGGTACCGAGCAAATGGATGCGATTCACATATCGCACGGTCGCTTGATGCAATCAGCGATGCTCACCAGCAGTATCGATAATTTACGCAAAATGTTACTCGCAATGGTTGATGATGTGCGCGTCGTGCTGATTAAATTAGTGGAACGTTTAGCTGTGTTGCGTCATATCGCTATTTTAGGAGATCGAGAACGCCGACGAGTCGCACAAGAAACCATGGATATTTATGCGCCCTTAGCGAATCGTTTAGGTGTGGGGCAGCTCAAATGGCAATTGGAAGATTTTGCTTTTCGATATTTAGAACCGGAACATTATCAGGAGATTTCTGATTCGTTGCAAATGCGTCGTGAAGAGCGAGAAAACTTTGTTAAAGAAGTTCGAGAAGAATTAGAAAAAGCACTAGCAGCAGAAGGAATCACACATTACGAATTAACAGGCCGTGCAAAACATATTTACAGTATCGCTCGAAAAATGGAGCGCAAAAAAGTAGGCATCGATGAGATTTATGATGTGACGGCCCTTCGATTATTAGTTCCTACGGTTGAAGATTGTTATAAAATTTTAAGTGCGGTGCACGCGAAATGGCATCATATTCCCAAAGAATTTGATGATTATATTAACAAACCCAAAGTCAATGGTTATCGTTCAATTCATACAGCCATTATTGGCCCCGGCGGTCGAAATGTCGAAATTCAAATCCGCACCTATGATATGCATCAAGAATCGGAGTTAGGTGTTGCTGCACATTGGATGTATAAAGAAGGCTCGAAAAGTGCAAAAGCAGGATACGATGCAAAAATTGCTTGGTTAAGACATTTGATCGAGTGGCAAAAAGAAATTGTGGAAGTGGGTGAACAAGAACAAGAAGCTTATACGCATATTTTTGATGATCGCGTTTATGTTTTTACACCAAACGGTGACGTTTTAGATTTTCCCAAAGGTTCAACGCCCTTGGATTTTGCTTATAGTATTCACACGGATATTGGCCATCGCTGTCGCGGTGCAAAAGTGAACAGTCACATGGTGCCCTTAAATTATCAGTTGCAAATGGGCGATAAAGTGGAAATTTTAACCGGCAAAGAACCACATCCCAGTCGTGATTGGTTGTTGGCTTCCCGTGGTTATTTAATGACACCGCGTGCTAAAGCCAAAGTGCATCATTGGTTTCGCGTCTTAGACTATGAACAAAATAAAGAGGAAGAGGCTGAGGTGCATCCCACTCCTCACGTTGTGCACGAAAGAAAACCCAAACCACTTAAAATTTCTCCGATTAAAACGAAAATTGAAATTATGGGTGTCAATAATTTACTCACGCATTTGGCAGGGTGTTGTCAGCCAGTTCCCGGTGACTCTATTATCGGCTATGTCACCCTAGGGCATGGTGTCTCTATTCATCGCCGAGACTGTCCCAACATCACCGAAAAAGATTCCATAAACCCGGATCGGTTAATTGAGGTGAAGTGGGGCTCATAGAAAAGATGGCGTCCCCAAGGGGATTCGAACCCCTGTTATCGCCGTGAAAGGGCGGTGTCCTAGGCCTCTAGACGATGGGGACGTCTTGAGGTCAGAGATCGTAACAAACCCGTCTCTCAATAGCAAGCAACAATGGTTTGTTCCCCTCACTGAGTTCCTCTCATCACATAATAACTCTCTTCAAGTGGAAATCTCAGTGAGGACAGTGAAATTTCAATTACTTTTGTAGTACATTGCATGGCATTGAATTTGCAATATTCATGATACGCCTTGACAGTTATTGGTCTGCTTCCGATTGGCGAGCGGGTGAGGTCATTCGTTTAACCAATGTCTCATCCAACATTTGGTATGTTTTAAAAATCGAAAATCTATCCAGAAATCAAACTGTATGGTCTACACACTCAAAACGCATTTGGGATGCCAATAAAAAAGACACTCGAAAAATTACCGCTATTCAAGATGGTATCTTTACTTTAGATGATGGCAAACGATATAAAATTGACACTAGCAACCAGTATGCCTATAGCTGGGCAGTCGGTGATCCTATTTTTGTCATGGGTAATGAGGGTAATCGCGACTATCATTATTGCTGGTCAAAATTAGATCCTTATTGGGTAACACTGCAACACTGTTAAGAAAACGAGGGGGGGCAGGATCAACAACACAGCCGATCCAAGTCAGCCTGGGCTCTCCTTTTTTTAGATCAATATCAAACACTTCGACAGAATTTCGTCCGCCGTGCTGAATAGCGTAAAGTGTGAATTTCTTGCCTTCACCAGTAATGGCGAGACCATGAGGACTGAACGTTTCAGGGTTGAATGGGCCTGGGCAGTCTTGATATTCTCGCTTGGGTGTTTTGAAGGTAATTTCTGATGCCTGAATGTCTCTAATGCTCTTGGTTTTGGTATCAAAGAGATGTAGATAACCCGTGGAGAAGAGGTTTAGATCACTACCTATTACCCAATTTGTACCTTTTAGGGGTATTGTGGAAAGTAACTGAGTGCAGGGTTCTATTTATGAGTTCGTAGTTCTTTGTGCTAGATTCCCCCCCCCCCGTAATTCTTTCGATAATCGATTTCATCGTATTTCTCCTTCTCGAGAGTCCGGTGTTCTAAGGGCTATTCAGCCCATCGACAACCGGTCCTCTATTGATACTTTTCGCCTCCTTGTACACCTTCGCCTTCCTTTTCTAACAGAGGTTTTTACACCCCTGTTTTTCTCAGTGTGGTATATATTTTGGAAAATGCAATTCAGGATGTTAATGATTAATGAAAATGCATGCGTTAAATTTTGGTGCGCATTACCAACCTCAATACAGGGCACGTATTCTACAACCGCACGCATGATCACAGTTTTATGGGGGTGGCAGCGACTACGAAACCTGTGTATAGCACCTTTGATATGTCTACTCTCGATGTGTACGGCGATCCGCTAGACACAGGGCCTAGCAAGATCGAAGTGGTCGCCAATGGAATACCTTCACAACCGATCTGCATTATCATTGGGTTCATATATGACTCCGAGCCCATTATTAAGATAATAAATATCTGACGGCTGGTCCTTTGCCAGTTCTAATTATTAGTTTTTTCTCTATTAGATGATTAAGATGACGCGTTGCTGTGTTTCTTGAAATATTGAGTTGTGTTGTGATGTCATTGATAGAGATTTCGGATTTAAATTTAAAAAGGTTTAATATCAATTCGTTTTGAGAGTCTTCTTTGTTAATTGCGGCTTCAAAATGAAATGTCACCTTTACAAAATCACCATTTTCAGAATAAGTGGGTTTGACGATTCCTGCCTTCGCACAGCTAGAGAATATTAGCCGAATGCCTGACCCAAGTTTTTCAATTAAGCCAATATGTCTTGCAAGACGCACTAAAGTTGGATTTCTTAAAAAAGTTGTTCCATCACCTAGATTATTAATGTCTACTAATCCTGGGAATTGTCCTGGGCTAAATATTTCAATTCTATTATCATAAATTGCGATTTTAATAGCGCCTGGTATGGTATATTTTCGATGTAACAGTGCATTATTAATCGCTTCACGTAATGCTTCTTCAGGAATAACCGTTTTTTCTGACAATTGTGCTCCTGATAATTTGTAATCTTTTTTCAGCCAGTTTCGAACAAATCGCAAACTATCATTGGCTTGTTCTAAGAGTGATCCTGTAATTTCACTCGATTGAATTATCTCTCTACCTTCTGTACCCGCGAATCGGGTGCATATTATGTGCGCTTCTGGGATGTAATCCTGAGGATGATGAGAAAAGAAAAGAGCGCCGGCAATAGTGGGAATAAGCGCCTCTTCATTTCCTGGTGAATGAACAACTATTTTATCATTCAATAACCGTTTTGAGCTTATCTTTTGACCTGAATAAAATTCGCGTAACAATGATTTATCCAAAATATCATCCATGGCATTTATACCTTCATTATCATGATATAGGTGCCTGGCTTCTTTCATCAATTCATCGATATGGCTATCAGTTGCTTTTCGAGTGTGGGGACCTACACGACAGTAGACACCATTTGGAATGCCTGAAGATCTAACAAAACAAGGCTTTTTATTCACAGGCGCTATCTTAATGATGATTACTGATAAATCTCCGACGGACCTTTCGTATATTTGTGGTACTAAGCTCGGCTGTGTTGAATCATACAACGCATTTGGAAAGTCCTCATATAGCCTTTCCCTGGTGGCATCATCAATCCCTAGCACTTCGCAGGTTCCATCCTCAACGCCTACAACAAGCTCTCCGCCCACGCCATTAGCAAAGGCTACACAGGTTTTGATGATCTCTTTGAAGTGAGGAAGCTGCGATTTGAATTCTAAGCTTTTAGATTCACGTTCAGGATATATCACGATATAAACTCCTTATAATTGCACCATCAATGCAATAATTGCACCAATTGCACCAAGGATAGCATAATTGCACCAATTGCACCATGCTTATTTGGGGGAAAGGGATAGGGTAAGCCTCCAGATCACGCCACTGTCCACCAAAGGAGACGTGTTATGAGATGTCGTGCTTTGCGGCCAGACAACGAAGAGTGGATCCTCAGCGATGCAAAGATAGAATATATCGAATCGATTCCGGTCTACGTTTATTTGAACTCGCTCGAGATTTAGAGTCTGTGATTAGGGTGAATTACATGAATTAGTCTTCGCGAATTCGTCGAAAGTTGAATTAACGGATGGTAGTATTTGGAATATAGGCTTATATTGGTCTGCTTCTGATTGGCGAGTGGGTGAGGTTATTCGATTAACCAATGTCTCATCCAACATTTGGTATGTTTTAAAAATCGAAAATCTATCCAGAAATGAATTGGTGGAGCTAAGCGGGATCGAACCGCTGACCTCTTGCATGCCATGCAAGCGCTCTCCCAGCTGAGCTATAGCCCCATCAGGCTATGGATTCTAACCATCTTTTCTCAAAAGTGGAAGACTGATATAATCTTTAGCACTGGTGGCTTAACTCTAGGTGCGAACCCAAGCAATACCTGGGTGATGCATCAAATAATCAGGAAAGAGATTCTCGGCTGTGAGAACTCATGCACAAGGAGTGTTTATGTTCAAATTAAAGTGCTTGTTGGCTCTGTTGTTGATAGGCGGTCTGACAGGATGTTGTAACAGTTATAAATTCACTGATTGTGCCCCTCCGCCTGCTCGCCTTGTGGATGTCAATACAGAACGTGGCGATGTTTGGGGGCGAAACTACTATGAATATCGCTCTCATGAGCTCCATCCCGATCACTTAAGACGCTATGACTATCACCCTCGTTGGTATCATCGTTTCGTTCAGGATGAAGACAGAGGCTAAGTTTCTCATTTAAATTATTGGAAAATTGTACTACATACCTCAATATTTCTCAAGATAGGCTATAATGTGAATAGGGATGTCTAAGATTGAGGTACTGGTATGAACATCATTGAACTCATACGTGCGCAGAGATCGGGGGTAGTAGAGCCGGTAATTCCGGGTGAGAGTATAAGCCTCAAACCCGGTGACCGAATACGTTGTGAGCCGCCATTCACAGAAGTGTCTTCGATTATAAAAATAGGCAATGACCTCAGCTTGGTATTGTCTGGTTTAACGCCTGTCGAATTGAAGCATTTTTTTAATTCCACTCCTGAATCAGTTATTTCATTTCATGATCAAGAATTCAGAGCCTCTCAACTCAGTGCGTTATTAACCATTCGTCTTGGTTTCACTGATACTGAAGGTGTGAATTCACAATTAGAATTATTACCAGGCAGTCTTGTTAATGCGCATTCGGGTCAGCTATTCACTATTAATGCAGAAACTGTTGCGATTAAAGATTTGCATCGAGATGGATACGATTTAATTCTGAATTCACATGATGATAATGCAAAAATAATTGCCGTACTGCAGGGATTTTTTATCGCACCTGAAGAAGGTCAAAAATATCCTGAATTACAGATCACAGATCCTGCGAAAGGAACAGCCTTCGATAAAATGATCCATCCGCATGATCCCATATTCCAATGGCAAGGTGAACCGCTGCCACAAGCTGTGGTGGGTGCGATGTATGCGTATTATTTTCATCTAGATGCTGAAGATGCCGATAAAATGATTTTGACGGCCAAAACAACAGAAGGTGAATTACCGGCCTGGTTAACATTTGCCAATTTAGGTCAGGGTAGTTATTTATTATCGGGTTTGCCTAATTCAGAAGCTGTTGGAACTATTCCGATTTCAATCATTGCTCATAGCACTTCAGGTGGTGTTGGTGTGCATACACAACAAGCCTTTGATTTAATGGTGCAATCATCTAATGATGTGGCACAGCGTTCAGCAATTGATGATGTTGCTGCTGCGGAATTTCGAAAAGCAGGTGAAAGCATAATGGCTGATAGTTATGGTGGGGGTATTTTATCTATCGATCAAATGCCATACATGACCATGCCGGAAATTGCTTCCATTGTAGGGTTAGCTGCAGTTGGACAAATCGCAATAAGACAACCATTTAGTACATATACAACACCTCAAGAGATTGCTTCTGAAAAAAATGAGGAAAATCCGGTTACGGTTTCTCAGGGTTCCGTTCTGCAACAGTCAGAAATTTTTTCGACATCACTGGATACGCGATCCTTACAAGGACAGACTGAAAAAGTTCAGAATCTTATTAAACCGAATAATGCAGAAATTGTAACGGAAACCGGTGGCTTGTCGGAAACTAATTCAGAGCCTGTCAGAGGAAATGAGGTTGCACCTCCGACACAAGAAGTCATAGTCAGTGAACCCACCCCAGTAGTCCCAGAAGTAACAATATTTTCAATTGCGCCACCGACGACACAAACTTTATTGCCTTTTCTTAATCCTCCAATGCCATTTCCTGAATTCCATGGTATTGTAGATTTGCCTGTTTACATGGATGGAATTCATGGTTTTAAAATTAGTACGGTAGCTAATTTTCAAAGTCAAAATGCAACCATTGTACAAGATGGTGATGGATTTGGTAATTTATTAGTAGCTCAGTACAATAATCTTAGCCCTTACAGCAGAGCAACCTATATTCCAGGAAGTACTGCTTTCCCAGCTAATTCACCTTTTACAAATCCTTCACTTAACATGACTAGTTTTAATAATGACATTTTCTTTTCTCCAGTGAATGCACCGGGTTCATCGGTGGTTTCTGTGAGTGATTTCAATGGTGATGGTGTTCTAGACTATTTAATCGCACCCGTTGGTGGTGGGCCTGCATTTATTGTCAGTGGTAGCAGTTCCGCTCTGCCATCATCAGTTGCCTTGTCTTCCTTAGGTTATGGTCCGTACACCAATAATTTCGCAACTAAAGTCAGAGGTGATAATTTCTCCTCATCGGGTGCTTTGGGTGATGCCGATGGTGATGGTTTTGGTGATGTTATTTTAGGCAACCCCGGCGATGGTCAAGCCTATGTGATATTTAGTAATGCAGAAGTGTTTGCTGACTTTAATGTAAGCTACATCACATTATTTTCGAATTATGGAATTCATATCAACGGGCTTGGTATTGCGAATAATGCTTTTAATAATGTCACTGGGGTGAATTTTAACGGTGATGAGTACAATGATATTTTCGTGGGCTTCACGGATAATATTAGCAATATCGGTAGCATTGGCGTGATATTAGGCGGCACGACACTCCATGGTATAACTGTTTCGATCACATCTTCAGGAGTTTCTGGTGCCAGTGGTTTCTTAATTGTGAATTCAGCGGCAGTGGCTACCGATTATTTAGCAATGCCCACCAATATCGGTAATTTTACAGGTAGTGGTTTTGATGATATTGCTATCGCTTCTAAAGATACGGTCTATGTTATTTTTGGTAACACGTCGTTTACAGCGGGCTCAACCTTTGATGTTAATACACTCAATGGTTCAAATGGATTCACATTAACGTCCTCACAACCCGGTGCTGATATTACCAATATGTCTTACGTGGGAGATGTCAATGGTGATGGAAATCCTGATTTTGCTTTTGTAGACAGTGGAGCTTTTAGTGGCTCAGGTGCCATCTATGTTATTTTTGGTAGTCGAGCGCCTTTTTCTCCGAATATTGATTATACCACTTTAGATCAAAACCAAGGTTTTGTCATTAAAGATGCTTCAGGCATTTTAGCGAATGCTACGGTGGGTGGAGGAGGCGATCTGAATGGTGATGGTCTTGGTGATATTGTTATCACTGCGGGTGGAAATGTTTTCACTGTTTTTGGTAGCAATTTTTCTAACACCATTACTGATATGGGTACGCAGGGGGCTGACGATATCACAGTAACTGCAGGTGAAAATGTTATCTATGGTCTTGCAGGCAATGATAATATCACGGGTGGTGATAATCCCGATTATATTGATGGCGGTACGGGTGCTGATACGATTAACGCGGGAGCGAGTTCTGATTTCGTCGTTTATGATAGTGCTGATATTTCAGTGAATGGGGGCTCTGGTACCGACGTACTGTGGTTTAAATATGATCATACTCATGCCGATTTACGTGGCACTCTCGTTTTTAGTGGTTTTGAAGTGATTAATTTGACACCGCTCATTACTTTAACAGGCAATAGTATTATGTTAAATGCCGCCACTGTAACGGCGATGTCGGATGAAAATACAATTACAATTTATGGCAATGGACACGATAAAGTCACCATTATGGCAGCCGATAATTGGACTCAGAGTACAGGATCGCCAGGATTTACAACGTATACTGCGCACTCAGGAGCGTTCATTAATGTTCAAGACGGAATTGATGTTTTCATCCAACCCCGGATGCTGGCTGATTTTATTGATGGCGTGCAGGGCTTTGCTTTAGATGGTCCACCCGTTTACTTTTATACTTTGGGTTGGGGTGTTGCACTTGTTCAGGATATTAATGGTGATGGATTTGGTGAATTACTCACGGGAAATCGAACTTTTTATAGCCTAGCAAAAGCGGATATTATTTTTGGTCAATCCGATGTACCGGCAGCGCATATTCAAGTAACAGACCCGGGTGTTATGGGTACTCAATTTTTTTCTGGCGCCGGTTTCTTAGGCGGATTCGTTGCTGGAATAAATGATTTTAATGGCGATGGTTATAAAGATATCTTTATCCCGGCAAAATTTGGTTATCATTCTTATATTGTTTACGGTGACCCATCCGGATTTCCGCCATCTCTTAATCTTCCTTCACTCGGAACAGCAGGCCTTGATATTGGAACATCAGCAACAGGAGTTGGCAATTATTTTGCAACCGGTGCTGCACTGGGAGATTTAAATGGTGATGGTTTAGGAGATGTCGGTGTAGCGAATGGCAGATCTGGAAATGTTTTCGTTGTCTTTGGTAACACGACACCGCCAACCTCTCTTGACGTCACTACTCTCGATGGTACGAATGGATTTAGAATTTTTACACCAGGAGCGGCAGGTAATAGTGATTCTGCTGCTTTGGCAGGAGTCGATATTAACGGAGATGGTTTCACTGATATTTTTTCGAAGACCACTTCGAGCATTGCTAATCAAACTTATATTTCGGTTATTTTGGGTCATAGTACACCTTTTGCACCCACTGTGGATACTTCAACTTTAGTGCCGGGCACAGGATTTCACTTTTTCAATAGTGCATATAATTTTGGATATAATGCTCTCGGTAGATTTGGAATAGCGAATTTAGGGGATATTAATGGCAGCGGAATCGATGCTGTCGGAATTCATGGGTCTTTAGCCTTTAGCAACTCATCAAATATTGGTAATGCGGGTGCCTATATCGTTTTTGGTGATCCCGCATTTTCAGGTAGTGGAAATTTCGATCTGACAACACTGAATGGAACCAATGGTTTTGGTTTAATTGCACCGACTCAAAACTTCTCCTATATTACCTCAATTTCTGGAGTCGGTGATTTTAATGGTGATGGAATAGCAGATTTTGCCTTTATTGATTCTCAGTCGTTTGGCACAGGTGCTTTGTTTGTCATTTTTGGTAGCACAGATCCAATGCCGGGGCTAATTGATTATTTACATTTATCTCCCTCTGAAGGAGTTGCTTTTCAATTTTCCGGTGTTTATGGCGGATTTTCTGTGGGGGGTGGTGCAGATTTTAATGGTGATGGACTCAGTGATATCGTTTTAGGAGCCCCCTTTGTGAATGTTGGAGAAACCGCAACAGGTGCAGCCTATGTTTTATTTGGTGGTGATTTTAGTAACTCAATTACGCATCTTGGGAGCAGTACTGCTGATAATATTACCGGCACTACTGGTAATGATAATATCGTTGCCGCACAAGGTAATGATATTATCAACGCTCTTGCAGGCAATGATTTAATTAATGGTGGCAGTGGCGCTGATATTATCGATGCGGGAGCAGATGACGACAGAATAATATATGACGCAAATGATTCCTTTGTTAACGGTGGTACTGGTAATGATACACTATGGTTTAAGGATGATGGAACACGCGCTAATTTGGTAGGCACTGCTGTTTTTGTTGGCATTGATATTATCGATCTGCATGCTCTTCAAACACTCACCGGAAATGAAGTCTCTTTAGATGCTGCGACTGTCGCTGCCATGACTGATGCGAATGTGCTCACAGTCAATGGAGATGCTCACGGTATTTTGCATCTAGTAGCAACCGATAATTGGGTGACCAGTGCAGGAGCACCAGGATATACCACTTACACTTCACTCAGTGGATCCGTCATCAATGTTGATAACGATATTCGAGTGATGTTTGATGCACCTGCAAGTCCTCTAACGCTCAGTTTTACAGTGGCACAATTAACTGACGGTGACCGAGGTTTTGATTTAACACCGATTATTCATCGGCCTATTCCTCCACAATATGCTGCTACTAGTGCAACCATTGTGCAGGATGGTGATGGTTTTGATAATATATTGGTAGCCAATGGTTTTGTCGCAGGTGATCCACCGTTTGCCCGAGCATTTCTGATTGATGGTCAATCACTATTTTCTTCTCCCATCCCCTTTAATGATCCATCTTTGACGCTCACAACGTTTAATAACGATTCATTTGCTTCACCCATTGCAGCCTATGGGCAATTGGTTGCTTCTGTGGGTGATTTTAATGGTGATGGTCTTAACGATATTGTGATCTCAGAATTTTTTGGAGGAAATGCTCACCTCGTATTGGGTGGATATACTTCACCCGTCGTTCTTTCTACAAGTAGTATTGAAATTCTCGGCAATGAAACAAATTCTGTCACAGCTGTCGGTGATGTGAATGGTGATGGTTTGGCTGATTTTATGCTAAGCAATTCGAACACAGGTTTTGGTGCCGTTATTTTTGGCGATGCTACACCGGGTTCTACAATTAATATGATGACGCTTACAGGTACGGATGGTTTTCAAATTGCTCGTCCAAATCCTGCATTCACACCCGGTGTTCACGATATCACCGGTGCAAACTTCGTTGGTGATAGTGCGAACGATGTTTTTGTCAGCTACTATGATAATGCAATACAGACGGGTGGTATTGCTGTGATTTTAGGAAGTTCACCGGTATTTAGTAGTACTGTAACAATTACCAGTTCAGGAATTTCAGGTGCAAATGGTTTCCTTATCTCGAATTCAGCTGGTATTCCCGGATCTGATAATTATTTAATTAATCCAACAAATATCGGCAGTTTTAGTGGCTCAAGTTTTGATGACATTGCCTTATCATCGAAAAATACTGTCTATGTAATTTTCGGTGATGCGGTTTATGGCAGTGCTAGCTCATTTGATGTGGCCACACAACTGAATGGAACAACAGGTTTTGCCTTAACCACAACAGGACCTTCTAATATTACGAGCATCGCTTATTTGAGTGATGTTAATGGTGATGGATTATCTGATTTTGCTGTGATGGATAAAGCGGCGAACGGAGGCCTCGGTGTGATTCATGTTATTTTTGGTAGTTCAGATCCCATGCCTGCCAGCATCGATATGTCTAACCTCAGATCAAATCAGGGATTTGATATTACAGATCCCTTTGGATTTCCGTCCAATGATACCGTTGGCGGTCTCTTGGGTTATGCCAGTGTGAGTGGTGGCGGCGATTTGAATGGGGATGGTCTCGCCGATATTTTGATCACCAGTGGTAGTCATGAATACGTTGTTTTTGGTGGTAATTTCAATGGTGCGATTACGCAGTTAGGGAGTGTAGGTGCTGATAATCTGTACGGAACAGTAGCAGATGATAATATCGTAGGCGCTCAGGGTAATGACACGATCAACGCTCTTGCTGGTAATGATTTTATTAACGGTGGTACAGGTGCAGATATTATAAATGGTGGTGCTGGTAATGATCGAATCATTTATGATGCGAACGATATTTCAGTGAATGGAGGTATCGGAACAGATACCTTATGGTTTAAAGATGATCATACCTTAGCTGATTTGCGTGGTACCACCATTTTTAAAGATATGGATGTGATCGATTTGAAAGCCTTAAAATCATTAACAGGCAATCAAGTGGAATTGGATCCGAGTACAGTTAATTCAATGTCTGATGCAAATACATTAACCATAGATGGCGGTGGTCTTGATAGTGTTGTTTTACATAATGGCGTTACTGATATTTGGAGTTCTAGTTCAATTCTAGCTGGCTATACAACCTATACTTCTTCTTTGACAAATGCAATTGTGAATGTTTCAGATACTATCCACACCGTCACAGTGATTTGATCAACAGCTCGATATTTATATGTACTACTATTTTCTCTGGAATTGTTAAAATAAGCTATAATTAGTGTAGAGAAGTCAGAGATTCGGGGTGATAGTATGAACATTATAGAACTCATACGCGCTCAGGGATCTAGAGAAGCTGAGCCGGTAATACCAGGTGAAAGCATAGTCCTTGAGGCAGGTGATAGAATACGTTGTGAGCCGCCATTCACAGAGGTGACCTCGATTATAAAAATAGGCAATGACCTCAGCCTGGTCTTGTCTGGTTTGACGCCCGTCGAATTAAAACATTTTTTTAATTCAACTCCTGAGTCAGTCATTTCATTTCATGATCAAGAATTCAGAGCCTCTCAACTCAGTGCGTTATTAACCATTCGTCTTGGTTTCACTGATACTGAAGGTGTGAATTCACAATTAGAATTATTACCAGGCAGTCTTGTTAATGCGCATTCGGGTCAGCTATTCACTATTAATGCAGAAACTGTTGCGATTAAAGATTTGCATCGAGATGGATACGATTTAATTCTGAATTCACATGATGATAATGCAAAAATAATTGCCGTACTGCAGGGATTTTTTATCGCACCTGAAGAAGGTCAAAAATATCCTGAATTACAGATCACAGATCCTGCGAAAGGAACAGCCTTCGATAAAATGATCCATCCGCATGATCCCATATTCCAATGGCAAGGTGAACCGCTGCCACAAGCTGTGGTGGGTGCGATGTATGCGTATTATTTTCATCTAGATGCTGAAGATGCCGATAAAATGATTTTGACGGCCAAAACAACAGAAGGTGAATTACCGGCCTGGTTAACATTTGCCAATTTAGGTCAGGGTAGTTATTTATTATCGGGTTTGCCTAATTCAGAAGCAGCTGGAACTATCCCGATTTCAATCATTGCTCATAGCACTTCAGGTGGTGTTGGCGTGCATACACAACAAGCCTTTAATTTAATGGTGCGATCATCTAATGATGTGGCACAGCGTTCAGCAATTGATGATGTTGCTGCAGCGGAATTTCGAAAAGCGGGAGAGATTATTGCAGCCGATAGCTATGGTGGTGGAATTTTAACTGTTGATCATATGCCGTATATGATGATGCCCGAAATCGCAACCATTGTGGGTCTAGCAGCGTTAGGGCCAATTGCTTTTAAACAACCATTTAGCTCTGAATTTACATCTGAAAAAATGGCCCTTGATAGTGAATCAGGAAGAGACTCTCTGGGCGATCAATTTCATATAAATCTCACTGGAGTCAGCGCCACGGGTATTGGACATGATTCCGTCTATGCTGAATCCGAAGAAGGAAAAACGGTTGTTCCTGTTGTCAACGTGAATCAAACAACGAATTTAATTTCAACGGGAGGCTTATCGGAAGTTGAATCAACACCGCGAGGTGAGAATGTTACAACTCCAACGGTGACAGATGAATATTTCTTATTACAATCACAACCGCCCGCAACGACAATAGTGCCCGAAACGATGTATATTTCTACTGGTTTAAATCCTGCTCAAAGTTTATTACCGTTTCTTTCAACAACACCAGGGGCTGCTCCTTTGCCCATATCATTAAAAATAGCCGATCTTAATGGCCAAAACGGTTTTACCGTAAACAGTACACCCTCACAGAATTTCTATGTCTTTTACTCAAACATTGTGCCTGATATCAACGGTGATGGATTTGCGGAATTAATGATGACGTATGATGGTTATATATCATCAATTTCTGGAAGAGCGACTCCATTCCCCAGTGCTTTTGATCTTAGCACACCAGGAATTACATCATCGATGTTCACTTCAACCATGCCATGGATAACGAATGCCGTTGGAATTGGTGATTTTAATGGTGATGGCATTAATGATTTTTTGGCGGTGCCAGGTTTTGGTCATCTTGCCTATGTTGTCTTTGGTGATATTTCTGGATTCCCAGCTTCAACGTCACTTAGTACTTTGGCGGCCAGTGGTGGCGCTGTAGAGATTACGGATTCATTTTTCTCACAATTAACTACTGGCACTGCCTTGGGTGATATGAATGGCGATGGATTGATGGATGTCGCTTTTGGTGATGCCGTTCATGGGAGTGTGAGTGTTCTCTTTGGATCCAGCTCGCCACCCACAAATGTTTATTTGGGTACTTTAGATGGAAGCAATGGTTTTATAATTGTTGAACCCGGCGCATCGAGTTCTACTATGGGTATGACTTTTTCTGATATCAATGGCGATGGATACAACGATGTTATTTTTAAAACTTATAAATTTGGACAAGAGCAAGTGCACGTAGTTTTTGGACACGCAGGAGGATTTCCTTCGGTTGTGGATGCCAGTACCCTACCTGTAGGTGATGGATTTACTATCATCGATAGTTCTTTATCGGGTTATCGTGCTTTTGGAAAATTTATCACCAATATCGGTGACGTTAATCACGACGGCCGTGATGACCTGATGATTGTCGAGCAGTTTACTGGAAAAGCTTTTGTCATTTTTGGTGATCCGAGCTTTACATCAACAACAACCTTTGATGTCACCACATTAGATGGTAGCAATGGATTTACAATAACGCATTCCTCTTACGTGTATATTAATCACCCTGCCTACATTGGTGATATCAATGGTGATGGAATAGCCGATATCGCCATTTCAGAATTTACTTCTTATGATTTTGCAGGGGCAGTCCATATCATTTTTGGTAGTGATGCCCCTTTCTCCGCAATCGTCGATATGTTTCAAACAGATCCTCAGGTTGGATTTACGATTATCGGATCTGATCCTAATAATAGTTTGGGCTCTTTAGGCGGTGGAGGCGATTTGAATGGTGATGGTCTTAATGATTTTGTCGTCAGTAATTACACAGGATCTAGTATTCTCGCAGCGCACGTGATTTTTGGCGCGAATTTCAGTGGCATTATTACAAAAATGGGAACATCAACTAATAATATATTAACGGGTACTGCAGGCGATGATGTAATTTATGGTATGGGTGGTGATGATACGATCGATGCATTAGGGGGTAATGATTTTATTAATGCACCAGGAAATTCAAAAATTTATGCAGGACTGGGTAATGATATTATCGTTTATCACCCAGATGATGTGCCAGTGCAGGGTGATGCAGGAACAGACACATTGTGGCTTAACACTGACAATACTCACGTTTCTTTTGTGGGGGCAACAAATTATACGGGCATTGATGAAATCAATTTATTTTCAACACAAACTTTAGCGGGCAATAGTATTACTTTGGATGCTGCAACTGTATTAGCGATGTCGGATGCAAATCTTATCACAGTGAAAGGTAATGCGCATGATACTGTTCATTTAGTGGGTGTTGATAATTGGGTAACGACTACACCCATAGTGGGATATACAACTTATACTTCTTCGACGGGTTCTGTTCTTAATATTCAAGATGGTGTGAAAGTAACTTTATCTGCACACTTTATCAGTGATGCAACATTGAATGGCACGGATGGTATTCTTATTAACGCACCGGCTGGTTATCCTGTACCGAGTTTGTTCGGTGAAACAATTGATGTGATACATAATCCTTTCGGAAATGGATTTGACGACTTGTTCGTTAATGCTCCTCTGGGTGGCCCTGGTTTTACAGGAGAAGCCTTTATAGTATCTGGTACATCAAGCATACTCCCTGTTGGAGCACCCATCTATGGTGTTGGGGCTGGGGTGACAAGTACCTTAGTTTACCAAGGTGCAACGGGACCCTTCTTCAGTATTGCAGACTTGGGTGGCTTTACCGGTGCGGGTAATCATAATTTAGCCTTTGTCGTACGCGGACCGGATGCCTTAGTCAGTTTAACTTCGATCAGCGGTTTCGTTGATCCCCAAGATATCAATGGTCTGAGTGTCATAGATCTTTCTAACGGGCCTTTCAATTCAATGTCTGTCGCAGGTATTGGCGATATGAATGCTGATGGCTTGACTGATCTGGCTCTGTTTAGTCCTTGGGTTCCGGATGTCTATGTGGTGTTTGGTACAACATCACCTGTCTCAGTGGATCTCAGCGCCCTAACAGGCAGTGATGGGTTTGTAGTCACCAATCCTACCGCGGACTTTGATTTTATTACTAATCTTACAAGCATTAATATTAACGGAGATGGTTTTACGGATATTGCTTACCATTATACTGAAAATGTTACGAATCATAATATGGTAATGGTAGTGCGAGGAGATATCGCTCCATTTCCAGCATCATCGACGAATTCTGCGTTGATCTCGGGTGGAACAGGGTTCAATATTACCGATAATGCCCATCCATTTTCCGGTGTTTATGGTATACCGGGTTTTGGTGCTGTGATGGCGAATGTGGGTGATTTTAATGGCGATGGTATGAACGATCTAGCCATTGGAAATCCTGCAATTGGTACGGTATATCTTGTTTTTGGTAATCCAAGCAACACCAGTTCATTTGATGTGAGCAGTTTAAATGGCACTAACGGTTTCGCATTTACGGCTCCCGCAGGTGATATTATTACAGCGCTTAATTTTGTGGGTGATGTGAATGGTGATGGTCGTCCCGATATGGCTATTGCGACTTATAATTCAACCACTTCTGCAAGTAATATCTATGTTGAATTTGGTAGGGATACACCATTTCCAGCAGCAATGAGTTTAGTACCTAATTCTGCCGCAGAGGGTTTAGTCATTCATCATTACGGACCAGTTGGCGACAATCAAATCGGTGCAATTACAAGCGGTGATTTTAATGGTGATGGTTTGAGTGATATTGTATACAGTGATAAGGTCGGATTATATAGTACTTCTCCGGGTGGTGTTTATGTCATTTATGGCAATGATTTTAGCCATGTGATCACAGATAGGGGTACTGTGGGAAATGATACAATGACAGGAACCAATGGTAATGATGTCATGTACGGTGGTGCGGGTAATGATACGATTAATGGGGCGGGAGGCAATGATTTTATCGAAGGGGGTTCGGGAGCTAATATTGTTAATGGGGGTGGAGGTAATGACACAATCGTTTACCATCCTGCAGATACTTTAGTGGATGGTGGAACGGGTAACGATACCCTCTGGTTTAAGGATGATGCTAATTTCGTAGATTTACGTGGTAGTGCAGTTTTCTCTGGAATTGATGAGATTAATTTACAAGCGTTGAAAACAATAACAGGAAATCAAGTGACATTAGATGCGCTAGAAGTCGCTGCGATGTCCGATGCCAACGCTCTCACCATTAATGGCGGTGGACAAGATAGCGTACACTTAGAGGGCGTGATGGGTGTTGATTGGACTAGCAGTACGCCAATAGCAGGCTATACCACCTGGACCTCGGCACTCAATAGTGCAGTCGTTAACGTTCAAGACACGATGCAACCGGTTACTTTTATCTAAATAGATTCAATCGCCCGTTGAATTCTTTGCAACACTTTTTCTTTGCCCAGCATATGAAGTGTCATGTCCATAGGTGGTGAAACACTGCCACCACTGACAGCTACACGCAGTGGTTGTGCAACTTTCCCGAGTTTTTGTTCCATCCTTTCTGCGGTATCCACAAGCACTTGGTGCAAGGCCTCTTTAGACCAGTCTTGTAGTTTTTGGAAACTTTGATGCAGTTTTTGCAAAATGGATTTCGCTTCTTGTGTGAGGTTTTTTTGTGCAGCTTCTGTGTCGTAGTTGTCAAAATCTTTAAAAATAAACAAACTTTTTTCGGCCATTTCTTTGAGTGTTTTACAACGTTCAGCTTGAGCTGAAATTAATTCGGGTAATAAATTTTTATCGATATTTTTAACGCCCAGTAATTCAAATTGCTCTGCTAGAGGTTCAACAATCTCTTCCGCGGGGAGTGTTTTAAAATAATGTTGATTTAACCACTGTAATTTTTGTGGATTAATTGCGGCAGGGGATTTGCTGACATGGGCCAGGTCAAAATTTTCAATCATTTCCTTTTCAGAGAAAATCTCTTGGTCGCCATTAGACCAGCCGAGGCGTACTAAATAATTTAATAATGCTTCCGGTAAAAATCCTTCATCACGATAATTCAGCACGCTGGCAGCGCCTAAACGTTTTGATAAGCGTTTGCCATCTTCACCTAAGATCATCGGAATATGAGCATATTTTGGCAGTGGTGCACCGAGCGCATTGAGAATATTAATTTGTCGTGGTGTATTATTAATGTGATCATCACCGCGAATTACATGAGTGATTTGCATATCCCAATCATCGACAACCACGGTAAAATTATAGGTTGGCATTCCATCACTGCGCAAAATCACCAAATCATCTAATTCTGCATTTTGAATGCTGACTTTGCCGCGCACTAAATCATCAAATTCAACTAAACCTTCATGAGGATTTCTAAATCGGATTACAAAGGGGGTTTGTGCATCTTTTTGATGTCCTCCTTCGCGACAGCGGCCATCGTATCGTGGTTTGATATTTTTTTCGATTTGTTCTGTGCGCAGTTGTTCTAAACGATCTTTGGCGCAGTAGCAGCGATAAGCTTGATTTTCTTTGAGTAATTCATCGATCACTGCGTGATAACGGTCCAGTCTTTTGGTTTGATAAAAAGGGCCTTCATCGTGCGTTAATCCCAGCCAGGATAATCCTTCTAAAATGGCGTCGACAGCTTCCGGCGTTGAGCGTTCTGTATCAGTGTCTTCAATTCGCAACACGAAAGTCCCATGAAAGCGCCGAGCATAAAGCCAGGCATAGAGTGCAGTTCGAGCCCCACCAATATGTAAATAACCGGTAGGGCTGGGTGCAAATCGGGTGCGAACAGTCATAGGATCATTCCTTTTTGTCAAAGATTATAAAAGAGTAGCATGTTTTGGGGAGAAGGGGTCAAGTCTAAATTAATTGATTTAGACTTGACCCCTTCTCCCGGCTGCATCAATCACTGCAGCGTGCTAAACTAGCTCTATACCTAAAGAGAGAATCTTATTTATGGACATTTTAACTCAAATTTTCGCCTTCTTAGTAACGATCCTTCTGCTGGTTTCCATTCACGAAGCTGGCCATATGTTCGTTGCACGCGCATTCAATATTAAAGTGCTGCGATATTCTATTGGTTTTGGTAAAAGCCTCTGGCATCACCGTTCGAAAAAGAGTGGCACAGAATATGTAATTGCGCTCTTACCGCTGGGTGGTTATGTGAAATTACTCGATGAACGAGAGGGTGCTGTGCCTGAGGAGGAAAAACATCGAGCCTTTAATCGGCAATCATTAGGTGTTCGGACAGCTGTTGTGGCAGCGGGTCCTTTGATCAACATTGTTTTCGCCATTTTTATTTATTGGATCATGTTCAGTGTCGGGATTGATTCTGTCAGGCCGATTGTTGGGCAGGTGAGTCCTCATTCTTTGGCCTCGAAAGTGGGTATTCAATCGGGTGATTTGATCACTAAAATCGACGGACATGCTGTTCAGGGTTGGCAAGATATAACCCTTTCCATGATTGCGCGTTTGGGAGAGCAGGGGCAGTTGACGATGGAAACCCGATCGGTAGAGGGGGTGTTAACTCAGCATAGGGTCCCTCTTCCGGAATGGGTTATTGATCCCTTGAATCCTGATCCTTTACGGAGTTTTGGTCTTGAACCCTACAGACCAGCTCAACCGGCCGTGGTTGATTCAGTGAAAGAGGGAAGCCCGGCTGAGTTGGCAGGGGTCAAGGCGGGCGATCATTTTGTCGCCATCGATGGTAAGCCGCTCAAAGACTGGTATGATTTAGTCAAAACGGTTCAGCCGCATCCTGGCAAAACCTTTGATTTTTTGATTGATCGAGAGGGTCAAAAGCTAAATATCAGAATCACTGCAGAATCTCAGCTTTATCTTCGTGGTTTTCAACGTTTAGGGGTAATTGGTGTAAAAGTTAAACCCACAGAATATCCCAAGGAGATGAAATTTGAGAGAAAATACAATATCTTAGCGGCTATAGTTCCAGCGACTTCTGAGACTTTGAGGATCTTTAATTTCAATTTTATTGTTTTAAAGAAACTCATCAAGGGTGAAATTTCTCTGAAAACCCTCAGTGGGCCAATAACCATCTTTAGTTCAGCGGATCGGGCCTTCAAGGCAGGATTTATGGTTTTCTTGAGTTTTTTGGCTTTAATCAGTGTGATGTTGGCCTTTCTTAATGTACTACCTATCCCAGGTCTGGATGGTGGTCACATTGCCTATTTTCTGGTCGAGTTCATTCTACGAAGGCCATTGCCCCCTGCGGTGGAGATCTTCACCATGAGGCTAGGGCTAGTCCTGCTCCTGCTTCTAACCATGGCGGCTACCTATAACGATATATTGAGGCTACTGCAGTAAGAGAAAAGAGGGCAGCCTCATCTTTAGATTGCCGTTTGCTGCCGCTAGGAGACCTGACACCTTCTCCATCTTACATGTTGACAGACCTAGGTTCTGAAAATTTGACAGCTGAGACAATCATCTGGCTTGAGTGGGTGGGGGTTATTGGCGAGGGGCTTTGTAGGAAAAGAGCCATGCAGGGTCTGTTTCGCCACGTTTTCTGCTTTATATGTGTTTTTATTTATAAAAAATCATCCCAATTTTGTAATTATAGTGGTCCTTTTTGAATTCTTAGGAAAATGGAGCTTTGTTATAGGGCTACTACACTGGGGGTAAGGGAGATTCCCCGTGGTGACGAAAGTGTTATACAAGAGTCGCAAATTCAACGTAATTGAGGAGAAGTATCATGAATAAAGTAATAGCCAGTTTATGTATATTTGCTTGCACAGGTTTTATCTTAAGTACAGGCATTTCCGCAGTGAGTACTGCGATTCACAATGTTCAAACAGCTTTTGGCCAACAAGCTCAAACTCATCATTCTTTAGTTTCTTACGAACGTACACTCTAATTTTTATCCAAAATTCCGAGTCATTCCCACTTGCATGGAGGCAGGTGGGACAGGGTTTTTTCTCATTTAAAAGTGTGTCGTAACAGTTTAGCAAAATTCATTAAACTTATAAGCCTAAGCCTTCTCCCAAACATTCATTCCGTCTTTCAGTCCACTCTTTATACCTCCCGGTTTTTATGCGATTATCTTTGGTTCACGTTTAACCATAGAGGAGACGCTTATGACCGTCGAAATTCGAGAAATGCAAAAAGAGCCATTAACCTGGCGCGCAATTGTAATCTATGGATTGGCGGCGGCGTTTTTGTGTTATGAGATGGCTCTTCAAGTTTCTCCCAGTGTTATGACTCATCAATTAATGCGTGATCTTTCTGTTGATGCAGCGGGATTGGGTATTATCTCTGGCTTTTATTTTTATTCTTATACCTTGATGCAAATCCCTGCGGGTTTGTTGTTCGATCGTTTTAGCACGCGTTGGTTGACGACATTATCTTTGTCCGTATGTGCCGCGGGAGCGATGTTTTTTGGCATGGCAGATTCACTGGCTTTGGCGAGTTTAGGTCGATTTTTTATGGGCCTGGGTTCAGCCTTTGCTTTTATTGGCGTGCTGGTCGTGGCGACACGATGGTTCTCGCTCAAGTATTTCGCATTGCTAGTGGGGGTAGCGCAATTTTTGGCGGCCATGGGAGCAATGGGAGGAGAAGCGCCACTTGCTTCTGCAGTGAATACCTATGGATGGCGTCCTACCATTACTTGGCTCGCTGTTATCGGTGGTTTATTAGCGTTAGTGATTTTGATTATTGTGCATCACAAACCGGAGGGTGCGCATCATTCCAGTGAAAAATCGAAAGCCTTTGGTGTTCGGCGCAGTATTCATTCCGTGCTGAGTAATAGTCAGACTTGGTGGTTGGGTTTGTATGCCTTTGCATGTTGGGCACCCATTACCGCATTTGCTTCCTTGTGGGGCGTGCCTTATTTGATGGCACGTTATGAAGTCAGCAATACCTTAGCCAGTGAAGCGATGGCGATGGTGTGGATTGGCCTTGGCATTGCAAGTCCGATTTTAGGATGGTACTCCGATCGATTAGGTCGGCGTAAAAGTTTACTGAATTTCTGTGCTGCGGTGGGATTAATCGCTTCCGTATTGATTCTTTATGTACCCAGCACGCCTTTTGGGATGACATTCGTATTATTATTTGGATTCGGTGTTGCGACCGCTGGGCAGATTTTAAGTTTTGCAGTGGTTCGTGATATTAATCGACCTGAAGTGACAGCGACTGCGATTGGTGTAAATAACATGGCAGTGGTTGCTGGAGGCGCATTATTCCAACCCTTGGTAGGTTATTTATTAAGAATGAATTGGGCAGGTGAAACGCAAAATAGTATCCCCATTTATTCTGTCGAAAATTATAATCATGCCCTGGTGGTAGTGCCGGTGTGCTTTTTAGTTTGCTACATTGCGGGTTATTTTTTAATTCGCGAAACCTATTGCAAACCTCAATACGTCATTTCATAAAGAAAAAGGGGCTGCTCCTGCCCCCTTTCCCTCTTCCAGAAAATTTTGTATTATGGGGATTCTAAGGGATTTCTTTTTCAATCAAAAAAGGACCGAACCATGCGTTTGATTTTTCCAGTTGCTGCCCTAGTGGGTGTTATTGTTTTAACGGGCTGTTCTCATACCAGCAGTAGTCATGGCAAAGGACCTTCTGCTGCAAACACCTATTCCTTAACCTTTGATCAAGTCCGAGAAGCAGCCCAAGACGGTGATGCAGATGCACAATATGCCTTAGGATATATGTATTATTACGGGCAAAATGTTACCCGAAATGGCAATCAAGCTAAATTTTGGATAGGGCGTGCAGCGTCTCAGCATCACAAACAAGCCATCAGAGCTTTGGCGATGATGAACGAAGATACTCAAGTCGTTCATCGAGATAATGCTACCTCAGGTGTTGCCCAAACTTCGTCGGGTCAAAATATGGGGTCACGACGAGGTTGGGAAGAAGTCCGACGTACCCAAGAAAATACACCCGCTCAGCCTGTTAAATCAGTGGTGTTTTCTAAACCTCCTACGGCTTCCAAAACGATGGGGCCTTCCAGATTGATTGCTAATCCTGAGGCCAAATCATTCAATAGAAAAAATCAGAAAGTTGAAGTCCATAATAAGACTTTTAAAGCCACAAAATTGTCAAAGAATGTCCACGCACATGATGCTAAAACTAAGATAGCCCATGCTCAGGATATTCAAACGCATCAGCCTCATCAATCCCATCCTGTTTCTAAAGGATCGAAATCTTTATCATCGGATGAGCGCAGTATTTTATCAGCACCCAATAATCACTACACCCTTCAACTAATCAGTTCTGGCTCGAAGGGATCAGTCCAACAAGTGATTAACCACAACAAGTTGCAAAATAAAGCGAAGGTTTATCACACTCAAAAGAATGGCAAAGATTTCTATGTGTTGATCTATGGTACTTTCCCGACTCAAGAAGCGGCTAATGCTGCAATAGCGCGTCTGCCAAAAGGTATCAAAGAGCTCAAACCCTGGGCTAAATCCTACTCCTCTATAAAAGCAAGCATCCAATCAGCCTCCGCTCAAAACCCCAGCCACAAAGGCTAGTTCCATTATACCATCAAGCCCGAGCATCGCTCGGGTTTGATTTCTTGTCCACCATTAACGTCATACGAAAGGGAAAAAAGGTCAGATCCTGATAAAAGCTAGAAGTGGTAAAATGATCAGATTTTGTCCAGGTCGCGGGAAAAGAATCATTTTAAAACCGGAGTTTACTCCAGTAAATGAGGATTTTAAAATGATTCTTTTCCCGCGACCTGGGCGAAATCTGACATTTGTCTCACGTGCTAAATAACTAAAGATGGTGCCGAGGGTGGGACTCGAACCCACACGGGGGGTTACCCCACCAAATTTTGAGTCTGGCGCGTCTACCAATTCCGCCATCTCGGCTTACGAGAGTGGGTGAGTATAGCAAAGTGCTATTAGCTCGAAAAGACTTTATTTAACAAACGGCCCTTTTTTCGGATTATGGACTAGGCCCCCCATTAGAGAAAATAGGTTGGATTTTAATTCTGTGATTCAATCCGGTTTGTAGGCGGGTGAAGTCCTTATGGACTGATTTGCGTCTCACCCTAGAACAGGGTACATTACCCGTCTTCAGGCTGGATACAGCCTTTGTCTTGTTTAATGAGGAGGAAGTTCAATGAAGGTTTTGAGTCAAATTCTGGGTGGATTTCTGATGGCGATTAGCACGGCTAGCGTTTTTGCTGCAGATGCCTCACCTGCCAATCAACCCACCGTTCAAGAAAGCCTTTTAAGTATGGCACCGATGCTGATCGGTATCTTGCTTCTTTTTTATTTTATGATTTTCCGTCCTCAGCAAAAAAGACAGGTCGAACAGCGTAAATTGCTCGAATCTTTAGGTGCGGGTGATGAAATTATATCTGCCGGTGGTTTGGTGGGACGCATTGTCAAAATTTCTGATGATTTTATTCGCGTTGCTCTGGCTGATAATGTTGAGATTACGTTGCAACGTGGCTCTATCATCAAAATTTTACCTAAAGGCACGATGAAGTCTCTGGGCTAAATAGGGCATTTGTTTGATGTGTAGGAAAATATATAGGTAAGGAAATTATGAATCATTATCCTTGGTGGAAAAATTGTCTTCTGGTTTTTTTTGTCGTAGTCGCTGCTATTTATACTTTGCCCAATTTATACGGCGAAGATTATGCGGTCCAGGTTTCACTCAGTGAAAGCAAACCCGTGAATGCGGATTTGGTGAATAAAGTTCGCGATATCATCAAAGAGCAACATCTGCGATATTTATCAGTAAAATACAGTGACGGACAAATTTTAGCACGATTTCCTGACACCGACGATCAGCTCAAAGCCAGTGATTACATCAAAGCAGCTTTAGGAGAAGATTATATTGTCGCACCCAACTTAGCACCGCGCACGCCCAGATGGTTGCAAGAAATTGGTGCTAATCCTTTAAAATTGGGTCTGGATCTTCGCGGTGGTGTTCACTTTTTATTAGCCATCGATTTGGATGAGAGCACTAAAGCCCGGGAAAATGGCGAGATTCATACGATCAGTAGCGATCTTCGCAAAGAAAATATTCGCTACTCAGCGATCAAACGCGATCCTTCAAAAGGCATTGAAATTGTGTTCCGCGACCAAGAAACTTTGAATAAAGCCTTTGCTTATTTGCCTTCTCATTTACCTGATTATGTTGTGACCATGGATGAAAGCAATGGCATTTTCAAAATTAACGCAAAAATGAACGAGGCTGCTCAAACAAAACTCCGCGATTATGCTGTTGAACAGACTATCAATATTTTGCTGAATCGAATTAATGAATTAGGTGTCAGCGAAGCCGTGGTTCAACAACAAGGCTTAAACAAAGTTTCTGTGGATTTGCCAGGTGTGCAAGATACTGCACGTGCCAAAGAAATCATTGGTAAAACCGCCAGTTTGCGATTCCAAATGGTAGATGATGAAGCGGATCTTGCCAGTGCACAAGCAGGAATTGTTCCGCTCGGAACACGCTTATACAATTATGAGGGACGTCCTGTACTCTTAAAAAATGAAGTGATTTTGCAAGGCAGTTCTATTACTTATGCCACAGCTTCGCTTGCAGAAAACGGTCGACCCGCAGTGAATGTGCGATTAGGTGGTGGCGGTGAAAGTTTATTTCATCGAACGACTGCAGAAAGTATTGGTAAATCTATGGCAGTTATTTATGTCGAAACAAAATCGGAGAAAAAATTAATCGATGGTAAGTTGGTTAATGTCAGAATTCCTGTTGAAAAAGTGATCAGTGTAGCGACTATCCAAAGTGCACTAGGGAATAATTTTGAGATCACTAACTTAAACAATGCGCAATATGCCCAAAACTTAGCGCTTTTATTACGGTCAGGTGCATTTACAGCCCCTGTCGAATTTATTCAAGAACGGATCGTAGGGCCCAGTTTAGGTAAGGCCAATATCGAAATGGGTGTAAGATCTATTGTTATAGGTATTGTAGTCGTCTTTTTATTTATGATGCTGTATTACCGTTTATTCGGTGTTTTTGCTGATGTCGCTTTATTATTGAACGTTATCTTCATTTTGGCGGTTTTATCGTTATTGGGTGCCACTCTCACCTTGCCGGGTATTGCGGGTATTGTCTTAACCATCGCGATGGCGGTGGATGCCAACGTTTTAATCAATGAGCGTATTCGTGAAGAACTCAGAAACGGCGTAAGCCCTCAAGCCAGTATTAAAGCCGGTTATGAGAGAGCTTTGGCCACGATTGTAGATTCGAATGTAACCACTCTAATCGTGATGATTGTCTTATTTGCTCTGGGTAGTGGTATGGTCAAAGGGTTTGCGGTTACCGTAACGATCGGATTATTTACTTCGATGATCACAGCGGTGATGTACTCAAGAGCTCTGGTTAATGTCGTTTATGGTCATCGGTCAGTCAAAAATCTATCGATTGGCCGTGTTGTTACAGTGAAAGGATAAGCGTCATGGAATTTTTTAAAGCCAATACCAATATTGATTTTATGGGGCAACGAAAAAAAGCGGCCATTTTTTCGATTGCTATCTGTCTTATCTCGTTGGTGATTTTAGGCATCAAAGGTCTGAATCTGGGGCTGGATTTTACAGGTGGAACTCAGATAGAAGTTTCATATCCTCAAACAGCAGATTTGGGAGCCATTCGTGAACAACTGAATAGGGCAGGATTTCCAGAAGCGATTGTACAACCTTATGGGACATCCAAGGATGTATTGATTCGTTTAGGGGAGCAAAAAAATCTGGATCAAAAACAATTGCAAGCCAAGGTGAAATCCGCTTTAACGGGAGCTAACATCCAACAGGTGGAATATATTGGGCCGCAGGTCGGAAAAACGCTAGTCACGAATGGGATTCTGGCGATTATTGTTTCACTGTTGGGTACGATGATTTATGTAGCCTTGCGTTTTGAACTTCGGTTTGGGGTGAGTGCGATTGTTGCGTTGATTCACGATCCCATTGTAACTTTAGGCGTTTTTGCTTTGACGGGTCTTGAATTTAATTTAATTACCTTGGCTGCTGTACTAACCATTATCGGCTATTCCATTAACGATACCATTGTGGTCTACGATCGAGTTCGAGAAAATTTCCGCTTGATGCGCAAAGGTACGGTCCTCGATATTATCAATCGTTCAACGAACCAAACCTTATCACGAACCATCATGACATCGGGCTTGACCTTAATGGTGGTGACTGTCTTATTCTTTTTTGGTGGCGAAGTCTTACGTGGATTTTCTGCGGCTTTAATCGTCGGAATTATCATCGGAACGTATTCCTCTATCTATGTTGCAGGTTCATTGGCAGTAGCGCTAGGTTTAGATCGCAAACATTTAATGCCACCAGAACGCACAGATGGAATTGGTGATCTGCCTTAATTATCACCTCAGAGATCAGAATGATAAAAACGTTCAGATTTTGTCCAGGTCGGGTGAAAAAAGAAATCTTAAAACCGGAGTTTACTCATGTAAATGAGGATTTTAAGATTTCTTTTTTCGCCTGAGCTGGGCGAAATATGGACGTTTAGGGCATCTCGGGTGAGATTTCTTGTAGTAATGCTTTGAATAGTTTCAGATTGCCTGCAATGATATTACCACTGTTAGCAATATTTTCTGAACCCTGAAAATCGCTCACCATACCACCGGCTTCTTTGATTAATAAAATGCCGGCTGCGAAATCCCAAAGATTTAATTTCATTTCCCAAAATGCATCAAGTCGTCCTGCTGCCACATAAGCCAAATCTAATGCAGCCGATCCTGCTCTTCGTACACCAGCTGTTTTGGGAAATATTTTTGAAAAGAGCTTGAGATGAAGCGCGTGTTCCTCATGATATTTTACAGGAAAGCCCGTACCCACTAAGCCTTGTTCTAAACGTTGGCATTCGCTGACTCGAATACGCGCATTATTCAATTTAGCACCACGACCCCGGCTGGCAGAAAACATTTCGTCTCGGATAGGATCGTAGATAACACCATGTTCAATTTTGCCCCGATGTTGAAATGCAATGGAAATAGCATAGTGCGGGAAACCATGAATAAAATTGGTGGTACCATCGAGAGGGTCGATAATCCAGACTGATTCATCATCGCGTTTAGACACACCACTTTCCTCGGCTAAAATACTATGATCTGGGTAGGTAGTCTGGAGTATTTGAATAATCTCTTGCTCAGCGATTAGATCGACTTCGGTGGCAAAATCACGGGGCCCCTTGGGGATGATTTTAACTTTATCCATGCGTTCAGATGCTTTGATAATGAGATGACCTGCACTGCGTGCAGCTTTTTCAGCAATATTGACCATCGGGTGCATTGATACAAGCCTCTGTGTTTCAGTGGGACAATGCCTGGCAGAGTACCAGGCTGCTAACAGTGGGTCAAATTTCCTTTACTTGTTGGTAAAACTACCACCTTTGGGTGTTGGTGGGTTACTCGAGGTTACGCTCCGGCCCCGAACCACTGGTATCACATCGCCACTTGAGTCAAATTCTGCTGCGGTACCCGACTTGAATTTTACGCTCCCTTTTTTGCTCCCATTTTTTTTCTCAGAACTGGTAGATTGTTGCGTATCTGGGCGAGGAGAATTTGGTGTGCTGGTGCTGGGCAAGGCAACCTTTACCGGTGGAGGCGAGATATCCGGGCCTGCAAATATGCCTGAGCCTCTACGTGAACTAGCCCGAGAAGGTACAGCGTGTGTTTGTGAGCCGTCAATTTCGCCAGTGAGATGAGAAAATCGATGTGCAAGGCGAGCTGGGCCAGGGCTACTGACTGAAGCGGAATGAACACGAGAGGCTGCCTTTCTGACCGCTGCCATTTGTTGAGTATTATGCGCAGTTAAAAATGCAGAAAGTAGAGGCAGTGTACCTTCCCATTGCCACAGTCGATGATCTAAGGATTCTGCTTTTTTCAGTAGCCCGACCAATTCAGTAATTTGAGAATCTCGACAGTTCACACCCTGATATTTTCCTTGAATAAATTTAATAATACCTAAAATGGCAATATCCAGATGAGTTACTTCAAACCCCCTCTCGGTTTTTCGAATGGGATTAGCTTGGTTTAGCGACACATTTTTTGAGTAGCAGTAAGCTTTTAATGCGCGTTCAAAGCGTGTTTGAAGAAGTAATAGCGCCTCAGGGGCATCATCACTTGATAGTACCTGTAAGCAAAAAAACTGATTGTTTGTATCACTCGTAGGTGAGGTAAAAGTAAAGTGAGAAGATTGAAAATTGATGCTAATGGGTAGGTTTTCTAAGACACATTGGGTTGGCCTGGGAATTTCTTCAGGAGCGTTGAGTAATCGATGCTTGAAAAAAGTCTTCACTGAGGAACTGAAATTTGTACTGACCCAGGAAAGATCCGCAACCTCAACCAGATTGTTAGCGCTTTGAACGAGATTGCTAAGATTATTTTTATCTTCCTCTTTTTCTTGAGTAGAAGGATCGGGTTTCGAATCTCTAACAGCTGAAAATAAAGATTCACGCATTGAACAGAGCTCTGTGCCGATTTTAGTTAAGAGTCTATTCTGTAGGGTTTTCTTTTCTCCCTGGGCAAATTCGTGCTTGATGATTAATTCGAAACGTCTTTGCAAAGTGGACAGTGAGATGATTTTTCTGGGATGGGGGTCGACAATGGCGCAGCCATTTTTAATGGAATACCATTCCCGTAAATCTTCTGTGCACCATGATTCACGAACTTCTTTTAAAAGTCTAATACAGAGTGTTGAGTCATCTTGTTTTTCAAACTCTATATTGATCTGAGCTAAAATAGACTCGCGATTCGGATAATCAGTAATGTTGATAGCTTGTCCGAATTTGTTGATAACCGCTTCTTCCCAATTCAGATCTCCCAGCTTTCGTTCAAAATTAGCTTTTTGTCCTGGGTCAATCATGACAAAGCGTTCGGCAGCATCGAAATATTTTTTCATAGTGCGGTGCATTTCTGCTAATGAACCATCTTGTCTAAATAAGCTGGTATTTTTCTGTAAAATACAGGCATACGAGTAGCCTGCTAATATGTGGCCATGGACGTCTACACATTCTCTTAGGAATGAAGCAAGCTCACGCATGGCATTGTCAAGCAAAGGTGTGCCGTGATCAAATTCAGCAATTTGCATCCAGAGCAGTTTTTCATAGGCAACCGCAGCCAGTGGATACATTTCGAATTGCTCGTTATTGTCTCTTTCATCACGTTTTAATGCACGGATGAAATAACTGCGAGATAATTTTATTGCGGTATACTCTCTCATTCGTTGTTCGTTGAAATTAAGCTTCTTTTTGCGTGGTTCACTTAATGCATCGTAAGTGGCCTGAAATAGTGTTTTGTCTTCTTCTGTAATCCATATATCTTCAAAATTACTGTCGAAATAACACCACCAGATAAGACCTTTAATATAATATAGTTCAACCAATACAGTTGTTTCTCTGGCTGATTTGAGGTGTTCGGCAAATGTTAATAAGTCTGACTGGCTTCGATTTGTTTTGTTCTTGAATGAGGTGTTCGACAGTATCATCGCTTTGATTAAATAACCTAGAGTCGTAGGATTCTCTGTGTTGCATTTGCTCCCTGTTGATTGAAGGAGAGTGATGTTAGATTGTGACCCCAACTTTTCCAAATTGAGAGGCGCTATCGGGGTCGTTAAGCGTGGGGATAAAGCTTTTTTAGTCGGTGATGAATCTTTGTCTGGTTGTGCAACTGAGCTGAGAATATTGCTAGATGTACTAGTCTTTTGTTCTCCATTTTGAGCGGATGGAGACTTTGCAACAAACGACCCTCTTTTGCTACTAGGATTATCGGAGAAGAGTTTTCTTCTTCTGGGAAGATCAGGTGCGCCATCGCCGTGATTTGCAGAATTTGTGAAATCACCTGAGATTATTGCTTTTCTGGGAGAGCTATCGACGCTGTCAATGGGGGATTTATCGGAACTCAATGAATTCTTTTTAGATTTTGCGCTATGGGTGTATAACATGGATTTGTTGGCAAACAGGTTTGCGAGATATAAGTTGTTTGCTCTAAATGCCTCTTCAGCCCAAATGGCATACAGTAAACCGGGTCTGCCTCTACAGAAGGCAAATTCTTTAGTATTGGAATCTGCTTCAAGAGATTCGAGAAACTGGATTTGCACATCATAAATTTCAGAATCCAGCGAGTTAAGATAATGATAAGCACCTGGAACAAGAATAGGGCTATGGTAAAGAACCGTGTATAATTGCAAACGAATTTCACTCAGTAATTTAACCAGAATGTCATTAGGTTTTAAGCCTTGTTCCAGCCAAGTATCTGTTTGATCGCTGAGATATCTGTTATTAAGTCCAGCCGCGTAGAGGGGGCCCCAAGTCATCAAATATCGATTAAAAGCTGTTCCTCTGAATGCGGTCTCGCATAGATGAAGAGGGTTTTGAGATTTCTTTCCATACTTTGACACAACAGCTTCGGCGATAACTGGATACTCCGCCAGAGTGGGTTTTTGCAGCCATTGAATCACACATTCCAAGCCAAATGGATAATCATCTCGGATAAGTTCACAATATTGAGCAGTAGTACTTAAGTATGAAGATGTGGATTTTTGCTCAGACCTAGATGATTTAAATTTGCAATAGTAGTATTGACAAAGTTTAGGATACAATACTCTATCTGAAGAAGCGGAGGTTGTTTCGCTAGCATTTAGTTCTAAAGCCTGAAGATCTTTCTGAATTGAAGCGATGAGTTCTACTTCTCTATACAGAGTGGCTAGTTGCAATTTAGAAAGGAGGTCCGCTTTTTTACCAAAGCGATCAGTGATTTGTCTTGCACATTGAATAGAAGCCTCTCTGTAAAAGATAAAATTTGATTCACGTGTACCGAAAAATACCGATAGGCAGAACCAGAGTTCTGCTATTTGTGATCGCCAGCATGCAGAAATAGGAATATCTTGAAGTTTCTGAAAGTACTGATTCCATCGTTCTTTTGTTGTTGGAGGGCTCGTTAGAGTGAGGGTACAAATCTCGATAAAATGACCCAATGGATTTTTATTTTCAAGTAATTGAGATGCCAGGTCAAATGCTTTTATCAATTCCTCTTTATTTGTCTGATTTTGGATGATGAGCGACTGTGCTGTTAAAAAATTATTGATATCCACTAATCGTTTTTTAGTCAGCTCGGCGGTGGCTTGATCTTTAAGCTGTTCAAAGTCCATGTTTTGATACGGACTTTTCTTGCGACGTGCGGATAGTACAGGTTGCGCAGATAATTCCATTAATTGATTTTCGGCGTAATAGCCTATAGGTTCACAGAGCAATTTAGAGCGATTAGAAAAATAGGTGAGCCGAGTGGAATGCATATCAATAATTCCAGCGATTACATCATTTTTTTTGTCGTGACTCACAGGAAGATCTTTTTTAAATGCATCTGATTTAACGTGTTGCAAGTCGTCTTGAGTTTGAATTATGGCAGAGGCCCAAATAGAGTGTTCTATAGAGGTTCTGAGTACTCTGTTATCTCTTAATGTGGACATACATTTTTTCAAATAATCAATTTTGAAACGGTGTAATTTGGTTGCTCTTTCACGATCTTTGGCAAAACACTCATCGAGTGGGTCGGGGCCTAGGCGTTCATATTTTTCTTTGAGAGCTGTAAGAAGTTGTAATAGTTCTAGAAACTTATCTTCCATGGTTGTTGTGAATGTTGCCTTTTGATCGAGGCAATTAGAAATTTTGAGGCGAATTTTATTGATAAAAGCCCAAAGACTAGGGTCATTCGCAGGATAATTCGGATTTTTGTTGTCGGGATTACAGGCAGGATTTTCATGAGGCAAAGTGAGTAACAGTTTTTCAAGGGTTCCAATCTCATCCGTGAAATGTCCCCGATTCACTAAAACGATTTTTAGTGCTAAGCGATAAGTATTTTTAGTGGTTGCATCTGAGGCTCCATTGATGGCTTCGATGAGCAGTGTTTCGACGATGGTAACAGAGGGCTCAGGATCAGCGGGATTTGAGAGTAGAACAGTACGGACATCCTGTTTTTGTGTGGTTTGCTCAGGATCAGTAGGCGTTGAAAGTAAAATCGCACGAATTTTCTGAAATAGGCCAGCCATCGAGCCACGACCTTCAGTAGGTAAGATTTTAGAGAGCGCATTGACCAGATTCTCGATATTCATTTTTCTTACCTCCCTGTTTGATCAATGAATACACTTCTTTGAGTAAGTAGAAACTATCATAATTGGGTGTTATCTTCAATGCCTTTAAAACCGGGACAGCGGTATTGCAATGGGGCTGGGATGCCGATATAGTCTGGGTTAATAGACTAATGAGAGAAGGAAATTCTCGTTGCAGAAACACAGAAATCAAATACAACCTCACTTTATCGGTATTGATTGGCGGCCTGGCGCTATTTATTTACTCGAATTTGCAGGGGATAGGCCTGATCTGCGCATAAAACAGGCTGCAATTATGACGAGTTCAGTACAAAAAATAGCTAAAGCTGTAGTTTCTCTTAGTGGTGCAGATGCGCTACTCAAAGAACTAAAAATTCCCTCAAATCTCAGTGGTTCAGAATTGGAATTTGCTGTTCATAGCCAAGCTGAAAAATATTTTAATAAATATAGGGGTGAGTATAGTCTGGATTTTTACAATTTTGGTGTAAGCAATGAGGAGTCAAGGTGGTTTAAGATTTTATTGGTGGCTTGCTATAAAGATCGAGTCAACCATTTTATAGAAGCATTGGATGAAGCGACTATTAGCCCCGCGGTGGTTGATGTTGAATACCTTGCTCTGCACAGAGCAACTACACTATTGGCAGATCAACTACCCTTAAACCCCAATTTCTGCACTACGGCGATGTTGAATCTCGATGAGCAAAGCACTGTTTTTCAAGTCTCTCAAGGGCAAGACCTCATTTATGCGCGCTCAGAACAACAGAATAATACTCACTTAAAAACGCATCAGAGCAACGATCGAAACAAACTTGCCTGCCTCTTAGCACCTGGGATTAATGTCCGAATTAATCAATGTTTTGAATATTATCTGGCCAGTGGCCATGATCTTTGTGATCAACTTATTCTGTGTGGCGATTGCGCTATCATTCCTGAATTGGCATATTATGTGCAAAAACAACAGCAACTACCGGTTATTGTGGGTAATCCCTTGTTGAATCTCGATGTTTCTGCAGATGTTGATGCCGAATTTTTAAAAGCTGCAGGCCCTTCTTTTATGCGCTGTAGTGGCTTAGCATTATGGAAGCACACTCATGCGGTACACTAAGAATATAAGATTTTTCCCATATAGACTGGCGTTGGTTTTAATTTTAGTTTTGCAACTTGTTGGTTGTGCTGCAAGTAAAAATTTAAACGATGCAGCAAAAATAAATGTACAACTGGGTCTTGCATACCTTGATAAAAACCAAATGGCCCTAGCGAAAAAACATTTTTTACAGGCAAAAAATGAGGCACCTGATGAATCTATGGTGTGGTCTGGTATGGGCTATTTTTTAGAAAGAACCGGTGATTTAGCTCAAGCCGAATTACATTATCAAAGGGCTATCGAATTAGGTTCTGTGAAAGGGCCGGCACTCAATAATTATGGGGCATTTCTTTGTCGTCAAAAGCGTTATACGGAAGCGCTGAGTACCTTTGAAAAAGCGGCTACTGACCCTAATTATTTACAACCGGCTCTGGCCTATGTTAATGCGCGTGCCTGCTCATTGAAAATTCCTAATAAACATCTTGCTAATATCTATCTCCAAAAAGCCTTTGCGAAAGACCCTGGGGGGACAAATGAAAGAGGCTGAACCGGAAGTTGAGATGGAAAAGAGAACCGAACTTGATGATTTTGTCGTTTACCAAGCAGATCTAACTGAGCTTAAAGAAGCTTGCCTATGTTATCCTCAATTTGTCCAGGATAAAATTGAAGAACTCGAGAATTTTTTTCTAAAATTAAAACCGGATGAATTTACGGTAAAAACAATTAATCAATGGTTCGATGCTAAAAATATGAGTAAATGTAGAATTCATCGATTATTAGCTTATGTTATCCGTACTAGTGATACCCCTGAAGAAAAATATAGGGCCTGTTTTTCTTTGGTTAAAAAAGTATATAGAACAGATTTAGTGCGGCAATATCGACCTCTAATTCTTTGTGTGATCGATAATCCTATTCAGATTTTGGAGCGGCCTCAGATAAAAAATCGACGAGTTCAACCTGTCCTGAATGGGCTGACCATCAATGGTCATCGTATTGATTTTGGCAGAGTCTATACGGAAGAAGATTTTTTTGAAGTGCTTGGCCAGGGATTGAGAGCATCAGAATTTGATCAGCCCGAATTACTACCGCTTTTAGGCCCTTATTGTCTTTTAATTGTGAATCAAGCCAATAAGTTTTCTGATTTTTTTCTGAAAAAAAATCGTGTTGGACGAGTCGTACAGTCGAATGAAATATATTTAGAAAGCAATTCAAAAGAGTCTGAAATACAGATTCATGTTGTTAGGAAAATTGTGGCCTTTTATAGAGTTCAAGATGCAGAGGCTGATCAAGATGTTGAAATCGCGCCTGAGAGTAGTGGGATGCCAGTTTTAGCCAAATCAACAGCGTCTTTTCGACTCAGTCTCAGAAGTAGTGCGAGCTCCAAAGGCTTTTTTGAGCCCAAGATGGAGTTTATCAATGTGACTTGTTCTGGGGCAGTCCTTGAAGTCTATGATTCGAATGCTCGATCTGTGATTATACGTGATCTTGGCAAAGGGCTTATCAAAAAAATTCAGGATAATGAGATTTTCGATCCTAACGATGAGATTGCGATTCGTCAAATAACAAAAGACTTTGAAAATATAACTGATTTCTCAAATCTTATAAGGAAGCTGATTGCGGATAAAAATACACTGAGACTAGTATTAGTGATGAGAATGAATCGTTTATTGATAAGAGAAGTCTTAAAATCTCCTGTGCTGCTTGTACGCTTATGCTCAGATCCTCTTTGTAAGAGTTATCTCCAATTATTAAAATTTTGGCATATGGGGAATGTCAGTATCTACGCCTCTCTAACGGCTCTACTAGAATATGTTAGGATTGTCAGATCTGACATTTCTCAGCAGTCATGGGAAGAAACTGTAGTGAATCTTTTTTTCAGGGAGAGAGAGAATAATGATCTACTAAAATTTTCTGCTTTGTTTTCAGTTCTTAATGATGAAGAGAAAAGGAGTCTAAATTTTCTCATCAAGGCTGAGAGGCTCTTGGAGCTCTTTAGAGAAAATAATTGGATTTTTCTTTTTGCTTTGTACTTTAGAGAGTTTGCCCATTGGCTTCTAACTACAGAGGCTCCGATGCGATTTGGACTAGATGCTCATAGAATCGCCGATCTGATGAGCGCTCATCCAGGAATTTGGGATGAATTAAGAAATAAAAAGCAGTCTATTCAAGAATTACCTGAATGCTTATTTCAAGCAGATCATTTGCATTCACTTTTGCTACAGAACGAAGACAAGGTTTCAAGAGATGCAGCGACGATTGCTATCAATAGATCAGAGAAATTATTTATAAGACTCTGTTCTCTAGCGGACACAGTTCCAGATGAGCTGCTCAAATATTTCTCTCGATACCATAAAGCATTCCGGAAGAATTGGCCTCTGGAATTTTCTAGGACCGAACGACGTTTGCTTTCAGTATGCAAAGAATCTACTCTTAAGCGCTATTTTGAATCTTATTATCTTTCGCTGCGTGATTCTGAGTTCTGCCAGACTTTTTGCGCTATTGTTTTGGAGAATCACTATCCTGCAGTATCACAGGCTACGCATCGGTTAGCAGTTGAAGTTCTGATTACGGTATTCTTACATGGACTTAGAAAAAAGAGACGGTTCGAAACGATTTGGGATACATCACTCAAAATGTTTCGTTTGTCTGAATGGCTACAAGAGGAGCCACGATTAGTTTATATTGTTCGAACGGAATCTATTCTCAGTATCATCCGTGAGCATCCAAACAGAGAGCTGTTGTTGGCGTTTGTCAGTTGTGTGATTGATCATCATTCCGACCCTCGAATCAACCATATTTTCAACACCGTCCCGCTGTTAAGGCTTTTGAAGAAGGAGGAAGTGGTAACCGTCGTAGAAAGGGCCTTGGGGTCGAATAAGGATCGATTTTTTATTCTTAAATCTCTAATACACAACCCGGATGCATTTGGCTTATTAATTATGGGTGATTGTGATTTTGAATCAGATGAATTTAATGCTTTGATATCCGAGGCCTCAGGCGAACATCTGATGTTATTGCTTATTGCTCTGCATTCTCGTCAAGAAGAATTAGAAAAAGCACTAGCTATCTATGTGAATATGCCTGATGGTATGCGTAAAAAAGACACAAACGAAAGTGAGCTCATTAGAAGAGAGTTGGAACTTATACAAAAAGTTCAACGTGATATTGTCGAATATCCCCAAAGGATAGAGTGTTTTTTTGATCCGACACAATCCAGCTGGATCGAAATAGCTTGTTTGTTAACTCTTTGCCCAGAGCTTACAGACTGTATTGATCCTGAGAGTTTAGATCAAGTGCAAATAAAAAACTACCAACGCGCCAGAGCATTTATTCAGATTCTCGGTGATACTGATTTTGAACGACGGACTGATTTCAAAGAATTCAATACAGCTGCATTCGTTCAAGAGCTCAATCAAATCGAGCTTTCAAACCCCGATCTATATTATCATTGGATTGATGGCTGCCTGCTGAAGGCATTTCAAAATATCGACGTTAGAGTCGCCATTCTAAATTCTCATGATTTGCTAAAAATCCTGATGACTCGAGCGGATCTTCGTTTGATAGCCAAATTTGTGGTGCTATTTGGACGATCCGAAATCGCTGAAGATCTGATGAAAATTTTGTGTGGCAGGCTTATGGTTGATACTGTTTTAGTGCGGGAATATAGGCCTTTTATCTATTTAGGAAAGGATTTATCTCTTGTAAAAAAAACTCATCAAGATCAATATTCGGGCGTGATGGATTTGGAAGAGCTGAGTTGGTCTATTCGTCATTCAAGGCCCCAACTTTGCAGGCAATTAAATATGCAGTTATGCTCGAGGATTGCTGAATCTGCTTCAAATGAGCAAGTGGTAGGGCTGCTACCTTATTGTGAACCATCTTCAGATTCACTCAGGCAGTATCTTGAATCGCTCTCAGATTTTGAACATTTAGCACCAAGGCAAGTGATCAATTTACTCATTTTAGGTCATCATCTTAAAATTGATAGCGCAGCGCTAAAAGGATGGTTTGCCCACAAGCTGAATCCTCGAGTATTGTGTAATGCCATTCTTAATCAAAGCAACCCGACGGGCTTTATTTTAAATGCAGTTTATTATTTATTGAAGTACTATCCAGAATCCGAAGACCTTGTGAATCAGCATATTTCCAAGGAGATTGATTTTGATTCTTGCAGAAGGGCTGATGTCAGCCGAACGGTGAGATTTATGATTTCAGAGGTTGGGCTTGAAGTGGTATTTCCAGAGGGAGGAGAAATCGACCCTGATTTAGCAATTCTGATCTGTGAGCTATTCTTTCTCTGCGATCTATCACATTTGAAGCTCTTTACGAGAATGGACTATGTGAAAATTCTTATCCAGTATATTCGTGCATTCAATACAGATACTTATTTGAATCAAACTTATTTATTTCCTCGAATTGCTTTAATTTTGACGATCTTGTATGAACAGAATCCAGATTATGTTGAGGAGGTGTTTGAGCAGAATACTCAATTCATTGGATCGTTTAAGGTATCCTATACTTCATTAGAGATAATTTTGTCTTCTACCATGTATGAAAAAAGCGCGAGGATTCGAAAAGTTCTGGATATCTATCAATTAGCAGATGATTTTATTTTTCTGGAGACCTCTCCGGTTGCTCGTCAAGTGTCTAGGCAAGTATCATCGTTAAGAGAGGGTGAGTCTAGACGGGCTCCACTTCGTCGAAACCGGATGGGGGGATCTCCTATTTCTGTTCCAGGATCATCCGTTGATTCTGAACATCATTCAAGTTCTTCTTTTAATGACAGAAAATAATCCGTTATTATCCAAGATTATAAATCAGCTTCAAATGAATCAATACTTTCAGCGTCGTGTAGTTCCTTTGGATCGTCTACTTCAAAAATTGGATCTTGGATGTTAGTGATAGCGCTAATGTAATCTTCATGGAGACCCCGATATAGTGTTTTGTTTTTGACTCCTTTAATGAGGGTTTTTGTTTTTTGAATTTCACCCTGTAATAGAGCTTGCGGATTTGATTGTAGGTATCTGAGCCTCTGAGAATTTGGTTTTGCCACTTTTATCTTTTCTAACGCTTCGACTAAATCGGCTAAAACAGTCTCTCCGCTCTGTCTCAGTGATTCTGCTGTAAATTCTTCAACACCAGGTACACAGCAACAACAAAAAAAGCGCAAACAACAAGAATAGGTGCGAGATTGATAGGTTGCGTATAGCGCATCGATCACACTGTGCGGTGCATCGTTGAGCTGAAAATCTTGCAGTTTTTCATAACGTCTCTTGGACTCTTCCATCGTTTTTTCTCCTGTTTGAATAGTTAAACTATTTAGATGGCGGATTTAGCATGGTGAGTGTACCTGTTGTGTTGTTAATGTCAATAAACTGCCGATTTCCCTGATTTTTTGAAGTGAAGCAGAAGTGTTTCCTCGAATTGTTCAGGAATTTCAACAGTCCACCAGCCCTCGCCAGATAGCGCTTTTTGCAGTGAAAATTTCAATAAAGATTCGCTTTTAACGATTTTTTTGATAAATGAACTACCCAGGTCAGGGGAGATCGAGCATAAGTAATCATAGAGCGCTGAGACTCGTTTGAGCATTTCTTCCGAACGTTTTTGAAACTGCTCACGGTATTGTGTCTCTAATTTTGCTCGTTGAGGAAATTTGCCTTTTTCAGGATTATTTTCCAAACTCTGGCAGGCTAGTGTTAAAATAACCAGCGCGTGATTATGGAGGGGAGAGGGTTGATGAGGTAGTGTAGTCTCAGAAATCAACAAATCCAGTAACTGTTGTTCTTTGGATTTTTCTTTTATTTGATCAGAGTTCAGTGGAGGACGAGAGCCTATTATTCGCGCTATGGCTTCAATGAGTTCATCGGGCCAATCAAATTCGTGAAAAATTCGGTGTAGTAATCGTTTGCGCCGATCAATGACTTTAGAAGCAGGGTGGTCCTGGGAATTTCTAGCCCCGATGCTCATAGGCGAGCTTGAGAAAAATCGGTGTTTATCTGAAGGAGTATTCTGTCGCTGAACTTGGGGGCTCGAAATTTCATCATATAAGTCCGCCATAACCGCGAAAAGGAGTGGGATCTTTTTAGGAAAATGCTTAAGTCCTAGCAGCCATTCTATAAAATCGCCATCGCCATGAAGTGATTCTCGGAATCGAGAAGTTCTTTCATGAGATTGGAGCATTTGCTTCCAGCAAAAATCATTTAATTTAGAATGCGCTTGCTCAGAAGCACATTGGTAGGGATATTTTTCTGCAGCGGTTTTTTGGCTCAGTAAGGTTGAAATTTGTGAAGCGCTGAGTTTCTCTACCACGGGGAGAAGCAAACCTCTGGGATCAAATTCTGCGATCAGGTGCAAAATATTTTTTCTAGATTGGGTTCTAAGTGTGCAGGGGTCTGCTTCGGGACTTTTCAACAGCAGAGACAATAATTCCTCTATGTCCGCAGACAAGGGAGGGCAGAGTGCTTCAAAAAATGTTTTAATTTGAGCATTTAGCTCGGCATTGAGTACGGAATTTTCTTCGATGAACTGAGAAATGAGGGCCATGGTAGAAGTCAGCGAACTAGTATCTATTGGAACAGGTTCAGTCCTGCTGCTTTCTCCCTGCTCTGCTGTTTGATCAGGAATAGTATCAACAGTATCTTCCTGGGCTTCGTCAGAAGACTCTGTGGGGAGGTTGGTATCTTCCTGAGGATGTTGAACTAGCCAGGTCTCAATGAGTTTAATACAGTCTTGATGCCCTTTTTTGCGCGCTTTATCGAGAGCTGTTTTCTCACTGTATCGCACTTTGATCGTGGGGTTTGCACCTGCGGCGAGTAGTAGCTCAACAGATTTTGAGTGACCCTCGCTGGCTGCCATGAATACCGGTGTTTTTCGGTCTTTATCCTTTGCATTAGGATTGGCGCCTAATTTACAAAGGAGAGAAACCAGTTCATGATTTCCGCTCATGGCTGCATCATGTAGAAGGATGCGGCCATCAGCATCAACAAAATCCAGCCCTAACCTTTTGAAATAAGAATCAGTATTGGGTTTTTTTTGGTCCTCAACTTCTAGGCGATGAACTAGAGCTTCGCAGATGTCCCAGAGTCCTAATTGATAAGCGGAGAAGTAAGGAGAACGGCCATCATTATCTTTTGTATCAATCTTCGCACCGCGATCAATTAATTCCAGCGCTATTAATCGATGTTCTTTTACGATCGCTAAATGTAAGGCTGTTCTTCCTATGATTTGGCTGTCTTCTCTTTGATTTCTCAGATCGAAATCCACGCCTTGATTGCAAAGGGCCTTAACGACGCCTAGAAATCGCTGCTCATTAGCTAGGTGCTGTTGTTTAAGATCTACGTCGTCTTCTACCGGAGGATGGGTAAATCCGGCTGCTAAATGTAAGGCGGTACAACCTTGACCATCTTTTACATTAAGCTCGGCTTGACGTTGAGCCAAACACTGAATTACGGCTGCATGCCCCCCTTTGGCAGCATCATGCAAAGGTAGTCTGCGAAAACTACCTCGCTTATCGAATTTGTTCATAAAATTAACATTTGCGCCCTCCCCCACCAAATAATCTACAATGGTGGTATGCCCTAAGGCGGCTGCAACGTGTAAGGGGGATTTTCCTTCATCGTTAGGTTCATTCAATAATTTCTTATTTTCTGCAATCAGCGCCTTAACTTTGGCTAAATCACCTTGTTGTATTGCTCCAAAAACAGGCTTTGTAGATTCTACGGTGGCTGCACTGGATCGCTTTAACATCTTAATTCCCTTGATGATGCCGAATCCAGCTATAATCGCAACTTGGCGGCATTCTGTCTAGTAAAGACTCAAAAACTTTGTTAAGCTGCTCCGAGGATAGTTCTAATACCTAAGGTTTTTTCTTAGGTGACGAGTCAATACGGAGGTTGATCGATGGAAATGAGCTGTGAAGTTCAGCATTCCTCAGAGGATGGTCAAACGGGATCTGGGAAAGCAGTGGGCTCAGCTGCTGCCGCACATGGAAAGGGGGCTAGTCAAGAATCGTCTGCGGATTCGCGACAAAAAACACGCAAAAAGGGTGGTGATGGTAGTGAGCACAGTGTGGATTCTCAAGAACTTGCTACAAAACTTACTCAAGTTAAAGCGCTTCAGGATGGTGGTCTGGGCGATAAGATTGAGTACATTCAGGATGGTCGTCCAAGCCACTATGAATCAGAGGATGAGGACAGTCAGCAGGTACGTTTAAGCCAAGAACATGGGGCAGTCGCAGAAGACATCAGATTAATTAGCGCTGCTATTGATAATTTTGGCGAACATAAATATGAAGATCTTGAATTAGACGTTCAATTTAGAAATGAGGTTCTGGACTTACCGCCAGATCGTTTGAAAGGAATCTGGACTCAGTGGGATGAAACAAAATCGAAACGTATTGATAGAGTGTGGGAAAAAAATCGTACACTGTTGCACAATGCGGCAAAAACCGGTGATCATCAGATTCTAAGGATGCTATTAAACAATGAGGCAGGGAAATTTGTAGATTTTGCTGATATAGATGGATTTACCCCCCTTATTCTAGCTGTTGATGCTTGTGATAAGGAGAGTATCCTAATCCTGTTGGAACACAGTAAAAATAGAGTAGATGCCCTCTGTGCCGCCATTGAATTTTACGAACATGAAAATGATGATCACTACAAAATAGAACGGCAGCAACTCATCGACTGGTTGATCAGTTTGCCGAAGATCAGTGGGAAAAAGCGTACAGGTAAAGAACCTATGCTTTCCAGCTGTTACAACAATGTGTCTCAGCAACTGCCATTATCAGGACTTAAACTGAATGCGTTTCAATGCCTTATTCATTATAAAGATTTGGTGTACTTCGATAAGCTTATAGTGTTATTGCCTGAGAAAATAAGTAAAATATCCGATCAAGCCGGGAACACTTTTTTACATCTTGCTGTGCACGGTGCTGATCCTGAAAATAGAACCCACCTCGAGCTGATTAAAAAAATAATAGATCTTCAAAAACCTGAACCCAAACAAATTCCCTGGGTCGCTGAGCTCAATCGTGACAATAAGACAGTGCTAGACATTGCATGTGAAGAAAGCGCATTAGCGATTGTTGATCTCTTAGCCGCTAATGGTGCGAAACTCATTCCTGATCAGGAACGATCAAACAATAAAAGTAACTATGTCTCATCGCTACATAGAGCAATAATGAACTCAGATCTGAGCTTAGTTATTTATTTGTTTGAAAAATTCCCCAATGAAGTAGGGGCAATTTTTCAGCCCAAGAATTCTGAGGCTATATTACAGGGTAATAATGCTGAGGAGGGCAAGAAGAAAGATATATTAGAAGAGCTTTTTACTCTTGCTTTGAATGCATGGCGTAATAAGGTTTTGAACAAGCAAGATAACAGTGTACAAATAGCGATTTTAAAAAAGTTATTGGAACGCGATACCGAAGGGCGAATTTTTCTTAGATTATTTAACGAAACCGAGAAAAAAATTCATTCGAATATTCAAGATCAAGGGATTCAAAAATCACTGAGTGATCTTTGCTCTAAAGTACACAGTGATTATTGTTTGGTGGGCCGTCAAAACACTACACAGGCTATAGAGCTTAAGTTAAAAGCACTTTGTTTAGTGAGTTCGATTGAAAATGTTGCGGATAGCTATTCAAAACAACAGCAACCCTCGGCAGTTCAAAAAGAGGAGGCCGCAACGAATTTTGCACTGTGTCTGAGGTATCTCCTTTATTCAAATACCTGGAAAACTTGGGCGGGCATTGCTGTTTGTGCATTACTTGGCATGATCGTTGGTGCTGTCGTTGGATTTATTGTAGGCCAGTTGCTATCAGGAGGGGCTGGGGGTGGTTTTGTCTTAGGGCCACCAGCAGCAGAATATGGTTGGGCTGTGGGTACTATTATAGGCTGTGTTGTTTTTGGGGTGGGTTTGGCCAGTGCTCGTTATTTATTCAGTGATTTATTTAAGTCACATATGAGCCATTGGGCAATATCCAAAGCAATGCGTAATAATATCAATTCTCATGATGATCAGCTTGTTAAAAAAGCTAATCCATCACCGAGAAGTCAGAGTAGTTCAGAGGGGCGTGGGCACTCAGAATTTGGTGGTGGTGATAATGACTTTAGTTTTGATAAGGAAGACGCTGGGTTATTGAATAGCCAGGTACTTTAACCTGAACGAGAGGCATTATGGAAGAAAAAATCAGCAGTTCATCCAGTGGTCAAAATACGCCAAGAGCGGGTAATAATGAAGACCTCCAACAACTGGTGAGATTACTTCAGGAGAATTTCAAGCAAATTTTGCCGATCTTTATTGCATTTTTGAACTTATTGCGAATAACAAATTCATTCACTCAAAATAATTCCACGTCAAAGATTGATTGGATCGATTTGCATGATCGGCTTCTATCAATTCCATCGAATCATCTCCCGACTATGCTGGGAGGAAATCTTCAGCAATCAGTTTCTGATAGGATGACAGGCCTTTCCAGGTTAGAGCTCATTTGCTCACGTTCCGGGCAGGGGGGCAAATTGGTATTGGTCGGTCCTGCAAAAGATGAATTTGTTGATATCTCTCAATTAGATCGACTTCCTATCATGGATGCTAAGATTCAGAGCTCAGAGAAAAATAAAACCACTTCAGGTGACAGTTCAGGTTTCCCTGTCAAAGAGTTATTAGCTTTTCCTCATGATCAAATCTATTATATGTATCTCAATGGTGCCTGTTTAGTTCTGAAAAATTCACATACAGATTATGCCCGTCTCAATACTCTCAATAGAAATCCCTATCAAGGGGCTTTTAAGGCTCTGGTAGACGGAGTTTTCAGTTTTTCAGAAGAAGCGGAATTAATGCAAAAAAGTATCGATGCAGCAACTAAAGCGGAAAATCAAAAAAATCTGCATCATTGTAATAACCAGCCCTTCCTAGATTTGCCTCTTTATACCTCATTCATGGTGCGGCACTATCTTTTTTCTTTGATTTCCATTGATCAAAACTTAATTCATTGTGTACTTGATTTTACAATGACATTAGAAATCATGGTGAGAAATATCATTCCAGAGTTGGCTAAGTTGGAGAGTCAAGAATTCGATCTTTCTACAATGGAGGAGTTTATTAATCAAGTTGAGGGCTGGTGGGCTGATTCACCTTTATTAATAATTAGGGATACCATATACCCTAAACGGATAAACACGCTAGAATATATAGATAAATACCAGCCCAATGTATTAAGTGATGAGATAGGCCGACCTTCGACACAACTCCAAGATTTCATCGCTGAAATTCAGGTAATTCGAACGATACATCCCCCTGACAAAGATCACTCTGAAAAAATGACTCCCATACATGAGTTTTCTTATTTATTGCTACGTCAGAGCCAGCAGATATTAAAAGAAGTTCAAGCTATGGTTAAATTTATAGGTAAAGCCGATCTTTATCAAGTTTGTACTGATCGAACGAGCTTTTTATACATCTATGGACAATTAAGTGCGAAGTATTGCGCTTTCTACTCCCGCCCTAAAACTAGGACTAATGGATTCGTTTCCCAAACTCAAAGCAGTTCAACGCCCCTATCTTTAGATGGAGACAGTGGTGGAGCAGCTTTCTTTTCGTCGAGTCAAAGAAATACATCAAGTCCACCAGCTAGAGTACTTCCATCGCCACTCAGCGGTGCTGGTGGTGAAATCCGAGCTAAACCTTCTTCTGCAAACTCTAGCCCGCGCACTGACTTGACTTCAAGTACTTCAGGTCAGGGGCTATGGTCAAGCCCACACCATGATTCGACCTCAACTACGGGGGCGGTTCCAAAATCACCACGCTTGAATTCTAGAAGATCAGCTTCAGGGCAGGCAGAAGTGAATTTGAGTCAGTCACCTGGCACAGTGCGATCTGAACCCGGAAGGACTAATAATCTAGGGCTAGAACAAAGTTCATCTTCAATGCCAGGAAGTCATTCTGGCAGTACGAGAATTAGCCCCGCAGGTAGTGCTAAACAATCGCCAAATGGCAGTGCTCGTGGTAGCCCCCGTGACAGAGAGGTACAAAGATTTGCTGATCAAGCGGCTGCAGATGTCACTGGCAGTAAGTTTTCCGGAAATAGGTCGTTACGTCGCAAAAGTATGGCTAAATCTGCAGGTCAAAACCAACAAGTCACATCACCAAGCCAAACCGCAGTGGGTGACTTCTCTAAAAAATAGAGCCTAATTTGAAGATGGGCAGGTATAAACCAATTACAAAAAATCCTACAATGCCTCCTAATATCAGCATAATAATGGGCTCTAATAATTGATTGAAATTGCTACTAATCTGATCTAATTCTTCCTCATGATAGGTTGCTATTTTTTCTAACATAAAAGCTAATGAGCTGGTGCTTTCGCCCGCTCCAATTAATTGAATGAAAAGTGGTGGAAATAATCCACTTTCAATCAGTGATTGTTGAAGTGATTGACCGCTCATCACTTGATGACTTATTGTGACGAGGGCTTTTTTATAGATGGATGAATTAATAATTGTAGCCAGCAGAGTGAGTGCATCGACCAGCGGGGTGCCGGCGTTTAATAGGATGGCTAAAGTTCGGGAAAATCTGATTAATAGCGTTTTTTGCATTAAAGGCCCTATAAAAATAAGTCTAAAAATAATATTGTCGATCAGAGCTTTAAAAATACTACAGTGTGAGAATGAATATTTTATTGTTAGAGTTGCAATCGCTGTCAGTGTCATTAAAAGCCAGCTGTATTGTAGTAAAAAATTTGAGAGCGCCATAAGGAAACGAGTGATTGCCGGTAATTGGGCTCCGAATGAAGCAAAGAGAGATTCGAACTCCGGTACGATAAAGAGCATTAAGAAAACTGAAACCAGGATTGATAGCGCTAAAAGCGCAGAAGGATAGGTCAGGGCTTTCTTGATTTTTTTCTTTAATGAAGCGGATTGCTCAAGTGATTGAGCCATTCTACTGAGTATGATATCCAATGTGCCGGATTGCTCTGCCACATGGATTAATTGGCAAAATAAAGGGTCGAAGAGAGTTGGGAATGTTTTGAAACATTCAGCTAAAGATTTTCCTTCTGAGATATGGCATTGCAGTGTGAATAATAACTTTTTCATCGAGAGCTTATGGTGAGAGATAGCAATGGATTCCAAAGCTGAAATCAACGGAATTCCAGCCGATATCAAGGTGGATAAATGCCGAGTAAAAATAATGATATCAGTGTGATTGATGCGAGACATTGTTTCAACCTGGGCAAATGCGATTCAGCTCAGAGAGACTGGTCAGACCTTCACGAATTTTTTCCAACCCGGATTGACGCAAGTTGGGAATTTTTTCACGCTGAGCTTGATGTGCTAAAGCTTGAGCATTGCAATCTCCCATCATGAGTTGAGCCATCCTTTCTGAAATGGGCAGCACTTCGAATAATGCAATTCTGCCACGGTAACCATTTTCACAGTGGCGACAAGATTTATCATTGGCTGAGAAAATATGTAAATCTTGTAGCTCTAATTGATCAAACCCAGCTTCGATTAATGCAGGGATTGGAATGGTATCCCTTTTTTTGCAGTGCGGACAAAGCTGACGTAGTAATCGCTGGGCAATAATTAAGGTCACGGAGCTTGCAATATTGTAAGGGGCAATTCCCATATTGATTAATCGAATGATAGTCTCTGCTGCGCTGTTGGTATGCAAAGTGGAGAGCACAAGATGGCCTGTTTGAGCGGCTTTGATGGCAATTTCTGCTGTTTCTAAATCGCGAATTTCACCGACCATCATGATATCGGGATCCTGGCGTAAAAAGGCTCGTAATGCCATGGCAAAAGTTAAACCCGTTTTGAGATTAATCTGAACTTGATTAATACCCGACACTTGAATTTCAATAGGATCCTCGACGGTGGATATATTTTTTTCTTGATTGTTCAGGTGATTTAATCCTGCATAAAGGCTGGTGGTTTTTCCACTGCCTGTGGGTCCCGTGACTAAAATCATGCCTTGGGGTTGATTCAATTTTTTTAAAAAAAGCGATTTTTGAGACTCGTTCAATCCTAAAGATTCGATGCAAAGGTAATTTTGTTTCGATTCTAATATTCTGATCACAATTTTTTCACCATGTAGAGTCGGGCAGGTATTGAGGCGAAAATCGATTTTTCGTTGTCCCGAAAATTGTCGATGGAATCGACCATCTTGTGGCAGACGACGTTCTGAAATATCCAGATTGGCTAAAATTTTTAATCGAGCTGTGATTATCGGTGATAATTTAATCGGTAATTCTGAGATCGTGCTAAGGATCCCATCCCGACGAAATCTTACGCAATAGCGTTCAGCAGAGGGTTCAAAATGAATGTCAGAGGCTTGTTGATGAATGGCATCGTCTATGATCTTGTCTATAACCCGAACAACAGGTGCATTTAAAGTGCTCTCAGTGAGACTCATTGGGCTGTTAAGGAGGTGAGAATCAACGTCGATAAGTGTCAGCTTTTTTAAAGCTTGGTTCAGATCCTTTTGAGAAAAGCTTTCGATCAGAATTCGAAGTTTCTTGGCTTCAACGATCACAAGTTCAATATTTTTACCCGTAAAGAACCTTAAATCGTTGAGCAGAGGAAGGGTGGGGTCAAAGACGGCGAAGGTTATGCTTTGTTCATTTTCGCAGAATGGAAATCCTTGGGATTCTTGAACCAGAGCTAGCTTCAACCAATCTTTTGAGCAATGTGAATGTTGAAACTGGCTGAGATCCGCCATCTTTAATTCAAAAAATTGAGCAATGCTCATAGCAATAATATCTTCCTGTAGAGATTGGCTCTGAATTAATTCTGAAATAAAACTGAGTTGGTGAGAGACGGCTTGAGAATGAATGGTATGACATTGTTCCGAAGTTAAATGTTGAGCCTGAACTAGATACTGTGCAAAGCCTCTGAGAATGGGAATGGATTTTTTTTCTAAGCTCATATTCAAATCCACTGATATTATTTTGCATAACCCTTGATCACACCACCCCCAGATGCGGACCAAGTGATTGTTCCGTTATTAATGGTTGGATTCAGAATGTAGGTATCTGAACTCTGCAATCCTTTTGCAGCGACGGGTGTTACAATAATCTGCCCTTTGTCCACACCTAAACTCGCAATTCTGCCAACGGGTGTTGTAATTGCAGGCGGAATACCTCCTGAACCAGCATTACAATTTTCTAGGCCCCCACCCGACTGAAAGCAATCGGCCACACCTACAGTGTAAGGCCCTGTCGCCTGAACCAATTCAGCAAAATGTGCTTTGCGTGTGTAATCCAGATAGGAAGGAATGGCAATAGCAGCAATAATTCCGATGATTGCCACCGTAATCATCAATTCAATCAGTGTAAATCCTTGCAGTGACTTCTGCGTGAGAAAGAGCTTCATTTCAAAAGTGTTTTTCATGGTGAAATCTCCTGGTGTTAATAGAGTGGCATAGTATCGATGTTTGTTTTTTTTGCTATACCGTAGTTGGCAAATTTATATCGAAAACAGACGCCTCTCGGATGGAAGCCAGGGCAGGTGCCCGTCGTTGTTAACTGTTGAAGCCCTTGTCTTTTCGGCATTCGCACCCGGGAACACCTGCGCTTCTCGACGTGCTCGCATGCTCAGCATAAGGATCATCCTGATCCTATGCTGAGTCGTTGACATCCTGTTAACGACCCTTCGGGCGATGGCTGAGCTCGTCAACTGGATTAGTGAAGTTTTTATTTTAGGAGCGCTGGGGGCAACAAATAAGTTCACGTTCGACATCCAAAGTTTGAGAAAATACCCCTAGAAATTCTCCTAATCTATTGACCGGCGCTGGAACTCGTGATAAAGTGCTAAACGTATGGGTAAAATTTATTTCATTTAAGCACATTGAGAAGGTGAGCACTAATGAAGAAAGATCCACTCCAAACTCCTGAAGCCACTGAAATTCGAGCCTTCGTAAGCCCCCAAGTTGAAGCTCACAATGACCAGGGGATTGCAGCAGCTTCCTTAGAAGGCTTGCCAAAAGTCGTACAAAAGCTGGTTGCTTCCACGTTACCTTCTTATCATGATAAATGGCAATTGGCTCGTTCTTCTCGAAGATTTTATCATCTTTTAAATAAGGATCTCCTCAAAGCGAAAGTCTATAGTTTTGGAATGGTTCCACTCGGACTATTGGATAATGCAGTTTTTAGCCGTTTTCAACCCAATTTCCATGAGCTCATTCATTTTTTTCGCCGGCGCCGAGACCTTCGTAGCATTATCCGTTTAGATGATGAATTAATATGGCCTTTATTAGCACTCATGCCTGAAATGGAAGAAGCATTAAAAGAAGCTGTTGCTGATGATCCAAAACAAGTCGATTTAGTGGGATGCGATGTGCTCGACTATTTAGCGGTGCGGGGAAATGAAAAATTATTTCGATGGTGGATTGAAAATTATTATCCTGGATTTACTAAAGAGGATAAACCCGATTTGTTACGGCTTGCGATAATGGGGAAAAATAAAGCAATTATAAGATTGCTTATCGATGTTTACCAATATCCTTTGGATTGGACAGAAGAGAATTTAGATGAGCCCTTTTCTCCTGTCAGAGTGATATGTGCCTATGGTGACATTGATCTTTTTACTGAACACTGGAACATAATCACTAGTGAAAAGGGGAAAACGCCACTGGCGTATGATCTTTGTCCTGCTATTGAAGCAGCAAAAGTGGGAAATTGGGCCTTGTGTGATGCATTGATTGCAAAAGATTTTGTCAATTACAGAACAGAATACCCACACTTGTCAGCCCAACAAATTGCGACATTATCTGAATATTCTGCAGAACGAAAAGCAGAATTGTTGTGTTATGCAGCCCGAGATGATCATGAGCGATTTTTGCGTTGGTTACTGCTTTGTACTGAAACGGATTTAAGACTTTTTACCATCGATCTACGCAGAATTTTGTCTTTTGCCTGCGAAGGTGGCAACATTCAAACAGTCGATCATATCATACAACAAGTTTGGTATATACAAGATTATATGTGTTTTGGTATTTATCAAGGTATTTCTTTTTGCGGGTATCACGCAGCTGCAAAATATGTACATTTAGCTCTTATCGAAAACTTCAGAAAGAAATATAATGTTGATGTGGCTCCTTTCAAGGATGGGATGAGCGAAGGTATTAGTATTGCCCATTTTGCAGCCATGAGTGGTGATTGGGAATGGTATCTTATTCTGGTAAACACATATTTTCCTCATGATTGGTTGCCATATCATGATCCACTAGGCGGCCCTGTAACTCCGTTAGGGTGGGCTGTTAGAGAAGGTCATCTTTACTTTGCTCAACAGTATATTCTTAAATACGGGACAGATTATCTTCGAGGATGTGAAACAGATCTTTTGAATGATGCAGAGAATTCGGGGAATCCGGTGCTCAAAAGGTGGCTTCAAAAGCAAATCACTAACCTAAGACCACAAGAGCGTATTGTGGCTATTCAAGGAGAAGATGCTTCTAGTCTTGATAGTAGCTTTAATTTTAAGTAGTACAGCCTATCTTTTACTTCTCGTGAATTTGTTAAAACAATTTGACATTGATATCCTAGCAATAGTTTTATTACACCACTTTGGAGAGCTGCTATACTTTAGATGGGAATGCTAGAAAGTAGAGGTGTAGTATGAGAAGACCAGACAAAGTAGTACAAAATGCGGCAGAGACGATTTCACGGGTTCTTGTGTTAGGAGACGATGCATCAGGCCGTACAGGACTCATACGAAGTTTTACAGGCGGAGCCCCTCAATTTAAAGTAGGGGGTATGGTCAGTCAAAAAGCGGGAGACAAATTACAGATATTAGATAGCGGCCCTGTGGATGGTGTTGATTTTAATCTTAAACGTGCTACACAACAATTCCAACCTCAAGTTGTGCTTCTCTGTGTGGATTTAAGCGAGCCCATAGCTGAGAATGCAATATCACGTTGGGAGAAAGAGCTCCGCGGAAATTACGACGATACGAAATACAAACTGGTTGTCGTCGGTACAAAAGCTGACATTGCTCCGTCTAGCAGGAAAGAAGCATTAAGACAAATGGCACAAGAAATGGAAAAGCCTTATGTAGAATGCTCAGCAAAAACCGGAAAAAATGTCCAAGCCGTTTTTGATAAAGTAAAAAATCCAGTTTACGAAAAACCACAAGTTCAACGTCCTGATTGGACGGCAAAAGCAGCGGTGGTGACGGTGAGTGGTATGGAACCCTTTCTGAAGGAATTTGAAAAGAAGGGAACTGCTATTTCATCATTTGCTGCGGGGCTCACTAATCCAGAATTTGCTACTGTCACCAGCATGAAAATGGATAAGCATGGCGCTGAAGAGTTGACAGCAAAAATGACTGCGAGTGGAGCCACTATTTCGATTAAAATAGATTCACCGTCTGCTGCCGACCAAGGTGGACGTAAAGTCGAAATCAGTGATAAAAATGCGCATGGACCATCACTCAAAGAAATGCAAGCAGTTGTCAAAGATATGATGTCAAGATGTGAAGCCTCTGCAAGTCATTTAGCAGAGGTCCTCAGTAAAAATGAAGAAACGGGTCAAGTTGTTCGCTCCAATCCCGTCAAAGAAATTACTCTTGATGCTTCCAAATCGCATGAAGCTATGCGACCCGCTGTTGAAAAAGTTATTAAAAATGCGGGCTATAATCAAAATCTTCAAGGAACTAAACAACAGGACGCTTCTGCACGAGCATTTGAAGCGGGTAGTATGAAAAAATAGTGCGGATTATTCTTGTCTATCAATAATGTTGATGTTTTGTTTTGTGCTGTCCAGTGAGCGTAGGCTACTCTTTTTCAAGGATTGATTAATCAACACCAAAATCGATCTAGAATATAAATAATTGCAAGATTGGCAAATGGAAGTTTTTTGTAAGCTTCCAATATTCCCACCTCTCCTTACTTAAAATTCCTCATCACACTACCCTCTATCTTAAAAGTGAGCCTTGAGGAATCCAGAGAAATTACCAAAAACGAAAAAAATCGTATCTAATAGCACAAAGTCAGGGGAATGAGCCCCTCGTTGTTAACGGTTGACGTGTTTGTCTTTTCGGCGATTTGAGCACCCTCCGAGCATCGCAGACGAGCGCAGCCATCGCCCCAAGGGTCGTTGACACGATGTCAACGACTCAGCATAGGGACAGGATGTCCCTTATGCTGAGCATGCGAGCACGTCGAGAAGCGCAGGAATTAGGGTGTGAATGCCGAAAAGACAAACACGTCAACCGTTAACAACGAGGGGCTCATTCCCCTGGCTTCCATCTGAGTGGCATCTGTTTTTAGCTTTTACACAATTTATTCAATTCGTTATACTTATCTTTTTTACAAAGGCTTAGGTCAAGTGAATAACGTGTTTAATCAGGTGAGCATCGTTTTGGTGAATACTTCTCATCCGGGAAATATCGGTGGGGCTGCGCGTGCGATGAAAAATATGGGTTTGAATCGACTGGTCTTGGTTTCCCCCAAAGAATTTCCACATGCCGAAGCTACCGCTCGGGCGGCGGGGGCAGATGATCTTTTGGGATCTGCGCATGTTGTTCAAACTTTGGCAGAAGCAATTCAGGATGCCCATTTTGTGGTGGGAACCAGTGCGAGAGTGCGCAATTTACCCTGGCCTTTGGCACAACCTCGTGAATGTGTGGAGAAAATTAAACCCCTATTAACAGCGGGATCCCGAGTGGCCTTTGTTTTTGGTAATGAGCAATCAGGTTTATCGAACGAAGAATTGGCTCTTTGTCATTATCATCTGAATATTCCTTGCGACGAGCATTTTAGTTCGTTGAATCTCGCGGCAGCGGTTCAAATTGTGTGCTATGAATTGAGAATGATGTTGCATAATTTTGTAAAAAATACCCAAGAGAATCTTTCAGAATCATCAGAGTATCTGTCTGAGAAAACGAATGTAACTGTAAAAGAAATGGAAAGTTTTTATTCCGGCCTCGAAGAATTATTAGTCCAAGTGGGTTATCTACAACTTTCTAATCCTGGAAAATTAATGTTGAGACTTCGACGATTATTTAACAGAGCTATTGTTGAACACAATGAAATTCATATTCTAAGAGGTATTTTTAGAGCTATTGACCAGCGTCTGAGGAATGATCTATGATCTGGTTACAGACCAATCCAGTCTTAATGGATTCCGTGGAATGCAATATTGTGAGGTAAGACCCTATTAATAATTTCTTATAAATTATTTAATTGATAAGAATTAATACAACACCCCTCTTGATAGAAATGTCTTTCCGGCTAGACAATAAGATTGAATTTACGTTATGGATCAATCAATTAATAGATTGATTGAGTTTTCTGCCTCATCTCAGCTTCTTTAAGGGTTTTTTCAATTTCTTCAGATTTTACTGGTTTTGGCCTAGCTTCTAGGGGAAGTTTATTCATTTCTTCCTCTGCTTTCCGAAATCTTTCCTGCATCTTTTCCATGTTTTTCAAAAATTGGCTGTTATCCGATTTGGGTGGGTTTTTAAGCAATGTAGAAAAAAATCTTTTCATGTCTGAGCTCCTTCATTAAGATTTAAACGAAGCAGTTTTTTTGTCAAAAAACTTTTCTGTGGTGGATTTGTTGGATAATCGTTCTTGGTCTATCCTTGCTAAGGTTGTTTCAATTTGATTGCGTTTATTTTCGGTGACATCATAATATGTATCTTCATACGCTTGTCTATAAAGTTGGTTAATTCTTTTATCGTCGGGTATTTTTTGTTCTAGTAATAATGGGCTGTTTAGCTTATCAAAAAATTTATAATTCAGATCAATGCCAGCTTCTTCAAAACGATTTGCGATGTATTCAATAGTTTGAGTTGGATGGTAACAGTAACATTCATATGCCCAAGACATATTATTTGTTGTGATAGCCCATCGTGAGGTCGCTTCCGCTAAGCTACCAATTGGCAGTTCACCAGGAGATACCCATCCACCATATGATGCTAAAACTTCTCTAGCTGAGGGATATAATGTTAACGAATCTGGTGGAATCATAGAGGTTAGATTAGGTATATGCTGTAGACCGATAGCGCAGAAAAATTTACCAATAAAATTTTGTTGCTTATTTGAATTTTTAACTGAGGATATCGCAGCTATGCCTTGATTGGGATCAATTCCTTTAAGTTCAAATTCGCTAGTAAATTTTTTCTTATCATAGTAAAACAGATTCGGTGGGAATGTTTCATCAGCAAAGAGTGACTTACTTGGATGGTCATATCCTATAGATGCAATAGGAACATTTGGAAAATGTTTTGCTAGCCAAATTACAGAACGTCCTGTGCCTAAAACAATCACGCTGTCTTCAGCGGTTTTATCACGTGATAAACGATAGATATCAGTATGCGAGCGTTTATATAATTCGCCCTCTAACTCTTCGAAACCGTGATCTACAGCCGGGACTCTAAAAGAATTATAAAAATGGTTCAGATTTTTGTTGACTGAAAATGTTTTTTCTTTTGTTCGTATCTTGTAAATATTATCGAGCTCTGTTATTTCAGGAATGCCTGTGTAAACTGACGATCCTAAGCGTTTCAATTCGCTAACTACAAATTGTCTCAATTCTTTAATTTGTCCCCATCGTATGTATTCATGTTTGGAATGATCCTTAAATAATTTATAGAATTCGTTTCGAACATACCACGGTAGTCCTAAAGGTGTCTGGCCCCAATCCAAATCATCAAAATCTTTATGAGTTGTATCTAACCAAAATTCGGGCATAATAACGTGGAGTTCAGGGTGAGCCTCCATAGTATGTTCGTGACATGAAGCAAGTGTAAAAAACAAACCGGAATTATTGACTATAGCTACCTCAGGGCGTGTTGTTGAAAAAAGATGCGGACGCCTTACGGGCTTTGAATCAATATTCAATCTGTGGATAAATTTTTTCATTTTGCCTCCACTTTAATCTCTATATTGTTTCATCACTATGACTATTTTCGAATAGTACTATCCACTAACATTGTTATCTTGTCTTGTTTACCCAGAGGGGAAGTAAAATTTGATATCCTTGGAATTGAGGATTGGCGCGTTAATAGGTTATAATTCCTATTTTTGTGGATTTTAGGTAGAGAGAATGGCATGTTAGATCATATAGATAGCATTTCGGAGATGAATTCTCATCCTAATAATAAGGGTACTTTAGTACGGCTTGCAGCTGCAGTTACTTTTTTAGTATTTGTGGAGATAGACTGATGCGTTTACCGGTCTATTTAGATAATATGGCAACCACTTCAATGGACCCTAGGGTCATCAAAAAAATGCTCTCCTATCTGGACGCGAACGGGAATTTTGGTAACCCTGCTTCAACGACTCATAGCTATGGTTGGCGAGCTCAAGAAGCGGTTGAGATGGCTCGATCAGAAGTCGCTTCCCTTATCGGAGCTCAAGCCGATGAGATTATTTGGACATCGGGTGCAACTGAAGCGAATAATTTGGCGATTTTAGGGGCTGCGCGCTTTTATTCACGCAAAGGAAAGCACATTATCACCGCCAAAACCGAGCATAAGGCAGTGCTGGATCCTTGCGCAAGACTCAAAAAAGAAGGGTTTGAAATCAGTTACTTAGAGCCAAACGCTCAAGGAATTATTGAGGTTGAGAGTTTGGCCAGAGTCTTGCGTCCCGACACGATTTTAGTTTCCTTAATGCATGTGAATAACGAAATTGGCGTAATCCAAGATATCGCTGCCTATACAGCACTAACCCGACCCAAAGGCATTTTATTCCATTCGGATGCGGCTCAAAGTATAGGCAAAACGCCAGTGGATGTTCGTTCCATGGGCGTTGATATGCTCTCACTCTCAGCGCATAAAGCCTACGGGCCAAAGGGGATCGGTGCTCTATACCTTCGTCAACAGCCTCGAGTTCACCTTGAACCCATCGTCTATGGGGGTGGGCACGAAAGGGGTTTGCGCGCAGGAACTCTGCCCACTCATTTAATCGTGGCCATGGCAGAGGCATTCCAACTCGCTCAAGCAGAATTCGCGGTCGAATCTACCAGAATACGAGAGCTCCGAGATCGATTGTGGCAAGGCTTATCACAAATAGAAGCTGTGCATCCTCATGGTGATATGAAAAACCGCGTTGCCAATAATTTAAATGTAGGCTTTGATTATGTTGAAGGTGAGGCGTTGCTTATGGCTTTACAAGATATCGCCGTATCCACGGGCTCTGCCTGCACTTCTGCCTCCATCGAGCCATCACATGTGCTCTTAGCGATGGGGGTGCCGCCGCTCTTAGCGCACAGTTCATTGCGGATGAGTTTAGGGCGATTTACAACGGCTGAAGAAATTGATTATGCGATTGAAGTCGTTCAAAAAGGGGTGAATCGTCTACGGAACTTATCGCCATTGTGGGAGGAAAGAAAAGGTGATTAGCCTAAAATCTTATAGTCAGATCCTAGTAGAGCATTTTAACCACCCTCAAAATGTAGGGTGTTTTGACGAGAAGGATCCCGCTGTTGGCACCGGCAGGGCCGGCTGCGCTGAAAGCGGAGACTGTGTCAGAGTTCAGGTCAAATGCCAGGACGGAATCATCCAAGACATCTGCTTTAAAGCCCAAGGCTGCTGCGCCACCATTGCCGTCGCTTCATGGATCACATCCACCGCCCGCAATAAATCCATCACCGAAATCCGCAATTTCCGACCGGAAACAATCTTAACCACCCTAGAACTTCCCTCAGTGAGGAAACATAGCGTTTTGTTGGTCTTGGATGCTCTTACAAAAGCATGCGCCTGACACAAAGCCCTTTCTATAAGGGCTTCAATCCTGTTATACTACGAAATTAGTTCGAATTAATCAGGAGTTACTATGGCTATTGAGCGTACCTTATCAATTATCAAACCGGATGCCGTCAGCAAAAATGTGATTGGCGAAATTATGAGTCGTTTTGAATCCAATGGATTGCAAATTATTGGTGCTAAAATGATGCAATTAACAAAAGAACAAGCCCAATCATTTTATGCTGTCCACAAAGAAAGACCTTTCTTTGGCGATTTAGTGAGCTTTATGATCTCTGGGCCAGTTATGGTTTTGGCTCTTGAGGGTGAGAATGCCGTCATGCTCAATCGTGACCTTATGGGTGCAACCAATCCTAAAGAAGCTGCACCGGGCACAATTCGCGCAGATTTTGCCGATTCGATTGATGCTAACGCAGTGCATGGTTCTGATAGTTTGGAAAATGCCAAACTAGAGATACAATTCTTTTTCAATAACGATCCGTTGTTGGGCAATGCTGCAAACTGAGATTAGCAGGAAAATTAATTTATTAGATTACAATCGCCAAGCCTTGTCGGAGTATTTTCGGCAGCTTGGCGAAAAACCTTTTCGCGCCCAGCAAATTTTCAAATGGTTACACCAAGTTGGTGAAACTGAATTTTCAGCCATGACCAATCTCAGTGTTGCACTGAGACATCAATTGGCTGAAACCACTGAAGTGAGATTGCCCGAAGTTATTACCGAACAATGTTCCAGTGATGGTACTCGAAAATGGGTGCTGCGTTTAGAAGATGGAAATTGTATTGAGTCAGTCTATATCCCCACCGATTCTCGCGGAACACTGTGTGTTTCATCTCAAGTGGGTTGTGCACTTGATTGCAGTTTTTGTTCAACAGGCAAACAAGGTTTTAGTCGAAATTTAACGGTTGGAGAAATCATTGGTCAATTATGGTTGGCTACTCGCGCTCTAGCAAAATCAGGTTCAGCAAACGAACATGTAGTGTCCAATGTAGTGATGATGGGTATGGGGGAACCGCTTCTCAATTATGACAATGTCATCGCTGCAATGGATATTATGATGGATGATTTAGCTTACGGCTTATCAAAATATCGTGTCACTTTAAGCACCTCTGGATTAATTCCCGCGATGAAAAAACTCAAAGAGGATAGCCCTGTTTCTCTCGCCGTTTCTTTACATGCACCGAACGATGCTTTGCGAAATATTTTAGTGCCTGTGAATAAAAAATATCGTTTAGCAGAACTAATGCAAACCTGTAAAGAATATTTTGAAGGAGAAAATAAACGCTACGTTACCTTTGAATATGTCATGTTAGCGGGGGTCAACGATCAAATAGTGCATGCAAAACAATTAATAGAACTAGTAAAAGGTGTGCCCTGTAAAATTAATTTAATACCCTTTAATCCTTTTCCAAAAACACAGTACCAGTGTTCTAGTGATAAAGTGATTAATGAATTTCAACAAGTGCTAATGAAAGCTGGGCTAAATACCATTGTTAGGCGGACTCGTGGGGCAGATGTGGATGCTGCTTGTGGTCAATTGGTGGGAAAAGTGGCCGATCGCACTCGTAGAAGTGCAAAATGGGCTGAATTGACTGCGATTCCAATTGTGGTTGAAGGAACTTTAGGGGAAAATTAATGGATAATATCAACATGGATCGAGAGAGTGGATCCGGAGATACTTTAGGTGCTCGCTTGCGGAGAGCACGAGAATATAAAGGTTTAGATCTTGATGCTGTTGCGCATCAATTGAATCTCAATCAGCAACGAATTTCTGATATGGAAAATGATGATTATCGATTTGCAGTGGCTGAAAGTTATGCCAAGGGCTATTTGCGCATGTATGCAAAATTATTAGGTTTAGATCCAGACCTCGTAGCTATCGAATTTGATCAAATGAAATTTGGAGATAACATTCAGCATCATCGCACCAAATTGATTTTAAAACGTCAAATCACATCTAGTGATCGATGGATGCGTTGGTTAACCTATAGTATCAGTGGAGTCTTAGTTTTTTTAGTGGCTATTTGGTGGCGAAATCAGCCGAGTCATAGTGATGATCAATCAACAACAGAAATTTCTGCTCAAGCTCCCGGAAAAACCGAACAGAATTTGTCTGAGGAAGCTACTATATTGCAAAATCCGTCTGCGATTGATTTAAATAGCAATTCTGTGCCAAGTTCTGCTTCAAACGTAGTGCCTGTGCAAAATGATTCCCAAAAGACTGCAACTGTCTCAACGACAGATCCAGTAAGTGTTGATAAAACTCAGAATACAACAGCATCCTCCTCCACTGCTGCTCAAAAACCACTCACTACTCAGGTGCCAGCCTCAACTAATGCAGCTAATTCGGGGGGTAAATCTGCAGCGAATCAAAGTACGGCTGTTGCTCCTAAAGCAGATCCTAATGCGGCAGAAGATGAGAGTGATGAAGAGAGTGACGATGAGTCAGAAGATGAAAGTACTGATAATGTCCAAGGTTTTAATCTGTTCAAAAAAATATTGAAGCCAAAAGTTTTAGTAGGGCAACGTGAGCGAGATGAGCAAGCGTTATTACGAGAATTAGAAAAAGTTTTTGGTCGAGGATAAGCGCGTGACAACATCTATTCAAGCAATTCGGGGCATGAATGATATTTTGCCCATGCAAACACCTTACTGGCGTTATCTGGAAGAAGCATTGAATCGTTTAATGTCTCGCTATGCTTATCAGGAAATTCGTTTGCCTGTTTTGGAGCGTACAGTTTTATTCAAAAGAACCATTGGTGAAGTCACGGATATTGTAGAAAAAGAAATGTATACTTTTACCGATCGAAATGAAGATCAGCTCAGTTTGCGTCCTGAAGGTACTGCAGGAACTGTCAGAGCATTTATCGAACATGGTTTGCTCAATCAGCAACAGCGCGTCTGGTACTTAGGGCCTATGTTTCGACGTGAGCGCCCTCAGAAAGGACGTTACCGACAATTTTTCCAGTTTGGTGTTGAAGCATTTGGAATGTCGGGACCTGACATCGATGCAGAACAGATCATTATGATGGCGAGATTGTGGAAAGAATTACAGATTTCAGAGCAACTTCATTTAGAAATTAATTCGCTCGGCACTTCTGAGGCTCGTCAACGTTATCGAGAAGTGTTGGTGCAGTATTTTACTGAAAACCAGGCGCAACTGGATGAAGATTCACAAAGACGTTTGAGTACTAATCCCTTGCGAATTCTTGATAGCAAAAATCCTGCCATGCGTGCACTGATCGAAGCAGCGCCACGGTTGCCCGATTATTTGGATGAAGAGTCTAAACGACATTTTGATCAATTGCGTATCCTATTAGAAGCAGCGGATGTGCCCTATACGATCAATCCCTATTTAGTTCGTGGTCTCGATTATTATGGTAAAACCGTTTATGAGTGGACTACGGACAAATTAGGTGCACAAGGTACACTCTGTGCCGGTGGGCGCTATGATGTTTTGGTTGAAACGCTAGGCGGAAAAGCAACCCCGGCTGTGGGTTTTGCGATGGGCTTGGAACGAGTGGTCTTATTGATGGAGTCTGTCTATGTGCCCGATGATAAACCGCATATTTATATGATCTTAGTGGGTGATGATGCGGTAAAATCGGGTTTATTATTAGCAGAAGAATTGCGATCAGCCATGCCAGAATTACGACTGATGATGAACTGTGGTGAGGGTAATTTTAAATCACAATTTAAACGAGCAGATAAGAGTGGGGCTCGGTTGGCTTTAATTCTTGCCGAAAATGAATTATCTCAGGGTACTGTTTCTCTGAAATATTTGCGGGACGAAAAAGAACAACAATCCCATCCGCGCAGAGATTTAGTTTCGGTGATTTCAAACGCGTGTTTTATTTAATCATTGAGGGAGAGTAGATTATGACAGTATTAGCTAATGAACAGGATCAATTAGATGCGATAAAAGCCTGGTGGAAAAATTATGGAAAAATGACGATAATATTTTTTGTGTTAGGGATTGCACTTTCCTATGGTTGGAAGATGTGGCAGAGTTCTCAAGCTAACTATAATCAGCAAGCCTCATTGATTTATGATCAAATGCTGTCGAGTTTTCGAGAGCATAATCAGGATGCATTTCTTGCTCAAGCACAATCCTTGTCGACCGATTTTTCTAAAACACCCTATGCCTCTATGGCTAATTTTATGTTAGCAAATAACGCTGTAGAACAAGGCCATTTAGATAAAGCCTATCAAGAATTAAAATCCATTATCGATACAAGCTCTGATTCAAGAATACGTCAAATCGCTCGAGTTCGAGCTGCGCGAATTTTGCTCGGTAAAAATCAGCTAAAAGAAGCATTGGCCTTATTAGAAACGGTAGACAGTTCAACTTTTTTGCCTGAGATTAATGAGGTCAGAGGTGATATTTTTGTAGCAATGGGTGAGACCGAACAAGCTAGAACCTCTTACAAAGCTGCTTTAAAAGCAATCCCGAAAGGTGATGCCAGTCGTACTTTGTTGGAAATGAAGTTTGAACAACTTTCAGCGCATACGAACGCTTTGGCTTAAATTTCTAAAAATGATTAAACGGAGAATTAAGATGAAATTTTCAACCCGAATCTTGTCACTTAGCTTTGCTGCTTTGCTAGCCAGCTGTAGTATGGATGATAGAGAAGTGGAACGGGTGGCGCCCTTGGCTAATTTTCAATCTTCTCGGAACGTGGAAGTGGCGTGGAAAGCTTCAACGGGTGGTACGAGTGGGCATTATTTGCGTTTGCAGCATAATTTGACCCAAGGCAATGTTTATACGACGAGTTATAAAGGTATTATCACAGCTGTCAATGCGAATTCGGGTAAAACTGTGTGGAGTAAAGATATCGATCAAAAAATCACTTCAGGTGTAGCGGCACAGGCTAATCTCGTTGTGGTGGGTACTGCTGAAGGTGCAGTGGTTGCGCTGAATGCACAAAATGGTGCAGAACTTTGGCGTGCAGAAGCTCCGAGTGAAGTGACTTCAACTCCAACGATAGCTGGCGATAAAGTTATCGTTAAAACAGAAAGTGGTGATGTACAAGCATTTGATAGCGCAACGGGTAAGATGCGTTGGGCTTACCATTCCAATCCCCCTGAATTAATGTTACGAGGAGGTAGTTCACCGGTTGTAGCAGGCTCTCGCGTGTTAGTGGGATTTTCGGATGGTCAATTGGTCTCGCTGAATTTAGGCGATGGTCGATTGCAATGGTCGCAGCAAGTCGCATTTCCTCACGGAGTGGGTGCTGTAGAAAGATTAGTGGATATTCGATCAGAACCTATTATTCGTGATGGGATGATTTATGTGGTGACATATCAAGGAAAATTGGCGGCACTTCGCTTGGATACGGGTAATCCTGTTTGGCAACACGATATGTCTTCACATGCGGGCTTAGGTGTTGATGGATCTTTAATTTATGTTGTCGATGATAATAGTCATGTGTGGGCTTTGGATCGACATCAGGGTCGTGTAGTTTGGCATCAAGATCAATTAGAAGGGCGCGGTTTAACTCAGCCAGTCATTCATGCTGGAGCGGTAGTGGTGGGGGATAGCGAAGGCTATTTGCATTGGTTATCGACAAAAGATGGTCACTTTTTGGCGCGACATTCCGTGGATTCAAAACGCTTGTTAGCTACACCTCAATTATATCATGACAATTTAATCGCATTATCAACCAGTGGCACTGTGGTCTCTTTGCGCAGTAGTTCACGTTAAAATGTCTGAAATTGAAATTTACAGTGTATCTGAGCTCAATCGGCTTGCGAAGATAGTTTTAGAAGAAACCTTTGCCGTAGTGTGGGTAGAGGGTGAAATTTCTAATTTCGCATGTCCGAGCTCAGGGCATATGTATTTTACCCTAAAAGATTTGAATGCACAGGTGCGCTGTGCTTTGTTTCGACAACGAAATCGTGTTCTGAACTTTACCCCAGAAAATGGAATGCATGTGCGTGTGCAAGCACGAGTGAGTTTATATGAGGGACGAGGAGAATATCAGCTAATTGTTGATACGATGGAAGAAGTTGGTGATGGTGCATTGCAGCGAGCTTTTGAAGCTTTAAAAAGGAAATTATTGGCAGAAGGATTATTTGAAACCACGCATAAAAAACCTTTGCCAAAATGTCCTACCTGTATTGGGGTTGTGACTTCTGCAACAGGTGCCGCGATTCGCGATATTATTAGTGTCTTGAAACGCCGTTTTCCCTCCATTCCGTTGATTATATATCCTACGGCTGTTCAGGGTGCTGAGGCACCCCCGCAAATTGTCAAGGCGATCCATGTAGCCAATTCCCGAGCGGAATGTGATGTGTTGATTGTAGGGCGTGGTGGTGGTTCCTTGGAAGATTTGTGGTCTTTTAACGAGGAAATTGTTGCGCGTGCCATTTATGAAAGCGCCATTCCGATTGTGAGTGCGGTGGGCCATGAGGTGGATGTTACCATTGCTGATTTTGTGGCAGATGCTCGTGCAGCCACGCCAACCGCTGCAGCAGAAATGGTGACACCTGATAGAATGGAGTGGCAACACAAAGTTGAGCAGTATGCTGTACGGATTTCGCAAAATATCCGGTCATTCATTAAGCAATCTTCGATGAATTTGATGCACCTGCGTAAGCGACTCAAGCACCCAGGTCAGATAATTCGAGAACGCGTTCAGCAGTGTGATCATTTAGAACAACGATTAATTGCATTGTGGCAAGCCTATTTTCAGCGCAGACTCAGGGATTTAAATCTGCAGAGTGCAAGGTTGCAACAACAAAATCCAATTCATCGTTTGAAAGCAGAACAAGTATTAACACGAACGCTTTATGAGCGTTTATATTCGAGCCTCTTACATTTGTTCCAAAAGAAAAGTCAAATGCTGGAAAATACGAGTCGAGCACTTAATGCAATCAGTCCTTTAAATACTCTCAGCCGCGGTTATGCCATTGCCAGCCATAGTGGACATATTTTAAAATCAGCTGCGCAAGTGCAAGAAGGTGATGAGGTATGTCTGCGATTGTTTGAAGGTGAGCTGGATTGTACAGTTAAAAAACATCGAGACGCTTAAATGCATCGCCAAATAATCAGCAGTACCTTAATTTATTTTGCGATGATAATGTTGCAAGCGCTGTTACAAGTCGTCTTACTGCCTTTACAAACACAGTATCTGAGTCCTGGTCAGTATGGAACTTTAGCGACGGTCATTGCTATCGCTATTATATTGAGTCCACTCTTTAATTTGGGACTTCAAGGGGCGGCGCAGCGATTCATGGTAGATTTTTCAGAGGATTGCCCTGAACGAAAAAAAATGTGGTCCACTCTTTTATTCTTAAGTCTGTTTGTTGGAATAGGCATGGGATTAGTGACTCTGATCATTCTTTTTTTCCTACCTTCTGAGATAGGAATCGCTTCTCTCGGCATCTCAACACTTTCAATAGCGATTGTCCATGCCATTGCAATGGGGGCCGTTTTAGTTGGTTCTGATTTGCTGCGGATGATTCATCAACCTAAACGCTATGCCTTATCTATGATTATTATGTCCCTACTGTATCTGACAATGAATATTGTGTTCATCGGGATATTTCAGTGGAAATTAGCGGGTGCATTGGTAGCTTTTGCTCTGATGCCATGGCTGGGTTTTGTCACAATGGTAGTAACGAATCGAGACACAATCGTAAAAATTGGCAATCGAAAATACTGTTTGGAGCTTTTAAAATATTCGATCAAAACCTTGCCACACTTTACATTTACGACATTGAATTCAGTGGCTGATCGGGTATTGCTTGCGATTATTTTGGGTGTACAGCTAACGGGTGTATATACAGCCGGAACAACAATAGCTTCTGTGATGTTAATGATGACTTCAGCCATAGGGTATTCTGCCCGACCACAAATATTTTCACGTTTTGCGGAAAACAGTGCTGTGAGTTTAAAAGAGGTGCGTTCACTAACACTAAGTTCCGTTCTGATTATTGGTTTGGCTGGTGCGAATCTTGTGCTCTGGTCGCCAGAAATATTAAGTTTATTGACAGCTTCTTCCTATCACAATGCATGGCAGGTTACGAGTATTTTGACGCTCAAATATATGCTTCAAGGATTAAGTATTTTTATTTTATCCGGTATATTCTTCAATAAAAAAAAGACACACCAGTTGGTTTGGATCGCGATCAGTAGTTTTCTGATTCTTCTAGCTATTTCAATTAAATTAGCACCGGAGGCTGGTATTTTAGGAGTTGCAATTGCAGGATTAATCACCACTGCATTTGAATTATTCTGTAATTTTTACTGTGCCAAAAGATCGTTTAAGATGCAGTGGCCGATTGCGAAAATGCTTGGAATACTTTGTGCATTTTTTATTCCTGCTTGTGTATTGTTAATATACGCGGCCTTAATTAATTCTATTTTTTACCTCATAAGTATTAAATTTTTATTTAGTCTATGTACTATTCTTGCCTCACTATTCATGCTGTCACGGCAATACAAACTTAAAATTCCTGCTCTTTTATCAATAGTTTTTAGTCGAGATGCCCTTGAATCCTGAGTTTTTATTAGCTCTGCTATAATTAGCGTAAAGGCAGGAGAAGAGGGGGTCTTATGTTTAAACATAGCTTTGATCAATTTCAAAAAGGCACTAATTTCAACCAGCAATTTAAGCAGTTGACTGAAATTCTGAAAAGAGCATTAGGGATTTCACCTCAATTTTGGTCTGAAATTTCAAAAAAAGAAGCCCCTGATTTTGTCGCGCTTCAAAAAATGGCTTCGGAAGGTCCTTATGGTGAACTACTAAAGCAATTTAATAACAGTATTATAATGCTTGGTATTTTTGAGCAATATTTGAAATCGACTGCTGATAGTATCAATGAGCTCAAAAAAGAAATCGAAGAACTTGAAGATTATGATGCCGATGAAGATAAAATAATAGATGATGGTCGGAAAGCGCCTGCGGAGAAAAAAGACGAATTGATTGAAGTGAGAGATAATCTTATAGCTCAAAAGAAAAATATCAATAATCAATATCGCTATTATAGATCGCAATATGCCCTGTTACTGATTAAGTATGTCAAAAGTATCGAACACTTTATTGCTCATGTTGCAGTTCCAAGTATCCTTGAACGTTCTAAGGAACTAGGATATCGCTTTAATGAAAAAGAAAAGGCAATGATAGAGACTTCAGTGCCTCGATCTACTTTGGAAGAAAGACTCAAAGATTCTTATCTAAAAGCACAAGAGGCAGAACTTGAAGCGGTGAAAAGAGCCGACGCAATCTTATCAAGTATTCCAGATGCGCCTCCCCCACCACCCTTGCCTGCCATCCATCGAGATTTCCCAAAACCGGAAGATTTTATGGCGCGAGCTTTGGTTGATTTGGAATTGCGCACATTAATGGCATTAAATGCAAACTGGAATCGTCAGTTTAATGAAATGCATGGTGCTGAGAAGCAATCTCAATCGATAAATCATGCTAATCATAATGGAGCGAAATCTGTTAATGAAGCACGAAAAATGGTACAAGAGAGTGCCAATCCCACACAAGATAGCCCAGCTATTCAACAGCTAAAAGCTAGGCATAGTGTCAGTCAAACTGTGGATAGAGAAGAAGTGCCGGAAGGTTTGCTAAATGGTCAAGTAGTAGAAGAAAAAGCAAACAGACGTGATAGTCGCGTCCTTTACTCAGTTCAAGACTCACTCAGTTTATTAAAAGAGTTTAACGCCACATTCAAAGATCTAGAATCTCGATTTAAAACTCTAAATGATATGCACATAGGCAACATCGAAAACATGCAGGCTAAAATGAGAGAGCATATTGAAAAGGAAAAAGCTGAAAATAAAGTAGTTGATAGAACCGTTGCAGTATCATCTAGCATGGCGAAATAAGTAAAGAAAATATCTGATTGCAATATTTTTCTTAATGTGTACCTTCGAGAAAAGTACCAATTTAGAAAAACTATTCACAATTCAATACGCGGGCCCGCGCTAGACGCTATCCGCGGATTTTTTTGGATTCTTTGACTCGCTTCATTAGACGTTGACGTCGACGGGTTTGGCGTTCTGTGAGTTCATTTTTTTTGCCTTCGTAGGGGTTTTCGCCGGTTTTTAGGATGAGGCGAATAGGGGTTCCTTTGAGGCGGAGGGCTTTGCGGAAGGTGTTCATTAAATAGCGTTGATAGCTTTCTGGGAGGTCTTCTGTTTGGTTGCCGTGGATGACAATAATGGGCGGTAAAATTCCGCCCATATGGGCGTAGCGTAATTTAATTCTTCTTCCGCGAACCATGGGAGGTTCATGCTGTTGTACGGCATCGTTTAAAATTCGAGTCAATTTCGGTGTGCTGACTTTTGTAGTGGCGTTTTTGTGTGCCAGATTAATAGAACGAAATAATTCGCGAAGTCCTGTGCCTTTTAAAGCTGATATGTGGTGTACATCAGCGAATCGAATAAAATCACATTTTATATCGATGTCTTTGGTGATTTGTTTCCGTTGTTCTGTGCTGAGTCCATCGGATTTATTGATGGCAATCACCAGCGCGCGACCTGCATCGAGAACAAAATCGATGAGTCGTAAATCTTGATCAATAATACCTTCACGAGCATCGAAAACCATCACTACAACTTGAGCGGCATCAATTGCTTGAAGGGTTTTGATCACTGAAAATTTTTCCAAGACTTCCGTGACTTTAGCGCGACGTCTTACCCCGGCTGTATCAATTAATATATAACTTTTTCCGTCGCGTTCCATCGGAATAAAAATACTGTCGCGGGTGGTGCCAGCTTCATCAAAAACTACGACGCGTTCTTCACCGATAATACGATTCACGAGAGTGGATTTACCTACATTCGGTCGACCTACGATTGCAATGGGAATACCTTTTTCCCCACTTTCTTTGAGTGGAATTTCGGTAGGCGGTAAAAGAGTTTGAATGTGTGTTAACAAAGGTTGCAGGCCACGATTTTGACTGGCTGCAATGGAAAATACCGAAGAAAATCCTAACTCATAAAAATCAGATTTGGCCAGATCAGGATCTCGACCATCTGTTTTGTTTACAACCAAAATAGTTTTTTTATGCTTGGATCGTAAGATTTGAGCAATCTCATTGTCGTCAGAACAGATGCCTTCCTTGCCATCAACAACCAATAAAACCAAATCGGCCTCATCAACCGCTAACCAAGATTGTTGCATCATTTTAGATCGAATGCCCTGATCTTCTTGCTCGATTCCTCCGGTATCAATGATGATGAATTTTCGATCATCAAACTCGGCTTCAGCGTACTGGCGATCACGCGTTACACCGGGTTGATCAACAACCAGCGCATCGCGGCGTTTCGTTAAACGATTAAATAATGTTGATTTGCCGACGTTGGGTCGACCAACGATGGCAATTACCGGCACCATTAGCTGTACTCTTTTGCTTAAAACCAGCAGATTCTACCACATAATACTCGCATTTGCTCGTTATTTGTGGGATAATGCGAGGTTATATTAGTTAGCTGGGGGTCAATGATGGAACTACTTGAACAAGCCTTAACCTTTGATGATGTATTGCTCGTGCCTGGCCACTCGGTTGTATTACCCAAGGATGTTGATCTCAGCACTCAATTAACCCGTGACATAACCTTGAATATCCCCATTGTTTCTGCTGCTATGGACACTGTCACCGAAGCCAAACTCGCTATAGCGATTGCCCAGGAAGGGGGTATTGGGATCCTCCACAAAAGCATGTCTATTGACCAACAGGCTCAAGAAGTCAGACGCGTAAAAAAATTCGAAAGTGGTATTGTCAAAGATCCGATTACTGTTTCACCTCAGACTACGGTGCAAGAACTTTTAGAACTGACTCGTGCCTATAATATTTCGGGTATGCCGGTTGTAGAAGGTGATAAATTAGTTGGAATTATTACAAATCGCGATGTAAGATTTGCCACGGATTTATCTCAACCCGTTTCTTCTTTAATGACCCATCAGTCGAAATTAGTCACCGTTCAAGAAGGCGCAAGTCGCGATGAAATTATTCATCTTTTACACAAACACCGGATTGAAAAAATTCTGATCATCAAAGATAACTTTCAACTCAGTGGAATGGTTACTGTCAAAGACATTATGAAAGCTAAGGAAAAACCCTTGGCTTGCAAAGACGATGCAGGGCGATTACGTGTTGGGGCCGCAGTGGGTACTCGCAAAGATACGGATGAACGAGTTGCTGCCTTGGTGGAAGAAGGTGTGGATGTAATCGTGGTTGATACGGCGCATGGTCATTCACAAGGTGTATTGGATCGGGTTAGCTGGATTAAAAAACATTATCCTTCCATTCAAGTGATTGGTGGCAATATTGCTACCGCGGAGGCAGCGTTGGCACTGAAAAAAGCGGGTGCTGATGGTGTAAAAGTGGGTATCGGACCGGGATCAATTTGTACTACACGAATCATCGCGGGTGTAGGGGTACCACAAATCACTGCTGTTGCGAATGTATCCGCTGCACTAAAAAAATCAGGCATTCCTGTGATTGCTGATGGGGGAATTCGTTATTCTGGCGATTTGAGCAAGGCAATTGCTGCGGGTGCACACTCTGTGATGATTGGTAGTATGTTTGCAGGTACTGAAGAGGCACCCGGAGAAGTAGTGCTCTATCAAGGACGCTCTTATAAATCCTATCGAGGCATGGGATCGCTCGGTGCAATGGTCAGCGGTTATGGCTCCAGTGATCGTTATTTTCAAGATGAACTGGAATCAGAAAAATTAGTGCCTGAAGGTATTGAAGGTCGTGTGGCTTATAAAGGCAGTTTAGTTGCAGTCACTCATCAAATGGTGGGTGGTCTGCGTGCTAGTATGGGGTACACAGGCTGCAAAAATATTTCTGAAATGCGTACTCAATCAAAATTTGTGCGAATTACCAGCGCAGGAATGCGAGAAAGTCATGTGCATGATGTGGTTATTACCAAAGAACCGCCCAATTATTCGATCGATAAATAGGAAGAGCCAAAGTGCAATACGATATTCATAATGAACGCATTCTCATTCTCGATTTTGGTTCACAATATACGCAGTTAATTGCACGCCGAGTGCGTGAAATAGGGGTTTATTGTGAAATTATGCCTTTTGATGTTGAGACAAGTTATATCGAGCAATTTCGTCCGAATGGAATAATTTTATCAGGCGGACCTGAAACAGTTTTAGAAAAAAGTACACCTCGTGCACCGGAGATTGTTTTTGAATTAGGTTGTCCGGTTCTGGGAATTTGTTATGGTATGCAAACCATGGCGGCTCAGTTGGGTGGTCAGGTCGAATCCGCAGCGCACCGAGAATTTGGTTATGCAAAAGTAGAGTGCAGGGGTAATTCTACTTTATTAGCGGGTATTGAAGATCAAATCCAAGAAAGCACTCCTATTTTAGAAGTCTGGATGAGTCACGGTGATCGTGTCATTAATTTACCCCAAGGCTTTCATAGCATCGCGGGCACAGATTCCGCACCAATATCTGCGATGGAAGATTCTGAACGGCATTTTTATGGTGTGCAATTTCATCCTGAAGTCACTCATACGCGCCAAGGTCAACGCATTTTATCACGTTTTATTCGAGATATTTGTGCTTGCGAAGGATTGTGGACTTCAACGCATATTATTGCGGATAGTATCGAGCGTATTCAAAAACAAGTGGGTTCTGATAGAGTCGTTTTAGGATTATCGGGAGGGGTTGATTCTTCCGTTGTTGCTGCATTATTACACCGGGCGATTGGCGATCAATTAACCTGCGTATTTGTAGATACAGGTTTGCTGCGTCTGAATGAAGGTGATCAGGTAGTGTCCATTATGCAAAATCATTTTGGCATCAATGTGATCCGTGTGAATGCCCAAGAACAATTTCTCTCGCAATTGGCCGGGCAAGACGACCCTGAAATTAAACGTAAAATTGTTGGCAAAGAATTTATTACTGTATTCGAAGCTGAAGCGGATAAAATTACCGATGCGAAATGGTTGGCGCAAGGCACAATTTATCCCGATGTGATAGAATCGGCTGGCAGCAAAACGGGTAAAGCGCATGTGATTAAATCACACCATAATGTGGGTGGTTTGCCCGAAGAAATGTCTCTAAAACTAATTGAGCCTCTGCGCGAATTATTTAAAGATGAAGTAAGAAAAATTGGCTTAGAATTAGGACTTCCTTACGATATGGTTTATCGTCATCCTTTTCCTGGGCCGGGTTTATCGGTAAGAATTTTGGGTGAAGTCAAAGCAGAATATGCGGATCTATTACGCCAAGCCGATGCGATTTTTATCGAAGAACTGCATCGTGCTGATTATTATCATAAAGTGAGCCAAGCGTTTGCGGTATTTTTACCCGTACGTTCAGTAGGTGTGATGGGTGATGCAAGACGATACGATTATGTGATTGCGTTGCGTGCTGTTGAAACCGTTGATTTTATGACCGCTCATTGGGCTCAATTACCACACGAATTGCTGGATAAAGTCGCCAATAGAATTATTAATGAAACGCGAGGGATCTCACGCGTTGTATACGATATCTCAGGGAAGCCGCCTGCTACCATTGAGTGGGAATAATCCATGTCTGGCGACGACTTACAAAACACACGGATTAAGTCTGAGCTGAACTCTCTTCATGATTTCCAGAATTTGGAGGATGTTGCTATACCTGCTGATCTCTCGGACGATCAAAAATTTATGGCGGAAGCAATCTCCTTAGCTAAGAATGCCTTTGAAAAGAACGAGGTACCTGTGGGTGCAGTTCTTGTTGAGCAAGGTGAAATTATAGGACGAGGCTTTAATCAACCTATTTTTTTGAATGATCCTTGCGCACATGCAGAAATTCTTGCGCTCAGAGATGCGGCAAACTATAAAAAAAATTATCGATTAGTGGATACCACTCTGTATGTGAGTTTAGAACCCTGTGCCATGTGTGTTGGTGCTCTGATTCATGCGAGAATACAACGACTTGTTTTTGCGGCGTCGGATCCAAAAACAGGCGCTGTAAGTTCCGCTATTCAATTGATCAATGCCCCGTTTTTTAATCATAAAATTCAGGTGGAGCAGGGTGTGTATGCAGAGAAGAGTAGAGAATTATTACAAGAATTCTTTCAACGTCGTAGAAAATCCTTCATTCACTGCTATGATTCTGATGAGTTGGAAACATGAGCAGCGAAATCCTAGGCAAAGCAGAGGGTCGCACTCATGAACTTTTAAGTTCAATTGAGGAAATTATCAATCGTTACAATATTGGCAATATTATAGAATTGCCAAAACAATTATCTGGCGGCTCAGTCCATAATATGTGGTATATAGCTACCAGCACAGGCCAGTATGCAATAAAAAAAGTAAATCTAAGCAATTGTGCTCTGCTTGAAAACACCATTTTGCCGGTGAATCAAGCAGAAAATTTAGCTTTACATTATCTACAACAAGGAATTTCAACACGGGTTGCTTTGCGATCCTCCAATGATCAACTGATGGAGCGATGCCAAAAAAATGAATCTTGGATGGTTTTTCCTTGGATTGAGGGTGGTATAAAAACGCCTCCTCAAATCACAGCGGCAGATGCACAAAAAATCGCGCCATTATTGATGGAAATTATGGGTTTAGCGCCTGAAATCTCTGCACTAAAGATTCCCAATTGGTTTGGATTTAAACCAGAACATTGGGAGTATTTAATTCGAGCCGCAGAAAAACATTCACTGAAATGGGCACCCATTGCAAGAGCACGCCAATCTCTACTCATTGACTGGTCTGATGCCGCTTCAAAAGTGGCGCCCATACTTCAAAAAAATCTTGTACTAAGTCATCGGGATCTCAGTTTTTCAAATATTGTGTGGACACCCGATTTTCAACCCGTAGTCATCGATTGGGAATATGCAGGCCTAGTTAACCCCGAATCTGAAATTTTTAATACTGCAATGACCTGGGCTTATCAAGGAGAGGACCAATTTGATCTTAACATTTTCAATGCCTTTATTGATGCCACTCAATTTTCTTTTACCCTCGATAATACTACATTAAAAGCAGCCTATGCTGGTTACTTGCTGGAATGGTGTGAGTTCAATATGCAACGTTCTTTCCATAAAAGTACTACTATTATAAGCTCATCAGCCCTTATTGCCTCTGTTTTAAGAATTTTATCCGCTATCTGAATAGTTCTTAGCTGTTGGGTCTCAAAACGCCAATTTATCGCATTGAAGAGCCTGTCGGCTGATTCGTGACAAATAGACTATAATTACAATAGCTAAGAGAGGGGGGGGTAATAGCCGTGTAAGAAGAGAAAGGTACGAAAGATATTCAAACAAGTGTCGCTGAGAAAATGGCAGAAATTGCAGGATTAATGAGTACTCTGGAACGATCGGCATAATTTAATTAAATATAGTATTTTGACTCAAGCAGATGAAAGTACTACAAATAGCGGCTGATTCGCGCAACTGAATACTTCAAGCGAGAGTGGAGTCAGGCAAGAAGATGGGTGGTAGGCTATAATTGCCATAAGGATCAAAGAAGGGGTAACGCTATGGCAGATAAAGAAAACAAAGATAAAAATGTGAATCAAACTTCTAAGGTAGATGATAAACCCCTCTTAAAGAGGGCAGCAACTTTGACAGATGGCGTAAAAGGTCGGGTACAGACACTAGGCCAGCGCTTACGTGGTGGAACTGTGGCAAAAGGTGGCTTGTCTAGGGTCAATAAAGAGACCGCTAGTGATGCAACACCAACGCCGCCAAATTCGTTAGAGAGGAGTGGAACCTTAGGTGCTCGATTAAGAGGGCGCTTTCCTACATTGACGCAAAGTTCAGCGAAGGCTGAGAGTCCTGTTGTAAAAAAGCCAAGATCGGAAACGACTGTTCTTAAAAAACCGAAGAAGGTAGTGGTAAATAAAAAACTATGGCACATGTTGAATAATGCGCTTGATGATCCATCACTGAAAGCCTTTAAGGAAAAGGTAGAAGCCGTCAAAAAGCAGTTAGAAAGAGGAATGCCATATGGGATTAATGAACAGGAAAAACAAGAAATAGTAGAAAGTAGAATGAGAGAATTAGTGAATTACTCAACATCTGAAGGTAACACGATTTTAAAAAATGCTGCAATTAGAAGTACTCATCCTGAAATTTTAGCGATTCTAGTGAAACAACTGGGTGCTGATATTAACCATGTTTCGACAGACGGAACTACGCCATTAATTTCTGCAATAATGGTAGGGGACAATGTCAGAGCATCGTTTTTAGTGGATCTAGGTGCAGACGTCAATAAAGTCGCCGACAATGGTTTTGGTGAAGTAGTGAGTCCTTTAATTGCAGCAGTATCTGCTGCTAATCCCGATATAGAATTAGTAGAGTTAATATTAAAAAATAATCCTGATTTAAGTTTTCAAGATATAGATGGCAGGGCTGCATTAGACCATGCCAAAGATTCGCGACAAAACGAGATCGTAGATAAATTAATGAATCATCAAGCCAAAATAAATGCTGCTAAAGACGGCAAATATTCGATTACACCAAGTGAACTGAAAGAAATTATTGCACTCCAAAGGAATCTCGAGGAAAATTTTGCGAAATGTAGAAATGAGAAAGGAGTTCGCCTAGATGACGAAGATATTAACATCCTCAATAATCTTATCCAGGGTGTCTATTACATAGAAAATCGAGTGAATGCGAGAAAAGAAATCGACGCAAAAAAAACACCACCCATGGCTGAAATAAAGCGACGAATAAATATTGTCAATCAATATCTTGAAGATCTCTTGAGTTCTAAAGAATCTTCTCAAGTGCGTGCTAAAGCCCAAGAAATGAGAGCTCCAGAAAAAGGGCCTGAAGAGGGGACGATATCAAGTCCTAAGCCTAGAGAACCTGATACTAATCGTGTATCAATCCCCGCGATTTCTGATACTGAAGACAGCTCAGTAGAATCTATGGCTACTGTAGAAAAAATAGAAGAAGATTCCGAGGAAATGGAAATTTTAACCCCTGAAATAGTCGAATTTAATCATCAAATTTTCGCTCTAAAAAATATAATAGTGTCAGATTTATCGGGTAAATCAGTATCAGATATTCAAGCATTGAAACAAGAATCGGAGCAATTAAAAAGCAAAATTGAAGCGTTGAAAGAGAGAATAGATCCGTCTGATTTCACTCCTCAAATTGAAGAAGAGTATGAAAATGCGATTCAAAATTTAAGTGCATTCGGCGAGATTCTCGATGGTCATATTCAAGAGGCTGCTCAAGCCGTAGTTGCTGAAGAAGAGGGTGTTCCTCAATCGCTAACTTCGGAAAAGACTGGAGAAGAAGTGGAACGGGCAATGGAAATTTTACCTAAAATACCTGCGGCAGAATCGCTTTCTAGAGGAGCGAAGAAGGATGAATCAGCTAGGTCAAGTCAGTTTTCAGATGAACACAAAAAGGGGGGTGAGAAAGAAAGGCCAGTTTCCTCTAGATCAAAAGTTGAGGAGACTAAACAATCAGAAGTGACTGAGTACCAGAAAGCTTTGGGGAAAATCAGGAATTTAGCCTCTCAGGTTGGACATGTTCAAAAGGAGAGAGAGAATTTACGTGCAACATTAGAGAAGATAGGAAAGAGCTTCGAATATCAACACTGGGTTGCTCAAAATAAGCATGTCCAAGATAAACCATCAAACCGCGAAACAGTTTTTATGGCCATTGATAAATTAGATCGATTATTAAAAAGGGCCGAAAAAGCTATGAAAAAGGTAGAAGATCTGAAAAATGAAGGAAAGAAAGTACCCAGGATTTTAAAAACCTGGGAGAGTTTTACCAAAGGAGAAGTGCGCACTCAATTAGAAAAGATGGCCAGAAATCCGATCAAATCTGCATTGGAAGGTCTTTTACAGTCCGAGTCTGAGAAGAACGCGACGGCCAGGGCTTCTTTTAGAATGTCTAAAAAATAGCAAGGAGTAGGAGAGTGTCAGGTCTCAAATTGTCGAATTCGCTTGATCTGAAATCGTCAATTTGAGACCTGACAACGTCATGAATCGGGGTGACATGATTTGAACGTGCGACCCCTGCGTCCCGAACGCAGTGCTCTACCAGGCTGAGCTACACCCCGAATCTAGAAAATTACGATTGCCGCTTTATCGCAAATTCGGCTAAATTTTGCAAGCCATCGCGATAGTTTGAGGGCGGTAATTCTTCTAAGTGTTCAATTGCTTTTTCAGCAAATTCTTGGGCTTTATTGAGAGTATAGGTTACAGCGCCGGTTTTGGCGATAGTATCCAGAATAGCCGGAAGATTATCGCGATTATTTTGTTCAATGGCCTGGCGAATGAGAGCAGCATCAGTAGGATTCGCGTGTTTTAAAGCATAAATCAATGGTAAAGTTGTTTTACCTTCGGCTAAATCATCGCCGGTATTTTTGCCGAGCTCTTGCGAATTCCCGATATAATCTAAAGCATCATCAATGAGCTGGAAAGCAGTGCCAAGGTTAACGGCATACTGCCCCAAACTGCGACGCAATGATTCAGAACTTTGGCAAATAATCGCAGTCATTTCAGCGGCAGCTTGAAAAAGCCGAGCAGTTTTGTCTCTGATCACATCAAAATATTGCACTTCACTAATATCGGCATTATTTCGATTGATTAATTGACGGACTTCGCCTTCAGTGATGTTGTTCGTTGTCTGAGCCAGAGTGTCCATGGCATCAAAATTTCGAAGTTGGCTGATCAGTTGGAAAGTGCGAGTGGTTAGAAAATCGCCCACTAAAATGCTGGTTGAATTGCCCCAAATATCGTTGGCGGTGCGATCACCTCGGCGTAATTCAGAATTATCGATCACATCATCATGCAATAAAGTGGCGGTATGAATAAATTCGATGATGACAGCTATTTTGATGTGATCTTGACCCGAATAACCCAAAGCGTTGGCGACCAACAACACCAGCAAAGGTCTGAGTCTTTTACCCCCGCTGTTGATGATGTGTTTGCAGACTTCACCAATCAGGGGAACATTAGAACTCAATTGATCATGAATGAGTTGGTCGACGGTGAGAAAATCCTCTGCAACCAGTGCCTTGATGGCAGTGACATCAGTGGTTCTGGGTGTGGTAGCGTCTTTTAACATAATCATATTCTAAGGTAATTGAATTGAGGCAATCCTAGGCAGTCGACTTAGTACTGTCAAGGGTATCTTCAAATTCTGTGAAACTACTCACTACTAAAGCAACTTCACTATTTTAAACTTTTGGTGCTGAAAAGTTATGATTCTGCTAGAATAAAAGCATGTTACCCTCATTACACTATCAACAACTGATTGAACAAGGCTACATCGAGCGCGATGAGCAGCAGCTCAAGCTATTGCCACGCCTTGATACTTTGAGCACTCTGCTGTCTGAGCAAAATACTCTCCATCAGCGCCTTTCAAGAAAATTAAGAAAAATTTTCGGTTGTTCTCGTCCACCCAAAGGTTTGTACGTCTGGGGAGGCGTGGGTACGGGAAAAAGTTTTTTGATGGATAATTTTTTTAATTGTCTGCCTTTCACCGATAAATTGCGCATGCATTTTCACAATTTTATGGACAGCGTGCATTTTGAATTAACAGAGTACCAGGGTACAGCGGATCCTCTCATGCAAATAGCCAAAGATTTTGCAAAACGCGCCAGAATTTTGTGCTTAGATGAATTGATGGTCAATGATATTGCTGATGCAATGATCCTCGCTGAATTATTTAAAAAATTATTAGCTTATGGTGTGTGTTTGGTTTTTACCAGTAATATTGAACCATCAAGACTCTACGAAAAAGGCCTGCAGCGACAGCGTTTTTTGCCAGCCATCGCTTTAATTGAAGAACACACTGATGTTATTAAATTAGATGGTGGTTTTGATTATCGTGAACGCAATCGCGGACATGCACAACATTATTTGTATCCACTGAGTGAAAAAACAGATCAAATGATGCGAGAGAATTTTTTAAGGTTGTGTGGGGGCCATGCGATCAGTGCGGGTCAAATTGAACTTCATCATCGACATATCGATTTTATAGCGAAAGCGCCTGGGATTATCTGGTTTAATTTCAGCAAAATTTGTGCGGTTCCCCGTTCCCAAAAAGATTATCTGGCCATTGCCGCTGATTTCAAGACGGTAATGATCAGCGATGTTGTTGCGATGAAGCCCCACGAAACAACTGTTGTCCAAGATTTTATCAGCCTGATTGATGTCCTTTATGATCATCGGGTGCGGGTGATCATCAGCGCCGAGGTGGCCATCGATCAGCTTTACCCCCATGGTAGGCTGGTTTTCCCCTTTATGAGGACCATGTCCCGTCTGATGGAGATGCAGGGCCTCGATTGGCCTCGTCAGGGTTGATCTTCTCACACCCCCAAGAGCCCCCCTATTTCCACCGTTCAGCCAGCCCAATTCAATTAAGGCATCTTCAGGGGTCCTTAAGGGGTCAAGGAGAGAAATTCACCTTGACGGCAACGGCAGAATCCCTTATTCTTCTTAACTTTGTCGAATTTTTCGGAGAATTATAAATGTACGCCGTTATAGCTAGTGGTGGAAAACAGTACAGAGTCAGCGAGGGCCAGGTCCTCAAGCTTGAAACGCTACCCGGACAAGTAGGGGGTAGGGTTGAGTTTGATCAGGTTATGCTGATTGCTGATGGGGCTGAAATCAATGTGGGCGCTCCCTATATTGAAGGCGCAAAAGTGGCTGCTGAAGTCATTGAGCACGGTCGGGGCGATAAGGTTAGAATTATCAAATTCCGACGTCGTAAGCATCATATGAAGCGTATGGGGCACCGCCAAAACTTCACAGCGGTGAAGATCACTGAAATTGGTTCCAGTGGGTCTGCCAAAAAGGCACCAGCCAAGAAAAAAGTGGCTGCCACTGAAGCAACGGAGGAATAAGTAAATGGCTCACAAGAAAGCGGGTGGTAGTTCCAAGAACGGCCGCGACTCGAAACCTAAATATTTAGGCGTTAAAAAATATGGCGGCGAAAACGTTTTAGCGGGCAATATCATCGTCCGTCAACGTGGCACTCAATATCATCCGGGTTTAAACACCGGCTTGGGTCGCGATCACACCATATTTTCACTCAAAGATGGCGTGGTTCAATTCCGTAAAAGCGGTAAACGTCAGTTTATTGATATTGTAGAGGTTGCCGCGTAAAAGGTTGCACGCTGAAGATCTAAAAAGCCTCGGCAAAGTTCGGGGCTTTTTTTTGCGAGCTCTGACACCTTCTTAGTTGAAGTGATTAAGTGAGTCATCCATGAGCATAAAATTCGTCGACGAAATTACAATATGGGTAGATGCCGGCAATGGCGGTAACGGTTGCTGCAGTTTTCGTCGTGAAAAATTTATTCCACGTGGGGGTCCTGATGGAGGCGATGGGGGTGATGGTGGCAGCGTATATATGGTGGCTGATCCTAACTTAAACACGCTAGTGGATTTTAGACACCGACGTCATTTTCGCGCACAGCGCGGAGAAGATGGTCACGGTGAATTACGAACAGGTAGAAGTGGTGAAGATCTAACCATACCTGTGCCACCCGGTACGATGGTCTATGATGCAGAAACCCAGGAATTCATCGGTGATTTGAACGAAATCGGTGCGCGTTTATGTGTGGCAAAGGGGGGCTTTCATGGTCTGGGTAATGCCCGTTATAAAAGCAGTGTCAATCGTGCGCCTCGTCAAACCTCTCAAGGAACTTTAGGTGATAAACGCATTTTACGCTTAGAATTACGTGTTTTGGCTGATGTGGGATTGCTGGGCTTGCCCAACGCAGGCAAATCCACCTTTATTCGCTCTGTTTCCTCAGCCAGACCCAAAGTAGCCGATTATCCTTTTACAACCTTACACCCTAATTTAGGTGTGGTCAGTGTTGAAATGGGCAAAAGTTTTGTCATAGCCGATATTCCGGGATTAATTGAAGGAGCAGCAGAAGGTACTGGTTTAGGCACCACTTTTTTACGTCATTTATCCAGAACAAAAGTGTTGCTTCACATCGTCGATTTACTCCCCGTTGATGGATCAGACCCCGCAGAATCGATCAAAGTGATCTGGAAAGAATGCGAACAATACAGTGAAGAATTAATGCAAAAACCGCAATGGATAGTCTTCAATAAAGTTGATTTAGTCCCGGAGGAAGAGCGTGATGCGCTTTGCCAATCTATTATCAAACGCCTAAAATGGAAAGGCCCCACCTTCCAAATTTCAGCGATCTCGCAATTGGGCACAAAAGAATTGTGCTATGATCTGCAACATTACTTGGATGAGTTACAGCCTGTTATAGAATAGTGGCTTTTGGTCCCAATAATTCTCTATATTTAAGCCCAACTTTCTCAAAATAATGGCGTATATGCTATATATAATCACTCTTAGAGTATTACATATATGTTATATTTATGAACTTAAATTATAATGTATATATTATAATTTTATTGACATTTTATAATCTATATGTTATAGTTTATAGATGCTACTAATCCATTATAGGAGGTATCTATGGATGCGCGAAATTTACAGCGAAAGCAACTTTCCGAAAAACTTATGAAGATGAGGAAGGTAATGGATGAGCCACGCCCCAAGAAAGGCTGGATAAAAGCCATTCGCACGGCTTTGGAAATGACCAGCACAGAACTTGCTAAAAGATTAGGTGTCAGTCAAGCTCGAGTAATCATGTTAGAGCAGGCGGAATCAAGTGACGCAATAACATTAAAATCGCTTAGAAAAGTGGCAAAAGCTCTCGAGTGTGAACTTGTATACGCACTTGTACCCAGAAACTCTCTAGACGTAGAATTTGAACAGCAGATTGATTTAGTTGCCAAAAGCCAAATTTTATCACTTCAGCATAATATGGAACTTGAGAAACAAGGAATCTCTCAGAAAAGCCAAAAAAGACAACTAAAAGAATTACGGAATGTAATGCTTAAAAAACCGCCCAAAAAATTATGGGATGAAAAAAGTCAGAAAGGGCTGTTAAAAAAATCACGTAGTGTAACGCGAAAAAAGCCACCTAAATAATTAGGGGAAATTTTCTATGGAATTAGAATACCCGGATGGAGCCACTCCTTTAGATGCCGATGAAATAGAGGGGCTTATACCAATTCATATCACTAAACAAAGTGAACTAAATGAATGGGAGTCAGATAACATTTTAAATGCCATGGAATGGCTTCAAAACTCAAAAGAAGAAGTACTTTCCGAGAAGTATATCAAAAAACTGCATAAAAAAATGTTTAGTGAAACTTGGAAGTGGGCAGGAAAATTTCGACTTTCTAATAAAAATATTGGTGTGAATTGGGAAACAATCGGTCCTTGTTTGCGCGACTTACTTGAAGACACTAAAACACGAATTCACTTTAAGAGTTATTCAAATACCAAAATAGCAGTACTATTTTATCACCGTCTTGTTTTTATACATTGTTTTTCTAATGGGAATGGGCGCCACGCTAGGCTTGCCTGTAATAAGTTGTTAGAGATAATGAAAGAGGAAAAATTTACTTGGGGGGAGAACTATAGTACTAAAGCAGAAGAAATTCGTAAACGACATATCCAAGCACTACGAGCTGCTGATAAAGGTGACTATGGTCCTCTCTTAGAGTTTGTTCGCAGCTAATTTATCCGATGAAGTTGGTACTCAGATCCATCATTTGGTAATCAGAAAAATCATACTGCTGAGAAGAGAGTTCTGCTAGATCGTAGTAGCTGAATGTCGTTGTAGGAGAATTGAGCCATGCGTCGAGTGAGTGAGACTCTTCTGAGCAGAGTACATCATTGAGATAGAGAAAAGATCCTTGGGGTGTTTCAACGGTATTCAAGCTGTGGTCGGTGGGCTGAGAGGATTGATTGTTAGAATGGGGCTCAGAGGTATCTTTGTCTTGAGACTCCTGGAGTCCATTTAAAGAGGTAGATAATTCTTTGGTAATGGCGCTTGAGAGCATTTGATCGTAGACATCTTCGGGGATGTTGATGGTTTGGCCATTGCTGGCTTGAATGACCATGGAGCTGCCGTCGTGGGATTCAATTTTATCGTCAGAATAAACGGCTGAGCCGGTAGAAAGTCGTCTGACTTCGCCTTGGGGGTTGGTGGCAAATAAGCTTTCACCCTGCGCGTCAGTGACGATTCCAACTTTATAATGTTGGCTGTTGGCGACCTTCTTGGACATTGCAATTCCCCCTTTAACAGCATAGATCTGAGAGAATTTTCAGATCTTGAACTTTCAGTATAGGATAGGTTGCTCAAAGTGCAAGGAAGGGGGGGCAGTAGAAGGTTAGCTATGGATGTATAGGTTGGTAGGAAGAAGGTATGGAGCATACACCCGCAGCGGTGGAAAATTAACTAAGATGGAGAGATTGGTACATAGAAGACAGAGAGACATACCCAAGGCGGTGGATGGGTTACGAATAAGGACGCCGAAAATTGGGGACTAGGCGGCCAGCGCTTTAATTTTAGCGTTGAGGCGGCTTTTGAGTCTTGCAGCTTTGTTTTGATGAACTAGCTTTTTATTCACCATGCTATCGATGATGGGGACGGCCGTTTGGTAGGCTGTTTTAGCGGCTTCGCGACTGCCAGACTGAATTGCACGCAGCACTTTTTTGATATAAGTGCGAACGTTTGATCGCTGAGAAATGTTATTTTGACGTCGGTTTTCAGCTTGTCTAGCCCGTTTTTTCGCTTGCGATGTATTCGCCACAGTTCCTATCTCCAAATCGGTTCAATAATGCCCTTCCCGCTACATTGCTGGAAGATCTCCCAATATGCCTGTTTCCAAGGCTGTTGTCAAGCGACGATGGAAGGTGTCAGGTCTCCCGTTGACCCAACCCTTCCCCCCAAATGGGTCAACGGGAGACCTGACACCTTCCTCTTTCATATCACTTGACCACCCCAAAGTTGCACAAGAAAATCTCGCCAATATAAACATTCAATATTACCTGGTAGCTTTTTTGGCACTTCTTCAAATGAGACCAAAATTAGTCTTTTAAGTGTGTGACTTTCTGCAAGTGCACGAAGGCCTTTCACGTGGGCATTATCAACACGTTTAGAAGATTTAATTTCGATGGCTATCTCCATATCACCAAGAATAAAATCAACTTCCAGGCCTGTACTGGTTCGCCAATAATGTAATTGCAATTCTGGATTCACATAGGCTTGATAGGCCTTAAGTTCCATTAATATATAATGCTCAAAAGACTTTCCAAATTCAGGTGTCGAAAATTGTGGTTGTCTTTTTGCTAAATAATTCGCAACACCAACATCAAACAAATAGAACTTTTCAGTTTCTATCAAGCGTCTATCGGGTGTTTTCTGCCATGGCATTAATCTGTAACCCAATAAAGTATCTTCTAATAATTGAAAATAACTTCGAACAACTTTTGCACTAACACCTGTGTCTCGAGCGATACTGGTATAGTTGATCAGCTCACCGCAACTGAGTGCAGCGACTCGTAAAAACTCGGCAAATGCAGGGATATTTTGAATCACAGCTTCCGCTACAATTTCTTCTTTCAAGTAATCTGCGACATAGGCTCTTAAATCTTGAATTGGATCAGGACTTTGAAGATGTGATGGAATTAATCCAGATATGATTGCTTTTGTAATATCAAAGTCAAATGATCCCAACTCAGCATAACAAATAGGTGCCATAGTGTAACGCCATGCACGACCACCGAGAAGATTGGCATGGCTCCTACGTAATTTTCGAGCGCTAGAACCTGTCAGCAAAAAAGAAGAATGGCAGTTTTCAATCATCCAATGCACTTCATTCAATATATCGGGTATTTTTTGCACTTCATCGATAACTATCAATGAAGATGCATCAGCATAACGCTCACGCAATAATGACGGCTTTGACACATAATCAGCGAACTCTGTCGTTTTTAAGAGATCAATGAGAATTACATCCGAGAGATGGTGCTTTATCCAATGACTTTTGCCCACTTTCCGAGGTCCCCATAAAAAGGCTGACCTATTTTTAGGCAGATTGAGCATCAGTTTTCGTTCAAATATTTCCATATAGGGCATTATATCCGGATATTCTGACTTGTCAAGTAAAATTATCCGGATAATGGGTCTTGAGTGGTAAGATTATCAAAAAAAAGGAGCGATTCTTCATATTTAGTGCCTCGAAAACGGCCTCCGGCTTTCCGTATCAAATCGAAAAAAACACTATTTTAGAGCGTCATTTTAGCCAATAGGTGAGCTAGTCATGATGGTGTTTCACGGGAGACCTGATACCTTTCTAGATCACCAACCGGAAAAGCAGCAACACGTGTCGGAAGATTCGGTATCCTTGTCCAGTGCTGGAATAAGTAGCTCGTCTTCCCCAACCTCCATCCTTTCGTCATGTTGATTCAACTTCTGTTCAAGTGCTTCTAAGCAAGATTTAAAGTTAATGTTCTCAACGATCGGTCGAATATGTCTAAGCTCTTTAGTAACATCTGCCATTGTCATCTTCTCTTTTCTCATCAGATAAGCGATAACCACAGCTGCACTACGAGACGCTCCTGCAGAACAATGAACTAAAACAGGAATATTATTGTGTCTGGCCTTTTCAATAAATCTGTAAGCTTGATCAAATTTATTAAGATAGATTTCAATAATTTCGGGATCTTCAGAGACCTTTTCATCAAGGAAGCCAATATCCAAATGTAGAATGCACTTATCTTCTATTGCTATTGCCTCTTTTTCAGGGGATTTAGGAACACAACGAACAATTGCATAACTATACGTTTCACTCCCTTCAATGGCATTACTTATGATTGATTCAGCCGCTTGCAAATTACCCAAAAATAACTCATCTGGAATAATGGCACTGATTGCATCAAATGCGGTTCCAGCCTTTACCTCAAACCTTGGACAATTAATCGAGGCAAGTAGAGTGCGATACTGATAGCAACCCCTATCACCCAACCGACAACATTACCCAGAAAACTTCCCACCTTACCCAAGATGAAAGTGAAGCCCGTATCGAGCCAACGATTTTCAATACGTTGTCCCCAAAGCCCCACGCTATCACTGCTACTGAACCAGGGTTTAAAAATGAGGGCTAATAACATTAGGGGCAATAAAAGATACAGCCAGCCCTCAAAATCGCCACCGCGAGAAGGAGTGCGGCAACAACAGCACCAGAAAAGCCCTATGACTAGGGCGAATGGTATAGCCAGCGCTTGTAATAATAAAGTTCCACCACTCATAATGATTCTGGGGACCAAGTCGATAATAAAACCCAGGATCATGAGAGGAATATAAAATGCTTTGCCAAAAGCGTTCATAAAAGGAGTAGTAACTTCAACGCCATGCGTGAGAGGATCGCTATAAGGCACTTTTTGTGAACCGTTCGACATGAATTGATTGATCATCGCTCTGGCCGAAAGCGCTTTGGGTTTTCCTTTTGCAATGGCATCTCGATAGAGTGCTTTTTTTGATCCAATTAAATCGTTGTAGATGTTGGTAAGATCACCACGATAGATTTCTTTTTTCTGCGCTGTTTGGCCAACCTTATAATAAAGCCGAAGCGCAGTTTCGGCTAAATAAAATTTGACGTTGCGTCGAAGTTGTTGATCATCTTTAGTGTTTGAATTTTTAATCTTAGCATGAATGCGTCGGAGAATGGCGTGAAAATTTTCTTCATCAATTAATTCTCGATCGAAACAAGCACGTGCAATTTTGTATTGTTGTGCAGGGTCTAATGCGTATTGACCGTCTGTAAAAACGAGATGTCGTTCTTGTAAGTGTGGTATTGAACAATAACGAGATAATATATATTGAATATCACGATGGTTGGGATCATTTAGGAACTGATTATTGGGCGCAGCTTGTTGAATTTTCTTTTGAACATGAAAAATTTCAATAATAGCAACCAGACTTCGCAAATGATCCGCTTTAAAAATACCCGGAGCATTGATCATATCTTGATTGAGTGGGAAGGAGGAAAAATCACCCAAATAAAGTGTGGCTAATTGCTGACGAGCGTAAATGAAATCATGGATATTTTGTGCTGAAATAAAATCAAGGCTCATGCCCCCCTTTACCTTATCATAAAAATCAGTCACGATTTGTGGCAGAGGGCAGGATTATGAGCAAAGGCTTACTAAGATCAACCACCGTTTTTTCCGCAATGACCTTTATCTCGCGGGTTTTGGGCTTTGTGCGGGATATGGTGTTTGCGTATTTTTTTGGGGCGCATGGGGGCTTTGATGCTTTTGTGTTGGCCTTCAAAATCCCCAATTTTATGCGGGGATTGTTTGCCGAAGGGGCTTTTTCGCAGGCTTTTGTGCCGGTTTTATCCGAGTATCATGCGCAGCGATCTGAGGCTGAAGTTAAGGCCTTTATTGATCGGATGGCGGGTACCTTGGCAGTTATGCTACTCATCGCCACTGTGATTTTGGAGGCGGCTACGCCACTCTTAGTCACTCTCTTTGCTCCTGGTTTTGTCGAAGATCCCTTCCGTTTTGAATTAGCCAGCCAGATGTTGAGAATAACTTTCCCTTATATGTTCCTGATCTCATTAACGGCTTTTTGTGGCTCTGTACTGAATAGCGTGGGCCGATTTGCAGCGCCGGCTTTTAACCCTGTCCTACTCAATGTAGCTTTAATTGGGGCGGCGGTGGTGGCTTCTGCCTGGTTTGAGGTACCTGTAAAATCGCTGGCTTGGGGCGTTTTTTTCGGGGGCGTGATTCAGCTATTGTTTTTGATTCCCTTCGTTTGGCGCAAAGGCCTCTTACCACGGCCTCGATGGGGATGGCGCGATTCCGGTGTTAGGCGGGTTTTAGGCTTGATGGTCCCAGCCTTATTTGGTGTCTCCATTGCTCAAATTGGCTTATTGATGGATACGCTCTTTGCCTCATTTTTACCCCAGGGTAGCATCTCATGGCTTTATTATTCTCAGCAGCTCACTTTCTTCCCTTTGGGGGTCTTCGGAGTGGCTTTGGCAACCGTGGTTTTGCCCCATCTCTCGCGCCACCATGCTAAGCAATCCAAAGAAGGCTTTGATAATGCCTTTGACTGGGCGCTTCGCTGTGTATTGGTGATTGCACTGCCCTCGATGGTGGGATTGGTTATTTTGGCAGGGCCGCTGTTGGCCACATTATTCAGCTTGGGCGGTGCTTTTACAGCCTTTGACGTGCAAATGGCCAGCCTCAGTTTGATGGCCTTTTCAGTGGGCATTCCGGGTTTTATGCTGGTGAAGATTTTGGCTTCAGGATTTTATTCCCGTCAAAATATCAAAACCCCGGTGCGTATCGGTGCAATTGCCCTGATCACCAATATTATCCTCAACTGTTTATTATTCTGGCCGCTCAAACACGCCGGCATTGCCTTGGCCACAGCGTTGTCCTCCAGCCTGAATGCAGGATTATTGTATTTTAGTTTGCGTCGCCTAGGACTTTTCTCTTTGAAGCCGGGTTGGAGCACTTATTTACTGCGTTTGGGTTTTGCTAATCTGATATTAATCATAATGTTATTCTTATTTGTTCCAGCAGTTTCTGAGTGGATGGAAATGAGTAAACTCACTCGGGTTTTTCAATTACTGGCATGGGTAATGGGATCTGTGATGGTATATCTCTTTTGTCTTTATATTACGGGTTTGCGATTAGGCGATTTTAGAGTGCAAGATTCAATTTTAGAGAGTGCCAAGTGAAGGGCATCGAACTGATCCGAGGTTGGCATAATCTCAGAGCACGGCACAAAGGCTGTGTGATGACGATTGGGAATTTTGATGGACTCCACCGGGGCCATCAAGCACTGCTCCAAAAACTCAAAGAAGCCAGTCGTCAATTTAATCTGCCTTCTCTGGTTTTAACTTTCGAGCCGCAGCCTAATGAGTTTTTTAGTCACAATAATAAAAAATTCTTTCGATTAATGAACTTAAGCAACAAAATTCAAAGATTGAATGAGTTGAATATTGATCGGATTTTAGTGGCTCACTTTAATCAATCATTTTCAACCGTGTCTGCAGAAGATTTTGTGCGAGACTATTTGGTACAAGGTTTGGGTGTGAAATCCATTATTGTGGGCGATGATTTTCGATTTGGCGCGATGCGTAAGGGCGATGTGAATTTACTCAGAATGATGGGGCAGCTTCTGGATTTTTCTGTGGAAGATATGGGTACGATGGAATTTGAAGGCGAGCGTGTGAGTAGCACTTTGATCCGTCAATATTTAGAGGCCGGTAATTTAGCGCGCGCAGAAAAATGTCTAGGACATCAGTATGCGATGAGCGGACGTGTTATTCATGGCGAAAAATTAGGGCGGAATTTGGGATTTCCTACGGCCAATATCGATTTGCATCATTTTTCTACGCCTTTACAAGGCATTTTTGCGGTGCTCGTAGAAGGGCTAGAAGCTGGGCCGCTCAAAGGAGTTGCCAGTATCGGAACTCGGCCGACGGTGGGTGGCACTAAATCGTTACTGGAAGTTTATCTGTTTAATTTTGATCAGTCGATTTACGGTCGGCGTATAAAAGTTAATTTTGTGGCTAAATACCGGGATCAAATAAAATTTTCTTCGGTAGAGCTCATGCAAAAACAGATGGCTGAGGATGTGGCTTGGGCTAAATCCATTTTATAAGAAGAAAGAAGTGTTATTTATTTTTTCTGGATTGCCACGCTTCGCTCGCAATGACAATCTAAGGTGGCCTAGCACTGTCATTGCGAGCGAAGCGTGGCAATCCAGAAAAGAGCCTTGTCTTGCTGATAGCGGTTGCCGGCTAAGGAAAATCATTAACATTCAGGGTGTTAGAATATTTTCCTTTCACGATGAGGGGTTTTAGGGGAGAGAATCGTGATTCTCTCCCCTAAATAAATGAAAGGAAGCATCTCCCGGTTATAATATCCGCTATCCTGAATACAGGGCGCGGACTAAGCTAAACATGTAAAATCCTTAACTGGGAGATGCTGAGGGGAGCAAAGCCCCCCACCCTCAATAAATAGATTAAGTAAAGCGGAACTCTAAATTAATCGTCTGAGAAAGGTATTTGGGGTTAAATTGCACGTTGAATTGCGAATCTTTTGTGGGATCACCTAAAATAAAATCGTTGACGACGTCGTAATGCGTTGGCAGGGCATAGAAGAAACGATAAGTCAGCGCTGTTTCAACGTAATCGTTCCAAGAATACCCCACGCCTACAATCGCTTGGAACGCGAAAGTCGTTACGCCTTTTTTGAAATTATAGGAGGAATTACTGTAATCCGCTAAACTGGTAAAATCAGTGGGATTTCGAGATATCCCATAATTTATTCGTGCACCACCCGCGCCCAACCCAAATGACAACATCCAACCGCTTTGAAAATACCGATCATAAATCACATTACCCAGCAGGGAATAGACATTCGTATTGCCTTCAGCGAGCAGATTAGCTACATCCGATAAATTGGAGATTGGGATTGAAAAGGGTGCTATGGTGAGTATCGCAGCATCATCAGTGGAAGGCATGCCTGAAATGTTATCACCCGGATTAGTGCGAAACCCAAGCTCCGCTTCAAATCGCCAACCATAATAGCGGTAACCTGTGGTTAAAGCCACATCCCAACCCCACTTGGATTTGACGACCATTTCGGATGGGAAGGCTATCAGGTTATCGAAATCTCCGCCGACTGCATATTCGGGGTCATAATGCATGGTTCCCAAATAGTTGTAGCCAAGATTTAGGCCCCAATACCCACCCTGAACGGCATACTCGTTGGCTAATTCAACGGCAGTCGATTCATAACTTGAAACCGGGATGGCTGCATTGGCGCTCAGAGCAAAGCCTGAGGCTGCCGCTAAGATCAATAAATTCCTTTTCATAATTGCTCTCACTGTGTGGCAATAGAGAAACTCCTGGAGCCGATTGTAACAAAAAGGATGAGCTTTGCCAGCAAAATATTTTTGATATTATAGCTGCACGGTTTTTGCCAGCTTTTCGAGCAATGGCAGGGTTTGCTCCCAGGACAGACAAGGATCTGTGATGCTTTGTCCAAATTTTAGGGGGTGATGAGGGTCTAAGGATTGTCGTCCTGCCTCAAGATGTGATTCCAACATGATCCCTTTGATATTGTGGTTGCCATTTTTGATTTGGTCGCAGACATTTTCAAGCACGGTCACCTGAGCCAGGTGATTTTTTTGGCTATTATCGTGACTACAATCCACCATTAAATAAGGTGGCAGTTGATGTTGAATCAGTTCTTCCGTGATGGCTCGGATACTGTTTTCGTCGTAATTAGGCTTATTTTTACCACCTCGTAAAATAATATGGCCATAAGGATTCCCTTGTGTTTCAATGATCGCAGGATTACCGTGGCGCGTAATGCCTAGAAAATGATGCTGATGACGTGAGACCACTACCGCATCTAAAGCAATTTGTACATCACCTGAAGTGCCATTTTTAAATCCGATCGGCATGGGTAATCCAGACGCTAATTCTCGATGCATTTGAGATTCTGTGGTGCGTGCACCAATGGCGCCCCAGGCGATCAAATCAATTAGATACGTGGGAGTAATAGTGTCCACAAATTCAGTGGCGGTGGCTAAATTCATAGCATTAATATCCAGCAGTAATTTTCTTGCTAAACGCAAACCGCTGTTGATATCAAAACTATTATTCAATTTGGGATCATTAATTAAACCTTTCCAACCTAAGGAAGTGCGCGGTTTTTCAAAATAGACGCGCATAATGATCAACAATTCTTTAGAATAGCGTTCAGCTTCTTTGGCTAGTTTTTCTGCGTATTCTAAAGCGGATTTTGGATCGTGAATGGAGCAAGGACCCACCACAACTAATAATCGTGGATCCTGATTGAGCATTATTTTTTGTGCAGAGCTTCGGGCCTGATTGACGGTTCTCAGAATATTTTCGTTAGAAGGTAAATCTTCAATTAAAATAATCGGAGAAATCAGGGGACGCAATTCTCGAATCTGCGATGAACCCAATTTTAATTCTGTTTCTAGCGATAAAGTCATTTTATTATGCTCGAAAATTAACCCTCATTACGATAGAAGCCTGTAAAAGTGGCTTGTTTGATCACTTTGCCATAAAGCAGATTCACTAATTCACTTTGGTGAAGTTTTTGAATTTTTTTCGGATCGAGCGTTGTGTTTAAGGCGTAGAGTGTAAACACATAACGGTGCAATCCCGTGCCGCTCGGAGGACAGGGTCCGAAGTAGGCGTTTTTATCCATGCCATTCAGTCCGAAGACAATCGATGATTTGGGGCTGGGATTATAACCCGTCGATATCGATTTTAATTTTGAATCATTAATGTAAACAATCCAATGTACAAATCCAGCTAAGTGCGGTGCATCAGGGTCGTGCAAAAATAACAGAAAAGATTTTGTGTTTGCGGGAGCCTCCGACCAAGAAATTTCAGGCGAGATATTATCGCCCCCCTGATTGGGGCATAAATAATTGGCGCCCACAGAAGCAAATTCTGTCCAGGATTCACTGGTTAAGGTTAGGGCCATTGAGGGTAAGCTCATCAGCACTAATATCATCATAAAGCATTTTCGAATCATCATCTTTCCTTACTGTGAAATGCTGCCATAAAGGGCATAGGGTTGATGGGTGTGATAGGCCCAGTAGCGATCGCCGTAGGACCAGTGCCAATATTCAGTGGGGTAATTGACGAAACCAACAGCGGATAAAACTTTAGACATTTTTGCCCTATTTGATTGAGCTTCTTTTGAAATATGGGTAGAAGCGGTGTAGGAGAAAAGATCATTTTCATCGTCCATCCAATCGGCGGGATGAATTCCCATATCCAATGCTTCACCTTTTTCGTTAATCAAATACACATCGACAGCTGCGCCGGTGGAGTGGGGTGGTACATTTTTTGTTCCATCTTTATTAATCACAGGAGAAACCATTTTTGTGGTTTCATCAAATAACTGATCAGCGGTCCAATCAGGATGATGCGATTGGATTATTTTGTAGCGATTATTGTACAGCTGTGTTTGTAAAGCGATACTGCGATAGCCTTCATAAAGACAAAAATAGATCCCCTTTTCTAAGCGATTTTGTGCTTCCAGTAATTTATCAAATACCGTTTTGCGCATTTTAAAATAATCATTATTATTCGGAATCTCAGGAGAAGGCCCAATCTTTATCTGAGATTGCTCACGTAGGTCTACCATGGGATCGTTATTCTCTCTGACCTCAATTGCTAAAATTCTTGGGTCAGCTATCAGGATAATAGTTTGCTGGGTAGGGCTCTGTTCTAAGGTAGTGTCTGAAGTGGTTGTCATAAGGCCTCCCTGTCGTTGAGGCGAACATGGTAAATTAATGGGGTCAGGCATGCAAGGGAGATAGGGGTCAGGACCTGACCCCTATCTCCAGCACTTTCTATAGAGTATACTCCTCGTTTTAAGCCATTTTTGGAAAGATATGAGCAAGTATAAAGATTCCCTGAATTTACCGATGACGGATTTCCCGATGAAGGCCAGTTTGCCGGAGCGTGAGCCCTTAATGCTAGAGCGATGGGCACAAATGAAGCTCTATGAGCGGATTCAGGAAAATACAGCGGGTCGTAAGACGTTCATTTTGCATGATGGTCCCCCGTATGCAAATGGTCATCTGCATATTGGCCATGCGGTGAACAAAACCCTCAAAGATATTGTCATCAAATCGAAGGTGCTGAGTGGTTTTGCTTCTGCTTATGTTCCCGGTTGGGATTGCCATGGTTTGCCGATTGAGTTGAATGTCGAGAAAAAAATCGCTAAGTCTGGGCTCAGTGTTAAACCCAAAGATTTCCGTGAACAATGTCGGGAATATGCCAATTCTCAAATTGAAATTCAGCGTGAAGAATTTAAACGCTTGGGTGTTTTTGCTGATTGGGATAATCCATATACCACCATGGATTATTCTGTCGAAGCTGCCACGATCAGAGCATTAGGGAAAATTATTGATAATGGGCATCTGACTCACGGAAGAAAACCTGTTTATTGGTGCGTGGAATGCGGTTCTGCTTTAGCGGAAGCGGAAGTGGAGTACGCAGATAAAGTATCCCATGCGATTGATGTGGGCTTTGCTGTTTTAGATACTGCTGCACTGCTTGCGCGTCTAGGGCTCGATTTAGAGATCAAATCTGAAATATTTATTCCAATTTGGACGACCACACCGTGGACTTTACCCGCGAATGAAGCCGTAGCTTTAAATGCGAAACACAGTTACGTTTTAGTTGAAGGCACTTTTTCAGGTGCTGAAAAATATTTTATTGTTGCTGAAGAATTATTGACTTCAGTGATGGAGCGATTTGGTGCTGATCAATTTCGGGTATTAGCCAGTGCCATGGGCGATGCATTTGAAAATTTATCGCTACAACATCCTTTTTTAGAGCGCGAAGTGCCGGTTGTCTTAGGTGATCACGTCACTTTAGATGCAGGAACAGGGGCGGTGCACACTGCACCTGCGCACGGGCAGGAAGATTATATCGTGGGATCACATTATCATTTACCGATGCACAATCCAGTGGATGGACGTGGCTGTTTTCACGACAATGTCCCTCATTTTGCGGGCCAACATGTATTCAAAGCCAACGAAAAAATTATTGATTTATTGCGACAACACGGCGTTTTATTTCACCAAGCTTCACTCAGTCACAGTTATCCGCATTGTTGGCGGCACAAAACTCCACTGATTTATCGCGCAACACCGCAATGGTTTGTGAGTATGGATAAAAAAGGCTTGCGTGATCAGGCTTTGGCAGCGATCGCAACAGTGTCTTGGTTTCCGAATTGGGGTGAGGCGCGATTAGCCGACATGATTGCAAAGCGTCCTGATTGGTGTATTTCGAGACAGCGTGTTTGGGGTACACCCATGCCGCTTTTTGTGAATAAAAAAACGAATGAATTACACCCTGATACTTTATTATTAATTGAAGAAGTTGCTCGTTCTGTTGAGCAGCTCGGTGTAGAAGCTTGGGAAGACATGGATATTAATGAATTATTAGGTGATCAAGCTGAGCAGTATGAAAAAGTGACCGATACTTTAGATGTTTGGTTTGATTCGGGTGTCACTCACACCAGCGTTTTGGCTGCTCGTTCGCAGTTAACCCGACCTGCTGATATTTATTTAGAAGGTTCTGATCAACACCGTGGTTGGTTTCATACTTCATTATTAACATCGGTGGCCATGTATAATGAAGCGCCTTATCGTCAAGTACTGACACACGGTTTTGCTGTCGATGCTCAAGGTCGAAAAATGTCCAAATCGCTGGGCAATGTGATTGCACCGGATCAAGTGATTCAACGTTTAGGCGCTGATGTTTTACGCTTGTGGGTTGCTACAACCGATTATCGTTCGGAAATGTCGATCTCCGATGAAATTTTAACACGGACCAGCGATGCTTATCGACGTTTGCGCAACACCGCGCGATTTTTATTGTCGAATTTGTGTGATTTCAAACCTGAAATGCTCTTATCGCCAGAGGCGATGTTGGCAATAGATCGATGGGCGGTGGATTGTGCAAGGCGCACACAGCAAGAAATAATTACCGAATACGACACTTATCAATTTCATCAAGTGGTGAAAAAAATTCATCATTTCTGTTCCATTGAAATGGGTGGGTTTTATTTGGATGTCTTAAAAGATCGTTTATACACCACACATGCCAACAGTATTGCACGTCGTTCAGCGCAAACAGCGATGTATCATATTCTACAAGCTTTAGCGCGTTGGCTTGCGCCTATTTTGAGTTTTACGGCGGAAGAAATTTGGCAGCATATTCCGGGTGAAAGAGCAGACTCTGTGTTTTTAACCACCTGGTACGAGAATCTTTTTGAAATCTCAGAAGAAGAACGCTGTTCGTGGGAATCTATTATTCTTGCACGAGAAGCGCTCAACAAAGAATTAGAAAATTGCCGCAATGCGGGTAAACTGGGTTCTGGTTTAGAAGCCGAAGTAACATTATTCTGCGATGGTGAAATGGCGAAGGATCTGAAAAAGCTCGGAAAAGAACTTCGTTTTGCCACTATTACTTCAGTGGCCGATGTCGCAGATTTAAGCAGCAAAGATGGGCAGGCCGTACCCACCGACATAGAAAATCTTTGGATTAAAGTGGCGGCTTCACCTTCGAAAAAATGTGATCGATGCTGGCATCGGTTGCCGGAAGTAGGTCAGAGTGAAAAGCATCCCGAACTCTGTAATCGTTGTATCACGAATATAGATGGCGTTGGTGAAGTTAGACAATTTGTTTAACCTGGTTTAAGGAGCAGTTGATGAATAATGGTCAATCAAGATCAGCATTGGTGTGGATTTGGATATCCATTTTAGTTGTTCTGCTCGATCAATACAGTAAATTTTGGATGAGCTCGCATTTAGCCTTGCATGAATCTTGGGATTTAATACCGCATTTGCGATTATTTTTGAGCCATAATCAAGGTGCTGCTTTTAGTTTTCTTGGATCCAAACCTATGCTAGCACTTTATGTTTTCAGCAGCTTCTCTGCCTTAGTAATTTTAGGCTTGTTGTTTTGGCTTTATTGTGCGCCTGCTAGCAGTCGTTTACTTTCTGTGAGTATCACCTTGATTCTGGGTGGTGCTATTGGAAATTTAATGGATAGAATTCGTTTTGGTTATGTCGTGGATTTTATTGATGTCTACATACAAGATTGGCATTGGCCCATTTTCAATATTGCGGATTCAGCCATTTGTGTCGGTGCAGTGTTGTTAGCGATTGATTCACTGGGGTCGAGCTTTCGAAGAGAACCATCATGAAACAAATTATTTTAGCGAATCCTCGGGGTTTTTGTGCGGGTGTTGATCGAGCGATTGATATTGTTGAAAGGGCGCTGGATCTCTTAGGCCCACCAATTTATGTGCGTCACGAAGTGGTGCACAATCGTTATGTAGTGGATAATTTGCGACAACGAGGCGCCATTTTTACGGACGATCTCAATGAAATTCCTGAAGGGGCTACTTGCATTTTTAGCGCGCATGGTGTTTCTCAAGAAGTGCGACAGCAAGCTAAAGCACGTGGATTTCGGGTTTTTGATGCGACCTGTCCTCTGGTGACCAAAGTACATATTGAAGTGGCGCGCTTTAGCAAGCGTGGTCAGGAATGTATTTTAATTGGTCACGCAGGGCATCCGGAAGTGGAAGGCACTATGGGTCAGTATGATAATCCTGAAGGTGGGATGTATTTAATTGAAAATGAAAATGATGCCCAAAAATTGATGGTCAAAGATCCTGATAATTTAGCTTTTGTCACTCAAACGACTTTATCGGTAGATGATACTCAAAAAATTATCGCCATACTGCAAGAAAGATTTCCCAAATTGAGCGCACCCAAACGTGAAGATATCTGTTACGCCACTCAAAATCGCCAAGATGCGGTTAAAGAACTGGCCAAAAAAGTGGATCTGATGCTAGTTGTGGGTTCAGCAACCAGTTCAAATTCCAACCGTTTAAAAGAATTATCAGAAAGACTCGGCACGCCCTCGTATTTAATCGACGATGCCGATGCTTTAAAACAAGAATGGTTCCAAATGGTGAACACCATCGGAATAACTGCAGGCGCTTCCGCCCCAGAAATCCTCGTCAAAAATGTCGTAAACCGTCTCAAAGAATGGGGCGCAGAAACCATCAACGAGCTCCCCGGCCGAGAGGAAACCATTACTTTCGCCTTACCTAAAGAGCTTCGAGAAACTTCTGATACTGAGCAATAGATTGTTCATATTTTTAAGTTAATGGGTAAAGTAATAACCATTATATTTTGTTTGGTCCCTTGCAGAAGCTATTTAGTGCCAAAGAGCCGATCTCCGGCATCGCCTAGACCGGGTAGCATGTAGGCGTTGTCGTTGAGTTTTTCATCGAGAGCGGCGATATAAATGGGGATGTCGGCGAATTTTGAGTTGAAGATGGTGATGCCTTCGGGTACTGCGATCAGGGAGAGAAATCGGATTTTTTTACGATCTACGCCGCGCTCGAGTAGAACCTCAACCGCTTTTACAGCAGAGTGGCCGGTGGCGAGCATGGGATCTACGATAATAAAAAATTGATTCAGAATGGCGGGTAATTTGACGAAATATTCAACGGGAAGATGAGTGACTGGATCTCGGTAGAGTCCGATATGTCCTTCATTGGCCGTGGGTATTAATTGTCTGAGCGCATCAGACATTCCCAAACCCGCTCTTAAAATTGGAATAATAGAAACTTCATGATCATCAACGCGCTGGCCTGTGGTTTCTACCAGAGGTGTTTTGATTTTAATAGGAGTAGTAGGGAAGTCCTTCGTTAATTCATAACCCATCAGCAAGGTAATTTCACCCAGAAGCTGACGAAAAAGCCATGATTTGGTTTCTTCCATGCGCATTAAGGTCAGCTTATGTTGAATAAGCGGGTGATGGATAATCGTTAAGTTTGAAAAGGATTCGCTCATTTAAGCTCCATAGCAGTTGAAAATCTAGTAATCGGGACAATATTACCAACAAAAGTGTCTTTGATGCCAGCCGGCGAGTTGTCTTGACTGCATTTGATAATGCGCTAATGAGAATGATTCTCAACAACATTGACTTTGAATCTGGATTTGAGAGATAATAGGATACTGATAAAGCGTACTGCTGTGCTATCTTTAATGGGGCGATCATGCTGGATATTAAGAATCTCCAAGTCGGGGAAAGGGCGAAAATACTGGGTTTTAGCCAGTGTGAGCCGCATTATCGGCAGCGTTTGCTTTCTATGGGGCTGTTGCCGGGGGCAATCATTGAACTGACTTGTATCGCGCCTTTGGGGGATCCCCTGCAGATTGTGACCGGTGGCACTGTGCTGAGTTTGCGCAAAGCCGAGGCGAGTGTTCTGAAACTGGAGAAAATCGAGTCATGAAAGCCCTCACAATCGCGCTGGTCGGTAATCCCAATTGTGGTAAATCTACCCTGTTCAATGCATTGACGGGGGGTAGGGCGCATGTGGGGAATTGGCCAGGCGTTACCGTTGAACGTAAAACGGGGTCTTTTTGTGAGAATGGTATCACCGTTGAAGTGATTGATTTACCGGGTATTTATAGTTTAACAGCCGTCTCACCTCAACAAGCCATCGATGAACAAATTGCTTGCAACGTGATTGCTGAGGCTAAAATTGATTTGGTGATCAATGTTGTGGATGCGACTAATCTGCAGCGAAATTTGTATTTGAGTTCTCAATTGTTGGCGATGGATGTCCCTGTGATCATTGCGGTGAATCGCGTTGATATGCTTAAAAAAAGAAAGCAACAATGTGATTATGCCAAACTCGCTTCACTAACAGGCTGTCCGGTGATCCCCTTATCGGCCACTGAAAAACATGGCATCACGGAATTAAAGCAGGCCGTGATTCAAGGCATCGCGGCGAGAAAAAAATATTCCCTCGATCTTCAATTCGCGCCGACTATCGAAGAAGCCATTCATCAATTAGAATCGCTACCTGAAATTGAAAAGCGCTGGAAAGCGTTGCAAATATTGAGTGGTGATTTTCAATCGCTAAAATCCGCAGAGACGCATTCTGATTTGATAAAAACTATTTCTGAGGAAGTTGAAGAAAAATGTGGCGAAGAAGTGGATATTTTAATTGCAGCAACCCGTTATCAATGGGCAGCGGATCTTGAAAAACAAATTCTACAGAGTGAAGGTGAAGCAATAATCAATCCCATTTCTAAGATTGATCGCTGGGTTTTGCATCGCTTTTTAGGAATCCCGATTTTTCTTTTGATGATGTATCTGATGTTTTTGTTTGCTATTAATTTGGGTGGAGCCTTCCAAGATTTTTTTGATAAGGCATCTGAAGCGATTTTTGTGACAGGCTCAGCACAATTGCTACAGGCCCTACATGCCCCGGAATGGTTGGTAGTGCTGATTTCAAATGGAGCAGGGCGCGGAATTAATACTACTCTCACTTTTATCCCAGTGATTAGCGCCATGTTTTTCTTTTTGTCGTTGTTGGAAGGCTCTGGTTATATGTCCCGATCTGCCTTTGTGGTGGATCGATTAATGCGAGTAATGGGATTGCCTGGAAAATCGTTTGTACCGATGATTGTGGGTTTTGGTTGTAACGTACCTGCTATTATGGCGGCACGCACCATCGAAAATCAGCGTGATCGTGTACTCACGATTATGATGAGCCCCTTTATGTCTTGCGGTGCGCGTTTGGCCATTTTTGCCTTATTTACCGCCGCCTTTTTCCCCGTGGGCGGTCAGAATATTGTTTTTGCTTTGTATTTAATCGGAATTTTTATGGCGGTATTAACAGGCTTAGCATTGCGTAAAACCCTATTACGCGGAAAACCCGAGCCTTTGGTGATGGAAATGCCTCCCTATCAACTGCCTCGATTCAGCGCCTTGGTTCGTCCAACCCTTTATCATTTAAAAAACTTTTTAGTACGTGCAGCAAAAATTATTATTCCAGTTTGTATGGTTTTGGGTACTTTGTCTTATCATCAGGTTGTATTAGAGACGGCTTCAAAAAAAATCACGCCGATTTTTGAACCTATGGGGATTTCAGAAGATAATTGGCCCGCCACTGTGGGATTGATAACGGGCGTTATCTCAAAAGAAGTGGTGGTTGGAACTCTAAATGCACTTTATTCACAAGATCTGAATAACGTCGTTGTAACCCAATCTGTGGGTGCAGGACTCAAAGCAGCGGTATTATCTGTGCCACAAAATTTGTTAAGTCTAGGGAAGAGTTTAGAGAATCCTATTTTAGCCAGTGCACCCATACAGCAATCTAAAACCTCTGTTTTTGGTGTGATGTATGAACGATTTGGTGGGCAAATTGCCGCATTTAGTTATTTATTATTTGTTCTGCTTTATGTGCCCTGTATATCAGCGACTGCTGCTATGGTGCGCGAATTAAATAAGCGATGGGCGTTGTTTTCAGCTTTTTGGACCACCGGTGTTGCTTATGGGGCTGCAGTTATTTTTTATCAATCTGCAACCTTAACGGAGCATGTGGGCTCCTCCTTAGCGTGGATTGGTGGTATCAGTCTGGCCTTTGCTTTTATTTTAGTGCTGATGCGTCGTAATGCACTCAATGTTTCCAAGTTCAACACCTTGGGAGAGCTGAGATAATGTTGTTACAACAGATCAAAACCTATATTCAACAGCGTCAGATTGTGAGTCTCTTTGATCTCAAGCGTGAATTCGGTGCTGATTCCGATGTCTTACGAGATATGCTGGAATTGTGGATTCAAAAGGGCAAAGTCCGTTGTATGCAAAGAACACCTGCTTGTGGTACTCGCTGTACCAACTGCGATCCACTCTTCACTGAAATGTATGAATGGACAGGAGCTCGTCCGGCCTCCCGGCAAATCCCAATTCATGTTGAAAACTAAGGTGTCAGGTTTCCCGTTGACCCCTTTAAAGAGAAGGGTACGACGCTCTCTTCTTCCTCAAGGGGGCAACGGGAGACCTGACACTTTAATCCTCTTCTCTTTTTCCAAGTTAGAGCTACAATAGTATTATTACAGAAAAGGATTTCAACGATGCTCGTCAAAATGCAACCTTTTATGATTTCCTTCCTCATCGGTTTATTTATCGGTGTGGATCGAGAGCGCAGCCTGCCCAAAGGCTTGAAGGGTATGGGCGTGCGTAGCTTTATTATTATTGCTTTGTTGGGCACGATGGCTGCATCAATACAAGATTTTCCGATATCGGTGATCGTGAGCGGATTTGTATTGGGTGCTGTGTTATTAAGTTTTTTTATGACATCCCAAGGTGCTAAAACCATTCAGAGTGTGGGTTTAACAACAACCTTAGCAGCTGGCGTTGTGTTTTGTTTAGGCTATATGGCTAAGTCGGATATTTCGCTCACCGCTGCGATCGGCGGTGGGATTTTTATTTTATTGCTCAGTCGAAATCGTATGCATACTTTTGTTCATGAAAAAATTCTTCCCAAAGAACTTCGTGCTGCAGGAGCACTAGTTGTTATCTTTTTGAGTGTGTTGGTTTTTTTACCGAATTATACTGTAGACCCTTGGGGAATCTTTAATCCGCAACGATTTGGAATTTTAGTTGCGATTATCGCTTCCTTGCAGTTTTCTGGTTATATGATGATTCGTCTCTTTGGTGAGCGTTTGGGATTGCTATTTGTGGGGTTTTTTGGTGGTTTAGTATCCAGTACGGCAGTCTTTGCCAATTTGCCGACCTTCATCAAAAATCGTCCTGATCGTATTAATGTTGCTGTTGTAGCAGGAATTCTTGCGACTATGGGGATGCTCTGTGAATTTTCTATTATCGTAACGGTTGCTGCTCATGAACTTTTTTTGACTGTTGCATTGCCGGTTGCAGTGATGATGGTGATAGGATTAATTTCAACGGCTATTTTATTTAGACGCCCCAAATCAAATCATCATGATTTTGAAAGTCCACAAAATCCACTGGATTTCAAAGCCGTTATTTATCTCTCGACTATTATTGGTGGAATGCTGATTTTGGTTGCCGCAACAAAAAATACACTTGGCACTCAAGGTGTGCATTTAGTTACTTTTTTAGCGGGTATTTTTGAAATTCATGGTGTATCTTTAGCGACAGCAACACTGTATGTGAATGAAAAAATGTCTCTTTTAAACGCGCATATTAATCTTTTACTCGCTTTGCTGGCGAGCTTTGTTCCTAAATTTGTACTTCCTTGGGCCCTTGTCCGAGGCCGGTTTGCTCTGATGATCTCCGGCTTCATGCTCTTAATGATTACTGCCGGTACTCTCTCCGCCCTCCTTAGTTTCTCAACATTTTACTAAAAAGAAAGCTTTTGTTCACTCCCTTAAGCTTCGGTTGTCAAAAACGTTCAGATTTTGTCCAGCTCCGGCGAAATATGGACGTTGCATCTAGAGGCGAGTAGCCTCTGTTAAGATTTTGTTAATAATTGCCTGTTAGCATGCCCCCAACGTTTCAGTGATTGACGATACTAACAGGAGAAACCATGAAAATTAGTCGATCTCATCGCAAAGCTTTAGGCTTAGCAAGTTTAGTAGTTCTAGGTTCAGTTGCATTGTCTGCTTGTGTGGCAACAGTAACTGATTATGACGATGATTATTATCCCGCTCATCGCACGGTTGTGGTCAAACACACCCCTCCTGTCTACCAACGCGTCGAAGTTTACGAAACACAGCCCACGGTTATTGTCGCTCGACCACGGCCTCACTATTACCACCGTCCTGAACCCGTAGTGATTCATAAACGGCCACATCATTATTCAGAAGAGACTTATGTAGTGAATCCAGGTCGTCATCAACAACAAGAAATTATTGTCAAACCCAATCACCGATCTCATCACACCGAAACCACGGTTATCAAAGGTTACCGCCCACATAATAAAGAGACTCACATTGTACAACCCACCAGTAGTACTGAAGTGAAGCAACCTAAGAAAATTGTTATTGAAAGTCAGGGAGATGCTCCCCCAAGCACCTTGTCACAGTAACAATAATAACCAAGAAAAAAAGACCCCGCCCACCACGGGGTCTTTTTTTTAGGATCAGATTTTTGCTTGCCTCTTTTGAATGAATATCTCAGATCTGACACCTTCACTGACACCTTCACACTTTCCTTCGCACCCTTTTACCAATGTTTCAATGTTAGATCTGATTCCTTCCCTACTTTCCCCTTCATCCCCTTGAACTTGGATTTATCGCCTATATTTATTGGAGTATCAACTAAACTGGGGGATTGTCGATGAGAATGGATAAATTTACGAGTAAATTCCAGGTAGCCTTGGGCGATGCGCAGTCACTGGCTATTGGACGGGGCAATCAATTTATTGAGCCTGTGCATGTGATGAAGGCACTGTTGGATCAAGCGGGCGGGGCGACCCATTCTTTGCTCACTCAGGCGGGGATGAATGGCTCTGTTTTGCGGGATAAGTTAAATCAGGCTATTGATGGATTGCCTCAGGTTCAGGGTGTAGAAGGAGAAATGCACCTCTCTAATGATACCGTAAAGCTGCTGAACATCATGGATAAATTAGCGCAAGAACGCAAAGACGCTTATATTTCCTCAGAATTATTTATCTTAGCGGCTATGGAAGATAAGGGGCAACTCGGTCAAATAATGAAAGAAGCCCGAGCTAATAAAAAGTCTCTTGAACAAGCGATCGATAATATTCGCGGTGGACAAAAAGTCAGTGATCCGAATGTCGAAGAACAACGTCAAGCACTGGAAAAATATACGATTGATCTGACTGAACGAGCAGAGCAAGGCAAATTAGATCCTGTGATCGGACGCGATGATGAAATACGTCGGACTATTCAAGTGTTGCAACGACGTACCAAAAATAATCCTGTACTCATTGGTGAACCGGGTGTTGGTAAAACAGCCATTGTTGAAGGATTGGCTCAACGAATTGTGAATGGTGAGGTTCCCGAAGGTCTCAAAAATAAGCGTTTGTTGGCGTTGGATATGGGTGCTTTGATTGCCGGTGCGAAATATCGCGGTGAGTTTGAAGAGCGACTCAAAGCAGTACTAAACGATTTAGCCAAGCAGGAAGGCCAGATTATTTTATTTATTGACGAATTGCATACCATGGTCGGTGCAGGTAAGGCAGAGGGTGCAATGGACGCGGGAAATATGCTCAAACCTGCATTAGCACGAGGACAATTACACTGCGTAGGTGCTACCACTTTAGATGAATATCGCAAATACGTCGAAAAAGACGCCGCTTTAGAAAGACGATTCCAAAAAGTATTGGTGGATGAGCCCAGTGTTGAAGACACGATTGCTATTTTACGGGGTCTGAAAGAGCGCTACGAAGTGCATCATGGTGTCGAAATTACGGATCCTGCGATCGTTTCAGCGGCAGTATTATCTCATCGTTATATTTCTGATCGAAATTTACCGGATAAAGCGATCGATTTAGTGGATGAAGCAGCAAGTTTAATTCGGATGGAAATTGATTCTAAACCCGAAGAGATGGATCGCTTAGAACGAAAACTTATTCAATTTAAAATTGAGCGAGAGGCGTTGAAGAAAGAAACGGATGAAGCGTCTAAAAAGCGTTTGAACGATTTAGAGAAGCAGATTAGTAAGCAAGAAAAAGAATATGCAGATCTGAACGAAATTTGGAAAGCTGAAAAAGCGTTGCTTCAGGGTGCGGCCAGTATCAAAGAAGAATTGGAAAAAGTAAAATTAGAAATGGAAACCGCGCGACGTGCAGGTGATTTGGCCAGAATGTCAGAATTACAATATGGCCGGTTGCCAGAATTGGAAAAAAAATTGAAGGACGCTGCAGGCGCTGAATTAAAAGAGCGTCAGCTGGTTCGAAATAAAGTGACTTCCGAAGAAATCGCAGAAATCGTTTCGAAGTGGACTCATATCCCTGTCACTAAATTATTGGAAGGTGAGCGCGAAAAATTGTTGAGAATGGAAGATGAATTACACAAACGCGTCATAGGACAAAACGAAGGCATTAAAATTGTCTCCAATGCGATTCGACGTTCACGTGCGGGTTTATCAGATCCTAATCGACCCATCGGCTCATTTATTTTCTTAGGACCCACCGGTGTTGGAAAAACCGAATTGTGCAAAGCGTTGGCGATGTTTTTATTTGATACTGAAGAATCGATGGTACGCATCGATATGTCGGAGTTCATGGAAAAACATTCGGTAGCACGATTAATCGGTGCACCTCCGGGTTATGTGGGCTACGAAGAAGGAGGGTATCTGACCGAAGCGGTCCGACGTAAACCTTATTCGTTAATTTTGTTAGATGAAGTCGAAAAAGCGCATCACGATGTATTTAATGTGTTGCTTCAAGTGTTGGATGATGGTCGCTTAACGGATGGCCAGGGGCGCACAGTTGATTTCCGAAATACTGTTATTGTAATGACGTCAAATTTAGGCTCGCAACTGATTCAGGAACTCTCTGATCAAGGCTATGAGGTGATGAAAGAGGCCGTGATGAAAGTGGTTTCAGAGCATTTCCGACCTGAATTTATCAACCGGGTCGATGATACTGTGGTCTTCCATCAACTCGCCAAAGAGCAAATTCGATCGGTGGCTTTATTGCAGATCCATCGATTAGTGAAACGCCTTGCTGAACAAAATCTGACCCTCGATGTGGATGATTCTGCCTTAGATTACCTCGCCGACGTAGGCTACGACCCCGTTTACGGTGCTCGCCCACTAAAACGGGCCGTTCAAGTTTACTTAGAGAACCCCCTCGCCCAAGATATTTTGGCAGGGAAATTTCTGAGTGGGCAGGTGATCAAAGTCAGCAAAAAGGTCGATAAGCTGAGTTTTGAAGCGCTGGTGCCTGCTTAAGCGGCTAAGGGGTCAGATCTTTGCTTGGGGCATGGGCAGGGGGCAGATCTAAGATTTATACCAGGTCTCAATCTTAGGCCTCACCCTTCTTTTGAGAAACCCGGTATAAATCTAATCTGACCCCTGCCTCCTGTCCAATAATTTGACATCTCACATAGTTATTGATTAAATTAGCCACTTTGGCGCTATAAATGTAGTGAAAATATAGTCAAAAGTTAAACGAAGTGGTGCATAATGAAAAAAACTGAAGTCGACCAAGCCGAACGTCTGCAATCTCATTTTAAATTTCATCAACAGCATTATCCGGGGGAAATAATAACACCCGAATTTGCTACGGTAGTGATATACTTTCTTGATAATAATAAGGGTGTAGATGATGAGGACAGAGTCTATTCTGCTCGAAAATTTCTTAGAGGAATCCAAATATATATTGATGCACTAAAGAAAGAATGTCTTGATCGGTATTTTGATATTGAAATGCTGGATATTTTGGATTGTGCGAAGAAGAATTTCAAAAAATATGGTCTCGAATATGTCTTAGAAATTGCAGCCATCATGCAAAGAAATATCGATTGCTATCTGAAAGTGAGGCCGGACGCTAAAGTGGATCATCAAACTCGAACAGTTTTTTGCTATACTGCGCAGACTCGTCCACAATTAATTCCTGCTAGGGCTGTTGTTGTGATGGAGTCAATAAAACAAAGATTAGCTCCGTATCTAAAAGTAAGCTCTAGAAACAAAATCCACTTCGATGTTGAAAATATAAAATATTATCTCTGGGTGGCCTCTGAATACCCAACGATGGGGTTTAAAGTGGCATCAAGTTGGGCTGAAAGGATTGCTCAAACAACAGTCTATCGGAGTGTCGCGCAAGTATTTACACGGAAATATCCCTTTTCTTATCTTTCTTTTTTATCCCACACAGATGGTACAGCCACTTTAACGCTCGGAGCCAAAACCAAACTGGGTGCACCTACCCTGCATTTTTTACAGAGTATACCTAGCAGTCGTTTGGTCTATAATGATATGGCCATTATTCTTGAATTTGACTTGTCTAAGACAGATACCCCAGCGTATTTACAAGAAACCGTAAAATTATTTTTAGATACACTGGAAAAAGTTTTAATTCCCGGAGTTAAGGATCCTGCACTATTTCATGATAAAAAATGGGATTTTATTTGGGCGGCGTCTGATCATTGTGATAATTTTGCTCGTGGCTTTTGCGGTCTGAAATCGCTTCAATATAATCCTCCGGTGGAGCGTGATGAAGAAAAATCCACAGAGGTGGGTAGAAAAATGTGTGAAGCAGTGTCACGTCTAGATTTTTTTACCATAGAGGACATGCTAAGAAAAGGTCTGAGTGCTAATCACCGGCAGTGGGGCAACTCAATGCTGGAGGATTTGGTTCGTGTGCCCTATTACAGTGTTAAACTGATGGGAGGAGAGCCTGGAGAGAAGCAATGCCAAGAACTTTACAAGTTACATAAAGAGCATAAAATTCATACCAGAAATCCATTTTCTGTGATTATTAGCAATATATATGGTGTATTTTATCTGTATTGGTGTGTGGAAAGCAGGCAACCGGGAATGAGTCCGTTATTCATTGCGAATGTGCGTATAGAAGGGGAAGAAGATATTCAGTTTTTAGCCTCTATACCAAAGCAAAAATGGGGAAATGATGGTGTTTTACGGACCTGCGAATGGTCTGATCACATACACAGAATACAGGATTTGGTTATTCCCTACCTTCGGACCACCGTTGAGAGACAGCGCAAAGATCAGATCGCCATGATATTGAAAATTGCAGCACTTTTGATGGAATATGGCGCAGACCCTTCCCACCTACGTGCACCAGAATCTACAGGTTCAAAAACAATTATAGAAAAGCTGATGGACGATTCAAAAGATATGACGCATCTCGATGAGCTGGGTAAAGGTCTGGTTATCGATATGCTAAAATTGCTGTTGAATGCGGATCGAAAACGCTCTCATCTGCATGTTGCGGGTGATAACGACAAACATTTTTTAGGTAAATTTATCTTAAAAGTTCGACCAGCGCTTAAAAAGGCGGGTAGACTGCCACCCCAAATTCAATCGGTCACGGCGCTGAATTCATTTATTGGACAATTTATAGAAGTGACTAATTTTAGGCACAGAAATGTTTATATTCACAGCATGCCACTGGGTGAATTTTCTGAAGATCAACAAATCGTCGATTTATGTAAAGAAACATTTCCTAGTAGACATAATATGTCAGATGAGGATTTTACTGCCTATGTTAAGAAAAAATTAAAACCTGGAAAAGATATCGGAGTGATTGATTTGGTCTATGGTGATCAAGGGGAAATTATTGCATTTAATATTGCAAAGATTGTCTTACCTCGAGAAGCGGATCGACCTATTCTTCATTATATCCCTTTGGCTTCGAGTGTCACGATGATCCAAACAGAATTCAGGGAATTAATGTCACAGATATCGTTTCAGAGGACTCTGTTTTTGAAACAACAATTTCAAAAAGAGGTCTTAACATTTTATACAGCCGCTTCTGCCATGAGTTATTTGCAAGTTGCCAAATTACCAGAAGTGTATCCTAAGCACGATTGTTTGAGGCCCGAGGATTTGAAATATTTGTGTGAAGAATTTTTTACGGGTCGAGATATTGTACAAGAGCGTGGCATTATTTATTATTCCAGTGTTCTTTTTTATCATGCCCCGCCAAAAAAGAAGGATATTCCGGAAGAATCAGATATTAATTACCAGGGGTTCAATACTCGTATTGAAAAAGAAGGTTGTTGCCCACTGGTAGGTTTTTATGCAACACCGGCCAACCTCAAAAAACTGGGAGAAAAAATCGGTTCGCAGTTAGGTAATGGGATCACCTTTTTCAGTATTGCATCACAAGCTACTCGAATGATGGGTTCTGCATTAAAATTGTCTAGCTCTTTGTAGGAATCATCGGCATCTCAGCTCATCTATTGTAGAATTCTACAATAGATGAGCCTCTCTTTTATCTCTATTTTCAGCCCTGTTCAGTGATGAATCTATTGTATAGCAAGGACTACGCTAGCATACGGGTTAGTTTTACAATCTCAAAACTGATGGGGTAGAAGAATAATGTTTGATTTTCGAGAAGTACTAAAGAAATTTCAAGATAGCGCTAGCTATATTCAAGAATGCCGAGACAAAGATCTTAATTTATTAATAGGTCTGACAGGATCTGGAAAAACCACGGTACTGAATGCTCTTTTAGGTGAAGAGCTGGTTAAAAAAGGGGACGGTACGGTTGATCGTATCAAGTCGCCCGTCAGAGAGACTGGCTCACCTCGCGGGTACGGTCAAAATAACAATAATGTACCTGTGACACCACAGCATGCTGCGACGATTGGTCATGGTGCTGAAAGCCAGACAAGCCATCCTACACTTTATCATGAAGCCGAGCGAAATTGCTTTTTATTAGATTGCGCAGGTTTTGGTGATACGCGGACGGATGAGGATCGTGTCAGTATCAGTTTGGCGATGGAGTCCGCTTTACGAAATGCTGCGAGTATTAATACTATTTTTGTGGTGATCAATTATAATGATTTACTCGCAGAAAGAGGAAAATCGATAAAAAGATTGGCGAATATGATGATGAGTTTGTTTTCTAAACTCGAAGAGGCCACTAAATCGCTGTATTTTGTTTTCACACATTTAGATAGCCTGCGTAATGAGATTCTATTTAATAAGCTTAGAGAATCTGAAGATTCCGATATTCAACTGACTCAAATGGCTCTAGAAAATTCTGTTGAATCTGAGTTGAATACAAGACTTCTTTCTATCATCAACAATATTATCTCAACTTTAGAAAGAACCGCTCAGGGTTGGAGCCCCGCTAAACTGACCGCCATGGGGCGTTATGGATTGGGAGCAGTTGGTAGCTCAATGTTGAACACAATTGGCTTCGGAAATGGGAACAATATTGATATTAACATTGGTCAAGATAATTACTTCAAAGATGCCAATAATCATTATCGATCGTTGTTGTTTTTCAAGTTAATTCAAAAAGCCTTAAATGAGAAAGTCGCACTGTTTTTTAATGTATCAGATAAACAGCACCTTAAAATATTCAGAGACAGATTTTTAGATGTGATTCAGACCACAAAGCGATTGCAAAATCCGATTCCCTATCAATCGTTTAATTTCACTGAATATGATCGTCAGAGAGCGAAATTTGAGAGCGAGTTGCGTGCAGGGTCGTGGAAGTTTTTACAGCTACTCAGTGAACTGAATCAAATCCCTCAAGAGATGTCGAATATCGAGGCGCAAATTCAGCATTTAAGACGTCTAATAGAGAATAACACTAAAAAACTGGATGAAAGCGGTGATGATGCTGTGCAACGTTTGGGGCAGATTCAAATATTGCTGGATGAGCAGCAGGTATTGATCACTGCTAAGCAAGATCAAATAAATGTAAAAATCAGAGAACGCGAGTCTTGTGAGGAACAATTGCGTGGGCTCGAGTCAGATGATTTAATCCCAGTCTCATATTTTTTCGAAGAAAAGCGATGGAATATTTTCATACTTCCATACTTTCTAGGATATTCTTCACATGTTTTCGAAGTCACACACAGCGATGGTGTGATTGAAAATTTTACTGTCAATGCTGTGAATGGCTCGGCTAGAGTATTAACTGAAGATAAAAAGGCGGGCAAGCTTTCACTCACATATTCTTCAGGCTACGGTTTAGATGCACAATGTACACTCACCGTCTTTTATCGGACGCGGTTTTTCCGTAACAACCCAACACAAATACAAGATTTAAAAACACAGATTGCCGAAATAAATGGATCTATCGATGGTTTGCGTGGTGAACTACATCTTTATCAAGCTAAATTTGAAGCCTTGAAGAATACCCATCAAGGCAATGAATTAACCATTGAAAATGCAAAGCATGAAATTCGGAGCGTGATTCAGCTCTATGCTCAAGGCATTCGGCAATTAGATGAGAAAAAGGGTATTTTTACACAGAGATTAGTGGTGTTGCGTCGTCAATTTGAAGAATATCGTGAGTTGATTGTAATGATGGATTGTCTGATGTCTGAATGTAAAGCGCTCAAAGATGAGAAATTTTTGATGGCTCATCGGCTATTTAACAGCTCTCATCAGTCGATTCCTGCTCCGATCGCATTGGATGTTAACGAATTTCCTAGTCATTATCGCAGCCAATTTTCGGATAAGGTGATGACAACGCCTATTCGATTTCAAACCTGTGCTCATATTGTCGATTATGAAGAATTTGAGTTGGAAGCCAAGGATTTAGGTGTGGCTCGTTGTCCGTGTTGCATAAAATTGGGAAAAACGACCGTTTATACTGGAAAGAATGATTTATCCATGTTCGTGATGATGCATGATTTAGCTAGAGAAATAGTGGTTTTTAAACAATCGAAACTATTGGGCGAAATAATGGAACCGGAAGTGAAGGGAGATCAAGATCAACGCAGAGAACAATGCATAGACTTGCTTAGAGCTAAAATTAGGGAGAAGCAGGCAGAGTTAATTTATTTAGAACGGGAACTAGCAGCATTAATCGAGCTACCAAAACCATCAGCCAAAAGCGCCGATCATTTTGATGAAGAATCAGATAGCAATGAAGAAGGTCAGAGATCTATTCTTCATGAAGAAGAGTCAGATGTTAATGAGTTAGGTCAGGAGTCTATTCACCATGATCCTTCAGAGGTTCAATCACCCCGTGATAATGCTGATCAAATGCCGCGTGAATTTGCGCAGCCCATTATTCAGAATGCGAATGAAGGTGAGCTAAGACAGGATTTGAGTCAGGCTCCAGCACAAGAGCCTCATCCAGATCCTCAAGATGATCTTGGTAGAGCTGATCTGGACCCTCAAGCAGAACATTCTGTTGTTAGAAACTTAAATTTTTAAAGAGGAAGTGTGGAGGGGGCAAAGGGAAGGGGGCAGATTTTTGCTTGATACATACTCTGCTAATTTTAGGTATCAAGTAAAGATCTGCCCCCTGCCTGCCTTCCGCCTAGTTTTTGATACAGAGCGCCTAGCTGAAATAGGGTATAACAGCCCGTTTTTTCCTTGATATTGGCGATGTGAGCGTTAACGGTACGGGTTGTGATATTCAATAAAAGTGCTATTTGATCGATAGTTTTTGCTAGGGATAGCCAGTGTAAGCACTCAAATTCGCGATGGGTGAGATAATCACCTTGATCATTAAAGGCGATACGTGTGAGGGAGAATTCTTGCATTAAATTAGAGGGATCTAATGCAACGGATTCTGTTTGAGTGTAAAAATTGGCTTTTTGATCAGATATGCTAAATTTATAATCATGACTTTTTGCAAGTGATTTATGCGAGCTGATCTTATCTTTGAAATATAAAATGAAGCGATTAAGCACATCGAGGTTTTGCAAATAACGATTGTTGATAGAGGGCAAATTGGCTTCTGTCGCAAAATGAAAATATTCTTTATTCTTATTGCCCACCTGCACTATGGTAAAGAGATGATTAATATTGTGTCCTTGGCAATCTTCTTGTAAGGCTAGGCTTTGCTTATCTACGTTGATAAGATCCCAAAGAATGTAGCTTCTTTCCCCCTCTGTTTTTGCCATATGAATATCAAAATTATAATATTCCTTTTCCAGGTATAACTTCGCGAATTCTGGTTTCATACCGATGGCTGAAAAATGATTGTTTTGATCAATTTTCACCTGTGCAAAGTAGTGAATGTTGAGTTTTTCCAGCGGTTTGCAAATTTGCGCTAAATCTTCCGCATGGGTAAGGGGGGGGTAAGATCTAATTTTATGATTGAGATTTTCAGTTTTCATAGGGCGATACAGCTTAAAATAGTGTCTTTGAATACCTAATCTGCAATTATATAGAGAAGAGAGAGGTGGTCAAGGGGTTGATCTACGTTTGATGGGTTCTAGAGTCCCATCAAACGTAGATCCCCCCCCCCCTTCTTTTTGATATAATCCCTCACTTGAAATACTACATTAGGAGTGAAATAAATTGAAAGCACCAACACCAGAAGATATCGAGAGTCAAATAACCAGCTTGTCACAGTTATATAGTCAAACTGCTAATCCCGTTTATCGAGAACGAATGGAGCAGCTATTTATGAGTGAGCATGTTTCCGAGCATGTTAGGTTGTCTTACTTTTACGGCATTTACCAACAATTATATGATGCCATCGATAACTATCCGAATAATTCAATTGAGCGCAGTGCATTAGTTCTTCAATTGAATACATATGCACAAAAAATTAGAGCCCTGGGCTTGCCAGAACCTGAAATAAAGCTTCAAAATGTGATAGAATTTTCTCGTGCGAAAACGATGCAGAGTTTTTTCACCGCTTGGTTTAATGCTTACCGGATTAACAATACTACCTCAGAGATAGAGGAGTTGGTAAAAAGTCTGCCTGGAGACTTTCTTGAAAAATTCCCCGATGCACAAGAATTAGATTTAAGCGGAATATGGGGCCCTGGAGCTTCGAATTCCCCAGCTGTTGATGCACAACTGCGCGTAATTATTTTAGCACTTCCGTCATTGACCAAAATCAATCGAATTAATCTTTCTGGGAATCATTTCAGTAAAGAGCAGCTTCAACTCTTGGCTATTTTGCTCAGAAATCAGCATCAAATTCTCGGCCTCAACTTATCAAACTGTAATATTCGTAGAGACTGAACTGCTGCGTTCTGTGGGATCATCGACCCTGATTGCGCGAGCATCAGTCAGTTTATTCTGAATGATAATCCTTAGGTGATGAGGGGGTTAAAACTTTACATACCAGTCTTGGTTTAAATTATAAAGTGAGAACTTTGCATCTTGCTCGTTGTGGAATTACCGATGTTGGGGCTTCTCATCTACTCTCAGCACTCAGACACAATGAACATCTGATAAAAGTTAATGTTGAAGGTAACCTATTATCAACTGAGGCAGTCACATCAATCAGAGAGATCACGCGAAAGAACTTAGCCGCAAATCCTGAGCTAGGAACTTCAACCGAACAACGTGATCGCGCACGCGTCGTTGAACAACGAATGATGCAACAAGTCGAATGTGAAAATCCGAACATGAGCGGAACTGCGCGCTTTATCACCTTGATGCAGGAGGTGAATGACAAACTTGTAGAATGTCCTCAGCACTTAATAGCACAAAAAGCGACTGAATTGCTTAGGCAAGCACTAAGTAATGCTAAAACTAGAAATGACCACCCTAAAACCATTAAATTGTTAGAACTTACTTTAAACTTGCGATTAATGCTCCTAGATAATGTTGCTCGCGGAATTCAGACAGATATACGCGTAATCGGGCAAATGCAAGCAGAAATCCAGGCTCTTATTGAGGCACCTGAGGATGCATTCTTAGCAGCAGCTCAGCCTCTTGAAGTACCAGTTGCTGAAGTGCCCCTTTCGATCAATCAAGCGCCTAGCCAGCCAGCTCAAACGGTAGAGCAGCCGGCTAATTCCACACAAAGAGCCGCAAGCCCACGTTCGTGCCCCAGTTTCGACCAACAGCGCCACTTTTCTACACGACGACGTTCTATTACTCCTGATTCTGTAGTAGTTGAAGCGAAAGATCAGAAAGATATAACAGATAAGGCAGATGAGACGCATCAGTTGGATGAGGCACATCAGCACGATGAGATAGAAGCAATAATGGGCGAAACTAATGCTACTTGCGTTGTTTGTTAATAGGGAAGGTAGGGAAGGAGTCAGATCTCACATTTCACCAATCACTCAATGTGAGATCTGACCCCTTCGCGTTTTTTGTGTTATGATGGGGTGATTATTGTCCATTGAGAGTTGCTGAGGAGTGATATTATGGCTCATGTTAAAATATTGGCAAGTGGGGCTGCGTTACCTAAAAAATTAGTGACTAATGCTGATTTGGAGAAGACGGTTGATACCTCGGATGAGTGGATTTCTCAGCGAACGGGGATTAAGCAGCGTTATATTTTGTCGGACGATGAAACCTTACTGGGATTGAGCGAAGCAGCTGCCCTAGAGGCGATTCGTCATGCTAAGATCGAGGCCAACGATATCGGCTTGATTGTTGTGGCTACCAATACGCCTCAGCAGGTTTTGCCGAGTACCTCAACGCTATTGCAAGGTAAATTGGGGATCAAAGATAGCATCTCTTACGATATTCAAGCGGCTTGCAGTGGTTTTGTCTATGGTCTTTCTACGGCTTATTATCTACTCAAAGGTCGTCCCGATTTACGTTATGCACTGGTTGTAGGCGCAGAAGCGCTTTCAAAAGTGACGGATTGGAATGATCGTACTACCTGCGTGTTATTTGGTGATGGTGCAGGTGCAATAGTACTTGGCAGAGATTCAACCCCGGGCATTTTTGCGGCTGATTTGGGCTCTGATGGTTGCAGTGCGGAATATTTAGAGGTGCCCTTTGGGATTGGGCAGGGCTACGAAAAAATGGCTCCCGAAAATCGGTATATTCGGATGAATGGACGCGAAGTGTATAAAAAATCTATCGCTCATTTTACGCAGTCTATTCAACAGGTAATGGCTCAGACAGATCTCAGTTTTGAAGATGTAGATTGGATTATTCCACACCAGGCGAATGTGCGGATTATTTCTGCGGTTGCGGAAAAACTGGGTGTGCCGATGGATAAATTTATTGTTACGGTTGATCAGCATGGTAATACTTCTTCGGCTTCCATTCCTTTGGCTTTTAATTATGCACTGAGTCAGAATAAGATTAAAAAAGGAGATACGGTTTTATTTGTGGGATTTGGCGCGGGGTTTACTCGGGGTTCTTTGCTGTTTACGTACTGAGATTGACAGGGGTATATATTTTTTCTGGATTGCCACGCTTCGCTCGCAATGACGGTAGTATAGTAATATCGTCATTTTGTGTATCCACGCTTCCCTTGCAATGACGGGAACAGATGTGCTGTGCTTGTAATGTTGGCGGTTGCTGGGTGTTGTGAGCAGTTTTAAATCCAGTATTTCATGTAGAGGGCTAAACGGCCAATTAATCGTTGATAGAGTGGTCGGGCGTGCCAATTTTTTAGCGAGATTTCGCTTGAGTTTTCCAGGTCAAAAGTGAATTGTTTGAGAATTTTATTTTTGGATGCAGGAAGTTGGAGATTCACATCTACTTCAAGATCATGCAATAAACTGCGATGATTTAAATTGCTGGAACCCACTGAGATCCAATTATCTAAAATTAAAGTTTTGGCATGTAGAATATTAGGGAGATATTCAAAAATTCTGACGCCAGATTTCAGAAGATTATAATAGAAAGTGGTAGAGGCCCAGGGCATTACGAAAACATCCGATTTTTGGGGTAAGAGAATCCGGACATCCACACCATTTTGGGCGGCTTCGCTCAGGGTTTTTAATAAGACATTATCGGGTACAAAATAGGCATTAGTAATCCAGATTCTCTCTTTGCACTGTTTAATACGTCGCAATAAATTTTTATGCAAAATCCTGCGACGTTGCCACGTATTATTTAAGCGTATGATTGGATTTTTGTTGAAATGACGAAAGATAACCTTCATTCTTTCTCGAACGGGGATATGATTCCAAGCGGCCTGAAAGGCCATAGATAAATCATCTAAATTGGCATGTTGTAACCGAACCCCGGTATCACGCCAACCATGCCCCCCATCTTCGAGTTTTAGATGGCAGTTACTGATATTGAAACTACCTATATAAACAGTTTTTTGATCGATTACACAGACTTTTCGGTGATTACGAGAATTGATTTTCAATAACAAATAAATGACTTTAAGTAATAACGGGAGTCGAATAACGGATCGGCTCCAGTGCCAAATTCGCCACGGAAAGGGATGAAAAATCCGCGTGTCGATGCCAGCTTTTTCTAAACGCCTTGTTAAGCTTCCACCCCAAACAGGAGAGCCTGCGCCATCTACCAGCACACGAATTTTGACTTGGCGGTTTGCAGCACTAATTAATGCCTCGGCAATTTGTTCACCGAGTTTATCGCCTTTGAAAATATAGGTTTCCAAATCAATGCTGTGCTGTGCATGATTGATATCATCGATTAAGCTCGAAAAAAAATCGCTGCCATCGACAAAAATATTTTCATGATATTCAGTAGTGGTCATTTTGGCTGAATGGGGGTTGAAAGATTAATCAGTTCGATAACTTCCTCAGGAGAGTCGGTTATTGCGATATTGTTTACATCAGAAGGATCAATGGTCCCAAATCTTGCTAAGGTATCATTCATAAAATCAATCAGAGGCTGCCAATAGGAGCTGCCAAATAATACCAAGGGAAGTTTGGTAATTTTACGAGTTTGAATGAGTGTCAACATTTCAAAAAACTCATCAAGGGTTCCAAATCCGCCGGGCATTACAACAAAAGCCCGTGAATATTTTGTGAGCATCATTTTGCGAATAAAAAAGTAACGGAAGGTGATGAAGCGATCAAGATAAGGGTTCGGATTTTGTTCCGTATTAATATCGATATTACAACCGACCGTTCTGCCGCCTCTTTCTTTAGCACCGCGATTGGCGGCTTCCATGATCCCTGGGCCACCGCCAGTCATGACGGTGAATTTGTTTTCAGCTAGTAATTGTCCAATTCGCCGAGCTGCTTGATAGTATTCATGATCTTCTGTAAAGCGTGCTGAACCAAAAACTGTGACGCAATTGGTTACATAATGGAAGAGCATAAAGCCTTTTACAGCCTCTTTGAAAACACGAACGGCTCGCCAAATTTCTTTGGGTAATTTTCGATGGCCCCAAAAGAAGGAGCGTTCTTCTTTAGAAGTAGGATGCTCCCACATAAAATCTTCACGTCGATTTCGCTTGGGAGGTGTAGGATTTTTAGGATCATCTTGTTGCATTATTTCTTTTCCGGTTCCGTTTCAGGTTTGCAAATACGTAATTTATTTTCGATAGCAAAATTCATAATGGACTCGTAAAGAGCGGGGTTGGATTCTTTGAGTCTCTCATCTAAAAGTACACAATTGTTGCCATCTTTCATCACAGGTTGGAGCATCGGAGAATAGCGGATTCTATGATTTTGAAAAGTGGAGAGTTTGCCGCTCATCCTCTCAGCCCAGTTAGTGGGTCTGAAGGTTTCACCGGTGTCTGTCACCCCTTCAATAATGATTTTTTGGTCCTTTTTATCGGTCATTACTTCATTCACGCTATTGCAAAATCCTAAGTATAACACTTGACCACATACTCCGCGAGCGTCAGAATCAGTCGACTAATGGTTTGGAATTTGTTTATGGATCAAAGTACTGAGAGTAGCGTTGAAAACCGAGGGCGCGGCATCTATTTGCTGCCAAATCTATTTACATTAACGGCATTATTTGCTGGATTTTATTCAATCGTTGCGGCAATGAAAGGCCGCTATGAATTGGCAGCTATCGCCATTTTTATCGCCATGATTCTCGATGCCTTAGATGGTCGAGTCGCCCGTCTGACCAACACCCAGACCCACTTTGGGGCCGAATTTGATAGCCTATCGGATATGGTTAGTTTTGGTGTAGCCCCAGCCTTACTAAGCTACAGTTGGTCTTTGCACTCATTGGGTAAAGTGGGCTGGTTAGCAGCCTTCGTATTTACGGCCTCTGTGGCCTTACGTTTAGCCCGATTCAATACTCGAAAATCCACTGATAAGCGCTATTTCCAAGGTTTGGCTTGTCCCGCTGGCGCAGCGATTGTTGCCTCCATAGTTTGGGTCTGTGAACAACAAGGCCTGTTTGGAATATTTTTAGGTGTTCCAATGGCGATTGTTACCATTGGTACCGGTTTGTTAATGGTGAGTAATTTTACCTATAGAAGTTTTAAAGATTTAAATTTTAAATATCGCATACCATTCGTCACTATGTTACTTGTCGCTTTAGTGTTGGTTTTAGTTGCGATGGATCCACCTAAAGTTTTATTTGCTACCTTCTTGAGTTACGGTCTGTCGGGTCCCTTAGTACGATTATGGGTAGTGATCAAGAAACGCCGAAGTGCTCATTGAGTCGATTGTTGAGGAGAATTGAACTATGCCATCATTTGATATCGTTTCAAAAGTGGACACACAAGAAGTCTGCAATGCTGTCGATCAAGCAAATCGAGAACTGAGTACCCGGTTTGATTTCAAAGACACTAATGCTAAATTCGCCATTGAAAACCAAAATCAAGAAATAGTGCTGACAGCACCTACCGAATTTCAAATTAAACAAATGAGCGAAATTTTGCGGGCGAAATTAGCCAAACGTAATGTTGATGCAGCCTCTTTGGATTATGAAGCGATTAATCCTCAACTGCACCAGACGACTCAGCGCATCAAAATAAAGCAGGGCGTTGATACTAAAACCGCTAAAGATATTGTTAAATTAATCAAAGAAGAGAAGATCAAAGTTCAAGCCGCGATTCAAGGTGATCAGGTTAGGGTCAGTGGAAATAAACGCGATGATCTGCAAACGGTAATTGCTTTTTTACGTAAAAAAGATGTGGGCTTACCTTTACAATTTGAGAATTTCCGTGACTAGAGAATTATCTGCTACAGCATCCAGCCTTTCAGAAAGACCGAATTATTTTTCATGGATTTACCATCGCCGTCTTTGGGTAACATTATTCATGGGGATGAGCTCTGGTTTGCCCTTAGCATTGGTCGGTAGCACGTTGCAAGCCTGGTACACTGAAGCGGGTGTCAGTGTGGTTGCAATTGGTTCTTTATCCTTAGTCGGTCAGCCCTATGTTTACAAATTTATTTGGGCTAGGCTCGTTGATCTCTACCAATTGCCTGGTTTAGGTTTGAGGCGAGGTTGGATTTTGGCGATGCAGTTATTGCTCGCGGCTGTTTTTGCTTTTATGGCTTTGCTGAATCCAAACGCATCTCCGTTGCTTTTGGGCATTTTAGCTCTAGTGGCAGCAACTTTATCAGCCACTCAAGATATTGCTGTGGATGCTTATCGCGCTGATTTGCTGCACACTTCTGAATATGGCATGGGTGCCGCTTTATATACCACTGGGTATCGTCTGGCCTATTTATTTTCAGGTGGAGTGGCACTGGTCATAGCGGCAACTTTCGGTTGGAAGGCCACTTACCTTCTAATGGCATTTTGCATGATCTTGGGTGCCGCCATTACATTGTGGTCGCCACGTTTAAATCCACTGCCTAAAGAATCATTAGGTTGGGTGGGATTAATCGTTGCTCCTTTCAAGGAGTTTATTTCCAGAAAAAACATTGTGTTAGTGCTTTTATTTGTTGTTTTTTATAAGATCGGTGATGCCTTCGCGTTGCAGTTAACCACCACCTTTTTAATGCGTGGTATTGGTTTTAACCTAATTGATGTGGGCATGGTTTATAAAACGGTAGGGTTATTGGGAACCATTGTGGGGCTTGTATTGGGTGGTTCCTTGATGACAAAAATCCGATTGTTCACGGCATTATGGTGTTTTGGGATAGTGCAAGCCATTGGGATTTTATGTTTTGTGATCTTGGCCTGTGTGGGTAAAAGTTATGTTTTAATGATACTCACTATCTTTATGGAATATTTTTGCAGTGGTTTAGGCACAGCAGCATTTTTAGCACTGTTGATGGGCCTCTGTGATCATCGTTACTTGGCCACTCAATTTGCTTTATTAACGGCCTTATCAGCAGTAGGTCGGGTCTTTGTGGGACCATTGGCCGGTTTGATGGTTCAATATTGGGGCTGGTTAGCCTATTACAGTGCTGGTGTGGTTTTAGCAGTGCCAGGTTTAATCTTATTATGGTTCATCCGAGATGCCGTTGTGGCAGTGGGCAATCAACCAATTGAAAGGGGATCGGAATAGATGTCAGAAGAGAATAAGAGCGCAGTACCTAGAACCCTAGGGATCTGGACTTTAATTGCATTAGTAGCGGGCAATATGATTGGTTCAGGGATTTTTTTACTTCCCTCATCCCTGGCCACTATCGGAACTATCGGTATTATCGGTTGGATTCTGACAGCGATTGGCACTTTATTTTTAGCCATGGTTTTTATTCGGTTATCAGAGATTTTTCCACGTACGGGTGGCCCCTATATTTACTGCCACGAAGCCTATGGCGAATTCATTGGCTTTCAAGTTGCGTATAATTATTGGATTGCGCTCTGGGTTGGTAATGCTGCGATTGCTGTCACTTTCGTGGGGTATCTATCCGCATTTTTTCCGGCGATTTCAGCTTCTTCGAGTTTAGCTTTTTGTTTGACAGTGGGCGTCGTGTGGTTAATTACGATTGTGAATGTCATCGGCATCAAACAGGCCTCTGAAGTGGCCGTGGTCACCACCTTATTAAAGCTGATTCCGCTGGTCTTGATCGCCCTTTTTGGTCTGTTTTATGTTAAGCCAGAAAATCTCATGCATTTTAATGTCAGTGGTAAGCCCGCTTTTTCTGCATTAACCGCTGCGGCAACGCTGACACTGTGGTCTTTTATTGGTTTCGAATCCGCTACTGTTCCCGCCGATAACGTGATTAACCCGCGAAAAAATATTCCTCGTGCAACGATTATTGGAACCTTAATTGCTGCTGTGGTCTATATTTTTACGACCACCTGTGTGATGGGTGTTGTTCCTATGGAAGAGTTGGCTAAATCGTCTTCTCCTTTTGCTGCTGCGGCCATGCTAATGTTTGGTCCTTGGGCAAAATGGTTAGTCGCTGCTGCTGGTGCCATTGCTTGTTTTGGAACGTTGAATGGTTGGGTAATGTTACAAGGACAAGTTCCTTTGGCAGCTGCCCGAGATGGATTGTTCCCACAGGTCTTTACTAAATTGACCCGATCCGGCACGCCGATTGTGGGATTGGTGATTTCCAGCTTACTTATTACCGGATTGCTAGCGCTGCAATACGGTGGCACCACGGTGGAATTGTACACTCGAATTATCACATTAGCTGTTTTGGCCACATTGATACCTTATGTTTTTACCTCTGTTGCAGAAGTGCTGCTGTATTTCCAAAGACCAGAATTATTCAATGGTAGACGCTTTGCGACTATGCTTATGCTGGCCTCATTAGCCTTCATCTACACTTTTTGGGCTGTTTTTGGCTCCGGTGAACAGATTATTGCCTATGGCATGTTGCTGTTTTTGAGCGGCATTCCTCTCTATATCCTTTTGAAAAGTCGAAAGACCGCTCGAATCTAAGGGAGACATGTGAGCATTGGCTGATAGCTCTGCTATCAGTATGGCTAGTGACATCAGCAAAATAATTCTGATATATTCGGCTCACAAGGCTATCAATCCATCATCGCTTAAGGAGTAACCAGATGGCTCAGCAAGAAGAGGAGCTTCAGCAAGGAAGTTTTTTTGAACCTGATTCTGGTTCTGCAGGGATTCAGGAGAAAAAAGAACAGCTCTCACCAATGCGTAAAATGCTAGCGACACTCAAAGATCGAGGTGTTTTGAGCGGTGATAAAGAATGGGAAAATAACTGGGATGAAGACACGTTAGGAGGCTTGAGAAGAGCCCTCCAAATAAAAGACCCCAGTGAAGTAATTCCTTCCAGTTTAGATGAAGCAATTTTAGAAAAAGCCGCGACTGCTTTCAAACAATTTGCTCCTTATATCCCTTTGCTTTATTTAGCCAATCAGGCCGATTTTGAAGCCAATTTAAGTGAGATCTTTTGTGAAGCTGTACAGACCACAGAAGACGCACAAATGAGTTTTGTTCAAGTCCTATTGGATATGCTTGATTATAGGACGACACAGTATTTTTTGAATCGATTTATTAGCAGAAATTCTCCTGAATTAGAACAAGTTTCTACTTTTCGAAAAGCGGTTATTGATTGGTGTACTAGGTCAGAAGAAAAGGTGCATTATAAAAAAGCCTTGTTTCCGATTGATGCAGCAGTTTCAGCAAGGCGTGTTGAGATTGCACAAGTAAAAAAAGTAGCAGAGGTCAAAAAGCCCAGAGGCAAACAACACCCTAATGCTGAAAAACCACGTTATCCAGATGACGATCTGGTTAAGATTGTCAAACAAGTATGCAGAACATCCAAACCATTAGCCTATTCATTTTTGGGGCTTGCTATCAATTCTAGCGGTGCTTTTGATGATGTGAGACAAGAGTTGATAGACATTAACAACCTGCGCAAAAGTGGAGACTTAAAAGCGCATAAAAATATTGCGTTCACCAACGCAGAACTCAGTGTTCTTGTTAAAGTCTTAATGATCGCTCATGACAAATTACATCGAGCTTTAGAAACCTCTCAAGTAAACCTCAATAAATCTCACTGTGATAAATTAAACGAAGAGATTAAAAAAAATCGAGGGTATGAAAAAACAATCCGTGAGCTGACAAAACATCTTGATTTCGCTTTGGCTGATGTTGCTAAAATTTCTGGTTTGCAAAGTGAAATTAAGCAGCTAAAAGAAGATCTGATGCAAATAGCTGCGCAAAATGAAGCATTGAGAAAAAAGTTATCAGAAGAAATAGCGCTGAAAGAACGTGCGCAAACGCGAGTAAAGGAATTAAACAGTGAGAACTCTGAGTTATCGGGACAGCTCAAGGAAGAGAAAGCGAGAAGTCAGCGTGCCGAAGGTGAGAATGAGAGTTTGAGACACGAGCTCCTGGCCGAACGAGCCGAGAAAGAGAGTTTGAGAAAAGAGCTTTTGGCTGAACGTGCTGAGAAAGAGCGTGTGGAGGATGAATTACGAGCGCTGCGTGAGCAGATAGCTGTATCAAAGCCTGATCGTCAACACACGAAAAAAGACTCCTATCAAGTTGGGGGTGCTCAGGTATTCTTTGGGCGCCCTCAGTCTGTTGTTGAGGGGGAAGATCTGGAGGAACTGTTGGCTTCATTACAAGCGGAGGTGCTGGAAGGGGATTCTGAACAAGCCAAAACAGTCCTTAAACCCGGTTATGGGAGTCCCGAAGATCAATCTGAATAGGCTATTCTCATGCAAAAATTAAGAACTGCGCTTCGCCCTCTGAGCCAATATTGGGGTGCCAAAAGCAGCTTGAAGCTGCCTCCCGATTTTCAGTTGCCACAATCGGTACAAGAGTTTAGCCGAGTTTGGCAATCGACTCATGCAGATTTCGACCAGGATAAAGATTATCAGCACTGTGTCAAAGATTTTTTCGACAGCATGCAAGGGCTTTGTTTAGCCTTTCCGCTCTACAATACTGATCAGAATACAACAAATATTAAATTCCTACTCTGGACTTTGATGCTTTATATGCCTTGGGAACTACTTCCTGAGACAGTTCGTCGAGAACGACTCAAAACTATTTTTCAAGATTCCGATTTACGAAGGCGCTTATGGCAACAGCATCAAGAAGATTTATCTCAGCGCCTTGGCAAAGATTCTAGTGCGGGGCTTTGTGTGAGTTCATCGTTTGCTTTGGCTCTGCTTAGCTTTGAAGATATTCGAAAAGCCTTTCTTAACTTGCCACTGGATCAAAGCACTGTTTTTTTCAGAGATTTGCCTGCACTGATACTGGAGATGCCCGAACTGTATGCAGCATTGTCGGAAGAAAAGAAAAAAGTATTTCTACAGTACCTTGAAATTCAATTGCCCGATTTTCTTCTGAAATTGATTCAAAAAATTCACGACCAATTTTGGTGCAAATTTAAGATATTAGCTGATGAAGACGCTATTGCGATCTTGAAACCTTTGACTCAAGATTCTACACAAGCCTTGAGTGTGAGCGCTCAGGCTAATTTTGTGATAGCTAGTATTTATGTTGATCGACACGAATTAGCTTCTGCAAAACCTTATCTCGAACGATTAGAGAGGTCTTCTTATGGGTTGTCGGATGAACAAAAAGAGGAAGCACATGTCTTTCTGACATTATCGAGAAATGCCGAGCTTGGTACTGCAAATGCATTGTCTCTATCCATGGAAGCGAAACAAATCGTTGAATTATTAAACGGGCTCAATCAAAGTTTTAAAAAGTACCTGAGAGAAAGAGAGATCAGTGGCATTTTTTATACCTTTGGATTTTTCAATACGGAATTATCCAAGAAAAAAAATAATCTGGTTCAGGGCTTGAGTCAAACCATCGAAGCTCAGATAGTAAATTTGAAAACCGGTAAGAATCCAGAGTTTAGTGCTAATGAATTAAAAGAAAAATTAATTCAGGCTCAAGTAGAGAACCTACGATTTCATCGAGAATCTGCACGGAAAATCGATGGTGATGGTAAATTGGGGGCACTGTTAAATTCTGCTGAGCTTTCTTTGCAGACTTTCATTCCCCCAGTGACCGAAGAACCCGATAGTCCTCAAGGCTCCCGATTAAGTGCTGATTGATACATTACTAACTTCAGTCCTGGCAGCGTAGGCTGTATTCTTCGAGCAATTTTGCCATCTGGCTGTGTTTGTGCAGACGGGCTACATCTAGAGCGGTTAGCCCATCTGGGAATGTTTTGGCATTGATTTTGGCGCCTGCCGTGATTAATAGTGGGATAACATCCAGCGCATTGTGCTGTGCGGCAAAGTGGAGTGGAGTGACCAATGCTGGATCGAGACAGGCATTGGGATCAGCCCCTTCTTCGAGAGCGGTACGAACGGCTTTAGCATCGTTATGAATCACAGCTTCAATGAGGTGCATAATTATCCTTTTTCAAATGAGTATAAAATATCTAAGGCATTGCCTTCCCAACTGCTTTCCGACTGAACTGACCACTTTTTATTGAGAAAGTATCGTATTCTGAAAACGTTTGTATGGTCGAGAATATCAAAGCTGTAATTAACATACAATTTAGGGGATAGGTACCTTCCTAAGACAAATGCGGTATGCTGAATAGTGGATTCAGGTGTGGATTTGTTCAGGACCTTGGATTTGGTCTCATAAGAGGTGATATCCAGCTCAGACAGGCCGAGCTTTTGTTCAATTTGAGATTTTAACTTGGTGATAGTACTGCCCGTTTCCGTAAGGTTCAGAGCTTGGGCAGCCCCGAGCAATGCGGTTGCATTACTGGTACTGCCGGTGGCACCACTCATCGATTGTCCAAGTACTAAATAAGAAAGAATATCGGTTTGGCTAATATCATCAGGTTCTGAAAATAAGGTTAATTTGTGTTTTGCTAGAGTGCCTGTGATATTAATACCGACCATTCGATTTTGATCATTCACCGCAGTGGGTCGGATTGCGCCAAAAGTTCCGATGTAACGAACGGCACGAACATTCAAATTGGGATTATTGACAGGGCCACCGTTAAAATTTAGAACCCCACGCTCAACTGTTAACTTTTGTCCTCGGAAATCGTACTTACCTTGGGATAATGAGAGACTGCCTTGAGCGGTTGTGGCACCGCCAGGTACATCGCGAATCGCAAAAGTACCCGATAATTTACCTTTTAAACCATTTGAATCAATGCTGATATTGTTGCCTAGCGTCATGTCGATCAAAGAAGTTAATTGTACAGGCTCTTCGTTTTCTGGCTTGAGAGGTGTCGCTTGTTTGTAACTGATTTCATCGGGTAATTCAGTAACATCATTATAATCGTAAGAACGAAATTCACCTTTGGGAATAAATATTTTGCCGGTGAGTAACATCACTTTATCTACGATTTTCATTTGCAGATCCGGTGTTGCGATAACTTTTACACCGGGTGTGTCTGAAATCAGCATATTTTTACCTTGCAATGCAAGTTGGGTATGAAGTTGTTTTTTGATAAGTTGAGTGGTTCCAGAAATTTTGAAATTACCCTCTCCGGCCATACCTGTACCTTGGTAACTCAATACCCAGTTTTGAAGAGAGCCTGTTGCGGATAATTTTTTGATGCTGCCATTCACGTCGGGCACAGTGAAACTGGCATCATTCACTTTTGCAGAACCCATAATAATCGGATGTTCTAAGTTACCACCGATGGTGCCATGCGCTGTTGCCGAACCTCGCGTTAATGCAATGCTTGGGATTAAAGCGGCTAAAAAATCCAATTGTGGTGCCACAATCTGAAAATTTCCTTGCATAGGATTGCTGAGCCATTGTTCAGGATTCCAGTGTGCTGCATCTGTCCCCGCATTGAGAGTGAGTTTGGAATTCTGCAAGAGTTCAAGACTTGATTTGATAGTGAAATGCTTTTTGTCGAGTTCAGCAGTGATTTGACCGCCTCGATAATGAAAGTTTTTTTGTACCTCATCAAGCGTATAATAAAATACACCAGGGGTAAAATTAATGAACAGCTTGAGATCGGGTGCTTGATTCCGTGCAGCTTTCAACGTTGCCATCATATTGACATCGCCTCGCAAACTCATATCACCTAACCAGGGATTTAACATCTCCAGAGGCACTTTGTTGGCTTGAATTTCAGCGTTCAATGTAGATCCTTTCTTCCAATCTGATTGGAAGCACACAGTATTTTTATCATTCACTAAACACAGTGGAGCAATGCGTAGGCTTTCTTTAGCGAGCGAAAATGCTGTAGGGGATTTTAGATGCCAGCGTTTTAGGAGTGGAGAGTCTAAAATGAATGAGTTGAGTTTGGCATCCCAGAGTAAATTTTTGAAGGGGCCTTTAGCGTCTAATTTAAGACGAGTTTCATTGGATTGTGCATCCAGCAAAAAACCCAACTGATCTGATTTATCCAGACGCGTGAGTAAATTGAGGTTCAGAGTGCCGGTCCACTCGGGGAACAGTAATTCAGGATGGACATCTTTGACTTCTACTTTACCCAGCCATTGTGGGTGTTCACTCAAAGAAAGGTCACCGGCAATTGTCAACGTCCCACCCAGAATCTGATTTTGTTTTGTGCTAAAGTGAAGTTGATGAAAATCACCATCTGCATTTAAAGCCCAATGATTTTTCCCTTCCTCAATCACTAAGGCCATTTGATAGCGACCGGGTTTGCCTGAACTATCTAAACGAATGTTCATGGGCGTTGGGTCAGTCAGTCGTGTGATGAGTTGTACACTCAGTAATTCAGGATAAATTTTGGCATTGATCAGAGTATTATTAAAAACAAAAGGGGTAGTGAGTGCAGGGCTATCAATAATCAGTTTTTGAAACTCAAACTGCTTAAAATGAATTTTCATGGGCAGCTTGAAAGCTGCGCTCTGTTGATGTTGGGTAATCGTTGGGGGTTTTATTTTAATACTGAGGGTATCGGCAGTTAAGCGAGAAATTGAGAATTTTCCATTCATCAAGGCTTTGATGTGCCAATCGATGGCTATTTTGTCGGCTCTAATCGTGGTTCCTGCCTGGGTAGCATTGAGGTCATGGAGAACGATGGTTTTATATAAACGCCCCTCTATTTTCCCAATATGAATTTGGCTTGATGTTAATTTAATCGCGCTTTTTAGTAACCAACGTGATCCTGTTTCAGTATTAAACAAGATAGAGAAACTACCTAAAATCAAAATGAAAGTTAACACGAGAATGACACTGAGGCGTAGCATGAAAAATTTCATAGTTCAGGTCCCATACTAAATTGCACCAGGGTAGGATGATCAGGACTTGAAATCGCATTAGCCACTGTCAAAGAGAGCGCACCTACTGGCGAGTGCCAAACAATACCTGTGCCTACACCGACTTTGTAATTTGCGAAGTAATTCGGGCCTACCTGACCAGCATCATAAAATAGCGATAGATAAAAATTACCCACGATTCTGCGTTGTAATTCCAAGCTGCCGACTGAAAGCGTTCGGCCGCTTTCATTTTTGCCAATCTCGTTGAGGTGGTAACCACGGACAGATTGAGAACCCCCGGCGTAAAAACGCAATGAAAGCGGTAAGTTATTGGTATCTTCTATCATCATAAATCCCGCTTCACCTCTTGCAATTACGCGGAAATTTTCACCAAAGCTGTGTAGCCACTGGCCTTGCAAATAGGCTTGAAAAAAATCGCAGGTACCGATAGTGGCTTTAGAGGCGCCGCGCAAACTAAAATTCACTCGATAGCCTTTCGTGGGCGAAACGGGATCGTTAGATCTGAGTTTGATCCACCGACCATTAGGAATTAAAAATATTGCGGATTTTTCAGACTCGTTGATAGGTTCGGAACGTTCAGAGAGCAAGGTTAGGCCAACGGTTTGTTCCCAAGTTTTGACAATATTGCTGTAGCTGGCATTCATTTTTATATTATCGTAATTACCAATTTCTGTATCGTGAGAATGCTGAGCTTGCAGATCAATTTTATAGAGGTCTGTGCTGGGATTAAAACCGGGAATATTATAGCTGACTTTAAAATCAGCAGTATTATCCGATTGATCGGCTGAAGCTTTCGCATTCAAACTGAGATAATGTCCTGAAGATGTCAGAGGTCGCAGATGCACATCGGTCAATCCGCGAATCCCTGTATCGGTGCTAAAGCCCAAACCAAAATTGTATTGTTGAGATTTACGGGCCGTCATTTTCACGACTACGGGTACTGTTTGTCCTTGGGTTTGTGTGGTGAGTGGCGTGATATTAACGGACTGAAAATAAAGGCTGCTCGAAAGATTGGTTTGCATTTTACTCAACAATTCATTGTCGTATGCCTCACCTTTTTTGAAAGTGTTATACCGAGATAAAAATGCTTGAGTCAGCGCTTTTTTGGGGTCGGTGATATATTCAAAGCTGATATCGCCGAAATGATAGCGAGGGCCAGTATTGAAGACCAGCGTTACATCGGCTCCGTAGGGTGCTTGATCAATCACTAGTTTATTGGTGGTCATTTTCGCATCAAAATAACCCCGTTGTGCTGCGACATTCACGAGCATGTCTTTGGCATCATCATAATTTTGCGTGCTGAAAGTTTTGCCAGGTATTAAAGGTAATTTTTTCAATACATTTTCAAAAGAGGGATCGTTTTTCCCCTCACCCTTGATGGTGACACTAAGATTGCGCAAGCGAATCTTGGGGCCTGGTTTGACATAAAACATGGCAAGCCAAAGATCTTTTCCCAGAGATTTTAAATCAGAACTGACAGTTGCTTGGAAATAACCGTAGGGCGCTATGGCTAGCTTAATTTCAGTTTCAGCCTGGTGATAAAAGCTCTTCATTTGATCTTGATCAAGATCTTGCTTGATGAGCGAAAGTTTACCCTTTAAACGTTTGTTGGCATTTTCGAGAGGTTCCTGGTCGATACCTTTGATAGAATATTGGAATGTGACAACAGCCCATACAGGGTGTATAGGCAGCGCTGCCGCGATGAGCAGCGCAACGATAATTCTCCAAGGGTTTTTCATTACCTTGCAGGATCCTTTTTGTTAAGTAGTACGCCCTGATTGTTTATTGCTTTCATTGTACCGCAGTACTTGTCGTGCTTGTTCCGCTAATTCGGGTTTGCCCATTTTTTCATAGGCTTCAATCATCAAAGACAAGGCGGGGCGTACTTGAGAACTACCTTGATAATGTTGGACTACGGCACTGGCTCGATTGGCCGCAGCAACATAGGCTTGTCGTTTGAAGTAAAATTTAGCCACATTCAATTCGTGTTTGGCCGCCAAATCACGGATGTAGACCATTCTTTTATGCGCATCGGGGGCATAGGGACTATTAGGATAATATCGAACTAAGTCGTTAAAGTCTTGGAAGGCTTCACGGGTGCTGGCCAAATCCCGTTTTCCGGGATCGATGGGGAAGGCTGAATAAATCCACGATTTATCACGTTCCATCTTCATCATGCCCTTCATGTAATAGGCATAATCCACGCGTTCGGAACGGGGGTAGAGATGGATGTATCGATCAGCAGCAGCAATAGCTGAGGGTAGGTCTCCGGAGCCATAGTAAGCATAAATTATATGCAACTGTGAATTTTCTGCATACTTGCTGAAAGGGTATAAAGCATCTAAGGCTTCATAATGAGCAACAGCTGATTTATAGCGTTTATGCTTCATATCTTTTTCGCCAGCTGTATAGATTTGTACGGCGGACTTATTCTTGAATGCTTCAATTCCTGTTGTTGAATTGGCGCAACCTGCCGTAATTAAGATCAAAATTCCTAGTAAAAAACAGAGTTTTTTCATAACGTTTACCTTGTATCAATCCAGTTACTCTAATTGTGCTGAAAATAGCTTAAATTGCTTCAATTTGCTAGAGGTATTCACGGTATTTATAGTGCTGCTTAAGCTGTAAAAGCCACCTCTTTAGGAGCCAGAAGCAGGGAGGATAAAGTGTCGTGGGTAAAATAACCTGCGCTGACATTAGCAATAGGTATAATTTCACTAGAATGCGTTAAGTCAATGTCAACGTTTTCAACCATAGGTAATCTTTCTACTACCACTATTTGAGAAGTTGCTGTAGCAATATCAATTTGAATAAATGCATTCAAGACACGTTTAATGTTGGGAAACCTATGAAGAGTATTTAACAAACCGTTATCAGTGAAATCTTTTAGCTGCATTACTGTATGGATGGAACTTGGCATTTTATTTTGGCTCAATAATGTATTCAAAATTTCGGGTTGTGCTGTCATTAATGTGATGTTATTTGAATAAGGCACGTCTGATAAATTTTGTGCAGATTTGACAAGGTGAATGACTCCACCCGAGCAGAGAGGAGAAAAACACTCAAAGATGGAAAACACGTCAAGTAAGGGATTCGAAGCTAGAACACCGCCTAATTCATTACTAGAAAATTTAGAGGTGGACCATTGAATGAACTGGCTGATATGTTGATGATTAATAACAAGTCGATAAGGCGTATACTCTGATAAGGGAGAGGGCAAAATAATAGCTATATCGTTGTGTGCGGGTGAAGTACTAGGATTCGCAGATGATTCATTCCTTATCACAGGCCAATCTCGTTCAATGCAAATGAGGTTTTTCTCACTAAGTGAGAATTTTCTCAAGTAGCATTTTTGGGTAATGATGGTTTTGCACAGTGGTAAAATATCGTCGTAACGATTCAGATAATCCGTCATTTGAATCGGAGTATAAGCGGCTGAGGATTTTAAAACGCCTAGCATAGCGATTAACATATCAACTGAATGATCTACATAGATACCAACGAGGTCGCCTCTTTTAATGCCTCTGTTGATAAGATAATGGGCGACTTGATTAGCACAATTATTTAACGTTTCGTAAGTCATGCAGCGTCCATTAAAAACAACAGCAAAGGCAGAGAGATCTTGTTCTACGCTGGCTTTGAACAGTTCAGTAACGCTGGGCTGCTGATGAGGGAGGGACAATACAGTAGAGCTTTGATAGCGAGGGCGAACTATTTCTTGCTCAAGTTCGATTTCTTCCAACGCATGATTAATATGATGGGCTAAAAATTCCACATTAGGATGGAAAAACATGGTTTCATGATCGCCAGGTACATTGATGACATCCAAGTGAGGCGTTTTATTGAGCCAATGATTGTGTGAGGATTCAATGTTTGAAAAGATATTTAAGGTTTGTTCTGCTTTGAATAAGGTAAGGGGGCAGTTAATTATTTCTGGTTGGTAGGAAGCTAATAAATGAGAACGATGCCAAGCTATATCAATAATCGGCTTGATATTTTTCATGTTGATATCAGGCATCTTCTTTTTGATATCATCATATTGAGCTTTCATTTCTTTTTTAAGAAATTTATGTGTAGATACTATATCTGGGTAGAGTGCCCATCCATCTAGGAGGCCAACAAAAGCAACCGATTTACCTTCGGCGATGAGTTGTTGAGCGATCTCAAAGGCCATATTGGCTCCGAAAGATGCGCCGGCAATGTAATAGGGCCCACTCGATTGGATATTTTTAATTTCTTTGAGATAAAATGTTGCCATAGCTTCGAAAGTTGAGAAATGTGCACTTCCCGACACTAAGGCAGGGTCTTGTATGGCATAAATGGGCCTATCTTTACCCATCAAATTGGCAAGTTTTACAAACCAAAATATCGTACCCCCTACAGGGTGAATTAAGAATAAGGGGGGTTTCTCCCCCTTAAGTTGCAAGCCAACAATCGGAGAGGGTATATGTTCATAGCTGTCGATGTATTGAAACTTTTTATGAATAATAGCATTGGCCAATTGGCTTGGTGTTGGCATGCTTAAAATGTTATGCATCGATAAAGAAATAGAGAAGCAATCTTGCAAGCTGGATAATATTTGAATTGCAGAAATAGAGTTTCCTCCTAATTCAAAGAAATTATCATTTAACTGAATATTATTCGAAGAGAGTACTTTGTTGAAAATATTAAGAATTAATTTTTCTGTTGGATTTTCAATGACCATGTGACGATCAATTTTCTTTTGATGATAGAGATAATAGGATTCTAGAAGTACTTTCTTGTCGACTTTGCCATTCGATGTAAGAGGGAAGTTAGGCATCGTGATAATGAAATCATCGGGTATCATATAAGATGGTAAATAGGGTGAAATTACAGAGACGATGTCTGCATTCTCAATGGTTTGATTGGCATCTTTCAAAATAATAAAAGCAACCAGATGGGTATCCTCATAAGAATGTTCAACTTTTAAAACTAAGCAATCTTGAATTAGGGGATGTTTCAAAACGTGTGCACGAATTTCTTCAAGTTCAACACGATAGCCTCGAATTTTAATTTGATTATCGATTCGATCTATAAATTCAAGCTCACCCTGAGAAGACCAACGAACTAAGTCACCTGTTTTGTAAAGTACTGTGTTCTCTGAAAAAGGATTGGGAATAAATTGCTGTTTATTTAAGGTCGGTCTATTCAGATAACCTTTAGCTATGCCATCTCCACCTATATAAAGCTCTCCAGAGACTCCAATTGGGCAAGGCTGCAGTGTATTATTGAGCACATAAACTTGCGTATTTGCAATCGGCTTGCCGATGTTAACCGTTTTATGAGGAGTAATAGAGCTAATTGTAGACCAAATGGTAGTTTCACTCGGACCGTAAACATTCCATAGTGAAGCGCCGGTGTTTAATATGGCGGTAGCTAATCCTTGAGAAAGTGCCTCGCCTCCACAAAGAATTTTTATACCTTGTCCATCCTTCCAGCCAGCGTTGATCATCATTTGTAAAAAGCCAGGAGTTGCTTGAATCAGCGTGGGTAGACTTGCTAAAACCAGTTGAATCAGCGAAGAAGGATTCATAATGGATTCAGAGCTAGCGATTTCTACTTCCATACCCCAGAGTAAAGGCCCCAAAATTTCAAGAGCAGAGATGTCAAAGGCGATACTGGTAAACGATAATAGTTTATCAGTGCTCTGAACGTTTAGCTCATTGAAAATAGAATATATGGTGTTTACAACACTTTTTTGTCGAATTTGAATGCCTTTAGGTACACCAGTACTTCCTGAGGTGTAAATAATATAGGCAAGATCATTATGGGTGAGGTCAACTGATGGTTGAGAAATTGGGAAGTATTCACACAATTGAGCATTAAAAATGTTGAGAGCAAGCTGTTGGTGTTCAGGGTTAAGATTCAGTATTAAATTAGACTGAGAGAAAATAAATTTAATATTAGAATCTTGGATTATATAGTTTATACGTTCTTTGGGGTAAGAAACATCAATAGGGACATAAACTCCGCCAGCCTTTAAGGTTGCTAATATCGCTATGACCATCTCGATGCTGCGATCAAGATAAATAGCAACAGCATCGCCTTTACCTAAATTCTTGCTAATTAAATAATTAGCCCATTGATTAACTTTCTGTTGGAGTGTTGAGTAATTAATTTTATTGCCATTAAAGCTAATGCAGCTTTTTTTTGCGTTATTATTAGCAATAGCATCAAATAGATAAGGAATATTGAATTCTGGATATGGCTGTTTAGTTTGATTCCAGAGCACGTTTAAAGTTTGTGATTCACGATCGGACATAGAGTTTAGGTTCGAATTATACTCTTTAGAGCTTTTTTGAACTTCGTTTAAGGCCTTAATATAGCTAGACATGATGTTAGATATGATATCTGGTTGAATAGTGTTTTTGTCATAAGTAATAATCAAGCGGATTTTATCATGTGGGAAAACTGTCAAAACGAGGGGGTAGTGGGTGATGTCAGTAATCTTTAAATCGGAGATATATTCATCGATAAAGTCGAGAGGATGGTTTTCGAATACAAAGAGGCTGTCGAAAAGCTGGTCTTGAGTGTTCCTCTTGAGCCAGGTATAAATATCCAAAAGCGCAGTATGCGAATGCTGTGTGATATTTAAAATATGTGTATTGATAGTTTTAAGGGTCTGTTGAATCGTCTCATTATTATAGATGTTCAAGCGAAACGGAAGTGTGTTAATCAGAGGTCCTACAATACTTTCATTATTGAAATAATCATTTGGCTGGGTTGATACCACCACACCCACCCCGACATCAGTTGAGTTAGTGTAACGTGATATTATTAATGACCAGGCATAAAGCATCACAGTGTTTAGAGAGGTGTTGTTTGATTTTGCGAACAATTTAAGATTGTCTGCCTCCTGAGGGGGCAGGGTAAGTTCTAATTGTTGAAATTCGGGTGTTGATTTATGGTGGCTGGATCCCAGCTCTTTAGATATTAGTGTGCCACTGAATTTATATAAGTATTTTAGCCAGAAACGTTTACTTAGTTTGTGATTAAATATTTTGAGTTGGTAAGCGATATAATCAGAGAAGGAAGCCGAATGAGGAAGATGATAAGGTTGTTCTTCAACGAAAGCTTTATATATGGTATAGACTTCGTGTATGACATTATTAATACTCCATCCGCCCAGTAAGATATGATGGTGTGTCCAAATGATAATGTTGCTTTGTGGGCTTATTTTTATGACACTCAGTCGCATCAAAGGGTGCTCTGAAAAGTCAAAAGGTCTTTCTTGATCCTCCCTAATAATTGCAGAAATCTTGGTAGTCTGACTTTCTTTGGAGAGGGTCGAACAATCATAGCTTTTCCAGGGTAGGTTAATGTTCGAATCGATAATCTGGATGGGGTTGTCGAAATGTTTCCAGAGAAAATTTGTGCGAAAAATATTATGCCGATCAATGACAGTTTCCCAAGCTTTTTTAAATAGATGAAGATCGAGCCCGCGATGATCAGTCCAGGCAAATTGAGAATGATACATATTACTCGTAGGGTATTGTAAACTATGGAACAATAATCCGCTTTGCAATGAGGATAGCTGAGTAATATTTTCTAGATTCGGATATTTGTTAATACAAATATTGAGTTGGTCCTGACCTAAGGATACTAGTGGGAAATCATCCGCAAGAAAAGTTTCTGCAACTGAATGTATTAGTTCTGTCACAATGATATTAATATATTTCAAATAATCATTTGAAAGTTTTTGAATAGTTGAGGCTTTATGGTAATTTGAGCTGTATTGCCATTCAATATGCAACTGATCATTTTTAATCCATACGGTAATATCGATTAAATGTGATCTATTGCAGGCCGGTGAATTAGCAACACGAATTGGTCGGTTAATGTATTGCATATCAGAATGATTGACGCCCACGTCAAAATTGCCTAGAAAATTGAAACTTATGGGTGGGGCAGTAATCTTTGCCATTTGCTCTTTTATTTTAGGGTCGTTGTTTAAATATTTTAAAAGACCAAAACCAATACCATGATGAGGAATGTTACTCAATTTTTTACGTATATCTCTGATTAAATTCAAATAATTGACTTCATCGATAAGATTTTTATCCAGATCTAATTTAATAGGATAAAGAGAAGTGAGCCAACCGATGGTTCTTGATAGGTCTAATGTGCCATTAAATGTCTCACGGCCGTGACCCTCAATGAAAAAACCGACGGTATCCGTTTCTAACCACTTACTGAGGGTAAGAACTAATGCGGATGTTAGTATGTCTTTCGGGCTAACTTGTTTGTAATTTAGGCTAATCTGACTTAAATCTAACTCTGAGCAAAGAACCCTGGCGCTTTTTTCTGTATTCTCACCTCGGAAATGATCGATGGGCATATGGTGGAGTGTAGTCTGTTCCAACCAAAAAGGTATTTCCTTCGTTATAAAGCTAGATTCAGAGTACTTAGCGAGTAATTCTGACCAAAGCTTATACGATGAGGACTTCATGGGTAATACAATGGTTTGGTTATTAGTATAAGTATGGTAGGCCATGAAGAAATCATCTAAAAATATTCGCCAGGAAACGACATCGATTATAAGATGGTGTGCAATCATTACTAAATAGTGATTCTGACTGTCTTTGAGTAGAACACACTTGAGTAGAGGAGGTGAAGATAAATCAAACTTTGAATATTTATTACGAACAATGTATTCAATTGCTTCATTTGTGTAAAGACTCTTTTTACCGCTTAATTTTTCATGGGCCAATTTAAGAGAGAATTGGTCGCTTTTGATTGTTTGGCACCAATTACCATTCGACAACTCAAATGAAGCTCGTAAAATATCATGGTGCTGAATCAAAGCATCGAAGGATTTTTCAATAATGGAAGATATGGGTTTAATATTTAATTTAACTACAACGAATTGGCTAAAGTGTGAGGTGGTTTTGAACCCGAGTTCAAAAAACCATGATTGGATAGGAGTCAGGCCTACTTTCCCCTCAATAACAGAATCAGTTTTAGAGGTACGTGATCCTGAATGTGCACTTTTCATCCGGTGTGATAGTTTTGAGATAGTCGGGTGATGAAAAATATCAGAGGCTCGTATTCTCCAGCCTTCTTGGTTCAATTTTGTGATGATCTGCATCGCAACGATTGAATCCCCCCCTAAGAGGAAAAAATTATCATTTCGGCCGATATGTTTTGTTCTTAATACTTGGCTCCAAACTTTGGCCAAGAGTTGTTCCTTGTCATTGCGAGGTCCTTGATAATTTTTTGTGTCGTAAGGTATAGGATCAGGTAATTTTGATTTATCAACTTTTCCACTCGGTGATAAAGGTAATTTATCGAGTATCACATATTTAAGGGGTACCATGAATTCAGGTAAATGTTCGTAAAGGTAATGCTGTATCTTATCGATGCTAAAAATTTTGTTTTCTGGAACGATATAAGCGACGAGTTGATTTCGTTTGCTTTGTGCATGTTTAACAGCAACCACGCTTTGTTTTACCGTGGGATGTGAATGTAGCCAGGATTCTATTTCTGCTGGCTCTACTCTTATTCCTCGTATTTTGACTTGTTCGTCTTTGCGTCTAAGAAATAAAATATTACCATCGGGTAGCATTTTAACAATATCACCCGTTTTATAGAGTTTAGCAGTATCGTCGGTGGTAAAAGGATGCTTTACAAAAACAGATTCTGTTAAATTCGGCTGGTTGATGTAGCCTTTTGCAATTCCCGCTCCACCGAGATACAACTCTCCTGGTACGCCTATGGGTAAAAGGTTCTGATAATCATCCAGAATGTAAGCTTCGGTAAAGGCTATGGGTTTTCCAATGGGTATACTCGATAAACCTTTTTTGATTTTTTCAATGATATAATAGGTAGACCAGGTGGTATTTTCAGTAGGCCCATACCCATTGATAATGTTCAATTTGAGTTTTAACTGATTTTTGCGCTTTAGTAGAACACTAACGTCTTCAGAAGGTACCGTCTCACCGCCCAAAATAAGAACTCGTAAGTGATCAAAGGCTTGAGGTTGAGCTTTAAACACTTCTGAAAATACAGCCGGCGTCATGAATAGAATTGTGCAGTTCTTTGCTATTGTAGTGGCTAAATTGACTGGGTCTAGGCCTAATTTTTTGTCTATGATGAATAAGTTAGATCCGTTCAACAAAGCTCCGTAGATTTCAAAGGTCGAAACGTCAAAACTTAGTGTTGTGAACTGAGCAACAGTATCGGTTAGTTGAAATTGAATGTAATTTTGAGCCTTAACGAGTCGAACGACCCCTTTATGGGTGATTTCTACCCCTTTAGGGTTTCCTGTTGATCCAGAAGTATATAAAATATAGGCAAGATCATCAGGATAAATTTTAGGATTGTAAGAACGAGGCAGAGAATATTTTGTTAAAACCTGAGGGGCATCAATATCAACGAGAGGAATGCCTAATTCATTAGTAATATCTTCAATGGCAGTTTTATAAGCCGATGTTGTCAAAACAAGAGCAGCCTTCACGTCATTAAGAATAAATTGAATCCGATGCTTGGGGTTATCGGGATTTAATGGTACATAGACACAGTTGATCTTTAAAATCGCGAGCATGCTGATAATCGCAGAATCACTTTGATTCATGAAAAGAATGGTTTTTTGTTGTGGCGATTTAATTTTTTTCAGGAGATACGCAGCTAAACTGTTGGAATAATTGTCGAGTTCTGTATAGGTCATTTCTTTTTTATCTGATATCACAGCCACTTGTTTAGGTGTTTGTTTAACCTGTTGCCTAAAATGATCAATGATATTGAGTTCTAAAATATTATTCGTATATTGACTTGATTGTGCTAAGAGCATAGCTTCTTCTTGGGGTACAAGAAGAGAAAGCCGAGTGATTGGCAGTTGAGTATTTTGATTTATTGAGGCATTCAAGTTGTTTAGTTCAGCCTGTATTCGTTTTACGAGTTGCTTAGGGGGATAGTCATTTTGTAAGGAGGACTTGATGTAGACAGTGCATTCTTGAGACTCCTTTACAAGGCTAATGTTAAAAAGAGATTTATCGTTTGAGTCAAAGAAGTTTTTATCATCAGTGTTATCGATGTTGATTGTGCAAGGATAAATTCCGGCATCTTTATTTAAAATATCATGCAAATCGGGTTGCCGATATCCTAAGTCTTCAATATATGAGTAATGCTGTTCAATTATTTTAATTTGATTATGAACAGCAAAATAGACGTCTTCAAAATTAAAGTCAGGCGCTATTGCGACATTCAGTGGAAGGGTATTTGAGACCAATACCTGTGTTGTTTCTTTATTAAACCGATTAATTCCTAAAGTAACATTTTTAGTATTGGCTAGGCGAAAAAGGTAGATTGTTATTAGTGCTAGAATTGATATGTCCCATTCAAGTTCAATATTATTGATCGAGGAAGGTGGTGTAAGTTTAAATTTTAGGCTGCTTGATACTTGGGTCTTGCTGGGGATATTACTGATATAGGGAAATATAAGTCGGTGCGCTGACTTCCACTCATTAACCCAGAATCTTTCATGAGGGATGGCTTTTTCAAGGCTCTGTCTAATTCGCTTGAGCGCTTCTTTGTTGGGTGATGGGAGAAGATTGCCTTCTTCTAAGCCGGTAATTTGTTTGAACTGATAGAATGTGCAATTATTACCATCTAGAGTTTTTAGGGCTGTAATGAGAATAGCATTGGTTGTGGTTGCAATTTTCAAATGATCCGATGTGAGTGAGAGAATGGTTCCTGGAATGCTCGGTGATTCAGTGGGTACAATTCGTAGCTCATGCGGGATAAAGCAGTTTGTATCGATTAACAATTTGGCTGAACAAAAGTCGTTAGCATGTTGACCAAAATACATAGCGCGCCAAGACCGATAAAGAGTTTCGCTATCTTCAGTGAAACTTAGAATACCATCGTCTTTAGGCTTTGTAGTGCTGCCATAAAACTTACGTTGACTTAAATCTTGAGGAAGTGGGGTGCAATTGTTCGAAATGATTTCTTGTAATAATGTATCGAATAGTTCCAGTGCAGCTTCATAACATTTCATATTGAGAATAAGGGCTGTATCATGAGCTTCGATGTTTATTGATTTTTGTTTTAGAATCATACCCCCATCAATAAGTTCTGACATGGTGTGCCAGGTTACCCCATGTTTTGTCTCTTGATTGAGAATAGCCCAGGATGTTGCATGAAGGCCAGCATATTTGGGTAGGGGGCTGTCATGAAAATTGATGGCGGCTTTAGAGGGTCTCTTCAAAACGTTAGCGGGCAAGACTTGATGGTTAATTACGCTGAATAAGTAGTCGAATTTAACATTCCTTTCTGAAGTGATCCAGCTGCTAAGCTCATTAAAAGAAGGTATGCTTTCTTCCTCAGAAAGAGTTTTAAAGAGTGGATCAGAGGAGATTATCCCCAAAAGCTGGTAATCAGGATGGGCAATGAGCCGACGAGCGCACTCATAGGCGAGACTATCATTACCAATCAGGTAACATTTTACTTTCGCCTTTACCACTGACATTTAAGTGCCCTCCTTTGCTTTGTCCTCATGAAAAACTAATTGCTCTAAATAGGCAAAAACTGAGCGATTAATAGTGTATTACTATGATTGAAGTTTAGACTTATAATAATCGTTCCATTATATCAGAAGATGTACTAAAATAAAACCCTACAGTTGACATCCCTATAGTCTGTCTTGCTTATAGACTATAGGAAATGGAGATATTTAATGAAGTCTAAAGCGGCTAAATTGAGAAAGAGTGCGCAGTTGATAAATAGCGATCTTGTCTTATCAGACATCCCACATTTTGCCTATTGGCAAAACAGAGAAGGCAAGATTGTAGGTTGTAGTAAAAAATTTTTGAGTTTGCTCGGGGTTAAAAATAATAAAAAAGTGATAGGAAAAACCTCTCATGACCTCTCTCAGGACTTCAAATGGTTGGCTGAGATGTTCGATCATTTGTCAATATGTGATAAAAAAGTGCTAGAGAAAGGCCGCTCCAGGCAGCATAAATTGTGGGTGTTTCCAAAAAAAACATCGAAAACTAAGATCCTACTCGCTTGTACTCACAATCCTTTGTACAAGAAAGAGACATTGTTGGGCGTTTTTGTAGAATTGGTTGATATCACAGGATTTGAGCGCACGGAAAGGCGTCTAGAGGGTAGTATTAAGAAGGCTAAAAAAGAAGTCAAAATTACTGCTTTGCAACTAGATAGAATTCTCGCTCACTTACCCAGTAACGTGTACTGGGTTGACAAAAATTCAGCAAACTTAGGCTGTAATGATAATTTGGCGAAGATGTTGGGCTTTAATTCTCGTGAAGAGGTAAAGGGCTTAACCTATTACGAGATGGCAAAAATTCGTAAGTGGCCTGCCCAACAGGCAAAACTTTGGCGAACAAACGATCTTGAAGTAATGAAGACAGGAAAGCCCAATGAAAATATCAATTTTCTAACAGACTCCAAGGGAGAGCTTATCTATCAGACGACGGCACGAGTGCCGTTCAGAGATGAGCATGGTAAAATAATTGGCGTTATTGGTATTTCAACTGATATCACTGACCGAGTGAAAAAAGAAAAAGAACTGGTTGAAGCCCGTGAAAAAGCAGAGATTGCGAATCAGGCAAAATCTGACTTCCTTGCCACAGTGAGTCACGAATTAAGAACCCCCCTTAATGGTATTATTGGAATGACGGACTTGCTGACTCGTCAAAAAGTTACCGATGAACAGAGAGTGTTTTTAGAGGATATAGCCAACTCAGGTAAAGCCTTGTTAGCACTGATTAATGGTATTCTTGATTTATCAAAACTAGAGGCGGGTGAATTAGAAATTATTAATACACCATTTGAATTAAAAACTATCGTGGATAATGTCGTAAAGCAGGTATCTCCTCAAGCACTGCAGAAGAAAATTATTCTTTCAACAGAGTTTGAAAAAGATGTTCCTACTCGGCTTCTGGGTGATAGTCAACGGCTCAATCAAATTCTGCTTAATATCGTTGGAAACGCCGTTAAATTCACAGATGCCGGCACGGTAAGTGTAAAAGTAAAATGTTTGCAAAAATCAAATAGGAAGCACACCCTTTCTTTTATTATTAGTGATACTGGCGTAGGTATTCCGAAAGATCAGATAAATGTTATCTTTGATCGGTTTCGTCAATTAGACTCTACATATAGTAAGGTCCATAGTGGTACAGGCTTGGGTCTTGCCATCGTGAAAGAGCTGGTTGAATTAATGAACGGCGAGGTTTTTGTCGATAGTAAAATGAAAAAAGGCACGACCTTCACTGTAAATCTTACTTTCACTGCGCAACCGGAATTGTCCAAAACAAATGCCTGGGTGGAGAAGTATTCAAATATACGGATCCTTGTTGTTGATGATGATTTAGTCATAGGAACAAAAGTACTAAAACTGATTCATACACCTGCTGTTTCTCTAGTATCGAGTTCGAGTGCTTTTGAAACACTTGAAAATGCAGCGAAAAGAAATCAGCAGTATCAAATTATACTCTATTCTCGACAGTCTCATCTTGAAGAGAAATCAAATATTAAAAAACTAAAGAGGTTATTACCTTCGCTCTATTTTCCTATGATTATTTCTTACGGTGATGGACCAAAAGATTCTCCACAGCATGAGGGAGTTGTTTTTGGTTCCATCAGTCGATTGAGTTTTGATAACGATTTTCTTGAGCAATTGTCTTCTTTATGGAAAAAATATAAGGTTAATCTTTCAAATGTCACTGCAGCCTTTGCAGATCTCAATCCTAAAATTCTTTTGGTGGAAGATAATTTAATCAATCAGAAGGTTACTTTGCACTTACTTAAAGAGTTGGGTTGCGAAGCGGATGTGGCAGATAATGGATTGTTTGCAATAAAACTATTCAAGAAAAATGATTACGATATCATTTTAATGGATATTGGCTTGCCAGATATGGATGGTTGTGCTCTTACAAAAAAAATTCGTGCCATCGAAAGCAAAGGTGAACACGTTCCGATTATTGCGCTGACGGCCTATGCGTCTGAAGATGATCGGAAAAACTGTTTAGATGCCGGAATGGATAGTGTTTTAACAAAACCGATTAATGGGGCAGGTTTGCTGCACATGCTTTCAGAATGGTTGCTGGGATCTAGAGTTTCATCTTAGCGAAATTGAATTCATGGAATTCGATCTGGTGAGGCATTTTGAGGCAAACAGCAGTGATGATATAATCGGGTTCAATTTCAAAGTTATCTACGAACCAATCTTGCATGCCCTCAAATTCCTCTTTGACGGAATGTATGCGTAATTTCTGTGCGTCTTGTAATTCAAGGGCGAAATGTTGTAAGTGATTGGTAATGCCAACCCCCTTTGCTTTTAAATATGCTTCCTTACCTGTCCAAAAAGTATAAAAGATTTTTAATCGTTGTTCAGGCGAGGCTTGTTCGAGCTGCGCCAATTCGATAGGGTGAAAAAACCGTTGTGCTATCCCTAAGGTATCGATCTCAGGTTTGAGATGCTCAATATCAATACCGACTTCAGCTTGAAATGAGGTTGCAAGTATGGCCATTTCTTCTGAGTGCGATAAATTAAAATAAAGCGGATTTTCGGCAATATAAGGTTTTTCCTTTTCAGAAATCAGCAGCTCAAGATCCTGAGGTAGAATTTCAAGCTGAGACCCTAGAATATATCGCATTGCGGCATGAGCCACGATATAACGTCTGCGGTGTTTTGGAAAGCGAAAATGAGCGGCTTTAGCTTTCTCTTGCTCATCTAAGACAGGAACAAGACCATAGAGTGCTGATTCAGCCAAATTGAGGGGGATTTTCCAAATATGCAGTAAATTATCAGCTTTCAACATGGGAATAGGGTAGCGGGTATCCGAGACCATTGCAAGTGAACATGGTATACTGTGTGCGATTATCGTAGGAAGGAAGTGTGATGAAAGAAATAAACTTACAATCTGAGGTCAGTGATACCCAAGCGGGTTTACGTTTAGATCAGGTACTAGCGAAATGTTTTCCTGAATATTCTCGTGAATTATGTAAACAGTGGATTCTAGAAGGCGCTGTTTTGGTTGATGGAAAGGTTTTGCGTCCCAAAGATAGAGTGTATGAAGGTCAGAAGATTGAAATAAAGGCGGTGCTCCGTAATCAAACGAGCTTCGAAGCGGAATCGATTCAGTTGGATATTATTTATGAAGATGAGTCAGTTATTGTCATCAATAAGCCAGCGGGTTTAATCGTACACCCAGGTGCCGGAAATCCGGCAGGAACACTCTTAAATGCTTTGCTGCATCATGATACCAATTTAGCCACCTTACCTCGTGCTGGAATAGTGCATCGATTGGATAAAAATACATCGGGCATCATGGTGGTTGCTCGTACTTTGAAAGCGCATACTTCTTTAATAAAACAATTGCAGAATCGCAGTGTGCATCGAGAATACGATACGGTGGTTCAAGGTGAGTTGATCGCTGGTGGAACCGTGGATGCTCCGATTGGTCGTCATCACCTTCAACGGACTAAAATGGCTGTTGTTGCCTCGGGTAAAGAAGCGATTACTCATTATCGAATTAAAGAACGATTCTCACATTTCACTCGCCTTACTGTTCAGCTCGACACTGGAAGGACTCATCAAATCAGAGTGCATATGACCCATATTCATCATCCAGTATTGGGCGACCCTGTCTATGGTGGTCGATTGAAAATACCAGCAAATTCTTCAACTGAATTAGTGGATCTTTTGCAACAGTTTCGACGCCAAGCCTTGCATGCCTTTCGATTGAGTTTCGAACATCCTCTTACGCATCAAAGCGTAACCTACGAAGCGCCATTGCCAGAGGATTATTTGAAAATATTGGCTGTGTTGAGAGAAAATCAACAATCAGCCTAATAAAAATCCACCATCGACTGTGATGATTTGTCCTGTAATGTGATTGGCTTGAATAATCCCTATAACAGCTTCTGCGATTTCTTCAGCTTTTCCACTGCGTTTTAGGGCAGATTGTTCAGCATACTTTTTTTGGGCTTCGTGCCACTTTTGAGTTCGTGGTGTGAGCGTGAAACCAGGGGCAACAGCATTAACTCTGACTTCGGGTCCTAGGGTATTGGCTAATAAGAGCGTGAGATGGTTGAGAGCCGCTTTTGAAACAGCGTAGGGAATAGAGCTTCCTGTTGCTTTTAATCCTGCGATGGAGCTGATGTTGACGATATGACCTAGGCCATTTGCTTTGAGTGCTGGGGTTGCAGCGCGTGATAAATACCACGCGCTCATCACGTTGGTGTTGAACATTTTATAAAATAATTCATCGGTCGCCGCAGCCAGATCTCCATGGGGAATTCGATTCACACTTTTTGCAGCCGCATTATTAATCAAAATATCAATTCGTCCAAATTTTTTTAGTGTGGCATCGATTAAATCTTGGCATTGTTTTTCATCAGCAACATTCGCCTGAATATAAAAAGAGGAGGGCAGTTCTGAAGCCAGTTTTTCGCCTTCAGCGACTGAAGTGGCTGAATTGATAATGACGGTTGCTCCTGCTTTCGAGAGCATCTCTGCAATACATTTTCCAATGCCACTGGAGCTGCCTGTAACAATAGCCACTTTATTCTTGAGTGAGTTCATTGTTATTCCTTTTCGCGGTTGAATCCTGAAGTAATTGGATATCGACGATCGCGCCCAAAGGCTTTTTGTGAAATTCGCACGCCCACAGGTGCTTGCCGACGTTTATATTCATTTCGATCAATCATCTTGATCACTTTCTGAACGGTGGCGGGGTCATATCCTTTTGCAATGATATTGGCCGGTGTTTCTTCTTGCTCAATGGATAATTCTAAGATTGCATCCAGAATTTCATAAGGAGGCAAGGAATCTGAATCCAATTGATTTGCGGCGAGTTCTGCTGTAGGAGGACGATCAATGACAGCCTCTGGAATAACAGGACCCAGCGAATTACGATAATGGGCCAAACGATAGACCATGGTTTTAGGAACATCTTTAATTACGGCAAATCCACCCACCATATCGCCATACAGCGTGCAATATCCGACCGATAGTTCGCTTTTATTTCCGGTTGATACAACCATGGCTCCCGATTTATTTGAAACAGCCATTAAAATAATACCACGTGCTCGTGCTTGAATATTTTCTTCGGTGACATCGAGAGGTTGATCTTTAAATTCCTCCGCTAAACTGGAGAGAATAGTCTCAACCGTTGATTCGATGGAAATAGTGTGAATTTTAACACCCAGAAGTTTGGCTTCTTCTTCAGCACCCTGAATGCTCAGCTCTGAGGTGTAACGGGAAGGCATTAATAACGCCTCGACATTCTCAGCTCCGATTGCATCCACAGTTAAGGCTAAGGTGAGTGCAGAATCAATCCCACCCGATAAACCAATGACAACGGATTTAAACCCGTTTTTAGTAATATAATCCCTTAAGCCTAAGACTAATGCATTATAGATTCTCGCTTCAAAACTCATTGGTGCTGAAATTTCAGCGCTACAAATTTCTAGGGCATTATTGTTTGCTTTGACTTCTACAAGGGCTAATTTTTCATCGTAAAAGGGAGCACGATGTTGGATTTTTCCCTCGGCGCTGAGTGCCATGGATCCACCGTCAAAGACTAATTCATCTTGTCCGCCTACAGTATTCACATAAATGACAGGCATTTGACCTTCGCGAGCGCGATCAGCCATCAATTTTTCTCGAACTTGTGGTTTATGAAGATCAAAAGGAGATGCATTAATTGATATCATTAGTTTTGCTTGCGCTTTTTTGGCATCAGCCATGACATCAGAGAACCAAAGATCTTCACAAATGGAAAGTGCAATCGGAAAATTTTTAATTTGAGTCAGGCAAGATTGTTTACCTGGAATAAAATAACGTTCTTCATCAAAAACGCTGTAATTAGGAAGATGCCGTTTAAAATACTGAAGCACAATTTTTTGATTACGAATATGGGCCAGCGCATTATAGCGCTGTGTATTATTATCAGACCAAGGATAACCGACGATTACTTCGATACCTTGAACTTCCGAACATAATGTTTCTAAAGCCGCTTTGACACGGCTATACATTTCAGGGCGCAATAATAAATCTTCAGGAGGATAGCCACTGAGGGCCAATTCAGGAAATACTACTAGATCTGCTTTTAACTCATCACGAGCTTGTCGCAGATGATGAATAATTTTTTTGAGGTTAGCTTCGATATCACCAACCAAAAAATTCAACTGAGCCATAACGATTTTTATTGATTCTGACATTCTAAAACCTCAACGAAGTATAAGGGCCGCAACAACGTGTCGATCTTCAGCCATTAAAATGGTATAAGTTCGGCAAGCGGCTGAAGTATCCATAATTTCAAAACCAATTTTACCTTCAATCAGAGGCGCTAAAATTTCGGCAGAGGGAAATTTGAGCACCGATCCTGTGCCCAGTAAAACAATTTTAGGTTCTAAGGCGATTACAGGTTCCCAATCCCTGGCGATTAACTCTTGAATCGTCCGTGGGCGCCAGTTTTCTATGAGTGTTTGAGCGCTGACAATCACGCTCTGATGATAGGGCGTCTTATTAATCATGACTTCGTTAGGTTTATACCCATTAATAGGATATCGACCGTTCTGTGATTCGTTTTTAAACTCCACTTTAAGCACTCTGGGGTAAAATGTGCATTATATCATAGGGTTCACAGCCAGGGAATTATTAACCAGGGTATATGCTTACCCCTCCAAGCCTGGGATGGAAGAATCAGAGCGCTGCACTGAGGAGCGAGTAGTTATCATTCGGGATCATTGCCCCCAGACAGGATTTTAAGTACCCTTTGGCTTGGAGGATCTATGGAAAAAGTCATTATACGACGCGAAATCAAAACGATGCCGGCTGGCTCAGGTCTGGATCCGCTTTTAGCACGGATTTTTGGGGCGAGAGGGGTAACTTCTGCTGCAGAGCTAGAACGTGATCTGCGAGCCTTATTGCCCTACCAGCAATTGGGAGGCATAGAAAAGGCAGTCGCCGTGCTCTTTGAGGCACTGGTCCAAAAAAAGCATATTCTGATCGTGGGTGATTTTGATGCGGATGGAGCAACCAGCACGAGTGTTGCTGTCACGGCATTACGCAGTTTAGGTGCTGAAAAAGTGTCTTTTATTGTGCCCAATCGCTTCGAATTTGGTTACGGTTTAACACCCGAGATCGTTGAGTTTGCCGCACCACAAAATCCCGATGTTCTAGTGACGGTTGATAATGGCATCTCCAGTATTGAAGGCGTAGAAAACGCAAAAGCACGAGGCTGGAAAGTTGTCGTTACCGATCATCATTTACCGGGTGCACAATTGCCTGCCGCGGATGCTTTAGTGAATCCTAATTGCTTGAATGATCCCTTCCCATCAAAAGCGATGGCGGGAGTTGGTGTGATTTTTTATGTGATGTTGGCTTTGCGTGCGCATTGTCGCGAACAAAATTGGTTTGCTACACACAATATTGCTGAACCTAATATGGCCGAATTATTAGATTTAGTCGCTTTGGGAACCGTGGCTGATGTGGTGCCGCTGGATCACAATAATCGAATTCTGGTTCATCACGGTTTAAATCGAATTCGAGCCGGTGCAACGCGACCTGGAATTTTAGCCTTGTTAGAAATTGCTGGCAGAGATCTTGCTAAATTAACCGCCTCTGATTTAGGATTCACCATAGCACCTCGGCTAAATGCAGCAGGCCGATTAGCCGATATGTCCAAAGGTATTGCTTGTTTATTAAGCCCTGATCGGGAATCCGCTCGAGCCCTTGCTCAAGAATTAGATCAGCTCAATCGAGAACGAAAAACGATTGAATCTGAAATGCGCGATCAGGCAATACAGCAACTCAATAATTTACATTTATCGAAAAATTTACCGGTGGGATTGTGTTTGTTTGATCAGAGTTGGCATCAAGGTGTGATTGGCATTTTGGCTTCACGCGTTAAAGATATTCATCATCGTCCTGTGATTGCTTTTGCGGCAGTGAATCCTGAAGAAATCAAAGGTTCTGCACGATCTGTGACAGGCGTGCATATTCGAGATGTGTTGGACGCTATCGCTTCAAAAAATCCGGGTTTGATTACAAAATTCGGGGGGCATGCCATGGCAGCAGGCATGACTTTACCGCGTGCACACTTCCAAGATTTTTCCACAGCCTTTGATCAAGAAGTTCGGCGACACCTGAACGAAAACGATTTGCAGGGTCATATTTTATCCGATGGTGAATTAAATTCTTCCGAATTAAATTTGCGCACCGCTGAATTATTGCGTGATGCAGGTCCTTGGGGGCAAGGTTTTCCTGAGCCTATTTTTGACGGCATTTTTACCGTGCTCCAACAACGATTGCTCAAAGAAAAACATCTGAAATTAACACTGGCTTTAGATGAGCTCACCACTGTCGATGCCATTGCCTTTAATGTGAATAATGAAAAATGGCCTAATCATCGTTGCGAAAAAGTGCGTTTAGCTTATCGACTCGATGTGAATGAATGGCAACAGCGACGAAATTTGCAATTAATGATAGAACATATTGAGGCGGTTGATTCTTGAATCGAAAAATTTCTATTGCTCCGATGATGGAGTGCACTGATCGACATTATCGTTATTTTATGCGTCTGATTACGCAACATACCTTGTTGTACACTGAAATGGTAACCCAAGATGCGATTATTCACGGGGATCGCGAAAAATTACTGGGCTTTAATGCCAAAGAAAATCCCTTGGCTTTGCAAGTGGGGGGATCGGATCCCCAAAAATTAGCGCTCTGTGCACAAATTGGGGAAGAATGGGGTTATGATGAAATTAATTTAAATGCAGGGTGCCCCTCTGATCGCGTTCAAGCGGGCCGTTTCGGTGCTTGTTTAATGAAAGAACCGGAATTAGTGCGCGATTGTTTGACTGCGATGCGAGAGGCTGTGAAAATTCCTGTCACCCTCAAAACCAGAATCGGCGTCGATGAGCAAGACTCGTACGAAGCTTTGTGTGATTTTTTGAACATTATTCGAAAAAGCGGCATCAATATTATTATTATGCATGCCAGAAAAGCCTGGTTAAAAGGATTGAGCCCCAGAGAAAATCGAGAAATTCCTCCGCTGCGTTATGATGTGGTTTATCAATTAAAAAAAGATTTTCCGGATCTTTGCATTATCATCAATGGTGGAATTGAAGATTTAAAGGCGGTTGATGGACATCTGAATCATGTTGATGGTGCGATGCTAGGTAGGGCTGCATACAACGATCCTTACCTTTTGGCCACAGTGGATCAACGCCATTATGGAAGCTCCGACACTCCATTGAGCCGCGAAGCCATCGTAGAAAAAATGCTCCCTTATATTGACGAGCATCTTGCTGCAGGTGGTCGGCTTCATCAAATCACACGTCATATGATTGGCCTTTATCATGGTGTCGATGGAGCCAGAGTGTGGAGGCGTTGGTTGAGCACAGAATGTGTAAAACTGGATGCGGATTCTGCTGTATTGATGAGAGTATTTGAGTGAAAGAGTGTAGGGGGGCAGGCTTGACCCCTTCATTGTAGTAATCTGCGTGATCTGTTACTCTTGAGGCCATCTAAAGCGCCTTGGAGTCAACAATATGAGTGTACAATTAGCAAAAACCCCTTATTCAGTCCCCTTTACAAAATGGTTTTTTTCGCATCTTTTTCCGGTGGGGTTTTCTAAATATGATAATGATTTGATTGCTGATTTACAGGGCCCCTTCGATGAGACCTTTGAATCCGACGGGATCAATATCAGTGATGGTTCTTATACCTTAGCCTCTGAATTTACCGATCCTGCGACTCTAAACAAACCGGATACTCGAAGCATAAGAGATCCTTTGTCAGTCCGCTATTTATTCTCATTCCTTATTAAGCTTTTAGGGCTGCCTAGTCGGCCTAGCACGATCGTTCATGTCGACGATGGTACCCGACAACAGCCCATAATGTATTTTAAACAATTTGTCTTTAATTTCATAGGGGATTGGGATTCAGACCCTAAAATTTCAACTGAGAAAAAGGTTTGGCAATGGCTTTCATTGCCTTTCAAGATCTTCATCATCCTGCCCATTAAAATTCTGCTGATGCCGATCAAACTTCTGATCAATTGGTTCAAACTCATCATCGAATGGCTACCTCTTTTATTTGGCGTGCTGATTGCTCGGGCATTGGGCGCCTATCGAAGTACAGCATTGGGTAGCGCATTTTTTTCCAGCTTGGCTGAATGGAGAAGTGAACCCGGTATATCTATCTTACGTCTGTTGTTGGTAGGTTTATTTAAAATACCTCATCTTGTATTAGGGACGCTCTATTTTGCTTTCAGGCTGATTGCCTTGGTGGGTCGGGCCATTGCCTCGCCTGAAAAAAGCATTCGAATGGCCTTTAATTATGGTCGTGAACTGAAGATAGAATTTGGTGGATCTGAAGCCGGAAAATGGTTTGGGCATTTGATCAGTAATACTATTGGTCTGCTGGGTGCTTTAATTAGTCTATCCATCACCGCATTCTTTTGGATTTTCCTTTTACCCTTGGGATTTAGTTTTATTACGGCCCATTTCCCCCTTATTGTTCGTCTCTTCACCTGGATTGCCCAATTACCGCCCGTTGCTTTCACCACGACGTGGTTCTCACAAGTTCCCCTGATCACTACCTCATTGGGGCTGGCTCAGAGTGCTTTAACCTCTGTGGGGCTGATCATCAGCAGTGTATTTGGGCCGACTATTACGACAATAGGGGCTGCAATCGGTTTAAAGATTTCAGTGGGATTGATGCTGACCGGTACTTCCCTTGGTCTGATTGCGGCGATTGTTGCTCCGGCTCTGACCAAAGCTGGCGATTATCTATCCAATCTTTGGGTCAGTTGGACAAACGGTGGCCCCTTCACCGCCCTTTTTAGTCTATGCTCAACACAAGATCGGCAGAGCAAGCCAATCACTGTAAGCAATACATTAATGCGCGCTATTCCTCTATCAGAAGAGGATAGGAAAAATGCTGTACCCGTATCCGAGGATGGGGATACTCAATTGACACACTATGTTGAAGATAGTGATGGAAAAGTAGAAGATTATGATGAGGAGCAGGCCCCTACGCAGGACGTTAAAGGACTTCAGAAGAAAATGAATTGTAGCGTTGAGCACGCTAATCAGGCAGCTAATATCAAGTCAACAGAATACCACAGACCCGCCCAACAAGGTTTTCTTGAGTCGGCAAAAGATTTTGGGGATTATTTTGAGTATGAGCAACCCTATCAGCGTGTGGAGTACGTTTGAGCATCCGTCAATTGAGTTAGCACCTGAACAGGATTCTGATCTTGATAACTACACTGAGACCCCACAAGTTATAGAAGACGAGGATTGGTCTAACTAACAGTTATTGCCAGCATTTATCGGCGAATTGCTTGGCGATATCTTGCATCAGTTTTTGAGATTCTGCTGAGGTTGTGAGGGCAGGGGCTGGGGTTTGAGATTTATTCTGCATAAACTCAGCGAATTGATCTGCCAAGGGCCCTATTTTTGTAGAATCGGCTTTGTAGGGGAGCGCTAGCGTGAAAGTCTCTGAGCTCGTTGCATCTTTGATTGCGGTGCGATAGAAATTCTTTGCAGTATCCACATTTTGTTTGACGTATTTTCCTTCAGAGTAAAGAATGCCTAAATCCAGAGAAGCGCAGGGAACTTGTTTTTTGGCTGATAATTCGAGCCATTTAATTGCGCGTTGTGGATCTTGTTTAACTCCTTGACCTCTTAAAAGTACATAGCCTACGTTATACATTGCTGCGCTGTCGCCAAGACCCGCCGCATAATTGTAAAGCTCATACGCTTTGGCTTCGTCTTTTTTTGTGCCGGTACCTCGAGCATAATAAATCGCAAGATCATTCATTGCCGGCACATAATCATTGTCAGCAGCGGCTTTCATCCAATAAAAAGAGCGCTCGAAATTTTTTTCCGTCCCATCGCCGTGAAAATACATGCTGGCGAGATAATATTGGGCAATCGGTAAATTTTGTTTAGCTGCGGCTTCCAAACTGGCGAAAGCTTTTTTATCGTCACGTGGCCCACCGACACCTTCATAATAGCAAGCCGCCAGAAAAAATTGCGCATCAGGGACGCCTTGTGACGCTGCTTTTTCAAACCAAGATCGGCCGAGTTTTTCATTTTTTTCAACACCACGACCCAAGGTGTAAATAATGCCCAGATCAATTTGAGCATCAGGCAATTGTTGATTCGCTGCTTTGTTGTACCAGATCAACGCTTGTTGCATATTTTTTGCAACGCCTTTGCCTGAAAGGTAAAGGCGAGCAACAAGTAATTGTGCAGGAGCATATCCATCTTCAGCGCGTTCAGATAAGAATTTAAAAGCATTTTCGTAATCTTCTTCTTGAAGTGATCGAACGCCTTTTTCAAAAGATTGATCTTTGCCCAGGCTTTTTTCCAGTGATTGAGTAATTGCGTCGGTAGTGTCAGCGCGGTAGGTGTCAAACCAAGAATCTTTGTCGGCAGCAAGTACAAAAACGGGCACTAAACATGCCACTAGTGTTATCACAGTGCGCTTCTTCATTCTAAAACCTCGAGATAGGGAAGTGGTGGCCAGAGGTGGAATCGAACCACCGACACGGGGATTTTCAGTCCCCTGCTCTACCGACTGAGCTATCTGGCCGCCAAGGGAATTAAACCGAGACTATGGCATCTAGTCAAGGCTTTTTAGAAAAGAAGGTGTCAGGTCACAAATTAATGTTTTTCAATTTGAATTGAAAACGTTAATTTGAGATCAGAGACCTTGGGAGAAGGGAGGTTGCCGCCTTAACGGGAATCTCCTGTTGGTACGTAGCCAGGGGGTTTTTCTGCCCCGCCTTCGAAGAGGAATTTTTTCATTTCTTTTTGCAGGAATTCTCGGGCGCTGGGATCCATGAGGTTGAGGCGATTTTCGTTGATGAGCATGGTTTGGTGCTCTAACCAGCTTTGCCAAGCGCGGGCGCTGATGTTGTCGAAGATCTCTTGGCCCAGCGGGCCAGGGTAGGGTGGGCGCTCAAGGCCTGGTGCTTCGATATTCAGTTTTTTGCATAATACGGTGCGTGTCATTGATTGCTTCTCCTCATTCGTCAAACTGAGAAGGAAGGTGTCATGAAAACGTTAATGTGAGACTGACACCATCCCTTCACCAATTGTGCAAACTAGCCAAGAGGCTAAATGTTAGCATCGGGTTATCTCAATCCTAGGCTTGAAGTGCTAGCGCTTCAAGTATTTTTTTCACTGGGGCAGCCAGTCCCAGTTTGATAGGTGTGTTCAGACTGATCCACCGATGTTCCTGACCTTCACGAATTTGATTAGGCCAGCGTTGAACTTCCAAAATCACAGGGCTAATATCTAAATGAAAATGACTAAAAGTGTGTCGCATCAGAGGTAAAATCTGGATGGAACGAACTTTACACTTGAATTCACTCTCACAAAATTTCTGAGCTTCTATGTTGGGCTCGCATTCAATAAAACTCCACAATCCTCCCCAAATACCGGATTGGGGTCTATTTTCTAAGAGAACGGTATCATTATGTTTGATAATCAGTAATTGTTTTTGACGAACCGGAATTTTTTTAGTCGCTTTTTTACCCGGATAAATTTCAGGATTACCTTCCGCCTTTCCTTGGCAGTGATGCGTTAATGGGCAACGTTGGCAATCTGGTTTAGTCCGCGTGCAGAGCATAGCACCCAAATCCATCATCACCTGAGAATAATCGCGAGCGCGAATATTAGGAGTATAGTCTTCAGCAATCGCCCACAATTTTTTCGCCACAGCCTGATCGCCTGGCCAACCGGGTACAGCAAAAACGCGACTTAAGACACGTTTAACATTGCCATCTAAAATGGGCGCAGGAATATTATGTGAAATACTGATTATTGCGCCAGCTGTTGATCGACCTATTCCGGGTAATTCAGACAGTTCTTGAACCGTATCGGGAAATTTTCCCTGAAATTTCGAGACGATTTCTATGGCGGTTTTGTGAAGGTTTCGCGCACGGGCATAATAACCGAGCCCCGTCCAAAGATGTAAAACATCATCGAGCTTAGCGGCTGCTAAATCATGCACTTGCGGGAATTTTTTCATAAAGCGATTGAAGTAGGGGATCACAGTACTAACTTGAGTTTGTTGCAGCATAATTTCAGAAACCCAGACTCGGTAGGGCGTAATATTCTGCTGCCAAGGCAAATCTTTACGGCCTTCTTGATCGTACCAAGTTAATACCAGCTGCTGAAATATTTCAGGTGAAACTCTGCTTGATTGACTCATGTTTCCCATCTTTATTCAATTGAGCACTATTATGAAAGTTGCCCTTCTTAGTTCAGTTTGATTTTTGAAAAAACTGATCCAGCACTTTACCCACGTTGGGATCAATATTTTTCAAAAGCTTCTTTTCAATCACGGTTTTTGCAGCTGCTTTTGCACCTTCGGTGGCCAGTATTTTGAGAACGCCACCAAGATCAACGCCCACGCACGGATTTTGTAAAGTACAACCAACTTTGGCAGGGATATCGTAGTTCGATAAATCAGCATTTATTTTAGCGCCCAAATACTCGGTGTTAATTTTTTGTGGCTTTAAAAGGCGGCAGGTCAGTTGATAATCCAGATTATTGCTCAATAAGTTCAGTGTTCCAGTACTTTGAATACGAAGGGTTGGTGTCAGTAATTCTAATTTCGGTGTGCTGGTGATGCCATTACTGATACTGGCTGTGCCACTTAAATGGGAGAACTTTGTTTGACCCGTATTAGCGAGCGTAGCGCCGCGCTGAGAGTATTTAGCGATCGCCTGATCCACTTGATAATCAATATCGGTACCGATAATCGCACCATTATTGACGTTAAAAGATACCGTGCCCCTGAGTGATTGTTTAATACTTTCGCCAGAGCCTGTGGCGCTAAGAGCGATAGTGCCAGAGGTATTTCCGCTGAGTTTTGCAGAGCCCAATAAGGTGCGTAGTAATTCATCCGCGCGAACACCGGAAAGTTTTTGATCGATAGTAAAGGTGGGTGAGTTTGAACTGAAATCAACGCGGAGAGTTCCGTTGGTGCGTCCCCCAAAAATCCCTGCTGAAAAACTCTGTAAATCCAGGTGATTAGAAGCATATCTTAGAGAAGTTTTGAGATCAGACAATTGATAATCACTATAAGTGAAATGTTCTATATTCACCGAGCCTTCAGCCACAAAATTGCTTGTCTTTGAAGATTTATCAGAAGATGATTTTTTAGTTGAATCCGATTTTCTTCCACTCGCTAAATAATCCTCGAGTTTGATTTGGTTAGTGTTTAAAGAGAAAACTAAATGAGCGGTGGGTGAAAAAGTATAATCTAAAGAGCCTTTCAGACTCTGGCCATCCAGGTTGGCCTTTAGATTGCTGAAACGAATTTTATCAGCGCTTAGTTGAAGATCGCTATCAAATTGTACCTGAGAGAGGGCATTTTTGTTGTTGAGATTCAGTGAAGCGCCATTCGAGGACAGTATTTTTTTCAGATTAAAGGTATTACTCGTTAAGTGGCCATTCAGTGAAGGTTCTTCAAGAAGATTTTTCCCTGCTAAGTCTCCGGTCAGTTTTAGACTGCCCATTTTCAGTGCCAAATTATCAACATTTAAAGAGGCTGCTGTCATATCAAATCTCAAATTTCCTGATAAATTAATCTCAGGATAGTCATTGGGTTTTAATGCTAAGGTCATATTATTTAGAGTAATTTTGTTGACTGATTCTTCATAAGCGAGCACGGTGTTTATTTTAACACCCGTTTTTTTATTGTCGGCTGAGACCAATGCAAATTGACCTTGGATCGGAAAAGGTTTGCCGATTTCCACGCCTTTTGCAGTGAGATTCACATCGTTAAAGGTGTAATCCTTATGCGCTTTGGTGTCGCTATAGTTGATGGTAGTTCTAACGAGCGACAAGGCATCGATATTAAATTTCATCTCTGCGTTTTCAGCATTTTCAGAAGAGGATTGTTTCTGTGAAGGAGCAGGAGCAGAAGATTTAAATTCCCAATTTGAATGGCCCGAGGTATTTTTTTCTAAATTAATCACGGCGTCTCGCAGGCTGGCGTGATTAACAATTAATTGACGATGTAGCAGTGGCATCAGTTCAGCATCGATGGTTAGATGATGCGCTTTAAGAAAAGTTTTGCCTGAAAATCCTTCTGGGTTACTGAGGCTAACATCATCCACCGTAATGCCTAAACGTGGCCAAAATGAAGCATGGAGGTTGCCGTTGATAATCAGATCCCGACCCGTCGTAGCTTTGGCATATTCACTGATTTGGTTTTTCAGCCAATGACTATGAACCATGGTGGACAATAAAATGGCTGATGCTGCAATCACTAATAGCACAATACTCAAAAGTCCCGCTATCACTTTAACTGCTGTTTTCATCGATTCCTTCCTATGACATTTGATGGAGCGGGTGATGGGAATCGAACCCACGTCCTAAGCTTGGGAAGCTCATATTCTACCATTGAACTACACCCGCTTGGCGGCTATCCTAACGGATTAACCGCTATTAAGCTAGTGACCAAAATGAACGATAAGCATCCTAAGCAAGGCAATTTTCATCCTCGAAGTGTTCGAAGTTTCGTGCGTCGCCAGGGGCGGATGACACAACGTCAGGAACATGCACTGGACCAATTATGGCCTCGTTTTGGCGTTGAGGTTCCCGCTGGCGAATTGAACTTCAAGACCCTGTTTGGCAATGAGGCGCCAGTGGTTTTAGAAATTGGTTTTGGCATGGGCCAATCGCTGTGCGAATTAGCGAAGCAAAACCCTCAATCTAATTTTTTAGGCATTGAAGTGCATCGACCCGGTGTAGGTTCACTACTCACCTATTTGGAAGAGCATCAGATTTCCAATGTTCGGATAATGATTGCCGATGCCAAAGATATCTTAGAGCGCCACATTCCAGCGCAGAGTTTAGCGGCAGTGCTGTTATTTTTTCCGGATCCCTGGCCTAAAAAACGACATCAGAAACGCCGTTTGGTGCAAGCTGTTTTTGTCGATTGTGTGGCTTCACGATTGAAAGAAGGGGGCTATTTTCATATGGCCACCGATTGGGAAGATTATGCCCTACAAATGTTAGCAGTTGCATCGGAATGCGAAGCCCTTGATAATACAGCCGGTCAAGGATCTTTTATCGCCCGCCCTAGTAGCAGACCACTCACTAAATTTGAAAAGCGTGGTCAGAAGTTAGGACATGGTGTTTGGGATTTGGTTTTACAAAAGACAGGAGTCAAAAATGCGTTTTAAATGTTTTTCTTTGCTATTCGTGCTCGTGCCTATCTTGGCCACAGCTCAAACCTCTTCCAATCTTGCTGAAGGCTATGATTATCTAGCCACCCAATGTAAAGATTTGCAGTGTGTGTCGGATAACCTCGAGTTGATCGATCAACAAATAGGGGCTTTGGTGGCCAAACGATTGGCCTATGTGAAACGCGGGGCCGATTTGAAAAATCATAACGTTTTGGCGCCTAAAGAAGCCGGTGCTGGTTATGGTAATTCAGTTCAAAGAGCCACCTCTCAAGCAGCTGAAATGGGCGCTTCAAAAGGAGCGGTGGGTTCAGTTTTTGAATCCATTCAAAAGCAATCCAACGAATACGAGCAAAAATATTTGAAGTCTCCTAAAAAAACCGAGAACGCGAATACCAACACCGAGACCAATGCCGGAACCAATACCGAAACGAGTACCGAGACTAATACTCAGCCCCAGGCCCAGCCACAGCAATAATGTGACGATAGAGGGATGCTCAACCATTTTGTCAGTTTATTGCCGCAAGTTGCTGAAATTGCTCAACATGCTGGTCTGGAAATTCGGCGGATTTATGAGCAAGAAGAGTTTGTTATCAATACAAAAATGGATGAGTCTCCCTTCACCCAAGCGGACAGTCTGGCGCATCAGACCATCGTTGATGCCCTCACACAACTTACCCCCATGATCCCTATTCTGTCTGAAGAAGCTGAGATTCCACCTTTCAGTGAGCGGCAGCGCTGGTCAGAATACTGGTGCGTCGATCCTTTGGACGGGACCAAAGAGTTTATAGCAGGCACCGATGAATTCAGTGTCAATATTGCTTTAATTCAGAACCATAAGCCCGTGTTAGGGGTGATAGTTTCACCTACCCAGCAGACATGTTACACTGCAGCAGAGGGAGTTGGAGCTTTTCGATGGGATGCTGATGGCCAGAAAAAAGCACTGTCGACGCGGCATTGGCCGGCTGGTAAACCGCTCTCTGTCGCAGTAAGTAGACGGCATGGGCCTGAGCGATTAGCCCAACAAATGGCCAAAGTCGGGGAATATACCGTGCTTTCCTTAGGGTCTTCCCTAAAATTTTGTGCCATCGCCGAACAGCGAGCGGATCTTTACCCACGTTTTGGCAGAACCTGTGAGTGGGACACTGCAGCGGGGCATTGTATACTCATGGTTGCAGGGGGGGCTGTGGTGGATTTGCAAGGTCATGAAATCCGCTACAACACCAAAGACGATGTATTTAATCCAGGCTTTATAGCCACGGGCGATTTAGACAGTTTATTAAAGAGGTTATTATGAAAAAAGTTCGTGTTGCGATTACGGGTGCTGCCGGTCAGATCGGTTATGCTTTACTTTTTAGAATTGCCAATGGCGATATGTTTGGTAAAGACACTTTAGTCGACCTGCATTTAATTGAGTTGGCACCTTCTTTACCTGCCTTGCGTGGCGTCATTATGGAATTAGAAGATTGTGCATTTCCCTTGCTAAATAAAGTGGTTCCTACATCAGATTTAGAAGAAGGCATGTGCGATGTAAATTGGGCTGTTTTAGTCGGCGCAGTTCCTCGCAAAGCAGGAATGGAACGTGGCGATTTATTAGCGATTAACGGAAAAATTTTCACCAGCCAAGGTCAGGCCATTAATGATAATGCAGCGGACGATGTTCGAGTATTAGTGGTTGGAAATCCTTGCAATACCAACTGTCTGATTGCCATGAATAACGCACCGGATATTCCTCAAAATCGTTTTTATGCGATGACAATGCTGGATGAAAATCGAGCTTGTGCACAATTAGCTATTAAAGCGAATGTGCCGATCAGTGCTGTAAAAAACATGAACATCTGGGGCAATCATTCCGCTACTCAATATCCTGATTTTTATAATGCTTTAATTAATGATAAGCCAGTGCTCGAAAGTATTTCTGATGAACAATGGCTGCGCAATGATTTTGTCAGCATTATTCAAAAACGCGGAGCAGCCGTCATTGAAGCGCGGGGTGCTTCTTCAGCAGCTTCAGCGGCCAATGGCATTATCGACAGCGTGTACGCTATGGTTCATGAGACCTCGGTACCCTATTCAATGTGTGTGGCCTCAGAAGGGCAGTACGGTGTCGATCCGGGTTTAATTTTTTCTTTCCCTTGCCTCACACGCAATGGCCAAGTCAGCGTGATCGAAGGCATAGAGCACAACGAATTTGGTCAAGCAAAAATGCGAGCCACATTAGATGAATTACGTTCAGAGCGAGATGCGGTTAAAGCGCTAGGCTTGATCGCAGCATAACAATGGATTTGCTGACATTCAAAATTATTTGTGCGCTGGCACTGTTTGTGGCAGCGATTGTGGCCGGATTAATTCCACTGCTGGTCGGAGATCGTCATCCGCGCGCGCTGTGTTTATTTGAGGCGGGTGCTAGCGGTGTATTTTTGGGTGCAGCATTATTTCATATGCTGCCAGCTGCACAAATTTCTTTTAAAGCGCTGAATTATGCGTCATATCCTTATGCTATTTTATTTTGTGTGATTGGATTTTTATTTTTGTTAGTGATCGAGCGATTGGTCAATGCACAAGCCGATCAAGGTCATGCGCATCGAATTACCGCATTATTATTAATGGTTATGTTATCGTTGCACTCTTTGATTGAAGGTGCAGCACTGGGTATTAATAGTCTTTTTAGCAACACCCTGGTGATTTTTATTGCGATTATGGCGCACAAAAGCACCGCGAGTTTTGCATTGGGCGTAACCATTATGCGTGGCTACACATCCAAGCTACGTTCAGTGTTGATGCTCACGAGCTTTTCCTTGATGTCACCCGTTGGTGTTGTTCTGGCTGCACTGGTGAGTGGTTTTTTAGAAAGCCACACGGGCAATTTAGCGGAAGCTGTTTTCAATGCTTTTGCTGCAGGTTCTTTTCTTTATATAGGAACCATGAACGTCATCGATAACCATTTTCATCCTAAACCCCTGATCGATCGTTGTGCTGAATTATGTGCACTGATTGTCGGCATTGGCTCAATGGGCATTGTCGCTATTTGGGTTTGATATTGTCTGAGGAAAGATTATGAATATGACACATTTGGATTTTGAAAAGCCGATTGCGGATCTCGAAGCAAAAATCGAAGAGCTCCGTCATGTAGGAACGGATACTGAATTAAATTTAATCGACGAAATTCAAAAACTTGAGGCCAAAAGTCGAGATCTAACTAAATCCATTTTTAGTTCTTTAACATCACAGCAAGTGGTGAAGATGGCGCGTCATCCCTTGCGTCCTTATGCTGTCGATTATATCGAAACAATTTTTACGGATTTTGATGAACTGCATGGTGACCGACATTATTCCAACGGTTCTGTCATAGTCGGTGGAATTGCTCGATTTAATGAACAACCTGTGATGGTAATTGGCCAACAAAAAGGTCGTAATACTAAAGAAAAAGTGCAGAGAAACTTCGGTATGCCACGTCCTGAAGATTTTCGTAAAGCCTTACGTTTAATGCAGATGGCCGAACGATTTCAGTTGCCGATTTTTACCTTTATTGATACGCCAGGTGCCTATCCTGGAGTCGGTGCAGAAGAACGCAATCAATCCGAGGCAATCGCCAGAAATTTATTCGAGATGTCGACCTTACGCACACCGATTATTTGCACAGTAATTGGAGAGGGCAGTTCCGGTGGTGCTTTAGCCATCGGAGTAGGGGATCGCGTTTTAATGTTGCAATACAGTATTTATGCCGTTATTTCGCCTGAAGGGTGTGCCACTATTTTATGGAAGAGTGCAGAAAAAGCGGATGAAGCTGCCGAAGCGATGGGTGTGACACCCGATCGATTATTTAAATTAGGTCTAATCGATGAAATTATTCCGGAGCCTCTAGGGGGTGCTCATCGCGATTTAGAAGCGATGTCGACGACACTAAAAACAGTATTGGCACGACAATTAAAACAATTGCAATCCATGTCGATTGATAAATTAGTTGAGCAACGTTATCAGCGATTGATGGCGGTGGGGCGCTAGTGGATCCAGTGATTGCTGCGCTAAAGCAGTTATTATCTCAATTTGGTGAGCAGCAACATTATTGTGTGGCCTACAGCGGCGGAATCGATTCTCAGGTTTTATTACACGCGCTGGTTAAAGGGGCAGGTCTCTCTAAAATGGTCAACGGGAGACCTGACACCTTCATTCGAGCCATTCACATTCATCACGGATTACAATCGCATGCTGACGGCTGGGCAGAATTTTCTGCTGCACAAGCCAAAGCGCTCAACGTCCCGCTACACATTCAACACGTAAATGCTAAAGCGGCCAAAGGCCAAAGTCCCGAAGCTGCTGCTCGGGAAGCTCGTTATGCCGCTTTTTCAACCTTGCTGAATGAATCAGAAATTTTATTAACTGCCCATAATCAAAATGATCAAGCTGAAACTGTTTTACTGCAATTATTACGCGGCGCAGGCGTTAAAGGGCTTTCTGCAATGCCTTCACAAACTGAATTTTCTAAAGGCCTTTTAATCCGACCCTTATTACAAGTGTCTCGTGCAGACATCACAAAATATGCGATTGAAAATAAATTAAGTTGGATCGAAGATCCCAGCAACGAAAATACGCAATTTGATCGTAATTTTTTACGCCAAAAAGTATTTCCCTTGCTCAGTGAACGTTGGCCCAGTTGCACCCAAACTCTTGCTCGTTCAGCGCAACATTGTGCAGAAGCCAGTTCCTTGATTGACGAAGTGGCAGAACAGGATCTGGGTGGGAAGGTGTCAGATCTTTGCTTGACGCATTCGCTGAAGGGAGGTCCGCAGGGGGCAGACCCCAGTAATAGTGCAGTGGTGAATAACAGATTAAGAGAAATCCACAGATCGCCACTCTCAATCTCAATTTTAGCGCACTTATCCCAAGCTCGAGCGCGGGAAGTTCTGAGATATTGGTTGGCCGAGCAGGGAATTGCTTTGCCCTCCACAGTACAACTCGAGGTGTTATTCAAAGACTTGATTGAAGCTGCGGAAGATAAAAACCCATTGGTGCAGTGGCCCGGGGTAGAACTGAGGCGATTTAAAGGAGCTATTTATGCGATGCAACCTTTGGAACCGTTTGATTCGACCCAGGAACTAAATTGGGATGGACAATCTTCTTTAGTTTTACCAGGAACACTAGGTATTTTAAAACCTGATGACCCTCGATTGTTGCCAATCCAATCAGCTTTATCTAAAGCATCCTCGATCAAAATCTGCTTTCGCCAAGGCGGAGAAAAAATGCGCCTACCAGGAAGGCAGGGCACACACGAATTAAAAAAACTCTTTCAAGAATGGCAAGTTTTACCCTGGCTTCGAGACAGAATTCCTTTAATTTACATCGATGAAGAATTGTCATTGATACTGCTATCAGGTGAAGGTGGGGTCATGAAGGTTGGGTCAAGTCTTGAATCGTGAATAAGCTGTCGGTGCAAATTGCACCGACAGCTTA
>CAZMLO010000004.1:0-70077 GCA_964567285.1 uncultured Gammaproteobacteria bacterium
TGTCAGAAGAGAAGATGTCAGCCCCCTCTCTTCTCAGCAAAAAATTGGCCCCCTTAATTTGAGAACTGACGTCTTCCCATGATAAACTGAGGTATGAGTAATATTTTATCAATAGAAACATCAACCGCGGCTTGTAGTGTGGCTTTGGCGGTGGGAGAAGAGGTGCAGCAGCGTCATGCTTTGGCGGCGCGGGAGCATGCGCAGTTGGTTTTGCCTTGGGTGGAAGCTTTGTTGGCTGAGGCTGGGTTGCAATTAAATCAGTTGGATGCGATTGCGGTGGGGCGAGGGCCTGGGGGGTTTACGGGTATCCGGATTGGGATGGGAATTGCGCAGGGTTTGGCGTTGGGGGCTGATTTGCCGGTTATTCCGGTTTCTTCTTTGCAAGTCTTGGCTCAAACCACGCTAGCGAAATTTAATGCCACAAAAGCTTTAGTGGCTCAAGATGCCAGAATGAAAGAAGTATATTGGGCGGCCTATGTTCAAGATGATCAAGGATTAATGCAACCTCAGATTGAAGATCAACTCTGTCTGCCTGATAGAATTGAATGTCCCACTGAGAAAACAGAGTGGGCAGCCGTGGGGGATGCCTGGAATGTTTATGAAACTGCGATGTGTTCAGCGTTGAAAGAAATGCCACTCAAAAAAATACCTGATGTATTCCCGGAAGCTCGATATTTATCGACCTTAGCTTCTTACCTTTATTCACAAGGTTTAAGCGTTTCTCCTGATCTTGCGTTACCTCGCTATTTACGGGGTAAAGAAGCTTGGGTGGTAAATATCTAGGTGTTCGTGGTTCCGTACTAATCAATAATATGGTCTTAAACTAATATTTTTTTATCGCATCATCGTTCCAATGAGCCAGCTTTTAACCTTTTCCCTGGCTCCTTCAATTATTTTTTGAATGTTTTATTGAGAGGGGTGTTGATAAAGTTAGTGGGATGGATCTAAAGCGCGGTGTCTTCTGGTGAGGTCCGGGGCTCATGAGGGGGTAGAGGATTGGGATGTGGTGGTAGGGATTTCAGTCGGAGTATTTTCAGGTGAATCTGGTGGCACAGTAGAGGTTTGTACAATTAAAGGGGTAGTAGTCCTAGACTTTGCATTCTGAGTTAAAGACGAGGGCATGGAACAGATGCGATTAAGTTTTTCTAGATATTCTTCTGCGTCTGCTATTTCTTGCTGTATTATTTTAGTGTCTGAGACAAGTTTGTTCATTTGATTTCTTTTAGCAGCTAGTTGTTGTGTTTTTAACTGCCTTATTTCATCATCTTTTTGGGGTAAGGTTCTAATTTCATCGCTTAATTTTTCTACTTGATCATTGATCGAATCTAATAGGCTAGCTTGTTGGCCAGATTTCTTATTTTGATCCCGTATATATGCTAGGACTTCATTTCTCAAATTACCTGCTTCTTGGTAGTCAAATATCTCCCGATTATGTTCTCGGGTTAAGGTGTTAATTTTTTCGGCTAATTGTTTTGCTTCGGCTTCGAGCTGCCTTAGTCTGCTATTTTGTTTGGCTCTTGGTTTAGCGATTTCTGCATTCTTAGCATTGAGCTCTGTTTTTAGTATAATGATTTGCGTTGCTCTTTGCATAGAAATGAGGGCTTCGTTTAACAAATTCGCGTTGTCAGAATCTGCCTCGCCCAGTATCTCCATAATCCTAGTACAATCTACAATCGTTTCATTTCTTTCTCTGAGCAAAGCGTTATATTCGCGACGTGAAGCGGTTTTTTTATATTCCTCCAGAGCAGAGTAATATTCCTCTTTGGCTCTAAGGATTTTGGGATTATTGCTTAATTCCTGGCTCAATTGAGCGCCCATTAATTCGGTGATAGCTTTCAGTGCTTTTTCATTGTTTTGAGCTAGTTGTACTGCACTTCTCTCTGAAACGTTTAACTGCTTAAGGTCATTTTGCACTTTGATAATAAAACGCAAGATTTTTTGGGTGTTGACAAAATCATTCTGGCCCTGACTAAGACATCTGTTACATTCTCTGATTAGCATCGCTAAAAATTCTTTAGAGCCGATCGTATCTTTGGCGGTTGTAATGAATGCCGATCTCAATGGATGATTGGCAACTGCTAGGATATGATACGCGACAGGTAAACCTTGATATCTCACCATGAGTGAGGCGCCATGTTTAATAAGAATCTCAAGACACTGTACCATTGAGGTTTTCCCGTTGCATTTAGCCAAACAATAAGGTACAGGGGTTAAACCATCAGCTACTTCATGAGTATTGATTGCAAAATCGCCGTGTGTTAACAGAAAATTCAAGAGGTTTGAATTGCCCATACAGAGGCTTATATTCAATAAACGCTTTTCGAGCAGAGGAACAAATCCTTTGAGCGATTCGGCTTTTAGAAAATCATGTTTCAATAATAATTCAGTGAGTAGCTTTTTGGCATATTCCATTCTAAGTATCATCATGAATTCTAAACGTTCAATCGCCGCGGCAGAGCAATCTAAATGCCCATTCATCTCATCAGCGCATAGCGTATCGATTCTAGTATTGAAAGATAAAAATTGTTTCACACTGTTTTGCGAATCTAAACAGTATGCTTCAATAAATTCATTCCATGTTGTTTCAAGCGCCTCAATCCGACTTGCAAGACTTGGTTTTTGCACAGAAGGTTCTTGTGGTTGATGGGATTGTTCTTGTTTGGTTTTTGTAACGCTCACTACTGGTTCGGTTGATAGATTGCTAGTTTGAACTTTCTCAACAGTGGGCTGGGGAATGCTGGGGGCAATTTGTGTTGGTTCGGGTTTTAGTAGTGGTACTGTGCGGTTAATTAAGCGTAAAATGTTTCTATACTCTTGGCCTGAGTGGTAAAGACAGAGTTCAGTTAAAATTTGCTTTGTCGCTTCTGATTCTTGTACATAAGCCTCATAGTTTTGTCTCAAATTTTTTGATAGTGTTTCCAATTTCAATACTGATTGAGTATAGCGTTTCTCAAGTTCGGCAATAAACTTGCCATGTTGACGTCTTAAAGACAGAATGGGGGATTGGCATTCTTCGATCGCTTGATCAATCACCATATCTTGCTGGGCATCTGTTAAATGTACTTCCACATGCTCATTGTTTGCCATTGAGTCCAAATAAGGTTTATTGCAAAGTTTATCTTTTTCGCTGAAATACACATGCAAACGAAATTTATCGCCCTGTTTTGTGCTCAAAATGGCGGTGTAGTGATACTGACTTTTATCGATAATGGGTTCATAAATGCTGATGTGGTGTTCTTCTAGTGTATAAGTGATATCACCAAAAATCAGTGTGGAGTTTTTTTTAATCGGAAGCACAAGTAAGTAATAGGGCGTCTTGTTAGAATTGACTTTGGCTGAAAATTTGAGCTGATTTTCCTGCGCTAATTCGATAGTTTTTTGTATGAAGCGATAGAGGATATTGTGTTTAGACATGTTACTTTTCTTCTTTGAGGTATTTTAGATATTTGGGTTCCCAGTGAATGGCATCGATGAGGGATTGGACGTTACTAGTGTCCTCCACGGTGGCCAAGCCTTCTTTGATCGCTTGTTCTGCGACAGCTAGGGCGATGACTTGAGAGAAGGGGCGGACTTCTTCGATGGGTGGGAGCAGTGGGGCCTTGGGGTTTTTTAGGATGGGGGAGAATTGGGCGGCGGCTTGGCACGCAGCCCAGAGCATGTCATCGCTGAGGCGTTTTGCCTTGACGGCCATGATGCCGAGTCCGATACCGGGATATACCAACGCATTATTGCATTGCCCGATAGCGTAGGTGTGGCCTTCGAAATTCACAGGCTCATAAGGGCTACCAGTGGCGATGAGGGCTTTGCCTTGTGTCCAGGCCATCAAATCTGCGGGTTTGGCCTCGCTGCGTTCAGTGGGGTTGGACAAGGGGAAGATGATGGGGCGTTCACAGTGGCTGGCCATCGATTTGACAATAGTTTCTGTGAAAGCACCGGCGACTGTCGAACATCCAATCAGCGCGGTAGGCTGAACATGATTGACCACATCTTCCAAACTCATCATCGGTGATGATGTTAATTTCCAATCAGCAATTTCTGCAGGATCTCGAGCGTAGAAGGCTCTTTCGGGTGATAAATTAACTGAAGCTGTGGTGATTAATCCATCGCTAGAAATTAACCAAAAATGTTTTCGGGCTTCTTCTTTGGATAGGCCAGCGCGAACCATGGCATCACACAGTTGTTCAGTAATTCCAAGGCCGGCACTGCCTGCACCAAAAATAACGATGCGTTGTTCGGTAATCGGAACACCGGTGGCATGAATAGCTGCTAGCATGGCAGCTAAAGTAATTACACCCGTACCTTGAATATCATCATTGAAAGAACAAATTTTATCGCGGTATTTTGTTAAATTTCGCATTGCGTTGTCACGACCAATATCTTCCCAATGTAAATAAACATTTGGAAATTGTCTTTTCACTTCATCCACAAAAAGTTGGACGAAGTCATCGTAGGCCGCGCCAGAAATTCGTTTATTTCTCCAGCCTAAATAAAGAGGATCATCTAAGAGTGATTGATTATTCGTTCCTGTATCTAACATGATGGGTAAAGTGCGCAGAGGATTGACGCCTGCTGCGATGCTGTACACGACGAGTTTTGCAATGGGAATATCGATTCCACCGATACCTTGATCACCGATTCCTAACACACTTTCTCCGTCGGTAACAACGATCACATCAATTTCAGGATGAGTGCGATTAGAAAGAATTTCTCGGATATATTCTCGATCGGGATAGGCAATATACAAGCCACGAGGTCTACGAAATTGTGAGCTGTGCGTTCTCACCGCAGTGCCTACGATGGGTGTATAAAGGACAGGAATCATTTCTTTCATGTGTGCAATCACCAAACTGTAGAATAAAGTTTCGTTGGTTTCGTGAAGCGTGCGCAGATAGATACTTTTTTGAAGGTCATTTGAAAATTCTGAATATTGATGATAGGCGCGCATGGTTTGTTCGGGAAGTGTTTCAACCGATGCGGGTAATTTCCCCAGCAAACCAAAAGTGTGACGTTCTTCGAGCGTGAAAGCAGTGCCTTTGTTTAGCTGTGGTGAAGTTAATAATAATTTGCCAGTGAGTGGAGTTTTAATCATGGGTTCTCCGGTTTTAGAATCATTAATGACGTCGAAATCTAACATATTTACTCCTGCTGAATCGGTGAGGTTGGTTTTAGCGGTTTGTTTCGCGCTGAATTATGACGGGCAATTCGATCAATATCGATGTAGCGGTCGGTGATGCTAATATTTTCATGGCCAGCATCGTCTCGAACATGTTCGCGTGGACGATGTTCAACATCGGCGGAAATGGAAGTGTGTCTGAGCCAGTGCACGGTAGCGACAGTTAAATCTTGTGCTTCATCGTGCAGGCCATCGTGATTTAATGCGAGTATGGCTTGATCAAAACAAAATTGAACGAGATTTCGAATTTGTCGAGTGCCGAGCCCCCCTTTCCCTCGCTCTTTATTGAGTAGTGGAGTGGATTCTCCCCGAGCAGGAAGGGGTGTTAGTTGTTGGCTTAGTCGATAACGTTTTAAAGCTGACAACATAGTATCGGGTACTGCAATATCCCGTAATTTATTGCCTTTTCCGACAGTGCTGAACCACCAGCGACTTTGCTTGTCGGGAGCAAAATCACCCATAGAAGGAATTCTGCCGGTGGTTTCTGCAAGCTCGGAAATTCGTAATCCTAAAAGATAAAAGGCGGACATCATAAATAAATGACGTTCGTAAATTGGATCTTCGTTGGCAAATCGCTCGATAGTTTCGATCGTGTAACGCCATTGGCAGTCACTCAGTTTTCGGGTAACGGTAAGCGTTTGCTGCTTTTGTAAAAAGCGACTTTTTTGTCGAACGAGTTGAACCGGATTCACTTCAATATAAGCTTCTTGTTGTAGAAAAGTAAAAAAAGTACTGAGCCCTGCGAATAAAGCGCGCATGGAAGGCGTAGTTAATTTATAATCCATGTCCTCTGTTGTTCGACCTGCACGACGTTGCGATTTGCTGATGCGAATCACAAAGGGTCGCCAATCGTCATTATGTAAACGTTCGCCGTTTTTGTTAATAAAGCGTGCCACACTTTTGTCGCTGAGCCATTCAGCGGGAGGATCGGAGACAAATTCGAGATAACGTCGTATGTCATTTCGGTCTAATTTTTTGAGTGATTTTTTTGCGACAATCCAAGTCCATTGCAGGAGGCGTTCTACTTCTTTGCGATAGGCGTTGAAGGTATCCTGAGAGCCGGCATAACTGGCCAAAAATTCGCGGGCGTGTTGGTATTCTTCGGTGGTTTCCGAGATCTCAAAATCCTTGAGGTAGCGTTGTACACAATCGGGAGTGGTTTCATCCAAACTCGCGACAGTGTCGAAAAGGGCTTTAGGAATAGAGGTCTTCGCCATTTAATATCATTTTCCATTGATTATGAAAGCATAGGGGAGTTTATCGCATTGGGCTTGTCTAATCAAACGAGGGTAAGAAGGGGGCAGGTCTCAGTTTGAAACATCATGAGGCAGATCTTGTTTGAACTGCCTCTATAATGTTTCAATGTGGGGTCTGACCCCTTGAAGGAGAGTTCTATGACTAACCAAACAATCACAATGACTGATGAGTTGTATGAGTACATGCTCAAGGTTTCCTTGCGCGAACCGGAGGTTTTGCGGGAATTACGGCTTAAAACGGCCAAAATGAGCACAGGCGGGATGCAGATTGCCCCGGAGCAGGGTCAATTTATGGCCTTTTTAGTGCGGCTGATGGGCGCCAAGAAGGTCTTGGATGTGGGCGTTTTTACGGGTTACAGCTCAACAGTGGTGGCTCTGGCTTTGCCCGAAGAGGGGCGTCTGGTGGGTTTTGATACCAATCTCGAATGGACAAAAATGGCCAGACAGACCTGGGAAAAAGCGGGTGTTTCCCACAAAATTGATTTAAAAATGGGCTACGCTGTTGATTCGCTCAATGCCTTGCTCGAGCAAGGTGAAGCAGAAAGCTTTGATTTTGCTTTTGTCGATGCGGATAAACAAAGCTACGATAATTATTACGAATTATGTTTGAAATTATTGCGTGTAGGCGGAGTGATGGCACTGGATAATATGTTTCAAGAAGGAAAAGTGTTGCATCCAGAAAATGAAGCTGAGCAAATTAAAATCATTGATCAACTCAATCAAAAAATCGCTCAAGATGAACGCGTACAAATCAGTTTATTACCTCTGGCCGACGGACTAATGCTAGTTCAGAAACGCTAGATTTTTTTTGCTAGCTGTGCTGCCAACCCGATATATTTATTCGGTGATAATTTTAACAATTCATCTTTGACAGGTGCGGGAATTGCTAAGAGTGTGATAAAATCGCGCAAATCTTCGCCGTTGATTTTTTTTCCTCGGGTTAAACCTTTGAGTTTTTCATAGGGTTCATCGATACCGTAACGACGCATAACCGTTTGAATCGCTTCTGCTAACACTTCCCAATTGGCATCAAGGTCTTCTTCGAGCCTTTGGTTGTTGGGAATTAATCGGCTCATTCCTTTGATGATGGATCGATAAGAGAGCACAGAATGTGCAATAGCGTTGCCGATATTTCTCAATACCGTCGAATCACTTAAATCGCGTTGCCAACGAGAGATCGGTAATTTTTCAGCCATATGATAGAGTAGTGCGTTAGCCAAGCCTAAATTGCCTTCGGCATTTTCAAAATCAATGGGATTGACTTTATGAGGCATTGTTGAAGAACCTACTTCTGAATCAACAGTCACTTGCGTAAAATAACCTAAGCTTATATATCCCCAAACATCTCGACAAAATCCAATTAAAATGGTGTTGATTCGAGCAATACATTGAAAACTTTCTGCAAGTGCATCATGAGGTTCCACTTGTGTTGTGTAAACGTTGGGTGTTAAACCAAGTTCAGCAATAAATTGGTCTGTGAATTGTTGCCATTTTATTTCAGGATAAGCGGCATGATGTGCACTGAAATTTCCGACGGCGCCGTTGAATTTTGCATAAATGGGAATGTGCTTATACAATTCCACTTGTCTTTTTAAACGCCAGACAAAATTGGCTATTTCTTTACCCAGCGTGGTAGGAGAAGCGGGTTGTCCATGCGTGCGGGCTAGCATTGGCAATTCAGCGGTGTCATGGCTCATCCGGGTTAAAGTAGAAATCAGCTGTTCAAAACCCGGAATCAGAATTATTTCTTTGGCTTCTTTGAGCATTAACGCATAAGCAATGTTGTTAATATCTTCTGAGGTGCATGCAAAATGAATAAATTCTTGAAGGGGATGCAGAATTTTATGCATCTTAATTTTTTCTTTGATAAAATATTCAACGGCTTTAACATCGTGTTGAGTTGTTTTTTCAATGGCTTTTACGCGCTCAGCATCGGCTTCAGAAAATTCAGAGAAAATGTCGTTCATAAAGGCAATGGTGTCGACTGAAAAAGACGGTACCTCATTGATTAGAGGATTATTGGCAAGGGCTTGGAGCCATCGTAATTCAACCAAAGTACGGTACTTGATTAAGCCATATTCACTGAATATTTCACGTAGATCGTTGAGCTTATCCGAGTAACGACCGTCGAGCGGGGATAGGGCTGTTAATGAGCTGAGTACCATAAAAACTCCTTCTTTGAACTCTATCATCATAGGGGGTTCTTAAGAATCTTGCAAACCGCGCTGCGATGTGGGAGGGGCCAGCCTCCCCACCTCCCCACAGCCTCCCTTGACAGAGAGTAGGAGTGCACCTAGGCTTAAGTGTAAGGGGTGACGACTAACAAGGATGATAGTGATGGATCAATTACCTGTAATTGTTATTGGTGCGGGTGGGCTTGCAAAAGGGCTTATCGATATTTTGCATCGTTCAAAAAGAGAGGTTATTGGTTGCACAGGCCTGAATAAAGGTTTGAACGGTACCGTTATGATGGGTGAAAAAGTCATTGGTACTGATGAGGATATTTTTAATTATATGCCCCGGGAAGTTCGATTAGTGAATGGATTGGTCTCGATCGGAACTTCAAATCGACCCAAAGAAATCTACGAAATATACAGCAAAGCCGGTTATATCTTTGAATCCCTGATTCACCCTAGTGCAGTGATCAGTGAAGAAGTTGGTTTGGCACAAGGCGTGCTGGTGATGGCGGGTGCTATTCTAATGCCGGGTGTTCATGCGGCTAAAAATGTGCTGATTAATGCGGGTGCTATCATCGATCATGATTGTAATATTGGAGCTCATGTGCAAATTGCCCACGGAGCTAGGCTTTGTGGTGCTGTTAGTGTAGGTAGCGGTGCCTTTATTGGTGCCGGTGCGGTAGTATTGCAGGGTGTGACAATTGGCCGTGATGCGGTGATTGGTGCAGGCGCAGTGGTGACTAGAGATGTTCCCTCAAAGCATAAGATGGTTGGTGTTCCTGCGCGTCGGATCTGACCCCTTAAACAAATAAGTGTTGACTTCCCAATTTTTTTAAAGTTTACTATGTCCTGAACAAAATTTCGGCTAATAATGCTGAACTTTATAGTTCTGAATCATATGGGGAAGGAAACTCAGTATATTCCGCAGGATGCGGGGCAGCTTCCTTCCCTATTTTTTATAAAAAACCAACTGTAGGTAAGGAGTATGATACAAGGGAATAAAGTACTGGCCGTGATTCCTGCAAGAAGTGAATCACGAAAAGTGCCCGGAAAACATTTACGTAATGTTGCAGGACGAACATTACTCGGTTGGACAATTTTAAACACGCAAAAATCTCATTATGTCGATCAACTTATTTTATCGTCAGATGATTTACTCATCATTCAAGAAGCGAAAAATTATGGTTGTGATGTTCCTTTTCTTCGTCCCAAACACTTGGCACGTCCTGAGGTTTCTGTGGTAGATGCGGTCTTGCATGCAATAGAAATGACACCTGGTTATGAATATGTTGTGGTATTGCAACCCTCTTCTCCGTTGCGAACTACGGAAGATATTGATAATTGTATTTTGACTTGCATTCGGAATGAGTCGAAAGTCTGTGTCAGTGTCACAGAACCGACCTATGGTGAGTGCAATGGATTTACTTTGGGCCCTAAAAATAAACTAGTGCCCACAGTACCAGGACAATTTTCAGCACCCAATCATCCGGGTGAAGCTTGTTATGTACCCAACGGTGCAGTGGTCGTCGCAAAATGTTCGTGGTTAAAAGAGTATAAAGAGTTTCTGACGCCTGAGACCAGCGGGTATATCATGCCTCGAGAGCGATCAATCGATGTGGAATCTGAATTCGATTTGTGGTTGGTAAATTCCTATAAGGCCTATTTGGAAGAGAGTGTCGCCAATCAGCGCTTGGAGCCGGTTGAACTAAGCTAGGACTGGGTCTATACTGCCAGCAGTTTTAACCACGAATAAGGTGTCTGGCATGATGCAGTTCATTGATCTAAAAACACAATATCAACGGGTGGCTGAGGACGTACGGGCACGAATGGATGCGGTATTTGCCCACGGGCAGTACATTTTGGGGCCTGAGGTTGATGAAGTTGAGCGGCAGTTGGCACAGTTCGCTGGAGTTAAGCATTGTGTCAGTGTGGCGAGTGCTACGGATGCACTGCTGATCGCGCTGATGGCACTGGATATTGGTCCTGGCGACGAGGTGATCACAACCCCCTTTACCTTTGTAGCCACAGCCTCGATGGTGAAAATGCTAGGCGCTAAACCGGTCTTTGTCGATATCGATTCTCGAACCTATAATCTTGACCCCTCGAAGATTGAGGCGGCTATTACACCAAATACTAAAGTTATTTTGCCAGTCAATCTTTATGGTCAATGTGCAGATTATGATGCTATTGAAAAAATTGCAAAAAAGTATAATGTTTTTCTGATCGAAGATGCGGCTCAAAGTTTTGGTGCTAGTCAAAATAATCGTCAATCGGGCAGTTTCGGCGATATCAGTATCACCAGTTTTTTTCCCGCTAAACCCTTGGGTTGTTATGGAGAAGGTGGTGCTTGTTTTACGAATAATGACGATCATGCGGATCAGATGCGATTGATTCGACATCATGGCCAACGTTCGCGTTATCATCATGTTCGATTAGGATTGAATGGTCGGTTCGATACTTTACAAGCCGCTATTTTACTCGCTAAATTCGCTATTTTTCCCGATGAATTAAAAGAGCGAGCGGCTGTTGCAGCGCGTTATGATGAGTTGTTGGCACCGCATATTGCAGCACCGTTTATTGCCCCCGGTAATTTTAGTGCTTATGCGCAATATACGGTTGAAGTGGAAGAGCGTGATCAGGTGCAAAAAATAATGCAGGAGCAAGGTGTTCCTACAGCTGTTCATTATCCTCAACCCCTGCATTTACAGCCTATTTTTAGTGCTGATTATCCGAATGCTACGCATTTAAAAAATTCTGAAAGAGCAGCATCTCGAGTATTGAGCTTGCCCTTTCATCCTTATCTTGGAGAACAAGATCAGAATGCTGTGGTGGAAGCCTTGGTAAACGCATTACAGACTGTGGGTGTGGCTGCGCTTTGAGAGGCGTTACTAGATTTTTTGCACGGTTGCGACATGGGATGACGGTTTTTGCCCATGATGTGCTTGTTATTCCTTTTGCTTGGCTGGGCGCTTATTGGTTACGTTTTAATTTGGATGTGGTGCCGTCGGAAATTTGGCGCTCTGCTTTAGTGGCTCTGCCCGTGGTGATGATCGTTCAGATCGGTGTTTATTGGAGTTTTGGGCTCTATCGTGGGGTTTGGCGTTTTGCTTCGATGCCTGATTTGGTTCGGGTGATCAAGGTGAGTGTGGCCGGAGTTCTACTCAGTAGTTTAAGTTTATTTTTTATCAGTCGTCTGGATGCAATTCCGCGTTCGGTTCCCCTTTTGTATGGTTTGTTGCTGGTGATGCTACTGGGTGGCTCTCGTTTTGTATTTCGTTGGATAAAAGATTCAGGAAATATTCTGACGGGTAAACGCGTGCTGATTGTGGGTGCGGGTGAAGCGGGAGAAAGTTTGGTACGTGATTTGTTGCGACAGCATCATGATTTTCAGCCAGTGGCTTTTGTGGATGATAAACCAAGAAATAAAGGTAAAGAAATTCACGGTGTCAGAGTTGTTGGCCCCCTCGATGAAATCCCTCAAGTGGTACGACGTTATGCGGTAGAGTTAGTGATTATTGCTTTGCCTTCTGTTAAGGCAAAAATAATTCGGCGCATTGTGAAATTGTGTGAAGAGGCGCGTGTCGAATATCGTACTTTACCGAGTGTCAATGATTTAACCCAAGGTCGGGTCTTAGTTGATGCATTGCGACAAGTGTCTTTAGAAGATTTATTGGGTCGGGATCCCGTAAGTTTGGATTGGGAGAAAATTAGCGCACAAATTAGTGGGAAACGAATTTTAGTCAGTGGTGGGGCAGGTTCTATTGGTTCTGAATTATGCCGACAAATTGCCAGTCTTAAACCAGAAATTTTAGTGGTTGTGGATCAAAATGAGTACCAATTGTATGAACTAGAATTGATGATGTCAGCGACTTTTCCCCAGTTGAATTTAATATTGTGTTTAGAAGATGTGACCGATCGTGTTGCTATGCGTCGGGTATTTTCTGAGCATAAAATTGACATTGTTTTTCATGCCGCAGCCTATAAACATGTGCCTTTATTGGAATCACAAATTCGAGTGGCGATACGCAATAATGTTTTGGGTACTCAAGTGATTGCGGAAGAGTCTGTTGCCACAGGGGTTAAAAAATTCGTATTAATTTCGACGGATAAAGCGGTACATCCGGCTAATGTGATGGGTGCCACTAAGCGGGCTGCTGAAATTTTTTGTCAGAATTTTAATGCACATGCTGCCACAGAATTTATTACAGTGCGTTTTGGTAATGTATTGGGTTCGGTGGGATCAGTTGTGCCTTTATTTAAACGCCAAATCGAGCAGGGTGGTCCGGTAACAGTGACTCACCCCGAGATTACCCGTTATTTCATGACGATTCCCGAAGCCACACAATTAATTTTGCAAGCGACGATTATGGGCAAAGGTGGAGAAATTTTTGTATTGGATATGGGTGAGTCGATTAAAATTGTCGATTTAGCAGAGCAGATGATCAAGCTAGCCGGTTATGTGCCGGGTGAAGGAATCGACATTGTGTACACGGGATTGCGGCCGGGTGAAAAAATGTATGAAGAATTATTTCATGAGTCTGAAGCCCTAACGCAAACGGCGCATCATAAAATTCTCCAAGCACAGTATCGAGCGGAAGCATGGGATGAATTGTTAATGAAATTCAGTGTGCTACAGCAACAGATTGAGTGCGGTACAGAATTTGGCATGGCTAGCTTATTGTTGGAGTTGGTCCCTGAATATCAAAAGATAAGTGGGTCAGGGAAGGGGTCAAATCTAAGATTGATACATTATTAAAGGGGGGGCTGATCAACATACCAGTCCCCCTTTAATAATGTATCAATCTTAGATTTGACCCCTTCCCTGACCTGTTTTTAAAGAGGCAAGATATGAAAATTACTATTTTTGGTACCGGTTATGTGGGATTGGTCACGGGAGCTTGTCTCGCTGAGATTGGCAATGAGGTTTGTTGTGTTGATATTAATGCTGAAAAAGTAGCGATGTTGAATAGGGGAGAAACACCGATTTTTGAGCCTGGATTATCAGTAATGTTGCAGAGAAATATTGCGCTCAGTCGCATTTCTTTTACCACAAATCCTGCTGCGGGTGTGGCTCACGCCGATTTAATTTTTATTGCCGTGGGAACACCATCGAGCAATGATGGGTCCGCAGATTTGGGAGCAGTGGTCTCTGTTGCCAAAGAAATCGGTAAACATCTCAATCATTATGCTTTGATTATCAATAAATCTACCGTTCCGGTGGGTACGGCGAATCAAGTGAGATCGATTATAGAAGAAGCGATTTCAGATCGAGCATTGAACATTGAATTTGATATCGCGTCGAATCCGGAATTTTTGCGTGAAGGGGCAGCGATAGAAGATTTTATGAATCCCGATCGAATTATTGTTGGAGCTGATACAGATCGCGCTGCCGAATTGTTGCGCCAATTATACACCCCACTGATTGACGCAGGACAACGTTTTGTGGTCATGGATACACCTTCTGCTGAATTAACCAAATACGCTTCCAATGCGTTTTTAGCGACTAAAATCAGCTTTATCAACGAGATGAGCCACATCGCAGAAAGACTCGGCGCTGATATTGAACAAGTCCGTCGGGGGATGAGTATGGATCCTCGAATTGGTGAGCATTTTTTATTCGCAGGCTGTGGTTACGGGGGTTCTTGTTTTCCCAAAGATATACAGGCCTTAGAAAAAACAGCACGGGATGTGGGTTATGAGGCAACTATTTTATCGGTGGTCGAAACCGTTAATGAACGACAAAAGCGCGTGCTTTTTCAAAAAATTAATCATTATTTTCAGAATAATTTAAAAGGAAAAGTGATTGCACTCTGGGGATTGGCTTTCAAACCTAATACCGATGATCTGCGTGCAGCCTCTAGTTTGGTGTTGATAGAGCAGCTTTTAACAGCAGGAGCCACTGTGCGTGTTCATGATCCTGTCGCTTTAGATAACGCGAAATCACACTTTGGTGAACAGAGTGCTATTTACTATGCTAACGATCTTTATGAGGCATTAGATGGTGCCGATGCCCTAGCAATATCTACAGAGTGGGAAGACTACGCTTATCCAGATTTTAATAGAATCAAAAAAACTCTAAGATCTCCAGCTATTTTTGACGGACGAAACATTTATTCCCCCCAAACTGTCGAACAATACGGTTTCGATTATTTTGCGATGGGTCGAGGTTATCGCATAAAGAGGGTGTCAGGTCTCCCGTTGACCCAATAAAATACTGATTTAATGTTTTGGTTTTTAATCATAGAGTACAGGCCGATGACTGGGCACGACAGAATTCAGACCTTTTCTATTTTTTTTCGATCAGCATTTTTGAATTTTTGGGATTGCGGAAAATGAGGGGGTGCTCGGTGACGTTCATTTGGGAGGCTTCGCTGACGGCCTCTAGAACGATGTGGTGATCGGGGGATAAGTCGCAGACGGGGTCGGCCATGGCGGCATCGCCTGTTAAGAGATAGGCTTGGCAGCGACAACCACCATAGTCTTTTTTGCGTTCGGGGCAGGTTTTGCAGGGTAGTTTCATCCAGCTTTCACCGCGAAAATGATTAAAGGCCGGCGATTCATGCCAAATCCATTCAAGACTGTGCTCTCTCACATTGGGGAAGCTCAGTTCTTTGATCACACGTGCAGAATGACAGGGTAGTGCTGTACCATCGGGAATAATCGATAAAAAAACTTTTCCCCACCCATCCATGCAAGGTTTTGGGCGATTTTCAAAATAGTCTGGTCGTATAAAATAAATCCCTTTTTTATTTTTATAGAGCTCCTGATATTTTTGGGTGATTTCATAAGCTCTGTCAATTTGAGCTTGGGTAGGCATCAGTTGAGGTCGATTCACTAAAGCAAATCCGTAATATTGTGTGTTCGCCAATTCAACATAATCCGCGTCTAATTCCATGGACATTTTGATAATGTGTTCAATATCGTCGATATTGTATCGGGTAATGACGACGTTGAAGACTAATTCAAAATCGTATTTTTTCACGAGTTTCGCCATTTCTTTTTTATGTGCGAAGGCATGAGTCCCTGCCAAATAATCACTGACAGCTTCTTGTCCTGCTTGAAAACTGATTTGAATGTTATCTAGACCAGCTTCTTTGAAAGCTTTGATTCGAGTCTCGTCCATTCCAATCGCGGAAGTGATTAGATTGGTGTAGAAACCCATATCGTGACCCGCTTTGATGAGTTCTTCAAGATCTTCGCGCACCAGAGGTTCGCCGCCCGAAAAACCGAGTTGAACAGCCCCCATGGCGCGGGCTTCTTTAAACACTCGGATCCATTCTTCGGTGCTGAGTTCATTTTTAACTTGAGCAAAATCAGTCGGATTAGAGCAATAAGGGCACTGCAGTGGGCAACGATAGGTGATTTCAGCTAATAACCACAGGGGCTGGGTGACCTTGGCTTGGATTGATCCCATGTCTTGCATGATAGGCTCCTTTTGCACAGTGATTCCATTTTCAGACTTTGATCGTTTCATTATAGCCTATTGCCCCGGTTATTGCCGGGCTTCACCGTTGACTAAACTCATTACTCCATCGACAGTCTATGGACCGATGCCCAGATGCTGTTCCATGGCATCGCAGAGTGTCCAGAGTACATCACATTTAAATTGAACAATTTTTAGAGCCTGTTCTTGTTGTGCACGAGTTTTGAAATAATTGAGCGTTATTTCTAGACCGTGTTGAACATCGGTTCGCACTTCTGCGAGACGTTTTTGAAAATAAGCTAATCCTTCGGGTTCTACCCAGGGATAGTGGAGGGGCCAAGTATTTAATCGCTGCTGATGAATTTCTGGGGCAAACAGTTCCGTCAGAGAAGAGCATACAGCTTCTTGCCAAGGAGCTGTTTTAGCAAAATTATAATAACTATCAACAGCAAATCTAACCGCGGGAATGACTTGAGAAAGATTTTGAACGGCTGCACGTTCTAATCCGACCGCTTCCGCTAATCTGAGCCAGGCATCTATTCCCCCAGGAATATTTTCATTGCCATCATGATCGATAATACGTTTTATCCAACGTTTGCGAAAAGCTTGATCAGGTGAGTTAGCCAAAATAGCCGCATCTTTACGAGGGATCGTAATTTGGTAATAAAATCGATTGGCCACCCATCCTTGAATTTGTTCTCGCGTTAATTTTCCTTGGCTCATGGCTTGGTGGAAAGGATGATGGATGTGATAATGAGCATTTAATTGCATGATTTGTGCTTTAAATTCTTCCTGTGACCATGGAGTATTGTTCATGATTTTTCTCCCTCTAAATTAATTTCCATACCATCGTAGGCAATTTCAATACCTTCTTGTTTTAAGATACTGAAGGCTTCTGACTGTGGATTCAAAATAGGATTGGTGTTGTTGATATGAATTAAAATGCGTCGAGCATTTGAATACTTTTTTAAGGCGCTGATCATTCCATTTTCTCCTGATTGCGGTAGATGCCCCATTTCGTGGGCTAATTTAGTGCCTACACCTGTGCTGATCATTTCGTCTTCAGTCCAGAATGTGCCATCAATTAAAATACAGTCGGATTTTTCGAGGTGTTCTTTTATTTCAGCAGTGATTTCTTGTATCCCTGGGGCATAAAAAATGGATTGATGATTACGTCGATCTTTTATTATCAAAGCAATATTATCGCCCGGTTGAGGATTGTGACGATGAGGTGAATAGGGCGGGGCTTTGCCGGATAAAGAAATGGCTTGAAATTCTAAGTGATCAGCACCGATAACGGTAAAGGATGAATTTTTTTCAATCGAAATCGTCTGTAGATTGAGACCGCAATAATAATCTAATAATGGAATGATGGGTAATCCTGTCATCAGATCTTTTTGTACTTCTGTTGTGCAATAAAGATTGAGTTTATTCCCTTCGCGTAAGGATAATAGACCGGTGCAGTGATCTAATTGTGCGTCCACGAGTATCACGGATTGAATCGCGGTGTCCCGTAACTGACGTGCAGGTTGCAGTGCCGGAAAATCAGCGAGTTGTTGTCGAATATCGGGTGAGGTGTTAATCAAGATCCAATCATCGCCATTATCAGACACGGCGATAGAAGATTGAGTGCGAGCTGGAATGGCTAGCGTTTTTTTACGATAACCATCACAATTTTGACAGTTGCAGTTCCATTGCGGAAATCCGCCTCCTGCGCTTGAACCGAGTATGTGTACAAACATCCGAGAATCCTTTCTAAACTTTACTACGAAATTATAGCGTATCGAGAGATCGAACGGGTCAGACTTCTTTAACCACCCTATAGTTTACCATTTGCTGCTGAGAGGCACTGTGACCTTTTCCCTCTCGGGACCGCCCGGCAAGTACATCCCTGTAAGGGCTGCGGGTTCCGCCATCTTGGCTCCACACGCTCCCGAGAGGGAAAAGGTCACAGTGCCTCTCAGCAGCCGTGCCAGGGGGGGATTTTTTTTAGCGTGCTTACTTATACGGTAGCTTAGTCCGTGTAGCAGGAATCTTGGTTGTCGTCTAATATTAATGCAGGTAATGACTAAGGGAATGGTGATGATCAGACCAGAGACAGTACTGAAACTAAGCCGAAAATTTCGATTTCAGTGGGAAGAGAGCCAGCAAAAACATGTTTTGCTGTACGCTGAAGGCATGGTGCAATTGAATGAAAGTGCTGCCGAAATCTTGCAATTATGCGATGGGGAACGCAGTGTAAAGGAGATTATCCGTGCTCTCCAAGCGAAGTTTCCCGACGCCGATATACAATCCGACGTGTTAATTTTCTTAACGGATGCCTTGGATAAGGGTTGGATAGTTCTCTAAGACTTTACTGCGGAACTATTTCGCCTGCGCGATGTCAGTTGCTGAGAACTTTTCTCGTGATAGCTCTCAGAGCCGATTTTCGTGGGTTTTGATTTCTGATAGACATACATCGTGATTTCAAAACCAAATCGTAAATCTTCAAATGAAGGTTTTGACCAGTTCATAATGTTCACCTCGCCTTACAGTCTGTACTACTTTATATCCTATACCTATCTACTCGTCCTGAGACTTGGGGACTGTTTGCGTTCCCTCTGCTTATAACTATAGCTGATCCTGTAAATATTTCAAATAATAGGGGGATTTTGATAAGAAATATGCTGTTTATACGATGAAAATAGGCTGGGGGGAGGGGCTTGAATGTTCTCTAAATGTATCCTATTATTGTGGAGTCGGGCCTGCTCTTTGCGTGCCTGGCTCCACGAGTCGCAGGGGAGGGCGCTTATGTGTCAGGCAATTTTTTATCAAGAAGAACAGCATAGCTGGAAGATTGATTTTCAGCAGCCGCAAGCAAGATTACCCGTGCACTTAAAGACGGGGGGCGTGATTTGGCTGAATTGGGGGCGTAGGCTTATACAAAAGGGGCAATTGCCCATGGGGGGGTGGGCAAGGATGGAATCGATTATGGATGGGAAGTGGGACCCGTTTTTTCCTAAACCGGTCAAAATTCCTGCCCAGGGCTTTGTGGAAATGAATGTTGAGGGGCATCCTCAATATTTTAAGCTGGTCAAAGGGCAGTCCATCCAGGGCCTCTTAGCTCGGTACGATCAAGAGCTTCGTGTTTATGTTGTCACGCTGACGCCTGAACGCAGCGATGCGGCCTTTTCACGTTGGCCGAAAATCATCCAGTAAAGACAACATCATTGAACCTGGACGTTGCACAAACAATTGTAGCGAGAAGGTATCTGTTTATCCACTCAAGCTTGGGATGGCAAAATCTGAACGTTGCATCGACAAGCAAATTAGCTTCGAAGTAGATTGTTTGTGCAATATCCGCGTTGAAGTACTTTTTTTATTTTTGAAGTGCCTCAATTAACGCGGCTAAAAATCGGGCGGCTTCTCCGCCGGTGATTAATCGATGATCTACCGTGAGTGAAAGAGGAAAAATTTTGTGCACAACCGGTTGGCCATTTTCCACGACGACGGCTTCGCGTAATTTGCCGATGCCGATGATGGCGACGGTCGGTGGAACAATAATGGGGCTCGCATAACGGCCTACAAAAATACCGAAATTGGAGAGCGTAATGGTTGCACCTGAAAGATCCGAAGGTGGGAAATCTTGTTTTCTGGCGTGATCTTTGAACTCATTAATTTTTGCGCGAATTTCTGCATCGTTTTTTTGTGCGATATCTTTTATTACGGGAGCGTAAAGTCCTGCTTCAGTATCAACAGCCAGTGCTAAATTAATTTCTTTGATTTGTTTGGAGCTCAAAGACTTCCCATGGAAATGCGAGTTTAATTTGGGCACTTGTTCGCAGGCGTATTGAACAGCGCGAATAATTCGCACGCTTAAATCTTCGTTTGGGCCAAAGTGATTAATGTCTGCGTCATCAACGATGGTTACTGGAACGACTTGTTCGTGAGCGAGGGCCATATTGATGGCCATGCTGCGTGTCACACCATGAAGTGCAGAATAGCCTTCAGGAATAGGGGTTTCTGCTGTTTTCGATTGAGCGGATGGTTGTTTGATGCCAGAGGCTGATTTAAGATCTTCGGAAGTAATGGAACCGCCAGGGCCTGTGGGTGTAATTTGCGATAAATCAATTCCCAATGAGGCGGCTAATTTTCGCACAGCAGGGCTGGCTTTGATGCGAGTACCCGAACTTGTTGTGGGTTTAATTCCTGTTGCACTTTCAGTAATCACAGTATTGCCCACTTGAATACTGCCAACTACGGTTCCTGCATCTTTTTTATGCGGTGTTATTTCATGGCTGGATTGCGCATCGGCTTCAAAACTGACGAGGGCTGCACCTGTTTTAATAATATCCCCGGGATTACCGTGTAATTTTGCAATGGTGCCTGTGTAAGGTGCGGGCACATCGAGCAAGGCTTTGGCGGTTTCCATGGCGACAATGGGTTGGTCTTCTTTGACAAAATCGCCTTCTTTGATAAACCACTCACGAATTTCAGCTTCGTGTAATCCTTCGCCCAAGTCCGGCAAATAAAAAATTTTCATCGTGATTCCCCATTATCAAAAATATGAAAAAAACTTAGCTTCATTCGTACTCCATCATTTGTTTGGCACTTTCTACAATTCGGGTGATACTCGGTAAAAAGTAATTTTCTAATTTGTAGTAGGGCATGACGGTGTCTAAACCAGTGATGCGTTGAATGGGTGCTACCAAAGAAGTCAGTGCATGTTCTGCAACGAGCGCAGCAATTTCAGCGCCGACGCCACAGGTTTTAGGCGCTTCGTGCACAATCATTAATCGACCCGTTTTTTCAACGGATTCTAAAATGGTGTTGATATCAATGGGGCTGATGGTGGCTAAATCAATCACTTCAACTTGAATATTGTGCTGAGCGAGTTGTTCCGCGGCTTGCATGGTTTCAACGGTGTAAGCACCCCAGGTGACCATCGTAATGTCTTGGCCTTCGCGAAGAACAAAACATTGATCCAAGGGCAAGGCCACGCCATTATCCGGGACTTCTTGTTTGACGAGACGGTAAATGCGTTTGGGTTCTAAAAACACCACGGGATCTGGATCTCGGATAGCAGCTAAGAGCAGTCCATAGGCACGTGCGGGTGAAGAAGGTATAACAACTCGGATGCCAGGCACATGCGCGAAAAAGGCTTCGTTGGCTTCAGAATGATGTTCGGGGGCATGAATGCCACCACCCCAAGGGGCACGATAAACCACGGGGCAGCTCAGGCGTCCTCGTGTTCTTGAACGTAGTCGGCTGGCATGACTCACGATCTGATCGAAGGCTGGATACATAAATCCTTCAAACTGAAATTCAGCGACCGGTTTTAATCCTTGAGCGGCCATGCCGATGGCCATCCCGCCAATCATGGATTCTGCCAGCGGGGTGTCTAAGACGCGTTCGGGTCCATATTTGGCCAAGAGGCCTACGGTTGTTCTGAAAACGCCGCCGTTAACCGCAACGTCTTCACCGAAGACGATCACGTTTTGGTCGACCCCCATTTCGTAAGCCAGGGCTTGAGTGATAGCTTCTGCCAAATTAATTTCAGCCATGTTGCGCTCCTAAGAGTTCAGGTCGATAGAGCATGGCTGTAGGGACCTCTTTGAACAGTAAATCTAACATACTTTCTTCAACCATGTTGTGCTCCTAAAAGTTCACGTTGATCCAGCATGGCTTCGGGGACTTCTTTGAACAGAAAATCGATAATACTTTCGGGAGGTTGTGGGGGCATGCTCGCCAAATCTTTTAGAGCTTGATCCAGCTCTTCAGTGAGTTGTTTGATCAGGACTTCTTCTTGAGTGTCTGACCAGCCGCCTTGTTCAATCATGTATTGTCGTAATCGGATAATGGGCTCTTTGGTGGAAGCCTCTTTGACAATGGCTTCGTTCCAGTAGCGTTTGGCATCGTCCGCAGTGGTGTGGTCTGTGAGACGGTAGGTGACAGCCTCAACCAGGGTAGGACCCCCACCTCGGCGAGCTTTGTCAACCGCTTCTCCCACAACTTCACGCACCGCAATCACGTCATTTCCATCAACCTGAATGCCAGGAATGCCCGCAGCGATGGCTTTTTGGGCAATGGTTTGGGCATGCGTTTGAATACCACGGGGAACAGAAATCGCCCATTGATTATTGTTGACGACAAAAACGACAGGTAAGGCCCAAGCGCCCGCTAAGTTTAAAGCCTCGTAAAAAGCGCCCTCAGAGGTACCACCATCGCCGATGGACGTTACGGCCACGCGGGGTTCTTTGCGGTATTTAAAGGCAAAAGCCACCCCGCAGGCGTGTAAACATTGGGTTGCGATAGGGACACTGATGGGGAAATCTTCGCGGTGCCCATGGAAATCAGAGCCTCTTTCGTCACCGCTCCAATAGGCCAGAATTTCTTTTAAGGAGACCCCGCGTTCTAGCATAGCGCCTTGATCCCGATAATAGGGGCAGAAAACGTCTTCATTGCGCATGGCATCACCTAAGCCAGTCGATACTGCTTCTTGGCCTAGTGCAGAAGGGTAGGTGCCCATTTTACCGGTACGTTGCATCAATACGGCTTTTGCGTCCAGTAACCGTGTGCGTTGCATAGAGGTGTACAGGTAAATGAGATGAGACATGTCTTTAGCGAAGGCAGGCAGTTCTTGAACAACCTGTCCTTGCTCGTTCAAATATTGCTGGAACTTGATGCTAAATTCAGCTACGGTTTTCATGAAAGCCCTTACTCAAATCCCACGATGGTATCATCAAAGTGATGAGTGGTAAAATAGGAGCTGAGGTGCTGACCAGGTACCGTCATCGCGAGCGTAGCGTGGCGATCCAGGAATTATCATGAGTCCATTGCTTTATTATAAAGGTTAAATGATGGAGAATCCGATGAAAAACGACCTACAATTATCGCGCATTATCGCCCATCGTGGCGCCTCCGCTTACGCGCCCGAAAATACTTTAACAGCTATGCGCAAAGCTCATGCCATGGGTGCCGAGTGGGTAGAATTTGATGTGATGCTGACAGAAGATGGAGAGGCCATCATCATGCATGATCTCACTTTAGCTCGAACCACAAACGGTGGTAAGCGAGAAGTCGCAGAAACTTCTTATGAAAAAATTGCCGAGTTAGATGCAGGCAGTTGGTTTGCCAAAGAATTTATGCAAGAAAAAGTTCCTACTTTAGTACAGCTTTTGGAATTGTTGCGTAAATTAAAATTGAATATTAATCTCGAAATCAAACCTACTCCCGGCAAAGAAATTGAAACGACAAAAAAATCATTATCTATTTTAGAACAATATTGGCCCCTTTCAGAATTTCCTCCGATGATTTCCACTCAATCAGAACTCTGCCTAAAAACAGTGCACGAATTAGCACCTCAATATTGTTTAGGAATGGTTATTCACGATTGGAATGAACCTTGGGAAAAATGTCTCAATAATTATGGCTGTAGTTCCGTTTCAGTAAATCATTTAATTTTAAACGCCGAAAATGTTCAAGATCTGAAAAAGCGAATTCGATTTGTATTAGCTTATACCGTGAACGATTCTTACCGCGCCAAAGAATTATTAGACTGGGGTGTCGATGCTGTTTTTACCGATAAACCAGATTTAATTCCCTGAATCTGGATTTTTTTTGACTTGACCTTGTGGTTTATTAATCGTATGCTGGAAATGATCCTATGAGTCACTTATTCTCTGGCAATTAGAATATTAAGGACACTAATGAATCTTAGTTTGACCCCTCTTGAGAATGCTATTTCGCAGCTCGAACAAAGTCTTGTTTATTTTCACTCTGATACTGTCCAGGCTGATCCCGGTTTGGTTTTGCAATTGCGTGCTGCGGCTATCCAGGCGTTTGAATTTACGTATGAATTGTCATGGAAGATGCTAAAACGCTATCTTAGCCTCGCAGAGCCTAATCCTGCTGAAATTGAAACAATGTCATTCGCCCATTTGATTCGCACAGGCTGTGATAAGGGACTCTTACTTTCAGATTTAAAACAATGGAATCGATACCGTCAAGAACGGGGCATTACTAGTCACACTTACGATCAAGCAAAAGCACAAGAAATTTTTGAAAGTATTCCAGGGTTTTTGAGAGATGCAAAGTTTCTTTTAGCTCAACTTCAGTCAAAAATAAAATCATGAGCATTAGGGTGATTGATCTTAAACCAGAATATCGAGAAATAGTCTCTTTGATACTCCGCCGTTATCTGCCGAGTTCTTCAAAAGTCTGGGTTTTTGGATCACGATCCAAAGGACGCGCTAGAAGATATTCTGATATAGATTTAATTGTGGACATGTCTGGTAAGGTACTTCCTCTAGAAATTCTTACAGATCTTGGCGCTGCTTTTGAAGATTCTGAGCTTCCGTTTAAGGTTGATATTGTAGATTTGAACACGGTTAGCGAGGAGTTTAAACAAATGATCGAGCAAGAAAAAATAGAGTTAGAATTTTAGATCGATGACAAACGACAACAAATCCGGTATCATTCAGCTTTATTAAACACGAGAATTCGAATGACAGCTAAAACAGCGCACCTACCATTCACCCATCTTTTGCTAGCGATAGCAGTAACAGCTGTTTGGGGCAGCAATTTTGTCGTGATTAAATGGGGGTTGGGAGATTTACCCCCTTTGTTTTTTGCCACTTTGCGTTACTGTTTCGTGATTATTCCTTGGATATTTTTTCTTCCCCGTCCGAAAGTATTATGGTCGCATATGGCTGCCTATGGAATTCTGATTGGAGTGGGGCAGATTGGATTGATGTATATTGCTTTACGTCATGATATTTCCGCTGGTTTGGCTTCTGTTATACTCCCGACGAATGCTTTTTTTACCATCGGATTGTCGATGTGGATACGTCAGGAGCACATTAATCCCTTTCAAATTTTTGCCTTATCACTCGCTGCGACAGGTCTTTGCGTTATTTTGATGAATAGTGGTCATGATGCTTCTGTTTTAGGGGTGGTGTTGACATTGCTTGCTGCTTTTTGTTGGGCGGTCGCCAATATCGTTGCGAAGTCGGATGGGCACGTCAATATGTTAGCCTATGTGGTATGGTCTGGCATGTTTGCCATTCCACCTTTATTATTGCTTTCATATTTTTTCGAAGGGTTGCCGGCGATTCAAGCAGGATTATCACATGCCACTCTCGGGACTTGGCTAGTGGTTTTGCATCAGGCGCTGAGTAATACGCTCTTCGGTTACGGCGTTTTTGCTTGGTTATTGGCTAGGCACCCTGCGGCAACGATCACCCCTTTTTCTCTCTTAGCACCCGTTTTTGGCATGAGTTCTGCGGCGATATTTTTATCAGAACCTTTGCAATCATGGAAATTATTAGCCGCTTCTTTCGTTCTGAGCGGACTCATGTTGAATATTATCTGGCCTCGATTACGATGGCTATTCAGACGTCAAGTTGCTTCGTATTAAATGAAAAATTCGCCCCCTAAGATGGCTTGCTAATACACCTTAATGATGGGGTGATATTATTTTTAGATTACGGAAATAATGTTGATAGGGTTTAGGATCACGTGTTAAGAGGGAAAATCCTGAGATTGCTGCGTGAGCTCCAATAAAAAAATCGGGTAATGGTCGCGATTTTATTCCCCCTTGTCGACGATATTTTTGATAAACTTTCGCAGCAAGAAAAGCGGCTTCCCAAGGAATTTCGGATCTTATAAAGTCTTGTGGAATGGCGTTTTCAAGATCTTCTATCGAGTCGAAAGCAGCTGAGATTTCAGAATAAATAATATTGTTAATGTGAATGTTAGTTTTTTCCGCAAACTGGGAGAGTTTGTTTGAAGACCAGTGAAACCATTGTTTGTCTTCGGTGAAAATATCTAAGATAACATTACTGTCAACTAATATCTCGTGCATGTCTATTTTTCTCTTGTTAAAGCCATTATTTGGTCGGTGGTTAATTTTACAGTGGCCTTTCCACGCATAGTATTAATCATTTTGGATCCTCTGGAATGCTTATTGCTCACTTTGACGATGGTTACCCGTCCTTCTATTTCAACAACTTTAACAGTGGTGTGAGGCAGTAGACCGAATTTTTTGCGTAGTTCTTGTGGGATAGTGATTTGACCTTTCGAAGTAACTAGCATGGTAGATCCCAAATGTAATACTCTTACTGGTAATGGTATTACATTTTTCATGATCAGTCAAAGTTCATTTGTTAATAAACCCCCTTCAGTGAATGAAAAAGTCTGTGTATTTCCCACGATAATGTGATCTTTTACGGCAATATCAAGGGCATTGAGGACCTTGATAAAATTTCTGGTTATGGTTTTATCAGCTTCGCTAGGGCTGGGGTCTCCGGAGGGATGGTTGTGGGCAAAAATAATGCTGGCGGTGGGGTGGCTAAGGGCGCGCTCGATAATAATCCGAAGATGAACATCAGCTGAATTGACACTGCCATGAAAAAGTTCTTCGTAGGCAATGAGGCGATTTCGACTGTCGAGAAAAAGACAGGCAAAAACTTCTCGTTTTTGGTGGCGAAGTTTATTAATTAAAAACCGTTTAGTCGATAGGCTGGTGGTTAAGAGTGGGCCACGATTAAGTGCTTCAGTGGCATAGCGATGACTCAGTTCTAGGCAAGCCCTCAATTGACAATATTTGGCTAAGCCAAGCCCTGGTGTTTTACAAAGTCGAGTTTGATCAGCATTCAGTAAATTACTGAGGCTGCCAAACTGATCCAGCAATTCATGGGCCAGCGAAATGGCTGAGTTGCCTTTACGGCCAGTACGAAGAAAAATCGCGAGCAGTTCTGCGTCAGTCAGTGAATGAGCCCCCTGGCTAATCAGCCTTTCCCGAGGACGTTCAGCCAGAGGGATATCCGTTATTTTCATGGTTTGATTCAATATGTTGAACAAAAGGGTAGTGTTATGACCTGAGATCTAACCACTCTTTCACTTCCCCCTACGATTGTTTGTGCAATATACAGGTCTGATGAGCAGGCAGAAAATAATCTTGGAAATGGGGGCAATGATCAATACCGTATTATTGTGCCATCCTTCAACATTCCTAGCCCGCTAAAGTGGGGTGAGTTCCACTGGAATTGAAGCTTGTGGAGTGGAAGGTTCTGGCTCATACCACTGGGTAAGTGAAACCAGCCTTGTTGAAGCAAGAACTAGGCCGTGATCAGATTTGATCACATATTAGAGAGGGAAGATGCGACAACAGTCATCTGATATACTACAATGGTATGATACCATTCGAAGGATATGAAATGAGTAGTTTGTTTTGGATTGTGTTGTTTTTTGGGGTTGTGGGGACTTTGGCCTTTCATCGCGCAAGTAAGGCGGTGTTTGCTGTGGGCCTTGTTTTCTATTTTGTTTTGTTAAGTGCCTTGAGTCATGTGAATCTCATTTTGCTCCTGATAGAGTGGGTCTTGTTGGGTTTGTTTTTATTAGTGTTGTTTGACAAGCAACGGCAGCAGCAGATCATTTCTCCACTCTTCAAACGAATTGATAAATTAATGCCTAGTTTATCCCCTACGGAACGGGCTGCATTGGAATCGGGCACAGTGGGTTGGGAAGGCGAATTATTCGCAGGGATGCCGAATTGGTCCACTTTATTAGCGACTCCTAAAGCAAAATTATCAAAAGCCGAGCAAGCGTTTTTAGAAGGGCCGGTGACAGAACTCTGTGGCATGATCAATGAATGGGAAATGACGCAATATCAACTCAGCATTCCCGATAAAATCTGGGATTTTTTAAAAACGGAGGGATTTTTCGGATTAATTATTCCCAAAAAATATGGCGGTAAAGGATTTTCTGCCTATGCGCATGCATTAGTTCTGAGTCGCTTAGCGGGACTGAGTGCTTCTGTCGGCAGTACTGTGTCGGTACCGAATTCTTTAGGCCCTGCAGAATTATTATTGGAATATGGAACTCAACAACAGCGAGATTATTATTTACCACGCTTAGCCAAAGGTGAAGAAGTCCCTTGTTTTGCACTCACAGGTCCCGATGTAGGTTCTGATGCTAGCTCGATGCCTGATAATGGTATTATTGTTGAGAAAATGATTAACGGTGAAAAAGTGGTTGGCATTCAATTGAATTTCAACAAGCGCTATATCACCTTAGGGCCTATCGCAACAGTTATCGGATTAGCGTTTCGATTATTTGATCCTGATCAAATTATGAGTAAACGAACAGATTTAGGAATAACGGTGGCATTGGTCCCCTCCAATACTCCCGGTGTTGAACATGGACGCCGACATTATCCATTAAGTGCGGTTTTTCCGAATGGCCCAGTGCGTGGAAAAAATGTTTTTGTGCCCATCGATTCCATCGTGGGCGGATTTAAAAATGCTGGCAAAGGCTGGAATATGTTAGTGGAACGATTGGCTGTGGGCCGAGCGATTTCATTACCCTCCATGTCGTTGGGTGGCGCACAAATGGGTGTGGCGGTGAGCGGCGCTTATGCAAGAGTGCGCGAACAATTTGGTTTGCCCATCGGAAAATTTGGTGGAGTCGAAGAAAAGCTCGCACGTATTTTAGGTTATTATTATATCATGTTGGCCACGCGAAATTTTACAGTCGCCGCCATCGATGCAGGTGAAGCGCCGGCCGTTCCTTCTGCAATCAGTAAATATCACCTGACAGAAATGGGACGTCAGGTTGGCATTGATGCGATGGATATTCATGGTGGAAAAGGAATTTGTTTAGGGCCCAAAAATTATTTAGGACGCATTTATCAACAATTACCGATTGGCATTACAGTGGAAGGTGCAAATATTTTAACGCGTTCGATGATTATTTTTGGGCAGGGCGCCATACGTTGTCATCCCTTTATTTTGTCTGAAATTTCTGCGGTCGCAAATCCTGACAAAAAAGCAGGATTAGAACAATTTACTACTGCTGCATTAGCGCATATCAGTTATTTGATCAGTAATAAGGCTAGAACTTTTGCATTTGGTTTAACAAATGGTCGGTTTTCAGCGGCACCACAGAGCAGTGTCAAAAACTATTATCAGCAGCTTAATCGAATGACTGCGGCTTTTGCTTTAGTGTCTGATGCGTGCATGATGTATTTCGGCGGTGTGATGAAGCGCAAAGAAAAATTATCAGGACGCTTGGGCGATGTGTTGTCTATGACTTACATGGCCTCAGCAGTTTTAAAACAATTTCATGATCACAAAGAGCCTGAAGATGAATTGCCATTGGTAAAATGGTGCTGCGGTTATTTGATGTTTCAAGCTGAGCAACAATTGGATGAAATTATTCGTAATTTCCCACAGCCCATTATTCGTGGAATTTTGCGCGCGACTGTTTTTCCCTTAGGACGATGGAATCATCCCCCCGGTGATCGTTTAGTGGGACAACTAGCACGCCTCATGATCACGCCCAGTCGATTGCGCACGCAGCTACTTCAAAATACGTATTTACCGGATGACGAAAGTAATTTACCGGGCATTTTACAAATCGCTTTAAAACAGGTGAATAAACATCAAAAAATTATTTCAAAACTTAACAAGGCCGTAAAAGCGGGGCAGGTCCTTGGGCTCAGTTTTGCTGAAAGAATTGATCAGGCAGAGGAGCAACAGATCCTCACAAAAGCTCAAGCTGAAACTTTAAGGGAGTATAATCGATTACGCGAAATGATCATCGCGGTGGATGATTTTTCGGATGAAGAATTGCGCTCGAGATAGTTCAAGATGTCAGGTCTTCGGTTGACCTGACACCTTTAAGACACCTTCAATTATGCTATAATGGTGGGTAGTGGATGGAACCTGAAAAGGAGATTTTATGAACAAGTTAGGAACTTGGTTGATCAGTGCTCAGACTTGCTTGTTAGGGCTTTTCGCTGTGTCAGGAGTGGTTCAAGCGGATTGCGGTCCTGCACCCTGTGCGAACTATATTCATCATGACGAGCGCTGCAGGCCAGGTGATTGCTATTTATATGAAGAACTGGTCAGTTGCACGGCAGATAATTACAGCTGCAAAGATGGTACACGTCGAATTTGGAGTTACCGTCCCCTTTACTATGTGCGAGATAATACAGAACTGCTCATTAATTTAGATAAAAAATTATGTCCGAATGCAAGGGAATGCAAATGGCCTTTTACGAGGTCTGGGCGTTACTGATAAGATAAAATAAGGGGTCAAGTCTTGAATTATGAATTAGCAGTTTCCACTTAAGTGGGAACTGCTAATTCATAATTCAAGACTTGACCCCTTATTTTTCAACAGATTCTGGGAGTGTTACATTCAATTCGAGTACTGAATGATCCGTGTCGTGTTGCAGTTGTACGCTAAACTGATTTTCTTCAATATGCAAATACTGTGAGATAACGCTGACTAGCTTCTGTTTTAATTCCTGCAAATTAATCGTGTTACGAATTTTCCTAGCACGCTCGTGGGAGACAATAATCTGCAAGCGCTCTTTGGCAGTATGAGCGGATGATTCTCTTTTTGAACGAAATAAGTCGAGTAAATTCATTATGCGAATTCCTTCTCTTTCTGCCCGAATAAGCGTTTAAGGAAACTCTTTTTCTCGGGGTTAATAAAACGGAAGGGAGTTTTTTCACCCAAAAAGCGGCTGACCGCATCCGTGTAAGCTTGAGCAGCATCGCTTTCTTGATCGATGATCACAGGTATACCGGCGTTCGAAGCGCGAAGCACTGCTTGTGATTCCGGGATCACACCCAGCAAAGGAATGGCTAAAATTTCTCGGACATCGTTGACGCTGAGCATTTCGCCCATCGCGACGCGGGTTGGAGAATAGCGTGTTAAGAGAAGGTGTTCGCTAGGAGAAGCTTGGCCGTTTTCTGCACGTCGAGTTTTACTGGAAAGAATGCCTAAGATTCGATCGGAATCGCGGACAGAGGAAACTTCTGGGTTGGTCACCACTATAGCGCTGTCTGCAAAGTACATCGCGAGATGAGCGCCACGCTCAATACCCGCGGGCGAATCACAAATAATAAAATCAAATTCACGGCCAAGATCAGTGAGGACTTTTTCTACACCTTCCAAGGTAAGAGCATCTTTGTCGCGAGTCTGAGAGGCCGGTAGGATATAAAGATTTTCAACGCGCTTGTCTTTAATTAACGCTTGAGCTAGTTTCGCTTCATCGTTGATAACATTGATAAAATCATAAACAACCCGACGCTCACAGCCCATAATTAAATCTAAATTACGAAGACCGACGTCGAAATCAATCACCACAGTTTTATAACCCCGCATCGCAAGGCCAGTAGCAAACGCCGCACTGGTAGTGGTCTTGCCTACGCCACCTTTTCCTGAAGTAATGACAATAATCTTAGCCATAGTATCCCTTATTTTGTCGAGTCAAAGATAAGACAGGAGCTTACACTGTTTTTATCTTCAAAAAAAGAGGTGTCGCGGCTAATGGTGCCGCGTCTTGAATTGTGCACTGTTTTGCATAATTGTTCATAATGTTAGCTAAAAAATTAATATGGTCTGCGAAAATGTATTGTTTATTGTATGAGCGTGATTTGTAATTGATCTTCTTCGATGAAAATTTGGACAGGAGAAGTTTGGCTGGGGGGATTGATGTTTTCTTGGAGTTTGTAGTGGCCGGCGATGGAAATAAGTTCGGCTTGTAGAGCGGAGCAGAAGATTCGCGCGGATTTGTCGCCTTGGACACCGGCCAATGCGCGTCCCCGTAGGGTGCTGTAAACGTGAATGTTACCGTCAGCGAGAATTTCAGCGCCGGCGCTGACGGGGGCTAGAATGATGAGATCACCTTTGGCATAAACTTGTTGACCTGAACGTACCGGATTTAAAATCACTTTGGCCTGTGAATTTTTTGCGAGGACTTTAGTTGACGCTGGTGCTTGGGAAGCGTCTTTTGGATTCCTGGGTGCATTTTGTGCATGCTTTGTGGATTCAGATGATTCGGCATTTTCTTTTGGAGAAGGACTTTCTTTTTTGATTTGAGACAGCTGTCCCATCCCTGCAGCTTGTGCAGCACTGAGCTGATCTGGCGTTCCGTTGCTGACGCCGACCGGAATTAAGCCGTGCTCACGTAGCAATGCAATGATAAGGGGAAAATCGATGGGCGAATCCAATGCGGCCAGGTGTTGAAGATCAATGACAAGCGGCATACTGGTAAAAAATTTGGGGGAAGTGGCTACGGTTTGTTTTAGTTGGGCTGTGATGGCTTGAACATCAGCAGATTGCAACTGCATTACCGTTAATGTCATCAAATTTCCTTTGAGACTGAAGGCGGCTTGTTGTGCCGTGGATGATTTTTTCAGAGCAACCATGTTGTATTTATTCCCTTATGATAAGCGACATGGGATTCATTCAATTAATAGGAGCTCCTGCAAAGCGGGAATTCCTGGATTAATCCCTGATTATTGGCTATTCTGGCACACTTTGGGTGGCATGGGAAGATTGGTGGAGGCTTTCCATTATTGTGAAACAGGGGAGTACGGTTTTATGGTGGATCTTGGAGGCAGAGATCGGGTGGGGCAGTCCGTTGATGAATGGGTCCGCTTGTATCAGGAACATCAAGGTGAGGGATGTTATCTTAACTTAGTGGACTTAATTGAAGACAGTTATCGTCGTCATCCCGACAATATCGCCGTGACAAACATGGGTAAGTCACTGACTTTTTCGGTATTGCGCCAATTATCATTTAAGTTTGCCAGTTTTCTCCAACAGCATTACCAAATTAAAAAAGGTGATCGAGTTGCCATCATGATGCCGAATTGTTTGCAATATTATGTCGTATTGCACGCAATTTTCCGGGTGGGTGCGATAGTCGTGAATTTTAATCCGCTCTACAAAGCTCGTGAATTGCAGCATCAATTGAATGATGCGCAGTGCGAAACGATTATTATCATGTCCATGGCAGCTTCGGTACTCGAAGAAGTTATTAACGATACCGCCGTTAAAAACATTGTGATAACAAATTTAGGTGATATGCTCGGTCTGGTTAAAGGAACCCTGCTGAATTTTGTGATTAAAAGAATTAAACGACTGATAAAACCTTATCGACTCCCACAAGCGATTGGATTTAAAAATGCCTTGGCATTAGGTAAGGAAAATCGCTTTAAACCAGTCTCATCTGAGCCTGGTGATATTGCCTTTTTGCAGTACACAGGAGGCACAACAGGAGTGGCCAAAGGCGCGATGATCTCGCATGCGAATATGTGTGCTGATGTATGGCAATGTCGAACCTGGGCAAAAGGATATCTCAATGAATATGCAAAAGTAGCTGTGTGTCCCTTACCGCTTTACCATATTTTTTCTTTAATGATTAATGCTTTCGCTGTGTTGACTGTGGGAGGCAATGTGATTTTAGTCACTGATCCTCGGAATATTCCTGCTTTAGCTAAGCTTTTTCATCGTTATAAAGTGACGATGCTGACCAGTCTGAACACATTGTATCTCGCCTTATTGTCAAACGAAAGTTTTCAGCAAGCTGACTTTTCAACGCTAAAATTAGCTATCGCTGGCGGGATGGCAACAAGGCCTTCTGTTGCAGAAGAATGGCAAAAACTTACAGGCACTGTCATCATCGAAGGTTACGGTTTAACAGAAACCAGCCCTGTCGTTTCTATCAATCCCATTGAAGCTAAGAGTTTTAGTGGCACGGTTGGCATTCCGACTATCGCCACTGAAATTGAAGTTCGAGATGAAAATGGTAAGGCTTTGGCACCAGGGGAAACCGGTGAAATTTGTGTCAGAGGTCCGCAAGTGATGATCGGATATTGGAATAATCCCAAAGAAACTGCTGAAGTGCTTTCTAAAGAGGGTTGGCTAAAAACGGGTGATATGGGTTTTATCGATGAGCAAGGCATGATCAATTTAGTGGATCGAAAAAAAGAGATGATTTCTGTTTCGGGATTTAAAGTCTATCCCAACGAAGTTGAAGAAGTGCTCACTTCGCATCCAAGAATAAGTGATGCGGCTGTCATTGGAGTACCGGATCAAAATTCGGGTGAACATGTTAAAGCTTTTGTGGTGAAAAAAGATCCCTCACTCAGTATCAAAGATATTGTCGATTTTTGTCATCAAAATTTAACGGGGTACAAAAGACCTCATGAAATAGAATTTCGCGATACCCTGCCTAAATCGAATGTGGGTAAAGTGTTGCGACGCGTTTTGAGAGAAGAGGAGATTGCTAAATGAGTGCAGGTTCTCGATTTCGACAGGCTTTGGCGCATGAAAAACCCTTGCAAATTGTGGGTGTGATCAATGCTTATGCGGCAAAATTAGCGGAAAGAGCCGGTTTTAATGCACTTTATTTATCGGGCGCCGGTGTGGCCAATGCAAATTTTGCCTTACCTGATTTAGCGGTGACCAACCTCACGGATGTGGTGACTGAAGTGCGAAGAATCACTGCAGCAACAGAGCTGCCGTTATTAGTCGATGCCGATACTGGGTGGGGAAATGCGATTGGAATTGCACGAACGGTCAGAGAATTAACGCAAGCCGGTGCAGCAGGCATTCATATCGAAGATCAGTGGGAAAATAAACGCTGTGGTCATCGGCCTGGTAAAAAATTGGTTGAGAGCGTTGAAATGGTAGCGCGAATTGAAGCGGCTGTGGCGGCAAAAACGGATCATGCTTTTGTAATAATGGCGCGCACAGATGCTTTTACGGTGGAAGGTTTAGACGCCGCGATTGATCGAGCAAAAGCTTATATCAGTGCTGGCGCTGAAATGATTTTTGCCGAAGCTTTAAGCAGTTTAGAAGATTATCAAAAATTTGTTGAGGCTGTGGGTGTGCCAGTTTTAGCCAATATCACCGAATTTGGTCAAACTCCGCTGTTTTCCACCGCCGAATTAAAAAGTGTAGGTGTTGCCATGGCGCTGTATCCCTTGAGTGGATTTCGGGCGATGAATTTTGCCGCGGAAAATGTTTTTCGGACGCTACGAGAAAATGGCACTCAACAATCAGCGCTCGCTTCGATGCAAACGCGAGACGCTCTCTATGATGTACTAAACTATCGACAACAGGAAAATCGACTCAACGAGGAGTAATGAATGACAACTGCAACCAGCACCGGATTAGCCGGTGTGATCGCTGGAGAAACTGCTATTAGTAGTGTGGGCAAAGAAGGGATGGGTCTCAATTATCGAGGCTATTCCATCAATGCGCTGGCAGAACATGCCACTTTTGAAGAAGTCGCTTATTTACTAACTCGCGGTAAATTACCGACGTCTCAAGAATGTAGTGTTTATCAAAAACGTCTCATAGCGATGAGAGAACTGCCGCCAGCGCTGGCTACTTTATTAGAACTGATGCCGAGTTCTGCCAATCCCATGGATATTTTACGCACGGGTTGTTCTTTTTTGGGCACCTTAGAACCTGAAACACCAGAGCACAATCAATGGGAAGTCTTTGATCGGTTATTGGCTTTATTTCCAGCGATGCTGACTTATTGGTATCGCTTTCACAAAGAGGGAGTTCGAATTAATACCGAACTCGGTAATGAATCCATGGCCAGTTATTTTTTAGAGCTTTTGCATGGAAAAGCACCCGATGCTTTATTTCGACAAGCCATTAATGTCTCCTTAATTTTGTATGCTGAACATGAATTTAATGCTTCTACTTTCGCGGCGCGTGTCACCACTTCAACCGGTTCAGATAGTTATTCAGCCATTTGTTCAGCGATAGGAACTTTGCGTGGTCCTTTGCACGGTGGAGCAAACGAAGCAGCGATGGAATTAATTGAGAAATTTAAATCCCCTGAAGAAGCTGAATCGGGGATTCATCAGATGCTATTGAATAAAGAAAAAATTATGGGTTTTGGACATCGAGTTTATCGTACCTCTGATCCACGTTCTGATGTGATAAAGAACTGGGCGAAATTATTGGCAGATTCTGCTGGTGATACAGTTTTATTCCCCGTATCAGAACGAATTGATGAAGTCATGCAACGAGAAAAACATTTATTTCCGAATTTGGATTTTTATAGTGCGTTGGCTTACCATTTTTGTGAGATTCCTACTTTTATGTTCACGCCCTTGTTTGTTATTGCACGAACAGCTGGGTGGGCCGCACACATCATAGAACAACGAGAACTCGGGAAATTAATCCGACCGTTGGCTGAGTATACCGGGCCTTCTTCTCGTCCTTATGTCCCACTCGATAAACGTGCTTAGCAATGCCACAGATTGTTTTAAGAAATATTCGATTAGGTCACGGTGGTTTGCCGCTGATCGAAAAAGGAAATTTGACGATTGAGCGTGGCGAGCGAGTCTGTTTGATTGGTCGTAATGGTGCGGGCAAAACTACGCTGATGCGATTAATCCTGGGTGAGCTTTCACTGGATGATGGAGTGGTAGAAAAAGAGGGTGCGCTTCGTTTAGCCTTCTTATCGCAGAGTATTCCTAGCGGGCTCAAGAAGACAGTTTACGAGGTGGTTGAAGTAGCACTATTAGATTTAGGGATGGAAGAGTGGCAAATACAGCATCGTGTTGAAAAAGTGTTGACACAATTAAAATTAAATCCCGATCTTCAGTTTGATACGCTTTCAGGTGGTTTGAAACGCCGAGTATTATTGGCAAAAGCTTTGGTGATTGAACCGGATGTATTGTTGCTGGATGAGCCGACGAACCATTTAGATATCGAAGCCATTACCTGGTTAGAAAAATTTTTGTTGAGCGCGCAACCAACACTGATTTTTGTAACGCATGATCGAGTCTTGATGCAAAATCTGGCGACGCATATTGTTGAAATTGATAATGGTCAGCTGAATAGTTGGCGGGGTCATTATGAAGATTATTTAAAGCATAAAGAAGTTTTGCTTCAGACGGAAGGTAAAGCACAAGCCTTGTTCGATAAAAAATTGGCGAATGAAGAAGTGTGGATTCGGCAGGGTATTAAAGCTCGACGAACTCGAAATGAAGGTCGGGTGCGTGCTTTAGAAAAAATGCGTTCAGAAAGGGCTAAGCGTCGTGTTCGCATTGGTAATGTGAATTTGTCTCAACATGAGATTGAACAATCGGGAAAAATTGTTTTTGAATGTCAAAAAGTGTCTTTTAAATATGGGGATCATGAAATTATCAAAGACTTTTCCACGGTGATTCAGCGGGGAGATAAGATTGGGATTATTGGTGCGAACGGTTCAGGTAAGTCCACGCTCTTAAATATTATTTTAGGAAAGTTGGGACCGACGGAAGGTCTTGTAAAAACAGGAACTAATTTGAGTGTGGCTTATTTTGATCAGGCGCAGATGCAGTTGGATGAATCTAAAACAGTGTTAGAGAATGTGGGCTCAGGAAGTGAGACGATTACGATTGGTGATCAGAAGAAACATATTATGAGTTATATGCAGGATTTTCTTTTTACGCCGGATCGGGCAAGAAGTCCTTTGAAGGTGTTGTCAGGGGGGGAGCGTAATCGGGTGATGTTGGCGAAGTTATTTTTGAAGCCTTGTAATGTGTTGGTGTTGGATGAGCCCACGAATGATTTGGATGTGGAAACGTTGGAGTTGTTGGAAGAGCAGTTGATGAATTATGCAGGAACGTTGCTCTTGGTGAGTCATGATCGGGCGTTTTTGAATGATGTGGTGACGAGTACAATGGTGATGGAGGGTAAGGGTAGAGTGGGTGAGTATGTGGGGGGGTATGATGATTGGATGCGGCAGCGTGCAGATCCTGAAATAACTAAATCTACTGTACCTTCTGGGGCTGTATCGCGTGTAGAAGAAGAAAAACCTAAAACAAAATTAGGCAATAAAGAACGACGAGAGTTGGAGGCGATTACGCGGAAGATTGAGCAGCTTGAGAAAAAACAGGGCGAACTTCATCTGGAGCTGGCAGATCCAGAATTTTATCAGAATCACAGTGATGAGTTGCCGGAGATTCAAAAAAAGCTCAATCAAATTGAAAAAGAGTTGGAAGAGGCGTACAAAAAATGGGAGGAAATTGAAGGCTCTTAAGTGTACCATGCCTTCTCCCACCCACCGTCATCGCGAGCGAAGCGTGGCGATCCAGTTTTATATTTTTTTTTAAGAGAAAAAGTTATGAGAGTTTTGCAGGTTGTTAAGACATCGGAGGGGGCTTTTTGGGCAGTGCGCCAGGTGGGTGAGTTGGTGAAGATGGGAGTTGAAGCGCATGTGATGTTGCCTGAGAAAAGTGGTGCTGCGATTGAAGCGTGGCAGAAAACAGGCGCAGAGTTACATTTTTTGGATTGCAGTTTACCTCTGAGAAAACCCTGGGAAATGTTGAGTAAAGGAGCTGCGGTACGGAGCTTGGTCAGAGAGATTGAGCCAGATATTATTCATAGTCATAGTGTTACGACGACCGTAATGTTGCGATTGAGTTTGGGAAAAAATCATGCGATACCTCGGTTTTTTCAAGTGCCAGGTCCCTTGCATTTGGAGCAGTGGCCAACGAGGAAGATGGAAATTTTAAGCGCTGGAAAAAATGATTATTGGATTGCGAGTAGTGCGTTTACTAAGGGGTTGTATGAGGAAGCGGGGATTGCGGCTGAGAAATTATTTTTGAGTTATTACAGTACCGATGCAACATTATTTTCGAAGGAGCGTACCGGATTTTTACGTCAAAAATTAAATATTCCTGAGGATGCTTTTGTGGTGGGGAATATTAATTTAATTTATCCACCGAAGCGTTATTTGGGACATCGTGTGGGGTTGAAGTGTCATGAGGATGTGATTGAGGCGATCAGTATTGCACAGAGAAAGAATGATAATATTTGGGGTGTGTTGATTGGCGGGACGTTTAAAGGTTCTGGGGAGTATGAAGAGCAATTGAAAGAATTGGCGAGGAAAAAAGGTTTTGGAAAAATTCTGATGCCCGGAAAGTTTAGTGCTGAAGAAGTGGGAAAATGTTGGGCTGATTTTGATTGCGCGGTACATGTGCCATTGTCGGAAAATTGTGGAGGTGTTGTGGAGCCTCTGCTTTCGGGAGTGCCGACAATTGCTGGGCAAGTGGGTGGATTGCCCGAGGTGGTTCAACACGGTCAAACCGGAATTACAGTGCCCATTCGGCAACCCGAAATTTTGGCAGAATCAATTTTGAATGTGCTCAATCATCCTGTTGAACATCAGAGAATGGCAAAACAAGGACAAGTTTTAGCATCGACATTGTTTGACCCAAAACGATGCGTAGAAGAGGTTTTTGAGATTTATAAGCAGTTGAGCGATCGAGCTACTCATTGATTTTTTTGTCTTCTCAACGGGTCACCTTCCCTCTCGTCAGCGGTGCCTCAAGGACACCTTCACCCTGAAAGAGAAAGTTTGGTGTACCTATCAAACGTAGAATTGCCCCTCTATTTTTGGTAAAGTGATCATTTCATTTATTTAGTTCGGAAAACATCATGATTAAGCGTCGTCAGACAATTCCCGTTGAAATTGCTCATGTTACTGTGGGTGGTTCGGCGCCGGTGGTGGTTCAGTCTATGACAGATACGGATACGGCGGATCGGGCGAAGACGGTGGCGCAGGTGAAAGCACTGGCGGATGCGGGTTCTGAGCTGGTTCGGTTGACGGTTAATAATGAAGATGCGGCTCGGCAGGTGGCTTATATTCGTGAGGATTTGGATAAGGCGGGTTATGAGGTCCCTCTGATTGGGGATTTTCATTATAATGGACATACTTTGTTAACGACTTTTCCGGATTGTGCCAAAGCCTTGGCTAAGTATCGGATTAATCCGGGGAATGTGGGCTTTGGCGAGAAGAAAGATAAGCAATTTGCTGAGATGATTGAAGTCGCGTTGCTCTATGATAAACCGGTGCGAATTGGGGTTAATTGGGGTAGTTTAGACAAAACGCTGCTGGCTCAACTGATGGATGAGAACGGGAAGTTAGCAGACCCTTTGCCCGCGCAGTCTGTGATGCATGAGGCGATTGTACAGTCGGCTATTGGTAGCGCCAAAATGGCGGAAGCTTTGGGCTTGCCAGCAAGTAAAATTGTTTTATCGACTAAGGTGAGCCAAGTTCAGGATTTGATTACGGTGTATCGAATGTTGGCCGATCGGTCTCAGTATGCTTTGCATTTGGGGTTGACTGAAGCGGGGATGGGTAGCAAAAGTATCGTGGCTTCGAGTATCGCTATGGGTGTGCTCCTCCAAGAGGGTATTGGCGACACCATTCGAACTTCTTTGACGCCAGAGCCGGGCGCGGAACGCACACGTGAGGTTTTGGTTTCTCAACAAATTCTCCAAACTATGGGATTGCGCAGTTTTATGCCGATGGTGACAGCCTGTCCAGGCTGTGGTCGTACCACCAGTGCTTTTTTTCGCGAATTAGCGCAGCAAATACAAAATCATTTATGTGCTAAAATGACGTATTGGTCCAAATTGTATCCTGGGGTTGAAAAAATGACTGTGGCTGTGATGGGATGTGTAGTGAATGGGCCAGGTGAATCTAAGCATGCGAATATTGGCATAAGTTTGCCAGGTACAGGCGAGGAACCCGTAGCGCCTGTATTTATTGATGGTGTAAAAGCGGCTACTTTGCGAGGTGCTGGTATTGCTGCTGAATTTACACAGCTAGTGGATAATTATGTTGTCTCTCATTATGGACAACAAGAAAGTTAGGCAAGAAGTTAGGGGTCTGATCCCTCGCAAGGAGCAAATATGAAACAGGAATTCGACTCTTTGATCACGAAAATCGCTGCTTATGCAGCCGATGCAGAAATTACTTCCAATGAAGCCTATGATACGGCGCGACTTTGTTTATTCGATGCCTTGGCCTGTGCATTTTCAGCAACGGGTTTTCCTGAATGTCAGCGATTAATGGGGCCAGTAGTCGGTGGAGAATTTTTAGATGAAGGTGTTCGAGTACCCGGAACAAAATTTGAACTGAATCCTGTCGAAGCGGCTTTTAATATCGGATTATTAATTCGGTGGTTAGATTATAACGATACATGGTTAGCCAAAGAATGGGCGCATCCCTCTGACAATTTAGGTGCAATATTAGCTGTTGCTGATTATGTGAGTCGTATGCGTCGAGATAAAGGACAAGCAGAATTGCATGTTAGAGATATTTTAACAGCGATGATAAAAGCGTATGAAATCCAGGGTGTTTTAGCACTGGAGAATAGTTTCAACAGTGTGGGATTGGATCACGTTATTTTAGTCAAAGTTGCTTCGACTGCGGTGGTCACTGCGATGGTTGGTGGTGATAAGGCGACAATTGCCAATGCAGTATCGCATGCATTTGTGGACGGTCAAGCGCTTCGTACTTATCGTCAAAGTCCGAATACCACCAGTCGAAAATCCTGGGCAGCGGGTGATGCAACTTCGCGTGCGGTCTGGTTAGCACAATTAGCATTGCGTGGTGAAGTGGGAATTCCAACGGCTTTAAGTGCAGAACGTTGGGGATTTAATGACGTTTATTTTGATGGTAAACCGCTGGTTGTGAATCGAGAGTTTTCCAGTTATGTGATGGAAAATATTTTATTCAAATGTTCATTTCCTGCAGAATACCACGGACAAACAGCAGTCGAAGCAGCTTTATTTCTCTATGAGCATGTGAATTTAAAATGGGATCGAATAGATCGCATTGAGATTAGAACACAAGAACCCGGAATGCGCATTATCAACAAAACGGGTGAATTGCAGAGCCGATCAGATCGTGATCACTGTTTGCAATACATGGTTGCTGCCACCTTAGCTTTTGGTGAATTATTGGCTGATCATTACGATGATCATTATGCAAGAGATCCGCGAATTGATGCGATGCGAAATAAAATGACAGTCACAGAGGATCCTCAATTTACAAAAGATTATTACGATCCTGAAAAACGCTCAATTGCAAACAGCTTAAAAATTCATTTCAAAGATGGCACTGCAACGCCTGATGTGGTCATTGAATTCCCACTCGGTCACCGACGCCGACGCAAAGATTCTTTACAGGCATTAGAAGCAAAATTTCATCGCTCTGCCATGGGACATTTCAGCCCAGAAATTTATACTCAACTCTTTGAGCTCTACGCAAATCAGAAAAAATTAGAACAGACCAATGTCTCTGATTTTATGTCCCTGATGAAAAAAGAGTAAAGGGGTAAGACTTGCTCCCTTCTCGATCCTGGCCAAAAATTAAACATATTGACCAGCAGCAGACTTATGGGTAATGATATGGACCTGCCCCCACCCCTCTCGTTCAATCTCGCCTACCATTTTTTTAACCCATGAATCTTCTTTCCTAAATCGGTAAGTTCTTTCACCTCGGCATTTGCTAACATTTTTTTTATTGCAGCGCGTCTTAATTTGGCGCGATCTGGAGACAGGCTTGAAGCGGGAAACAGTTTGATAAACTGCGCGTACCTAAAGTTACCTGAATTATTAGGTTTAGAACCATGTGGACTTAATTGTGACCAGAAAACCAGAGAGCCTGCTCTTGCTGTCACGCGCGTTGCCAGTCTATGAATGTCTTCATTCCCATCTTCTGGAATCACGCAAAATTTATTTTTATCGCCAAACTGACTTCTCCATAATTCCAACTTTTGCTCAGTGACTTCTGCAAGGCGAGCGTGAACACGAGGACAAATAAGAAATCCACCATCTTCATCACGATTATCTGCCAGGTTAATTAATCCTTGAATATGAACTTTCTTACCGTATGCTGTTGCTCGGCTACCCACGATATTATTTTCTAAAATAAAATGCAAAGGTAAATCGTAAGATAAAGAATTCACTAGATCATCATCTTCATGTGCATCAGGTGACTCATACCAATAAACTGGATTCATATCCAAATGCACGTTTCGAGTTGTTTTCCATTCTGGGTGTTCATTGGTAGGTCTGAAAATACCAAATCTATCAATATTAGTAAGCAATCTTTTATCGGACAAGAGAACACTTGCGACATGATGAACTTTAGGATTTGATCTATTGCGAACAAATTGTGGCTTCACAACACAATTACCACCACTAATACCTTCGCCACGTATGCCTGGCCAGTGGTTTTCCCAAGTTCGCATATCATCACGTTTCACTATTCCGCCGCTCATTTCACAATGAGTTTCCCAGATTTCATCTATGGTTGCCAGACATTCTTGTTGATTCAGCACATCTCTAACTACAACAAAACCGTAAAAGTCAAAAAATCGTTTAATACCATTATGATCATCTGCCTCATAACTTATGATGAAACCATTAGCATCAATGGGTACAGCGAGGTTTAGCTGAATAGCGGACATAAAAAGATCTTCGTTCACCTTGCGGATAGCCAATGAATTAGTATTGGCCCGATATTTGTGATAACTGGCAAATATTTTTTTATTATTCAGACCAAGAATTGCTTCCTCGTCGCCAGGCAATGGATTTTCAGCTAGCACTTGTAAAGCAGATTTTCCAACAGATGGTACAACATATTCAAGGTTTAATCCCTGTGCAGCTGCATAGTATAATTTTCTATAATCATGCGCTTCTGCTGCCTCAATCAACTCAGCATATTGTTTTAGAGATTCATTAGTATTAGCGAAAAATCTTTTTAACATATTATATATTACCACGTAGCTGATTTGCAATGGCCTAAGTTGCTATTCTACATGAAAATTATGCTGATGTAAAGGACAAATTAACAATATAGTGCTCTTTGTTCGTGTATTATTCTTATAGATAATTACAAAGTATTACATTTTTGAGCCCTAAATCTTTAAACGATTCACTGTTCCAAATTCCCTTTAGTTTTACTGGATTTCGCAGCCTGAACCTTTCTTCTTTTCGGCAATCTCGCCAACAACAAAATCCGGAGATGAGAGCGTCATAATTGGCAGCCTTGGTATCACTTCTGCAGTTTTCGACTGATTCTGGATATTAAATTTTTTAATGGCACTCTTTGTCGCATCATCAAGACCACAGCCTTCAGCCTGAATATAACACAATGAAGGTATAGTCATCAGCTTCTGGATAGCTTCTTTTGACAACTGTTCATTGTAATCAATAACAAGTAACTTCAAACTTGGTAGTTTAGCTAACGCATCGCACGTTGTACTGGTAATTTTAGTTTGCGATAAATCAAGTGCTTCAAGATGCACCAACTTTGAGAGATCTTCGTGACAAAAGGCATCGTCAGTAATTTCATTGCCACGCAAATTAAGGCACATTAAACTCTGATTTGTAAGAATAATCTTTACAGCATCATCAGTGATAAACGATTTGGCCAAACCTAACCCTTTGGCATTCAACTTGGCGATAGCAATACCACCATCCTTGCCTAATACATTGCTGGATAAGTCCAGAAAATAATCTTTTCTTTTCGATAAAATTTCAGATAGGGAGATCGCCATATTGGTATTGATTTCTTCATCCTGAAGAAAAATAATATCCTCATTTAATCTAGTAAGAATTTTCTCTGGTAATATATTTTTGAACATATACTTTCTCCATGCTATTTAAACTTGGGTGTTTGGGGATCCTTTTTAACATCAGCCTGCTTCTCTTCCGGTGATGCTTTTCGACACCAAGCGGGGAGGAGCTTCTCCAAAACTGATATACCTCCCGACTTTTGTGATTGACCCACATCAGAATTATGAACCGCTCTAAATGTTTTATCAAGTTTAGATTGTAAGTCATGATCTTGGCTTACAAGCTCCCGGTATTGCAAAAGCCCTGCTTTAATGGCGGGCTCCTTAAGCAAGTGTGCTAACTCAACATATTCTACTTCTGTTTTTGCAGATCCCATTAATAAAACTGCTCTAGGCAATTGACCGCTTGGATCAATTTGTGCCGCCAATTTAACTTGATCCTCTAAAAAATCTTTTTTCCATGGTTGTGTTTCATAGATAACAATAGGAGAGCGAGATAATGCTTCGCTGTAAGATTGATCTCCTGTTGCTCCTGAAAATTCACCTGAAATTTTTCTTAATGCAATTGATTGCTCCAGTGACACTCTGCCAGTATGAATAATGCGGTAAGTTGGCCCGTCATCTCCACTATCAAAAAGAACTTCAGGATCCTTTGGGCAATCAACATACACTATTTTGGCAAAACCATTTTCTTTTAACCTATCAATGTTAGCGATGAGTGAAGTACGGTCATTTTTATTATTTTCCCCCAACACAATCAAATCGGTATCTCGATTCGCCTCAACATAATTCGCATGTACGCCTACAACACGCTCAGCATTATTATGACTATAGTGCATTGCAACATCATGTGACTGAAGGTAATCTAATAAGCTTCCAGTTGCATGCAAGTATACTCCTACATTACCTATTTTTTTTGATGCATCATTAACATGACTTTCATTTGTTCTATCGAAACCTGCGATCTCTCTATCAAAGAAGATTCCTTTATTTTCTGTGACACCGGTAGTTTGTAACGATACATTTTTGAATTTTAATTTTTCTAGTTCTATCTTAGTTGCTTCGAGATGTTCTTGTTTAAAACCATATTCTGATATTAAAAGAACGTTTACACTTTGATTATTTCTTCCAGCCAAGTACTCAACTGTATGCTTACAACCAGGCATGACAACCGGACCTACAATAATCATATCAGGTAACCTAGATGAAGTGCTCGTATAATCATCTAAATGCTGTACAGGAAAAGGATTATCCTTATTGAAATCTCTAAGCTTATTTGTTCTCTCCAATGCCATACCTTTATTATTTTCAACTCTACCATTTCCCCACGGTGTTACCTTAGGTATCGTTACAACCTGAATATCAGCATCAGGATACTGAGCTCTAATCTTTGCTGCCATTTTACATCCAAATGTAAGATCGCCATTATTATCGACATACTCGGAATAAATGACGATTTTCTTACCCCTAGATTCCCCAGACGCACGCATAAATATATCCCACTTATAGTTTAGCGATTTCTTTGTATAATCATTCTAAACCCCCGAACTAGAGAAGCTTTGGCTTCTACTTCCCATTTTACGATTATAGCATATTCTGCCAATGGTTATGGCAGTTTCATTAATATTGTCCCAATCAGTGATTAATAATCATTTGTCAGTTTGCAGATTCTGGGAAGCTGCTGATCATGTAAAGAACATCATGTATAGAAAACCTTGTTTATTATACATGATCCTGTTATCACGTATAGGTAATCAAAAATTTTATACATGAAGGGGTGATGATATATGGGGCAGTATGTACTAGGAGAATTGCCGCTTTCCATAGATCTAGAAAGCAAATCAGTCTGAGAAGCGTCTCGCTTGCCAATTGCTATCTAGCCGAGCTGAAATGTGTTTCAGAGTCTATCTCCAATCAAAGCATCGTTATAAATGCTTTGGCATTACAGGAAGCCAAAGACAGCTCTGAGATAGAAAATATTATAACCACACATGATGAGATGTATAAGGCTGAGTTGGATGCTAGCCAGGTTACATCTTCTGCAGCTAAAGAAGTACAGAGTGATAAGGTCTACTAGATCTTCCAATTTTATACCTATGCCGATATTTTATAGAAACAAAATCTGAATATTATAGGTTGTTACAATCAGTCCGCGAAACGAACGACTGGGAAAGTTGGATTTTATATGTCCTAAAAGGTATAGAAATGACCTAGCGTCAGACCATACTAATAATACTGAAAATAAAAGACTTAATGCAGAGCTATAAGCAAGATATCAGAAATAATTTTCGTTTTTACAGTCAGGACTTATTAAATAATCTATTCCGAAATCCCTATACTAAGATTGAATTTCTCGAACGAGATCTCCAAGTGTCGCGTTTGACAGCTACGAAATATTTAGATCAGCTCGCTGATTCGGGATATCTCGAGAAGCAAAAAATTTGGCGAAGTAATTATTATATTAATCGCCCATTTTTTGATTTGCTATGTAATCCACCTAGAGTTTAAGGCTCGGCTTCTTTAGTTTTTGAATCCTATTCTTTGTTATAACTGCCAGCGAGGATTTATTTTGATGGCGTTATCTGAATGTTGGCCTGATTTTAATTGTTGGAGCCCTGCGTAGGCGACCATGGCGCCGTTGTCGGTGCAGAATTCTAGGCGGGGAAAATGGACTTGGATCTTGAGTTGGTTAGCGAGAATACTGAGTTCTTCGCGGAGGTGTTGGTTGGCACTGACGCCGCCAGAAATTACAACGCTTTTCAAACCGGTTTCTTTGAGTGCTCGGCGAATTTTGATGATTAAAGTATCTACGACCGCTTTTTGAAATCCTGCCGCAATATCTGCTTCGGTTTGGGGATCACTGCCTTCTTGTCGAATTAATGTGGCGGTATGTGTTTTGAGTCCGCTGAAACTAAAATCTAAACCAGGGCGATCGGTCATGGGGCGTGGAAAATCAAATCGATTGGGATTTCCTTTTTGTGCAAGTGCGGCAATTTTGGGTCCGCCAGGGTAGGGCATTCCTAGAAGCCTAGCCGTTTTATCGAAAGCTTCTCCGACAGCATCATCTTGTGTTTCGCCGAGGATGGTGTAATCACCGATTTTTTCAACATGAATTAATGCACAGTGTCCGCCAGAAACCAACAACGCTAAGTGTGGGAAAGTCGGTGGATTTTCTTCCAACAGAGGAGCTAGAAGATGGGCTTCAAGATGATTGACTGCGATCCCAGGTATCCCCAAAGCAAAAGCTAAACTTTGGCCCACACAGGTTCCGACCAGCAAAGCACCTGCTAATCCGGGGCCCGCTGTATAAGCAATACCACTAAGATCATTGAGTGTTAATTGCGCATTTTGGAGAGTTTGTCGAATGAGCGGAAGTAGTTTTTGAATCTGATCACGTGAGGCCAATTCAGGCACTACACCGCCAAATTCCTCATGCAAAGCAATTTGGCTATACACAGCGTGTTCGATCAGTCCAGCTGATTCGCTGTAAAGTGCAACGCCTGTTTCATCACAGGAGGTTTCTATTCCGAGAATGATCATTTAAGCACTCATCATTCAAACTGTATAGGTATAAAAAGGATATTGTAGTCTGTTCTGAGATTGGAGGCTAGATTTTCAGGTAGCTCAGGATTACCTAAGGCCCGTTTCGCATGCATTTTGGCAAATTTTTTATTTTGCTCGTAGCCAAATAAACCCTGCTTATGGAGCTTCGCTAGGCGTATTTCAGCTTTGTAATAACCCGACTGAGCAGCCTGATCTAAATAAATACGCGCAGCTCCTTCATGCTTATCAGTGCCATAATTTCCTGTTTGTAATAAACAGGCATAGCGATATTGTGCAAAGGTGTGACCAGCTTCAGCCGCTTTGTAACACGCTTGGACAAGTTCCGGACACTCTGTATCCTTAGATGTATTGTCTGCAAGTGCTCTGTATAAGGTGAAATTGAGATACGGTTGATCTGGATAGAGACTCAGTAGCTGTCGAATCATTGGAATAGTGTCGGCTGTAATGGATTTTCCATTGGGTGAATGAGCGTTATTCATGGCTTGGAATACTTGATAGAGTGGCGTTAAGCAGGAGCTATTTTGGTTTTCGCCTTTTAGAAGTTGAGCAAGTCTTTCTGGGAGGAATGTGTCTAATGTCTGTACCACATTATTTGTAATCAGTTTATAGGCAGTGTTTAATTCATCATTGAATAAAGACCCTAATTTTTCTCTGTTGAGCTCATAGTCAAGCATTTCATGACAGCTGAGTACCAAACTGATTAGCGGACTACAAGGAGCGAATAAATCATGTTGGTTTGCAGGAATTTCGGACAATCGCATCTCTGATAGCAAAAGCTTTGGAATAAGAAAATGAATCTCGCCCGTTTTTTTATTTTTTTTGCGAAGATCTTCGCGAACTTTTTCTTCAATGGGGATGGCTTGTAGAATAGATAAACTCTTTTTTACGCACGCGATGGCGGGCTCACAATAAGATTTCACTAACTCATACATGGGGCTTGGTGTGTGTTGAGCGAGGATAATAGACCGATATTGTTCTAAAATAGCGAGTTGTACGGTGAAGGAATCTCTCAATGAGTGTGCTTCAAATCTCATCAGATTTCCTTGGCTTAGGGTCAGATAATTGCTGATGAATGCGCAAACCTCATGGGCTACATACACAGAATTCAGCTCGTTTTTTAAAGATCGTTGGGATTGTGTTCCTCTGATAAAAATCATGAGGCTTTTTAATAAATCATGAATGATGCGAAAAGAATCGTTGATTTCACAACTAATCACATAATCGATTTTTCGTAACAGAATTAGAGCAGATTTCAGTGTGTTGGGGTTTGTTTTGACTAATTTAAAAGCTTGATCCAATAACTGTAGGCGAGATTCAAGGGGTGATTCTTTCTCTATGGCCGAACGAACTACTAAGATAGCGGATTGTACTGACTCTGAGAATACTATATTCATAGAACGCTGAAGCTCTAACAGTATTCTGTATTCTTCCTGAATTCTCGCAAAAGCTTGTTCTTCAGTATTATTATCAGGGTTGCCTAAGGCGGGTTGTGAAAATAATTCATACGCTAACTCAAAACTGAACAGCGTTAATTGACGAATAAATTCTACGCGCTTTTGATAAGTGTCTTTACGCAGACATAAGGTTTTTTGCAAGAGGTTATTACGAAGTGTTGCAATTTGATTATAATTTGCCAATATGTTCGAGGCTCCTAGCAGCATCGAATAGCAATAGGCAGGTTGTCCTTTCACAGTATTGTGTAAAGTACTGAGGATTGTCTGGGCCTTGACAAGATCACGCATGGGGAGGTACTCACTCAATATCGTTTCGTGATCAACAATTCTCGCATCCAGTGTGTCTAAGGTTTCAATGACTTTTGAATCAGCAGTTTGCTTTTCGCTGCTAAACTGTTCTACAGCAAATTGTCGCCCTGCTGCAGCAAATTCTTTTGCTTTTTTGAGAAGAGAATCTGGGTTATCCGATCCTTCTTGGGTTGTTCTCAGAAATAATGATCTGGCTAGTAAAGATGAGACGAGGAAAGATAAAGCTCTGATTTTTGAACGAGGATCTTTGCACCGCTGATAAAATGCTTCCAGACTTTCAGCGACCAGCTCGAAATAAGCACCCTCGTAATGATGAATTGATTTATAGTGCATACTTTTCAGATTGAACAGCTCTAGTTCTTCTGAATCAGGATTTTCGAGTACTTCAGAAGGGTGCAATGCAGGTCTGTTTTGTTGAGCTGAATCTTCATCTTTAACAGGGGCTGGTTTCACCTGGCCATAATACGCTGAAAATGCTTCTTGTATTGCTCGAAGTTCTATTGTTGAAAAATCTTCTAAAATGATTTCTTTTGGCTGAATGCCGTGAGGGATTTTTTTTTCGCTTAAGTGAGCTGAGAGTATATTTAATCCATTTTTTTTCGATGAAGTCAGAATTAACTGGCCATTTGCAGCGGAAAAATTGTTGGGGTTTTTCAGGTTCTTTGATAACCAGTCTCTGATACTTATAAAATTGTACAGAGAACACCAATGGGCGTTGATACGACTATCATCAATGGTGAGTTCTTTTTTAGTGGTTAGTTTGGTTGTAACGACTTTACGTTGTGGAAGTAAAACTACATTCTTCAACCTTACAGTGATTTCAAGAACTTTTTCGTCCTTGCCTTTTTCACAGAGTGTTTTGGCAACCTGAAAGTTCCTGTCTTCAAATTCTTCAGTGCCGAGGGCTCGATAACACAAGGCTAAGCTTTCTATAGTTGATTTAGTGCTTTCAAAGTAAGGTGTGGAATCAAGGCCACTGGGAAGAAATTGTGGATTAACCACGCACTCCAAGTATTCCCAAGCTTTATCTAAATGAGAACGAGCAGTCGCGTAATCAGATCGATGCTGAGAAACTAATGCGAGATAATTATGATCGGAAGCTTTTTGAAGATAAAAATCATAGTGTTGTTTATCGCAGAGTTGGGGTAATAATTGTGAAAAATAATTCAGGCAATTTAGAAGAAATGAATATTGTCCTGTGGTTAGGAGAGAGTTAAGAAGGTTATCTTTGAATTGATAAATCGATTGATTGATGAAGGTTATTGAATTTTCATCTACCTTAGATTTAACGACCTGAAGAAGTGTGATTACTGCACATGATAGTTGAATAATAGCCGAGTGATATCGACATTCAAAAAATGTTTCTATGATATCATAAAAAATAACCATTGCAGATTCTTGTAGCCATTGAACACAGACTTTCATTTGATTTGAACGGGGCTCAGCTTTAGCCATGATTTGTTTGAGAGTGGAAATGATAGTGAGAACTGTATTTAGATTGAGTAGTACGTCTGAAATCAGCGCTTCATTCTGGTATCGATAGGGTTCTTTAAGCATGGGCAAAGTTTGTGCAGTTTTTAATAGGCGGAGTAGCTGAGTGATACAATCTATAAACGGTTGCCTGCTATCTTCATCGAAGTGAGTGCTGAGATCATCCAATGAAACTACGATAGATTTCCTTTTTTCTGTGACCCTTGAAGCAGAATTTAGAGAGATCGGAACAGGCGGGTGGGTGAGTAGTTTTTTTGATTGTAAGAAAATGAAGCTGATAGTGTCCAAGGTATCATAAAAAGCCAGGCAACCGTTCATGGCAGTGGCTTTTCCATTTCGTGCAATTGATTCTGTTAACCCAGCGAGTTCCGAAGCCGATTTTGACTGCAGTTGAGTGAGTAAAAATGATCTATGTTTTTGGAGATATTCTTGTTGGTTTTCTAGTAGAACTTTTCGGAGTGCACTTAAGAATAAAGTGTCGCTGTCTAACAGTGAAACGCCATGTTCGTGATGAAGCTGGAGATATTTTTCTGCGGTGATTCTGCAGACTAATTCTGCGTTATCGACGCCTTGCCCTTCGAACATAATCTTGTTTTCATCAGCGGGAGGGTTTTGACCGTTGATGCAACTGAGAAAAAGATGCCAATCGATTGAAGAAGCAGAATTGTAAAAACACAAACCTTTGGGTGAGCGATTAACTTGCCAGCCTGTTAGTAAATTATCTCGTCTTTGTTCTAATTCTTTTTTGATGAACCCCAAATATTTGCTCATCAGTTGGGGGGAACATTCGGAATTATAAACGATGGTGATAGGGTCTATGGGGAGGAAGAAGAAGTCGGCTTTGTTGGGTGTGGAAGCGGGTTTTTGCGTTTGTGGTTCCTGGGTTTCTTGGGGGGTAGGTTCTCCTGGAGTGCTTCCGGTTGGTGTTGTTGAGACATCCATGATGAGCAGATTGAGGTAGTGAGCGGAATGAACAGCGTAGTGTGTTAGATGTCTGGGCTGTGGCTCAGCAGAAAAGAGTGCGGTGAGTCGCTGTAGTTTTTCTTCGGGTTCTACGCAGAGCATTCTAATGGGGTTCTTCTCAGAAGGTTTTGTTGGTTGTTCTAGAAGAGCCAAGCTATAGTCAATTGTTTCAATGGATTGTCTAAAAAATTCTGCTAATTTCATTGTGCCTCTCACGTACCTTTTATTTCTTTTATGTTGATTAAACCACTAAGTCTACTAGAAAGCGGTACGATTGTTAAGTCTTTTGTAGGCTTCGGTACCTTGTGGAAAGATATCCATTTGCTGCAGAACAGAGGCTAAGATTTATCTTTTCAGGACCGCTGTAAATACATCCCTGTACGTTTCGGCTCCGACCCAGGACTTCCCTTCGGGAAGCTCCTTCCTTTTTATTGATGAGTAATTTGAACTTAGTTCAAATTACTCAATTAGGGGGAGAGCTCCGCCTCTCCCCCTTAATAAACCCCCATCGCTAATGTTCTCTATTCTGCAGCCGTGCCGCAAGATGCAGACATTTCTTTAGTTTTGAAGTTCCGGGAGATTTCGGAAGTATTCTAGGGCTTCGGGGTTGGCGAGGGAGTCTAGGTTGTTGATGGGTTTGCCTAGGACCGCGTTTTGGACGGCGAGTTCTACGATTTTTCCGCTGAGGGTGCGGGGGATGTCTTTGACGCTGAGGATTTTGGCGGGGACGTGGTGGGGGGAGACGTTGGTTTTGATTTGGGAGCGGATGGATTGGATGAGTTGTTCGGAGAGGGGGCAGTTTTCGCGCAATTTTAGGAATAGGACGATGCGGATGTCATCTTGGAAGGGTTGTCCGATGGCGATGCTTTCGAGGATTTCGGGGAAGCGCTCAACTTCTCGGTAGATTTCCGCGGTGCCGATGCGGATTCCGCCAGGTTTTAGGAGGGTGTCGGAGCGACCGTAGATGATCAGGCCACCGTGTTGGGTGATTTCGGCGTAGTCACCGTGGGCCCAGACGCCAGGAAATTTTTCGAAGTAGGCGTGGCGGAAGAGGGTGCCGTCGGGGTCATTCCAAAAATAGATGGGCATGGAGGGGAAAGGTTTTGTGCAGACGAGCTCTCCTTTTTCACGGATCAGGGGTTTTGCCTCTTCGTTAAATATGTTGACGGCCAGTCCAAGTCCTAGGCATTGGAGTTCTCCGGAGTAGACAGGCAGGTTGGGGTTGCCCAGGGCGAAGCAGGAGATGATATCGGTTCCGCCAGAGATTGAAGAGAGTTGCACAGTCGGTTTGATGTGTTCGTAAACGTAATCGAAATTTTTGGGCGTTAAGGGGGAGCCGGTGGACAAAATAGTTCGCAATTCACTGAGTTGATGAGACTTGCGAGGGCTCAAGCCGGCTTTTTCAGTGGCTGTAATGTATTTGGCGCTGGTACCAAAAACGCTGATTTTTTCTTGATCGATCAGATCCCATAACCGAGAGGGATTGGGATAGAGCGGAGAGCCATCATAAAGTACCAAAGTAGCGCCTACCGCCAAGCTCGAGACTAGCCAGTTCCACATCATCCAGCCGCAAGTGGTGAAATAAGTGATGGTATCAGTGGACTGTAAATCGGTGTGCAGAATCAGTTCTTTGAGATGTTGAATGAGTGTGCCACCAGCACCATGCGTGATGCATTTGGGCGCTCCTGTGGTACCGGAAGAAAAAAGGATATAGAGAGGATGATCGAAGGGCGTTTCTGCGAATTGATCAATGGCTTTATTATCGGTTATTAAGTCATTGAATAATAGGGGGTTATTGAGAGGGCTGAGATTGGGTCTGGGTTCTAGATTGGGCACAATAATCAGATGTTTAATTGAAGGAATGTTTTGCTGTAGTTGAGACAGTGTATCGATGGCAGAGTGAGTTTTGCCGTTGTAGTAATGTCCGTCACAGGCAAAAAGGATTTTCGGCGTAATTTGTTGTAAACGATCAAAGACGCCATGATAGCCAAAATCGGGTGAGCAGGAGGACCAAATGGCACCCAGACTGGTGGTTGCCAGCATGGCGATAATCGTTTCAGGTCGGTTGGGTAAATATCCCGCCACTCGATCGCCTGATTCAACACCGAAAGATTTTAATTGAAAAGCTAATCGACGTACTGCCGTATTTAATTCAGCATAGCTCAGGCAGCGACGTTCACCATTTTCGTTGTGAAAAATTATGGCTGTTTTATCGGAATTATGACGTAGCAAATGCCGTGCAAAATTTAATCGCCCTCCTTCAAACCATTTTGCGCCAGGCATTTGGTTCGCATAACTCAGAACGCGTTGATAAGGTGTCGAAAATTCCACACCGGTGAAATTCACAAGCTCCGCCCAAAAAGATTCTGGATTGTCGACAGACCAGCGGTGCAGGGCTTGATAATCAGAGAATCTCAAACCCAATTTTTCGCTGACACGATTTATGAAGGCTGTCAGTTGTGATTGGGCGATTTGCTCAGCGCTGGGTTGCCAGAGTGCTTTACTCATTCAATCTTCCTTTTGTAGCAGTTCCTATTTGAAATAAGACCTTAACCTGGAAATTGCAAAAACAATCGACAATGGACTATTTAGCGCAATGCCTGTGCAACTTTAGAGCGAAGTGGGCGTTGAAGTTTTGCTGCAATGGCATGGCTAATTTTTACCAGGGCACCGAGATCAACGCCGTGCTGAATGTTCAATCCATTCAGCATATAAACCACTTCTTCCGTAGCCACATTACCCGCCGCACCGGGTGCGTAAGGGCAACCACCCAAACCGCCCACAGAGCTATCGATGATACTGACTCCCAAGCTTAAACAGGCATAAATATTGGCCAAGGCCTGTCCATAAGTATCATGAAAATGCACCGCCAAATGTGCCATCGGAATTATTTCCGCGACTGCGGCAAGCATCGCCTTGGCTTTTTCGGGCGTACCAATGCCGATCGTGTCTCCTAAAGACACTTCTTCACAGCCTAATTCATAGAGTTGATGCGCGACATGGCTCACCGCTGAAAGCGCTACCTCTCCTTCATAAGGACAACCCAAAACGCAAGAAACGTAAGCCCGAATCCGACAATTTGCTTCGCGCGCCTTTGCGATCACTTCAGCATATCGTTCTAAGCTTTGTGCAATAGAGCAGTTAATGTTTTTTTGAGAGAAGGTTTCAGAAGCTGCCGCAAAAACCGCAATATCCTGTGCACCTGCCTCGAGCGCATCTTCAAGACCCCGTAAATTTGGCACTAAAACAGGGTAACGATGAGTCTTATCATGACTCAGCGCTTTGAGCACATCCCCAGAATTCGCCATCTGAGGCACCCATTGCGGAGAAACAAAACTGCCTGCCTCAACCACAGAAAGTCCCGCAGCGACCAAATCCTGAATCAGTTGAATCTTAGTTTGTACTTTTAATGGAGTAGGTTCATTCTGCAACCCATCCCGTGGGCCCACTTCCACTATTTTAACTTGAGTAGGTAACATCCTTTGATCCTAGAATCCTTCGATATATTAATTCTAGCCAAGAACCCCTCATTATTAAAGTGTTAAAGTGGGTGGTGTCATGGGTGGTGTCAGATCATTGCTTGATGCATTCTCTGCAAAGAGACGAGGGGTCAAGACGAGGGGTCAGATCTTTGCTTGATGCATACTCTTAATGCAGAGAATGCATCAAGCAAAGATCTGACCCCTCGTCTTTTCACCCTGGCCCCGTTTTCCCTCACTTTAAGATTATGTTAAGATAGAACCTTTAAACTACAGTATTTGACATTCTAATAGAATAGTGGGGTACAGGGTGGAATTAGAAAGAGTAGAAATTAGATCAGCGAAAAACCAAACTGAACCACTTGATCCCGCATCTCAACAATTGCCGCAAGGCTATCTTTTCCCCGGAGCCAATCCAAGGCAGTGCTTAACCCCTGAAAATGCTTATACCCTGGTAGATACTGACATTCTCATGGGATTGGATTGGATTCGATCGAAGACACCACCACATGAAGTAAATGATCCTATCCGATACTTTTTAATGCCGACTTGTTTTCAATGGTTATTTGAGCAAAATTCCCAATCGCCTCAGATCAATAGCATTTATGAACAAATGCAGCATATCTTGGTATGCTTATTAAAAGATGCGCGAGAAAATTCAAAAATCCCCGTTATTATTGCTGGTATATTGAATCTCGACAAAAACCATTACATCAATTATTTTTGTGTCTGGAATCCAAAAGAACAGCAAGTTGAAATATATATTTTAGATCCCAGTGCTGAAAAAGAAAAGGGTTCAAAAAAGGCCAGAGAACTTCTTTATGCTGAAATTATCAAAAAAATGTTAATGCCTACTTTTCAAAATAGCCTTTGTTTCAGTTTCTTAGCCATTCAGCAAATACGTGAGAAAGATTGTGGTTTTTTATGCTTGCAGAATCTTGAAGATTTGTTCATCCGTCGAACCCTCGCTTCCCTGACTGACGGAGGAATGGTTTGCTTTGATTTGAGAGGTCTCAGTGTTTATGGAAATACCGGCAGAATATATGTTGAGTCTGAAGAAAAGTACGCATACAGGTCTCAAATTCTTGATCAGGATCTCGCTGTTAGAGGGTCTTGGGCAAATCGTATGATGGGGGAACCATCAGCCCCAGTAAGAACCTTCCGTATATGGCCACTCAAACAAAACCCCACCTTAGCGGAAGCCATAGAGTTTGATTTTGACCTTGAGCCTTATAATTATTTAGACAATGTAAAACAACAATTTGACAATGATATTTTAGGCCAAGCTCGCTCAACGATATGTGCTTTATTTCAAGATCTGAGAGTGCGTGGCGAGAATGTATTAGACGCCTGCGTAGCACAATATACCAAAGACTTTGTTTTACCCTCACCCAGGGAAATTGCTGAATATACACATCACCTTCGGAAGAGTATCAAACCGATTGAAGTTCAAGGGCGAGTCTATAACGTTGACGATCTCGATCAGGAATTCGGATCCTTAGAATATGTGGTTTATGATTCGATTTTGGATTTGCTTCAATCGCATCACGCTACAGCATTATTAGTACGATTTGGGCAGTTTTTTCGAAGCTATCAATGGAAAACAGCAGTTGATTGGAAAGCGAAAATTATAGATGATTTTTTTGCTTCGGAAGACATACAACACATTCTAAAGCTTCTGAAGCCGGCAGAGCTTTCGACAATAAAAGAGCAGTGTAATGAAGTTTATAAAGATGATCTGGATTTACGTTTCCTGATGTACATGACATCACAATTTCCGACTCTTGTGAGGGCTATAAACGCTAGATCCAGTGCTGATTCACTTTTTGAGATGTTGGAACAATATTCTAAATTTTCAGTAGAACAACGTGTACGGAAAACTGCAATTAATTTTCAATCAAAATTACGAGATGCGATTCTCGTACGAGCAAGAGCCTTGCTTACACACGCTATGCCGCAGATGGTCAGTATATTAAAAAATTCGTTATTTTCTGAGGATGTGCCTTTGACCGAACGTTTAAGAATGATGCCTTCTCGATGGCGATCAAGGATTAATTCTGATCCTGTTTGGCACGGTTTTGTTGAAAAATTCCCCAATACCACCAAACCTTTTTTAGAACAAATTGATCAGCAAATTGAGGTTTTTATTTTTGAGCTTTTAGATCAAAGCATTCAAAGATATATTGGTGCTAGTTCGTGCGAGACACTTTCCGTAGTAGGTCAGCGCGATTCTTCTCGAGATTTACTATGGCAACAGTTTTCGCAAGGTGTTCTTCGTTTGAAAGCAGGTGTGGAAGTGCCTGCTAGGCATCAAGAATATTATCTTAAACGGTTTGTGGCAGTATGTGCTCCTGAAGTAGAACGGTTACTGAATACTGAACGACAGTTTAACTCGGTAATTCAGCATCTACGAAATTTAAGCTCAGTCTGTGCAGGTAAAATTGAAGGTTTTGATGAATTTCATCGTTATTTAGGTGATTTGCTCGATGGTATAGTAGGCAAGAAAACGCATGATACTACTCATGAATTTAAGATTTGGATAGACCAAACACAACGAGCCTGTTTAGCGAAATTAAATCCGCTGCTGAAAAAACTCATCCAACATTTTGAGCTGGGTTGTGTTGATCCTCATCACATCACCTATGTCCTCAGACCAATTTTAGCTCAGCTCTTCAATATTTCTGTTCAAAGAGGTAATAGAGCCGAGTTTTATATCATTCATGATATTGAAGAAATGACCCATGTTGATATATCCATCAATCGCTGTTTGTCATTGGGATTGCGTCAGTTTCCTGCAGTAATGGATTCTGATTTACAGATTTTGCCGGTGCTTTCTACCGTTAAATATGCCGATATTCAGCAACTGCAAGCTGTTCATCTAATTTCGATGATTCATATCATCGATTCAGACCTTTACAAGGCCAATTCATTTTCATTTTGGTTTAGTCACCTAAAGCCGTTGAGAAATGCTCTGATCAGCGTGCTCGAAGGATTTAGATTAGGGCCCGATGGCTCTGATATCCTTATACCTGCAAAGGCTTTTGAGCTAGCTCAGAAATTGTTGAATCAGGCTTATAAAGCCAGTTTAGGACTTGATAATACGCCTGCAACTCAGACTTTAAGCCAGCTCCTGACAGCGCTAAGACGACATGCGGGACTCGATCGCGTTGAGGAAGGCCTAGAGAGGAGTCAAGGGCTGTAGGGCTGAAATAGCGATAAGTGGTGGATTTAGATTGACAAAATTTGCTGGATTATGATATATTGCAATCGTGTTTAAATGGGGAATTAGGGGGAATTATGTCTCGAAAATCTGAAGAAACGCCAATAATAGTACAAAAAAACTTTGAAGGCTCAACAAAAAACGCCTTGGGTCTTAAGTCTAGAGAAGCTCAAAGGGAACGATCCTTTTTCAGTAGACTTTTTGGTTTAACTCAAAGCCCCTGGATTTCCGAAGCCCCTAATGAGCGCATGAAAATCAAACGTCAGGCTTATTTAGAGATACTGAAGGCCCATGATGCACTACAGGGGGAGCAGAAGAAGATATGTGACGATGTGCTATGTAGATTGAATGAAGGTAGTTTATCACGGGACGATGAAGCACAAGTTTATAATCTGAATCAACCTAAAGAGATTCAGAAATTATCTCAGGCCTTGCAAAAACAAGATCGTCTCGAATATGCCCAATTCGCTAAAACACTCTCTGATGCTCAGCCCTATGGTATGGTAGGTAAAGGCAATGGCCGAAATCCCCATCTTGCTGAAATAATCACACTATTTACCTACATCTACGAACAAAAGCCTCAGAATAATCCTTTGCTCTACGGCTTCCCGGATCAAACGCCGGAGGAATTATTGGCTTCATTGTTGAAAGACGAATTAGCCGATGTTAATGATAAGGGTCTTGATGGAGCGCTTGCCCGTCGCAAAGCGGTTGAACGCTATGTCGACAAGATAGGCCAAGAAATTGAAAAGATCATCGCGATGTCACCACAGGCTATGGGTATGACATTCTCAGACGATAACGTTAAGCATGTGGCCATTGTTCGCAAATTGAAGTTATCTTTTAATCGATTAGCAGCTGAACTGGACTATGGTTGGCGATTCACCCATCTAACTTCTAGCAAATTCCAAACCAATGATTATCAATTGCTTGAAGCGGATCCATTGCCCGCAGGTAACTTAGAAAAGGGCAAAATCTACCTTTTGGAAACAGGGCGCTATGCTGTTTTGGATACACTGGGAAGAAGAATTGAGGGTGATATTGATCTTGCTAAATTCAATGATGCGAATCTAGATCTATCTGACGGTAATTTAAAAAATCCCGAGTTCAAAGAGAAAATATTAGACATTCTCTCTGCCAGAGGACATATCGAACGCGGTGAAAAAACCGATACTTATAAGAAGGTACCCTATGATCACAGTACTCGCTATGAACACGAAGCTACACAAGCGAAAACCTCGATGCGTCGGAAAAAACGCGGAGTATTGGCTACTTCAATCATTTTCTCTGCCATTGTCACTTTAGGGCAAGTCGCCATCGCCGTTTTTACGGCCACCGGTGCCTTTGCGGTATTGATCGGCATTTCTTGCGGGGTCACCAACATATTCTTATTTACCCGAGACATTCGTGGGTTCTTCATGGGTGTTATCAAAGGTGAGCTCTCACGTGGCTTGAGTTGGCCACTAAAATTATCGCTGTATCTGTGGTTAGGACTTTCTTTGGCAACAGCGATTGTTGCTGGCGGATTAGTGATGATGAGTTTGGTCGCCTTATTCGGATTTGCGATCTCGACCGCCCCAGTATGGCTGTCGATTGGGGCAGGTTTCGTGTCGGCCTTAACCGTAGTCGGTATGACATCCATCTTCTTCCAAGTGGGCGCTGGAATTCTGAAGGGGCTGCGAGGACACACTTTCAAGAGTTTCTTTGCTGGTCTTAAGGACGGTATAGTCAGTTATGTCGTCCCACCTGAGTACAATACCGACGTTCAGAATCTGAAAGCACAGGTTAAGGCTTATGAGGACGCATTGCTTCCTCTCGAGGAAGAACTGACTCGTTTATTCAGAACTGGACGAGATAGCAAAGCGTATCAAGAGGTCCTTGCTAAGGTCGAATATTTAAGAGAACAATTCTATCCTATCCAAGGGCGCTTAAAGCGAGAACAATTCGCACACTATGCACGTTGGTTGCTCAAGTTGATTTTATCTCCGCTCTTTGCTGTTATGGCTTTTGTGGCGGCTTTTCTTGCAACTTGGGGTTATTCTGTGCTTTCAGTTTCAGGTACAGCGGATTCATTCAAAGTATTTTTAGGCTTGAGTGATAAGCTGGCTTTAGGAATTGCGAATGCCTTAACGGCGATCTCGGGTGTGGTGAACGGTGTGCTGAGCACGCAAAATTTATTCAATGTTGGTTTGCTCTTCGCGGGTAAAATCAGCAAGATGGTCGTGGGCGTTCTCTATGGTGTGGCGACTTTCTGCAATTTGATCTACTACGGCAAACTGTGGCAGACCATCAAGAATAGCTACAACGCATTTCGTGCAAATCCCTATAAAGATCTGACGACAGCAGTACGTACCGGTATAGCGATGGCCTTTGGTGCAGCGATTGTGCTGAATGGTTATGGTAATGGTGCAACGGCTGGTGGTGGCGCTATCAATTCTTATTATTTGCCAACCTGGCTTTTAAACCTTGTAAGCCCTTCCACGCTGACGGTGGTTATGGCAACCGGTTCATCGATGGCCTTGAATAAAGCGGCCATTGACAACGCTTTCAAAGACGCTACGCCCGTGTTGACTTTGGAAAATACAAATCCAAAGAAACCACTGCCTGCAGAGCGGATATTGTTGCCTGAGTCTGTGGTTGCTGCGGGGAAAAAACGAAAACGTAACCCAGAAGGTGCCGATGCTGATGCAGCGTTTTTCGATCGCCGCGACGCTTTCTTCAATGCCAAGATGAGGCCGGGTGCTGTTAGAGCAAGTGACGCTGACCTTGATAGTGTCGAGGAGTATACTGATGACTATTCATCAAGCTCAGGTTCTGATTATGACGGATTAGCTGTAGTAAACTAAACTGAGGCTGCCGGCTTCCTTTTTCGATGGCTACGCTCGCGATGACGGTACCTTCATCGCGAGTGTTCAGTCTACACTACTGCCCATTTCTGGGTTCAAGCTGAGGAGGTTTCTTGGGTTAAGGCATCAGCCGTTCTGCCCATTTCTGTGCTGTTGCTAAGCAGCTTTCTCGGTCTATCGTTGTAATCCCTTGATTTTTAAGAATCTGTTTTCCCGCAATCCACACGTCACTGACTTGGCTGCATTCGGCTGCGTAAACTAATTGAGAGATAGGGTGGTAGACAGGCTGGGTGTTCAGATGCTGAAGATTCACAGCAATCAGATCGGCGGCTTTACCCGCTTCTAGGGAGCCTATATCAGAGTCCAGGTGCATGGCTTTGGCGCCCCCCAGTGTCGCCATTTCCAAAATATCGATGGCACTGGTAGCAGTAGGGCTATTCGCAACGACTTTTCCAATTAATGCCGCCGTCCTTATTTCACCAAACAGGTCGAGGTTGTTATTGCTGGCAGCTCCATCGGTGCCCAGGGCTACATTGATGCCATTATCGCGTAAGCGCTGAACGGGGCATAAACCGCTTGCTAATTTGAGATTACCTTCTGGACAATGCACCACATGGCAACCGTTATCCTTGAGCAGCTGAATGTCTTCATCCAGGGCCTGTGTCATGTGGACATTTTGAAGCCGTGGTGAGAGGAGCCCTAAGTTCGCCAAACGCTTTAGAGGGCGAACGCCGTAGCGCTCTATACTTTGATTCACTTCATCCGCCGTTTCATGGACATGCATATGAATGGGAAGATTGAGGTTTTTGTTTATGTCTATGATTTTTAACAGGTTTTCATCGGAAACGGCATAGGGGGAATGCGGTGCCCAGCTAAATTGAATCAATTCTGAAGGGCTTCCCTGAGCCAAGCACTGCTCAATCTTCATAAAGCAATCAGCAGCATCTTTAGACCAAGGTGTTGGCACTTCCAAAACCATCAAACCCACCCGAGCTCGCATGCCAGCTTTGGCAATGCTGTCCATCGCGATGTCCGGGAAAAAATAATGCTCATTAAAACAGGTGGTGCCGCCACGGATCATCTCAGCCATAGCAAGCTGCATGCCGTCGATCATAAATTCTGGATTCACCCATTTATTTTCGGCAGGCCAGATATAAGTATTCAACCAGTCCATCAGGGCTAGATCATCAGCAAGCCCTCGAAATAATACCATCGGGCTATGGGCATGGGCATTGACTAATCCAGGCAAAAGCACGTGATCTTGAAGATTGAATTCCTTATCCGCTTGATACTGTTTTTTCGCTTCCGTTGTCGGCAAAATCTGAAGAATTTTTCCTTGATGTGCCGCCAAAGAATAATGCTCATAAACTTCGCCTTTGGGAACTATAGGAATAAGCCAATGTGCATGAATCAGAGTATCAACGGTTTGCATTATAACTTCCCCTAGGCTGTGTGAGTTGGTAGCACTATACCATGGGGGGCAAGAATTGAGGAAGAGGTCAGAGGCGGGATGAGGCTCGGCTGCTCAGAGCTCAATGCCCTATTATATTATCATTCATTTTAATGCGAGAAACTGTTACAATACGGGATTGAATTTTTAACGGGTTTTAAGGTTTAACTATGCAAGATCACGCGAAGGAAATTATAGCCGTCAACATAGAAGACGAGCTACAACAGTCGTATCTGGATTACGCGATGAGCGTTATTGTAGGTCGCGCGTTGCCGGATGTGCGCGATGGGCTTAAGCCTGTACATCGACGTGTTTTATTTGCGATGAATGAATTAAAAAACGACTGGAATAAACCGTATAAAAAATCCGCGCGTATTGTGGGTGATGTGATTGGTAAATATCATCCTCATGGTGATACTGCTGTCTACGATACTATTGTTCGAATGGCGCAGCCTTTTTCACTGCGTTATATGCTCGTCGATGGTCAAGGTAACTTCGGTTCGATTGATGGCGATGCGCCTGCGGCGATGCGATATACCGAAATTCGGATGGCGAAAATTGCCCATTCTTTGATGGCCGATTTGGATAAAGAAACGGTTGATTTTGCACCGAATTATGATGGCAGCGAATCGATGCCCGTAGTGATGCCAACCCGTGTACCGAATTTGTTAGTGAACGGATCTTCAGGTATTGCGGTGGGGATGGCAACGAATATTCCACCCCACAATCTCAACGAAGTCATCGATGCTTGTGTAGCTTTAATCAATAATCCTCAGGCAGATTTAAACGAATTGATGCAACACATACCCGGTCCTGATTTTCCCACCTGGGGTATTATCAATGGACGTGCAGGCATCGTTGAAGCCTATAAAACAGGGCGTGGTCGCGTTCTGATCCGAGGTAAAGCTGAATTTGAAGATGTGGGTGAAAAACAGGCGATCATTGTCACTGAGTTACCTTATCAAGTGAATAAAGCGCGTTTGATTGAGAAAATTGCTGAATTAGTCAAAGATAAAAAATTAGAAGGCATCACGGCTTTACGTGATGAATCCGATAAAGAAGGGATGCGCATTTATATCGAATTACGTCGTGGCGAAAATGCTGAAGTCGTTTTGAATAATCTTTATCAACAGACTCAACTTCAGGTGGTTTTTGGCATTAACATGGTGGGGCTGGATCAAGGTCGACCGCGCTGTCTTGGGCTCAAAGCACTATTAGAAGCTTTTATTCGGCACCGACGTGAAGTGGTTACCCGGCGTACCATTTATGATTTGAGAAAAGCCCGTGAACGTGCTCACATTTTAGAAGGATTGGGAATTGCACTGGCGAACATCGATGAAGTGATCGCCATGATTAAATCTTCCAGAACGCCTGCGGAAGCTAAAGATCGATTGGTGGCTCAAGCCTGGCAGCCAGGTCATGTTTTAGAAATGTTGGAACGAGCCGGTTCTGATGCTTCTCGTCCGGATAATTTATCGGCTGAATATGGGCTCAAAGAGGGAGGGTATCATCTCTCACCCGATCAAGCCCAAGCCATTTTAGATTTGCGTTTGCACCGATTAACGGGTCTAGAAAAAGATAAAATATTGGATGAATACAAAGAGATTTTAGATCTTATAAAAGATTTACTGCATATATTGGCGGATCCCGATCGGTTGATGGAAGTGATCCGAGATGAATTGCTGGAGATCAAAGATCAATTTGGTGACGAACGTCGAACGGTGATTATTGATAATGAAGAAGAATTATCGGTCGAAGATTTAATTCCAGAATCAACGGTGGTGGTGACGATTTCTTCAGAAGGTTATGCGAAATCTCAACCACTAGAAATCTATCAAGCGCAACATCGGGGTGGCAAAGGAAAATCGGCGGCTGCTGTTAAAGAAGAAGATTATATTGAACATCTGGTGGTCTCGAATACTCATGATACGCTGCTGTGTTTCTCCAATCAGGGCAAATTATTCTGGCTCAAAGCGTATAAAATTCCGCAGGCAGGCAGGGCTGCCAAAGGGCGTCCTTTGGTTAATTTACTGCCATTAGGAGAAGGTGAGCGCATCAGCGCCATCATGCCGATCCGCGAATTTGATGATGATCATTTTGTGTTTATGGCAACAGCCAAAGGTACCGTGAAAAAAGTGGCCTTGTCTCAATTTTCACGACCTCGAAATAGCGGATTGATTGCGTTGGATATTCGTGAAGGCGATGATTTGGTTGGGGTGATCAAAACTGATGGCAAGCAAGATATTATGCTGGTAGCCAACACCGGAAAAGTGATTCGCTTTGAAGAATCGCTGGTTCGACCGATGGGACGATCGGCGGCTGGTGTACGCGGCATTAAATTGAAAGACAATCAGAAATTAATAGCATTATTAAGCGCTAAAGATGACGAGGCTATTTTATTAGCCACTGCCAACGGTTATGGTAAACGCACGGAGATGTCAGAATTTCGACGCATCGGCCGAGGTGGTCAAGGCGTAATCGGCATCATCGTGAATGAACGCAATGGCGAAGTGGTGGGTGCTGAAGCTGTTAAGCAGCAAGACGAGATTTTATTGATCAGTGATCAAGGCACTTTGGTGCGAACGCGTGTGGAAGAAATTTCAGTGGTCGGTCGTAATACACAGGGTGTGCGCTTAATTAATTTAGGCGGTGAAGAGCAGCTGGTTGGATTGCGTCGTGTTGAAGAAGTAGACTCTGAAGCGTGCAACACCCAATTGGATCCGGGCACGGAATTACACTAACTCTGAAGGGGGTCAGGTCTTGAATCATGAATCAGGACTTGCTCCCTCACATCAGAAGGGGGCAAGTCCTGATTCATGATTCAAGACTTGACCCCCTTATTTATAAGGAAGCAGATGAGAGGGTACAATTTTAGTGCGGGTCCCGCCACTTTGCCTGAAGAGGTATTGAATCAAGTTCGAGACGAGCTGCTTGATTGGCGTGGGCTAGGTGCTTCGGTGATGGAAATCAGTCACCGTGGCGATGCCTTTCGTGAATTCGCTGCTGAATCAGAAAAAGATTTTAGAGAATTATTATCCATTTCAGATGATTACCATGTGTTGTTTGTTCAAGGCGGTGGTCGAGGGCAATTTTCAATGGTGCCGCTCAATTTATTGCGTGGCAAAGTATCGGCTGATTATGTCAATACCGGCGTTTGGTCGGGATTGGCTGCCAAAGAAGCTTCAAAATATTGTCAGGCTAATACTGTCGCTAGCGCAGAAAGCACCGGTTTTACCACAATACCTGATTTTTCAACCTGGACGCTCAATGCTGAATCAGCGTATGTGCATATTGTTGATAATGAAACCGTTAATGGTGTCGAATATTCTTTTATTCCCGAAACAGGTTCTGTGCCTTTAGTCTCTGATATGTCATCTAATATTTTATCGCGACCGATCGATATCGAAGGTTATGGATTAATTTATGCGGGGGTTCAAAAAAACATTGGGCCTGCTGGATTGGCTGTAGTGATTGTGAGAAAGGATTTAGTCGGTCAAGCCTTGCCAATCACGCCTTGTCTTTATGATTATCAAAACCATGTGAATCAAAATTCTCTTTACAATACGCCGCCCACATTCTCTTGGTATGTGTGTGGCTTAGTATTTAAATGGCTAAAAAAGCAGGGTGGAGTAGCAGCGATTGCTGAAATTAATGCGCGTAAAGCCGCTAAGTTATATTCTTATATCGATCAGTCTGATTTTTATTTCAATAACATCGATCATCGATATCGTTCCAGAATGAACGTCGTTTTTCGCCTTCGGGATGAATCCCTCAACGATGCTTTTTTAGCACAAGCCAAAGCCGCAGGGCTTCTTTATCTCAAAGGGCATCAGCTGGTGGGCGGAATGCGTGCCAGTATCTATAACGCCCTGCCTGAAGCAGGGGTTGATGCGCTTTTAAATTTTATGGCAGATTTTAAACGTTAATAGGTGTCAGGTCTCAAATTGACGATTTCAGTTCAAAACTGAAATCGTCAATTTGAGACCTGACACCTTTCTTACTTGACCCCTTCTCTCTGTGCTATACTGTAAGTAGGAACATATAAGCGTAAGGTAGGTAAGAATGCTGAAGAATGGCGTATTTCCTTTGACGTCTCTGTATTCCAACGAATTGAATCGTGCTGACGAGGTTTATTTGCGACAGCCCATTGATGGGCAGTGGCACGAATATACCTGGAAACAGACGATGGACATTGCGCGTCGTTTGGCCAATTTTTTGCAACAACAAGGATTAAAACCAGGCGATAGAGTTGCTATTTTATCGAAAAATTGCGCTGAATGGATTATGACCGATTTTGCCATCATGCTGGCAGGAATGGTTTCGGTGCCCTTGTACGCGACGCAACATTCGGAAGATATTCAATTTATTTTAAAACATTCGGATTGCCAATTAATTTTTGTGGGAAAATTAGATCATCCTGAAATACAGAAATCGGGCATTCCTGAATCACTGAAACGTGTGGGATTTCCTTATAACAAAGTGATTCGCACTGATTTTGAGTGGGATAAAATTTTAGATGAATATTTGCCCCTCATTGGGAACCCTTTGCCTCAACCGGAAGAATTGATGACACTGATTTATACATCAGGTACCACAGGCAGTCCCAAAGGCGTGATGATTAGATTTGAAACCTTAGCGCGTTATCATCAGTGTGCAATGCAAGATTTCAAAGAGCTGAATTTTCCTGATTTTCTGCATTTTGTTTCCTATTTACCTTTGGCTCATGTGGTAGAAAGAGTCGCTATTGAATTTTTGAGTATTGATTGGAAGAGTAGCATTTCATTTGTAGAATCAGTTGAAAAATTCCCTGAAAATATGAGAGACATCAGACCGGATTTATTTTTTGCAGTACCAAGAATTTGGAAAGTTTTTCAATCGGGCATTTTGGCTAAGGTTCCTCAAAAAAAATTAGACATCCTATTGAAAGTTCCTCTGGTGAATTCGCTGCTCAAAAAGAAAATCATTCATCATATGGGGTTAGACCGATCGGTCTTTAATTTAACAGGGGCTGCACCTATTTCACCCTCTATTATCGAGTGGTTTGAGAGATTAGGGATTATGATTTATGAAGGTTATGGCCAAACTGAAAATTTAGCGGATGCGACAATGTGCAAGCCGCATCATCGAAAAGTGGGAACCGTAGGAAAAGTGCGTCACGGTGTTGAGGCTAAAATTGCAGAGAATGGGGAATTATTAATCAAGTCACCGGGTGATACTCCCGGTTATTATCTTGAACCTGAATTAACTGCAGCGCTTTACACGGAGGATGGGTTCTTACACACGGGTGATATGGGGAGTATCGATGAGGAAGGCTACATCCGCATCATAGGGCGAACAAAAGATCCTTTCAAAACAGCTAAAGGTGAATTTGTGATACCCCTCCCGATTGAGCATCAATTTGCCCATAATCCGATGATTGCACAGTGTTGTCTGATCGGATCGGGATTGAATAGGACAATACTGATTATAAATCTCTCTCCCAAAGGTCTGAGTGAATCGCGAGCTGCCGTAGAGAAATCACTCGAACAATCCCTTTCAGAAGTTAATGCCACACTGTCTCATTATGAGCAAGTAGGGCACCTCTATATCGTCAAAACAGAATGGACCCCCGAAAATCACCTATTAACACCTACCCTAAAAATCAAACGTCCTGCTATCGAAGCTCAGTACCAATCACAATTTGAAAAAATTGATGCCAGCAAATCAATGATTATTTGGGAGTAAAGTGGGAAGGGGACAAGGCAAGGGGGTAATTCTGACAAAATATCAAATAAAGGAGTCAGACTACTTTCCCTTATTTGTTATTTTGCCAAATTTGACCCCTTAGGTTATTGACTTGCCTCAGAAAATGAATTAATCCTTCTCACTTGCCCCTTCGTCAACAGAACTGGATTATTTAGCAATGAAGAAAGGATGGATTCTTAGTCTAATTTTGCTCTCAAGCGTTGCATTCGCCGATCAATTTCCTTGGAATAAATCGCTTTATTTGTCGCCTCAGAATCGAGCAGCACAGCCAGTAAAATTATCACCTGGCGTTATAGAAATGCAGGGATTACGGAGTCAATGGTTCACTCAAAAAACGGCACGCTCCTGGAGTGATAATTTACCTTCTGAAGTGAATTTGGGCATGAACGGTGTGCCTGTTTTAGATCAAGGGAAATATCCTACTTGTGTCACTTTTGCGGTGACAGCTGCCATTGATGCTGCGATAAATAAAGGTGATTATATTAGTCAGCTGTGTTTATTGCAGTTAAGTACGAGTTTGGCTGAGAATAGTTATTATCATAGTTTGTGGTTGGGCAGTTCAATAAGGATTGTGTTGGACTATATTGCTCATTATGGAATTATGAGCATCGCTGATCAGAAAAAAGGCTATTGTAATAATGTGAAAACCTACCCACTCCTTTACAACAAAAAATATGAAAATCAAAAATTGAGTGTTGCAAGTTACCATGCTCATAGTGAAGATGCCTATCATAGCTATCACATTGAACCTCAAGTTTTATTCGCTTTTGCGCATACTTATTGGGTTGATGATGATCCTGATCGGATTTTGACGCTGGGAAATAATAGCGATGGCTGGGTTACCCCAGAGGCTTCTTTGGCCGCTTTAAGAAAATCCTTGTCTGAAGGAAACCGAGTGGTTGTAGAATTTTTATTTAACGGTGTACTAGAGCGGGGTGGGAATATTAATGAAGATAATGATGCCTGGTTTGCGAGTAATGATCTGAAATCGGCATTTGCTTCAGTGCTGTATTTTAGTCAAGGCGATGCTATTTGGTATTTGCATGATGCCGTAATTTTTGGATATAACGACAAGCTGACTGTGGGAAATGCTAAAGGGGAGAGTCAAACAGGTGTTTTCTACCTGCGAAATTCGTGGGGAGAAGAAAAGCTAGAGTATATGACCTACGATTTTTTCAAGCTGATGGCCATGGAGGGGATCAGTATTAATGCGGCTAAAAAGCCGCATTAATAACTGTTTTATACGGAAGCTATTTTTCACATAGGATCCGATAGCATTATAGTTTAGAGCTGCCGTCGTTGTCGCGGTTAGCAACGATAGGTTTGGAGCTACCGCCATTGTCGCGGTTAGC
>CAZMLO010000004.1:70177-163571 GCA_964567285.1 uncultured Gammaproteobacteria bacterium
TAGGTTTAGAGCTACCACCGTTGTCGCGGTTAGCAACGATAGGTTTGGAGCTACCCCCGTTGTTGTTATAAGCAACGATAGGTTTAGAGCTGCCGCCATTCTGGTTACCAGCAAACGCTACAGAAGCGCAAGCAATCGCAGAAATAGCTAAAAGGTGTGTCATTGACTTTATCATGATGTTACTCCCTAAATGTTTAATTTTTGCATCACTTTTCAGATTGATCTAAAAAGCTAATGTCCCACAATAAGGGTAGTAGGGCATCTGGATTCTGTCAAAGCGACTGTGGTACTATTGCTATTCCTAAATAAATCTTTTAAATGAGGATAAAATATGAGTAAATTTGTAGCATTTTTTGCTTCTTTATTGTTAATTCCTGTGTTGGCCTTAGGTCAAAATACTTGTCCGACTCTGACTGACAATGAATACGCCGACTTTATTGTAGCCCAATCTAGTACTGTGTCCTTGGATGACGTTGAAGAATTAGCTGAAATGGGCGTTCAAGGTACTGCTACCATCACAATGACGCGAAATGGTCAACTGACAGAAGGCAAAATGCTTGAGCACGTTAAGTTCAAATCCAAGCTCGGCAAAGGAACAGTTGATATTGAAGCCGACTGGTCTGTGCATAACGCCTTACTCACTATCCATCTGGTTGATGCTAGACACAGCGATACCGGAAATCGAGAGTTAAATCGCATGTTGGATGAACTCTTGGACGAAGTCAAAGCGACATCAGATGTGAGTGTTCCTTTGAATTATTGCGATAATTTCAAACGCTCTTTGCGTGGTATGTCATTTCTGTCTAAGAAATAATATCACTGAGCTTTAATATTGCTTTGATGAGAGCTCATTAACAAGCTTATCTTAGCAGCGTAGGGTGGTGGAGGATCTTATTCTCCACCAGACTACCGATCAAGCTTTGTCCCATCCTGTTTTAATTTTTCATTCTCGTATTGGTAAAATCATGCGCAATATCTTTGGCAATTCTTGCTGTTATTCTACTCAGACAACCAGCTAATTCTGTATAGCTAAAGTGGCCCCCAAGAAGGTCAGAATAGGATTTTGAAGAGGAAATTAAACGCCTTTCGGTTTTCTTATTGAGGATTGTCCAACTCACTTCGGCAAACACTCTCCCATCGGTAGTCGCATCAAAACGATCGACATTCATTGTCACCTGGTACTGGATGGTCTCAAAATTCGCTGAAGGATAAACAATAACAGAATGGTTTTTTAATGTGGCGTTGAGATCTTTTGCCAGGACACGAGTAAAATTATCCGCTAAGGGTTCAGCCCATCGATTAAATTCATCCAAACGAAGTTGATTTTGAGAATCACGTGTGACAATCTGAGGTTGGTTTAGATATTTGGCGAAGGTGATAGGACCGACACCAATAACAGGATGCTGTGATTTTGACAGCGAATGAATGGGATAGGTTCCCACATCATTCAGGATATAGAAATTACTGGGCTTTGATGTGCCACAGCCCGTCAATATCATTGCTAATAATAAAACAAGGCATTTTAATCGGGTCATCTTACTGTCCTTTTCCTTTGAGTAGTGCCTCTGGATGGCGCGATAAATAATCCACAAATACTCTGATAGCTGTTACGGTATCAGGAAATTCCGCCAATGTATTCATTAATCGAATCGAGATAGGATCGATATGTTTATTCAATTTGACAACAGTATTACCTGCATCCTTAATCGTAATTTCAGCGGTACCCATGGCCGATTTCCCGGATTTCATCATGGCGCTAAAATCATCCATACTCTTAGATAATTTTTCTGAGCTCACAAATTTATCGATGCTGTCTAAGGTATTGTGTGCGGTTTTTAACATGTCTGAAAGTTTATCAGAACGTTTAGTGATAGTCGGGATCTCAGTGAGACGGGTATTGCTTTTATGAGGTTTAAATTGTAGGTCTGAGCGGATATCTAACTCAACAAACAGCGAACCTGTGAGTAAATTCTCGGAGTTAATTTCGGCACTTAAACCTTTGTCAATGAGATTGTTTAATACATCTTTAGAGCTCTGATTTGTGAGTCCATTGGTCTCAATAATTTGCTTTGGATGTATGGTAATAATTACCGGTAAAGTCAAATCGTTGGTGCGATGATTAAGTTCAACACGGATTTCTTCTACTTCACCGACTTTCACACCGCGAAATTCAACGGGTGCACCAACATCTAAACCATGTAAAGACCCCTCAAAATAGAGTACAAATTTTTTCCGTTCTTGAAAATATTTTCCTATTCCAAAAGCCATCACGAAGGCAAACATCAAGGCTAAGCCAAGGATTACGAATAATCCTATTAAACGGTTGCTGACTTCTTTTCTCATGGTTTAGCGACTCCTTGTTAGGAATTGACGGATTTTTGCATTTGTTGTTTCTTTCAGCATGATATGAGGATCGCCCATGGCCATGAGGGTTTTTGTGTCTGAATCTAAAAAGATAGCATTGTCTGCGATCCCAAAAATACTTTCTAATTCGTGGGTCACAATAACGAGGGTTGTGCCCAAACTATCACGAATCTGTAAGAGCAAATCATCTAAACGTTTTGAAGCGATAGGATCCAATCCTGAAAGGGGCTCATCACAAAATAATACCTTTGGATCTAAGGCCATGGCTCTGGCCAATCCGGCTCTTTTTTGCATGCTCCCACTGAGTTCAGAAGGGTAGAATTTCTCAAATCCCGCCAGTCCTACTAAGGCTAATTTATAGCTCACCATATCTTTGATCTCAGCTGTAGTGAGTGTGGTAAATTGCTCAAGAGGTAGGCTCACATTTTGCGCTAAAGTCAAAGAACTCCAGAGGGCTCCGGTTTGGAACAACACACCAAAATGACGCATCATATTCAATCGATCTTCTGAGTTCACTGCCCAAAGACTTTTTCCATCGTAAGTAATATCGCCAGCGATTGGTGCATTTAGGCCAATCATGTGGCGCATTAGTGTGCTTTTTCCGCATCCACTATCACCCATCACCACAAAAATCTCCCCTGATTTCACCGAAAAAGAAATCTCTTTTTGCACAATAAAATTGCGGTATCCCATTGTTAAATTGTTGACTTCAATTGCTTGTGCCATCTTTAAATTCTCAATGCATATAACATCAGATCGATCACCACATTCGCGATGATAATTAATATCATCGCTAAGCCGACGGCAGAGGTCGCAGAATCGCCAACTTCTGAAACACTGCGTCCACACTGTAGCCCTCGTAAGCAACCTGCAATAGCGATTAAATAGCCAAAAATAAAGGCTTTTACAATGCCGATAAAAAAATCGGCCAGTGCGAAAGCTTCGCGTGCATTGTCAATATATTCAAGGTATGAGATTTTCAGTATGAAGACTGAAAATAGCAAGCCACCCATGTTTGCGATTACATTGGCATAAATGACTAAAATAGGCATCGTAATTACAAGTGCGAGGACACGTGGCATCACCAAAAAATCAGTTCTTGAGATGGCTAAGCTTTGTAATGCATCTAATTCTTCGTGAACCTGCATAGCCCCTATTTCTGCTGCGTAAGCAGAAGCGGTGTGGCCCGCCATTACAATGCCTGTAATTAAGCAGCCTAATTCACGAAGAATCCCCACAATCTCAATGTTCGCAATATACTCTTGCGCCCCGTATTTTTTGAGTTGAGTGCCACCAATAATCGCTAAGGTAATTCCGATGAGAAAAGCCGTTAAACTGACAATTCCCAGAGCCTCATGTCCGCCCGTTTGAATAAAACGTAGAATATCTTTTCTGAGGAATCTTGCTTTACTACCGAGTATTCGGCCGAATCCTATTAAAGTAGCGCCTAAGATTTCCATGAGTTCATTTGATCGATGCCATACTGTTTTCATGGCTAATCCGACATTACCTAAAATACTTTTATCTTCCTCTTCATGCACAAATCCGCGGGGTGGTACTTCATGGGCCAGCTGAAATAAACGTTGAACATCCTCAGTTAAGGATGATATTTTAAATGAAAATTGATTTTCCGTGCAGAGTTTTTCCACTTTCATTAACCAGACGACCATGCCGCTGTCATAGACGCTCAGATTCTGAGTGTTGATATCGATTGTCGTCAACTCAGGGCAACGTTGAATTGCAGCAACAACACTATCAAGTGAAGGCAAACTCGCCATCAAAACCCAAGCACCGCTTAGCGTGAGGGTTAGAGTAGTGGGGGTAGAGCAGTCAACCTCCAGCTGCCAGTGAAGGCCACCTGAGGCGTCTGTACCCACGATTTGGTGCCGCCAATCCATTCCCGATCATCCGAACTGTAGTGTCAATTCGAAAATTATAGTACATATCTCTGAAATTGCTCTGTGTTACAGCGCAAAGGCCCACCTCAAGGTTCTTAGCGAGCTCAGTAGTCTGTTTTTCTACTATAATTAACCCGTACAGTGTTATTGAGGTGTTTTATGAAAAAAACTGAAGGCCTTCCTTCAAACCTACTGGCTCTGATTGGGAATGAGCCTTTTATGAATAAAATCTACGAATTGTCAGACTCAGGTTTCGATAGCAAGACAACGAATAGAATGTGTCGTGAAATAGTGAGGTATTATTTTAAGCTCAAAGAACCAGAAAGTACTTTAAAAATTGACGCTGTAGTACGCGCAATTAATGTTGTTGCTCTTGAGCCTACGCGAGATTCAGATTTGATTTCTCAAGCTGATTATGATTTAGGTAGAATGTTCGAAGTTAATAATGTCGGTGATTTCAAAGAACTGATGAAAAATGTTGCTATGAACGTTGATACGTCGAAACCTTATCTAATTCCTAAACAGCCTTCGCTGCCACCTTTGCCAACACCTGGGCTTTCTTTAGCAGAGAAGGAAAATGCGAAAAACCCTTCAGCTCCATCGACAGAAGATTCCAAAAGACCGGCTCAGCCTCAAAAAGTTCCCTATCTTGCACAATACTCTAAGAAACAATCAGATAATCTTCAGGTGATTAGAGACATCAATGTCGAAGGCAATAAATTTACCATCGAGGCAGCGCTTAAGTTTGTGAAATCTCAAAAAAGGTCCAAGTCTGAAGCAGAAAAAGGTTATCAAGCAGCCACCAAAGCTCTCGGTATTGACGTCATTTATCAACATATTGATAAGTTAGCTCAAACTGCATTAAAAAATGGCGATCAAGAAGCACTGAAAAATGTGGTAGGTCTTATTAACGAAGCTACAGATCTGATTAGAGCTAAAAAGTCAGAATTAAATTCTGAAGAAAAGCGAGCTAATTATAATATGAATAATCTTCAGATATCAGGAACTATGGTAGCAGTACTCACTCTAGCCGAAATGAAACTTGAGCAAATCTCTTATAATTGCACAATGAATATAAAAGGTTCAGATCGCATATCTCGAGGCTGATTGCCAGCTTGACCCGGATCATTTAGGCTACAATTAGGAAAGTTTTAGTAAGATATCAGTGGAGTCTGTATGAAGGCGACGACATTTTTCAATAAGGATGAGAAAGCCCCTGAAAGTGGCGGAGAGGCGGTGATTGAATCGGGGAAGCTCTATATCCTCACACTGAATCAAACAATTCACTTTGTGAAAGTGTATAATAGAGCACTAAAATACGAAGCATTCTCCGATTATATGCCTTAGTCTGAAAGCTAGGGATAATCTTCTCGTTACACTCGCTTTTCTTTAATGATTATGCCATTCTCAAAGACTCATTGATGACAAGGAGTCAGGTCATGATCAAAAAGTTTTTTGCCGCAGTTTTTTCGTTGAGTTTTGTTTTATCAGCTTACGCAGACATTCAAGGTTGCCGTGTTCCAGATCAAAAGTTTCAATTTCCTCTTAGGGCTCTTCCTGGTGATGTAGGTTATTTTTACTGTGAGGTGCAACCCACGGTTCCCTTGCTAACTTTCAAACCTTCGAATGCCAAAGTGAATGGTATTGAAAGTGGTGGTACTACATTTGCAGGTGATTTGGATATTGCCGCTCTCAATAAAGTGTATTTCACCTTCAACCTCGATCCTTTTCGTGGCGTTGGGGTGGGCACGATGAAGGTAGAATATGTTGGCTCAGCCAATGAAGTGGTGTGTCACCATGGCAAAGGCAGTCGCACTATTGAGCTAAGGAGCTAAGGTGTCTGATCTAAGATTTATGCATTATATAAATCTTAGATCTGACACCTTTCTATTTCGAACTGTACTGTCAATTCGTAAATTATAGTACATATCTCTGAAATTGCTCTGTGCCCCCTATTATTTAGTAATTCCTTAATATCTAGCAAATATAATAACTAGAGCCCTATAACTCGAGTGTAAAGCGTTCAGGGTTTACTCTATCCTCAGTTAGGCTCAATAGTGTTATGGTCATTATCATTGGAGGTATACCATGCAAAGCAAAGACTGTAGTAATCAACAAGACGCTGATAATTCTAATGTGCCCACTACCGCCCCTTCCAACGACTCGATCCTAGATCGGGCAACAGCCGCTGCTGCAGCTAGCACAAGCGAAGTAGTTACCGTGATAACGCTATCTACTGGCTCGATTGTAAGTCAGCTAACTGCCCCTGTTAGTGCTACCGTAAACGGAGTGTGCAATAACCTCAGCAACTACTGGGCATCATGGGGTGCTGACCCTAACGCCAATCTGGTCGATAGGGTTGTCTTAGCGCTTAATGGGTTACTGTATCGTTCAGAACAATCGAGTGAAAATGCTATTGATTTATCTGAAGATAGAATTCTCTATAATACTATGGGTGGTTGGAATCCAGAAGGTGCACCAACGCCTAGTTCCGAAGCCTTGAGGATACTTAACGAACAGATCAGTGCCCATAGAGAAGCTGAGCGGGCATCTCAAGTCAGACCCTTGGATAATAATGATGCAGTGTTTAGAAACAATAATCACTCAAATCAGGAATTATCATATCCGGCTTATCAAGAACCCTCGCAACAAGTTCAACAAAGCCCAGACACTAATTTGTTTATTGTGTCACCCCTACAATACGGTGATGCGCCGGTTGGTGATACAAATCGCGATACCACAATAATGGAAGATATGAGTCAGTCAGATAAACCTACTAATAAACGCATGTAAGTGATAGGTGATAGGGGTCCTATATGGACCCCTTGGTCAGGTGAACTTTGACTATTGAGAATACCGTCATATATACTCGAATCAATTGAAACTACTAGCTTTTTGACTAAGGATAACAGTTATGTCTCATGATGTGCGTTGGATTCAACGATTTGATAATTTAGAACGAGCATTCTTATTTTTAGAAACAGCGTGTCAACAAACGGTTTTCACACCACTAGAAGCAGCTGGTTTAGTGCAGTCTTTTGAATTTACTTTTGAATTGGCATGGAAAACTTTAAAGGATTATCAAAATCAACAAGGCGTAGATGTAAAATTCCCCCGCGACACAATTAAACATGCATTTAAAACAGAGCTTATTCAAGATGGCCATCTATGGATCCAAATGCTGGATAAACGCAATGAGTTAACGCATACCTATAATGAGGAACAAGCAAAAAAAGCGGTTGAAATTATTCGGAACATATACTTCCCCGCAATTTCTCAAGTTTACAGAACCCTGAAGGGACTTAGTTAATGTATGGCTTAAAAGAAAGTGATCTAAATTACATTGTCAACGTGCTCAGACAGCACCCAGAAATAGAGCAAGCGATATTGTTTGGATCAAGAGCAAAAGCTACTGAAAAACCAGGATCAGATATTGATCTCGCTCTTAAAGGTAAGGCTTTAGCAAATATCATCACTACGATATCCGGCATCTTGAACGATGAATCACCACTACCATACGAATTTGATATAATCGATTACAACTCGCTAGATAATCAAAAATTAAAAGAACACATCGATAGGGTCGGAAAAATTATTTACACATCTAAATTGAAAACTGACATTAATGGGGTTCAGCAATGAAACGAGATAGTGTTCAAGAAAATCGAGAAATGTCTCCTGAGCTTAGTAGATCTGTGGAGCAAGTAAGGGAGCTAAGGTGTCAGGTCTAAGATTTATGTATTATATAAATCTTAGATCTGACACCTTTCATTTATTTGAGCTCATTTTGCGTATTGCAAAGGCTGGCATTGAGAGATTCCAGTAAATGGCGGCCGCACGTAGCGCGAATGCGCCCACTATACATAAGAAGCTACCTATTACTCGATAGTTGGGGAAATAGTTTAATATCATGACAAAAGCCGTACTGCTTAGGATGACGGGTGTTGCATAAATTTCATGCCGCATCAACAACGTGGTACGCCCAGCCAGTAGATCACGTATAATTCCACCACCGATGGCCGTAATGACACCTAAAATAATTGGCGCCACAGGCAGCCCAAATCCAAGCGCCCATGCTTTTCCTGTGCTCTGAATACCAAAGAGTGCAACTCCCAAACCGTCCAGGTACAGTAAAAACGTTAAAAGATAGCGGTTCGAAAAAAACGCTCGACCATAAAGCGCTGCGATCGAGGCTATTGTTGCTACCCAAATATACGTTAAATCCAGAGACCAGAAGGCCGGCACATCAAGAATTAAATCACGCAAAGTTCCTCCGCCTGTGGCAGTGATCAAACCCAAAAAAATGGCGCCAACAATATCGATATCACTATCACTGCGGATAGCTAGTACGGCGGTGATAGCAAATGCCACCGTGCCTGCCATCGAAATAAAATAGGTAAGATTGCTCCAGTCAATTGTCATTGTGATTCTACCTTTAGTTTCTTGAGTGATTTATCTTAATGTGGTGGAGGCAAGATATGCAAGTCAGTGGGGGAGTAGGGTAGGTTGAACCAACCCTAGTTTGGGACACACTCTTAGAAAAAGGTGGCAGACCTAAGATTTATACTATAATTACCGGTAGGTATTATAAGCAAGAGAATGGTATGGAAAAGCATCGGTTTACGCCTGGGAAAGTAAGAGTGGTATATACTCCAATCACTGAGAGATTCGGCAGAAAAATGCCCTATACGGCTTATCGTCAATTGGGTATGGCTGGGATTCGAGATGTTTATTTATTGTTGTCTGAACAAGAAATTGCTGATGCCAAAGTAGAAAAAATACTCATAGACACGCCTGAATCGGATTTTGACATTCAAATGGGTGCTGCCAAATATGGTGGTATCAATTTGCATATTATTAATACACATGATCTTAACACCGAGGAAGAAAAACTCAACTATTTTCACCAGCTAGAACGAATAGACCATAGTCCATATTGCTCGACGATCGTAGTTGGTGGGCAGAACACTGGCATGGCAGAGATAAATGAATCAATGCCTGTTCAAGTCAGCGCTTATGATTTCTGGCTGTCAGATTCGCAGTGGATTATGGGTGCTTCGACGAAAATCAATGAATTAATTTATCAAGATTTAAAAAACAAAGATATGACCAAAGAACAGAAGAAACAATTTTTTGAATTACGTATGACGTGTGCTAATCTATTGAAGCGGTACTTTAAGACGGTTGAACTCAGAAAAGAGGCTGAGGAAAACTTAGAATCGATCAGAAAAATATATGTTAAAGATGCTTATAAAACAGGAGCATGGCAAGAAGATCTAGTCAGACAGTCTATAAAAAAACGAAGAGACAATGCATTGGAAAAGCTAACTCAAATTGAAGATTCAGCTCATGCTCTTGTAGAGGAAATGGTCGGCTTCATTGAAACCTTTCAAGAGTTTCGTTCCCAATTTCTTAGCTCAGGTAAAGAAGCCAAATCAAAAATGGGTTCGGGGAACGATCGGGTACAGAGATCTCATGGCAAGAATAGCAGGGGCGGGATCGGATTTTGAATTGGAGGGTAAGGTGTCAGATCTAGAAAAAGTGTAAAAAGAAGGTGTCAAAAGAGATTTACCCCCTTTGCTTCGATTGGCAAGAGTGGTGTAGGATCGTTTAGAGAGAAAATATTTGTTCGTAGTTGTTCATATTCTGCCTTGAGTGTTTCGAGACCAGAGAGTGTATCGCATCCTCGTATCTTGTGAATTATAGTCTTTACACGAAGACAAGATTGAATGCAACGTTGTGTCGCAGTCATATTAGGATACTCGGTGCCTGACAGAAATTCTTCAAGAAGGGATATAAAACCATAGGGGTTTTCAAAGGTGCATTCATCAAATAATTCAAAAATGATACTGTATTGCTGTGTGAATATGGCAGTATCATTGGATATTCTGTGCAGTAAGCCATATCTGAAATCAAATTCATCAGGAATACAAGCTGGAATAAACGGTCCTTTCGACGATCGCTCAAAAAACGATGTGATTTTATTCGATCGAAATAATGTGTTTAGAGTATGGATTGCAGAAATAACACTGCCTTCGTATAATTTGTGTATAATGGTGTTGTAGGAATGATCATGCCGGCTTTTTTGCAAACGATTTGTTGTTCGTGAAATAGTTCTAACATAATCAATGGCAGAATCTGGAGAAACCTCAGTTTTCGTGCGGACTTGTTTAATCATGTTAGCAATGATGGCAGACAGGGTTGGGCTGCGGTTCAAACCGGCCATACAGTGAGTTGCAATGGCAATTTGATTATTCGATGTTTTAAATTCATCGTTAAAATTGAAATAACAAATGAGACCTCTGATGAAGAGCAAGTCTTCTTCTGATAAATCAAGTGGTGGTCTATCTTGTCTTGGAATATGGCAAACATAGCGTTTAGTCGTCTTTAAACAAATTTCATAAACACGGATGGCTTCATCTGAATTATTTGATCGAGCTACGCACTGTCCATTATTGGTGAGAAAATACGGTGGAAAATCAGGTTTTATATCATATATGCTAAAATCGTCTGGAATACCCACGGCAAAAATCAAATGACATTTATTGCGTTCCCAAAATGATTCAAGATTCTCAAGCGAGTATACAGTACAATTCTTCTTAACCCCAGGTGTGACAAAAATTTTGAAGCCATGGTCAAGATCTGCTAATTCATAATGATGAAGATCAAGGTCTTCTGAGGCTTTCGGTTGCGAGATCAGAGTTGGGGTATCAGCATTATCATCGATTACGTATTTGATTACGCGGGCAACAAAAGTCTCATCTTTGCAATGCAAAAATAGATATGTGAGTAACTCAATCAAAGCAGCATTAAATTCTTTTATACACCTTGGATTATTTGATAGTGCGAGATTTATTAAGGTCAGAGCGTTACCAAATATTTTACTACGAAATTCGATATGGTTTTGATCGTCAATATCTAAGCTAGCTAGTCGAATAATGAATTTTGGATATTGCTTAATGCGATATTCAAATGGCAAGCATTTATAGGGGGTCTTTTTCGTCAACCAGCCTTGAAATAAATCTTCAAGTTCATTTTTAAGATCCTTCTTTAAAAAATCTACAAATGGAAGTTTCTTAGGGTAAGCGATGCTCCAAGCTAAATAGAAGCGTTGAACTTTTGGGTCTAAGGAAGTAAAAAAATCATCGTAAAGATAATTGATTGCATTTGAGACTATAATGATTTTTGCTCGATGAGGTATCATACAAAACGCAGAGTCGGAATTAGATAACTGATCAATGAGTGCCTGAATTGCCCTTGCCCAGCCTGAGGGAAGTATCTCTTTGCAGCAGCGTATAAAATTAGTTTTATTGACTTCGTTGGCCAAATAATCATCCAGGAAACAGCCAATAAAATATATCGCCATTAATTTTTCAGTATGAGAATGCTGTTTCATTATCGTATCAAGATGATTTGGTACCCATTGTCGCAAAATTTTTAAGGATGCTTTTCTCATGCTAAAAGGAAGGGCTCGATAGAGACTGTGTTCCGAAAATACATCTAAAAAACTCTCGCAGTCAGGAGTTCCTTTATAGGTTTCTTGAAAAACACTGTAATCAGAGCAGACCATTAGTGATAAATTGATATCGTAATCTGAAACATTAGGAGGGATTGCTACAAAAACGTCTTTAGGGGGCGCAGGTCTTCCGGCACGAAAAATGCTGCAATTGAAGACTTTTATATCAGCATAGCATTCTAACTGGAATAGTAAAAGTTTTGCTATCAGAGTGTTTGGTACTATAGAACCCTTATCTTTACTTTCAAATTTGAGCATTGCTATGAAAATTTCAGTCAAATCCCCATTGTCAAGACTTCTATCCTTAAAAAATGTTTCAAAACGTTGATCAAGTTCAATCACATGTAAGTAATAATGCTTTTTAGCCTTATTCCCATAGGTTTTTTCAAGAAGTTTGAGCGCTGAGGAATATTGTGTTTGAGTATGAATGCTGATAGCCAAAGCGAATTTAAAAAAATCCTGAAGCCGGTAAGGGCAATTCTCAGGTATTTCCATAAATCCCGGAATGTGAGTTTCCATACCAACCATGATGTAGAATACAGCTGGCTCACCAAAAGAGTGTTTTATTAGCGTGAGTGACATAAATATAACATAATTTGAATTAGTGAGGAATTATAGTTGAAGAGTGGGGGGAAGTCTATGTGGTTATGTATTTGTAGGAGGGGAGGGTAATCTTTCACTGTTAGATTGCCCCCTTTCTCCTTAGCCATCGTTAAAATGGATTGATTATAGAAACACCAGGAGGAACGCTGTCAGATCTAAGATTTATACTAATGCCAAAATCAATTGGCATAACCAGTCTTCGATTCACCAGAATATGCTATAATAAGCACAAGGGAGCTAAAAAAGCGCCCTGAGCAAAAGGAATCGCGACAGGTTGACGGAGATCAAATAGTTCGAATTGTGAGGAGTTTTTGGGGGGGGGGCTTTTTTAGCCCGGGGAACTCTTGGCAAATGAGTTAGTTTAGAGCGGAGGTTAGTATGAACAAGCATAATGTATTCATGTTTAAGTCTGTTACCTTGTCTCTTTTCCTGGTATGCCTGAGCTGGTCTGTCGCTACATACGCTTTAGGGCCTTTTGACCCAACCAAACTTGGGGCATACAAAGTAGGACATACTACTTTGTTGGTCAAAGATCCTTCTCGGAATCCCAATGGCTCAACCACTGGAACTCCGGTAGGGCGGGAATTGTTTTTACATATCTGGTATCCCACGACTAGCCAATCTGGACCATTAACACAATATACCCTCAATAACCCTATCTATGATGGCACACACGCTGGCTATTCATTACTTCATTATAACGCTGTATATCCGAGCACCAATAACGCGCGTGAAGGCGTGTCTGTGGCAAATCGGCTTTTTCCGTTGCTCATTTATTCACATGGTGCTGCAAGCAGCTCAATCACGGGTAATCGTGATTTGAGCGAAACACTCGCCAGTCATGGGTATATTGTCGTAGGAATTGAACATACCGGTAGTAATTTTAATTTAGCAATCAATCGTATGCTTAGTTTGCCAGATATACCCTTATCCAGCGGTGTGGGGAGAACGATTGGACGTTCTAAAGATGTGCGCTTCGTTATTTCAGCAATGCAAGATCCCGCGATAGCGCCCCAATTTGCTTCTCGAATCAATCCTAATCAAATCGGGCTTTACGGATATTCGCTGGGTGGTTTCACCACCATGATGACAGTGGCCGGTCAGCAAAGTGCATCGCCAGCCCTACTACCTGACAACAGAATAAAGGCCGCTGTTGCAATGGATGGTTCAGATCCTGGGAGTTTTACAGCAGCCGATTTTGCTAACGTAACAGTGCCTGTTATGCTCTATCAAGATGCGGATGTTAATCCCAATTTAAATAATAATCTTAGTATTTTTCCTCAACTCATCAATAGCAAACCCAAATATTTTGTTGATATTGCTGGGTTGCTTCATCCTTCCGGTTCAGGCGATAATCTCTGCGAAAGAATTCATACGAATCTTTTAGCCGCTGATCAAAATCCTGGGAATTTGAATGATTACGCATCCGTTTATTTTTCATTCGGAGTTGCAAGTATAGATATCTTTGCGGCTTGTGATCAGAGTGTATTTGATGGAGTCTCCCAACAACTGCAGGACAACATCGTGAATGATTTGTTAGAAGGTACTTTTGAAAATAGTCTTGCGGGTACGAATAACGCTGGTACATTAATAAACTTAGCTGACATGAAGCAACTAATGCCCTTGAGAAAGTCTATTCCTTCTACTGAAATCTCTCGAATGACTAAGTGGTACGTCGTTTCGTTTTTCAATAAAATATTGAAAGGTCAGGAAATTTATTCACTCTATCTGACGGATTCTGTGCTTGGTCAAGTATTTAATCCACTGGCAAAAGTTGCTGCTAATTGTCAGGCACAACCTGATCATTTAATGGATCTTCAAAGTGGTGATAAATTAAGTTTTACACCGACGAAAGACGGACATTTTTACCAAATCAGCTTCAGCAAAGGGAACGCACTTTTAGATAAAGGTACCGATCGTTTCAATTGGGATGACCTCAGTTTTGATGATACAATGCAGCCGATTACGCTACCTTTTTCATTTCCAATACCCAATGTTGGTTTGGCGAATAATATCACGCTCTTCGCTAATGGTGTGATAATGGCTACACCCCCAGGCGCGCTTGATTTAACTGGCGCCACTACCTTGAACCCATTCTACGCAACGGCAGCTTACTCTCCTTGGGCAATGAGTGGTGAAATTCTCTTGAACGGTCTTCCCACAATAGCAGGCCTGTGGGGTGATTTGAGCCCTCAGAATGCACCCGCTGGACATGGGGTGTTTAAGAAAGTGCTGGCTGATCGTATCGTCATTACTTTCGATCAAGTACCAATGTGTTGCAGCATTGGCATTCCACCCAATACTTTCCAAGTCGTCATTTATAAAACGGGTAAAATAGAAATTATTTATGGCGATATGGGTGGAGTGGGCACTGAATACGATCCTAATTGGTTAGGTGGTATCGGTGTCGCAACCGGTAAATCCAGTGCTTATGAATTGAGAATCGATAATCTTGATTTCACGAAGCTGACAAAACCGGTGATTTTACCGTCTGCTTATGAAATCTTTTATCTGGGTAATGGTGTAACTTCTTGTAGCACTAAGTAGGTATTAGGGGTCAAATTTCTAGGAGATTTGGCCCCTTGGTCCCTGTCAAGACCTGATCCATAGGCTATAATAAACATGACGGCATATTTAGGTGAGGTAGGGGTGTATGAAAAGATTAGCAGAAGCCATACGTAATCAGTTTGAGTCTTTCGGGGGCGGCAAGAAAGAAGATGTTAAGGCCTCTGTCGCTGTTCCTGAAGCCAAGCCTGTTGCTCCTCCTGTCCCTTACACCTACATGTTTCGAGGCCCTTTCGAAGAAAAATCCATTCGCAAATTGAGAGAAGGGGCGGATTATGTTAAGCAGCCCCCTACACCGCCTCTAGTACAAGCCCCTGTTGCTGAGGCGGTCTCAAGTATCGCAGCGGAAGAGGCTAAAGAAAAACGAAGATCAAGGCTTGGCAGTTTTTTTACAAACTTACTCAGACCTGCTGAGCCACCTAAAGAAGAGCAAAAAGAGCAAATTGTTGTGGCTGCTAAAGCTCCCCCTGTTAAAGAAGAACGAATGTTTGGTGCACTATTTGACCCAAAAAACTTTGATCCATCCAGTTTTGATGATTCCGAACCGCTATACGAAAGTGATGAAGAAGAATTAGAAGAAGACTTAGAGGTAATCGACTTACCCTTGGTTGAAGAACCTACACCAGTAGTTCAGGCAGCAGCAGAATTTAAAGATGATCCATCCGACGATGAAATACCTGTGCAGATTGAATCAGATGAAGAAGACTTAGAGGTCCTCAACTTACCAGAGGTTGAAGATCCTAGGCCAGTAGTTCAGGCCGCAGCAGAATTTAAAGATGATCCATCCGACGATGAAATACCCGTACAAATTGAATCTGACGAAGAAGAAATCGGACCGGATGTAAAGGCAACCATGGAAGTGGAAAAAGTTGAAACGGTTGTAAAGGACAGTAAAACCCAGGTAAGCGACATTAAAGCTCAGTTAATGGAGCTATTAAGCCAATTAGACCAGGCAGAAACGGAGGAAAGTAAAGATGCAAAAAAGAAGGCATCAGAAAAAATGGAGAACACCTCTGAAAAATTGGAGGCTAAGGAGCCACCACCTCAAAGAACTGAACAGGAAACAATGGACTTGGCAGATAGTCTCGTTCAAGAGTTCGAAAATCATATTCAAGAAAAAAAAGATCAACACACCCAGGCTAGACTCGAGCGTGAGCAACAACCGATGAAGGCTCTTATTGAGCAGCGGTCTAAATTGCCTAATGCCATTGAGGCAAAAAATACAAGTAAAGAAGACCTGAAAGCTGGTATAACAGCGCTCAAAGAGACGGGTGCCTATCAACAACTTGCTACACGTGGCAAAAATATGGGAGACAATTCAGCAAAAGTGGCTGTCAAAAATATTGATCAACTGGATGGCTTATTAAAAATGGCCGACAAGAAAATTTTGCCAGGGGCTGCAAAACAAATGATTAATGCCAAAATTTCCAATCTTGTCAATGAAATGAAATCGAATGGTACTTTGGTAAAGTTGAAAGATAATATACCGCGCGCGCCAGACAAGCAGGCAGAGTCACCTCGAGCAATGCGAAAGTGATACGCTTATATTTTCCCTAGTATGAATTGAAAAATTACTTAGACAGGCTATAATGTTCTGAGATCAGAAGCAGTTTTAATACTCGGAGGCGGTAATGAAATTTAAATTTTTGGGATCTAAAAAAAGCACCAGTACCACTCAAACTCAGGCCTCCCCACAGCATCCATCTGGGCCACCCATCCCCGTTGATTTGAGCAAAGGCCCTAAAACGTTTTGGTGGGGACAAGACCTTTGTTCAGGCATTGTACCCCTTCATGTTGTGAACGATGATTTTTTTAAAGGGAAGTCTATTGATGTTTCTTTACTCGAAAAAATACTCAGTAAATCGCGATCAGCGATTAAAGATGCGTTGACGCTGGATGTGCAACCTTGGCAAATTGCAGCACTCTTAGGCATGAGTGCTCTCTTAGATGAGCGCTATGGAAATAAATTGGAAGATCTTAAGGATGGTTTTGGCTATGGCGTCTTAGAATATTATATTTTAGGCGGGCATGATCGTTTAGTAGAGAAGTGGTTAACTAGCAAACCTCAAAAATTAACTCAACAACAGGTTTACCGCTTAGCGGAACTCGCTGCAGGAACGGGGAATCAGTATATTCTTGAATTTTTGAAAAATCATTATCAATTCGACATTACCTTTTTTGACACTCAACATCAACAAACATTACTGCATCGTGCGACACGTTGTGGTCAAAAAAAAATAGTTCAATGGCTACTGAAGCAGGGCGTTGATCCAACTAAAGGTCACAATATTGCGTTAGTTGCCGCCGAAAATAATCACTGGGATCTGTACAGTGATTTCGTCAAATTAAAAATTGTTCCTCGAAACGCTGAGGAGCTTAATGCGTTACTGATCTATGCCGCACGCTCTGGTAAAAACGCAATCATCACAAAGTTAGCGAGTAGCATTGGTGATGATATCAACTTAGTTCGTTTTGCAGGTTTGGACATGGTGGCTTCAGCCACTTATGGAGGTCAATTAGAGACCATAGAATTTTGTTGGGGGCGCAAGTGTGGTTCTGTTACACAGCGCTGGGATAATAATATGGCTATTATTCATGTTGCGGCATTTAAAGGTCAGGTGAAATTGATCTATGATTTATTGCAAAAATACCCTGACCATTTGTGGTGTGATATGACGGACGATCTTGGCAGAACGATCTTGTTTTTTGCAGCAAGGCATGGTGATTGGGATGCTTTTTACAGCTTAGGCAATTCTTATTTTCGAGCAGGCGATATTCTAAAAGCGGATAAGAACGGTGAAACCATTGTGCATGCGGCGGCTAGCTATGGTCGGCTGTTATTTTTACAACAATTGTTACAGTACGCAGATAAAGCCTGTTTGCAACAGCGCGATCATTTAGGACGAACGCCTCTACACCACGCTTGCACCTCGGGTAATAGTGCACTGATTATCTGGTTAGTGAAAGAACAAGGCTTGTCCTTATCTGAGACGGATAAACAACAAAACACACCACTCCATATTCTCGCTCAGCAAGCAAAACAAGATGCCTATCTTTGGAATGATCTAGTTCTGCTCGCAGAAACATTTGGTGCAGAAGTGATCACAGAACCCCGCGATCAGCATGGAAAAACACCACTGGATTACTTGAAAGAAGCTAAGCAACCTGAATTGCTTCAACGAGTAGAAACTTTAATCAAAGCTCCATTTCTATAAAAGTATGGGGTCGTAAATGGGCCCCTAGAGTTGCCCTAGAATTGACTCTTTAGAGTTATGGTTGTATCGTTCCGTGATCCATATCTTTCCCATGAGGATCCTGTGCAAAAAGAAGAAACACTGCAAGAATTTCTAGGCAGATGCATAGTTGAAAATAGTGCGACAGTAGAGATCATTGCCGAAGCGATTCAAAAAGGTGCTCGTCTGGATTTTAAGGATCAAAACGATAATACGCTTGTTCATCATGCAGCTAAGGCTGGGGCATTGGCTTCGTTGATAGCCATTTTTGATTACCTTAAAAAACAAGCAAGGCATGAGGCCACAAACAATAATTTAATACGAAGATTTAACCGTTGGCGTATTGCTAAAGATCCTGAGTTGCCTCCAGCAGCGATCGATTTGCTTATTAGCGTGAATAAAGAGGGTTTGACACCCATGCACATGGCGGCCGAATCGAACCATGAAGCCTGTGTGAGATTTTTAGCCTCAAAAGCAGAGACCGTTGGAATCATAGACAGTAATCAACAAACAGCACTGATATTAGCTTCTCGTAAGGGGCATCTATCATCAGTGATTGCTTTGGAAGAACATCGAGCTGAGATCTGTTATAAAGGTAGATCGGGTGCTCAGGCGATACATTTTGCTGCATCGAGTGGGAATCCAAATTTAGTTCGCTTTTTCCTTGATAAAAAAGTGCCAGTACTTTCATACGATGATAAAGGACGATTACCCTCTTGCTATGCGGCAAAATCTGGCAGCGTTGAAGTTTTAGTTTTATTACGTGCTCATGGTGATCCACTCACGGGTGAGAAGCCATTTCTGAAATCTATAGTGTCAAAAGGTCAAGAATCCCCTTTAAAACACGCTGCAAAACGTGGCCATGTCGAGGCTATGCGTTATTTATTGGGTGCTAAGGTAAAGGTTGATTCGGAAGATCGAAAAGGACGTCAACCTCTTTATGAGGCTGCTAAATCGAATAAAATAAAGTCTGTAGAACTTCTGGTAGAACATGGTGCAAATTTTCAGCTGTTGACTGATGAAGGACAGTTACCCCTAGACTTGATTGAGAATTCTGAGTGGAAAAACGCCTTTAGAGAACGTTATGGAATGAAAGCATCATCGGATGCCTATATGTATGCTTCACTCTGTTACATGTCATCCTTTGCACATCCAGATGATCAGTCAGCTCTCGCTGATAAAACTGAAAAAAAACTTTATCAAGACACACAATCTTATTTGTACGCACTTGGTTGGGAACGATTAACCGATTGTTTATCGATTTGTTCAGAAAATCCATTACTACTCAAGGCCATTGAAGAACACCATTATTATGGGATAATTTATTGTCGTGAAATAAACGGCGAAATAGAAATCGTAATAGCTCATCGTGGCACCGATCTGGGATCGGTGCCCAATTTAGTCGCAGATGGCCAAATTTTAGCCGGTGAAATTCCAAAATTATTCAATGAGGCCACACTGCCTTTTGTTGAAACGTTTCTTTCAAAGGTAGTTTCTAGAGAGGGTACTTTGTATAACGATAAACCACTGAGATCAATTACCCATGTGGGCTTTTCGCTCGGCGGTTTTTTAGCAGCGGCAGCAGCGGCCCGAACCTTATCAACGATTACCTTTGCAAAAACATTCGATGCCCCCGGTATTTATCATTTAATAAGGGCAGATCAACACAAGCAGCTTTATCCTCATATTGAGAATTTCGTTGCGACTCCTAACTTGGTGAATACCTGTCAGCGACACTTGGGTCCTATCTATCATTTTTCATCAGCCGAAACATTGGAGAACAGGCCAGAAAAGCATGAGGCTCTTTTCGAAGTGCCAAGTGCAATTTTAATTAGTCATTTTCTAGAAACGATGGTATTACACGATCTAAAGGAGATAATTCAGATTAATCAGGGCAGTAGGTTGTTGCACTTAAGAGCAGTGCAGCGATGGCCTCAAGCAGAAATACGATTAATTTACGGCCCATTCCCCCGTGATGACAGTTTTCAAATTGGATTGCTGAATGCTATGAGCAGACTCGCCAAAACGCTACTCAAGAAAGCAGTATGGGATGCCATGCAACGCCGAACAGTTGATGGAAGGTTAGTTGGATTACTCGCTGTCAATCATCGATGTGATTATGCTATTGTTTATAGCCGTAACGGTGATCAAGATCCCCCGATCCTACCTCGCACATATTTTTCTCACGAGCCAGGTTTTTACTGAATCGATATAAAAATGCATTAGATCTAACGCTAAAAGCATGTTTAAGGCTCAGCCTGTTTACATTAATGCATAATCTCATACAAAAAATTCTACAGCTCGGGGTTTGGCTAATCTTTTAGCCTATCTTCAGATCAGTGCGCCAATATTGCAAAACATAAATAATGTTCCACTTTTGATTTGCCAAAATATGCTATAATTGACGTAGGGGAGCTTTAAAGAGCAGCCCGAGCAAATTGGACTAGCGATTGGTTGAAGGGATGCAAGTACTACATGTGGAGCCGGGTTTTTGAGGGGCATTTAGACTGAAGAAGTCCCGACTCTCAAGAGACTGAGTTCGTTTTTCGAATTCACGATGGGGGTGAATACAGATGAACTGGAATAAACCACACTATGAAGAACGGCGATTTGGTTTTGAAGTAACGATGTATATCTATCAGAAGCCAAACCTTTCAACAACGCTTTCTAAATCAGTATACGTCAAGAAAGCACAACGTCCATTATTGTTCCTACCAAAAGCGATAACCGCAAATCGCTCTAGCCTGCTTGGGCTAGCGCTCTGTGCTTTATTGTCTATCGATGCTTTGGCTGACGACATTGCCACATTAGGCGGAGGCATTTGTGATGATGGTGGCAGTATTAGCGGAGTTTCGTGGCCATTGCATGGCTTAAATCGGTTTAACTCTTCGAATGCGTCTTCGATAAGTCAGCTCAACAAAACGAATGTCAATAATTTTCAACTCAAGTGGATTTATACAATTCCTACAATCCCATCAAATACCCCACTCAACCCAATAGATAATCCGCGGGCTGAAAATGGTGTTTCCAATGGGGTTGCTATTGACAAAAATGGGATTATTTATGCTCCCACCTTTGATGGGCACATGTATATCATTGATTCATTGCATACCAGTGGCACTGATCCAGTAACAGGCTTTGCTGCTCCTGTAGTGCTAAATTCTCTGGATTTCTTTTCTGATCCAGCTTACGCACCTGCCGGCTTCGATGGATTTTCTTCGCGAATGCATCCTTCTCTCATTAATGGTGCAATCTATGCCGGAAATTATCAATATTTTGGCGCAAAGCAAACGCCACCTCTGACTGGCTTTGCCAACAAAAATGTCGGTACTTCAAACCCAACTGATCCAAATTACAAGGGAAAAGGTGCTACATTGTATAAAATCGATGCGACTACCGGAAATCTTCTCTGGAAAACCGTGATTGATAGCAATCAACAAACCATGATTTCATCCGTTGGGGCCATTTCAGTTCCCTGGATCTTCGGCCAAAACTTAATCATTGTTGGTTTCGCATCTGAATTATCAGGCACTTTGGGCCTCTACGCACCAGAAATATTTGGAGCGGGTTGTTGTAATTATCGTGGTGGATTAGCAGCTGTGCTGGAATCCACAGGGCAACTCATCTGGAAAACCTATACTTCGCCCAAACAACGCTTCGACTCACTGGCTACTATCATCCAACGTGGAACGGTTGATGCTTGGACAGGTGGAAGTATCTGGGGTGGTGGTAACTTTCCAGTGAGTTACAAAAACGCGATGGTCTATGCAGGTACAGGCGAGGTGTATAATGCACCTGATGCGGCAGATGCCTGTGAGCAGGCAAGATTAGCTAACCCAGACGCACCAATATTGGATACTCAATGTCTGAAAGTATTGCAAAATGGTACTGTCAGCAATGCTTCCTTCGGGGACAGTATCCTTGAAAAATTAATCCCGCTGGTTTGGTCACCTAAATTGCCACAAACAAGTAGCATAGTTGCCTATAATTACTATACCGGTCATATTGAGTGGGCACAGCCAATGGCTGGCTTCGATACCTGGAACTTATCTTGCTTGAATGGAGTGAATAAAACTCCATTCTGCCCACCCTATTTAAGAGGGGATACGAGCTTTCCCCTCCAATTGAACTTTAAAGATAGGGATATCACACAACCCATCCTGATTGAAAACATCAAGGTAAAAGGGAAGAAAAGAGATATTGTTTTAGCGATGGGAAAAGGTGCTACTGTATTTGCCTTCGATGCAGCAACTGGTGAGAGTCTCTGGCAATCCACTGCCTTTGGTCTGGGTGGGCTTGTCGGTGATGGTTTTGTCTGGGGTAAAGCTGCCGATGGCATGCGTTTCTATGGCAATACGGGCACTTCATCCTCACTCACGTTGGCCCAATACCAAGATCCGAGCAATCCTGCCAAAGTGGTGCCTCATTCCTGTGATTTGACAGGAGGACCGGGGGCAGGTTTCGGGAGTGGAAACGGTGATCCAAATGGTCAATGGGCAGGGGGTATGTACGTTGCCATTAATCTGACTGATGGCAGTTTGGCTTGGCAACGCTGTGTGGTAGGTAAGGTGATTAATACGACTACACGCCTATTGTTGGCACCCGCTGTCACTCAGCCTGGTCGCTCACAAGCACCGATGACAGTGGCTAATAACGTCGTTATTGCACCGGGGGCCTCATCGTATATTCCCTTTGATACAGCGCGTGAAAATACAGCGGTCTATGCAGAGGTCTTGTTATTAGATGCGGATAATGGTGCGTTGCTAAATTCGCTGCCTTTGAGCGTCTCTTATAACGCCCCTTCTGCTAAGACTATCACCTATCAAAGACCCCAGGTTGTGGGTGACCGCTTGTACATAGCCAATGGGGGGCATGCTGTCAATAACTCTACAGATATTGCTTCTCCATTCAACAGATTGCTCATGTATCAGTTATCGCATTAGTCCGATTGAGAACTCAATTGTCGCCCCTTGGGAAGAATTTCCCAAGGGGCTTTACAGTTTGGCAAGTAGGGAAGCAGGGGGCTCGATATTTTGTGGGCCTGTTGATTTTGAGGGTTCATAGCTGAAAAATTGCATGACATCGCCAAAAAGAAAATTTACCAACTAATTTTTAACAGAGTGTTGGTAGGTATAAATATTATTTTAGTTGTAATTCGAAGGGGTTAAGTTGTAAAGCACTATCAGGTTTATGTTAGACTTAGCCCCATGCTTTTTTAACGGTTCCACGCTTCTAAAAAGAAGCGTACGATCCAAGCGCAGCGTTTTTTTCAAACAATGGACTTGAATAATGACAAACGTATTTATTCCCATCATATTCACTCGTATATGACACCCGCTCAGCGGCTATAAGCCCCGAAATTAATTTTGCTTTTGCTCCCGTTACGGAATCAGCGCGGATATACGTTCCCCAATGAACCAGAGATGATCCAGACATATAATAAGCATCAATAAGATACAAATTATCATCAGCAGGCCCGTAAAAATATACATCAGAATAGATTAACAAGGCTGTGACATAGGGGCATTCAAAACTTGTAGGAGCTCCTATTCCCCGAAGACCTGGAGAAAACCATTCATCAGGATCAGAGTTGTGATTTGGCACAGAAAAACATAGGTTTGAAAAGAATAAATTAATGAGAAAAATCGCAGTAACTAAAATAGATTTGTTAGGTAACGCCATGCTATTCATTTAGAGAACCCCTCAAGAAATTTTTTTTAAAGTAGTATAAAGTGTTATATAATAATGTAATAATAACAATAATATACAGATTTGTCAAGAGAATAGGTAAAATTGAAAATACCAAATCAGGACATCGGTATCGACAATCATAGTGACCTACCTTCGCGCAACCTGGGATAGTTCATGGCATGAATCAACTTCCTCAAGAGATGTTAATTGTTGCTTTAAGAATGCTACTAAAGACAAGGTAGGTTCTTTATACCCAAAACCACCTGTATTAATGTAATAATGTGCCAGCATATCTAAAAAAGGCATTTGGCTTTTCTGAATAAAAAGTTGTGTCACATCCAAAGGAAATAGCCGTTCAGTGAGTCTTTCTGGATGAGCGGTTCCCTCAACAGGAACTGAAACAGCCAAACAGCAATTCAACACTGCAAAAATACATTGATAATCACCTGAATTCATCACACTATGCATTGCGATTCTTAAAGACTGAAAAAAATCGAGTTGCTTCTCGGGGAGCTCCTGAGCTAAACGGTGCCACTTTTCAATAAGAATTGTTAGAATCCCCGGATGCTTTCTTTCCAATGCTATCACTAATGAATAACCAGATCTGAAACCATGCTTAATAAAATTTAAGCAGGCATTGTTATCTAATAACTCAAACATAGCAGTAAGAAGTGTTTCAGAACCGTAATAACAAGATGCTTCAAATATATCACTTAATTTTGGGAAATGAGGTTTACAGGGATCTTCTGCAGGAATTCCAGCGGCTGCAATTTGCAGTTTAGCTTCAATCAGATTACGAAGAAAAGGCAGAGAGTATTTTTCCAGAAACTCAGGGACCGTATAAACTACCTTTTCAAAATCAGTCTCGACATCCTTTGTTGTAAAATTTAGGGCGGGTCGATGTTCGGCAATTTTTTTCAACTCACTAAGAGAATCACATCGCTGATTAAACAATGTGAAAAAAATGTCACAGCTCTCTGGTGAAAACTCATAGCCTAAGTATTTCAACAAAATCTCTTTAAGTTTCAACAAATACTGCGAGTGCTCAAGATTTTTGTTCTTGCTTAATTCCGAAAATTCTACCTGAATGGCGGTAGCGTGGTCTTTAAACATCTCAATCATAACTGGCCAAAATTGAAGGCGGAAAGCACGGACAAAATGAGATTCAAACTGCTGAGATACAACATCCCTCTTAAGAAGAGGCTGGATGAGGGCTTCGATAACCGCATAATTTGGTTCAGGCACTAACACAGCAGCACGTATTTTTTTAAAACAATCATCTATGAGGGATCTCAGTGCTAAAATTTGTAATGTCTCTGGGTTGCGCTGCATAATAAACTCTCATTTGTAATGTGTTAGATGGCCTACGATACTGCATTTTCGTGGCCCTGTCAGCTATTTTATGTAAAAATAGCATCAATAACGCCGGGGCCGAATTAATCAACAGCAAGACCTTGCCCATTCCCTTTTGTGTGAATATTTATGGCACAATAGCTAAGTTAAGATGCATCTAAGACACTGGAGACTCTATCTCTTATTTGCTATAGAGTTCTTAGGATTTTAATAATTTGATTGGAGGGTGCTTATGCAAAAATGGTTTGTAGAACCTGAGGGAGCCTTGGATGTTGATGAACATACATCTCAAAAGAGAGAACTTTATTTAGAACAGATGTTGCCAGTCAGATTAGAGTTTGAAGCTGCTTTGGAAGAGACCTATCCAGTATTTAGTGATATGCCTTCCATCACATTGCCTATACCGCCCGAAGGTTATCAATGGGTACGGCATGAAAATAGACACTGTATGATCAGGCATAAAATGACTAGCGAACATACACTAAAATTAATTCTGTTTGGACCCAATGATCAACAGCAAATTAATTTTTTATTTCAAGTTGATAATATTACTCGTTATAGTTTTGCGCACACAAAGAGAGGAGCTGATCCGAGTCGTAAATATCCAATGGGTGCAAATGATTATCAGGTTCCAGGTTTTGATTACACAATTGCGTTGTCAAATAAGAAGTTTAATAGTCACGTGAAAGGTCATTTGATTGATCACAAAGATACTATGAAAGTAGGGCCACGAAATCTTTGGTCAACCTATGATGCTCGTAATTATATTCCTGAACCACCCATTTATGAGTGGGGGATGGGTATTCGTAATCAAGCAGTCGCTAATTTGCGCGCTACCGCTGGTAATACGGCGTATTCACAAACAGTCACATATCCTGTAGATCCGTTATTAACGCGTAATCATACATTAGTCCCTGAAGGTGGATATTTTACGAGTTTTAAAGTTGAGGGAGACGAATATAAGCGTCTTTACGTATTTGATGTCAATTGGGATGAAGATTTAAGACGACCCGCAGGTTCAAAAGTTTTAGAACATGCTACATCAAGTTTAACCTCCAGTTTAGAGGCCTCACCAGTAGTAAAAGTATATTCTCCTGAAGACTCAGACCGCGCTTTACGTCATGATTCTCGTGAGCTCAATATTCTTGCCTCTAAAATTGCCGAGGGTAGAGTAAAATCTCGCCATCGCAACAGAGCAGAATTTTTTTCACGAACTGCCGCGGCTGACAAAGAATTCGAAAAATCAGATGTTCAGTTTCAAGCAGCCCTTTCTTCCGATAAACGAGGCAAGCCACCGACTTCCATACAATATGTTAAACGTTCCCTGAGTTACGCAGAAGAATTACAGGGATATGATGTCGCCAAGCCATTGAGTGACAACATCGCCCAGCAGGGATTATTACTCTTTGAAAGTAAGGAAAACGATGCTGCATGGGGCGAAGAGGATATAGATAGTCTTACTGATCATTTACGTCGATTAAGTCATGAAAAATAAAGCATTCACAATTAAAGACGCTGTAACTACCACGTATTTTTTCATTGCTTAAAGACCATTTGTCGGGCTTTCAATTGCGCCCTGTTGCTCTAAGAAGTGAATTAGCTCATGATTAACTACGGCGACGCATTTTTTTGCTAATGTGAGCGGATAGCCTAAGAGGCCGTTTTGATTTACGCTCACTCCCTTCTTAACGAGCAATTTAACAAGCTCAAGATCGCCAGTTACGACTGCGCAGGCCATAGCAGGTTTGTCTGCCAGGCCATCGGTACACATCGGATCGACACCGAATTCGAAACATTTTTCAATGCAGGCTAAATAGCTAGCTCGCATTTTTGGTAAATGCGTAATCTTTGGCAGTCCTTCAATCAATGCGATCAAGGTGTTGCTACCTTTTTTATTAAGGACGCCGGGATTAACGCCTTTGCCAACCAAATAAGAAAATACAGAAACATGGCCAGCAAGCGCAGCGATATGGGCTAAGGTATTGCCGTCGGCATCGACCTGGTTTTTATCATTAGTTTCTTTAAGCCAGCTGCTGAGATCCGTTTTATGTTGTGGGAGACTGTATTGTTTTACCGCTTCAATAACATTTGCGGGTAAAGACGGCTCTTTGGGAACATTTTTTGGATCAAAAAAATTGGCAAAAAAATCGGGTGCTTTTTTCATTATGATAACTCCTGATTGTTGATAAAAAAGCTATTTTTTCATCTTATCATAGTTGTGGGCAAAAAACAGAGTTTTCTAATATAAAAGAAATAGGTGTCAGGTCTCCCATTGGCCACTCAACAAAGTTTCGCCACGGACATCTCTAACTATTTTTTCCATCCTTGAGGGTTAGGATGATTTAGAAATACATCAGGACTGTGATGAGTTAAAATATTGTTAAGAATGCCATTATTAACTTCGTCAATACTATGAAAGGTGATTTGTCCTTGAGGGCAAACTCTAAGAAGTCCTGTGGAATCAATTCCCCATTCAGTCAATTCTGTATCAGGATTGTAGTGTTTACCGGCTATCAGCATCTCGTAGAATTTATAATCGGTTTGTCCATTGATATGGGTATTAGTAAATGGTCTAAATGCTATTGCAGACCGAGCTGGGAAATGCAGTGCACGACCGTTCATGCACACTGAACTCATTAATTTGTTGTAAGTGATATCAGGAAGATATTTGAGATCGTTTTCAATAATTCTGATAGCGATTGCTTTGTCAGACAAAGTGTCTCTAAAAAAGCGAGATGCACACCTTCCTGCTTGAACTGTTCGTCGATTAGTAAAAGAGAAAATATGTTGCAGCACTTCGGCGGGGAAGGGGCCCTGATTTTGATCGGTAGTTTCATGGAGATTATCAGGGGTTTCTTCAGTGTGGACATGTTTATTTTGCATCTTTACAGGTTCTCTAGTATTTAATTAGTTGGAATTATACACACACAGGCAGAAATTTTACAAGTTTTTCACAGGCTTCTGGATAATAATTTTGCATATCATACCAGGTATGATGTACATCTTCCTTTCGTCCAAGAAAAATACCCCTCAAAATAAAGCCTAAACAACATTAAAGGTTGCGAGATCTAAGAAGCTTTGAGGAGCAAAGTACACGGCGCCAAGTACCTTACGCCCAATTTTCAAGTTTGAGGCCTTTTATTCTTTGAAATTCTTTTAGATTGTTTGTGACTAATGTCGCACCAATACTCATGGCATGAGCAGCAATCAAAGTATCAAAAGAGCATATTTGTTTGCCTGTTTTTTCCATTCTTAATCTTAGTTCTCCATAGATGAGCGCAGAGTTGAAATCGAAAGTCTCAATATTCAGTGGAGATAAAAATTCTTGCAATGCATAATTGTTCTTTGTTTTATGTTGACTTTTTGCAACACCATTATGTAATTCTGCCACAGTAATCGAAGAGACTAGTACTTGCTCAGGCTTTAGTCTAGTAAACTTGTTGATTACATCGAGTGGTTTCTGTTTGATAATGTAAATACAAATATTGGTATCTAGCATGTATAGCATTAAAAACACTCTTTGCGAATTTGTGGCTTGGGTTGGTTTCGATCTCCCATAAAATCTTCTGAGAAATGATCAAGACTCTGAATTAAATTTGCCCAAGGGTTGTCTACAGGTAACAATATAATAGCATTACCCAATCGCTTAATATGTACCGTATTTCCAGGCAGGCGAAATTCTTTCGGAAGCCTAACGGCCTGACTTTGGCCATTCATAAATAGTTTGGCTTGTTTCATACATAACCCTCCTCCATCTATACTTTTAAGTATATACTTTTTATCAATTAAAGTCAAGTTATCTGCTAAAGGTGTTTGGGCTTGAGAGGTATCTCTGCGACTTTGCGTCTTGCAAGGCCTGCGCGACTTCTGGAAAAGCCTGGAAGCCTGGGGTCAGATTTTTGCTTGGCTCATTCCTTCGGGCGATGGCTGCGCTCGTCTGCGATCCTCGGAGGGCGCTCAAATCGACGAAAAGACAAACGCTTCAACAGTTAACAACGATGGTCTCCTTCCCCTGGCTTTGTTCTAATTGATACGATTTTTTGTTCTTGGTAATTACAGAAAAAAGGTTTCAGATCTTAGATCTAATACCTTCTATCCTTTCACATAACGACACTCCTACAATGGGGCACACTATGGTGTCCCCGTTTAAGAGTGTGTGTCAAACTAGGGTAGGTTCAGTTTGACCCTTTCTTCCAACCGCTTAATTGACAAAGCAATTAAAAGGTAATACACTTATTTCATTAAGGTAATACCTGTTCTAGGGGGGTGCATATGAGATCAATCACAGTGTCTTTCAAGTGTCCGGAGCTGCTCGATAGGCAATTAGAAACTGAATCAGGTCAGCTCCATATTTCCAAATCTGATTTGATTCGCAAAGCGATAGAGAACTTTATGGAACAAAAAGGTGTATCAACCAAACGCTCGCTTTATTCATTATCAAAAGATTTATGTGGTGCGATAGATGGCCCTGCGGACTTATCAACAAACCCCTCTCATTATGAAGGATATGGTGAATGACGCAGTTATATCTGCTTGATACAGGACCCTTGGTAGCCTATATCAACCGTAATGATCAATATCACAAATGGGCCAAGAAGTGTTTCAAAGAAATTACACCCCCCATTTTTTCTTGTCAGGCAGTTATATCTGAAGCAAGCTTTCTTCTTAGAAATATACCCCAGGGTCGTGAAATAATTCTTGAGATGATTGAGAGAAACATCATTCATACTGAGTTTAATTTAAACATAGAAGCGAAGTCTCTGAAACAACTTATTTCAAAATATAAAAATGTACCAATGTCACTTGCAGATGCTTGTTTAGTGAGAATGGCGGAGCTTTATGATCACTCAAAAATTCTGACTCTCGATAGCGATTTTACAATCTACAGAAAAAACCATAAACACATAATCCAGTGTATTACACCTTTTGATGAATAAATGGCTTTTCAAAGAAGTGAGGGCAAGGAGTCAGATCTTTGCTTGGCTTCTTTGCTAAAAATTTACTACGATTGAAGCAAGTGAGCTAAGCAAAGATCTGACCCCTTCCTCCTTAAGGCAGTTTAGCGATTTTTTAGGTCAAAGATAACGGGGTAAGATCATTCTTGCTAATTCCAGAAGAACGGTGCCAGATCTAAGATTTATGTTATGTATAAATCTTTGATTTTCCCCCTAGCTTTCTTTTCAATGAAATCAACTGAGTTTATTCTTTATACCACAGAAGATGGGGCCGCTGTAGTTCATCTGCAGGCCGAAAATGGAACAGTTTGGTTGAGTCAAATGGAGATGGCCCAACTTTTTGATACAACAAAACAAAATATCAGTTTAAATATAAAGAATGTACTACTTGAGGGCGAATTAATTGAAATGGCAACTGTCAAGGATTCCTTAAAAAATGAAAAATAGAGTGTCAGATCTTTCTTTCATTTGATTTAGATATTGATTCGCTATACACAGGTAAAGTAGACTTAATCGACTTCTGGTTTGGATTTGATAAGGAGTAGTCTATGTCGCAACTCAGCAGTGAAGCCTACGAGCAAACTTTAAAGCACTTAGAAAATGTGCTTGAAGTATTCACCAATATTAGTTTTGGTAAACCTTACAACAAAGCTAATATCATCAAAGAAGTGGAAGCTGCCTATGAATCCTATTGTGAAACATCGGATGATGCTTACAATAGTAGCTTAGGATCTGATCTTCATCGCTTATCGGACATGATCGATGAGCATCTGAAAAAGAAAGCTTTGGATACTGGCATCGTTGATATGCTAGAGAGCGAAGTTTCTCAGGTTCGCAGTGGTATTGAAGATGAATTAGCCAATTTGAGTTGGCAGGATACATTTTCAGAAGATGACAGCTCGAATGATGAAAGCGAGGTAGCCGATTCATCGCAAGAACAAACTGATGAGGCAGTACACTCAGCTAACCAGAAAGTTTTACGTAGCCCTGTTTCCCCAAATTATGAAGCTTTCGTTGATCGCGAAGCGGGTATCGCAAAGAGAATGGAGCGATATACAAAATCTGAAGTTCGATTTTTTGATGCTTCGCGTGCAATAAAAGCATCAACTCATCAGCTAGTTACTACGAAATTGCAGAATCGACAAACTGCAGGGGAAACTACAAAAGTGTATCTTCAGAATCATTCTACTCGTGCTCACATTATGTCAGATGCTGGTGCAGTGTCCAGATCAATTGAAGGACTCGATCTGGCGCAGTTGAAAACTCATATTGATCTAAGTAAAAATTCTAAGCATACCGTATTGGCAAATGCAATTCATTGGCGCAACAGTGGCGGTTCTAGAAAATGGAATCGTCATCGAACATTTCTTGGGAAGGCTGATGTTGGTAATAGTCAAGGTAATTTAGTCGATGCCTGTTATCAAGACAACCCTTGTATCACTAATTTATCAAATTTTATAATGTCAGGTGTGGGAACCTATGGCAAGCAGATTTTGCCGCTACTAAATCGCTTAACTGGGGAAGATCCAGACTCAGAAAAAGCATTAGCTCAGTTATTTATTAAATTCACACATGACGCCAAACCCATAACAATTAGCATGCTGCGTAAGTTGGATCTACTGCCGGACAATTTAAATATGGCTGCACAACGTAAAATATATCATCAATTGAATAAAACACTCTTTTTGGTAGTTCAGAAAGAAGTCTCTCGACAAATGCATCGCGGAATAGATACTGAATCTTTTCCTTTCGCATCAGCAATTTACAGAGCATTAATATTACTCAAAGACGGTCATCTAAGCCTAAAGGACGTCTTTGATGCTGACGCACCTTATGGTGTTTTTTCAGGTAAAGAGATTATGACCGTTAGTAATCGTGATAATCTGCTTCTTAAGTTTAGACGTGTTTTTGATCTTTATACTCGTTGTTACAATGATGTTGATCCCAATCACCCATTTTTAAAAGCACATCCAAAGGCTTTGTTGGTTGAAACGCGTGAATCAAATCATAAATTGCTTTTAGCTGTTGCTGGTGGTGCCTCAGATTCCGAAGGTGACCAGTATGAAACCAGCGATGAAGAAACCCCGAAGTTTAAGTAACCTTCAATAAAAAAGGGGCAGGGGTCAAATCTGGAAATATAACTAATGCAGAGATGCAAATTTCTGAGTAGATTAAGTTGTAAATAAAGAACTAAAATTAATTTTTTATATTTCTAGATTTGACCCATAGGTTTTTTTTTATTGGTGATGGTCAGGCGAACGATGCTTAGACTTATCATGCCGATCATGATCGTCGTGATTCGTCTTTTTTTTCTTTGGGCCAAGAAAAGTGCTAGGTATCTTATCTTTGAGACTCATAGTTCTTTTTCCTTTGTTATTATCACTCTTTTCCTCGGGAGCATCATCGTCTTCGTCATGGATTTCAACCCTTGTAGTTTGAGGTAAGTTGCTATTTGCTGGGGCGTCAAATCTTTGGGTTCTATTATCCTCAGACAGGCCAAATGTCTCCCACCACATCCGATTAATAACGCGTTTAAATGGCGCATTATCTGAATGTAAGTCTTCCTGAGCTTTGAAGACCATTCGTAGAGCATTAATAAAGCGCTGCTGAAGCATAAGTTTTGTTTTTGGAGATGCTAAAACAGCTAGCCCACTAAATCCTTCTTCTAAATCAGTTTTATATCCAATATGCATTCCCCTTAAAAGAACTAGAGCGTCATTATTAGCTTTCGTAAATTCAAATGGATGCCTGACTATATTAAGTTTATCTGCGGCTGCGTCAACGTTATTAATCTCTTCGTATAAGGCATGAACATCGATCATATTAGTAAAAAAAATTAGCCATCCACAAGTACCAACCATCATAAGCAATCCATCTAGCATAATAAGCGTAGATTCTACTTTCTCTATGATTTCATATCTTGATTGAACAAATTGTAAAAAATCTCCATCATTTTCCTTATTTAACGATCTCGATAGAACAATTGCCTTTTCACGAGGGGAATATCTAGGGTTGGTAAATAATGTAGACTCATGGGAATCGAGTTCACCATCAACCAAATAGCGAGGGTGCAAAGAGGCTATGGCACTTGACGTAAAAAAAGCATTAGTGAAAACTGCTGCTGATAACTGCATACGAGCGACAATCTTGACGCGCTCAAAATATGATCGAAAGCGATTGAAGGTTTCTTTTGGTTTATGTAATTGTCTTATAAATTCAACGACCCTTTTTAATTCAGTAAGATGTTCGGCAAGTTCGCCATTTAATATTATGATAAAGTCCATATAGTGGGAACGTTGTGCGGCACTCTTATTTTTCAGGATCTTGTCGTGATAGGATGTGCAAAAATGTTGAATTGCTTTGATATAGGCTTCTCCATCATAGTTAATTGTGTCATCACATAGCGCTATGGCAACCATGCGCTCTAGCAATTCACAAAATAGAATTCCCCCGTGTTCAATTTTATCCTGAATCATCCGCCCTTGGTAATCGTAATAACTAACAGATTTAATCATTTTATTGATAATTGCTCTGTATCTTTCAAATACATATCGTGCTTCAGGATCATGAGTTTCGCGCAAAGCTCTTAACTTGCTCATTTTAGCGCCCATCTCATTCTCTGTAAGAGCTTCAAAATAACCTAGAATTTTAAATTGGAAACCTTTTCGCAGGGTCTCTTGCTCCGCCTCAATCGGCTCTTTTTGATTAGGATTTTTAAATTTTACATGAGTAAGAGATTCCTCAAACAGATCATAGACTGGCTTAGTATGAGCATTGATTATAATTTCTTTTTCAGTAAACTGCATAATAACTCCTTATGGATATAAGACCCACATCAAGCTACATCAATACACAGTACTAGATTATAAAACGTTATATAAGAAAACGCAAGAAAAAAAAGCTTCGCAAAAAAAGAACGAAAAAGAATAGAGTGCGAAACTAACATTGAAACTAGCTACTTTTACCGAATTTCGATCTTAGACCTGACCCCTTCCTCCCAGTTTCAAGCAGCCCTTTCTTCCGATAAACAAGGCAAGCCACCGACTTCCATAGAATATGTTAAATGTTCCCTGAGTTACGCAGAAGAATTGCAGCGGTATGATGTTGCAAATCCATTGAGTGACAATATCGCCCAGCAGGGATTATTACTATTTGAAAGTAAGGAAAACGATGCTGCATGGGGCGAAGAGGATATAGATAGTCTTACTGATCATTTACGTCGATTAAGTCATGAAAAATAAAGCATTCACAATTAAAGACGCTGTAACTACCACGTATTTTTTCATTGCTTAAAGACCATTTGTCGGGCTTTCAATTGCGCCCTGTTGCTCTAAGAAGTGAATTAGCTCATGATTAACTACGGCGACGCATTTTTTTGCTAATGTGAGCGGATAGCCTAAGAGGCCGTTTTGATTTACGCTCACTCCCTTCTTAACCAGCAATTTAACTAGCTCAAGATCGCCAGTGATGACTGCGCAGGCCATTGCGGGCTTGTCTGCCAGGCCATCGGTGCACATCGGATCGACACCGAATTCAAAACATTTTTCAATGCAGGCTAAATAGCCCGCTCGCATTTTTGGTAAATGCGTAATCTTTGGCAGTCCTTCGATCAATGCGATCAAGGTGTTGCTACCTTTTTTATTAAGGACATCAGGATTAACGCCTTTGCCAACCAAATAAGAAAATACAGTAACATGGCCAGCAAGTGCAGCGATATGAGCTAAGGTATTGCCATCGGCATCGACCTGGTTTTTATCATTAGTTTCTTTAAGCCAGCTGCTGAGATCAGTTTTATGTTGTGGGAGAGGGTATTGTTTTACTGCTTCAATAACGTTTGCGGGTAAAGACGGCTCTTTGGGAACATTTTTTGGATCAAAAAACTCGCAAAAATATCGGGTATTTTTTTCATTATGATAACTCATGATTGTTGATAAAAAAGCTATTTTTGTATCTTATCATTGTTGTGGTCAAAGTCATAGTTTTATAAATCAAGGTGTCAGATCTAAGATTTATGTTATATAAATCTTAGATCTGAACCGTTCTTGCTTCTTAGTTCCCTATCAAATCGATAGGAAATAAATCAGCTGTCACTCGGATGGAAGCCAGGAGAACGAGCCCATCCTTGCTTCCTTAAAGAGATGATACCGGAGGTTCTGTATTTAGTTTTTTTGCTTTCTTGATGAATTTTTTATCGAATGTTACCAGTTTGTCTGAATGGGCGCTTGAAGTCAGATGCAAAGCATCTGCAAAGTCTAAGCCATTTTGTGCCAATTCTATAGCTTGAAATATTGAAGTCTGATTCTCTAAGATCACATTATTCAGACTTGAGAATTTAAGTAAACTTTCTAACGCTTGATTTGTATTGATATCATAAGCATAGGTAAGTACCCAAAAGCATTCTAGTATTACAGTTTTGCTTAAAAAAAAGTCATTTTTAATGAGTAGATCTCGAGCTTTTTTGGCTTGCGTACGATCATCATTTACCAATAAACGAATGACGACATTGGTATCAACACTAAGCATGTTTTTTAGCGCCTTTAGCGATACCTTGATCCATCTCTTTTAATGATTTCCTTTTACCTCGATAGTCAACACACCCTATCACATCATCAATGTTGAGATCTCCATAGGGAGTCATAGGTTTCAACACTAGACTGTTATCCACCTCAATGATGATAAATTTGTCACCACTATGCCACCCATGTGCTTCTCGTATGGTTTTCGGAATGACGAGCTGACCTTTACTTGATAATACTGAATGATACATGAAGGCCCCCTAAAAGTAAGTCTATAGTAAGAATTATAGCTGAATATTTGTCCTAGTGCAATCGTGACTTTTAAGGTAAGAAGTCCGCAACAACTTGAAAATAGCTTAGGAGCAAAAAAGTAGCGGGGTCAAGTAACGGGGTCAATAACGGGGTCAGGTCTAAACTTATTGATTTATAATCTAATTAAATCAATAAGTTTAGACCTGACCCTTTCTCCTCTTTCTCCTCAGAACAAGCCAGGAAATTGAGCGTTAAGTTGTTAGGGAATAAGCACGCTTTAGTTGCTGGCATGACCGATAATCATGGTGCAAACCTCTTGGGCTGCGAGAGATATGATGAAGCACTAGAGTGTCACCATGCTGCGGAACAACTATTTTTGCAATTGTTTGGACCTGATCATTTTCCACTATCCATCACATACAATTCGATTGGTAACTGCTACCTCGCCAAGGGAGAACGTGCAAGGGCAAGAGATTATGTCATTAAGGCAAAAGATCTTATTTTCCTCAAATTGGGTAAAGACAGCTACTACTATGCAAACTGCCTTCTTAGTGAGAGTCGTACTTATTTAGTTAACGATCGAGTGCCCGAAAAAGATAAACACTATTATCGGGAAATTTTGAACGAAGCTATTCTCATTTTTAAAAACCTTTATAAAAACGATCATGCAGATATATCTAAAGCACTTCATCAATTGGCTCTTTCCTACTTTGACTCATCAGAAATTGAACAAGCGATATTATTTTTGCAAGATGCATTGGCTATGATGATTAGATTTACTAGTGATCAAGATAGGCAAACCATACCTTCAAGATTTATGTTAGCTTGTGCATACGAAGAAAATGGTCAACATGAATTAGCCCTAGAGCAATTTAAAATTTGTAAAGCCTTGTTTATCCAATATCCAGACAATGTTAAAAAATATCAACAATTAACTCAACAACACATTGAAAAACTGAGCAGCGCAGACAAAATGCCATTTTTTAAAAGTAAAACGGATCATTCTGATGATGAAAAAAAGAGTAATGATAAAAGCTCGGTGGTCGAGTTAAGTGAGTCAAATCTTGAATTTTAACTAATTCAGAGAAGTTAATTCTCAAATAGATTAGGTTATAAATAAAATAACTATAATCATTGTTCAATAATGATCTTAGATTAGTACAATTTTCAATTTTACTCTTCAGTGGTCATATAGTATTAGACAAAGATTGATATCGAGTCAGCTTATAAAAATGAGCTATTTCGCTAAAAGAGTAGCAAAAATTAAGTGTACAGTCGTTTAAATGAAAATTATATTAGGGGTTTATGTGAAGTGGTTGGGTAATGTTTCAATCACAGAACTGACTCCATTCACTACGAATTTCGGTCTTTATTAGTGATAGAATTCCATCCCATGAAGTTATACAGATAGTACTGGGACATCCCAGTATGTTCGTGCAATGCCAAATCAAGAAGAGCAAAATTTTGGGAGAGTGGTACGAGTGAAAAATGCGATGATAATCGATCTGAGGGGGCAGGAGTCGGGTGCAGGTTGAAGGATTGAAAAAATAGTAAAGAGCGAGTCATGTGAAAGCCTGAGGTCACTAAAATAATCTTGTCGAGTTTTTGTGAATGAATTATTTCGCCAGAGAATTTTGCATTTTCATAAGTATTTCGACTTCTTGGTTCTATGATGATATCAGCAGAGGGTACTCCGATTTCAATTAATTCTCGTGCCATGACAGTGGCTTCTGCTGTGCCATGTTTTGTAGGATCACCGCCGGTTGTGATGACACGACAAACCGCAGTTTGTTTTTTGCAGAGATAATATAGCCGCGCCGCTTCATGGATTCTGGAATATCCGAGGGGGTGAGTGGAGATACGTGAATTATCTGGCCACGGTGTCGTACCGATACCAAGAATCAAAATTGCATTACGTTTTGCCCAGTGAGGCGCTGTGAGTGGAGCATGTGATTGTAGTGAATTTAGGATGGGTTGAGTCAGTATTCCACTGCCCGCAAGGAAAAATAGAATAAAAGCGAGGAGTGCGGTAAATATGCCATTACGTCGATAATTAAAGATGAGGCTTGTTACTGCAAGTAGCAGCAAAATGAGAACGATAATGATTGACATTCGGTAGCCTCCTTTTTATCCAATGATCCCATTTTAGACTTAAATCGTTTCAATTTATAGTGGTATTTAATAACGATTTAAAAAATGGGGTCAGGTCCAAAGAGTCTGGAAGAGTCTGACCCTTCACTTCTTTAACCAACTTTTGCAAGCCATAATTTTATAGGTTCGGCTTTTGTACTTGGTATCGATTGGATTAAACGTAAGAAAGTTTCAGAGTCAGCGGTATCCGTAAGGCGTGATCTGCCATCTACTGCAGTCAATTTCAAACGGTTACATTTTGTAACCGTTTGACTGCCTTCATTTTTTAGCCTGTTCTTTAGCACTTTCCAATAATTTCTAGCTAATCAACCTTCCCCAATTTGACATACACCCTTAAATGGGGGCAGATCAAAAGACAACTAATAGGATTTAATTGACAAATTAGAATAAAGAAGTAAAATGTTCTCAGTCTGGCCTCTGCGCTATTCAAATCTATAGATCACACTTGCAATGGGCTTAATTTCAAAAGGAGGCACCTATGGCTCAAGAAAAAACAATCGTTTTATTTATGGAAACAGCCATCCGTCGAAAGTGGCATAATAATGAATGGTGGTTTGTTATTATTGATGTTATTCAGGCATTAACTGAGTCTGTTGACCCCTCCGGTTATGTTAAGGATATGCGCCGCAGGGATGAAGAGCTTTCTAAAGGGTGGGGGCAAATTGCCACCCCCCTTTTGGTGCAAACTTCTGGAGGCAAGCAAAAAATAAATTGTGCTAATACAGAGGGGGTTTTGCGAATTATTCAGTCTGTCCCATCACTCAAGGCCGAACCGTTCAAGCGTTGGTTGGCGAAAATAGGATATGAACGTATTCAGGAAATTGAAAATCCTGAACTTATCCAAGAAAGGATGAAAACAATTTATGAGCAAAAGGGATACTCCAAAGATTGGATAGAGAAGCGCTTGCGAGGAATAGCAATTCGACAAGACCTAACAGATGAATGGAGAGAGAGGGGCATAACAAATAATATAGATTACGCTATTTTGACAGCGGAAATTTCAAAGGCTACATTTGATATGTCACCAGCAGAATACAGGCAATACAAAAATCTCAATACGAAATCCAAGGAAAATTTACGTGATCATATGACTGATCTAGAACTCATTTTTACTATGCTCGGTGAAAAGGTGACAACAGAAATCTCTAAAACAGAAAAACCCAAGCATATGACTGAGAATAAAAAAGTTGCTCAACGTGGTGGCAGGGTAGCTGGGAATGCACGTAAAGATACTGAAAAAGAGCTTGGAAAAAGCGTGATTACCAAAGAAAACTATTTGCAAATTACGAGCTCGAAAAAGGTACTAAAAAATAATAACAACTAGATAGGAAATTGTTCAGTTGCCACTCGGATGTAAGCCAGGAGAATGAGCCCATCGTTGTTAACTGTTGAAGCGTTTGTCTTTTCGGCATTCGCACCCTAATTCCTGCGCTTCTCGACGTGCTCGCATGCTCAGCATAAGGATCATCCTGATCCTATGCTGAGTCGCTGACATCCTGTCAACGACCCGTCGGGCGATGGCTGCGCTCGTCTGCGATGCTCGGAGGGCGCTCAAATCGCCGAAAAGACAAACGCTTCAACAGTTAACAACGATGGTCTCCTTCCCCTGGCTTTGTGCTGATTGATACAATGTTTCGTTCTTGGTAATTGCAGAAAAAAGTTGTAAAAAAAAGATGTTTGATCTGCCTTATTTCCATTTTTTCTTTCTTCTGGTTTGTGTCGGCTTGAGTGTCTGGTCTTGAATTGTGGAAGGTTTTGAAAATGCGTCATTGAAATGAGATAAAAATAGAAGGTAAATTGGAAACTCATCGTGGATCCGCGCGGTTTTGTTTAAGAATTTTTTCAATAAATTTTTGAGGGATAATTAGCTATCGCTCAACTACGTGAGATGTTATTGTAAATGCTAAATTCTGGCAATAATGAATATTTACTTCCGTTAATAGAGTATCAGAGTCACAATACTATTCACAATTAAAGACGCGGCACCAATGTCCCCAATGTCCCACCACGGCACCAATGTCCCACCAATGTCCAATGTCCAATCTCCATGCCCCCTTTCTTTTGATCAATGGAAAAAATTATCAGGCATTGTCCCCGCTGCATCACGCTTATGTTCTATTTTAGGTTTTTTGCTTTTGGACTCATCAGTAGCATTATTATCATTTGGTCCAAAAAATTGTGGAGAAGGTGGACGTGCTCGACCGGGTCTTTGTTGATGATCACTATCAGGTTCCTTAAAAACCACGATCAATTCTTCATCTTCCTCAACATTTTCAACACGATCTAACTCTTCATCATGAGCCCTTTGTCTTAATATAAAGCGGCGTTCATTTACAGCTCTCTTTAAATTAGTGAGGCTGTTAGGAGCAAAGGAGGAGCCAAAATAGGCAATAATATTATTGTAGCCACTACTAATTACATTTTGATGTTCACCAAAAGGGGCTACTTCTCTAACTGTATCTAGATTTTGATGGTGATATTTATTCAAATAAGCTGTAAGCTGATTCGATATACTAGCCTGCGTAGTTGCTGTGACTATGGTTTCAAGATCATTCAATTGCTCTAATGATTCGCACAACACAATTTCTAGAAACATACTGTTTGCAAAATCGGCTTTTTCTTTGCCATTACGGTTGGCGATTAGCTGAACTAAAGGCTGAATCACTGTAAATTTAGTATGATCTTGAAGCATACTTACATCTTTCACTGCTCTAAAACCGAGGCAGGATAAAGTCATATTATTCTTAAGTTTCATAGGCTTGTAGAACGTTCGGTTACCGGCAGCAGTTTCATAAACGATAAGAGGTCTTGCAAATACGTCATCGGAGGTAATGGAGGGACGCTGGTTTTGAGGAACAAATTCTTGGGTAGTTCTTAGGTTGATAACATCTGAATCTAGAAGCTCGGTTTCAAAATTAACGCTAAATGGCGTGTTGGCGGGAAGTGCGTTACGTAGATCTATTCTTGAAATTAATGAATTAACAAGCGTGGCATGAGAACTTTCTGATACATGTTGTAAAATGTCAGAATATTCATGGGTTATGCGTTCAGCGAGCATTTCAGACAGTAAAATGCGTGTCGCTCTTGATTGAATTTTATACCGATAACCATTTCTTCCTTCTTGAGCCAAATCATAGATGCTAACCACGTCCTTCAGCAGGCTAGTGGAACTTTGCAGAATATCAAATATGGTTTTATAACTTGAAGGCAATATAAGAGAAACGAGCTTAGCGGCATTGTTAGTGAAACTTACGCCGGCTGTGAAGTAGTTTTTGAATACATCTTTGCCAGCAAGAAAGGCCATATCAAAGGCTGCCAATAACTCTTTTTGAAGCCGCGCGTAAAATTCTCTGATTCTTCGAGGTGTGGTTTCATTGTGAACGAATTCATACATTCTTCTTCTGACAACATCGAGAGCTTCTATCTCAGCTTGGATCTCACGATCTTCAGAATCAAGAGATCTATTAACTCTTTCTTCAGCACTTTCCATTTGCAAGCCCCCTTGACTAACCTTGAGCTAAGATATCCTAACATAAATAAAGAAAAAAATCAATTTCAGAGCGAGAAAGGGCGAAATCACTCATTCTCACAACTCATTTTAGTGAGTTAATAAGTGTATCAATTGGCAAATAGAGTAAATTTGTTGAGTCAATTAGTTGCACGAATCCATATTGTTTGTAGTAATTAATAGCATCCAGATTTTTTGCTACGACTTCAATGCCACGGATACCACTAATTGTGGAAGCATCAATAATTTTTTTGAAGGCGCTTTGTAGAAGTAGAGTGCCTATGCCACTTTTTTGGTTAGATTTATCAACAGCCAATCGACCAATTTTTACGGACGGAATCGTATAAGTGGGTGGAATATGCTTCCTGAGTTCGGGCTGCATAGCATTTAGAGCAACTGAACTGTTGCTTAAAGTGTAATAACCAATAATGGGGCTTGGAGAAACATTTTTTTTATGTACTGCCACATGGGTGACATTCAATCGCTTTTTTTGTTCTTGGTTTGCTCTTTGCTTCAAATAAAAATTCAGAACATCAATCCCACAATCAAAAACCTCACGATCATGTGATTCTGTATTTAGTTGTTCAATAATAATGATATGCATTTATTTACCGCGCTTTTTTGCCATCAGTTTCTTAAGTTTTGTATTTGGTGTCGGTGGGTTAGACAACATATCATTAATCAAGTTCCAGTCAGCTGGAGATACATAAGTTGTAGATTGATCGTTGATGATTCTTAGTGCCTCTTTACGAGCTGAGGTCATAATGAAATTGGTCAGATTGCTGAAACCGGCCAACTCAGAAGCATTCTGAAGAAAGAGTTTATCCTCATGCGTAGTCCGCATGGTAATATTGTCTTTTCTGGCGCTCATTTTACAGTCCTCATTAGGGTTGGATTTAGCCTATATAAGATTACACTATAATTATAGCATGTGTATATGCATTGTCAATACAGTTAGACTGATTTGTTTATGCAATTACAATACATGCCATTGCCTGCTACAACGACTGGGGAAGCAGTTTTACAATGATACACAAATATTTAAGAAAATATTACCGTAGTATTAAAAGGGCCAGATCTAACATTGAATTCCACTTTTAAAGTCAAGAATACTTAGAGCGGCTGAGCGCCAATCTGCCAGCTGTCAAGCGGATGTAGCAAGGAGTCAGATCTTTTTGACTTCTTTACGAAAGTTATATTTCGATTACAGCAAGTGAGCTAAGCAAAGATCTGATCTTACCCCTTCTTCCTCTTCTTCCTTTAAAGATATTCTCGTATTTTCTGCCGGTATCTTCAATCATCCCCCAGTCCCATAAATACAGTTTTGGTTGCTTTAGTAAACTTCTGGTAATGTTTGTTGTCCATGGTTGTATCGTAAAACAAAAATAAAAGCTTTCTAATGTCTTAATCCAAGACTGTATACTTTTTAATGATACTTGCGAGAATTGAGACAACTTGGTGCAGCTTACGGGGTCAGGTCTAAACTTATTGATTTAAAATCTAATTAAATCAATAAGTTTAGACCTGACCCCTTCTTCCCAAAATAAGAAATTCAGCCGTACTATTACGAATAATCATTTTAGATACCTATAACGGGTTAGAGATAAATCTATTCTAATGGGCATCCCTCCCAACCACAAGCCGGTTTGTATTTGATTTTGGCATGTGTTAAGCACAAGAGCTATTGCGAAGAGGAAGAAAGGTAATATTGCAATGCAAACCGGGGGCAAATCTAAGATCGCTACATCGTTAAAACCGATTTAGATTATGGCGAAGTTCTTTGTAGAGAATGTAGCAATCTTAGATTTGCCCCCTAGGTTCTAGGTTCTTCTTTTATTTGACAATAATTGGTAGAGGGCTATATTTCTCAATTACCTCGTCAGGTATCCGAATTGGTCTTATTCTATCTGAATAATTAATCCCGTTTATATATTGCAATCTATTTACAATGGAGGCCTTATTTTGATCAAAGTTTTTATCAATTAAATAAATTTGTGAAATATCCTGATCTTCAAATGGAAAGAGAATTTTATAATCCGTTGTAAAATTTCTCATAAATAGTGCTTGTTCCTTTTTAAACGTTAGCGGTTCTGGGTCAGGTAGGCTATCATTTTTTTTGCCAGCTATAGTAAAACAGCAAATCCTAAATTCATTCTCATATTCAAAATAGTTATGTTTGATTATTAATGAGTACGCTGCCATATATAATAGCATAAAATAAAAGTACTCATCCGTAGCATTCTCTGGAGCATTATTATAATATTTTTGAAACGTTAACGATAATTGATGAATAATATTTTTTGCCTTATGATCGGAATATTCAACAAAACCTCCGAGTGTATACTTCTTGGGGTATACCTGCTCTTCAAATATATCTATTAATTCGATTATTCTTTTTAATTTGAATTCAATCACAATTCCTTTGAAATGATCAGAATAATAATTCCACATTTCCGAGATGTCATTTTTACTACAGAATGAACTTGTAACTCGGAAAAATCCCCTATCAAAAAACTCTTCGATTTTATTGATTTCAATTTTTAGATTAGTAGATGATATAGTATTTTTAATTTCATTTATAACTAGTTCTTTCCCTAATTTTAACTCTTGATGGTCAAAATAATTTTGTTGAGGATTCATCCAAAAAGTTTTGGTTGAAATAATATTAACGAAACTGTCTATCGTTGTATAATGAAATAATGATGCGTCTTCAGAATAATTGGGCTGACAAATAATTGATCGCAAAGTGCTTGTATATTTTTCAAACATATTTTCCTCCAGTGCTTGTTTCATTATAGCATAAAATAAGATAATGTGATTAGAAAGCAAGGGGTCAATCAGGGGATCTCAAGCAAGGGGGCAGGTCAAACATTGAAACATAGTTTCAATAAGGTTACGGGGTCAGGTCTAAACTTATTGATTTAAAATCTAATTAAATCAATAAGTTTAGACCTGACCCCTTCTTCTCTTTGCGCCTAATTGTTTAGGTCGGTATGACAGTCTGGGTCACCCTAAACGGGAGGTCAAGGAGGTAAAGATGGCTGCTTAAACCCGCTGGGCAGCTATTGGATTTTAGATTAATATCAGCGGACACATGGCGTGCTACCTAAACCGGTCATTTTGGCGTGCTACTGACACAACAGAATGAAGGAATGAAGGGGGGCAAAATGAAAAAATGAAGTGGTCAGAAAATGAAGGGGTCAAATCTAAGATTGCTACATCGTTAAAACCGATTTAGATAATGGCGAAGTGCTTGGTAGAGAATGTAGCAATCTTAGATTTGACCCCTAGTTTTACTATTTTTTCTGAGTTTTAAAACGTAATAGCTATCAATTAGGAGTCCTATTTGAAGTTTCTTCGCTTTGTTTTGGCTTGTTAAGAATATCTAGCATTAGTTTTCCATTGGACATCAATTTGCCATTTATATATGTGTAAAATCCGATATAGTTATTGTCTGTGGCAGATATCCAGCCGTCGTTTAGCAATTTGTCTATGCTGTCATTAGTAAACTCTTCATTGAGATTAGTATCGTTAGAATTAACATTTTTAGATGAATAATAGTCGTTCCCTATTTCTAATCTGTGGTTTATGTAAGTTAGATCAGGCTCGAATATGTAAGAGTGAATTGATTTAAGAGCCGATTTAGGTAATGAGAATGTTGCTGTTGCTATTGCTTTATCTGCAAGTACGGTAATGTCGGGAATGCCATTCTGGTCATTGATAATGTCTATACGAAGCGTAAGTTTTATATCACCTTCAGGTACTCTTGCTTTGAAAGCGAGATTAAAATTTGTTTTATCGAGCATTTTTAAAAACAATGGTTGTAGTTTAGCACTGTAAAGTGTTGTTGGATCCTTTGGTATGTTTTGTAAATTAATGTGGTAGATTTTATCGACAAATCTGTCAAACTCTTTTCCTACAATACCATTAACTGAAAGTGATAAGTTTGCAGGCCCGTAATTTCGTTCCTCTAAATTGAAGCTATTTAGATCAATTGTTGCTGAAAAACATTTCTTGTCTACACTATCTCTGTTCATTTTAACATCAGCTTTAAAGCCAAATAATCCATGATGAGGGCTACCATCTTTACTAATAATTATGTTATCGATTTTTACGTTCAGGTTGCAAAATGATTCTCCGTAGCTGTCATGTTTAAATTCGCCAGATAAAATGATATCAGAGGAATCAAAAATTCGACTAGAAACCATGCGATTTGAAATATGAATTGGGGTAATGTCAAGATTGAAAGCAATAATATTGGTATCTTCCGACAGGGTAGTATTTAGTACCGCTCCTGACCAATTGTAGACCTTACCAAATATTCGATCTAAATAGAATATTTTAGGTAGTGCTATTTGAGTTGTAAGAGTTCCAAAATAATGAAATAATGCGGTGCATGTGAGTAATTTTTGCTTCCCAATTATCTCATTCGCATACCACTGCCCCTGTTCGTTCCACGGAATATCAAGAGTGGCAAGAAAAAAACCTAGTCCAAATTGAGCTTCTGATAAATTTGTAGTGTTTTGTTGGATTATAATTGGGCCGTGTTTTATTTGTAGATTAAGGGTGAGAGGAAATCGCTCCATCGACCTTTCTTGATATTCAGTAATGATATAAGGGTAAAATTGCTTCGATAGAGCTAATGATATTGTATCTGATTTTAAGTGTAGTCTGAGTTTTGCACTGGAATTGAACCAACCTAAGCTGTAGTCGTCAATTTCAAATTGTAGGTATTGTCCCATTATTTTATTCATTTCATTGCATTGATGGAGGATGTTGATCTTGGTCAGTATACCCATACCAAGGGGCATCAACATAAGAAGTGTAATGGTAACGAATAGGGTGATGATCCATTTCTTCATGAATTAAGCTCCAACAATCAATAGCTAACAATAATGATATAACCTAATGAATGAGGGGTCAAATGAACGCGTGGTTAGGTCTTACAAACTGGAGCGATGGATCAAATCTAACATTGAAACTAGGTTTCAGTCTTTGATCTGACCAAACTTTTCCTGACACTTTGCTCTATATGCTATAATCATAGTCTTGGACAGAATAAGGGAGAAACTATGAGAGCTGATAATTTAACTAAGTTAGCAGGATTGCTCAACACTTCGATAGGCTTTGCGTTAAAAGATCAATCCCGTGGGTGTGAAATTTGGATGGATCATTACGCAAGTTTGTATTTTGACATTTTCTTTGATGAAGCCAGATCAAATGGTACACCAACTCCATATGATGCATTTTCTGAACAATTGGTTTCAATGCTAATGGAAGATATAAATCATGACAAGGTGAAACACATTATGCAAGATTTCATTTTATATTGGATGGCTTGGACTGATTTGTATCGAGAAATGATGCAGAGGGGAATGGTAAATCATGATGCACACTAATGATGTTACGATATCCATCTAGAAATGGATCTGAAATAATGGTGCCAAAAATCTGTCTGAACTAAGATTTTTACAACGCATAAATCTTAGATCTGATACTATTTCATCCATTTCTTTCAAGCAGAGTAAATCAGAATATGTGAGAGCAAATTGTGGACTTTTCAGAAATTAGATTACACAAAAGTGAAATTGCTACCCAACAGTTAAAGACTGCGATATCCTTGTTTTTATATAATAAAGATTTCCCCTCTGTAATTACGCTATCATCGGCAGCAAGTAACATTTTGTCAGGGTTAGTACGTAATTCAGGTCGAGAATCATTTGTTGATTACGCATGCAGGGTGTACGATGCGCTTAGTGGATCTATTCCGCCACGGATGAAATATAAACACTACATTGATAACACCTTAGGTGTGAATATTCTTAAGCATATGAGCTCGCATTGTCCTAAAACATGTAGCTTGGACTTATTTAGATGCGCAGTGAGCTCAATAACCATGGCAATAGCAGATTATGTAACTCTTTATGGTCAAAATGATAATATAATTCATGCATTTTTATCTTGGTCATGGATGAATGAAGATTGTCATCAGATTATTGAGCTTTATAATAATATGCCTAAAAAAATGAAAAAAAGGAATGGAAAGCAGAAAATTATCCAATTAGATAAGATAATGAATAAAGCGAAGCCTCTTGCTAAAAAGACAGTAAAGAAAACTCACAAGCGTATTGATTTAGCTAAGAAGGAACTTGAAACAGCAATTATGTTATTCATAACTGGTCAAGATCTTCTTTCCTCTATTACATTAGCTGGAGCAGCTGATGTTATTTTCTGTCAGTTGGTAAATAGAGAAGGAAAGATGAACTTTACAGACCTACAACATCAAAAAGAGGGTTATGAACGTAGTCGTTCAGAGATTGGTAAGGAAGTTAATGATTTGTTGCACATTAATGCTTTGAAGCATTATGATAAAGGTGATGAAGAATTTGTACAAATTAATATAGCTGAATGTGCGCTTGGAACGTTATCGAAAGCTGTAGCAAATTATAATATGCTTGAAGGTAAGGATAAGATCTTGATTGATGCTTTTCGATATTATGTTGAAACAAATATAGATATACAAAAATATCTATCCCAAAACTCTTACTAGAAAGCAAGGGTTACGGGGTCAGGTCTAAACTTATTGATTTAAAATCTAATTAAATCAATAAGTTTAGACCTGACCCCTTCTTCCCTTCTTCTACTAAAATCTTTTCTGGTCAGTGGTATCTATACACTAATCCTTGGTTTTTCTTCTTCATTATTCGCCATCGATGAAGCTGATGTTGGGGGATTAGATGCGCAACATCACGGCGGCTCTCATGATGAAGCAACAAATCCACATGCATCTGGAGAATACTTGCCACCCTCTAGTAATAAAGGTTACGGGTTACGGGGTCAGGTTGAACCTACCCTAGTTGATACACACTCTTAAACGGTGGCACACGGTGCCTCATTATAGGGGTGGAGCTATGAAGAATCCAACGTTAAGTCCCGAGTTCCTTGGTTTGTTCAAAATTCCCTCTTAAATTCATTAGATTGAAATGCGGTTGACAAGAAAAATAAAGATGCTACCATGATCTCGTAATGTTCTCATTCTTTGTGATCCGGAGATAATCATGAGAAAATTTAGTGTGCTTAACCAAGATATAACACTATATTCATACAATGAGGAGGACTATATTTGTATCACGGACATTGCTCGTTATAAAAACGCAGATCGAACAGACGATCTTATTCGAAATTGGTTACGTAATCGTAATACACTCGAGTTTTTGGGTATTTGGGAAAAATTAAATAACCAGAATTTTAAACCCGTCGAATTCGACGGGTTTAAAATGCAGGCTGGTTTAAACAGTTTTACACTAACGCCAAAGCAATGGATCGAAAAGACAGGCGCAATAGGGCTTGTTTCAAAAGCTGGCCGATATGGAGGGACATATGCGCACAAAGACATTGCTTTTGAGTTTGCCTCTTGGGTATCAGTTGAATTCAAACTATATTTGATTAAAGAGTTTCAAAGACTCAAAGTTCAGGAACGACGAACTCAAGATTGGGATATGCGTCGTGATCTTGCAAAAATAAACTATCGTGTACATACAGATGCTATTAAAGAACATTTAATACCAAAAGAACTTAAACCCGTTCATATGACTCAATTATATGCAAGTGAAGCAGATATACTTAACTTAGCTTTATTTGGTAAAACGGCCGCTGAATGGCGCAAAGATAATCCAGAAAAGCCGGGTAATATACGCGACGATGCTGATATAGCGCAACTTGTTTGTCTTTCTAATTTAGAAAATTTGAATGCGCTTTTCATATCTGAAGGTATTTCGCAACAAGACAGATTGCAGCGGTTAAATAAAATTGCAATCCATCAAATGACAATATTTGCAAATGATTACAATAAAACTCTTGAAAACTAATGTAGGTTCTTTTTTTGCATAAGGAGTTGCCCCCCTAAAAATAAGAGCCGCCTCTTAATCAACAGAGGAGAGGTGGCCCTGATTTTTAGAGGGCTAGTCTACAAATAAGCTAGGTTTCTGAGAGCCCGTTAAAAGGTGATCTCTTTCGGGAGCGTGAGGAGACAGGATGTCGACGACTGCAGCCCACACATGGATGTGCTTGTTGGGCGGTCCCGAAAGAGATCACCTTTTAACGGGTTATCGGCAGCAAGCGGTGGGGTATCCATGAGGCGAGAAATCGAGAGTATTTTAAGTTGAGTTCAGCAGTGTTCTGGCGGACCCATAGTTACTAATCAATCTTCATCATCAATGATTTTGTAATCAGTGTGCTACAGTCACTGGTACAGAAAGCTTGGTTGTCAAAGTCGTTGCACTGGCGTAGCATTCCCGCAATAAATCCGAGGTTTTTATGATATCCAACACCATACCTGTAATCACCATAGACGGCCCCAGCGGCACTGGCAAAGGCACTCTTGGCCGCCAGGTCGCGAGTTACCTCGGATGGCACTTTTTGGATAGTGGGGCGCTGTATCGGATTTTGGCTTTGGCGGTGATCGAGCATAAGATTCCTGAGGGTGATTTGGCGACGATTGAGGCTTTGGCTGAGCGCTTGCCGGTGGAGTTTACCTTTGGGCATAATCATTGGCAGGTGATGTTTGAGGGTCGGGATGTGGTCTCTGAGCTGCCTACTGAGGCTATTGGCCATTTGGCTTCACAGTTGGCGGCGGTGCCGGGGGTGCGAGAGGCTTTGTTGGCGCGGCAGCGGGCTTTTCGGGAGGCGCCGGGGTTGGTTACCGATGGGCGGGATATGGGAACCGTTATATTCCCTGATGCTAACATCAAGATTTTTCTGCATGCGAGCCCTGAAGTCCGCGCCCAGCGGCGTTATAAACAGTTGAAAGCGGCTGGCTTAGATGTTAATCTTTCGGTGATTTTGCAGGAGCTTGCGGCTCGGGATGCTCGAGACAGCCAGCGGTTGGTGGCGCCGATGATACCCGCTAAAGATGCGGTTCATATCGATACCTCTGATTTGACGGCTGAGCAGGTCTTAACTAAAGTTTTAGATTTGGTGCGAGACTTGAAAAAGTAACTGCATTTGGATATCGCACAATAATGTTGTTTGGGGCGAAAGAGTACTTAATAAGCTTTATAAATTAAGAGCTATTTTACTTCTCAGTATGCGTTTGTGTTATATCGATAATGAGGTTTCTCCGAACTTGCAAAAAGTTCTGAGAATTTTTTAACTAACGGGGTAAGAATGCCTAAGATTCTTATCGACAATTTAAGGTACTGAGAATATGTCAACATTTGCTGAGTTATTGGCGGAGAGTTTGGATCATAATAATCTTCGCGTGGGTTCAGTTGTCAAAGCAACGGTCGTTGCGATTGGTCAAGATGCTGTTTTGGTCAATGCGGGTTTAAAATCTGATGCTGTGATTGATCTGAGTGAATTTAAAAACAGCCGTGGCGAAATTGAAGTTGTGGCGGGTGATGCTATCGATGTGATCGTTGAAGCCATTGAAGATGGTTTTGGTGCAACGCGACTTTCACGTGAAAAAGCGAAACGAATTGAATCTTGGGCTGAACTGGATAAAGCCTATAAAAATCAAGAAACCATTGTGGGCGTTATTGTTGAACGCGTTAAAGGTGGTTTTACTGTTCTTATCAACAATATTCGTGCGTTCTTACCTGGCTCGCTCGTCGATGTTCGACCTGTGCGTGACCCTGGCTACTTAGAAGGCAAAGAACTCGAATTTAAACTGATCAAAATGGATCAAAAACGCAGCAACATCGTTGTTTCTCGTCGTGCCGTTGTCGAAGCAGAATCGGGCGCAGAACGCGAAGCTTTACTCGATAAAATCGAAGAAGGCCAAGAAATTCTGGGCGTTGTTAAAAACATTACGGATTACGGTGCATTCGTCGATCTCGGCGGCATCGATGGTCTCTTGCATATCACCGACATGTCGTGGAAACGTGTTAAACATCCTAGCGAAGTGTTAAATGTTGGCGATGAAATCTCTGTTAAAGTCCTTAAATTCGACAAAGACAAAAAACGCGTTTCTCTGGGCCTCAAACAAATGGGCGAAGATCCTTGGGAAAATATTGCGCGTCGTTATCCTGTTAACACACGTCTTTTCGGAACCGTTACTAACCTGGCCGACTATGGTTGCTTCGTACAACTCGAAGAAGGCATCGAAGGTTTGGTACACATGTCTGAAATGGACTGGACCAACAAAAATATTCATCCTTCTAAAGTCGTTCAATTGGGTGACGAAGTGGAAGTTATGGTCTTGGATATCGATGAAGATCGTCGACGAATTTCACTGGGTATTAAACAATGCCAAATGAATCCGTGGGAAGCTTATGCTCAGAACCACCAAAAAGATGAAATCATTAAAGGTGCGATTAAATCCATTACTGATTTCGGAATCTTCATTGGTTTGGAAGGCGGCATTGATGGCTTAGTGCATCTGTCTGATATTTCTTGGACAGAAACTGGCGAAAATGCGGTGCGTGAATACACCAAAGGCCAAGAAATCGAAGCGATTATTCTGGCCATTGATCCTGAACGTGAACGCATTTCACTCGGTATCAAACAGTTGCATCCGGATCCACTCGGTAACTTCTTCGATAAACACGAAAAAGGCAGCCGTGTCGCTGGTAAGATCATTGAAGTGGATGCTAAACGTGCCATCGTTGATTTAGGCGATGACATTCAAGGTATTATCCGCGCTGGTGAAATCAGCAACGAACGTGTCAACGATGTGAAAGACTTCCTCAAAGTAGACGAAGAAGTTGAAGCGCGCATTCTGGGACCGGACCGCAAAGGTCGTATGGTTTCGCTTTCACTCAAAGAAGCTTCTTCACAAAGTGGGAAGGAATCTGAGTCTGCGATCTCTGCACCACCCAGTGCAACACTTGGTGATATTTTGAAAGAAAAAATGGGTGGCAAAAGCGACTCATAAAGGTGTGATAGGGGACAATTACTGATTGTCCCCTTTTTACTAATTAGGTAACTATTTAGCACTGTGGCTACAGTGATCAGTTTTTCTCCGGTTGGGTAAAATATGACAGTGGCCTCAAATGCTGAATCGTTATAAACTGGCAAGAAGGAAATACGCCATGAAAATATTCAAGACTATTATCATTGTTTTGGTCATTGCTCTCGGTATTTCTTTTGCCATTTTGAATGCTAATTCAGTTCCTCTCAATTATTATTTTGACGCTAAAGAAATTTCGTTGGCATTACTCTTAGCTATCACCTTAGCTGCAGGTGCTTTCTTAGGATTAATTTTTGCCGTGCCTTCTTTATTTCGCTTAAAACGCAGCAATCGGCAAATGAAATCCCGCCTCAAATCTTATGAAAAAGATCTTGAGCATCTGCGCTTGCATTCCTTCAGGGAAAACGTATAAAAGAGCCTCTGAATTATGATGTGGCAACTATTATTTTTACTATTACCGATTGCAGCTTTCACCGGCTGGTACCTCGGTCGTCGCGGTGAAAAGCTCGTGATTCCCAATTTGCGAAATGCCATCCCTTCCGAATATTTTTTAGGCTTGACATACCTTATCAACGAAGAACCCGATCGTGCTGTCGATGTCTTTATCAAACTCCTAGAAGTGAATGGTGACACTGCCGAAACGCATCTTGCTCTGGGTGCTTTATTCCGCCAACGCGGTGAAGTCGATCGAGCCATTCGCATTCATCAAAACTTAATTGCTCGCCCACATTTAGATAAATCCCTGCGTGTGCATGTGATGCTAGAATTAGGGCAAGATTATTTAAAAGCGGGCGTCTTAGATCGCGCCGAAAAATTATTTTTAGAATTAGTCTCGATCGGTGGCGAAGTGAAACGCAGTTTAGAATATTTGCTCACAATCTATGAACAAGAAAAAGAATGGAATAAAGCCGTGCAAACGGCGCAAAAATTACAAGTGATGACGCGGCTCCCTATGCAAACGGCCGTTGCCCATTATTATTGTGAATTGGCTGCCAAAGAAGTAGTGGATCACAATCCTGAAAATGCCTTAGTGAATTTAAAATCGGCCTTAAGGACGGACAAACAATGCGTTCGCGCAATTTTAATGATGGCCGATATTGCGTTGCAGCAAAAGCAATATAAAAAAGCGATCAAACATTTGCGCTTGGTGAAATCCAGCGATCCTGATTATATTTCAGAAACCATTGAACCGATTCGGCAGTGCTATCATCATCTCAATCAAGAACAGCCTTTGTTTGAATATTTGTGGGAATGTTTGGAAGAGCATCCGAGAATTTCAGTGATATTGGCACTCTCGGATTTAATTCGAGAACGCGAAGGCGATCGGCCTGCGATTGATTTTGTGACGGAACAAATTCGTCATCATCCTTCTCTTCGAGGTCTCAATCGGCTCATTCATTTATATTTGGGTAACACAGTCGGTGATACCAAAGATAAATTAGAACTCCTCAATAATTTAGTTTCTGCATTACTCACGCGTAAACCGGTGTATCGCTGTTTGCATTGCGGATTTTCAGGTAATCACCTTTATTGGCAGTGCCCGGGTTGTCACCAGTGGAGCACCGTGCGTGCCATACAGGGCATCGAAGGTGATTAACGCTTTTATTCCGGTTTATGTTCAGCTGCATCATTTAGTTTCATCTTCGCTAATTGAGTACGGGATGAGGAAGAGATTTGATTCTGATCAGCCCCATGTTGAATCATGAGACGCACACACTGTTCATCGCCTGAACTAATCGCATAATCCAGAGGTATCGCAGTCTTACCGTTATTGCAATAAGGCGCATTCACCAGATGATGGTTCGCCCCCAAGGTTTGAAGGTGCGCTTCGAGTTGAACAGGATCTTTTGATTGAGCCGCTTTACACAATGCCAAGACCGCTTTTTTGTGCGCTCTAACAATCGCTTTAATTTCGTTTTTAGGACCATCAGCATTGAAAAAACTGGCTTGACTCATCTTAGAGGTGCTGAGATCTTCAGCATCAATTTTCAGTAATTTCAGTAAGTCCTCATCGGAGAGTCTGATAAAGGCATTGGCCCCGTTCCTTAATAGCCACTGTACATTCTCGGTGCGCAGACCAATAATCGCAAGATGCAAGGGGGTCTGACCCTCAGCACTCAGGGTATCCAGAGGAACTCCTCGCTCTTTTAGCGCTGTTAAATAAGGTATCGAGCTATGCTGCCATTGTGGGTGACACACATAGGTAACCAGTTTGGGCCCATCAGCGGGTTGATTAAAGACGAAATGTGGATGTTTAACGATAGCTTCGAAAACGGCCGATCGATTGAGCTTGGCACATAATTGAAGATGCGGTTCACAGAGGGGTAAATCGTCAGTGGCTAACTCTAATTCTAAGTCGATGTTTTGATCAGCTTGGGGCTCTGGAGGTTCTTGAAAAGCGCCTGGCCCAAAAAGGCCGCCTGATAATAGGCCTAATTGAGTTTGCAAATCGGACCTCAGTGCTCCTAATCGTTGTGTTACAGATCGTAATTGCTGAGTCATTTGCAAGTTTGTGGTAGTTTGATTATAGCCTGGATCAAAATTTAATTTGGTTTTTTGCTCTAATAGAAAATTCGCGACGGCACTTTGATTACCGTATATGGCGAGACTCAGAGGTGAGGTGGCACCTGTAATTTTGCTGACGGCTGCCTGATGTTGGATCAGACAATCAAAAACGGGCTTTGTCAGTGGAAGAGAACAAAGTGCAGAAAACAAGGATACCCTAAAAATGTTTCCCTTTTTTTGGATTAATCCTGGTATACGTTGACCTTTGCGCATAAAGGACTTTAATTCAGGTTCGTCAATCAAACCAAAAGCAATTTGTGGAGAAATGGGCTCGTTCAAATCGATTGTTTTTAATCGTGATTCCAACGATTCGAGATCAATCGCTGGGAGGTTCTCTCGGACCCATTTGAAAAATTCAGTTCTATTATCGATTTCATGATTTGCGTTCATATCGTTGTCTTATTGGTTAATCGTTAGGGTGTATAGGTTCTGAAAAAGTGGGTGCAGTATAACACCCTTGATGAGTTTATTCTACGAGAGAAATGCATTATAACATGTAGATCTAAATGAATATTTGTATTAAATGAAATTAATAAATGTCCACTGTAAAAAAGGTTTTATCGGCGCTGTGGGTATTGTCTGTATCAGTTGTTATCCCGGTCTAATTGTCTTAACATCACTGCTTCGTTTTATAATGAATAAGGCTTCAGGATGCTCAAAACAGTCACTAAAGCGGTGTTCCCGGTTGCGGGAATGGGGACTCGGTTTTTACCGGCTACCAAGGCGGCGCCGAAGGAGATGTTGCCGATTGTGGATAAGCCTTTGATTCAATATGCAGTCGAAGAAGCTGTGGCGGCCGGCATCACTCAGCTGATCTTCGTGACCAGCTCCAGCAAACGTGCGATTGAAGATCATTTTGACTCCAACTATGAATTAGAATCCAAACTGGAAGAGCGCGGCAAATTGGAAATGCTCTCGATTGTCCGCGATATTTTGCCGGTGGGTGTGAGCTGTGCCTATGTTCGTCAACCTTATCCGTTGGGATTAGGACACGCTGTCTTGTGTGCTCAGCCGATTATTGGCGATGAGCCTTTTGCGGTGTTGTTGGCAGACGACCTGATCGATTGTGAGGATCATTATTGCTTAGAGCGGATGATTGATATTTATAGCAACACGGCGAGCTCCGTGATCGCGGCTGAGCGTGTGGCGGCGACTGAAACGCATAAATATGGGATCATGGCCTTGGATGAGCGCGATCCTTCTACAGGCTGTTTGCGCGATATCGTTGAAAAGCCGGATCCTAAAGATGCCCCTTCTAATTTGGCGGCGGTGGGTCGCTATATTTTAACCCCGAAAATTTTTGATCATTTGGCTCAGATTGGGCGCGGTGCGGGTGGAGAAATTCAGCTGACGGATGCGATTTCTCGGATGCTCAAGCAAGAGGATGTGTTTGCCTATCAATTTCAGGGCGTGCGTTATGATTGCGGATCGAAAGTGGGGTATTTGCAGGCTGTGACAAATTATGCGCTGCGTCATCCTGAGGTGGGGGAAGAATTTAGAGCGTATTTGTCGAGTTTGTCGATTCAGGAATTGTGTGAGGTTTAATGCGTGCTATTGTCAGTTAAAAATTTGGCCTGTATCCGAAACGAACGTGTTTTGTTTCATGGTCTGAATTTTTCGTTGAATCCGGGTGAGGTGCTGCATGTGCAGGGTGCCAACGGCGTGGGAAAATCCAGTTTGCTCCGTATTTTATGTGGTTTGTTGGAGCCTGCTCAGGGTGAGATTTTTTGGCGAGGTCAATTAAGTTCTGAAGACCCCATCGCATTTCGTCGTGATTTGGGTTATTTGGGGCACAAATTAGGATTGAAAGAGCGTTTGACAGCGCTTGAAAATGTTCGGCTTTTTGAAGACGATACCGCTCAGAAGCAAAAGCCTGATTTTCAGTCTCAGACAATTTCGAATTCAGAACTTGCCTTAGAAAAATTGGGTGTATCTGCACTCAAAAATCATTTTTGTGAAACCTTATCGGCGGGACAAAAACAGCGGGTGGCATTGGCGCGTTTGTTAGCCAGGAAGGCGCAATTGTGGCTCTTAGATGAGCCTTTTACCGCGGTTGATGCAAACGGTATTGCTGAGTTGGAAACCTTAATCTTAGAACATGTACAGCAGGGTGGGCTGGTAATTTTAACTTCACATCAGCCTATAAAACTCCAAGGACTAACGCTTCAGCAACTTCAGTTGTCCTAGCTTGAATATAAGGGTCAGGTCTCACATTGAAACTTGGTTTGAATGTTAGACCCAGATATGGGGGCATTGGATGATATCCTTCTCAATTTTTGGTATGATCAGCGATTAAAATGGGTTCAACTGATCCATTATGTGCATAATTGATAGAGGGTAGAACGATGCAAGCGACTGAACATGAAATTCCTATAGTATATGGCTCGGATCTCCTTCAAGCCCGAGTTAGTGGTCAACTGGTTTCTTTTCCAGGACTTCGCCCTGGGCAAAAAGCTCCCTATGTTTTAGTTGTTGAATTAGATTCAACGACTGTAGGACTTTTGGATTTACTTCTGAGTGACTTAAACAAGGGCCGTACTGAGAACGATTTTGTTCATGTCGCACTGGTTGCGCGAGGTGAGACTAACGACGCCAGAAAATTTGTCGATAAATCTATTCAAGATCCGAGGGTTGCTAAACTTGTCCATTTTGTGCTGTGGGACGATAGGCCGTCTGAGCAGCAAGGCATTTTGGAAATTTTTTGGCCTCTTTATCAAGGTGAAGTCAAAGGGCAGGAGAAATTATTTGCAGGGAACACAACATCTAATCCTTTTGGTACATCGCAAATAGGTATGCCTGCTACCATTTTGAACAAAAATACGAGTTTAGATCAATATTTTCATCGTAAACCGTGTTTACTGATGGATGGAAAGCCAGATTATGTAGCTCCTCCAAGAACTGAAACAAAAGAGTCTCAATTTACCAAATGTACCTATGAGCCACGGGGTACAACAGAACAGTTAGACTCGGATGATGATATTTCCTTCAGCGGTGGCCTTCTAGAGCCAATAATTCCCAAATCAAGAAATCTTTCCGAATGGATAGGGAGTACTTTTTTCCCCTCAATCGGGAATTTCTTTCTCTCTGATAGTCCGTTCAATGATGAACGGCAGCACAATTTCTGGTTCTTTTTAAAAGTAACCCTATTAAATGCTTTTGGTTTTGATGGGTATAATAGAATTACCAATCAAATTACCAGTGCAGATGGGCGAAGGAAATCTTATTCATCAGAAGAATTACCATTCTGGTTGATCTTGGCTTCTTTTTTTGGATTTCCTACTCGTGTCGAGACTGTAATTGAAGGTGTTCCAGTACTCACGGGTTGGCAACTTTGGAGGAATTTTTTTGGTGGATTAAATCTTTTTTCAGAGCCGGGTGTGTATGGAGATAAAAAGACAAGAAAAAGATTTGAAAAAAGAAGTTGGGAAATTGTCGCTTTGCCTTTTAAAATATTGATTATTTTTCCGCTGAAAATCGTTTTAATACCCTTCAAAACGGCTATCAATATTCTAAGGCTTTTTACAGAAATTTTACCTTCACTGCTAAATTATGGATTGTTATTTCTTGTATTTGGCGCTTTAGATTTAATTGATCTAGTATATGAGGCGGGTAATTCTATCTCATTCAAACCCGTTTTTTATTTTGTAGAGGTTTTAAGATATTTTTCGCTAATTCTCATAGTGCTTCTGAGTGTTTCAGTGGCAATAGTGCAGTATGCAACAATGATGCTGAACCGTGCCGCTTTAGCCTTAACGTCGCCAGGTCGAAGTGCGGAATTAGCTTATGCTTTGGGTAGATCCATTTCGATCTCTTGGTTCGGCGAGGGATTTGAAACCTTTATGTCTTATACCTTTGGTGTTATTGGCACACTATTAAGTCTGACATTATCGGCTGTTTTATGGACAATGTTCTTGCCTTTAGCCTTAGGGGCCATCGGAACTGTGATTCCTTCAATCACTTCGGCGATCACTTGGGTTTCTCAATTGCCTTTTGTGACAGCAACGCTGAGTTGGTTTTCTACCATGCCGCTGGTTAATAGTTCGGTGATTTTAGTGAATCAATTGTTTGCAACGGTGGGCGCAGCCTTGGTAACGGCTTTTGGATCGGCAGTGACAACCTTAGCGACTTTAACGATGGTGCAAGTTCCTGCAGCTGTCATGGTCGTGGGTACCACGCTCGGTTTGTTAGTGCTGCCGGTTGCTGGGTTGTTGAGTATTGCTGCGGATAAGCTCAGTGATTTTTGGGCGCGATGGATGTGGGAAGAAGGTGGGCCCTTGACCTGGGCTTTTGGCTGTTTTTCTAAGAATCATCAGTATGAACCCCTGGTTGAAATGTCTGTTCAATCTAATTCACGCTCATCAACACCAGAACCTGGTGTTGATGCCAAAAAGGTCGTAGGAGGGCGTAATGGGGCTTTGCGTTCTGCTGATAATAGCGTCGATTATACAGGACGAACTGCGGATGGCGTTAACCGGGAGCAGGTTTCAGGAACATTTGGTCAGGGTCAGTCGGGGCAAGTTTTTGTCTCAGGGGCTGTTGCAGAATCAAGTTTCACTCAGGTGAGTGGCACTGGGTTTGGTTTTTCTAAGGAAACTGATTAGATAATAAAAGAGGGCAGGTTTAACATTGAAATTAGGTTTCAATGTTAGACCTGGCCCCTTTCATCTGATGAAATATTGATGCGTGGGGAATTCTTTTGATTAAATTAGGTCTTCAACACTTTTGGTATTATGACTGTGTGGCGAGTTTTCGACGCAGCGCAGAGTTGTTGTTGCCGGTTTTGTTTTTTGTGATGGTGGCGGCTTTATTTCCGATGGCCTTGAGTGTGGATCCTGCTTTGTTGGAGGCAATGGCGCCGGCGATTTTGTGGGTGGCGGCTTTGTTATCAGCGTTGCTTGCCTTGAATGGATTATTGCGCCAGGATCATGCGGATGGATTTTTAGAGCAGTGCGTGTTAAGTCCTGTTTCTTTGCAGGGGCTTATTTTTGCAAAAGTCTGGGCACATTGGTTGGTCACCGGTTTACCTTTAATTATTCTTTCTCCCATATTAGGCAAAATGCTTTATTTATCTTGGCCGGGAATTGGGGCATTAGTGTTGAGTTTAGCCTTAGGCACGCCCATTTTAAGTTTTATTGGGGCAGCGGGAGTAGGGTTAACTTTAGGCTTGCGGAATGCAGGTTTATTATTAACAGTTTTAGTCTTGCCTTTGTACGTGCCTGTTTTAATTTTTGGAACCAGCAGTGTGATGACAGCGACTTTAGGCCAACCTATTTTGGCTCCTTTATTCTTTTTAGCGGCTATGCTGGTGCTTGCCATAACATTTGTCCCTTGGGCTACGGCTGCAGCAGTTCGGATAGGTTTGTAAGCTAGCCACTTCTTTAGATCACTGCTTGCTGCCGATAGGCGAGATGAGATCTTCCCTTTCGGGACCGCCCTGCAAGTCCATCCCTGGAGGGGCTTCGGGTTCCGCCATCCTGGCTCCACACGATCCCGAAAGGGAAGATCTCATCTCGCCTCTCAGCAGCCGTGCCTCAATAGATTCTTTTTGAGGCTTCTGCTTCCTTGTACCTACTACTCAATTTATAAGTGGGGGGTCAAGTCCTGAATTTAGAAACAAGCAAATCACAAATCATTGAATGTTCAATCTGTAGTTGTAAGTCCGACTTGGCCCTTGTTCGAACGGGTGAGACCAGTATAAACAGACAGTATGCTATACTTAACATAAAGAGGTAGTACCTCAACGAGTTTTGTTATTAAGAAAGATAAATATTGAGGGTTAGGAGGCGAAATGCCTATCTGATGCAAGGGGGGTATATGAGCAAAGAATCAGGTGAGGAAAGTTATCGAGGGCTTCTGGTTAAATTAGGCCTTGGGGATCGTAATCTTAATGCGGGTAATAGAAATACTCTAACTCAAAGAGCAGTGGAGCTGACTGGGAAAAAATTACTGAAAGATTTAGAAAGTAAACGAATAGAATACCAGAAGGCTGGCCTTCAAAATAATGATCGCTTTCATAAACTATTGCAAGAAGTTGATCTCTTACAGAATGATGTTGATCGATTAGGTGAGCTCAAACAATACCTGGCGTCGAGAGATAAAGCTTTGAGCCAAGCCAGGGGTCTCGATGTGTTAATGGCTCAGCTATCAGAGCATGAACTGTCTGTGCAAAGTAAATTTAGCGAACTTCTGGATGGTCTTAAGTTGTCTCGATCCAATATCAATACTCTCAAAATGGAAAAAGTAAAAGAAGTGGGAAGGGTGTTGCGGTCGGAGTGTGCAGACTATGAAATGCGAGCTCGACTTTCGGGATTTCAATTTTATGACACGGATCATACTGAAGAGCCTATTGATACAGATGGCGTGACTGAAACTTTGGCGAAATTAGAAAGACAAGTCAGACAGCTTGATGAATTGGAGAGTTATATCTCCTAAAGAGAGCAGGATAGAGATAAGATATTAAATGTACTTCTTACCAATAAAAGTCTTGATGCGAAAACAGTAAGGGATTTTATTAGAACTCCTGAATTCAAAAGTTTGGACTATAGAGATGTGGCTGATATCTTTTCAAGTAACCCTCATACTGATCTCAAAAAACTGTCGAGTTTAATCAAGGAATTTAAATCGATTAGCATAAGACTTGACGCAAGGGATGCAGCCAGACTACTCACAGTAAGATGGGACGTGTTGGAAGAAACAAAACCTGTGTTGATTGATTTAATTAGTAAGAGCCACAATATTACTCGCTCGGTGGATCAGTATGTTGAAGAATGCACTAATAGAGAATTAACAAAGACACTTGCTGATAGCCCGTCAGACAGATTAGCAACAACCTCAGGCACAGTAGCAGGTTCTATGTTAAGGAAGCGGCAGTCACCACTCGCCGAGAATACAGGTGCTCTGAGTCAAAATGATAAAGAGTCCACAGCCAAGGAGAGTGAAGTAAAATTCGTTAAGAAATAATTTGAAGTTTACTCTAACGCCTAGTTTACTCCCTGGTGGAGCCCGGCAATAAGCGGGGTAGTGGTCTATAATTAAAGAGCGAGCAGTACAACCTCTAGTAGGGGTGTGCGAAGAGATTCAAAGAGGCGACAAGTATTAACGTGCGCTCGATGAGCTGAATGGCTAATTAGAACACAGGGCTCAAAAGCTCTAAATCAAGCTAGTCGCATGATTTGGAGGAGGTTATTCGATGAGAGTAATAATTTATTCAGGATACAATAACGGTTTAGGCGATTTGAACTTCGGTAAAAAATTAGCAACCGAAATCCAAGCAAAATATCCAGGTGCAACAATAGAGCTCGTTACGTCTCCTACAAAGAAATTGCAATCGAAGAAGACAGGTATAGCAGACGTTGAAAATTTCAACAGAAATAATACAATTCAGATCACTCCAATAGATACGTTCATAGAATCTGGTGAAAAAGGCGATATCGTAATAGTTGGGCCAGTACTAACAATGAAAGCTGATGAAGTTTCAATTCTTGCCGCCAATAAAAATACACCAATTATGTTGTCATTAGAATATGACTTTAATGCTTCATGGCAAATGGATGATATGATAGCTGATTTGAAGACGAAAGGTGTTGAGAATATCGTACAAATGCCAACAGGATTGGGTGAAGGTAAAGCAGGAATATTCTTGAGTAAGGCGGAGGGAGTTTTCGACAAAAAGAATAGCGATCAAGTTAATACAGTTTTTCGTGAGGGCTTACCAATTACAGGGGATATAATTCGAGGCGGTAGAGATCCAGATGTGTATCTTGCACAAACAAATATTACTGTCAGTTATAGTCACAATAATGCCGAGCGGTTATTTTTGGTTCATAAGGAACTTGTAACCCCTGATAAAAATACAGATATGATAATCATGGGAGAGCTTTCTAACAAAGAAAAGATGATTAAAGCAGTGATGACAAAGCCATCACCGTTAGATAAGGGTTTTTCTAAAATTATTTATGAGCGAGTAGGCGAAAAACCTGAAATAATTGGCGAAATGAATAATGATGGACCGGTATATCGTATTGTGCATACGGGAAGAGTTTCTTCTGCCGAAGCAATGAATTTGCGTAAAATTGGTGGGAACTTTAGTGGGGCTACTGGTGATCAGTCATATAGTGAAGCAATTGCCACAAGTAATATCATTGTTTATGAATGCCAATCCTGGAAACAGGAACTGGTCGCCGAAATGAAAAGTATTGCAAATAAAGTAGATCCAACAGGTGAATTGTCGAGAGCAATACATCTGCTTGCATTTGCTTCTAAGGAAGATGAATATATAGAGTTAGCTAATTTGATTAAGCGAGAAGATGTTCAGATTGGATTTGCTCTGTATCAAAAGGAAATTCTGGCCACAAAAGACTTATCCGAAACATTTGGTGCTGCAGTAGAGAAAATGGTAAATCAAGTTCATGGGGAGAAGAAAACAGAAGATGAAGGTTTAAAGCAAGAAAAAAGTAATAAGAGCTCTTCTATTCCATCCTGGATGCAACGAGCCAAAACATCATATCCAAAGAAAATTGATAGTGACAGTGCCGAAGTCAGGTCGAGTCCGAAATCTAAAACATCAGATCAAAAGGACGATGTGGGAGTCGAAGCATTAAAGCAGTAAAAAAATACTAGAGGTTCTACAATTTTATCCTGGATGAAGCGAGAAAAAACGTCCGCGCCAAAGAAGGATATCGGAGAAAGTAAAAATCAAACAGGTCAGAAATTTAAGATGTGATGATAATAGGGGAGATTCTACGAGCTGTGACAGCTCTATCTAATATTAAGTTTGATATTGTATTGACATTAGGATCAAAGATGTAGGGAAAAATGAGTAAAAAAAGAAGGAAATATCTTGACATTTAATTATAAAATTGATTAAATATACACAGCGATAGACTGGCGGTAAAACCTGCTAAACACTTTCAGTTATGGAGGTAAATGAATATGCAAAGGTCAAATAAAGAGACATTACAGTTGATTGAGAGAAACGACCCTGAACTAAAGGTTGTGTTTTTTCACTCTTATGAATACGTGGATAACATAAATAACATAGATGTCACAGATGAAATTCCGGGATTAGAATTTATTAGAAAAGTTGTTGATGCGCTTAATAGCAATAAATATGTTACCTCACTGTCTTTTAACAGTAGTTATATTGGCGACGATTGTGCTCTTGAATTAGGTCGTTTAAGATGCCCTACACTCACGGAAATATCTTTGCAGAATAATAATTTCACAAGCAAAGGTGCTATTGAAATCGCTAAAATTCCACACCTGAGAGTACTTAATGTCAGTTATAACGGTATAGATGATGAAGGAGCTGTGGCATTATCAGCGATGGAGTCCTTAGAGAAACTTAATATTAGTTTTAATCAAGTTGGAAATAATGGTTTGATCGCATTACTCAAAAATACTAGTATAAAAAAGCTAAAAATAGAAGGAAATGCTTTTAATGCGAGTGGACTAAAGCATGTTTTCAATAATTCTACACTTTTTTCAATTAAGGCTAGAAATAATGAGATTACTCAAGACTATCATCAAAAAGTTTTGGATCATGTCAGTACTAACGAGCATCCACCAACAACAAAATGTAGCATCCAGTAAGATGTAGTACTTTCAATTTCCTCATTGGAATATCTTTTTATTATGTAAAATATTAGCGGTACCTATTAATTTCAGGCATGCATATGCGTGGTGTGCAGGTATAATACCGGTTTAGGTTACTGTTAGTCAGCCAGCGTGGAGTTTGTAACATGTTAAAAAGATTATTCGTTAATACTAAAGAATCTCAGCAACAATATGCAGCGTTGATTGAGGCAGCAGAAGCACATGATTATACAAAACTATACAATGCAGTTGCTCAGGGATTGAACTTAGACTATGTTGTCCCATCAGTTGGAAAATCTGCCTTACAAGTGCTAGCTGAAAATCCATTGCCCGGGGATGAGGAAGCAATTCTTGCTTTGAGTAATAAAAAAATATTTGCCAGTTATCAACAATATCGTGCCAATTTAAATTCACTGGCTATACGCAAGGTGAACGAAGATCTTTTTAGGGCGGCTTTTCAACTTAACCTCGCTGTACCCCTTGATTCTGATGGTTACATCATAAGTTACGAGGCAGATGATCATAATGGTATTCAACAATTTTTTAACTGCTTTGGTTTTGTTGTTGTGAGAGATGTGCTGAATCAACAAGAATGTAAGGCAACCATTGATGAAATCTGGGAGACTCATTGTGAGATGAGCGGGGGTAAGGTCATCCGAGATGATCTACAAACTTGGGGAAAGCACTGGCCAGGAATGCGTAGTGAAGGTATAAGTGGTGGGAATTGTGTTGTGAAGCCACAATTTGTTCGGAATCGATCGAATGCTAAAGTTCATCATGTGGCAAGTGTTCTTTTGTCCGATAGAAAATTGCTAACTAATATCGATAGATTTGGTATTTTCCGACCTAGTAAAGAACACCCAGAATGGAAAACAACTCGAAATATACACTTGGATATGAATCCAGTTTATTGGTATGAATCACCTGACGCACATGAAGATGATGAGCTAATGAATTCTTTAACCTATGATTCACCTTCAGATTTTATTTTAGAAAATAATGTCGTTGGCAGTCGAGCATCGGTATATGGCAAGAAAGTTCACATTCAAGGATTGATTAACCTAGAAGATAATCGTGATCAAGATGGTGGATTTCTTGTTTGTCCACGTGTTCACGCTCGTCTTGCAGAAGTCACTAAGCAGAAGTTGGAATTATGGCGTCGTCAGTTCGGTGATACAAATAAATTTTGTGTACTTCCAGAAGAGGGGAACGAAGATATTCATAGTTTGGCAACACGCGTGACCGCAAGAGCTGGCTCATTGGTTTTCTGGTCACAATTAAGTCCGCATGGTTCTGCCCCTAATAATTCAGGTAATTTTAGGTACGCTCAGTTTATCAAAATGTTTCCCGCTTCAAGCGTAACGCCAGCTCGCGCCAAGTTAAGATGCACTGCAGTAAAAAAGATGTTAGCAAATGCCGAAGTAAAAGAACTTACCGATTTAGGAAAGAAGACTCATGGGCTAACAAAATGGTAAGTGAAATTGGTCAAGTCCTGAAATAAGCAAATCACAATACCGTGTTTTTAGATATCGTTTATTGCTTATTTCAGGACTTGATCACTTATTCCCTGGCTCCACTCGCTCCCGAAAGGGAAAGCATCACAATGCCTCTCAGCAGCCGTGCCTGAATTAAGCAATCTGAGCAGTGGGCGATGTACCTCTTTGAAGCGCCTGACTCCTTAGAGTTCGGATAGGTTTGTAGAACTACTCAATTTATGCCAAAATTCGGCCTTCAATTAAAATATGGTGCCTCGTGAAAAAATTGGCTAGTCCCCGTGAATTTTATCGCTTTAGTGGGCGTTGTTTGCCTTGGTTATGGGGGATTTTTGCTGTTGCGCTTTGTTTTGGGTTGGTGGATGGGTTGTATTGGGCGCCGAGTGATTATCAGCAGGGGCAGGGGTATCGGATCATGTTTGTGCATGTACCTGCAGCGATGATGTCGATGGGGGTCTATGGGTTGATCGCGCTTTGTTCGTTGGTTTATTTGGTTTGGCGAATTAAATTAGCGGATGTGATTGCGGCGGTGAGTGCGCCTTTGGGGGCTTTGTTTGCCGGCTTGGCCTTGGTGACGGGTTCGCTGTGGGGAAAACCGATGTGGGGAACCTGGTGGATTTGGGATGCCCGATTAACCTCTGAGTTGATTTTATTGTTTCTTTATTGTGGCGCTATGGGTTTACGCTCGGCTATTCCTGAATTGGAGCGCTCTTCGAAGGCGACCAGTATTTTGGTGCTGATTGGGGTGATTGATTTGCCGATTATTCATTATTCGGTTTATTGGTGGAATACCTTGCACCAACAGTCCACGCTGTTAAAGATGGGAGCTCCTTCAATAGCGCCTAGCATGTTGTGGCCATTATTGGCGATGATCGTGGCATTTGGCTGCTATTTTGGCGCTGTTATGCTAATGCGGGCTCGGGCTGAGCTCTTGCGACGTGAGGTGAAGGCGCGGTGGGTGAGTGAGCTTAGTACTGAACAAACAGCTCTAGTAAGTTAAGAGTTTGTTCAGGCTTTTTTTCTGGATTGCCACGCTTCGCTCGCAATGACGATGAGGAAGACTTTTTCGCTTAGGCGGGACTTAATAGGAGTTTTTTTGTGGTAGCTCAATTTCATAGTTGGAAGGCATTTCTGAATATGGGTGGTTATGGATTTTATGTCTGGACCTCCTATGGTGCATTGGTTTGCATGTTGGTCTTAGGCGCTTGGACACCTTTACGCCAACTCAAAGCCTTAAAAAAAAGCCGTAGAGAGGATTTTTCCCCAACCTCTAAATACATGGCTTAATGAGAATCCCTGACGATGAATGCAACGCGTAAACGACGACTTAAGATGCTAGGTTTGATGGTTATTGGTTTATCAGTTGCGGCTAGTTTTGTTTTATATGCGCTTCGTTCCAATATCAATTTGTATTTTACACCCAGCCAAGTGGATCCTGTGGCTATGAAGCAACTCCAGCAATTTCGAATGGGCGGGATGGTTGAAAAAGGTTCTGTTTCGCATGATAAAACAGGATTAGGGGTGCATTTTCAGCTCACCGATTATAAGCGTTCAATTTGGGTTCATTTTAATGGTATTTTGCCGGCTTTATTCCGAGAAGGGCAGGGCTTGGTCGTTCAAGGTCGATTAAACGAACGCGGAGATTTTATGGCGAATCAAGTATTAGCTAAACATGATGAAAAATATCGGCCACCAGCTGTTCCTGTGATTGGGGATAAATAATGATACCTGAAATTGGTCATTTTTCCTTGATTTTAGCGATGATGATTGCCATCGTTCAGGTTCTTATGCCTGGCTTAGGTTTGATTTTTCAGCGCGAAGATTGGCTTGCGGTAAGTCGGAACGCTGCTTATGCGCAATTTATTTTTGTGAGTGTGAGTTTTGCGGCTTTAGCAAGCAGTTTTTTAATGAATGATTTTAGTGTGGCCTATGTGGCGCAAAATTCAAATTCTCATTTGCCGAAAACTTTTCAATTTTGTGCGGTGTGGGGAAATCATGAAGGTTCTTTATTATTGTGGGTGACATTGCTCGGTGCTTGGACGGCAGCGGTGGCGAAACTTAGTCGTGCTTTACCCTTAGATTTTTTGGCCCGTGTTTTGATTGTTTTAGCACTGGTCGCGATCGGATTTTATCTGCTGATATTAATTACATCGAATCCTTTTGAACGTATTTTACCTGTGCCACCCACTGATGGGCGCGATTTAAATTCTCTGTTGCAAGATCCCGGTTTGGTTTCACATCCGCCGATGTTGTATTTAGGTTATGTTGGATTTTCTGTCGCTTTTGCTTTTGCGATTGCAGCGCTTTGGCGTGGTGGGCTCGATGCTGAATGGGCAGCTTGGACACGTTCTTGGACATTATTGGCCTGGAGTTTTCTAAGCTTAGGCGTCACTTTAGGTTCAGCCTGGGCATACCGCGTTTTAGGTTGGGGTGGATTTTGGTTTTGGGATCCTGTTGAAAATGCATCCCTGATGCCTTGGATCACGGGCACTGCATTAATTCATTCCTTGATGGTTTCAGCAAGACGAAATACCTTTAAAGCCTGGACAGCATTGCTCGCGATTGCGGCTTTTGCTTTTAGTTTAATCGGAACTTTTTTAGTGCGTTCTGGCGTTTTAGTGTCTGTTCACGCTTTTGCGGTCGACAGCGCACGAGGCGGATTTATTTTAGTTTTTTTAGCCTTCGTTATCGGTGGTTCTTTGCTGCTGTATGCCTGGCGCGGACAAATGATTCGTGAAGAACATTATTTTAATCCCAGCTCCCGTGAAACCTTAATTTTATCGGGGAATATTTTATTAACGTCGATGGCGCTCACTGTTTTACTTGGCACTGTGTATCCATTAATTATCGAGGCCTTAGGTTTGGGTAAATTATCGGTAGGGCCGCCTTATTTCAACACGGTACTCTGGCCAATGTTTGTTCCGCTTTTATTTTTAATGGGTATTGGCCCGCTTTTTCAGTGGCAAACTCAGCCCTTAGCTGTCATTTGGCAGCGTCTACGATGGACTTTAGTTGCGGCGATCATATTGGCTTTAACACTGCCTCGTCTGTTGGGAGGCGATTGGAATTTTAGCGGCGTGATTGCTATCGCATCGGCAGCCTGGGTCATAATTGCGACACTCCAAGGTTGGATTTTGCGCAAAGCCACCGGCGAAAAAATGTTGCGAAAAATAACACCCGGTTACCTTGGCATGACTTTTGCGCACATCGGTGTTGCCATCACGCTGATAGGTATTTTTTTAAGCACGGCGATGGGTGAGCAACGAGAAGTCAGAATGCGTCTTCACGATACGATTTCTGTGGGGCAGTATCAATTTCAGTTTCAAGATTTGAAACAATATAATGGGCCCAATTTTGAAGCGACTCAAGCCACCATTAAAGTGAGTCGAGCCGGTAAAATGATCACAGAGCTGAATCCTGAAATCCGATTTTATCCGGTGCAAAATAATGCTCAGCCTCGTTCTGCGATTCATGCCACGGTGTGGCGTGATCTTTATGCCGTGTTGGGACGTCCTCTGGACAAAGAAAGCTGGTCTTTCCGATTTTATGTCAAACCATTTATTCGCTGGATTTGGGCAGGCGGAATCGCTATGATGATCGGAGGCTTATTAGCAACTTATGCACGTCGAAATCCGCTGCGTTCTGCACCAAAAATAAATACAGAGAAAACACCATGATTTCACTTTTCAGACTCACTCGATTTGCCATTCCTTTTGCTGTTTTTGTGCTGCTGCTGATTTTTTTCTGGAAAGGATTAGGCGCTGATCCTCGGCAGGTGCCTTCGGCGCTGATCAATCAACCGCTGCCAACGTTTACTTTGCCTTCCTTGGGTGATGCCGATCAAAAATTAGACAATAAACTCTTTAAAGGGAAAGTCAGTGTGCTGCATACCTGGGCTAGCTGGTGCAGTACCTGTAAATCAGAGCATCCCTTCTGGGTGGATGTTGCCAAAACCAAATCAGTCAACGTGGTTGGAATGCTCTTTAAAGATGCTCGTTATAGCGCTGCCGCTTGGCTCAAAGCGCATCAAAATCCCTACCAGACGATTTTGCTGGATGAGCAGGGGAAATTTGCCATGGATTTGGGGATTTCCGGGGTTCCAGAGACGTTTTTAATTGACTCTGAGGGAGTCGTGCGATACAAATTATCCGGTCCCATTGATAAAAGAATTTGGACTCAAGAATTTTTACCGAGAATTCGTTTGTTAACTAAGGAGGAGATTCGATGAAAAGCTCAATCCTATTTTGTCTGCTGATGTGGTTTTTACCTGCTATAGCCGCTTCACATCTTTATTCCGAAGATATTTACCCTTTTACTGCTCAGTCTGAGAAAAAGCAATTTGAACGCATTACCCAAGAAACACGTTGCATGACCTGCCAAAATCAATCCATTGCGGATTCGGCAGCGCCCTTTGCCGCAGATTTGCGGGCGGCTGTTTATACTCAAGTTAAAGAACATAAATCAGACGCCGAAATTCAAGCCCATTTAAAGAAACGGTTTGGTGATTATGTTTTGCTGCAGCCTCCCGTTGAAAAGCAAACTTGGGCACTGTGGTCTTTGCCTTTGGCCTTGGCTTTTCTCGGATTTGGCGTATTGTTCACCATCATCTATCGTCAACCGGCCCGACGACCTGTTGAAGAAGTATGAGTTTTTGGTTGAGCGCAGCGGCTCTTTCGGCGCTGGCTATCGGATTCATTGTTTGGCCGCTTTTTAAAAAGGGCAGAGCAGGGGCTTTTCAGGTATCAGCTTCACACAATGGCCTGATTATTATCGCTCTGAGCCTTATAGTACCCGGTCTCAGTTTGCTAATTTACTGGCAGTGGGGGGCTTTTCAGTCCGTCAGTCAGGCTGGATCCGTCCGTGAACGCCTTGTCGAAGTCAAAGAAGAAATTAACCACAGCGGTTCCCGGCAATCTCTGATTCAGCAGTTTGAGGATCATCTGAAGCAGAAGCCCCAGAACCCCAAGGGCTGGTACCTCCTGGGCAAGCTCTATCTGCATGATGCCCGTTATCCTGAGGCTGTAAAGGCTCTCAAACGGTCTGTAGCTTTAAAATCGGACGATCTCGATGCTCTTCTGGCCCTAGCTCAAGCCCTGTATATCCTGGATGGAAACAAGCTCAGTGCTGAGTCCCAGTCATTATTGCTACAAGTCATTAAAAAAGTGCCAAATTCCCCTATTGCGTTGACATTATTAGGTATGGATGAGTATAATAAAGGGCAATATCGGCAGGCATTGACTTATTTTGAGCAGCTCCTGCCGTTGTATTCCGCTGAAAGCCCTGAAGGTCAACGATTATTAGAAATCATTGCCCAAGCGCAGAAGCATTTATACTCGATGCGTTGAGTATACCAATAAGAGCGGTATTGACCGTTAATTTAAAAGATGATGAACCGAGGGTAAAATAATGGAACGTGTATATGAATTTGATGACGAGCTAAAAATCTCCAATCATGATAATCAAAGCTTGGCGTCACTCTCAGAAAAGGCTGGTGAAGAATTAACGAAGTCGCAGGACACTAAAAAAATCACTGAGAATACTGAGAGCCTCGTGCCCTACTTTGAAAAGAAAGATAGGTCATTAGCCAAGTGGCAAGGCACTCTTAAAATAATTATCACAGAACCCGATACAGGGATTAATAAAGTAGCTACAACGTCTAGTTTTAGACAATTATTAAATGTGTGTTTTCTTGGCGAACTCAGTGAAGAACAGTCACTCACAATTCTGGCGGTATGCCGAAATCTTGAGCAAGTCAATTTTAAAAGACGCCTTCTCAGTTTTGAACAAGTTGATCAAATTCCTGAAACTAATCGTCCTTTGGCAGGGCGACTCGCCGTATTGTTAGGCTTGTTGTATTACCGTGGCGAAGGCATTCCACATGATTATCCACTCGCTCGTCGATATTTTAAACTCGGAATGGATTTAAAGCAGCCAGAAGCTAATTTGATGGCTGCATTCATGGCTGAACGAGGGCATGGTGAGGAAAATGGAGAGAAAAATGCCAAGTTGAGGGGCCAGTATCTTCAATCCATTCAGGGTGATGTTCAGGAGCTGAAAAAGGCTATCATTGATGTACCAAGTGGTGTCCCACAAGTCAATCAAACAAACATTAATAATAATTTTCCTGACGCGCCAATGATAATTGTCGGTGAATTCAGGTATCCGGGGTACAGGGTAGCTGTTGCCGCACAAGAGTTAGATAGATTGGGTTCGATCATAGCTTTTTCAGCTGAAGAGTTGATCAATAACTTAAAACCTCATGTGATAACAGTGGCAGAGCATTTGTATAAAGCTCACCAAAGCTATTTGCGCAGCGGTACTGCTCTGGAAGAAAGAAAGTTAGTCGCAAGAATGCTTGCAAAACTCTACAAAGAACGACTGGAAGCCTTTGAGAATTATAATCCCGATGCTGTTATGTCTGAAGAGGAAGATCCACGCACAGAAGAGCAAATCACCCTTGAGAAGGCTGAGTTGGATAAAAAAGACGCTTTACAAGACATCGCACTCTATGCTCAATATTATTATGGTCTTATTGACCCCAGTATTTTTGGACAATTACGTGACTCAACCGCTGAAAATCTTGATATCCTTTTAACATTAATCCTGCAAGATAAAGTGTGTTCTGCTCGTTCTAAAATGAAACGAATTTTGGAACTGACTGAATGGCAACTCCCTGAGACTCTTTTTGATACGAATTTACAACAACTCGAAAATTTAGGCCATGTTGCCTATCAGGCTGTCAGTGATTGTTTAGCATTAATCAGTCATGGTGAAGCAGAGCATGAAGAAGAATTAGTCGAAGAGCTGAATGACTGTCAGAATTTTGCAAACGCTGTGTTAAAGAGATTGAAAGAGTCAGAAACTCACGTCTTTATGCCTGAAACCAGTGCTCAAAAAAGCGAACATTTTGTTATTTTAAAAGCTCGAGGAGACAAATTGTTCAAGCTTGGTTTTCAAAAAATGGCTAGCCAAGGCTTTGAAGGCTTTGCTCGTGCTATGCGTTTTTTAGTCGGCAAAACGGCGGGCTCCCAAGAGTTAGAACTATCTAAGAACGCGGCTAATTTTAGTCTATTCTACTCAGTATTGGATCAACACCTATTGTTGATGTTAGAACCTAGTGAGCTTAAATTGTTAATGTCGGATGTTATTGAATTGATTCCCGCAGAGTTGAGAACAAGCGAGGAAACGAAGAGGCTTGATGAACTTCTAGATGATATAGACTTAGAGAATATGGAAGTTCGTCAAGGAAAACAACAGCAACTGAGAAAACAACCTGACCAACAAAAAATGCACCTTGCAAAACTAGCACAGCCTCTGACTAATCCTGACAAAAAACAAATGGGGCCAGCTCCCGTACTAAATCGTTTGCAAAATCTTGCTGATTTTTGCAGGATTCTCGGCCAAGCCGATATCGCTGTGCCGACAGCGCTTCAAGCACTGAGCAGAAAAAAACTGTTTGATCTTTTTGAAACAGGCAGTGGCGAAGGATCACAAGCGGCCAGACAATTACTGCAAGAGCTATTCACTTTGTTTAATCAACACATTGGGTTGATTAGGCCCATTGAAAAGGCCATTCAGCGCTATAAAAGTGCAGAATATCAACCGAGTCAATATAATTTCTTCTCATCCACTTATGGCAAAGATAAAGAACATGCTAAAGAATTGAGAGCCGCAAAAAAATTGTTGAAAGACTGCGAGCGTTGTATTTTTGATCGCTTTGCGGTTCTAAATACGATCAAAGTATTTATTGAAGACTCTGCAGATAAGCAGCATGCTTTAAGTTTTGCGTTGGTTTTAATGAAAGAAATGCCGAATTATGATGGTAAGATGAGTTTAAAAGACTTTCAACTACAGTTCACGAGTTATTGTAAACGAGAATCGAAGAAAAATCGTTTTCAACAGCGCGATATTTTTCGCGAGATCAAATTACTCAATACCTTGTGCAAACAATTTTTTGATGTGCGGACTGGTCTGTCACTTGAACTTAGCAAAGACTTCTTTGAATTTTTGAAGACATCAGCCTTGATAGGTACAATTTTTCCAGATGACGTTTTTGAAGAAGATGAAAGTAATGATAAAAAAATGCAGCGAAGAAAACACATCCTATTTGCGTTGTATTGTTACTATCAACGGAGTGAGGACGATTATTTGGCGTTGTATCAATATCTCAGGGATTTAGAGCCCCGTTATTTCCCGGTTTTACCGGGTAATAATATTGAGGTTTGGAAGGCTTGGATTTTTTCTGTTGTAGAACATACCCAAGGTCAGATAATTGATAAGCTACGACATTTTAATCTCTACTGTACCAAAGTACTTGCGAAAGATGCCCCTGTTGAAGAGGCTCGGATTGGTTTTGAAGCATATTATGCCAAAGCAGGACTCAATCGTGCTATTCATCAAGCCTGGGAACAGAGGAAAAAAGTACCCAAAGGTTTTCTACCTACTTTAATTGCCACTCCCTCAAGAAATCCTGAAGAAGTTTTTTATCTAACGCATATTAATAAGTGTTTGTCCATCAAAAAAGAAGATCATTTTCGTTCTTGCCTGCAGGTGATTTACCATTTTCTGAAAGATCAAAATACACCAATCACAAAAGAAAGTTATGCCTATTTTTTAATGGATAGTTTGGCAACTGAGCTGGATCGCGTTGATAAGGGAAATAATTTCAGGAAGAATATGGATGATTGGAAGGCTCGATTCACAGACATCAAGCAAATACGTTTAGAATTTACTGATTTACTGAAAGCGCGTTATTTTAACTACGATGTGGTAAAAATTGTTGCAAGCTCCTCGATGAAGAAGTAGAGTTTGTTCGTCACCATTGTTCCTTAGGGGTTGTGATGAAAGATATTCTCATGCTGGATGCTCTTTTTTCGAACGAAGAGATAATGATCCGAGACTCAGTGCGTCGTTTTGTAACCGAAGTTGCTGAGCCTTTATTAGCGCAGGCCAATGAAGTGGCCCATTTTCCCCGAGAATTGATCGCTAAAATGGCGGGTCTTGGCATTTTTGGAATGCGTTTGCCTGAATCTGTCGGGGGTTCTAATGCCAGTGCTTATAGTTATGGATTGGTTTGTCAGGAACTGGAGCGTGGTGATAGCGCATTGCGGAGTTTTGCTTCGGTTCAAAGTTCATTATGTATGTACCCGATTTATCGTTTTGGTTCAGAAGAACAACAACAGCGATGGTTGCCGCGCATGGCCAAAGGTGAAGTTATAGGATGCTTCGGGCTCACCGAACCTGATTCAGGATCAGACCCCAGCAGCATGAAGACTCATGCCAAACGCGAGAAGGATGGCTGGTTGCTCAATGGTTCAAAGATGTGGATCACCAATGCACCCTTGGCACAATTAGCCTTAATTTGGGCGCAGACTCCCGAAGGTATTCGAGGCTTTTTGGTGGAAACGGATCGCGAGGGTATTGTTTGCACGGAAATGAAACATAAATTTTCGCTGCGTGCTTCCAGTACGGGTGAGATTGCCCTGAATGATTGCTGGATTCCCGAAGAAAATCTTCTGTCGGGTACCGAGAAAGGCTTGAGTTGTGCGCTGAGTTGTCTGAATCAAGCCCGTTTTGGCATTGCTTGGGGAGTGATAGGTGCAGCAGAGAGTTGCTACGATACCGCGAGCAATTATTTGGCAGAAAGAAATCAATTTGCAAAACCCTTGGCTTCGTATCAGTTGATTCAAAAAGATCTGGTGGATATTTTCAACGAAATAATCAAAGCTAAATGTCTGAATATTCAATTAGGTCGGTTGATGAACACCGGCGATGCTACACCTGAAATGATTTCCCTAGCGAAGATGAACAATTGCCGCGAAGCTTTACGGATTGCACGGATGGCGAGGAATTTGATGGGGGCTAATGGCATCAGTATTGAATATCCGGTGATGCGACATGTTGTGAATCTGGAATCCGTTTTTACCTATGAAGGCACTGATAATATTCATCATTTGATTTTGGGCAAGTATCTAACGGGGATAGATGCTTTTGTCTAAAACAGGAATTTCACCAATCCGTTCTATTTCATAATTGATGTAGGCTTTTTCTGAGGCAGACGCGTATTTTCGTGCTTGCTGAATTTGCAATCGCGCTTGCTCGGGTTGGTCTGTTTCTCGGTAGAGTTTTGCACGCGTCAAATAAGCTCGACTGAGCAAACCGTTTTTAGCTTGTGCTAGTGCCAATTGTTCTAAAATATCCACATTATTGGTTTTGTGATCGCGCATGAAATTATTGAGAATGGCCAGCGCTTTTTTCGATTGATTTTGTTGTAATAAAACGGTGGAATATTTGAGTACGAGTGGAAGATAATCAGGATTCGTTCGATAGGATTTTTCGAGTATTTGTTCCGCAGCGAGCAGATGATGTTGTTCTAGGTAAATATCAGCTAAGGTTAAAATAAATAAACTATTTTCGGGATATTGTTGATGGAGTTGATTTAAAATAGTTTGGGCCTGATTTAAATGTCGGCCTCGGTATAATAATAATCCATAACCATAGCGCTGAACGAGGTTTTTATTTTTATCATCAAAATACTGATCTTTGATTTTTGAGGGGGTGTATTGCCCTGATAAAACTAATAATCGTATTTTCATTAATTGAAAATTGATTGAATCAGGATGTGTTGTTGCAGGAAAAGTATCGGCGCGTGATTTGGCATCGGCGATGCGTTCTTCATTGAGTGGGTGTGTGCGAAGATAAGAAAATCGTCCATCCAATAAATCCACTTGTTGTTTGGACATGCGGGTTAAAAAGCGAGGCATGGCTTGGGGATCGTAATGTGATTTGTACAGCACTTGCATGCCAATTCGATCGGCTTCACGTTCATTATCGCGTGTATAACCTAATTGACTTTCAATGCTCAGGGATTGAGCGGCCATTATTCCACCGATGGCAGCATCACCGTGCCCCATACTTCCAACGATCAAGGCAGCGGCTACGGTGGCGAGTGCTTTAAGTGTGCTGCCACGGGCATTTTCCATGGCCCGTGCTAGGTGATGTTGACTGACGTGAGTAATTTCGTGTGCTAAAACGCTGGCTAATTCATCTTCATTTTTTGCCAATAAAATAGTTCCGGCATTAACGCCGACATGCCCCGCGGGACCTGCAAAGGCATTAATGTCTTCAGAATCAATCACAAAAAAATCAAAGTGATGATGATTGGCCGTGGAGTGTGAAACGAGTTGGTAACCGAGATCATTGAGATAGTGGGTCAGTATCGGATCTTTAACAACAGGCACTGATTTGCGCACTTCTTGCATAAATAAAATACCCAGACGTTGTTCTTCGCTGGGCGGGAGGGAGCTGTAACTGGAGTTACCGAGCTCGGGTAATTGATCAGCGTAGCAATTGCCTATGCTGAGCATAATGAGAAGTAACGATGCGCGAATAAATGCTTTCATTCGGGACAGTGTAGTATCTATTCGCTCCAGAGGTCAATCTAAGACAGAAGCTCTTTGCTTTGCCGATCCCCTGGTGCTACATCTTTATTAGTAAGGTCGTACTATGACTTTTGTTCCGTATTCGATCACGTTTTGTTGTAACCAGCGTGCTGCTGAGGGTTCTACGCGGATGCAGCCGTGACTTGCGTTGTGGTTGGGTACGTCGTACGAACCATGAATGGCAAAACCACCGTGGAAAAACATGCAGTAGGGCATCGGGGCGCCGCCTCTTCCGATGGGGAATTTTTTGGAAACGCAACCGGGTCCTCCCATGCTATAGACACTGAAGGTTCCAGCTGGTGTTTTACAGCGTCGACGAGTATCAGGACAATAGCCTTTACCGCCTGATGCCCTGCCTGATCCTACTAATTCGCCGCTGCGATCATAGGCATACCATCGGAGTTTCTTGGGATCGAATATAAAGGTACTTTTGCTTGATGAACCACGATATTCCGGTGTGTTGTAGGCCAGTTTTTTAAAACCTGAATCGAAAAAATACTCATGACTATCTTGATCAGAGGCCGTCTCATCGTATGAATCTTCATCATCATCGTAGGCAAAGAGAGTATTATCGAGACGTGGATCCGTATAGTCGCCACTTTCAGCCTTTGTCATTCCATAGGGCAGAGCCATAATAATTGTAGCTATCATAAACCCCATCACTTGCTTCATAGCACATCCCCCCTGTCATTGTTGTTGGGTGATCTCCCTTCTGTACCTGTTCAGTTTTCCATCAACTTAATTATAGCATATGGCAAAGATGTCATCTCCCGCTGTCACCCCTCTTCCCAAATCGTTGTATTTTCGGTTAAAATGCTCTGAAATATCATCAAAGAGTAAATTCATGGGACACGCTGCTTTTCACCAAGATCATCGCTTTTATTTGCTCCGAGCGCTTGAGTTAGCTAAATCTCGACGTGGTTATTGTGCTCCCAATCCTGCTGTCGGGGCTTTGATTGTCAAGGAAGGGGGAATTTTAGCTGAGGGGGTTCATCCGGGGTGTGGTGAACCGCATGCTGAGGTCATGGCTTTCAAGGCCCTGCATAACGGCGCTCAGGCAGCTGGTGCGACCATGTATATCAGTCTAGAACCCTGTGCTCATCAAGGGCGAACGCCTCCCTGTACTGAAGCTATTTTAGCGGCGGGGATTCAACGCGTTGTGTATGCCTACCGAGATCCGAATCCTGTGGTTGCGGGCCGTGGACACGCAGAGCTCAAAGCGGCAGGCTTGGAGGTACTGGCAGTCCCGCTACCTGAAATCGATGAATTTTATCAGAGTTATACTTTTTGGCTTCATACTCAAAAACCCTGGCTTCGAGCGAAATTGGCGATGAGTTTGGACGGTAAAATTGCAGGACCGGGTGGACAACGTGTGACCATTACAGGCCCTAAGCTTAAAGAACACACCTACCGATGTCGTCGTCATTCTGATGCAATTTTGACCAGCGCTACTACTATCAGAAACGATGATCCATTTTTGGATATTCGTTTAGAAAATGTCATTGAAAACAAGCGATTATATATTTTAGATCGTCGACTCCAAATTCTCCAGACCGCAGCGATTTGGCAGAATACTCAGCCTATTACCGTGTTTTATTCAGCGCTGTATAGTGACAAATTATCAGACATGCCACAGCGCCAAGGTATTGATTATATTGCAATTTCTGAGCAGAATGATCAACTTAATCTCACAGAAGTTTTGGTTCAGATGGGTTCTGATGGTGTGCATGATTGTTGGGTTGAGGCGGGTGGAAAATTGCTGAGTTCATTATTGTCAGCCAACCTGGTTCAGGAGCTTCAACTGATCACTGCACCGATTTGGTTAGGTTCCAGTGCTCAGTCAGCATTCGACGATAACCAATTGAATATTAGAGACTTTATTTTTAAGCGCTACTTCCAGATTGGGGAAGATGTGGTTTGTGAAATGCGTAAACAACCATCCAAGTCAGTGGAGGAAAAAACATGTTCAGCGGATTAGTTGACCATAAAGGTCAGGTTCTGGAAAATGTTGCGACTCCCAAAGGGCGTCGACTGACCATTCAATCTCAATTTGAAAACATTACTCTGGGCGAAAGTATCGCGGTGGATGGTGTTTGCTTGACCGTCGTTGAGCCAGAAGGTGGACGCTTTAGTTTGGAGTTATCCCCCGAAACACTGGCTGTAACGACCTTTGGTACGGCTAATATCGGTACTGAAGTCAATTTGGAGCGTTCATTGCAAGTCGGAGATCGACTGGGTGGGCATTTTGTGAGTGGACATGTCGACACTATGGCCGTCGTCACCGAAATCGAGCCTCAAGCCGAATATCTGTGCATCAGTTTTGCCTTAGAGGGAAATGGTCATCAGCCTTTTTTGGTGCATAAAGGCAGCATCAGCGTGAATGGGGTGAGTTTAACCATCAATAAAATCACTGAAAGCGGTTTTATGGTGATGTTGATTCCTCATACTTTGAAAGCCACCAACCTCGGACTGATTAAAGTGGGGTCGCGAGTCAATATTGAATTTGATATGTTAGCTAAAATGGTCGTTAATGCGACGCAACAGCGCTATAATGAAGCAACAGCATCATGAGGTGAGAGAACTATGAACACTCGATTAGCGATCGTGAATGAAGCTCTGGCAGCATTGCGCCAAGGGCGCATGGTCATTTTGGTAGATGACGAAGATCGTGAAAACGAAGGCGATATGATTTTGGCAGCAGAGTCTGTCTCGCCCCAAGCGATTAATTTTATGATTAAAAATGGTGGCTTGGTCTGTTTAGCGATGACAGCCTATGATAGCCAACGTTTGCAATTACCGATTCTACCACGACGACAAGCCCGAGAAGAATTTACGCCACATTTCATGACTTCATTCGGTGCGATTCAAGGCGTAGCGACGGGTATTTCTGCGGCTGATCGAGCAACTACTATCCAGCGTGCTTGCGATCCCTCCAGTACACCGCAAGATTTTATTACGCCTGGTCATGTTTTCCCCTTATTAGCCAATGAAAATGGCGTTTTTGGTCGGCAAGGGCACACCGAAGGCAGTATCGATTTAATGCGTCTTGCGGGTGTCAGACCCATGGCCGTGATTTGTGAAGTGATGAATGCTGATGGCAGCATGTCAAAAGGTGAACAATTAAAGTCATTTGCTAAAACGCATAAACTGCCTATGATTTCAGTAGCCGATATTATCTATTATCGGATGTATCACGATCGATTAATTCAGGAAGTAGCTAAATCAAAACTGCCGATCCGAAATCGAGGCGCTTTTGTGGTGCGTTCTTTTGAAAGTTTAGTGGATGGGGCTGAGCATATTGTTCTGATGAAAGAACAAATTAATCCCCAAGAAGCGTGTTTGGTACGCATTCATTCAGAATGTTTTACAGGTGATTTACTGAGTTCTGCACGCTGTGATTGTGGATGGCAATTGGATAAATCACTCGATCGAATCAGTGAAGAAGGCGGCGTTCTAATTTATCTTCGACAAGAAGGCCGAGGAATTGGTTTGGTGAATAAAATACGTGCTTATTCTTTGCAAGATCAGGGATTGGATACTGTAGAAGCCAACAAGCGATTGGGTTTTTCTGCCGATGAAAGAGAGTATGGCATTGCGGCTCAAATTTTGCGTTATTTGGGATTAACTCAAGTTCGCTTATTGACGAACAATCCACGAAAAATTGAGGGTGTTGCGCAATACGGTATTAACGTGGTACAACGCCATGCACTGGAAATGCCACCCACAATTGATAATATTACATATTTGGAAACAAAAAGGGATAAGTTAGGGCATTTGCTCTCAAGTAAAATGGAGGTTTCTGCATGAAGATTATTAAGCCCAAGGATATTGAAGCGCCTTTTCGCGTGGGTATTGTGGTGAGTCGATTTAATGAGCAAGTGACACAACGCTTGTATGAGGGTGCTTTAATTCGATTGAATGAACTTAAAATTACGACAGATTTAATTACTGTTGCCTGGGTGCCAGGTGCCTTAGAAATTCCAGTTGCTGCGCAGACCATGATCGACACTGGCGCATTCAATGTGATTATTGCTTTTGGTGCAGTGATTATGGGCGATTCTGATAACGATCATTATCATTTGCTTTGCGATCATGTGCTCAGAGGTTGTCAGCAAGTGGCGTTGGAAAATGGCGTGCCTGTTATTTACGGTGTGCTCACTACCAAAACAGAACTCCAAGCGCTGGATCGTGCGGGTGGTGGCAAAGGTCATTTGGGTCGTGAATCTGTGGACACTGCGTTTGAGACACTTTCAGTTTTAAGACAAATTGACGAAACTGAATTTTAAAAGTCTTCTCACAGGTCTCTGTTTTCGCAATATTTCTCTCTTGTTTTATTGTTCGCATCAACTGCTGATTATAATATCGTGGGTAAAATGCGGCGATCCACTCTCCATGTCATCGCGAGCGAAGCGTGGCGATCCAGAAAAATTAGTATCAAGGATTTTTCTATGAGTTTGGGATACTGTCTAGCACTTCCTCAGCGTGGTTTTTGATACTGACTTTGCGCCATTCCTGAATTATTTTTCCTTGGGGATCAATCAGAAAAGTACTGCGAATGATGGCGTCAAAAATCTTCTTTCCAAATAATGTTTTTTCACCAATCACGCCAAAATAATTCGAAAGTTCGCTGTTTTCATCAGAGATGAGAGTGAAGGGCAGTGCGCATTTGGTTTTAAATTTTTCGTGAGAATTTAAAGTATCGCGAGAAACGCCTATAATTACCGCGTTTTTCTTCGTGAATTGTTTTTGCAGATCGCGGAAACTTTTCGATTCAATGGTGCAGCCGGGTGTATTATCTTTGGGGTAGAAATATAAAGCCACATATTGTCCTTTCAATTTTTTCAGATTGATGGTTTCGCCATCAGTGCCTTGAAAATCTTGATTAGGTACAGTGCTGGGTGTTTCAAAATTCTTGCTCATGTTGATCTCCTTTATCGACGTTCAGGTTCCAGATTGCCATCAATGTTGAGTTCGTCACATAAAAGTAAAAATTGATCGCGTAAATCAGCGATACTCATGTTTAGCGGAATATTAATCGCAACAGTAATTGTTGTGAGCGGGGTGTTGTTCATGCTCATAGTTTCAGAACGTAGTGCTTCGATAGTAATTTCCTGTGCCAAAAAAAATTGCATCAGAGCACCGATAGTGCCGGGTGAGTCAATGCCAATCACTTGTGCCATATAGGGTAAATAACCTTCGGTTGCAGGTGTATTAGTTGGTCGATTCGTGATAATGCTCAGCCCCTGTTCAGTTTGTAAAGCGCTAAGTCCTGTTTCGAGTTTGGCTAAATCACTCCAATTCGCAGCCACTAAAATGATGCAGCATTGCAATCCGCTTATTGTGGACATATAACAATTCAAAATATTGCATTGATTGATCTGACATAAGTTTGCTATTAAAAACAGCGGATTTTTTGCTTTGTCGCTCATGGCGATTATGCTGAGTAAAATCATTGCGTTATCCTGATCGATAAATAAGATAATAAGAGTATCATATGCCGATGGCGTATGACCAGCGACTGCGGTAAGATGCCAATTTGATGCAAGGTGGCTATCCAATCTACGTCTCATCGTGAGGGAAGTGCAGCGATCCAGTCTACGTCTCATCGTGAGGGAAGTGCAGCGATCCCACTCCTCACGTCATCGCGAGCGAAGCGTGGCGATCCAGAAAAATTCATAGTAAGGAGTTTTCAATGTTTCATGGCAGTATAGTTGCTCTAGTCACCCCGATGGGTACAGACGGCGCAGTCGATTTTACCGTATTAGACGAGCTGATCGAGTGGCATATTGAGGCCGGAACAGATGGGATTGTGGTTTTAGGCACAACAGGCGAATCACCGACTATCACCCATGAAGAGCGCACTCAAATTATTCGAGACACCGTAGACTGTGTGGCAGATAGAATCCCTGTCATCGCGGGTACCGGATCAAATTCTACGCATATCACTATCGAGCACACTCAAGAGGCGATGGAGCTCGGTGTCGATGCCTGCTTGCTCGTCACCCCTTATTACAATAAACCCACTCAAGAGGGCCTCTATCGACATTATAAAGCCGTTGCAGAAGCTGTGGCGATTCCGCTGATTCTTTACAATGTGCCCGGTCGAACCAGCTGTGATTTGTTGCCTGAAACGGTTGAACGTTTATCGCGTATTTCCAACATTATCGGCCTCAAAGAAGCCAGCCCCGACCCAGCCCGCCCAGAACAGCTCATGGCCTTATTGAAGGGTAAAAGTTTTGACATCTTGAGCGGCGATGACATTAACGCGCTCGCCTATATGAAAGCTGGCGCCAAAGGCGTGATCTCAGTGACGGCCAATGTGGCACCCGAATTAGTGCATGCGCTCTGCGAAGCGGCCTTGTCGGGTGATTTTGCCAAAGCGGAAGCGATCAATCAGCAATTGTATCCGCTGAACACAAACTTATTTGTTGAAACCAATCCAATTCCTACCAAATGGGCTTTGGCAACAATGGGCAAAATCCCCGCAGGGATTCGTTTACCATTGACGGAACTGAGCCAAGCAAAGCATAATATTGTTCGAGCGGCTTTAACGGAAGTTGGTATACTCTAGAGAGGAAATAAACCATGAAACAATTACAAATTAGTGCCACAGTCATGGCCATATTATTGTTGTCCGGCTGTGCCAGCATCAATGAAGGCTACAAATCATACGATCCCACGCGGCGGTATTTAGCAACAGAACAATACTTTTCAGAGCCGCTTAAGGTGCCCCCCACATTGAGCGACAACAAGCTGGAAGAATACTATCCAGTTCCCAATGTAGGTCTTCAATCCAAGCTGGACAAACCTTCGTTGGCGCCGCCTAGCAATACGCTTCGAAGTGAATCGCTTTAAATTATTGTTATTCTGAGTGCGTGAATGTCCGTTTCCATCAATGAGCCGAGCGCCTCATAAATTAAGCGATGCTGTTGCACCATGCTTTTATCTTTAAAAGCCGCTGATTGAATGGTCAGCGAATAATGTCCCATCCCCGTGCTAGCGCCGGCATGTCCCACATGATGTTGGCTTTCATTCACGACTTCAAGAATCTGCGGAGTGAGGGCGGCTGTTAAGCGGTCTCGGATGGCTTGAATACGCTGCTCGTGATTCATCGGATGGCCTCCTGATCATTTTCGCGCAAATAGCGTAGCATATATAGGCTCTGAGCCACAGCAAAAATCAGCGTCGCACCCATCGCGCCAATGAACTTAAAGTAGACCCAGGTGCTGGTCGAAAAATGGTAAGCCACGTACAAATTGATAGCCCCTAAAATCATAAAAAAGGCCGCCCAAGCGAAATTAAGGTTTTGCCATACGGCACGAGGCAGGGTCACTTTAGAGTCCATCAATCGTTGCAAAAAAGGCTTCTTGCCAACATACTGAGAAGCTGCAAAGAAGCCGCCAAATACCCAGTAAATCACCGTTGGTTTCCACTTAAAAAACAATGGGTTATGGAATAAAATGGTCGCAGTTCCTAAGATGGAAATGGTGATGAAGGTGATGAGTTGCATGGTCTCGAAGCGTCTGAATTTCAGCCAATAACTGAAGACTTGTAAACCTGAGGTAGCTATTGCCACAGCGGTTGCAACATAAATATCAAAGAGCCAGTAGGCAATGAAGAAAAATAGAATAGGCAAAAAATCAAACAATAATTTCATGAATCGGATACTCCACTGGATTTGGCTCTTGGCCTTAAAGATCATCCATCGTACCATAGAAAGCCTAATCTTGCATCTGTAGCCTATACTAAATTCACCACCTAAAATCCCTTCGCTTTTCCTTGCTTCTCAAGCAATCTAGTTCTGAATCAAGGGGTTAGGCTACGATGTGCCTCATTCACTGCTAAGACTAGCAAATTCGATGATCGACTCCTATATTCGCTTTGATATCCAGACAAAAGCGTTGATTTTATGTTGTATTTATGGAATAATAAATAAATAATGTTCATATTCATTTTATTCTGATTAATATTATAAAACGAGGGCGAGATGCAAGACAAAGGTCAACATCAAAAACGGAAAGAAAAGCGGCTCGTTGATGAGCTGCCGGCTGCCGTATTGGCAGATCAAGCGGCCCATAATTCCTTTGCCAGTGGCTATGTGGGTGGGGTTATTGATTGCTTAGAGGGGCGTTATGTTCCGAACCTTAAGGCCAGAGAGTACAGCGATGATCAGGTTCGGGCGAAGATTGATGAGATTGTTAGGAAGGCTGCTGAAGCAGGCATTGTGTTCACAGCAGACCAAATCGATTATTTCAAAAATTTTGCAACCCGAAAACAGGATGCATGGGACTCAGCCCTTATCTTCAAAGGGGGTGCTGAAGAAACGATTGAACTTCCGATGAATAAGGTGGTGACATTATTACTCAGTTCATTCGAAGATGATCAACAGTTTAAATATTCTAAAACATTTAAACAGCGCGTCGAAAAACTGCAGGGTTGGCTCGCTAATACGATGAATCGAAAACAGGTGTGTAACGTGGGGCGTCGCAATGATTTTGTGGGAGCCCTGCTCGAAGGCGATTATTTCCTAGAGATTCTGCCAGAACGTTGTGTGCAGGTTATCTACGATCAACATCTTTTTTTGAAGCGTCTACTATCCCAATTCTTTGAAAACCATTGGCATATAGTTTATGCAAAGAGCCCCGAGCGGGCGAGCAAAATCCTCTTAGAATGGCGGACGGGAATTGCGTTGGGTTATTTGGACGGTTTTTTAGAAAGGGGTGCTACCGCGGAATCGGTGCCTATTGAGCAACAAAAAGGCCAATTTGAAGAGGAACTGAAATCCTACCTGAAAACGAGAGTGTCGCACACGTTTATAAGTCCCGCTCGATGGGAAACGCCTATCATGAACATGGTAGTAACACGAAATCTCAGCGATTGTCCGATCATTGAAGAGTATCGCACTCAAATACAAGCGCTAGACGAAGTGCATCAGTTTTTATCTCAGCAAACATCTGATAAGGAAACGCAGGCACTTTTTGATAGTGCGAAAAAACAACTCATCACAGACCTGGTTGATATTGGGAAATTCAATAGTCCAAAGATCAAAGGATTGAGTGTTTTCGTCCGATTATATCAACAAGCTTTGCCGTACCGAAATATCTTGGCGATAGGTGCACAAGAGCAGCGCTTCGTCGCCATAGCGCGAGCGGTTATTGACCGCTATGAACATCCCGATCTTCTTCGATGGTTTTTAGGTCAGGAGATTTCAGAGAATAGCCCCGTCAATACCGTGGATGCTGAGGTCTTAGAAAGTCAATTTTCAGAGTCTAAACAGGCTTATCGCGTAGGAATTTCAGCAGAGATTGAGAATAGCTTTGCTGTACTCGCCGAATGTGAAGGGAGAGAAAAAACGGAGCGCTTTAACTCCTACCGACGAAAAATCCTCGATGCAGGTTTTTTAGTGGATGAGAGAGCGTTTCAAAGCTGGTACACACAATTTTTGCAGGTGAGTGAAGATCAGACGAGTGTTGCTATTACCTTAACACCTTTGGCAATCAACAAGATCATTTGGCAAGGATTATTGAGCTGCCCTAGTCAGTGGACACCCACTTTCACGGTGGCTTTTGGTCAGGTACTGGCCTTGTTAAAGAAGCTCGAAGAAGAAGGTGATGAAGTCCAGAATCTCTATCGCCGATCATCGTTTCTCACAGAGTTTGTTGTTCAACTCCATTGGATGTTGCAGATTGCGCGTGATCCTCTCCACGATTTACAGGTTGATAAGATGCCAGCGATTTATCTTCCCGTCACTTTAGTATCGTGTACAGCGGATTTGAAAAAAATCGGTCATAGGCTTGAGACAGCGCTGACGGTTGCAGTGAAATGCGGTTCTGCAGAGCAAGTAAAGGCCTTTTTAGATGATGAAAGATTGAGTGCTGAGGTGGTTTGTCATGCCGATAAAGATGGCGACACCGCACTCCACCGTGCGGCGGATAGAGGGAACACTGAAATCGTTAAGGTGCTACTGGCATCGGATAAATTGCCGTCGGAAGCGGTTTGTCATACTGATCTCTATCGCCGCACCGCACTGCACATTGCGGTGCGCGAAGGGAACACTGAAATCGTTAAGGTGCTACTGGCATCGGATAAATTGCCGTCGGAAGCGGTTTGTCATGCTGATAGATATGGTAAAATCGCACTGCATCGGGCGGCGGCCGAGGGTCACACTGAAATCGTTAAGGTGCTGCTCGCATCGGATAAATTGCCGTCGGAAGCGGTTTGTCATGCTGATAGATATGGTAAAATCGCACTGCACTGGGCGGCGGCCAAGGGTCACACTGAAATCGTTAAGGTGCTGCTAGCATCGGATAAATTGCCGTCGGAAGCGGTTTGTCGTGCCAATAGAGATGGTGAAACCGCATTGCACTGTGCGGCTAACCAGGATCACACTGAAATTGTTAGGTTGCTGCTCGCATCGGATAAATTGCCGTCGGAAGCGGTTTGTCGTGCCAATAGAAATGGTGAAACCGTACTGAACTGGGCGGCTCTCCAGGGTCGCACTGAAATTGTTAGGTTGCTGCTCGCATCGGATAAATTGCCGTCGGAAGCAGTTTGTCATGCCTATAGAGATGGTGAAACCATACTGCACTGGGCGGCTCTCCAGGGTCACACTGAAATTGTTAGGTTGCTGCTCGCATCGGATAAATTGCCGTCGGAAGCGGTTTGTCATGCCGATATAAATGGCAAGACCGCACTGCACTGGGCGGCGGCCAGGGGTCACACTGAAATCGTTAAGGTGCTGCTGGCATCGGATAAATTGCCGTCGGAAGCAGTTTGTCATGCCAATAGCCATGGTCGAACCGCACTGCACTGGGCGGCGGCCAAGGGTCACACTGAAATTGTTAAGGTGCTGCTGGAGTCGGATAAATTGCCGTCGGAAGCGGTTTGTCATGCCGATATCTATGGCGGCCGCACCGCACTGCACCTTGCGGCGGCCGAGGGTCACACTGAAATCGTTAAGGTGCTGCTAGCATCGGATAAATTGCCGTCGGAAGCAGTTTGTCATGCCTATAGAGATGGTAAAACCGTACTACACTGGGCGGCTATCCAGGGTCGCACTGACATCGTTAGGGTGCTGTTGGCATCTGATAAATTGACCCTGGCAGCCGTTTGCCGAGTCGATGAGGTTGGCCGTACCGCATTACTCTTGGCAGAAAAATCTGGGCACACAGCGATCGTACGCGAACTGAAAAATTGGTTGGCAGCCCATGAAGAGCGAGCTCGCCTTGTTTCTGCGACTCAAAATCAAGTATTTGGTGGTGATTCTGAGGGTGCCCCAATTTTAAAAGCCCCAGCTAAGAAAGCGGTATTGGTTGCCAGAGTACCCGCTGGTGTAACAGGACAACCTCAATTTTTTGGTGGTGATTCTACTGGCGCTCCGGTTTTAAAAGCGCCACTTAAGAGAGCGGTATTAGTAGCAAGACACTCTAAAGATAACGGCAAGATCAATTTAAGTCTAACAGAAAGCAATTTTGAGCATGTGTGTAAGAGTTTCAGTGATTCTCACAAAAAAATGTCAGAGCAAATGAAGGTTGTAGAATGGTTAGAGAAGCATTCTACAGCAATCAAGGAACAAAAACTGCGGCCCGAATTCATTGTTGGAGCATTAGTCCATTTTGTCAACGCTGAGGGCGATAGAAAGACTGTTGAGAAGCTATTGATTTCTTTTGGTTTGGAGAGATTATTTTCTCTGGAACCCTATAGCCCGACAGGGCCAGGATTTTTTAGCCGTCTATTTAGCAGCGCCGTATATTCTGTAGAGGCTGCGAGGGCTTACTATAATCTTATGAGTGAACATACCCATTTTACTGAAGGGCAGCGAGCCGAGATTCGAAAATTAGTGGGAGCAGAAGGAGGTCAGTCTCCGCTGTGTGATTTTTTGAAGACGGCGCACTATCGGCAAAAAGTGGAAGCATTCAGATCTGCAGAACACAAGATCACTGGGGCGATTCGTCCTTCTGGAAGAGAAAAAGGTAATGATGAACCTGACAATGAGCGTGATAGCTATTTTCTCAGAGTTTAATGTTTATGACTTTCTTTGTATTCTGCCATTTGCGCGGATAAATTCCTGAGACGATCTTGGGCGTAATATTTTTCGAGATCGCTAAGCTCAGACATCCTTCCCGTTTCACTGGTATCGGGCACCCAATGAATTTGGATGGGTAGTTTTTTGGTTAATTTTTTAAAGGTTTCAAATTGCGCTGATAATAATTCAGGATTACGTTCACCGTTAACGACGCAGGCAATGTTCTCGCAACTGCAATACACTTTAACGCGTTGATCGGAATAATATCCGCTTTTTTGAATATTCATTAAGGCTTTATTTAATGCGATGAATTCTGACCCATTCACATCCAAGGCTGTTTCAGCAATATCCACCAGTTCTGCTGCCTTTCCCTGAATCACCATATAACCAGAATAATGATCTTGTCCGCTGATAAAAATTAATATCTCACGATTTCCGTTGAAGCGTTTTTGATTGATGCTACCCATAATTCCTCCTCGCTACGTAGTGTAATTTTATGTCTCTTTTGTTTACACTTCAATTATAGCCTACTATCTGAGTTTTTACCGAGCTCCACCTCTTGGCGGTGTCAGATCTTTGCTTGATGCATACGTACGTATATAGTTTTCACATACGTACGTAATTCTGCTATAGTAAATATGGGTAGTCTTTACCAGAGGATAGAACCATGATTACTGCAACCAAATTGCGTGACAATGTTTATAGTATTCTTGACGAAGTCTTATCAACAGGTATCCCTGTGGAGATCGAACGCCATGGAAAACACTTAAAGATAGTTGCCGTAGATAAACCTCTTAAATTAAAGAATTTAAAGCCTATCAAGAATCTAATCGTAGGTGATCCTGCCGATTTGGAAAAGATAGATTGGTCAGACGAGTGGAAAATATGATCTATCTTGATACTAATGTTGTTGTTTGGTTAGCCGCAGATGCTCTTGATTTAATTTCGCAAACCGCTCAGGATGTCATCGAAAATGCGGATGATCTTTGTGTTTCTCCCATGGTGATTTTGGAATTAAAATATCTGCTTGAGATTAAAAAAATAAACCACAAGCCAGAATTTATACTAAAACATCTTGAACGTAGTTTAGGCTTAAAAATATGTGAGAAACCCTTTATTGACATTATTGAGGTTGCGAAGAAAATGGATTGGACCGGAGATCCTTTTGATCGAATTATCACAGCCCATGCAGCAATAATGGGGGACGTATTATTATCAAAAGACGAAAAAATCAGAAAGCACTACCGACACACGATTTGGTAGTTGACCAAATAAATATTGTAGGCTGACTAAACTTATTCTTGTAGAACAGGGTAGGGTCAGATTATTAGTTGATGGATACTCTGCTAACGGTATGCATTAAGCAAAGATCTGACCCCGCTCATTCTTGATCGGTAATAGGGCCGGACTATAACATAATGGCTGGCTCAGCAGATTATGAATGTGACATCATAGAACAAGGCGTCAGACAGTAGCTATCTTTCAGTTCGCAATTGATATATCTCCTCAAATCGCATTATCCTTAGCTCCTGCAACACGTCTGTCCGGTTTAATTTTTAGCCCCCTTTTTGATCGAAGAATGGCTATCATAAAGCGGACAGTTCGCGTGCTACCTATCCCGGACAATTGGCGTGCTACTGACAATATCCAGACAAAAGCCTTGATTTTATGTTTTTTTTATGTAATATTAGAGAGATTAGGTTTATATCCATTTTATTCTGATTAATATTATAAAACGAGGGCGATATGCAAGACAAAGGTCAACATCAAAAACGGGAAGAAAAGCGTCTTGCTGATGAGCTCCCGGCTGCCGTTCTGGCGGATCAAGCGGCCCACAATTCCTTTGCCAGTGGCTATGTGGGTGGGGTTATTGATTGCTTAGAGGGGCGTTATGTTCCGAACCTTAAGGCCAGAGAGTACAGCGATGATCAGGTTCGGGCGAAGATTGATGAGATTGTTAGGAAGGCTGCTGAAGCAGGCATTGTGTTCACAGCAGACCAAATCGATTATTTCAAAAATTTTGCAACCCGAAAACAGGATGCATGGGACTCAGCCCTTATCTTCAAAGGGGGTGCTGAAGAAACGATTGAACTTCCGATGAATAAGGTGGTGACATTATTACTCAGTTCATTCGAAGATGATCAACAGTTTAAATATTCTAAAACATTTAAACAGCGCGTCGAAAAACTGCAGGGTTGGCTCGCTAATACGATGAATCGAAAACAGGTGTGTAATGTGGGTCGTCGCAATGATTTTGTGGCAGCCCTGCTAGAAGGCGATTATTTCCTGGAGATTCTGCCTGAACGCTGTGTGCAGGTTATCTACGATCAACATCTTTTTTTGAAGCATCTACTATCCCAATTCTTTGAAAGCCATTGGCATAAAGTTTATGAGAAGAGCTCCGAGCGGGCGAGCAAAATTCTCTTAGAATGGCGGACAGGCATTGTGTTGGGTTATTTGGACGTTTTTCTCGAAAGGGGTGCTATCGCCGAATCGGTGCCTATTGAGCAACAAAAAGGCCAATTTGAAGAGGAACTGAAATCCTACCTGAAAACGAGAGTGTCGCACACGTTTATAAGTCCCGCTCGATGGGAAACGCCTATCATGAACATGGTAGTAACACGAAATCTCAGCGATTGTCCGATCATTGAAGAGTATCGCACTCAAATACAAGCGCTAGACGAAGTGCATCAGTTTTTATCTCAGCAAACATCGGATAAGGAAGTTCAGGCACTTTTTGACGGTGCGAAAAAACAACTCATCACAGACCTGGTTGATATTGGAAAATTCAATACTCCAACGATCAAAGGATTGAGTGTTTTCGTCCGTTTATATCAACAAGCTGTGCCATACCGAAATATCTTCGCGATAGGTGCACAAGAGCAGCGTTTCGTAGCAATAGCGCGAGCGGTTATTGCCCTCTATGAACATCCCGATCTTCTTCGATGGCTTTTAGGTCAGGAGATTCCAGAGAATAGCCCCTTCAATACTGTGGATGCTGAGGTCTTAGAAAGTCAATTTTCAGAGTCTAAACAGGCTTATCGCGTAGGAATTTCAGCAGAGATTGAGAATAGCTTTGCTGTACTCGCCGAATGTGAAGGGAGAGAAAAAACGGAGCGCTTTAACTCCTACCGACGAAAAATCCTCGATGCAGGTTTTTTAGTGGATGAGAGAGCGTTTCAAAGCTGGTACACACAATTTTTGCAGGTGAGTGAAGATCAGACGAGTGTTGCTATTACCTTAACACCTTTGGCAATCAACAAGATCATTTGGCAAGGATTATTGAGCTGTCCCAGTCAGTGGACACCCACTTTCACGGTGGCTTTTGGTCAGGTATTGGCGTTGTTAAAGAAGCTCGATGAGGAAGGTGATGAAGTTCAGAAACTCTATCGCCGATCATCGTTTCACACGAAGTTTGTTGTTCAACTCCATTGGATGTTGCAGATTGCGCGTGATCCTCACCACGATTTACAGTTTGATAAGGTGCCAGAAATTTATCTTCCCGTCACTTTAGTATCGTGTACAGCGGATTTGAAAAAAATCGATCATAAGGGTGAGACAGCGCTGAGGGTTGCAGTGAAGTGCGGTTCTGCAGAGCAAGTAAAGGCCTTTTTAGATGATGAAAGATTGAGTGCTGAGGTGGTTTGTCATGCCGATAAAGATGGCGACACCGCACTCCACCGTGCGGCGGATAGAGGGAACACTGAAATCGTTAAGGTGCTACTGGCATCGGATAAATTGCCGTCGGAAGCGGTTTGTCAT
>CAZMLO010000005.1:0-145693 GCA_964567285.1 uncultured Gammaproteobacteria bacterium
TGCTTCTTGCGGTGACAAGAATATTATTCCCAACTCCTTACCAAACTACGTTTTAAATATTATACTCCACCCCTCCAGTTCGCTCGCAATGACGATAAGGGAGTAGGGGGGGGGCTTGTCCTGAGAGGTTAGCAGTGAGTATTTCGGAGAATGGAAGATTGGCGGATCATCGATTATCCTCTAGAAGGTTGTTATACTCCTTTGATTGGCTGAAACCAGCCCCTTTTTACCGGCAAGGTTAGGAAAAAGATGGTTAGAGGTACGGATTTTCCGCGAATGGATCACTGGGTCTACCATCCCCATGGGCGTTATTTGTTGGAGTCGGAGCGCAAGGCTTTGGCGGCTTTGTTGCCGCATTATTTTGGCTATCATTTGCTCCAAGTGGGCGGTCCTTTGCATTTTGATCTGCTGGAAACCAGTTTGATCAATCACCACATTCGGTTGGCGGATGAGGTCTTGCCAGGCTTTGCGGGCTCTTCGGTGGAGGCGGATTTTGCAGATTTGCCATTTTTGCCGGATAGCATTGATTTGGTGGTGATGCCTCATACTTTAGATCGTCTCGAAGACCCACAGGCTTTGCTTAAGTCCGTTTATGATGTGTTGATCCCTGAGGGGCATGTGATTATTTTGGGTTACAATGCCTGGAGTCTTTGGCGGCTCGGCAAATTTTTTAGGCGCCACGATGTTTTATTACAGCGGGCGCAATTTCATGGTGCGGGGCAGGTCAGACGTTGGTTGAATCATGCCGGTTTTCAAATTGTGTATCACAATAGTGTGGCCCATCGACCACCCATTCCTAGCGAGTCATGGTTGAAGCATTTTTTATTTTTGGAGCCCACAGGCCAACTATTGTGGCCTCATTTGGGGGCCGTGCATGTGATTGTGGCACAAAAACGAGTGCCCCCCTTTACGGCCATTCGCGCGAAAATTAAGAAAAAAGCCTTGAAAGTGGTAGGGGCACATATTCCTGAACCGAGTACACTGAATCGGATGAAGTGATGAAAGTTTATATTTACACTGATGGCGCTTGTCGAGGTAATCCCGGGCCGGGTGGTTGGGGGGCAGTGTTGCGCTATGGCGACAAAGAAAAGCATCTTAAAGGGGCTGAAATTTTAACTACGAATAATCGGATGGAACTCAGCGCAGCGATCAATGCTTTGCGGGGGTTAAACCGAGAATGTGAGATTGAATTAACAACAGACTCCCAGTATGTTCGCAATGGCATTCAAACTTGGTTGAAAGATTGGAAAAAAAATAATTGGCGCACCAGTTCAAAAAAGCCTGTCAAAAATCAGGATCTGTGGGAAGAATTAGATAAAGAAGTATTGCGTCATCAAATTAATTGGCACTGGGTAAAAGGGCATAGTGGTCACCCTGAAAATGAACTGGCTGATCAATTGGCGAATGAGGCCATCGATGAATTATTGAGAACGAGCGAGTAAATCTGATTGATTAAAACAGTCAATTATGCTGTTGATTCTTATGAAGATGTATTGCATAACAAAGGGTGATGCAAAAAAATTGCAAGGTTAAATCATGACACGACAAATTGTACTGGATACTGAAACAACAGGCCTATCTCCTCAAGATGGTCATCGCGTGATCGAGTTGGGTTGCGTTGAATTAATCAATCGCAGATTTACGGGCAATAATTTTCATTTTTACATTAATCCCGATCGCGAAATTGAAGTTGGCGCTTTGCGGGTACATGGCATTACCCAGGAATTTTTGCAAGATAAACCGCGTTTTAAAGATTTGGTGGAGCCGTTTGTCGATTACATTCGCGGCGCAGAACTTATTATTCACAACGCACCCTTCGACGTCGGTTTTTTAAATCATGAATTTCAATTATCCGGTTCCAAAAATATTACCTTAGAAAAACACTGCACTGTTTTTGATACATTACCCCATGCAAGACGATTGCATCCCGGACAAAAAAATAGTTTGGATGCACTCTGCAAACGCTATAACGTAAATAATTTAAATCGACAATTGCACGGCGCTTTATTAGACGCTGAATTATTGGCCCAAGTTTACCTAGCAATGACGGGTGGGCAAGTGACGATGTTTGGGGAGTTGGCAGAAACAATACAACAATCTGTTGAAACGGTTACTTTAAATACCGGTAGGCGCCAAACCAGTTTACCCGTGATAGCCGCAACCCCCGAAGAGCTTGAAGCTCATGAGGCTTTTTTGGAAAGTATAAAGTAGAAGACTAAGCATCCCTGGATCGCCACGCTTCGCTCGCGATGACGAAGAAGAAATAGTGTAGCACCAAAAGGAACTATTTGAGGCAGGGCTGCAGATAGCCCAGTTGAAAGTGTTCTCTTTAGGGAGCGTGTGGAGCCAGGATGGCGGAACCCGCAGCCCCTCCATGGATGGACTTGCAGGGCGGTCCCGAAAGAGAACACTTTCAACTGGGCTATCTGCAGCAAATGGTGAGCTAAGGGGTTAGTGCTTAACGAACTTGCTTTTTTCAACCAGTGATTTCATTGTCATGCCTTGTACCAAAATCGAAAACATCACCACAGCGTAGGTCATTAATAATATTAAATCGCGCTGTTCATTTTTCGGTAGGGCTAGGGCTAATGCTACGGCTAGGCCGCCGCGTAGGCCGCCCCAGACTAATATTGTGATGGTATAGGGCACATAGGTTTTGCGAATTTTGAAAAGGGCCATGGGGATGGCTACAGTCAAACAGCGAACCAGTAGTACCAACGGGATCGCTAGCAGGGCTGCGTAAACCGTACTATGACCGGTCTGAATGATCAGAATTTCAAACCCGATGAGCAGAAATAAAATGGCATTTAATACTTCATCGATTAATTCCCAAAAGGTATCCAAGCTCTCGCGCGATTTTGCCGACATCGAAGAATGTCGGCCGCTGTTGCCAATATAAATCCCCGAAGCCACCATCGCCAAGGCTCCTGAAAGACCCCAGTGATTCGCCAGCGTATAGCCTCCAGTGGCCACAATTAAAGTCAGCAGGATTTCTACTTTGTGATTATCAATGGATTTAATTAAACGAGTGACAAAATAGCCTAAGGCCACTCCATAAATCAGCCCGCCGATCGCTTGTTGAAGAAAAAGCAGACTCACCGATTCCCAAGAAAGCGATTGATGAGAAAAAGCCAGTTGATACAGTGACAAAAACATCACAATACCGACGCCATCATTAAACAGCGATTCACCTGCTACCTTCACATCCAATTGTTTGGGAGCATTCAGCTCCTTAAAAGTAGCTAGCACTGCAATTGGATCTGTAGGAGAAATCAGCGCACCAAAAAGCAAACAGTAAATAAAATCAAGATGAATATCAATTAGCGGCAACAGCTCAAACATCAATCCTGCCACGAGAAAAGTCGAGGCCACGGTCCCCAACATCGCTAGTACACCGATTTCCCATTTATGCTGTTTAAGTTGCGTGAGATCGATATGCAAAGAACCCGCGAACAATAAAAAACTCAGCATCCCATTAATGAGCAAATCGTGAAAATTTAAATTCGCTAATTCTGTGGTGATCAGTTGAGTAAATTCACTGGAGGTATAGCGACCAATCAGAATAAAAATAAAGGATAAAATCAGAGAAGAGGTCATAATCGCAATGGTGGTTGGCATTTTTATCCAACGCTCATTAACGTAGGTTGCGAACACAGCCACAGTCAGTATAAATGAAGCAATGGTATAAAAGCTCATGCGATTCCTTAGTAATCTTCAGGCAAATGACAGTAAGTTTCTTTGGTGAGCAGCACAAAAAGAATGGATAAGGCTAGTCCCAGCGGAATAATCGCTAGGGCAAAATGGTAATCCGCTGCGGAATAGGATCGCAGACCCTGAGCCATTGTCGCATGAGTATTCCAATGCCAATTGAGTAGAACACCACAAATCGGTTGAAAGATCACGCCACCTAACATAATCATAAAATTAATGGTGGCGGTTGAAGTACCGGAGAGTTTGTTGCTGTTATTTTCTCGGATCAGTGAAAATACCAAAGGATGCGAGCCACAAAAAAATCCTAGCAGAAACAAAAGTACAGTCATAAAACTGAGTGGAATATCGGGCACATAGAAAATAACGAAGGAAAGGATTAATCCCATCACAGAAGCAATTAATAAAGGTGGGCGTCGCAATCCGATCTTATCTGAGATGTAGCCCGCCGTTGGGCTGCCAATGATCCACCCGATAAAAGGCATCATCATAATATGAGAAGCAGCTTCAGGTGAGAGATGATAAGCATCTTGAAAATAAGGAATTCCCCAGAGATCCATAAAGACAGAAGCGGGCAAATAAAATAAAAATCCGATGGCTCCGATATAATAGGTTTGAGCCCGAGAAAAGATGGTGCGTAAACCACTAATCAGTTCGGGAAAACTACTGCGATATGCCGGAGGTCGATGCGCGTGCTCGGGCCTGGGACGGTTGCGTAAAAATAAAAAAATCACCGAAGCTAAAACAATGCCGATAACAACAGCCGAATAAAGTGCGTCATCATAGCCAATCACGTGCACCCATTTTGCCAAATATAATTCAGAAAAAATGGCAGTGGTCATCGCCAATGCTGTGGTGAGCCCTGCAGCCAAGGCGAAGTGTCGGGTAGGGAGCCAGAGGGATGAGATTTTTAAAACGCTGATGTAAGCGAAGGCAGAACCAAAGCCCATTAAAAATCGACCAAAGCAGGCCATTGCATAACTTTCGTTTGCTGAGATAAATACAGTGACACCCAGCACGCAGATCAAACAAGCCATCACCAAAGTGGTGCGTACGCCGTATTTATCAATCAAAACACCGACGGGAATTTGCATGGGCGTATAGGCGTAATAATAAAAGGCGGCTAAATTGCCAAATTGTGCAGCAGTGATATTAAAATGCTGAAGCAATTCGGGTTTCATGGTGCTGGGGGAAATTCGCAGAAAATAAATGTAGCAATAAAAACTGACAGCAATTGAAAACATAATCCAAGGCAAGACGTGCCGTTTAAAATAAAGGTGAGGCTCATGATGAGTGGTTTGAGGTCGAGTCATCCTGTTTCCTTGTGTTCAGCGTCTTTGCCTAGAAATTCGACTGTGGAGCCAGAAACTTCTTCCTAAGGGGCATGGCAAGAAAGAGTTTTTTCCTGACATACCGTACAAGGTTTGGCCACCTTGGAAATGGCTTTCCCATGCTGCTTAATGTACAGCGGGATTTGCTGATGTCAAGTGGGAAGGTGTCAGGTCTCCCGTTGACCTAATAAGGGGCGCTCCTTATTGGGTCAACGGGAGACCTGACACCTCCCCATTTTCTAGTTAGGGTTATATCCGTCTTCCACAACATCTTCATCGCCAACTTCACTGGCGACTTCAAATGACCCGTAACCTTGAGGTGGTGAATTAACGCTGTATCCTGGTACGGTCTGTCCAAATCTTGGTCCCGTATGGCCAAGAGGGGGATAATAAACAGGAGATAGCACTTGTGAAGAGTCAGACCCACTTAAAAGGTGACCCCCATTAGCAAAATCTTGGACATCCTGTTCTACTATTGAGTTAGGGGTATAACTACTAAGGCTAGAATCTTCGACTCTACTATATTGTCGACCCCGACCGCAATATCGCACGCAGCAATTAAAAATACACATAGCGATTCCAGCGGTGAAGACGCAAGCGAGAGTAAACATGAGGGCGGGTAGCGCGACTGCAAGAAGTGTCATTCCCTTAGCTAGACCTAGTATAGCAATAGGGGTTGAGAGAATAAGGCCGATTACCATCGCGATAATCAAACCACGCTTAAACGCAGTACGGTTACCGGCGTTAGTACCCGGTGTGGTATTGCCAAAAAATAATTTACGGAAAAAGAGGCGGGCTCTGCTCAGTCTTTCTCTCTGTTGAGGGTAAGCTAATGGGGTGTCGCGAGGCGGCCTAGGGCCAGGATTGTAAGGGGTACTTGGTGATACTTCTTGATTCATGAAGCTTGGGTCTTTTCGGGGGTCATAGTCTTCTTTATTTTGTGACATGGGCGTTGTACTCCATTGTTAAATAATAATAATGAATAATACTATCAGAAAAAAGCGCAAATCGGAAGTGCTAAGGTAATTGGAGACTTGACCCCTCCCTCCCTGCAGTTATACTGAGCTCCCCCCTTAAGGAGTAATTGACTGTATGAGCACATCGGCCCCAAGTACTACGCATTATCTGGAAGATTACCGAGTCCCTGATTTTCTCTGTGACGCCCTTTATCTGCATGTCGATTTGCAGGAAGAGCAGACGATCGTTCATGGTGTTTTACATCTGCGCCGTAATAGCGCGGCTAAAAACCCTGGGGCAGATTTGGTATTGAATGGTGAGGCGATGGTTCTACAGACCTTGTTGCTCAATGGAGAGAAGATTCCTGACGATCATTATCGGGTGGATTCAGAGTCTTTAACGGTGAAAGGGCTGCCGGAGCAGTTTATTTTAGAAACCATCGTGGCGATTAAACCGCAGGAAAATTTGGCTCTGAGTGGCCTCTACAAATCGCGGAACAATTATTGCACTCAATGCGAATCGCACGGTTTTCGTCGGATCACTTATTTTATGGACCGACCGGATGTAATGACAAAATTCACTGTCACGATTTCTGCTGATAAGAAAAAATATCCACTGTTGCTCTCGAACGGCAATTTGATCGAGGAACGCGATTTAGGGCTGGGGCGTCATTGGGTAAAATGGGAAGATCCTTCTCTTAAACCCAGTTATTTATTTGCTTTGGTTGCTGGCGATTTCGACTGTTTGAACGATGAGTTCACAACGCGTTCCGGTCGCAAAGTGCAGCTAAGGCTCTATGTCGAAAAAGGCAATGTTGACCAGGCGGCTTACGCGATGGCTTCTCTTAAAAACGCGATGCGTTGGGATGAAGAGACTTTTGGTTGTGAATATGATTTAGATATTTACATGATCGTCGCTGTCTCTGATTTCAATATGGGGGCAATGGAAAACAAAGGTCTGAATATTTTTAATGACAAATATATTTTAGCCAAACCCGATACTGCAACCGACGAAGATTATGTGTTGATCGAATCTGTAATTGGGCATGAATATTTTCACAATTGGTCGGGTAATCGGGTAACGGTTCGAGACTGGTTTCAAATCACACTCAAAGAAGGTTTGACAATATTCCGAGATCAAAGTTTCACCACGGATCACACCTTGGGCGATGTCAAACGCATTCAAGATGTGAACGTGATTCGCAATGCACAATTTGCGCAGGATGCTGGGCCCATGGCGCACTCAATCCGTCCGCATTCTTATATGGAAGTGAATAATTTTTATACGGTGACAGTCTATAACAAAGGCTCTGAAGTGATTCGGATGCAACAAACTTTGTTAGGCAAAGAAAAATTTCGTGCTGCCATGAAAACCTATTTTCAGCGCTTTGATGGACACGCGGTAACCACCGAAGATTTTGTGGGCGTGATGGCAGAAGTGGGGCAAGTCGATTTGACGCAATTTAAACGTTGGTACGAGCAAGCAGGCACACCAACCTTGAGTGTGAGTGATAGTTTTGACCCCGCGGCTCAAACCTATACATTAAGCATCAAACAAAGTACCCCAGGCACGCCGGGGCAGTCTCAAAAATTACCTTTTCATATTCCGGTCTCAGTAGGACTGTTAGATCGTTCCGGTAAAGAATTGCCACTGACTTTGAAGGGTGAATCGGAACCCGCTGTTTCCACGATGGTCTTAAATTTGAAAGGAGACGAGCAAGATTTTATTTTTACGAATATCCAAGAAAAACCATTGCCTTCTTTGCTGCGCAATTTTTCGGCCCCAGTTAAAATTATTTACCCCTATACCGAAAATGATTTGATTTTTCTGATGCGACACGATTCCGACGGATTTAATCGTTGGGATGCTTCGGCGCAATTTTTAACGCAAAAAATAATGGCGTTAGTCGAGGATTATCAGAAAGATAGACCCCTTTTTATCAGTGACACTTTTATTTCGACAATCAGAGCGATTGTAACGGATCCTCTGTTGGATAATCTGTTGAAAGCAGAGATGTTAACATTGCCTGGTATTCCTTATCTGATCGAATGCATGGCTGAAGCTGATGTGGAAGCGATTTATCAAGTGCGCGAATTCATCAAAAAACAATGGGCGAATCATCTTTCGGCGGAGTGGTTGGCCTGCTATCAAGAAAATCGCTTGGCGGGCTCCTATGAATTTTCTCGATTAGCGATGGGGCATCGTCGACTGAAGAATTTGGCTTTACATTATTTGTTGTTGGATAGTCAGAAGCAGTATACTGAGATGGCGGTGCAGCATTATGAATCGGCCAATAATCTCACGGATCGATTGGGGGCGCTGGAAGCCTTGAATTCGATTGAGGGACCAGAACGAAATCAGATCTTAGCGGCCTTCTATGAGCGCTATCAGCATCATCATTTGGTGATCGATAAATGGTTTAGGATTCAGGCTATGGCGCCTCTGAGTAGTACATTGGATCGAGTGAAAGATTTGCTCAATCATCCCGCTTTTGACATCAAAAACCCCAATAAAACCCGTGCCCTTATCGGCTCTTTTGCCAGTGCCAACCCGCTGTGTTTCCATGCTTTAGATGGAAAAGGATATGATTTTTTAGCAAATAATGTAATGAATATAGATAAATTTAATCCACAAGTGGCCGCTAGGCTGCTTGAGCCCTTGATTCGGTGGAAGAAATTTGATATAAAGAGACGTTCCCTGATGAAGGGATGTTTAGAGACAATCGCTAAGAGCCCCTCTTTATCCAGAGATGTGGGTGAGATAGTCACTAAAAGTTTGAAGGATTAAACCTCAATTTGGCAGGTACTGTATCGGTAGATCAGCCACCGGCCAGCAGAATTTTTATTTCTGCCAGTGCGATAATTCGTACGCGTAGGTGTTGAGTCTTCGGATTCAACATTGTTTTATCCCCCGACGCGGAGGGAGTTATCGGAGCGGAAGGTGTCAGACACCCCCACCCCGGTAGCGCAACTGACGGAGAAAAGTCATATGTTAAAATCATTGTTAAAGGGCCTTTTTGTATCTTTAATTTTAGTGTCTGGTGCTACGGCCTATTCAGCACCACTGGTTTCCGGTAAACAATCACTGTTCATTAAAGAGTTACTGCCCCAAGTTCGCAAAGCCAATAGTGAAGTGCAGATCAAGCGTAAACGTCTTGAAACCATTCACACTAGCTGGCAAAAATCCCATTCTTTGTCCAACAAAGATCAACAATGGGTTGCAGCTTTAGCCGTTGAGTACAAGCTCACGGATTTTAAGATCAAGGAAAAAACCAGCTGGGATAAATTGCTGCATCGCGTAGATGTACTGCCAGAATCCCTGGTTCTTGCCCAAGCGATTCATGAATCGGCCTGGGGGCAATCTCGGATTGCCAAACAAGGCAATAATTATTTCGGCCGATTCTGTTTTAGTCGTGGCTGTGGAATGATGCCTAAAAAGCGTCACGATAAGCACGAGATCAAAACTTTTGCTTCATTGTATGCTTCCGTTGGCGATTACATCCGGAACATCAATACGCATGAGGCCTATAAAAACTTACGCGAGGAACGTTCTAAAATCCATGCCAACAATAAAGACCTTCATGGCACTGTTTTAGCGCGGCATCTGATCAACTACTCAGAAAATGGTCAGTATTATGTCAGCAAGGTAAAACAGATTATTCGAGCCTATAAACTCGAGAAGTTGGATACTGTTTAAAAAACAGAACAGGGGGCCAAGTCTCAAATTACCGTTTTCAATTCAACATTGGTAACGGTAATTTGAGACTTGCCCCCCTTTTTTTATTTTTTACTGACTGTTGGAGCGATATCTTTTGTTGCATCAAGTAGTTTTTCTACGGCTTTTTTCTGTGCTGGAGCTAAGCTATTTACCTTATTTTCGAGTACGGCACGACAATCAGGGTCTTTTAAAACATCGGTCCCCGGTATAATTTTCATTAATTCTTTGAAGAATCCCGATTCTGCACGAGCCGCTGCCCCCATTTTTTTTCTTTCCTGCCCTATTTGATCAATAATTATCTTAAATGCCTTTGAAGGATCTTTGTGATATTCTTCTTTAGCTAGAACGATGGCATCGGCTATGGCGGGTGTTTTGTACTTTAGATCTACTTTCGCTATAGATGTGAAAAGAAGCTCCATATTTTTAACTGGATTGTTAACAACAGCTGCTGGTATTGTAGGTGTCCTATTAGATGTGGCTTCGTTTCTATTTCTTTCAACAGGCGAGTTGACTTTGGGTGCTGCTGTTGCAGGTGCCGGTGCGGGTTGATTTGTCTTTGCTGAGCGTGCTATTCCAAGTTTTACGAGAGGGTTTCGGGGAGGTTTATCTTTTTCAATCTTTCTCTCCTGAGGTTCTTCAGGAGGGAGATCTTCAACATTCACAGTATGACCGTAATCTTCATCATCCTCTTGGAGTTGTGGTAGAGGTTGTTTTTTTCTGGGTGAGTCTTGGCTTTGTGTATCATCTGAGAAATCTTCTTCTGAGGATTGTCCTAGAGGTTTTATTTCAATTTTGGCTTTTGGTGGTCTCAAACCAAGAGCTTGATATATCGCAGGGGTGAAGTGTTGAAAATTAGAATCGATTTCTCTATACAATATCTCAAGTTCTGAAATTTTGATTTGCATCTCTTCGGTATCATTCTTCTTTGCCTTTTGGTTTTGTAAATGTTCTTTTTGAACAGCACGTAAGGTGTCAATAATTTCACCTCTCATTTCTTCTTTCATTTCATCAGTCAACCTATTGCTCATGACACCCACCATCGAATTAAAGGATAACCAAACCCCAGTGTAATTATAGCTTACTTCCAGACTTTTTGCCGGGATCCAGCAGGTCCTAAACTGAGTGGTTGAAGAGATCATTTTATCAGAAGCCTATTTTCAGGAGTGGGTCGGTATAGGCTTTTGAGCTAAGGAGAATCGTCCTTATTTAGTATTCACACTTGACTTGTTTTCTTTAGATTCCGCCTTCTCTGTAGCTTTCTTTACCGCAACGAAGATTATCTCTCTATTCCTTGAAGGGAGTTTTTGAGCAGCTGATTGGAGCTCGCCACGGCCACGAGGGTCTGCAAGCAAGTTTTCCATTTCAGGAGTTTTCATTAAGGCTTTGAGAAATTTCTCTTCAGTTAGCATGTTTCCAAGTTTTGTTTGTGTTGTAGTTGCACCAATAACCATTGATAGTGCTGCGAGAGAGGTCTTCTTTTCATTTTCATAATCAGCAAAAACATTGCTAATAGTATTTTCTAATTTTTTAGAGGGATTTAGTTCTAGCGCTTTCATGAATACCCGCGTCATGGAATAAGAATACTCATCTTCCTTTTTTTCGACGTTAGTTTTTTTTGCGGCTGAACGTTGTGTTGTTGGTTGACTGTCAATTTTAGATGTTTCAGGAAAAGAAGTTTGCGCTGTTGTTGGCTCTACAATGGTGGGTCTATCTGGTACATCGATTGTTTTTTTCTCTGCAGCATTTACCGGACCCAATATAAGGACTCTATTTTTCGAGGGTAATTGCTGAGCAGTAGCTCGAAGTGCATCACGCCCACGAGGGTCTGCTAGTAATTGTTCCATTTCAGGGGTTTTCATTAGGTTTTCGAGAAATTTCTTTTCTGTTAATCGGTTTCCTAAGGCTGTTTTTGTTGTTATTGCACCAATGACTGTTGATAATATCTCTATATGTTTAAATTCTTGCCGCTTTTCGTGAAGTTGAAACGTAGCAGCTCTCATAGCCGTTTTTAATTTTTGATTTGGGGCTATGTTGGACGCTTTTACCAACAAACGTTGTAATAGGTGATATAGTTCTCCTGTGGTTAGAGCGCGTGTTTGATTCTCTGTATTCTTTGTTAGGTTCGCTGCAGTTTTAGCTGTTGTTGGCTGGTCTGTTGTTAGACTAGCCGAACGTTTATTTGCGCTTACCCATTTTGGGGGAGTTTCGCTGAGATTGATTTCGGCACGTTTATAAAAATCTTCGGAATCCTCTCCTTCAGAAGACAGGTAAGAATTTACAGAGGGATCAGTTGATTGATAGGTGCTTTGTGTATCTTCTTCTATAGACTCTGTTGCAGAAGGCTGAACGTGTTGGGCTTCTAATTCTTTTGCAGGATTCCGTTTTTCATCAGTTTTTCTGCGGTTCTCTGATGTCGATTTATTACTCATATACCCACCTCAACATTGAACGACACTTAACCCATGAGTTAAGTATAGCCGAATGCTGAGGTTTTTGCTGGGCTACACCAAGTCTGAACCAATCAAAGATAGCCTAAGATCTCCAAGGGGGCGTTGACGTAGATGTCTGCGCCCCAGGAGTGTGGGTCGGAAGGTTTAGGGATGTAGCCGTAGAGGGCGGCGATACTGGGCATTTTGGCGCTCTTGGCGGCCTGGATATCGAGGGGGGAGTCACCGATATAGAGGCAGTCTTGGGGCTGCCTGTTAATGATTTTACAGGCCGCCAATAAGGGGTCTGGGGCTGGTTTGGGGTGAGGTGTGGAATCACCACCGATCAGGCAGGCGCAAGTGGCGCTAAGGCTTAGGTTGTCGAGGATCTTTTGGGCCAGGTTTTCGGCCTTGTTGGTGACTACGCCCCAGGGGATTTGGGCCTGACTGAGCGAGTCTAGGACGGTGCTGATGCCCTCAAAAGGGCGGGTCTGAGCGGTGATGTCGGCCTCGTAGAGCGCTATAAATTCCTTTCGGATTTCGGGGTAGCGCTCATCGGTATTGCTGATATCAAAGGCTAAACGAAGCAGACCAGGAGATCCATAGCTTGTCACTTCTCTGACTTGCTCGATGCTGAGTGGGGGTAATTGATGGCGCTCACGTAAGATGTTTAATGACCGGGCAATATCAGGTGCCGTATCCAGTAGTGTGCCATCCATATCAAATAGTACGGCTTGTATTTTCCGGTTATTCATAATTTCATCCAGGGCATAAAGTTGATCATTATAATAAGTTGACTAGTTCTTGAACAGGCTTACCTTCACCACCTAAAGCGTCAAGCAGGGGAAACTCCTTTTCAAATTTTCTGACAATGGACGATGTAATTAACGTCTGTGCGAGTGGTGGTAGAGTAAGTGCGTGTGAGGGGGTTGTAGGTTATGCCGAGTGTGTGTTTCCAGCTCAGATCGTTTTGACGGCACCAAGTGGCGAGTTCGCTGGGTTTGATGAATTTGGCATAGTCGTGGGTTTGTTTGGGAAGTAGCCCTAGAATGTATTCGGCGCCGATGATGGCTTTGAGATAAGCCATCGGATTGCGGTTGATCGTAGAAAAAAATAGATGGCCGCCGGGTTTGGTCAGGGCTGCGCAGGCTTTAACAACGGAGGCAGGATCGGGTACATGTTCCAGCATTTCTAAACAAGTGACCACATCAAATTGCCCTGGGTTTTCTTCAGAATAAGCTTCGACAGTTTTATTGATGTAATTGATTAATAGGTTATTTTTCTTGGCATGATGAGTAGCTACAGCTAGGCTGTCTGGGGCTAAATCAAGACCTGTAACATGGCTGCCAGCTTTCGCCAAACTTTCGCAGAGTAAACCACCGCCACAGCCTACATCAATCACATTGAGATTCTGCAGATCGACATGATCCTGAATGAATTTTAAGCGCAATGGATTGATCGCATGCAGAGGTCCAAATTCACCTTCTTCATTCCACCAGGCGTGAGCGAGTTTATTAAATTTTTCGATTTCAACGGGGTCGCTGTTGAGAGGTGAAGTTCCGATCATTAAAATGTTAGCCTTGCTGCGGACGGAAATTATTTTCGGCGTAGGTGCTTTGAACGCTATTAATTTCTTCCAGTAGTTTATCAAAAAGAACTTTTATCTTGATGTTATTAAAGGGTAATTTTTTGCTCTCGTCATTTTTTAAATGCGCTTCCAAATTTTGTACAGCCGTTTTAAGACGCGGTACGCCGCAATAGCAGGTGGCACCGTGCAGACGATGAGCTTGATCTTTAAGCGTGTGGAAATCTTCGCTCTTGAAGGATTTGGTCATGTTCTGAATCACAGAAGGCAAATCAGCAATGAATAGGGTTAAGAGATCATTCGCGATTTCAGCATTATTATTGGCCAGTGTCAGACATAATTGCCAATCGATAGCATTATGGCGCGCAGCAGTTGTATTCATGGTTTCCTCCATCTGTCCTTAGAGAGTGTCCAATAAGTGTAATCCAATAACTCAGTATTGCAAGTTATAATGCGAAAGTATGAAGAACCCTGAGCCTTTTGTCTATTATTTTCACCCCGATCAAACAATAAAAAATAGTGCTAATGGCATGATGTACGCCACCATTGATTAATTATTTATAATTTTTATGACTGCTTAGGAGATTTGCAGCCTTTGTGTTGAGTCTGATAATTGGTTTCTGGCTGAAGGGTAATGTGGTGGATATCGTATTTGTTGGCGAGGAGATTTTTTAATTCGGGGAGTAGGGATTCCCAGAGATTGAAGGTTTCAAGTTCGATGTGGGCGGTGAGGACAAAGCGGCCGGAGGAAAGGGTCCAGATGTGGAGGTCGTGGACTTTGAGGACATGGGGCACTGCAGCCAGAGTTTGACTGACTTCAGCGATATCGATGTGTTTCGGAACACCTTCCATCAACACTACAATGGATTCTCGAATCAGGCTGATACTGGATAAAAGGATTAATACTGAAATAAAGATGGAGAGGAGCGGGTCTATCGGGGTCCACTGGGTATAGTAAAGCACGAGGCCAGTGACTAAGGCCGCTACTGAACCCAGAAGATCGCTAAGCACATGTAATATCGCGGCGCGCACGTTCAGATTTTGTTCGCCTCGGGAAAGAATCCAAGCGACCAGGGTGTTAACCAGAAAGCCTCCGAGGCCTATAAAAATAACCACGGGGGCATTGACGGCTTCAGGGCTGCGGAGCCGAAAAATAGCTTCGATGATGACGGCAACGCCGATGCCCAGCACGGAAAGACTACTGATCCAGGCGGCGATCACTTCAGCCCGACCTAAGCCGTAAGTATGGGTGTCGGTAGCTGGTCTTGTGGCAATCCATGCCGCGAAAGCACCCAGGCCGAGCGCAAGAGAATCAGCCGCCATGTGGCCAGCGTCTGAAATGAGGGCTAATGAGTTGGCATAGTACCCACTGATCAATTCTACCGCAGCAAAAACGAGAGTCAGTATGGTTCCTACGATCAGAACTTTAATTGAGCTGTGTTGATGGTGGGAATGGCCGTCATGCATCGTTTATGTCTCTCAATGAAGACTGATCCCAACGCCAAACTTCGCTAAAGCATAATCAATGCTGTGTTGCATGGCTTCACCGATTTTTTCGCTGAGTTGTTTTTTTCTGGTATAACAAATCTCAAAAACGTGATGCTCTTTAGCGGCTTGGCTCAAATAATCGTCGCTGGTGCCGAGTTCATCCACCAGGTTCAATTCTTTGGCATCGACGCCATACCAAATTTCACCCGTCGAAACTTTTTCAATGGAGACAATTGGGCGATGGTGTGCGACAAAGGTTTTGAAGAGTTGATGGGTATTCTCTACATCTTCCTGGCATTTTTCTCGGTCTTTTCTGGTGTTTTCACCGAAGTGGGTCAGCGTGCGTTTGTATTCGCCGGCGGTAATTTGTTCATAATCGATATTGTGTTTTTTTAAGAGCCGATGAAAATTTGGCAGTTGAGCAATCACACCAATAGAGCCCAGAACGGCAAAAGGCGCAGCAATAATTTTATGCGCTACAGAGGCCATCATGTAACCACCACTGGCAGCGACCTTATCAATGCAAGCCGTCAGAGGAATGCCTGCATCTCGGATTCGTTGTAATTGAGAAGCGGCAAAACCATAACTGTGCACAACGCCGCCGGGACTCTCAATACAGGCCACGACTTCATCACTGCTTTTAGCGGTGGTGAGGATAGCCGTGACAATTTCACGTAATTCAGCGGTGGCTGAGGCGCGGATGTCCCCATCAAAATGCAGGACAAAATAGCGTTTTCGGTGTTGAAACTCCTCGTCTGATTCCATTTTTTTGTGGCGTTCTTTCTGTTCTTTTTTATAGGCCTTCAGTGCTTTTTTATTGAGGACTTCTTCGTGTAAAGTCTCAGAAAAAGCCTCTAAGCGCTTGTTTAATCGTTTGATTTTAAGGCGATGAAGCGGATCCTTTTCTCGAGAGGCCAAGGCTGCGATGACCACAGCGACCATGATAATGCCTAAGATTACAGTGGCGACTTTTGCAAAGAATAATCCGTATTCTAACACGAAATCCATAAAGGCTCCTAATGATTAAACAATGGCTCAGATTGAGATTGGGAGAATATTATAGATTTCTCGTTGCATTTGCTATCACTGGACTGCTGTTTGCTTTTATTCTCTGTGCAACACACTCGTAGATAGCCTCTTTAATCGCTTGAAGTCGTGTATTATTGTTGCGTTTGTCTACAGAGACACAGGCTTCGAAATGATTCACGCGCTCTTGAAGTTCGTGTTTAAACTGGATTTCGAAATAAAACTTACTTTTCTCAATTGTCTCAGTCAGTTGATATTTGCGAATAACCAAGTCAGTAGCGTCTCTCAAGCGAGGGTCAGACGGTAGAGCCTTCATAAGAAGCTGAAGGTCAGGGCCATTCGCATGATAAGGGTAGGGAGATTCTTCTGGTGCGGCAACGGCTGATGTCATATTGGAATGGGCAGCATCTTGAACATAGGCAGCTATAAGGTCAGTAGTTCGAGCATTTTTTTGTGCATCCCATTCAGCATCGCCAGTCTTGCTCACTAGCTGCAGATTGTCCTTATTTGGCTGTTCTTCTTCTCCCAAGACGGGCAGAGTTTTTTTAGGTGGGTTAACCCAATTCTCGAGAGCTATCTTCATACGAGAGAAGAGGGCCCCAATATAATTGAGAGGACCATTACCTTTGCCATGCCAGACTGCCCATTTATTGCTAAGCTCATCAGCAATTCGGCTTGCAATGGCAGTAATAGGGGCTGCGAGAGCGCCGATCGTGGTACCCAGGATTAAGGCCAGACTAGGTATTTGTACACCCAAGAAAGTTGAAACGGTCGACAATACGGGGCCAGCTGCATTTAAAAGAGCGTTCGCAACCGGGGTGAGTGCAGTATTCAAAACAGCGAGGGATTTAGCCACAATCGGTAACTGAGCGAAGGTGCTCAGGGTTTGGAAAACGCTGGGTACATAGACGGGTAGGTAGGTCATCAAAACACCGATGACCAGTGGCAGTGTCAGTGTCCAGACAGCCACTGTCATCAAGATACTGACCGAAGCGAATAATAGACCAAGGATTTTACTGAAGGCTTCAAATTCATCTTCAGAGCGGCCACCAATAATACGATATTCCCGACCTGCCGCATAAGCCATTCTGGCGCTTTTTTCGGGAGAGGTTGCAGCACGTAAGATCAAGGTTAAAATTCGACAGGTATAATTGACTAAACCCAGACCGACCGTAACGATTCCAAACCCAAAGAGTTGGAAAAATTTCATAGCTGGATGAATATTTTTTGATGCAATAAAACGTAATTTTTCAGTGGCATTGAAAAAACCAGTGGCGATAATATTGGTGATAATCTGTGGTAAAAATTCTGTAAAAAGTTTTACGATATTCACTGCCGTTTTTAAAATAATGCCGAGTAGTTTGAAGGCGAATAGAATTGGAAATTTGAAGGGGATAAATAAAACAAATTCCCAGATTTTTTTCTCAGACCAGTCTGATGAGCTATCCCAGACGCCAAACATGTTTTTTAATAATTGAGGCAAAGAGAATGTTAGTTGGGGTTCTTGATCGCCTGCAGCAGTTTGTTGGGTGCGAGTCGGTAAGCCAAAAAATGAGGCGATGAGTAAGCCGGTACTAAAGCTTTGACGTTGAAAAGCATGTTGGAGCTTACGGGGCCCGCTGATATTTTCAGCAAAAACCGTAGTTGAAGTGGTGTGATCGAACCCATCAACCCCGAAAGTGATGATAAAGATTCTTTTAACTAAGGCAGAGAAATTGATTCTAATAGGCTTTTCTTTGTAAGTTGGGGTGCGCTTTGACTGATTTTTTGCTGCAGACTTTATATTGAGCCGCGGTCGTTTATCTAGCGCAGCATTCTTTTCTGCTTTGGCTTTAGGGGGGGCAGTTGGGGCAGGTTGTACTACCACGTCATTGACTTCTGCTTTGTCTTTAGGGGGCTCTACTGGATTAGGTTGTAATGCAGTGGGAGCGTCTCGGTGATAAACCAACGGAGGTTTGACCAAATAGTGGTACAAGAAGTTCCAGAGTTTTCTTTCTTTATTAACGGGCTTGATAAATTCTTTAACCATTTCGCCACACACCAATGTTGTAAATTGACTGCATTATACAGGATTTCATTGGCCAAAGTAAAGAAATATTATGCAATAAAGCCATGCATTTACTTAATTTTACCTTAATTATTTTGGGTTAGCCGCCTTCTACCGTGGGGGTGGCTGAGTCGGCTCCAATCTTGAGACGCTCCCAATAACGCTCATAAATCCGGTTCGCCGTGCCCAGATCGCGTTGAAATTTCCCGCGTTTGAGGGTTTCTCGGCTGGGGCTAATGATGGGATTGTGGCGCAGAGCCTCTGGTAAAGACTGATTCGCCGTCTTGTTGGGGGTTGCATAACCGATCATAGGGGGAATTTGGCTGATAATATCGGGACGAAGCAGGAAATTTATTAACTGATGGGCTTCTTGGATGTGTTGGGAATTCTTGGGTATGGCCAAACAATCCAGGCTAATTTGAAAGCCCTCTTCAGGATAGATAAAGGCGATATGAGGATTCTCCCGACTGGCGAGGTAAGTATCGCCGCCCCAAGCAAAACCGATGGTAATATCTTCATCAATAAACATATTGGCCACCGCAGAACTATTAAAGACCCGAACGTTCGGCATCAAATCAATCAAGCTTCGATAAGCTTGCTTGATCGTATCTGGGTTGAGGGTATTGATATCATCACCTTGTTTGAGCAGAGCCGAGGTGAAAGTATCTCGCCATTCATTCAGCACTAGCAGTTGATCTTTGTATTTCGGTTTCCACAAATCGGCAATTTTGGTGATCGACTTAGGATCATGATAGTGGGTATTAATGGCGATACCCGTCGTAGACCACAAATAAGGAACACTGTAATTGTTATTAGGATCATAGCCTTGGTTTAAGAAAAAGGGATCGAGATGATGCCAATTACTCAGCTGCTTTTTATCAATTTCGTGCAGCAATCCTTCTTTCCGCATGCGCTCAACCATGTAAGAACTAGGGGCGATTAAATCGTAGTCGCCATGTTTGGTGTATTTTATTTTTGCGTACAAGGTTTCATTATTATCAAATTCGGCATAATTCACTGTGATGCCCGTTTCTTTTTGAAATTGTTTGAGCAAATGAGGTGGTAAATAATCCGACCAATTATAGACGTTTAATATTTTGGATCCTGCGGACACGTTGAGGCAAAAAATCAAACTCAGCATTGAGATTACAGTTTTCATCTGAACTCCTAGATCGATTTTTTACGCATAAAAGAATGAGCTGACAAAATTAAGAGTAATGTGACACCCAGAATAATGGTACACAAGGCGTTTAATTCAGGGCTCGCACCCAAGCGTGCCATGGCATAAATTTTTAGAGGCAAAATTTGAAAGGTAGGGCCCGAGACGAAAAAACTGATCATCACATCGTCCAGAGACAGCGTAAAACTGATTAGCCAGCCTGCTAAAATGGCCGGTAAAAGCAGTGGTAATAGTACGCGTCGTAGAATGGTGCTGTCACTGGCGCCTAAATCTTTGGCGGCTTCGACTAATTCAGAATCTAAATTTTTAATCCGACTTAAAACCATCACGGCAGCAAAGGGCATACAAAAACTGGTATGTGCTAAGAGCACAGACCAAAAACCTAAAGGTAATCCCAAGGTGTTATACAGCATTAATAAAGCTACCGCTAAAACAATATCGGGAACAATAATTAAAAAGAAAACGAGTCCTTGCATGAGCTGGCGGCCTTGGAATCGATAACGATGAAGTCCGATCGCTGTCAAAGTGCCGAGTATGGAGGCCAAAGTGGCTGCCAGCACACCCACTGCCAGAGAGTGCCAGGCTACACGCAACAGATCTGTGTCATGAATCAGTTGTTCGTACCAATGCAGGGTAAAACTTTGCCACAACAAGGATCGTGGAGTGTTATTGAAAGAAAAAATTAAGATAACAATAATGGGAACATACAAAAAAGCATAGACTAAACTTTGATAGCTGTATTTTACGACGCGATTTACCATAGTCTGCTTCCTTATAATAATTCAGAGCGATCAGAATCAGGGCTGCGTTGCCAATACCAGTGCGCGAGCAGTAGCATGAAAATAATTAAGAGTACGCTACTCGCTGCGCCAAGTGGCCAATTACCCGCTGAAAGAAATTGTTCCTGAATTAAATTACCGAGCAACATACTTTTGGCGCCGCCCAATAAATTGGGAATATAGAATAATGTCATCGCGGGTAAAAATACCATCATTGAACCGGCGAGAATTCCGGGCATGGTAATGGGAATTAATATTTTGCGCAGAACGGTTAAACGATTAGCGCCTAAATCGCGAGCAGCATCGATGAGTGTTAAATCCATTTTTTCCATATTGGCGTATAAGGGCAGAAGCATAAAAGGCAAGAGGGTATAGACTAAACCGATAAAGAGGGCCACATTGGTGTAGAGTAATTGAAGTGGCATATGAATGAGGCCGAGGCCAAGCAAGACAGTATTGATTATGCCTTTGGTTTTTAAAATCGTCATGATAGCGTAGGTTCGAATTAAAGAGGAGGTCCAAAAAGGAATAATCACAAGCAATAATAATAAAGAGCGATAACGGGGTTTGGCGTGTGTGATTCCGTAAGCAAAGGGATAGCTAATTAATAAGCACAATAAAGTGCAACCACCAGCAATCATCACAGAACGCAGAAAAATTTTAAGATAAGCGATGTCGACCAGTTCCATAAAATTGCCAAGTGTAAAACGCAAAGCAATGCCTTGAGATTCGGTGGTGCTTAGAAAACTGGTGATGACGACCATCACGGTAGGCAGCAGTGCAAAAATGGCGAGCCAGGACCAAGCAACGCCCAGCGTTAAAAATCGAAACTGACGATCATTCATGGGCTAAGGTGACCTCCCAACCCAGTGTCCATTCAACCCAAACTTTTTCACCGACGTCATAATACAAGTTGGGATCGTCTTCGTTGAAAAATTCGGTAGCGGCGAGTCTCAGACCGCTGGGCAGTTGCACCATCAAATCGACGGTGCTGCCTTTGTAAATCACTTCTTCGATGATACCAGGCAACATTTCTGTGGAGTCTGTGATTTCTGCAGTGTCCCAGACATTAATGTCTTCGGGGCGAATAATAACGCTGATTAAATCGCCGGCTTTGTGATTTTTGGTATTTTGGAGCGTGAATAATTTATCTTCAATTTTTACGGTGATGGAGCGTTCGGTGGCTTCTTCTACCAGGGTGTGGAAAATATTGGCTTCGCCGATAAATTGTGCGGTAAATAAAGTTTTGGGTTCTTCGTAAACTTTTCGCGCGGTATCCACTTGTTCGATTTGGCCGTTATTGATAATCGCAATGCGATCAGAGAGTGAAAGTGCTTCTTCTTGATCGTGGGTGATGAACATAAAAGTGATGCCTAATTCGCGTTGTAAATGTTTGAGCTCGATGCGCATGGTTTTGCGTAAGCTATAATCGAGTGCGCTCAAAGGTTCATCTAATAACAAAAGAACGGGGCGATTGATGACGGCGCGCGCAATGGCAACGCGTTGTTGTTGTCCACCACTTAAATTAATGGGTTTGCGATGAGAAAAAGTGGAAAGGCGAACCATGGCTAAGGCATCGTCGACACGTTTTGCAATTTCATCTTCGTCGATATTTTGACAGCGTAATCCGAAGGCAACGTTGTCAAAGACATTCATGTGGGGAAATAAAGCATAGTTTTGAAAAACCATGTTGATGGGGCGTTTTTCAGGGGGTAAGTCAGTGATTTCAGCACCATTAAGGAGCACATGTCCGCTATCGGGCATCACAAAGCCCGCCAAAATACGTAGCAGAGTGGTTTTACCACAACCGGATGGACCGAGGAGCGTAAGAAATTCTCCGTTTTCAACGGTTAAGTCGATGTCTGTTAAGGTTTGATGATCACCGTACGCTTTGCAGATGCTGCGTAGTTGGACGAGTGGTGTTGTCATGTTGTTCCCCAAGGTCCAATGAAAGAAGCAGCGATGATCTATGATCCGCCCCTCAAAATCAACCTTTTTATCAGACAGCCTCAGCTCTCAACGTTTTTCTGCGGTCATTGGGAGCGAAGCGATCCAGAAGCTATTACAGCTTGAGGGAAGATGCCACAGGATGGGCCAAGAGCTTCTGTCTTAGACTGACCTCTTCCGCTCAGAGGGCCATCCATGGCCCATCCCGCTATCTTCCCTGTAGCTATTCGCTCCAGAGGTCAATCTAAGACAGAAGCTCTTGGATTTGCTGCGCCTTTGTTTTGACGCTCCCGAAAGAGAATATCTCAAACCTGGCTCTCAGCAGCAGAGACTCATCTCGCCTCTGTCATCGCGAGCGAAGCATGGCGATCCAGAAAATAATAAATAGCCATTTTCTTTCATGATTTCCGCTAAAGATAAAATTATGGCAGAATTGTTTTTTACTCGAAGTGGAGTTTGATCATGGAAGATTCAAAAGGCGATGTTGGGAATCAACGGGAAAGTTGGTCGGCGGAGAAGCGTTCTGCTTATTTGTATCGGAAATTGGCGCAGAATACGAAGGGTAATGAACGTCAATTATTTGAACAATTGGCTGACGAAGCAGATGAGCAGGCTGAATTCTGGGTTACAGCAATTCGTAGTTCGGGTGATCAAGGTCCTCTCAGTTTAAAAATTGATCTGCGAACGCGTTTAGTGGCATTTCTGATTCGCTGGTTTAGTCCGAGTCAGATGGCTTCGATTTTGGCGGCGATGAAAATTCGGGGAATGTCGCTGTATTTTGCGCCCAAAGAAAATGGTCACCCGATTCCGACTTCCGTTGAGGAAGTGGGTGCGCGTCACAAGATGAGTCGTGCGAATAATTTGCGAGCTGCGGTTTTTGGGGTGAATGATGGCTTGGTATCAAACGCGAGTCTAATTTTAGGGATGATGGGGGCTCATTCTGAACCTTCAACGGTTATTCTGGCAGGTACGGCAGGATTGTTAGCGGGTGCATTTTCAATGGCTGCGGGAGAATTTGTCTCAGTAAAATCCCAGCGCGATTTGTTTGAATATCAAATTGAATTAGAACGAGAAGAGTTAGAATTATACCCTGAAGCTGAAACGGCAGAATTAGCGCTGATTTATCAAGCGCGAGGTTTGGATAAAGATCATGCTGAAAAGTTGGCCAAAGCGTTGATGGAAAATCCTGAACATGCACTTGATACCTTGGCGCGTGATGAGTTGGGTGTCAATCCCAGTGATTTAGTCTCTCCTTGGGGTGCAGCCATTTCTTCTTTTACGTCTTTTGTCTTGGGTGCCTTTATCCCGATGTTGCCCTATATGATTGATACTCATGCTCATCATTTGCCCGGTGTTATTGGGCTGACGGCAGGTGGTTTATTTATTATCGGTTTGTTGATCAGTTTATTCACGGGGCGGAATGCCTGGAAAGGCGGAATCAGAATGCTGCTGATTGGTATGGGTGCGGGTGCAGCGACTTATGTGATTGGCCATAGCCTGAGTGTAGTTTTGTAAATTGTGTTACAATAGAACGAGTTATGGCAATGAGGTCTCTATGAGTTCACTGGCTGGTCGTAAAATTCTTTTGGGTATTTGCGGAGGTATCGCGGCTTATAAAACGCCCGAATTGGTGCGAGAGCTTCGTCGGGCGGGCGCTACTGTTCGGGTTGTAATGACAGCGGGCGCGAGTGCTTTCGTAACTTCATTGACCTTACAAACGTTGTCAGAACATCCGGTGCATCAGAGTTTATGGGATGAGCAGCAAGAAGCGGCGATGTCGCATATTGAATTAGCCCGTTGGGCTGATTGGATTGTAATTGCTCCAGCGACGGCTCAGTGCTTGGCAAAATTGGCCCAAGGTTTTGCAGATGATTTACTGTCAACGCTGTGTCTTGCAACCACCTCACCGATTGTCATTGCGCCTGCCATGAATCAACAAATGTGGTTGAATGAGGCCACTCAAATAAATTCAGAAATATTAGAACTACGCGGTATACAGATTTTAGGACCGGGAGTAGGAGAGCAAGCCTGCGGTGAAGTGGGAGCCGGCAGAATGTTGGAGCCTCTGGAAATCGTAGAAGCTTTAGATCTTTTGATGGGACCACCCCAGTTACGTGATATTAAGGTGCTCATTACAGCCGGGCCGACACAAGAACCGATTGATCCGGTGCGTTTTATTAGCAATCATAGCTCTGGAAAAATGGGTTATGCTTTAGCCAATGCCGCTGCTAGGGCAGGTGCTAAAGTCACTTTAATCAGTGGGCCAACCGGCTTAAATTGTCCAGTTGGTGTGCATCGAATTGAAGTAAAAACCGGCATAGAAATGCATGAAGCTGTTCATCAGAATCTTGAAGACCAAGCCATTTTTATTAGTGCAGCCGCCGTCACAGATTATCGCCCCGCAGAAATGTCTGAACAAAAACTCAAAACCACAGAATCATCAATCACAATGAATTGCACTAAAAATAAGGACATTTTAGCGAGCGTCTCAGAACAATCTCCTCGACCTTTTGTGGTAGGATTTGCCGCCGAAACAGAAAGTATTTTAGAAAACGCACGAAAAAAATTAGAGAAAAAAAACTGCGATCTCATCATCGCGAATGTCGTTTCAGGCAGTGACAGCGCGATGAGCAGCGATGAAAATCAAGTGACAGTGCTCAGTAAAAATCTATCCTGGGAATTTAAGCGCCAATCTAAACAAGCGCTTGCACATCGATTAATAACTTTAATTACCGAAGTATTCAGAACCCGATAAATGACACCTTCCCACTTCCCTCTGGATCGCCACGCTTCGCTCGCGATGACGGTGAGGAGCGATCACAACTTCTTCTCACGTCATCGAGGAGTCATGTCTCGGATCTACCTCATTGCGAACGAAGCGTGCTGATCTGGAAAAGCGTGGTGCTTATCGTCATTGAGAGCGAAGCGCGCTGATCCGGGAAAGCGGGGCACGTACCGTCATTGCGAGCGAAGCGTGGCAATCCAGGAAAAAATAGATGACCCTTTACTTTTAGCACTCGTCTTCAATAATTTTCAAAATGGCCTGTTCAACCTCTGAAATATCAGTTTTGAGTTGTTGGCTGCGTTGCACTAAGCGATTTAGTTCAACAGAGCCTGGTGCCCGATATAAATCTGGGTTGGCTAAGGCGACTTCGAGTTCTTGCAGCTCTGAGTGCAATTTGCTCAGATGTTTCTCGTGCTTTTCAATACGCTTTTCTGAGTTGCCTGAGTTTGGGGGGCGTTCCGTTTTAACGGGCGCTGATGGTTTTGCGGCTTGCGAATTATTTTCGCGCTCTTTGAGCCATTGACGGTAATCATTGAGATCACCCTCAAATCGATTCACTTTGCCAGAATCCACGAGCAAATATTCATCGACTAAACAATTGAGCAAATAACGATCATGCGATACTAAAATCATTGCGCCTTGAAAATTTTGAAGCGCCATCATCAAAGCTTCCCGCATATCCATATCTAAGTGGTTGGTGGGTTCATCGAGCAGTAACAAATTCGGTTTTTGCCAAACCAACATCGCTAAAACTAAGCGTGATTTTTCTCCCCCTGAAAAATTACCGATCTTTTCAAAAACGCGATTGCCAGTGAAATCAAATCCACCTAAGAAATTTCGCGCTGTGCTTTCAGAAATTTTATCATCCATACGTTTGAATTGAGTCATGAGAGTCGCCTCGGGATCGAGTAAATCGAGTTGATGCTGAGCAAAATAACCAATTTTGATTTTACTGGAACCCTGGACAAGACCGTCCATCACGGGCAATTGATTGGCGAGTAATTTAATAAAGGTGGATTTACCGGCACCATTTAGGCCCAATAAACCAATACGATCACCATCGCGCAGACTAAAGCTCAACTCTTTTAAAATAGGTTTGGGACCGTAGCCGACGGTGACGTGGTCCAGCGTGAGCATGGGATTAACCCCACAAATATTGTCTGCAAATTCAAAGCGAAAAGGACTGTCTTCATGAACCGGTGCAATTTGCACCATGCGCTCAAGCATTTTTTGTCGAGATTGAGCCTGTTTGGCTTTGGTGGCTTTAGCGCCAAATCGATCAATAAATTTTTGCAGGTGTGCTCGGTGTTTTTGTTGTTTTTGAAAGGCCGCTTGTTGAATACTGATTTGTAAATTGTATTCCCGTTCGTAGGTAGTGTAATTACCGGTGTATTTTTTGAGTTGTTGATTTTTAAATTGCACGATGTGGGTGCTGACTTCATCCAAAAATTCTCGGTCGTGCGAAATCACTAAAACCATGCAATCAGCGCTGCGAATCCAATCACCAAGCCAAATAATTCCTTCGAGGTCTAAGTGGTTGGTGGGCTCGTCAAGCAATAACATATCAGCGCGAGAGAGCAGTACTTGCGCTAAGTTCAAACGCATTTGCCACCCACCTGAGAAGCTTTTTACTGGAAGATAGAGTTGATCTTGGTTGAATCCTAAACCGATTAAAATTTTTGCGGCCCGTGCCGGTGCACTGTAACCATCTATTTCGTCGAAGAGAGCATAGGCATGCGCGATGGCCATACCATCGTGGCTGTTTTCGCAGGCTTCGAGCTCTGCTTTGCGTTGGGCATAGAGGGTGTCGCCAAGCAGCGCATAGTCGGTGGCGCTAAGATCGGTTTGCGGAATTTCTTGTTTAAGATGTGCAAGACGACATTGAGCTGGGATGTCAATTTCGCCTTTGTCAGGGTGCAAGTCGCCCAATAAACATTGAAATAGGGAAGACTTACCCACCCCATTAGGGCCGATAATCCCAACTTTTTGACCATCAAAAAGATCGAGGTCAGCGTCTTCCAGTAATACTTTAGTCCCACGACGCAGGGTAACTTGCTTTAAATGAATCATGGGGAGAATTTAACATAAGCTGGGCTTCTAGAGTAGGAGTTTCCTTGACCAGTGTAGTGGGGAGTAATAGACTCATTTGTACCTATTTATGGGAGTATTAGCGTGAAAAAAGCACTGACGGTCTCGGATTTACAGGCGTATAAGGAGCGGGGGGAGAAGATTTCTATGTTGACTGTCTATGACGCGACGTTTGCGGCGTTGATGGTGGAGATAGGGGTAGAGGTATTGTTGGTGGGAGATTCGCTGGGGATGGTGGTGCAGGGGCATGGGACTACTGTGCCAGTGACGATCGACGACATGGTCTATCATACGCGAGCTGTAGTCAGAGGGGCAGGTGAAGGTGCATTCGTTTTGAGTGATATGCCATTTCAAAGTTATGATGAGGAGAAATCGGCTTTATTGAATGCCACGAAGTTGATGCAGGCAGGGGCGAAGATGGTGAAGCTGGAAGGCGGAAGGTGGTTGTTGCCGATCGTGCGGTATTTGACGGAACGGGGGATTCCGGTCTGTGGGCATATTGGGTTAACGCCGCAGTCGGTGCATCAGTTGGGTGGATTTAAGGTACAGGGTCGGGGAGAGGAGAAGGCGGCAGCGTTGCGTGAAGATGCTCGTGGATTGGTAGAGGCAGGTGCGCAGATGATGGTTTTGGAGTGTGTGCCAGCACAGTTAGCGAAACAGATTAGTGCGAGTGTGGGAATACCAACTATTGGAATTGGCGCAGGGCCTGGATGTGATGGTCAGGTTTTAGTGTTGCACGATATGATGGGACTAACACCCGGCAAATCATTTCGCTTTGTGCGCGATTTCACGCTGCCAGGCACTTCCATCAAAGAGGCCATCTTAAATTATATTAAAGCTGTTAAAGCCTCTGAATTTCCGGCAGAGGAGCATTGTTTTACATGAAAGTGATTTTTGACCTAATCGAATGTCGAAATTTTTTGCAGCAGTTGCGAGAACAGGGAGAAAGAATTGCTTTTGTTCCAACGATGGGAAATTTGCATCAGGGACATTTGAGTTTGGTAGCCAAAGCGAAAACGCTGGCAGATAGAGTGGTTGTCAGTATTATTGTCAATCCTCTACAATTTGGTCCGAACGAAGATTTCTCCACCTACCCACGAACGATGAAAGAAGACATAGAAAAATTAGAAAACATGGCTGTGGATTTGGTTTTTTCTCCTTCTGAAGAGGTCTTGTTTCCTTATGGTCGTGATGCACAAACACGCGTCACTGTGCCTTTCATTACCTCAGAATTGTGTGGCGCATCTCGGCCTGATTTTTTTTGTGGCATTGCTACAGCGGTAACAAAATATTTTAACTTGATCCAACCGGATATCACCGTTTTTGGACAAAAAGATTTTCAACAATGTTTGGTGATTAAACAATTAATTCTGGATTTTAATTTTCCGATCGAATTTGTGATGGAGCCGACCGTACGAGAATCGGATGGCTTAGCGATGAGTTCTCGCAATCAATATTTAAATGCGCAAGAGCGAGCGATTGCCACAGAATTGTATCAAAGGCTTCAGTATATTGTTCAAGCTTTAAAGCAGCTTTCTCCAGAAGAAAATTTCCCACAGCAGGCACATTCATTGTGTCAAGATGCGCGATTCAAACTTGAAAAATTGGGTTTCGCCGTCGATTATTTGACAGTGCGACATCAGCAAACCTTATCATTACCGAGTGTAAATGATTCACCCAGCGACTGTCTGGTGCTGGGTGCAGCTATGCTAGGTAAAACTCGCTTGATCGATAATGTAGTAATTACGGGGTGAGATAAGTCAGGTAATGTTGATAATCCGGATTTTTACCATGCACAATATCTAAATAAGCCGTTTTTATCCGTGAAGTCATTGGACCTACGTTTCCGTCAGCCAAGATTTTATCATCAATTGAGCGAATTGCAGTGACTTCTGCTGCAGTACCCGTAAAAAATCCTTCATCTGCTTTGTACGCTTCATCGAGAATAATGTCTTTTTCAACGACAGTGATCCCAAAACTCTTTGCGAGTCCCATCACTGTTTGGCGAGTAATGCCCGCTAAAATCGTACCCAATTTTGGTGTGTACAGCGTATTATTTTTGACGATAAAGAAATTTTCCCCAGCACCTTCAGAAATAAATCCCAAATCATCCAGGAACAATGCTTCGTGGTAGTGAGTTCCTTGTAGTTCTAAGGTCGCTAAAATTCCGTTGAGATAATGTCCGCATAATTTAGCATCAACTTTAGTCGACTGACGATGAATGCGGATGTAGCTGCTGGTTTTGATATCCACAGCCTCATGCGGTAAATAAGCACCCCAGGGCCAACAAGCGATGGCCAGTTCAGAGGGGCTGCCAATAGGATTCACCCCCATTTTACCATAACCAAAATAGGCGATAGGACGAATATAGCCTGCGGGGAGGCCGTTTCTGCGAACCACTTCCTTCACAGCATTCATGATATCAGCTTTAGAAAACGGCAAAGCCATTTTTAGAACACTGGCTGAATAGAGTAATCGTTCGATATGCTCATCGAGTCTGAAAATAGCGGGGCCCTTGTCCGTCTGGTAAAAGCGAATCCCCTCAAAGGCGCCCCCACCATAGTGCAGAGTATGTGTTAAAACATGAATTTTCGCCTCATCCCAGGGTTTGAATTCCCCATTCATCCAAATTTCTTTTGTTGCTTGCATTGTTCGATCCTGATTACGCTTGAAAGGTGGCATTGTCGCATCGATGCTGCTGTATTGTCTACCCTGAAAATGCCCAAAGATTGTACCCCCCTCATTGCTTCAGTGAACGTGGGCAAGAGAAATAACAGGGAACGGTGCCCCCATTCAGTAGTTCCCGCTTATCTGGGAACCGCAGGATCTCATTAGGCTTTTCAGATTTTGCATGAATAGGCCCCATCGGCTAAAATAGACCTATGGAAGACATCTACTACATAGGAATCGCACTGGGCTTTTTTTTGCTCTGTTTTGGAGCCATCCGATTTTTTGGTTCAATCAAGCGGGGTGAATGATGGGACTCTATTTACTTTGCGGATTAATCTCTTTGGGGCTCTTGATTTATCTTTTGGTTGTACTCTTTAAACCCGAGTTATTTTAAATTTAATTTCGTATGTCAAAGGATAGGATATCTGAATGAAGGTTGATGGATTAACTCATTTAATCATTTATATGCTCGTAATTTTGGCCTTTGTAAAACCATTGGGTTGGGCTATCTACCAAGTGTATGAGGGAAAAACTACACGACTCAATCGATGGTGGGGTCCTATTGAGCGTTGGATTTACCGCATCACAGGAATTTCACCGGGGAGTGAAATGAATTGGAAAGGTTATTTACGAGCGATGTTATTATTTAATCTCGTAGGCCTTTTAGCAGTTTACGCCATTAATCGCTTACAAATATATTTTCCATTTAATCCGCAATCTTTTGCAGGTGTTTCTGAGGACATGTCTTTTAATACCGCAGCTAGTTATGTTACCAATACTAATTGGCAGACCTATTCTGGGGAAAATACACTCAGTTATTTTACACAAATGATGGGACAAACCTTTCAAAATTTTCTCTCTGGGGCTACGGGGTTATCATTATTGATGGCCTTTATACGAGGCATTGTTCGACAGAGTGGCGACAGCTTAGGCAATTTTTGGGTGGATACGCTCCGAGGTACGCTCTACATTTTTTTACCGCTCTCACTGATTTTTTCGTTGATTTTGGTTTCCCAAGGTGTGATTCAAAATTTTAAGCCTTATCAGAAAGTTGAAGTACTGCAACCTTATCATCCTCAAGATAATCAACATATTCTTATTTCAGAGCAAATAATCCCCATGGGACCTGTTGCTTCTCAAGTCGCGATTAAACAGCTGGGGAGTAATGGGGGTGGATTTTTTGGCGTGAATTCTGCTCATCCTTATGAAAATCCAACGCCCCTCAGCAATTTCCTTGAAATGTTGGCTATCGTTTTAATTCCAGGGGCATTGTGTTTTACCTTTGGCATGATGGTGGGCGATCGGCGTCAAGGATGGGGACTATTAATTGCGATGTGTTTAATTTTTATTCCCACTGCCAGTCTTACTATTATGGCAGAACATCATCCACATTCTGCTTTTTCTGCTCTGGGAATTGCTGCTGATGGCAATATGGAAGGCAAAGAAACCAGAATAGGGATTACGAATTCAGCGCTTTGGGCCTCTGCAACAACTGCAACGTCGAATGGCTCCGTTAATTCTATGCACGATTCTTATACACCGCTAGGTCAATTAGGCCCGCTTCTACTGATGCATTTTGGTGAGGTGATTTTCGGTGGTGTGGGTTCAGGTTTATATGGCATGTTGATGATGGTCATCATCACAGTGTTTGTTGCCGGATTAATGGTAGGAAGAACACCTGAATATTTAGGCAAAAAAATAGAACCCTTTGAAATGAAAATGGCGACGGTAGCTGTTTTAGTGATGCCTTTGTTTGCGTTGTTGTGTACAGCGATTTGTATCGTTATGCCTTCCTGTGCTGATACCATGGCTAATCCAGGCGCACATGGATTTACTGAAGTATTATACTCTTGGACTTCGATGGCCAATAATAATGGCAGCTCGATGGCAGGGTTGAACTCAAACACCCTTTTTTACAATACGCTGGGTGGTATTGTGATGCTATTCAGCCGATATTGGATTGCGATTCCTGTTTTGGCAATTGCAGGTTCTTTGGTAAAAAAGAAAAAAATACCGACTACCTCAGGAACCTTAGTGACACACACACCGCTTTTTATTTTCTTATTAATCATTGTAATTGTTTTATTAGGGGTGCTTTCCTTTTTACCAGCGCTGGCCCTTGGTCCTATTGTTGAAGGATTGATGTGATGGATGGGCAAGCAGAATCATTGTGGAATTTCCGGATTTTCAAAATTGCTTGTAAAGGGGCTATTATAAAATTAGCGCCTCAACATCAAATACGAAATCCTGTGATGTTCATGGTTTATATTTCTTCTTTACTAACCTCCTATTTATTGTTTCTTGCTCTAAAAGGGAATCTTCATGAGCAAGCAGGATTTATTTTTGGTATTAGTGTATGGTTATGGTTCACCTTATTATTTGCCAATTTTGCAGAAGCTTTGGCCGAAGGGCGGGGGAAGGCTCAGGCCCAAGAACTGCGTAAATCAAGACGAGAAATTAAAGCAAAAAAATTAGCCAAAGCCTCTCGGGATGCGTCGATTACAGAGGTGCGTTCTGCGGAATTGAAAGTGGGCGATTTTGTATTAGTCGAAACGGGCGATTTTATTCCAGGTGATGGCGAAGTGGTTGAAGGTATTGTCTCAGTGAATGAAAGTGCTGTAACCGGTGAAAGTGCGCCAGTTATTCGAGAAAGTGGCGGAGATCGATCCGCTGTCACAGGAGGAACCCAAGTCATTTCAGATTGGATGATCATGCGCATCACGGCTGAACAAGGACAATCATTTATCGATAGAATGATCGGTCTGGTTGAAGGAGCAAAACGTCAAAAAACACCTAATGAATTAGCCTTAACCATATTGTTAGTCGGATTAACCATCGTTTTTCTAATGGTTTGTGCCAGCTTAATTCCTTTTTCAATATACAGTGTTTCTGCTCAAGGTTCGGGTACAGTGATTGGAATCACTATGATTGTCGCATTATTCGTTTGTCTCACACCTACAACCATAGGTGCATTATTATCTGCTATTGGTATCGCCGGAATGGATCGTATGATTCAAGCCAAAGTGATAGCACAATCGGGTCGCGCAGTTGAGGCCGCGGGTGATATCGATACTTTAATATTAGATAAAACAGGAACGATTACTCTGGGAAATCGACAAGCCACTGAATTTGTTCCCGCAGCGGGTGTGAGCATCAATAAATTAGCTGATGCCGCTCAGTTAGCTTCCTTAGCGGATGAAACGCCTGAAGGAAGAAGTATAATTATTCTAGCTAAAATGCAATATGGATTACGAGGACGTGATCTGAGAGAATTAGGGGCAACCTTTATCCCGTTTACAGCTCAAACTCGGATGAGTGGCGCGAATCTTCCCGAACGGCAGATTCGTAAAGGAGCTTTTGAAGCGATTGAGGCGTACATCAAAGAGCAGGGTGGCAGTTTTCCTGCCGAGCTCAAATTAGGTGTGGAATTTATCGCCAGTCACGGTGGTACACCTCTAATTGTCGCAGAAAATTCTCAAGTTCTTGGTATTATCCATCTTAAGGATGTTGTCAAAGGTGGAATTCGTGAGCGTTTTTCGCAATTACGCCGAATGGGAATTCGAACGATCATGGTAACTGGCGATAACCCCATGACAGCTGCTGCCATTGCTGCAGAAGCAGGTGTCGATGATTTTGTTGCCAGTGTAACCCCCGAAGATAAATTAGAATTGATTCGAAAATTACAAGCGGAAGGTCGAATGGTCGCGATGACTGGCGACGGGACCAACGATGCACCCGCTTTGGCACAATCCGATGTTGCTGTGGCCATGAATACTGGGACTCAAGCAGCCAAAGAAGCAGGAAATTTGGTTGATCTTGATTCCAATCCGACCAAGCTGATTGAAGTAGTTGAAATTGGAAAACAACTCCTCATGACCCGCGGTGCTTTAACCACCTTCAGTATCGCTAATGATGTTGGAAAATATTTTGCCATCCTTCCTGCGGCTTTTTCTTCGACCTATCCGGCTTTAAATATTCTGAATGTAATGCATTTGACGACTTCGCATAGCGCCGTTTTATCTACGGTGATTTTTAATGCTCTAATTATTGTTTTTCTAATTCCATTAGCTTTACACGGTGTGAAATATCATCATGTATCGGCTGTGAAATTGTTACGTAATAATGCATTAATCTATGGTCTGGGTGGCTTGATGGTGCCTTTTATGGGAATAAAAGTTATTGATCTGATTTTATTTTATTGTGGGTTAATTTAGGAAGGAAAATGAAAGAAACATTAAATCAATTATTAATTGCCTTCAAATTGTTTATAGTACTGACGATACTTTTGGGTTTCTTGTATCCCATGCTAGTGACTCTGATCGCGCAAGTCGTATTTCCTTGGAAAGCTAATGGCAGTATTCTGCTTTCTGAGAATAAAAAAATCGGATCGGCTTTAATTGGACAATATTTCAACGAAGAAAAATATTTTTGGGGTCGACCTTCTGCCACGGCACGATTTCCTTATGACGCCGAAAACAGTTCAGGTTCTAATTTAGCACTTTCAAATTTAAAAGAAATTAGTTTGATCAAAGAACGTGTTGAGAACTTAAAGCGGTCCAATCACGAAAATGTAAAGCGGGCCATACCAATAGATCTGGTGACAGCCTCAGGCAGTGGTTTAGACCCTGAAATTAGTCTCGCGTCCGCTTATTATCAAATTCCGCGTATAGCCCGAGTGCGCAGTATGGCTCCCAAAGAAGTGGAAGAGATCGTGCAGCATTTGAGTCGTGGAAAATCAGCTTTTTCGTTGGGACCACCCCGTGTCAATGTTCTTCAGTTAAACTTAAACTTAGATCACATTACTGTGAGGAAGGCATCATAATGGATGAACAGCGTCCCAACCCAGAAGAATTGCTGAAGGTAGCGCAGCAAGAAGAGCGCCATGAAGAATTAGGTAAGCTTAGAATTTACTTGGGTGCGGCCCCTGGTGTAGGCAAAACCTATTCTATGCTCGAAGATGCTCAGGCAAAACGCGAGCAAGGATTGGATGTTTTGGTAGGTGTTGTCGAATCTCATGGTCGTCAAGAAATTGATCAATTATTAAAAGGTTTGGAAATATTACCTCGACAAATTGTCGATTATCGTGGTATGAAATTGACTGAATTCGATCTTGATGGCGCCCTGAAAAGAAACCCAGGCATTATTTTGATTGATGAAATGGCACACACTAATGCGCCTGGGCTGCGGCACGAAAAGCGTTGGCAGGATATCAAAGAGTTGTTAGATCGTGGTATTAATGTTTATACGACAGTGAATGTTCAACATATTGAGTCTCGTAAAGATGATGTGGCGAAGATCCTTCATATACCAATCAAAGAATTCGTTCCAGATTCCATGTTTGAATTGGCCGACACTATTGAATTAGTGGATTTGCCACCTGAAGATTTATTAAAGCGATTAAACGAAGGGAAAGTATATTTTCCTCAACAAGCAGAATTAGCCAAAGAGCATTTTTTCCGAGAAGGTAATCTCATTGCCTTACGCGAAATTGCTTTAAGATATACTGCGGATCGGGTTGGCGAAGATGTGTTATTGTATCGACGCGGCCAAGGCATTAAACGCATTTGGCCTACCCGTGAGAAAATTCTGGTTTGTATAGGCCCAGGCGAATCAAACAAATTAATTCGCAGCGCGAGTCGAATCGCAAAAAGTTTGAATGCTGAGTGGACAGCCATTTATGTTGATGTGCCACGTATGCAAGTTTCAGAAGAAGAGCGAAATCGTGCTATTCATAAATTAAGATTAGCACAAAGATTGGGTGCTGATACTCGATTACTTGTCGGCACTGATATTGTCAAAGAACTGATTAATTTTGCACATGAGCATAATATTACTCAAATTATGATTTGGAAAAGCTCAAAAAAAACCTGGCATGATTTTTTTAGACTATGGAAAAATATTACCTTGGGGCGTCGGGGATTTACATTTAGCAGTTTAGCCGACACTATTGTGCGTTATAGTGGTGAAATAGATGTCTATGTCATGACTGGAGAGCCTGACTCCAAAAAAGAATATACTCCGGTTCCCAAATTTATTCAGCGACGATTCTCGTGGGAAGGCTATTTAGTTGCCTTGGCTGTGGTGGGTGTGAGTACCATGCTGAATTTTGTTTTGTATCGCTACCTTTCTGCTTCTGATTTAATTTTATCGTATTTTTACGGTGTTTTTATCCTTGCTATCTACGGTAGAACAATGCCCATGATCACCGCGGCTCTTCTGAGTACGATATTGTGCAATTATTTGTTTGTTTTTCCCTATTATACCTTCGCTTTTGAAAATCCGAGTTATTTATATCATGCATTGCTTTCTTTCATAATGGCATTAGTGATTAATCAGTATATGGTACTGTCTCGTCGAGAAGCTTCTCGTGCGAGACTTGCTGAACGTCGGATAGCGAGACTTCATACACTGAGTCGACAATTAGCCACTATGCGAGGTGTTGACCGCTTATTGAATATTGGAGTCGAGTATATTGGAGAAATTTTGGATTGTGATGTTCAGGCATTGTTACTAGAAAATAGTTCCCTCAAAGTGCATGCAAAGTCGCCGACAGATTGGGAGTTAGATGCTAAAGAGCTGAGTGTGGCTCAATGGGTTTATGATCAAGGCCGTGTGGCGGGACTGGGCACGGATACTCTGCCATATTCACTAGCACTTTATATTCCTTTGGTGGCTTCGGAGGGTGCCATAGGTGTGTTAAGTATCAGACCAAAAGGCGAAGAAAAGTTGTTAACTCCTGAAAAAATGCATCTTCTCGAAGCTTTTGCACACCAATTAGCGATCACCATTGAAGCAGATTTGCATCATGAACAAAGTCAAAAAACTGAGTTACAAACCGAAGCGAATCGTGTTCGAAGTTCTATCGTGCAATCATTTTCCAAAGATTTCCGCTCACCCTTAGAATCCATTATGGGAGCTGCCAATACACTGATACAAGTCGGGAAAGGTTTGGAAGATAATAAGATCCAGCAGTTACATAAGAATATATTTTTAGAATCGGAACAACTCGATCGTCTCATTAATAATTTATTGAAGATTGATCATTATGAAACTCAGAAAATTCCAATTAATAAAGAATTTTATTCATTGAAAGATTTAATTAATTTTGTTTTGTCATCTTCCAGTATCATTATGCTCAAACGTCAGATTACAGTGAATTTAGCAGAGAATTTACCCCTAGTCCCAGTTGATGCAATGCTCGTTCAAGAAGTGATTCATAATCTTATTGATAATGCAGTCAAATTTACACCGCCTAATACACCCATCGATATTTCTGCTCAGGTGATTAATGATCGAGTCGTCGTCAGTATTGAGGACAGAGGTCCAGGTTTAGATACGGCTGAGCTGAGTAGTCTCTTTGATAAATTTTATCGAGGAAAAATGATTACCATCGAAAGGGGGATGGGTTTAGGTTTGGCGGTGTGTCGTACGATTGTCAATGCTCATGGTGGTGAAATCTGGGCAGAAAATCGGAAGGGTGGTGGGGCATCGTTCCGATTTTCATTGCCTTATCAGCGTTAGTCAATTTATAAATGATACAATACAGTGGCGATTTTAGATTGCAGTGATTTGGCTTGATTTAAATCACCTACAACTTGATTTATCAAAATAGAAAAAGCAAGCTTTCTTCCACTCTGAGTTTTAATGTAGCCGGATAATGTACTAACTCCTTGAAGGGTTCCCGTCTTTGCATGAATATGATGGGCCAAATCCTGAGATTTCATTCGCTCAGATAAAGTGCCATCAGTGCCAGATTCTGGCAGTGCATTGATAAAGAGTTCAGAAAATTGTTTGTCATTTCCCATAACGTGTAGTAGTCGAACAATTTGAGAGGGTGTAACCAAATCATAGCGCGATTGGCCAGAGCCATCGACCAGAATGATTTGATCGAAGTCAAGGTCAGCATTTTTTTTCAAGACGGATTTGATTGCTCGAGATCCCGCCAGAAAAGATCCTTCATGATAGAGCTCGCGACCCATGGTTTTGGTAATAGCTTCAGCATACACATTATTGGACTCTTTTAATAGTGTTGTGAGCAGCGTTTTAAGAGGAGGAGATTGGATCCGTAAAACAACCGGCAAATGTTGAGGAACAGTTCCTGTGATCACTTTACCGTGGAGTTTAATGTGTTGCTCACTGAGTAAGCGAGTGAACAACGTGCGTGCTAATTCATCAGGATTCCTGACTGCTAGGTTAAAATTACTCGGATTTTGACTCGAGGGCCAGCAACCTTTTATTTCTATGTTGTTCAGGGTGTCAACATCAATATTAATCTGGCAATCATCCATCGATTGTTGATAGGTGACTGTATTGACTTGATGGGAATAGCGTATTAAAGGTTTAAGACCCTCATCCGTAATTACAAAGCTAGCAGGTTTATTTAAGGTGGGATTAGGAATGATATTCATCGTGATGGCATTTTGATTGATAATCACACTAGTGATTGGCGCAGCAAAATACCAATTCAGATCATCCTGACTCCAACCAGGCCCGTGCCAAGGCGGTAAAAATGCAGTGTTATCTATGATTAGATTACCATGAATTTTTCGCAAACCCGATTGATGAAGATCCGAGACTAATTCTTTTAATTTAGTGACTGTCATTGAGGGATCGCCAGAAAATTTAATGTAAATATTTCCTTGAAGCATACCATCATTCAAATCAGCTTGGTTGTAGTAAATATCGGTGCTGAAATGATAATCAGGCCCTAATGCATAAAGAGAAGCCGAACTTGAAAATAACTTTGCGCAGCTAGCTGGACTAAAAGATTTATAGCCATTATGTTCAAACAGGACCTGCCCAGATTTAGCATCTGCAACAAAAATCCCAACAGAAGCACGGGGTATGTGATGGTGTAATAAAGGTAAAATTTGCTGTTGCAGATCTTCTTGAGAACCGGCCATGGCGTGGAGGTTGTTAAGGCCTAGCAGGGCGAGTAGCGTTATTTTCAGTAATGATGAGGTTTTCATGGTTATCCTGCAATAGTATGGATTGCCGATTTTAACCGTTACTCGATACTCTCGCAATATGCTCTGTCATTATCATGAATAGCACTGAAGAATGGATAATTAAATTGACACTCACTTATCACTGCTTCCTAAGAAAAAAAGAAAAGCTCTACACTCCGACAAAACGGAAGTGAAAGCTTCTCTTTTTTTTGCGTGAGTAATAGGGCTAGTAACCTACGGAGATACCCGCACCTACACCGACCCCACCACCATAGGAGCCACTGCTGACGCCCGCAGCGCAGCCACTGACCAATATGATCATGATGAGACCTAATGAAATTGATAATACTTTGCCCATCTTCGTTTCTCCTTTCTTTGTTATCATACAATCTTAATTATAGCTCATGGTGGGGTTGGATGAGGTGCCATAGGATGGGCTATCCCGCTATCTTCCTGATAGCTATTGGCTCCAGAGGTAAATCTAAGACAGAACCTCTTGGCTTTGCGGTGATGGTATTTTGGGGATTCTTCCTGGTTTCTTGTTGAAACTAGAAGACAGGATAAGATCTTCATAGACTGCAAAATTGGGAATCGGTACGAAAGAAGCCTAACTTGAGATATTAATAACGACACCTGATTCTTATCTTTTGTGCAGGTTCATACTTCTTTTTCAGTGAGAGACGAAAAGCTATTTATATCCTAGTTTCCGTGATGAAAAGGGCAGGATGAATTGTCATGATCGTCATCCGAGTTAAAAAGATCTTCAATGTTAGCAAGAACAAATAAAAGAGCTAACCCTTCGGCGACTCTAACACGGCGATTTTGTGGTGCTTGAGCTTCGTCAGCTCTGGCTTCAGTTCTGCGGGTTGCACGAAGCAAAGTTTGAAACTCTTCTTGACTATCAGTTTTGGCTGTTTTTTTTCTAAGCCGTTCAGTCCAATTAGATTTTGGTATTAAAGATATGCGTATCGTATCATTAATATCTGCTTGTTTGATTGTTTCAAGAATTCGTTCTACCGTTTTGCTCAAATTATTTTTGGTAGCAATAGACTGCTGAGTACCAGTATTGATATAGGTATTAATATTAATTAAACATTGCATGAATTCAAAATTATCATAGGATAAGGTCGGGTATATATAATCATGTTTCCGTGTAAAGTCAGCGACAGAAGAAGTAATAGCATTTTCTAAAATATGTGCGAAAGTGGGGTAGTTGAGTCTGCCATCAGAAATAGACGTTGTAGCACCAAATAATTTCGCGAAATCATCTAACACTTCGATTGCTAATAATGCTTGCTTTTGCATAATAAATGTACCTTTGGATTAAAATTAATTGCTTAGAAGTTGTGCTATTGTGAGTGACTTCTTCGTTACGGTCAATAAACTAGTAATTAATCTACCATGAGTATATTAACATATTCTTAAAAACAGATTAGTTTATATCGACGGAGTCTTATGGCAATATGCTCTGAGGTCAGAACATGGGGAAAACTGTGATCGAGATTTAGTGGAGGATCCCTATGAATCTAATAAAAACAAATTCTATAGGAAAAATAATTCCTGAGGATCTGAGTGATGACTCAGTATGCTGTGTTGATAATCGTTTGTACTCGACTGTATCATTTAAGTACAGGCTGCGTTACTTCTTTAGGGGTTTCTGTCACCGCGTCATTTCGTTGAGATCGGTTCCTTAGCATATTCACTGCCATACCCGATAATTGTGATTCCTCAGATTTCTGAGACGTTTCAGTATTTTGTGCGCCTTCACTTGGATATGGAAGAGGTTTCTGCGGAGGGGCGGAAGGCTTGGCGCCATGATCCAATAAAGCCTGAGCAATCGGCTCATTCTTAGTCTGTTCTGCATAATCCACTAGCGCACAACTGCGTTTGCGATTTGGCAATTCACCTGGGTCGAATTTCAAGTTAGGAGGTACTCCTAAATTAAGTAATGATTCTGTTTTGTGTAAATCACTCTCTTTAACGGCATTCTTAAGATTATCGGATAGTTGCCTTTTTACTAAAGGTGATTGTGAGGCAAAATCAAGCGAAGCTCCTTTCTCAAGAAGTCGATCTACAACATTAAAATGGCCTTTGGTAGCTGCCATTAACAGTGGTGTTTCTCCCTGCATAGATTTCGCATTAATATCAGCATCAGCCTTAAGAAGACGCCCTACGATTTCATCATTACCAGCTTTGGCTGCGAGATGCAATGGCGTTAATCCCTCGTCATTTTGGAGATCAACTTCCGCATCATTTCTAAGAAGATGTTTTACCACTGATGATTGACCATTTTGAGTTGCTGAATGAAGTGGGGTGTCACCATATTGATCTTTTAAATCAAGATCAGCATCATTATCGATAATTAAGATTGCAATGTCGTCATAGCCATTTTGAATGGCTATTTGCAATGCCGTATAATTATGATCGTTCTGTATGTCGGGATCAGCGTTCTCTCTTAGGAGTGAATTGACTGTATCGATAGAATTAAAACTCGCAGCTATAAATAATTGAGTATTACCATGGTAATCTTGTAAATCGACATAGCCATCGACCTCTTCTTGATTAAGGGTTGAGAGATAATTGCTACGGTCTTGCGATAAGTTCTCAGCTACGCCATCAGCAGCTCTTTGCAATTCCTCGTCTTTATATCCCCAAATTGTTGTGTTAAAAATAACGTGACCGCCTTTAAATGACGCGGAAACTGCTGCTGCAATCATTTCTTCGTCTTCAGCTGTCAGGGTTTCAGGCACTCTAACGGGATCGACTAAGGTCCAATTCCCATTATTATTATCATAACTGACAAATATAACATGATTTCCGCTACCCAATATTAATGAGACACGTTCTTCACTATTTGAAAATAAATCTTTTAACTGTTCGAAGTAACTTTGAAGAGTGAAGCCTTCGCCTCTAGTATTTTCTTCCCGATAGGCGCTTAGAAAGGAATTAATAGGGGAAAGGGCTTTATTAGTAGCTTTTTCCTTTTCTTCTATTGCTACGGGTTTAAGAATTGATAATGATGCTATTGCATTTTGCTCTGTAGAGTGAGCACCTTCGGCTTGTAGATTTGTATGCATGTAGAGTTGGTGATAGATTTCGATGGTTTGAAGAAAGGCAAGGAAATCAACTTCCTGTGCTGACAATTGTGGCTTTGGCTTGGTTAATTTATTTTTAAGAGCATTAACGCCTTCTTCGTTTAGGCTAAACTCGTGTAATTCTGTAAATCGTTGTTTAAATCGGTCAAATTCGCTTGCTTGATTTGCTTGCATAGCCGAATGCGAAACACCGAAGCAAACACCATCAGGGGCCGAGGGAAGCCCAAATTTCTGCATTAGTTCAACAAGCCAATCTTGTTCTGAGTATGGTTCTTGCATATAAATATCCCCGCATTGTAATTATAGCATATAAGGGGTGGGAGCGTTGCTATACAAATTTACACTAATCCTATCATTGCGAACAAAAGCAATGTAAAACTCTCGGAAGTAAGAATCGCAATTGTGCTCGTTTACAGTAAAGGTGTCTTAAATCATGTTTCTGACAAGAGTGATCTGTTTCGTCAAATATTTTCCGTATCAAAACACTCAAGCATATTCGTTATTGCAGATTGGATTTTTCCTCAGGGAAGCACTGACAGCATTGCACCTTTAGTCTGCGAAACGAAAGAATCTTATGAGCGAGTTTTAACCAACGCTGGATTCACCGAAGTTGTCTTTCGTGATGACAGTCAATTATTCTTGTGTGATGCCAAAGACTTGTTGCTAAATTTAAAGAATCACCAATTCTTCATCGAACAGAATTTTGGCCAAGAACTCTTTTCTGCAATATGGTGTCAACATGAATTATTAGTTGATAAAATTAATCAGCGTCAAAAAATTGCCACAAGAATTACTGCAAAAAAAGTTTGAGAGGGAAGTAGTCAGATCTAAGCTTGAAGGTGTTAATAGAACCCATCAAACGTAGATCTGACCCAGTAACTCTCTCTAATAGCGAGACTCCTCGTAGTATTATTAATTAGTCGTCATGTTTGTGTGAATCTTTATTCTTCCGCATGGTAAGTCCGTCAGGTGTGAAATTAACTTTCATCACAACGACCCCGTTCGGATCCAGGTTATCATAGGTGACGGTGAAGGATTGCTCGGTGCCATTCGAAATGCGAACTGCAACAGCGGTTCCAGGTGAAACAAGATCGCCAGGTTTTAATTTTAATCCTTTGGATTTTAAATCTGTGATCAGGCGCAAGAAGTTGTCGAGATGCCTTATGGGGCCACCGACACCCGAAACATTACCACTACTTCTTGTCAGCAAATCTTGAACTTGTAAACCACCATTTAACACCATTTCCCATTGGTCTAAGCTACGTGATCCTTCAATAGGGATGATTGTGCTACTACGAACAAATAATCTCGCTGCAATATTTGTTGCACGTAAAATACCATCACCTCCAGCAACTGGACCCAAAGCGTCCGGAAGAAAGCGTGGTGTGAATGTTGCTGGTAGCTCGATAGCTGGATAAACTCCTTCAATATGTTGTAAAAGTTCTCGTGGTGTAGTGGCATTGTTAATTAATCTGCTTTTTACCACGAATAATAGATCGGCTTCGTTAGCAGTAGACAAAGCATAGTTGGGATTGATATTAACATCATCACCGACAATGATCATTTTTTTCAGTAGCTCACCAACTATTGGATTCACGTAACCCAAGGATGGAGCTGTTGATGTCGCCGCCGTAAGTCCATATTTCCACCCCGTATGGCCTCCGAGTACAGTGGTAAGCCCTTTAGTAAATCCTCTTCTAAATATCTCTTGTTGTTCATTACTGAGACTGTTAATACCACCCACAGTAAAATCTTCCGACGATGGATAAAACGGTAAAGGAAGTAATGGGATATTATTATTAATAGCTTTTATACCGGCATCACGACCTTGATGAAAAATCTGTACATCAATTGGATTGTCATCGTAATCAGCAAAGCTTGTTAAAGATATGGTTAACATCAATGCAATCAATGAATTTTTTTTGATTTTTTTTAGCTGTAACGAGAAACTATCGCCATATCTTGATGTTGAAGAATATCTGCCGAAATAATTGTTTTGATTACTCATTTTACCTCCCCTATGCCTACGAGAAACTAACTTGCACTAATACCCTCATAAGCCTTGTTTGTTATGAGACAAGACCCTTCAGGGCTAAAAGCCCCTCAAATCAGGCCTCAATTCATACCATTCGGATCCCTTCAGCCAATCGTGATTCCTTTTTCTCAGGGTGCTTTTTACAGCTCCCACATTTTCCATTATAGCACATTCTGGGGAATCAATAGCCTGATTTACTAGTTGTGTGCAGTATCTGTCCGGCATCGGAAATGTATTGGGCGAAAGAAGCCGTAATATTAGAACTGCTTGTTTTGAATGGCTTGAAAGTCGTTACGTGTTACGCTACACCTAGCACATAATAATCTCTTGGAAACATAAGGGGCTTAAGTGTTTCTATGAAACTGGTAGTGCCTCAGGTATCCAGGCTACGCATGAAACAAAGCTTAAAATTATACTACAAAGCTTGGATGCAGCAACGAAGGCAGCGGATTTGGATTTGCCTGGTATGCCTTTTCATAGATTGAAAGGCGAGTTAAAAGAGATGGGGTCAGATCTACGTTTGAAGGGTTCTATTGAAACCCAGCAAACGTAGATCTGACCCCTATTCTGACTGTCTTAGATGTACCTCTAGAGCGAATAGATTTGCGCATTTGCATTAAGTAGACGTTAATGCTATAATAATGGTGTGCTAGCGTAGACTTAAAGGAGGCTCTATGAGACAAAGTTATGCATTGAAGTTGCTCAGAGAATGGGAAAAACAGGGCCGTTATGTGTTTCGCAAACATGAGCTAGCCAAGCTTTTCCCCCATGATAGTGAGAAAACATTCTCAGAAGCGCTTAGTAGATTGGTAAAAGCCAGTATTCTCAGACGTGCCTGCCGCAGCGTGTATGTCAACGAAAATGCCAAGAGTTTTGATAGCAACACGATTGAACGCATTGCTAAAGCACTTCGACCTGGGGAGTATAATTATCTCAGTTTAGAATCGATGCTGTCTGAGTATGGGGTTATTTCACAGATCCCTGTTGGTCGCATTACGGTAATGACAACAGGCCGCAAAGGAATTTATCATACGCCTTACGGCACAATTGAATTCACCCATACAAAGCGATCAACTCTCAATATTATTCAGTCTATTTATCGAGTTTCTGATCGACCATTGAGAATGGCAACCAAGCAAACTGCCTGGCGTGATTTAAAGCGCGTCGGACGGAATCTTGATTTAGTCAATGAGGAGGAATTAAATAATGACTGACCTAACAAAAAAAGAGAGTTTTTCCGCTCTGGTTGACCTCGCAATGAGGATGACTGGAAATACCACAATGCGCCCAGTTATTGAAAAAGAACTGCTACATTACGATATCCTTTTTGCCTTAGATCGTGAGAATTTATTAGATCGGCTTACCTTTCAAGGCGGAACTTCATTGCGACTTTGTTACGGGGCGGTGAGATTTAGTGAAGATTTGGATTTTGCGGGAGGCAAAGATTTTACCACAGCTTATTTATTCACTATGAAAAAATGTCTAGAGCATTATATAGGAGAAAGATATGGTTTGGAAATCACTGTTAAAGAACCAAAGGAAATGGCTAGGCTGCCTGAATATCAGAGCATTAAAATCGATAAATGGCAGATAAGTATTATTACTTTTCCTGAAAGAAAAGATCTGCCAAAACAAAAAATTAAGCTTGAGGTTGGCAGTATTCCAGCGTACTCAAGAGTCCCTCGGCCAATGCAACATAATTACGATTTTCTGCCCGATGGGTATAGTGATACTTTGATTATGACAGAAAGCCTAAATGAAATTATGGCCGATAAATTAGTGTCATTGGTAAACTGCCAAAGGTATATTCGTTATCGAGATCTATGGGATTTGCGATGGCTGAAACAGCAAGGGGCTACGGTAGTGTCAGAATTTGTTCAGGCTAAAATTAAAGACTATCATGCTGAAGAATATTCACAGCTTCTCAATACAACGCTCGATAATCTAGAAAACATAATTAATAGTCGCCAATTTCATGATGAAATGTCTCGCTTTCTACCCACGAGTGTTCAAGAGAGAACCATCTTAAAAGATAATTTTAAAGAGTTTTTAATCACTGAAATCAGAGCTCTTTTGCTAGAGGTCAAAAATTCAACTGGCTAATGCATTCTTGTCGCTCTTTGGGCGCAGAATGGCTTTGCGCTTATCATTAATGCTTCGAGCCTACTGAAGGTGTCTATTGTATATTGTATTGAAGGTGTCATGAAGGTGTCACAAGTAAGGTGTCAGATCTAAGATTAATGCTTTAAAATATAGTGTCAGTAAATGCGCTGATATTAGATCTGGCATGTTTAATTTTTTTATGCAAAGTAGAATGAATCAATAAAACAATGTTGTGCCTAAGACAGAATCTCTTGGCGAATCCTGTGGCACCAGTTCCTAGCTCATCCTATCGCACCTCACCGTTACCCAAACATCGGGAGCAAGGAGCCTTCTGAACAATAGTAGGGTAGAGCAGAGTGTAGTAGAGTAGAGGAATTTCTTGGTGGGCCCACTAGGACTTGAACCTAGGACCAAGGGATTATGAGTCCCCTGCTCTAACCAACTGAGCTATGGGCCCGAAAGGGTAGTATATCGAAATTAATCCTCTTCTTCCATGAAGCTGCGTAATTTTTCTGAGCGAGTGGGGTGGCGCAATTTTCTGAGGGCTTTGGCTTCGATTTGGCGGATACGTTCGCGGGTTACGTCGAATTGTTTGCCGACTTCTTCGAGGGTGTGATCGGTATTCATATCGATACCAAAACGCATGCGCAGTACTTTTGCTTCACGGGGTGTTAAAGAATCTAGAATTGAGCGGATCGCTTCTTTGAGACCTTCGCTGGTCGCAGAATCGATAGGGGAGAGTGCGCTCATGTCTTCGATGAAATCACCTAAATGCGAATCGTCGTCGTCGCCAATCGGGGTTTCCATCGAAATGGGTTCTTTCGAAATTTTCAGGACCTTGCGGATTTTGTCTTCCGGCATGTCCATATGTTTTGCCAATTCTTCTGAAGAAGGCTCAACACCCGTTTCTAAGAAAATTTGCCGAGAAATACGATTTAACTTATTAATCGTTTCAATCATGTGCACAGGAATTCGGATCGTTCGTGCTTGATCCGCAATCGATCGAGTAATGGCTTGACGAATCCACCAGGTGGCATAAGTTGAAAATTTATAACCACGTCGGTATTCAAATTTATCAACCGCTTTCATCAAACCGATATTGCCTTCTTGAATTAAATCCAAAAATTGCAGGCCACGATTCGTATATTTTTTCGCAATCGAAATCACCAATCGCAAATTCGCTTCAATCATTTCTCGTTTTGCGCGACGCGATTTTGCTTCACCGATCGACATTCGTCGATTAATTTCCTTGATGTCAGCGATGCTCAAATTGGTTTCTTGCTCTAATTCCACTAATTTTCGCATTGCGCGTTTTATATCCTGCGCGTGCAAATTCAGTGCTTTTGCTTGATCAGGATGCGCTTTAACATAGTGATCAAACCAATCAGGATTGGTTTCATTGCTGGGGAACGAAGTTATAAAACTCTTACGCGGTGTGCCTGATTTATGCACGCAAAGATTTAAAATCACCCGTTCTTGTTTGCGCGCTGCTTTTAACATCGCACGTAGTTTGCGATTTTGCAGCATTAATTGACGAGGAGTGAGTTTAAAGTGCATTAGCACATCAGTGAGTACTTGCAAACTTTTTTCTGTGGAGGCGTGAGTATTTCCATAACGCTTAAACGTTTTTTGATACTTTTCGAAGGCTTCGCCCAGTTCAGCAAATCGACGTTTCGCTTCTTCAGGATCAGGGCCCGATTCACCCATTTCATCTTCGGGTTCTCCTTCGGCGCCTTCAAGATCGGCTTCAGCAGATTTCATCGCAGTCGGAATTTCTTCTTCCTCGGATTCAGCGCCCGAGATCTCAACATTCGATTCACCACCGCCTTCACCTTCACCCGTTTCGTCTTCTTCTTCGGTAACGGTATCCACTTTTTCGGAGATTTTGTCTTCCGTTTTTGTATCGGGGAGCACATCTTCCAGTGCTTCAGAAATATCCAGATCAGGTTCTTCGCTGTTGTCGACGATGGTCTCTATCGTTGTATCATCATCGATAAAGCCGGTAATAATATCACCCAAACGTTTCTGACCGGTTTCGGTCAGCGCATATTGCTCTAACAGAGAAGCCACCACTTCGGGGTATCGGCCCAGTGCGGCCAGAACGTGCTTAATCCCTTCTTCAATCCGTTTGGCAATATCAATTTCACCTTGACGCGTCAGTAGCTCAACGCTGCCCATTTCGCGCATGTACATGCGCACAGGGTCTGTGGTTCGGCCAAGATCGCTATCAGAAGCGACCAGCGCTGCCGCAGCTTCTTCCACAACGCTATCATCCACGGCGGGTTGAGAACTCAGTAGGAAATCTTCTTCGCTGGGCGGATGTTCAGAGACTGAAATGCCCATATCATTGATTTGAGAAATAATCAGTTCAATTTGTTCGGGGTCGACAATGTCTGAGGGTAGGTGATCATTGACCTCTTTGAAGGTAACATAGCGTTGTTCACGTTCCTTACCTTTTTCAATAAGCGCTTTGAGCTGTGATTTTTCAGCGTCTATAGGCATCGCGACTCCAAAACAATAAAGTGTGACCTAATATTATAATCTACCTCTGGCCATAGATCTAGCCTGAATGTGACAGGCAAAGCCTTTTGCTGGATTGTCGTGCTACGCTCGCAATGACAGTTAGGGGCTACGGGAAGATGAATGTTAGGGAAACAATGGTTGTGAGCAGTACAAAGAGTGCGTAAAATTAGGGGCTTTCAGCAACAGATTTGGCACCTTCCAGCAGTTTCTTGAGCTGCTGTTTTTCATCCAAACTGAGCTCTTCTGCTGCAGCCTTCCTCATCAAAGCATTAATCTCAGCCTCCTTAAGACGATCATTAAGCTTATTCAAAATCCCGACCAGCTCTTCAAGCCAGGCTTCGTGGGGAATCAAAGGTTCTTGACTCGCCAATTGCCCAATCAGTGCCCGAGCCGGGTGTTCATCCCAATAACTGAGCAAACTGCCTGTATTCAACTGAGGTTGTTGCTGACAAATTAACAGCAGCTGAGCCAGCAGCTCAATGCCCGGAAGATTCGAGGCTAGCAGGGCGGAGGGCGGAGTAATCTGTGTGGCTAGAGTAGGATCATGAATGATTAAAGTAATGGCGTTTCGCAAATGAGTCGGAATACCCGTTTCTTGAGGGGCAAGCGGTTTAGGTTTTGGCGCTTGAGGGGCTGCAGTTGATGGGGTCGATTCCAAAGCCTCAGAGTTTAAGCCTACTTTGGAAGCCAAACTTTCCTGCAGTAACTGTTGATAGACTCCTTTGGGCATTTTAGCCAAATGCTCACGAGCTGCTTGCGCAAATTTCGCTTTGCCTTCAATGCTGTGAATATCGATTTCTTTGCTCAGAAATTTAAACAAAAATTTCGGCAGAGGCGCTGCATTGGCAATCATAATGGCCCATTCTGCTGCGCCAAATTCTCGAATAAAACTATCCGGATCATGATTATCCGGCAAATGAATAAACGAAACACTATGTCCATCTCGAATAATCGGTAAGGTTGTTTCTAATGCACGAATGGCCGCTTGTTGTCCTGCATTATCACCATCAAAACAAAAAACAATATCGGAGGTATAACGAAATAAGCGTTGCAAATGTTGAGTTGTGGTGGCTGTTCCCAGCGTCGCTACTGCATTATTAATGCCAAATTGCGCCAGCGTAATCACATCCATATAACCTTCAACAATGATTATTTTATCCAGTTGTTGATTCGCTTGACGTGCCTCGTACAATCCATAAAGTTCTGTGCCTTTATGAAAGAGCGAGGTTTCGGGTGAATTCAAATATTTTGGTGTTTCATCACTTAAAGTGCGTCCACCAAATCCAATAATTTGACCGCGACCATTTCGAATCGGAAACATCAAACGATCACGAAAACGATCGTAATATTTACCGGGTGATTTTTCGATAATTAATCCTGCACCTATTAATAATTGACGTTGCTCAGAACTTTGGCCTAAATGATTGAGTAAATTATCCCAGCCTGGGGGCGAATAACCAATCCCAAATTCTCGAATAATTTCTTTGCTCAATCCGCGTTGCTCAACATACTCTAAAACTTTAGGGTGACGTTTGAGTTGCTGATAATAAAATAAAGCTGACTCACGTGTGATGCCTGTCAGCGATGATAATTGTGGATTATGCGTAGCGACACTGTTTTGAGGTAATTCCAACCCCACGCGCGAAGCTAAATTATCCAAGGCATCTAAAAAATCTAAACGATCATATTGCATCACAAAACTTAAGGCGTTTCCATTCGCGCCGCAGCCGTAGCAATGGTAAAATTGTTTTTTAGGATGTACTTGAAAAGAAGGGGTTTTTTCGTGATGAAAAGGGCAGGCTGCCATAAAACTGGTGCCCGATTTTTTTAAAAGTGGAATGCGAGCTTTAACGATGTCTACAATATCGAGACGGTGGAGAACTTCATCAATAAATGCCTGCGGTATTCGGGACATAGTGTCGTGCCTGTAGATGCAAACGTCCATATTTTGCCCATCTCAGGTGAAAAAAGAAATTTTAAAATCCTCATTTACCTTCGTTCACTCCGGTTTTAAGATTTTATTTTTCACCTGACCTGGACAAAATCTGAACGTTATAGCCATTTCTAACTTTTTTGGGGGAGTGAGCAGTTGTTACCCCAATAAAGACTTAATTTTGGCGCTGACTGCGCTCATGTCTGCACGTCCTTGCAATTGTGGCTTTAAAATAGCCATCACTTTACCCATATCTTGCATTCCCGCAGCGGCTGATTCACTGATCGCTTTTCGCACGAGTGCTTCAATATCAGAATCATTTAGTTGAGGGGGTAAATACTGCATTAAAATGCTGAGTTCGTAAGCTTCTTTTGAGGCCAAATCTTCGCGGCCGGCTTGTTCAAATTGTTCTTTGCTGTCGCGGCGTTGTTTGATTAATTTATTAATCACCGCCATGGTTTGTTCATCGTTCAGTGCGGTACGTTCTTCACCTTCGGTTCGTTTTGCGTCAACCTCAATTTGTTTGATTGCCGCAAGCAGAAAACGAATCACCTCTAGTTTATCACTTTCTTTGGCGCGCATGGCGGCCTTCATGTCTTCAGTGATTCGATCTTTGAGCGCTGTGCTACTCATAGCTTTCCTTTAATCGATTTGAGAAGCAGAATCCTGAGCTGAATCAGACTTTCTAGCAGCGACAAAACGACGTGAACGTGAACGATCTAAAACTTCCTGTTCTTTTGACAAACGCTTCAGATGACGTTTACGAGCTGCAGAGCCTTTGCGCTTACGTTCCCAAGTGGGTTTTTCATAGAATTCTAGAGCGCGAAGTCGGCTCATAATACCCGCTTTTTCACAAGAACGCTTGAAAGCGCGCAGCGCGCGATCAAATGAATCGTTATCTTTTACTACTACCATTGGCATTGTTCCGTTCACCCTCACAAAAATTAGTTAAAAATGGCTTCCTTGGGGAAACACGTAAAAACAGGTAATCATAAGATGGTTTTCCAGGAATTGCAAGCGAAGAAGGTGACAAGAGTTCCCGCTTAAGCGGGAACATCCTTCCTTTTTATTGATGAAGATTTTGAACAAAGTTCAAAAGTCCTCACTTAGAGGGGAGAATCGTGATTCTCCCCTCTAAGAACTCCCCATCACGTAATGTTAAGCGGGAACCGCTAGGTGGGAGATGTCGAAGTTTAAGGGGGGCTGATTGTCAGTCTTGAATGGTGGTTTGATTGGGGCGCCCAAATCCGAGATCGGCTCTTAAATTGATAACATATGTTTTCGGTAATACCGCAGCTCATCGATGGAATCCAAGATATCCTGCCTGGCCACATGCGTCGATTCTTTGATCAACCCCTTATAAACCTGAGGCGCCCAACGTTGGGCCAAGATTTTCAAGGTGCTCACATCCAGGTTGCGGTAGTGAAAAAACTCCGCGAGCTCGGGCATATACCGGTAAAGGAAACGTCGATCTTGGTGCACACTGTTGCCGCAGAGTGGGGACTCATTTTGTTTCAGGTATTGTCTTAAAAAATGCAGCGTTTGGGCTTGGGCTTCAGATTCTGAGACCGTCGATTGACGCGATCGTTCTGTCAACCCGGTAGAGCCATGCAGCTTGACACACCATTCGTTCATAGTGGCTAAGGTATGATCCGATTGATGAATAGCAATGACTGGCCCTTCGGCAATCACATCCAGATGATTGTTCGTCACAATCGTCGCGATTTCCAGGATCCGATCTGTCTCAGGCTCAAGGCCTGTCATTTCTAAATCCAACCAAATTAAGGGGCTATCTGTAGCTGCCATGTGAACTCCAATGAACCAAGGTTACGAGGACAAATTACCATAAATAATTTTATCCTCACAGTGCTATTATTGATGATTCATTGAATAGATCATTTTTTGCTCACACTGCCTCTATTCTGTGCTGAGTCACTATTTTCATTAGTCGGCGAACTCAGTTTCAACAGTTTATCTCTATTGGCCCCTGGTGAAAATCGCATGGCAAGTTCCCCGAACGCGGTTGCATTTTGAGGATCTTTGGCAGCCTCTTGAATACTGGGCAATTTCAACAAAGCATTAACTAACAGGGAGGCTCGAATGGGATTGGTTTTGGGTTGAACAAGTTTTAGAACCTCTGCTATCGCATCTTTCGTTGTCTTTCTGCCGTTGTCTATCTCGTGAATGATAGCTTGTAGGGCAATTTTTTCATCACGATTAATAATTAACTTGCTATTACTCAGACTTACAAGATCAATCGCAAGGGGCTTCCTTTGGGGTTTTTGCTGATCTTCTGATTTGGGCATCGGGTTTGATCCAGAACCCGTCCATGTGGGAGGGCGAGAGGACGTGGAACCGTTTTGATTGATAGTCACCACGGTAGGGCCTGTAGACGAATTCTTAGGGGACACTGAGGCTGTTGCTGCAGGTTCATTGAGCTCGTAGCTTCTATCAAAGTCAGCAAAGGGATCTTCATCTTGAGCGGCTGCGGCTCTTGGGCTACTTTTTGACTCTATAGGAGCTTTAGGTAGTGCCTCACTGACAGCAAAGAGGATAGTTTCCTTCTGAGACTCAGGTAGGTTTTCGGCTGCTTCCCGGAATAACTCCCTATTTCTATAATCTTTTAGAACGGTTTGAGTTTCAGCTAAGCTCAGAAATTCTGTCAGTAATTGTTGTTGAGTACCAATACCTCGAATAATAGTTTTTATTGCCTTTTCGGCAGGAATAGAAGGCTCATAGAGTACATCCAATATAGGTTCTATGGTTCTATTACGAGGATTGTTGAGTTGTAATGTTATGAATGCTTCCAACAAATTAACAGAGGTATTCTTCGTGTCTGAGACAGCCAAATCTGATGCTTCGTACAGATCATCCTCTGAAACCGTTGCTTCGTACTGATCATCTTCTGTATCCGATGCAGTGGTGGATTCTGTGGTCTCAACGGAGGCTGATGATGCTGTATCAGAGTCTAAATCATCGGATTGGTTCTGCTTCTCATCTCTCGATTGAGCTGTAGAATCTAGTGGGACCGTGAATTCCGATGCTTCATACTGATCTTCCTCTGAATCTTCTGCTTCCTCCTTTTGTATGGTAGGCTTTGGTGGTTCTCTTGTTATCACAGCAGGAGGAGCCTTTAGACCTAAGTCAGTGTAATCTCGAACTTTCAATCGAACGGATTCAAGAATAGAAGGGTCTTTTAGATATTCACGAGCCACTTTTTTATGTTCAGCTATTTTAGTGAGCATATTCATTGAATCATTTTCTGTCGGATAATCCCGAACAAAAGTTTGATGTTCGACTTTAAGGCGCGCAAGAGCACGGAGCAGGCGATCTTGAATCAATTTCTGCACTTCTTGAGAGCTGATTTGAGGATCGCCGTTCTCCCAGCATTGATTGTTATGCTCTTTGACGCGCTTTACAAGATTCTTCAGATCGTTGTCGTCATGTCTAAAATCGCGCATTAATTTTTCTTTATTCGAGCGCAAATCTTTAACACGCTGATTGGCAGATGGTGGAATCTCCCCATTTAATCTCTTACTCATCGTACCTCCCCCTCACCTTCAATACACAACCTAATTATAGCAGGTTGTCCAGGTTCTTGCGGGGTGCGCAGAGAGGGGTAAGGGTCGGTTTGGGGGGGTGGTGTCACAGCCCTCACCTTTGTTTCTTATCATTTGACTACCGAAGGGGGATGTGGCGATAATAGTTGTGGTTGGCAATACAGGCCGCGCAGCGCTTAGGCTGCGCTTAGCCATACCTCCCCGGAGAATCAGTTTAGGACAGATGGCGCAGAGTGTAATGGCTTCTTGCCACATTAAACATCCGGAAAAAATACGTATAGTTTTCTGCTATGCATAGAGATAAGGACACAGTAGGATTAGGTTGATGAAACTACCGGGACTCAAGGAAAAAGTTGCTATATTAAATGAATCGGAATCTCAAAATCTCCCTTTAATCTATGTGATAAAAGATGATCAAGAGCGATTTCAATTTATGACAGAAATCGCGGCCATACACACCGGTGCCCAATCCTCTGCTGAATTAATGAATCGAACGTTTAGGGATTTTAACTGCGAAGCGGCTGATTTCGCACAAGAATTCACTTACTATGAAAATCTCTGCAAAGAACAACGTTCAGAAACATTGCTTTTATCATTAATACCCTCGGCTGCAGGTGCTCAAATTAGTTTAATTTGTAATAAACCCATCATCAACGAAAAAGGTAAAGTCGAAGGTGTGGAAACCTGGGCGCAGATTTTACCTTCAGATGCCTGTATCGATAAGATTGTTGAAGGTTATCAATATCTTTCATCAACTCAATCACAATCTTTGGAATCTACGTCTCATAAAGGAGTATTAACGGTCCGAGAGCAAGAATGTGTTTATTATCTAACACGCGGTTTAACCTTTATCGAAATCGCGAAAAAAATGCATATTTCACCCCGAACAGTGGAATCACATGTGATAAATATCAAAGCTAAATTACATGTCAAAACGCGCTCTGAATTAATCGTAAAAGCCTGCGAATTAGGTTATTTAGAAATTAAATTACTCGATCCCGCCGTGAAGCCAGAAAAATTACAGCTACTGAATGTGAAGCCTTGTGAAGAAATTGAAGATCGAGTCTAAGCAAAACGTGGACGGTTTATTTCTCTTGTATAACCAGACAACCCGAATTTTGGGGTAGCGATGGAAATGCTGATTGGGCGTTAAAATGGTATAGTTGTTTATCATCGCCGTAGCAATGATTAATCGATCGGCTGGATCATGATGATGTGTGGGTAATTGTGTCGATTGCATTGCGATCTGAGCTGTTATCGGCACAACTTCAATAATCTGTCAACGTAAAACCTGAGTTGAGCCTATCGAGATGATTATTGAACGACCCTGAGGGTGTATGTGGATTTCGCAGATGAGGTCTGGTGGGGGCAGTAGATCGATCGCTCTTTCTGGCCACTCTATGAGGCCGATGACGTCTTCTGTGAAATAATCACGTAGGCCGATGAATTCGATTTCTTCGGGATCGTGGAGACGATATAAATCGACGTGGAATATTTTTTGCCCGCTGAGTTCATACGATTCGATGAGGGTAAAGGTTGGGCTGCGGACTGGGCCTTGGTGGCCTAGGGCTCTGAGAAAGCCTCGGGTCAGGGTTGTTTTGCCGGCACCCAGTTCACCTTTGAGGTAAATAATGCAGGGTGCTTTGACTTGCGCGGCGAGTTTGGCGGCAAATTCAGCCATCGCAGCTTCGTTTTCAATGATAATTTCTTTATTTAGATCAATCAATTGTGTATACCGTTCACAACACCGCGGATTTTTTTGACCACATCCATAGCGAGCAAACCCCGTTCGCCACCTTCTTGAGCGGCTCGGTCTGCAGCAGTGCTATGGAGTAGCACGCCAAGGCGGGCGGCGTCCGAAAGGCTGAGTCCTTGCGCTACAAGACCACCTAGAACACCACTCAAAACGTCACCCATCCCACCGCTGGCCATTCCTGGATTACCCATGGCGCATACGGAGAGGGGTCTGGCTCCATCCGCAATCAAAGAGCCGGCACCTTTGAGCACAGCAACTCCGCCAAAACGAGCTTGAAGATTTTTGACAGCGCTGAAACGATCGTGCTGAATTGTTGTTGCATCAGTATCTAATAAACGTCCAGCTTCACCGGGATGAGGCGTCAAGATCCAGTTGTCTCGATGTACGGGCTTTTTCGCTAAAAAGTTAAGCGCATCGGCATCAACAATCATGGGCAAGGTTGAATCCACTAAGAACTCCCAGAGCGATTCGCCCCACGATTGTCGGCCTAAACCGGGCCCGATCACAACCACAGTTGCTTTTTCCAGCAGAGGCATTAATTCTTTGGCTTTATTCACAGCGTGACACATCAGTTCCGGTCGAGACATGGCCACTGTATCCGCATGATCCGGCCGGGTTGCGATGGTCACCAAACCAGCGCCCGTTCGAGCCGCGGCTTCCGCAGCCATTCGCACAGCGCCAGCCATGCCACAATCACCACCAACCACCAAGACATGTCCGAAGTCACCTTTGTGAGCTGATTTAGCTCGATGCGGTAAAAAAGGGCAAAAATCGCTGGCCGTCATTTTTTCACAATAAGGTACCACCTCAGAAATCACTTCTTTGTGAATGCCCAGGGCATCATGAAATACTTTGCCGGCTACCCCAACGCCATCGGCAGTGAATAATCCGGGTTTTAAGCCGATGAAAGTTTCAGTGGCACTGGCGTGTACCACGGTGCCTTCAAAGGTGCCGGTATCCGCCTGTAAACCGGAGGGTATATCCAATGAAAGAATCGGTTTGCCGCTGCGGTTCAAGATATCAATCGCGCTGGCATAAGGTTCTTGCACGGCGCCCCTGAGGCCAATTCCTAGGAGTGCATCCACAAAAACATCGGCATCGTAAACCAGTCCTGGCAAAAAGGGTTTGACTTCAATCCCGGCATGAACAGCATTGTGCCTTGCCCACGTGGTCGCTTCAGAAAAATTTTCTTCCGAGCCAATGAAAAAGACGCTGACATTCAAGCCCTCGTGCTGGGCCAATTTAGCCAGAACGTATCCATCGCCGCCATTATTCCCGTGCCCCGCGAATACAACGATCCTTTTGGCTTCAGGCCATTCTTTGCGCAATGTTTTGAAAGCCGCGGTGCCGGCGTGTACCATTAAATCGAGGGTAGAGCCTCCGCTGGCAATAGCAGCTTTTTCGATCAATTTGATTTGCTCGATAGAATAGAGCGGGTCCGTTGCAGTCATGAGTCACTCTCCTTATATTCTCTATAATCATAACACATTATGAAGATTTTTTGCAGAAGGTGTCAGGTCTCCCGTTGACCATTTATCAAATGTTAAATGATCAACGGGAGGCCTGACGCCTACTCTCCGAGTTGTACTTTGGTGGACAATCAGGGATTATTCTGCTCAGGTAAATTGCAAGGTAGCAAGCTATGCATTCAGAATCAGCTTTACTGACAGATCAATATGAATTGGTAATGGCTCAAGGTTACTGGCGTCTTGGGATGGCAGAACAAGAAGCCGTTTTTTATTTGAGTTATCGTTCCAATCCATTTGGTGGGAATTATTTGATCGCTTCCGGTTTGTCGGAAGTCATTAAATACCTAGCGCATTATGCTTTTTCTGAATCGGATATCGCTTATTTGCAAGACTTGCGCACTGCGGAAGGTCAGGCCCAATTTGATCCTAAATTCTTGCAGTATCTCAGCGAATTAAAATTCCGTTGTAGTGTGGAGGCTGTTCCGGAAGGAACATTAATACAGCCCAAAGAGCCTTTGCTCAGAATTCAAGGCCCTCTGTTACAGTGCCAACTTTTAGAAACAGCTTTAATCAATTTCGTGAATTTTTCCAGCTTGATCGCAACAAAAGCCTCCCGAGTATTTTTGGAGGCGCAGGGCGATTCCGTCATGGAATTTGGATTGCGTCGTGCCCACGGGCCTAATGGTGGTCTGATGGCGAGTCGGGCCGCCTTTATTGGAGGCTGCGATTCCACTTCCAATGTTTTAGCCGGTAAAACCTTTGGTATTCCTATTCAGGGAACTCAAGCTCATAGTTGGATTATGGCCTTTCCCTCTGAATTAGAAGCTTTTCGAGCTTTCGCACAAACGAATAAGAGTAAAACTATTTTACTTGTTGATACCTACGAAACGCTGAACGGTGTTAAAAATGCCATCCAGGTGGGACATGAATTACGATCAGAAGGCTTTGATTTAGCAGGAGTGCGTTTAGATTCCGGCGATTTGGCCGAACTTAGTAAATCAGTCCGGAAAATATTGGATGAAGCGGGTTTCAATAAGACTTTGATTGTGGCCAGCGGTGATCTGGATGAAAATCGAATTCGCGAGTTGAAAGCGAGCGGGGCGGTGATCAATGTTTGGGGTGTGGGCACGCGTTTAGTGACTGCCTACGATCAACCCGCTCTAAACACGATTTATAAATTAGCGGCCATCAAAAATGCGAATCAGACCTGGGACTACAAATTAAAAATCTCTGACAGCGCAATTAAAACGACTCTGGCTGGTATTCACCAAGTTCGACGATATTCCACTCACGATCATTTTGTCGGCGACCGTATTTATGATATTCAGTTAGGAATATCCGATGAATTTTTACCCGGTGCCGATCAATACGAAGATTTGTTAGTACCGATTTTTGATAAGGGGCACTTGGTTTACGAGCAACCCAGTTTAATTTCGATGCAAGCCAGAGCAAGAACTCAGCTCAATCAGTTTCTAAAAAGCAGTGAAAGTTATTCCGTCGCTCTCGATGATAATCTACTGAATTTACAAAGAAAACTAGGTGTTGACTGAAGAGTTAAAGGTGTCAGGTCTCCCGTTGGCTATTTAGCATCGTTACATAGCTAACGGGAGACCTGACACCTTACATTTTGTAACCGTTTGACTGACTTCTTCACTGTGTTAAACTTCGATTTTCAATCTACGGAAGGATATCCGATATGCTAGCCATCATCTTTGGCATTTTTGCTTATCTGCTGGGTTCTGTGAATACAGCCATTATCGTTTGTCAATTTTTAAAATTACCGGATCCTCGGACGGGCGGTTCTAAAAATCCGGGGGCAACTAATGTTTTAAGAGTGGCGGGTAGAAACCCGGCGATTTTGGTTTTGGTGGCGGATGTGCTTAAAGGATTTATTGCCGTATTTTTAGCAGGGATGTTTGGGCCCTCGGGATTTGGATTGGCTTTTGTGGCTTTAGCAGCGACTTTAGGTCATGTTTTCCCTGTATTTTATGGGTTTCATGGTGGTAAAGGGGTCGCGACGGCATTGGGTGGATTTTTGGGTTTATCATTTCCTATCGGGATTGTCTGTTTGGTGATTTGGGCTCTTACATTATTTGTCACCCGCTATGCATCCTTGAGCTCGTTGATCGCCGTATCGAGTGCGCCTATTTTATTATTATTTGCCAACCTTGGCTATTTTATACCCACTTTAGCAATTGCAGGCCTTGTCGCCTGGCGACATCTGGAAAATATCGCCCGCTTAAGAGCAGGCACCGAAAACAAAATGGATTTTGGAAATCCTCCAGCAGCATCAGGCTAAATGTAAAAGTGTCAGGGAGAAGGGGGCGGCCCTCCCTTCTCCCCACACAGTTCAACGGGAGACTCGACACATATCGAACGCACCTTTACATCAATAGGCTGAGATTGCTATGCTAAGGGCTCAGAGCCACAAATACCGTTGGGATAAAATTACAATGAAAAGGACGATGATCAATATCCGCCTCGTGCTCCTCATTTTAGGGGCTTGTTTATTCAACACTGTCGTTGAAGCAACAACTGTAACACTGAATAAAGTTCAGCTTTCCGAGACACCTTCCACAGCACGTGTAAAGTTGGAATTTTCTCAGGATATATCGATGGAGAGTTTTGAATTGCATAACCCTGAACGTTATGTGATTGATTTAAATCATGTGACATTAGCTGCTGAACTTCCCAGTAAAAATTATCCTTCTCCGCTGAAAAAAATCCGCAGCAATTCAGATGCAGAAAAACTTAGAATAGTCTTGGACTTAGAGCAAAATATTAAACCTCAATTGATGAAAACCAAACACTCAAAACTGCAATCAGCTACACTGACCATTAATATTCCGCGCCAGGGCATGAAAGCGGCTCACCCTGAAAAATCTTTAGGGCGTTTATCGTACGCAAAAAAACCTTCAAAAGCTCAGCCACTACCTGAACCCAAAGCGATTGAAGCAGATGATGATTCCGAAGACTACGACGATGATCAAGAGGAAGAAAAACAACATTCCATCCAAGCATTACCAGATCCTAGTGCTGTGAAATTGCGAGCGCCTCGTGATGTGGTGGTTGTCATTGATGCTGGACATGGCGGAAAAGATCCTGGTGCCAAAGGCTGTAATGGCACTCAAGAAAAAGATGTTGTCTTGGAAATCGCAAAACGTTTGCAATATCAAATTAATCAGCAACCGGGTTTTAAAGCCGTTCTAACGCGCAAAGGGGATTATTTTATTGGATTGCGTGAACGTCTTGATTTAGCCCGAAAATACCGTGGCGATATGTTTATTGCCATTCATGCCGATGCGCATGAACATTTGGATGCTTGTGGTGTAGGAGTGTACGCCTTGTCTCAGCGAGGTGCCACCTCTGAAGCGGCTCGTTGGTTGGCGCAGCGCGAAAATGCTTCTGAATTTGTTGGAGGTTTGGATCTCAGTGATAAAGATCATGTCTTAAAATCAGTGCTGATTGACCTTTCACAAACTCAATCCATCACAGCCAGTTTACAAATGGGTTCTGTGCTCTTGCAGCATTTAGGAAAATTTGCCCCCTTGCATCATAACACAGTAGAACAAGCCGCTTTTGTGGTGTTGAAATCACCCGATATTCCCTCGCTATTAATCGAAACCGGATTTATTTCGAATACCCGAGAAGAGCGTCGGTTGAGAAGTCCGCAGTATCAAACACAGATTGCTGAAGCACTATTAATCGGTATCAAAGATTATTTTGTTCATCACCCTCCTCGTGGCAGTAGTTTGGCATTAACGCAGTCAAACAAAGGACGTCGGACTTAAACTGAATTTTAAGTATTGATTTGTTTTAATTTATCCACTCACTTCAATTGCTAGAAGTGGTAAGATGATCAGATTTTGTCCAGGTCGTGTGAAAAGAATGATTTTAAAACCGGAGTTTACTCAGGTAAATGAGGATTTTAAAATCATTCTTTTCGCGCGAGCTGGGCGAAATATGACATTTGTGTGTTAGGAAACCGAAGTAAATGAAAATTCATCGTCTTGATCCCTTATTAGCGAATCAAATAGCTGCAGGCGAAGTGGTCGAGCGACCGGCTGCTGTGGTTAAAGAATTATTGGAAAACAGTTTAGATGCGGGTGCCACAGAAATTGATATTGTGATCGAGCAGGGCGGTTTAGGGCTTATCAAAATTCGTGATAATGGTTCTGGCATCGCCAAAGAGGATTTAGCGCTGGCTTTGTGTCGGCATGCCACCAGTAAAATTGCGAGCGTAGAAGATTTAGAAAATGTAGCGAGTTTAGGTTTTCGTGGTGAGGCCTTGGCGAGTGTCAGTGCTGTTTCTCGTTTGACCTTAACCTCAGCGGTGAAAAATTCACCCAGTGCTTGGCAAATTCGCTCAGAAGGGCAGGTCGATAATTTAGATATCGTGCCCGCGTCTCACCCTGTTGGCACCACCATCGAAGTACGCGATTTATTTTTTAACACACCCGCAAGGCGAAAATTTTTAAAAACGGATAAAACCGAATTTTCTCATATTGAAACGGTGGTTAAACGCATTTTATTGAGTCGCTTTGATGTGGCCATTTCTTTAACGCACAATAATAAATCTATCCTGCAATCAAAAATTGCCACCAACGAAGAGCAACAAGAATTGAGAGTCGGTAGCATTTGTGGTGATGATTTTCTGCAGCATGCTTTGAAAATCGATATCGAAGCAGCAGGATTACGGCTCTGGGGTTGGGTAGGCTTGCCTACATTTTCTCGCTCTCAAAATGATAAGCAATATTTTTATGTTAATGGCCGTATTGTCCGCGATAAATTATTGACTCATGCCCTCCGACAAGCTTATGACGATGTATTGATGCACGGACGCCACCCCGTTGCGGTATTATTTTTAGAATTGGATCCTTTCGGAGTTGATGTGAATGTACATCCTACCAAACACGAAGTACGATTCAGAGAATCCCGTTTGGTGCATGATTTTATTCGGCGCAGTGTGCAACGAGCGATTGCAGAAATAAGACCCGCTGATTCAATACAAACAATGTCACCACAGATAGAAACGGCGAACAAAATTCACAGCATTCAGCCGAACCGATTTGAACCTTTACAAGCTCCATTAGCTTCAAATCCATTGCAAAAAACATTGTCACTATCGAATTCAAATCAGATTGAAGAGTCTGAAGAGCTCATCTTACAAGTTCAGCAACAACAATCTCAACCCAGTTCTTCATCGTATTCCACGCATCAAAGGACAGCGCCTACCATTTCAGAATCGCGAATTCAAGAGGAAATGGCAGCCTATACTGTAATGCATGAAACGGCCGATGAGCTCGCAGAACAATTTGCCTCACAAAAAAATACCACTGATGTTTTTAGCGCTGATCATCGTGAGCATCAAGTTGAACAAACCATTCCGCCGCTGGGTTTTGCTTTAGCGCAATTAAAAGGCATTTATATTTTAGCAGAAAATGCACAAGGATTAATTATTGTCGACATGCATGCCGCGCACGAACGTATTAATTATGAACGCTTAAAAACACAATGCTTGAGTGGGAAAGTCATTGCTCAAACCTTGTTATTACCCGTCACAGTTTCCGTCACCGAAGAAGAAGCCGATTGCGCCGAACAATTTTCAGATACCTTTGAACAACTCGGATTATCCGTAGAAAGAATCGGTGAAACAAATTTAGTGGTAAGGCACGTACCCACCTTATTACAACAGTCCGACATCGCTCAACTGGTTCGCGATGTGATTGCTGATTTATTATCGTATGAAAACTCCGAAAGAATAAAAGCCCACCTCAATGAAATTCTCGCCACCATGGCCTGTCACGGTTCAGTACGCGCCAACCGAACGCTAACCCTTACAGAAATGAATCAACTACTCAGAGACATGGAACAAACCGAACGTTCAGGCCAATGCAATCACGGCCGACCCACCTGGTCACAACTCACCCTATCTGAATTGGATAAGCTCTTCCTGAGGGGGCGTTGAGATAAGTTCCTACGTGGCAAAGCCAAGAGTTTCTGTCTTAGACTTACCTCTGTAGCGAATAGGTATCACGATGATAGCGGGATGGGCCATGGATGGCCCTTTGAGCGGAAGAGGTAAGTCTAAGACAGAAATTCTTGGCCTATCCTGAGGCACCAATTCTTGGTCCATCCTGTGGCTCGGCACTAGTCCCTGCCTAGATGATCTTCACGCCGAAGCTTTTTAAAACTCTGATCGTTTCAAGACCGTCTTCTTCATTAATTGCCCGAGTTGCTTCTTTAACGACCACCGTCTCAAAATCATGTTTAATGGCATCGAGTGCACTGGCTTTAACACAATAATCGAGGGCAAGTCCCCCAATAATCAGGCGTTGGATATTGTGCTCATTCAGAAGCTCAACCAAAGTACGGCCATCTGAAGTCTCAGCATGAAAAGCCGAGTAAGCTTCGTGATCGGCTTTAAAAGCCTTGCTTACAACAAGCGTTTTTTCAGGGAAATGGACGCCCTCATGGAGCTCAGCTCCGTGTGTATTTTGAACGCAATGTGCTGGCCAAGGGCCGCCTTGTTCTTTAAAGCTGACATGGTTAGTGGGGTGCCAATCGCGAGAGGCAATAATGGTGGCGTGCCCCATTTGTGCGGATTCAATCAAGGTGTTTATCAATGGAATAATCTTATCCCCATCTTGAACCTGGAGGGCTCCGTCTGGCAAAAAATCATATTGTAAATCAACTAGTAACAGCGCATCTTTCGGGCCAAACTTTAAATCCATAATCCCACCCCCTAACAAAGAGGCGCCAGCATACAGAATTCCTGTTTTATAAACAATGGGTAAGATTAGTCGCCCAACAAAGGTAGGGTGTCAGGTCTGCCGTTGCCCCTATAACAATGTGACAGAGTCAATGGGAGACCTGACACCTTCCAATTTTCCATCTGGGGTGCTTCTGACGAAGATTTTTGATATAATCCGTAGCATTTCAATCTGTGGGTGTACGGCTATGTCGATTCAGGGACTAAAAAATCTTCTGGTACGTTATAAAGCGACGTTGAGCTATATCTTGCTTATTGTGGTCTTGAATAAACTGTATGGGAGTTTACCGTTATTCAGCTTTTTTGATGAACTCGTATCGCCGCTCGATGTTGCCGTGGGCATGATCTACATTTTTCGGGATTTTTCTCAGCGCGAGATTGGGCGCGCAGTGATCCTGGCCATGCTATTCGCGGGGTATTTGAGTTTTGTGCTGGCGGATCAAACAGTGGCTTACGGGAGTCTTTGTGCCTTTTTAATCGGGGAATTTATTGATTGGGGCATTTTTACTTATACCCGCAAGCCTTTATCTCAACGGCTACTCTGGTCAGCTTTAATCAGCGCTCCTATTGATAGTCTAACTTTCCTCGCCCTCTTAGGTCGCTTGAACTGGTTAGCAATCAGCGTTATGACCTTAACCAAAGTCTTAGGTGTGTTGTTCGTTTGGGCTGTCTGGCGATTCAAAGGCGATCATTCTGCTCTTAGTCCCTCGGCACCGCTTAGCAGAAGTTCAGGCTCGGCTCTCGAGACATAACGATGACAATAAATCTAGCGATTCAGGAGGCTCCGCTCCAGGGCCGAGCATTACCGAAAGTTTTATGCTTAATGGGCCCAACGGCATCTGGCAAAACAGATTTGGCTTTTGCTTTAGCTAGACAGCTTCCCATTGAAATCATCAGCGTCGATTCAAGCCAAATTTATCGAGGCATGGATGTGGGTACTGCCAAACCCACTCTCGCGGAACAAGCGCAAGTTCCTCATCATTTAATTGATATTTTAGATCCCAGTGAATCCTATTCAGCCGCTCAATTTTGCCAGGATGCTAATCGCCTCATCGAAGAAATTATAGCCCGCGGCAAAATTCCTATTCTCGTGGGCGGAACCATGTTGTACTTCCATGCGCTGCAGCAAGGTTTAGCGAAGTTACCTACCTCCGATCCGATGATACGTGCACAGTTAGAAACAGAGTTGGTGACTCGGGGGCTCGCCTCTTTATATGAAGAATTGCAACAAGTAGATCCTCACGCGGCCGGCCGAATTAAATCCACAGACACCCAGCGCATTCAACGCGCCTTAGAAGTGTTTCGAAGCTCAGGAAAAACTATTACTGCATGGTGTGAAGGCCAATGTCCCCAAAATTTATCTTTTTTGCCAGTGAATGTCGGAATTATCCCTTCTGATCGTGCGATATTGTACAGTCGGATTGTGCTACGTTTTACTGAAATGTTAAAAAAAGGTTTCATTGAGGAAGTGGAGTGGTTATACTTCCGTGCCGATTTGCATTCTAAGCTACCAGCAACGCGATCTGTCGGTTACCGTCAAGTATGGGATTATTTGGCCGGTAATTGTAGCTTTGCTGTCATGCAGGAGCGTAGTGTGATTGCAACACGGCAGTTGGCAAAGCGCCAGTTAACCTGGCTGCGAAGTTGGCAAGATTTGCATCGTTACGCAAGTGATGATCCACAACTTGTACAGCACATTTTGAAATTGTTATAACTAACTAACTCTAATCAACAAGGAGAGGCACATGACAACAAAAGGGCAATCGTTACAGGAGCCATTTTTAGAGGCTTTACGTAAGGAACAGGTCCCTGTTTCGGTATATCTAGTGAACGGTATCAAGCTACAAGGAAAGATTGAGGCTTACGATGCATTCGTTGTATATCTCAAAAACAGTTTTAGTCAAATCGTTTATAAGCATGCTATTTCAACCATTGTTCCAATGAGAAAAATAGTTCTGGAAGGTTTTGAAGGTGAGGAAAAAGCCACCGAAGAATACATCGAAGAATAACTTTTTCGATCGTCCGCCGGGTGGAGAGCGGGCTGTTTTAGTTCATCTCAATCTTTCGAAGTCCTCTAGCAGAGAAGCCGAAGAGGAATTTCGTGAGCTTGCCAAATCTGCCGGTGTAGAACCTGTTGCTTGGGTAACAGGTTCTCGCCATACCCCCGATATCAAATATTTTTTGGGTTCCGGAAAGGCCGAAGAAATTCGGGATGTGGTTGCGAGCACGCAAGCGGAAGTCGTGCTGGTCGATCATACATTAAGTCCTTCACAAGAGCGCAATCTGGAAGCGTTGGTTCAATGTCGGGTCCTCGATCGGACAGGGCTCATTCTGGATATTTTTGCTCAGCGTGCACACACCTTTGAAGGTAAATTACAGGTTGAATTAGCTCAACTGCAACATTTGGCCACGCGTTTAGTCCGAGGTTGGACTCACTTAGAGCGCCAAAAAGGCGGAATTGGTTTGCGGGGTCCTGGTGAAACGCAGCTAGAAACAGATCGGCGTTTATTGCGAAATCGGGTTAAGATGATCAAAGAACGTTTGGAAAGAGTACGTTCTCAACGGCAACAAGGTCGGCATTTTCGTGAAAAAAATGCTATTCCCACAGTGGTTTTAGTGGGGTATACCAATGCGGGTAAATCAACTTTATTCAATGCCTTAACCTCAGCGCATGTTTATACTGCGCATCAATTATTCGCGACATTAGATCCCACCTTGCGTCAATTAAAATTACCTGAAATCGGGCAAATTATTTTGGCCGATACCGTGGGTTTCATACGAGATTTGCCGCATCAATTGGTTGAGGCGTTCAGCGCTACCTTGGAAGAGACTCAAAGGGCCGATTTATTATTGCATGTAGTCGACGCGAGTAATCCGTCGAAATTATCTTTGATAGACAATGTGCAAATAGTTTTAAAAGAAATTGGGGCGGATCGTGTACCGCAAATGATGGTGAATAACAAAATTGATCTACTGCCAGAGGCCACGCCAAGAATTGATTATGATGATCACAATATGCCGGCGAAAGTCAGTGTTTCTGCTGTTTCTGGGGCGGGGTTGGATTTGCTCAAGAAAGCTATTGTGGCTCGCATTGGTACGGATATCTTGGTCTGTGAGGTACGATTGAAGCCTGAAGAGGGGCATATTCGAGCGGCTCTCTATGAACTAGGCGCTGTTACCCATGAAGAATTGCTTGATGAAGGCGGGTGGCAGCTCAGTCTAAAAATGCGCTCACATGATTTTTACCGGATAATGCAGGCGAAACCATAGCATTATTAATTGAATTATATTAAAATGCCTCATACACAAAGAAGTACAGAGGATATTCAGCATGCAAGAAGAAGTCGGAAGTAATGTCTTTGAGGGCACTGGCGCTGCTGAGAGATCAGCCGCAGAATTGATCAAAATTTTGACCAACAACCATTTTCAGTTAACAAAGGACTTGATTAAGTCCATTTTAGATGAATTATCAGAAGCGTTAGAAAATCAAGACGCCTTCACTGTAGCTTTAGCGAAATTAAAAAGTCTTCTTGATCTAACGAGCCCTTCTCGCTCATCCATAGCGATTTGTCTTCTATTGGCCCGACTTTATCAGTGTGGGTATGATAAACTATTGAATGCAGATCCAATCCAAGCGTTGTCTTACTTCAAAACGGTTTGTGAATTAGGGAGACGTTCCGAGGATTCTTTTGTCGTGTCATGTCGTGAATTTGCACTTGGTCAAGTAGAGGCCGCGGCATTAAAAGAGAATCGTCCTGGTGCAATATTGTACTTGGTTCATTATTATTTTTGTGTAGCTCGCTATGACATTATGGACCAGTGGGAAAAGCGTATGCCAGAAGCCTATAAGTCTAAAATAAAAGAATGGTATCATAAGAATGATGTTCATTTTAAGCGGGTCATGATGGAAGAGAACGCAACGAATATCACTGAGATCGTGCAAGAGCTCTGTCGTTCACTCCTAGAACATGTTGATGAATCAAATAGGCAAGAGTTGCTCATCTCAGAGTTGGTAAAAAGAGCAGAAAGAATTCAACAAGATTCCTTATGCGCAGTGCCACTTCTTAGAACACTCATTGTCATGATCAAAGATAGACGATTCAAGGATGAATTCATCGATAGGCTATTAGAAAAATTCGATTTATGCCATTTTTTTAATCCGAGCCCTGAGGCCCAATACGGTATAAAATTGGCACAGGTCTATCTTGTTATTGTCAGTTCTAATGAAGAGAGTTTTGGAAAATTAAAACAGAAATTAGAAGCCAAAGATGAGGTTTGGACAAACGCTCTCGAGGCACTTTCTCAAGAACGCATACCGCCATTTTTGAGCAAGCATCCAAATTTTGAGACCAGGCTCAGAGAATTATCTTTAATCATCAATCGGCCCAGTAATGGATTACAATAACAGTGGATGTCTAGGAATATTTCCCAATGTTTAAGGATATCTTTCACACTCCTCAGATTGAAACTGAACTAAAAATCTTAGAACAACAGTGGCAAATTATTCGTGAGCAACTCTTTCAAGATCGAGCCGATTTTCAGAAGCTGTTTGAAGCGTGTGATTGGATTTTCTCACATCTAAGATTGGCTAAATGGAGTCAGAATTTTCATTGGGTGATCTTAATTCAAGCGATGCATTTTTTGAAATTCAGACAAGGTCAACCCGCTAAAGAACTCGATCCCTTATTAATGTTGCTCTATTCCAATACACTGAATTTTGGAATGACCGTGGCGCATTTCATCGAAGCTTTTGAAGGCTTAGAGAAAAAGGAAGTATTTGCCATTAGTCCTGAATGTTTAGAGATTGAAAATAGATCGAATCAAACACTGGTAGAAGTGGCAGCGACTTATTGGCCTCGGACCAATCAGCCCATACCAGATATGATTGATGCAATAGAGTGCATGTGTTCCACAATGGATGCCAGAAGACAGATAGTATTGCTCAAAGAAGTTGCAAAGATCATAACGATGGGTTGGATTAAACAAAATAATGCTTCTGAGGTACTCGCTGCATTAACAACACTGCAGCAATGGGGTGTGCCACTGGATCAGGTTTCTGATGGTCGAATGAATCTCATCAGTATGATTATATTCAGTTGGAGAAGAATAAAAGTACCCATCAAAGACTTGCAAGCGGCGTTACGGTATTTAATTAGCCAAGGCGTGGATATGAAATCCCCCGGCTTACTTCTCTCATCACCCTTGCACAACATCGGTGAATCGTTTATCGATATTTATAGATTTCATGATGTTAAAGAAACTGTAGAATGCTTTTTTCCTGATGCACTCGATCCTCATCGATTATTGCATGTCACCGATAGATTGGGTCAGACCCCCTTATTAGTGATGGTTGATCGATGGTTGGAAAGCACGGTGAGTTTTGGGCAAGTATTTGGCGTTATTAAAAGCTTTATTGATCGCGGAGCCGATATCAATGCCGCAGATAAGTCTGGTCTTACACTCTTTCATTGTGTGGTAAAAAGAAATCCTGGGATTTTTACGCGGGGAGATGAAGGAAAAGAGTTGCTTCATTTTCTATTTGCCAAAGATTTTAAATTGACTCATGAGATTGATCATCTTTATTTTATAGGCATCCATCAATACATTTCTTGCAAAGCTCGGGCTGTCGCTTTAACCACATTCTCGACAATGTTTAAAGCGCTTTCAGAGGTTCAGACCCCTGAGGGTATTAAAAAATATCATTGGATTTTGGAATCTGCGGTTCCGATTCTTGGGATACCCTTCTTAGAAAGTCTCATCGGAGTTAGTTGTGGTGAATTAGCTGGGGTCATTGCATCCTGTATTGTGCTCCGACACAATTGCCAGCGTCCAGAAACCTTAAAGGGGGTGGAGGCATTGTATCAAAAGCTTTCTCTGCGCAAAGTAGATCATCCTTGGTATAGTGAAACCCTTGAATTTGCACAAAAACAAATTGTTTCTCTGGCAACGATAGCTCAGCCTCTAGAATTTATGTTGGGTGCCAAATTCTTGGTGACTAATAAGGATTGGAATGAAGCAACTTCACGTTATTGTCAGGCATTGGATTCTTATGTGCGTCAAACGTATAAAACACCCGAAGATGAAGTATGTTTGTCGAATATTGATGAGGTTGTTAGCTGTTTGGCTCAACTTCCTGTTAAAGTTAATGCGCCTAGCGTGTTAAAAGTACTGATCTTACTCATCCGGGCCAAACACCTTAACATTGATTATATTTATCGATTACTGGAAGCCTACAATTTAACACTGTTTTTTTCGAAGACTCCTTTTGAGCCAAATTCTGGTGGTGTAATAACACCCGATTCAGTGTTTGGAGACCCTCCGCATATTGTAATTTCGGCGGCACAATCTTGTGTGTATTTATCGAACTGTTCTGAGGAGCAGTTTTCTGAATTCTTAGAGAATGCTCGTACCAATAAGTTGAAACCCGGCGAGACCCAGATCTTTCAAATTCTCAAAGCCTTCAGTGAAGCGATGAAACAAGAAAACTCCTCCTTACCAAAAAGTTTTTTTTCAGCGGATATTCAATTCATGAGCCGTCTTAACACGCTCATGAACCAGCAATGTTCAGTGGATATTTCGGCTGACAATGATCATCAGGGCGGGGGTTTTGGGCCTTTCTAAGTGCTAACCGAGAGAAGCTTCCTTTCCCCTAACACCCCACACCTCGATGGTAAAATAATTTAACATGTTGAATGCAAAAGATTTTCCTTAGCCAGGAACCGCTGGCTTGAAGAATTAGTGCTTGCAGTTCAGTGGGGCTAGGCATAAAATGACGGGTTGCTTAGGCAATGACTGCACAGTAGGACTATGAGGAACTGTAATGGCGTGGAACGAACCCGGTAATAATGAACAAAAAAACCCATGGAATCGTGGTGGTAAACCGCAGGGACCACCAGATCTTGACGAGATTTTTAGGAAAATTCGTAATAAATTCCGTCGTCTCTTGGGGTTTAAACAGAGCTATGGGCCTCGACCGGTCAGCGGTGGTGGTTCAGGTCAAGGTTCAAGCGGATTATTAGGTAAAAAAATCACCCCCTTTCATTGGGGAGTCGGTTTTGCCACCTTGTTGGCTTTATGGCTGCTCTCTGGCATTTATATTGTCTCACCCATGAAACGCGCTGTAGTGCTTCGATTCGGTCAATACGCTCGGACAGTTGAACCGGGCCCTCATTGGTTACCCCGTTTTATTGAATCGTATAAAACAGTCAATGTTCAAGAAGCTACTTCGTTCACCTATTCTGATGAGATGCTGACTCGCGATGGTAATATTGTTTCTGTAGAATTATCCGTGATGTATCGGCGCGATAATGTCAGAGATTTTTTATTCAATGTGATTAACCCCCAAGACAGTATCAAGCAAGCGACCGCCAGTGCTTTGCGTCAAGTGATTGGTGATTCTATTTTAGACGATATTTTAACCACCGGCCGACAAAAAATTCGAGATGAAGTGCAACACCAACTTATTGCGATTTTAGAGCCTTATAAAACAGGCATTGAAATTATTGACGTGAATTTGCAACCGGCAAAACCGCCTGAACCAGTGACTGAAGCTTTTGATGATGTGATTAAAGCGCGCAAAGATGAAAGACGATATATCAACGAGGCGGATGCTTACGCGAGCCAATACAATGCAACCGTCATCGGTGAAGTTGAGCGGATTTTACGAGAAGCTGAAGCGGAAAAAGAACGTTTGGTGGCCGATGCCAACGCGGATGTCGCTCAATTTAAAGCATTGCGTCAATTGTATCGTGCTCAGCCAGATGCCATGAAAACCAGAATGTATTTAGATGCCTTTGAATCCATTTTATCCAAAAGCTCGAAGGTTTTAGTCGCTACCAAGAGCGGCCAAAATATTTTGTATTTACCACTGGATAAAATTATGGAATCGCAACGTCAGAGTTCTAAAGACGAAGGCATTTCGATGGATGGGGTTACCACTTCCAACAGTTCAGAAGCCGATTTAGGACCCGATTCACCGGCCACTCAGGTTGCTGATGATAGTGATGAGCGTCGAGGGGTTGATCAAGGGCGCGGAGGTTATCAATGGAAACAGTAAGAGCCAAACACCTTAAAACCTTCAGTTGGATCGTTGCGGGGCTACTTTTTTTTATTTTGTTCGGTTGTCTTTATACCGTGGAAGAAGGGCAGCGAGCATTAGTGTTGCATCTGGGGGAAATTTCACGCACGGGGGATGGTAAGGCTCGAGTGGTACAACCGGGTTTACATATTACATTTCCTTTTGTTAATCGCGTGCAGTATTTTGATATTCGTTTAAATACCAAGGATGTCAAATCTTCTCGGATTTTTACTTCTGAACAAGAATATGTACTGGTGGATTATTACGTGAAATGGCGCATTGAAAATGTTGCGCTTTATTATCAACGCACCAGTGGCTATTCCGATCGAGCAGAAACGTTGTTAGAGCAAAAAATTAACAACTCACTGCGTGCGGCGTTTGGACAGATTACTACGCAGGAAGTGATCGCCGGAAAGCGCGGTAATGTCATGACAGTTTTGAAAGAAGAAGCCAATCGTAATGCTAAAGAATTGGGTATCTCTGTGATTGATGTGCGAATTAAACGCATCGATTTCCCCAAAGAAGTAACGGAAACTGTTTTTACAGAAATGAGAACGAAACGTAAACAAGATGCTACCAAACATCGTTCAGAAGGTATTTCTCGGGCCAATGCAATTCGGGCCCAAACCGATAAAAATGTGATCGTAAAATTAGCGCAGGCGCGTAAACAGGCTGCAGAAATACGCGCTCATGGTCAGTCGGAAGCGGCGAAAATATATAATGAAACCTTTGCTCAAGACAAAGAATTTTATACCTTGCTCCGAAGTTTAGAGGCTTATAAAAATTCCTTTAAGAGCAAGAGTGATTTTTTAATTCTTGAGCCAAATTCCCAATTTTTCAAATATTTCAAAGGGGTCCAAGGCGGTGAAAAATCATGAGTCGTAAAGTCATCATTTTAGGCACACAATGGGGCGACGAAGGTAAGGGCAAGATTGTCGATTTATTAACCGATCAAGCCAAGGTCGTAGTTCGTTTTCAGGGCGGTCACAATGCGGGCCACACTTTAGTGATTGATGGCAAAAAAACAGTGCTGCGTTTAATTCCTTCAGGTATTTTGCGTTCTGATGTGCGCTGTTTTATTGGTCACGGTGTAGTGATTTCGCCCAAAGCATTGTTGCAAGAAATTGCCGAGCTTGAAGCTAGCGGTGTGCCTGTGAGTGAACGTTTAAGCATCAGTGGTGCTTGTCATTTATTGTTGCCTTATCACGAATCTTTAGATAAAGCCCGTGAATTAGCTAGAGGAAAATCAGCGATTGGTACCACCGGTCGAGGTATTGGTCCTGCTTATGAAGATAAGGTTGCGCGTCGCGGATTGCGCGTTATGGATTTATTGGATTTGAAGGAATTGGCCACTCGTCTCAAAGAGTTGGCGGATTACCATAATTTTATGCTGGAACAGTATTATAAGGTTGAGCCGATTTCATACGAGACAGTCTTAGCCGATTTGGAGGCCGCCAGTCAGAAAATAACCCCCATGATTAAAGATGTTGGGCATGAATTGGCACTCCATCATCAATCGGATAATGCCATTTTATTTGAGGGTGCGCAGGGTACTTGGTTAGATGTGGATATGGGAACTTATCCTTTTGTCACTTCTTCCAATACAACAGCGGGTGCTGCAGCAACTGGGAGTGGCGTGGGGCCTTTAGCATTCGATTATATTTTAGGCATTGCTAAAGCGTATACCACACGTGTGGGTGCAGGGCCCTTCCCAACAGAGTTGGATAACGACATTGGTCGTCATATGGGCGAAAAAGGTCAGGAATTTGGATCAGTCACAGGGCGTCCTCGCCGTTGTGGTTGGTTAGATCTGGTTTCTTTGCGTCGTGCCATTGAAATTAACAGTGTCAGTGGACTGTGCATCACAAAATTAGATGTTTTAGATGGTCTTGATTATCTGAAAATTTGTGTGGGGTACAAAGTCGATAATACCGTGATGGAAGTACCACCCCAAGATTGTCGAGTCTGGATGGTCGCAGAACCCGTTTACGAGGAAATGCCGGGCTGGAAGTCTTCTACCTTTGGTTTGACTTCCTTGAATGAATTGCCGCCTGAGGCCAGAGACTACATTAAACGGATTGAGTCCTTAGTGAAAGTGCCTGTCGATATTTTATCCACAGGGCCTGATAGAAGCCAAACCATCGTGATGCGTCACCCTTTTGCGTGACGCCTTTCTATTTGGTGCCGAGGAGAGGACTCGAACCTCCACAGGGTTTCCCCCACAAGTACCTGAAACTTGCGTGTCTACCAATTTCACCACCTCGGCGATGCATGAAAATCTACTGCAACGCAAAATAGCACCCCAAAAAAGGGATTACAATCAAAATATGCTTTTACTCGTCATCGCGAGCGTAGCGTGGCGATCCAGTAAGAATAGATATAGCCATTAACTTTACTATTCAACCCGAACTTGAATATTGTTTTTTTGTGATGCTTTATCGGTTGGCAGTGTGAGCGGGGAGACCGCGGCGTCATCGGCTTTGGCTTGGGCCTTGCCGCTTAGCAGTTCTTCACAGCGGTTGTCTTGGTATTGACGCAGGATATCGGCTTGTCGAGCAGGCGAAGTCCAGTTGGTGTCGTGGTTAGAGTTAAAATTTTGGAAAACGATTTCACGTTTGAGGCGACTGCAGAGTTGATTTTGGCTGGCTGGGCTGTCTTTGCCCATATCAAAGGCTGAGCGTAGGCCACAACCTGCTAAGGCACTGAGTAGCACCAGGCTGCCTACTGTTATAACGACTTGTCTCATTCTTTGTCTCCCTTTGATAGTGTAAATGAGGGGAGTTAAGCACGAAATGGTGTTTTTTTCCAGCGGCAGAGTATACTTAGTGAATAAATGGCTTCAATACAGGAAGATGAATGTCTAAGCGATTTCGTAAAAAGGACCCCTTTGCCGAAAGGGAAGCACAGAAGTATGAGCGGCCCATCGCGAGTCGAGAGCTGATTATGGCCTTTTTGGAAGAGATAGGAAAACCCGCTTCCATCAAAGAAATTATTGCGGCGCTTAATATCAATGAGGAAGAACAGCAGATTGCGCTGAAAAGACGTTTGCGCGCGATGGAACGCGACGGGCAGGTGATGCGCACCCGAGGAAAGAAATATGGCTTAGTGGTGCCTATGGAATTAATTCGAGGTCGCGTAATTGGTCGAAAAGATGGTTATGGTTTTGTGATTCCTGAAGAGGGTGGTGATGATATTTTTCTTTCACCCTATCAAATGCGCGCCGTTTTCCCGGAAGATATCGTTTTGGTGCGAGCAGTGGGCACGGATCGTCGAGGTCGTCCAGAAGGTACCATTGTAGAAATTCTACAACGCAATACACATCAAATTGTAGGGCGATTATTTCATGAAGAGGGTGTGGATTTTGTGGTGCCAGAAGGCAAAAATATTAATCAGGATATTTTAATTCCCGAATCGCGTCATCCCAAAGCAAAGCCTGGTCATTACGTTGTAGTTTCTATTACATCTCAGCCTACTCAGCGTCGACAGCCCGTTGGAGAAATTATTGAAGTGTTGGGAGATCGGCGAGTGGCCGGCATGGAAACCGAAGTAGCCATTCGCTCACACGGATTACGTTTTCTGTGGTCTAAAGAAATTGATCAAGAAGTGAAAAAAATACCCGCTGTGGTGCTTCCTGAAGAATGCGGTGGTCAGCGAAAAGATTTGCGCTCACTACCTTTTGTCACCATTGATGGTGTCGATGCCAAAGATTTTGATGATGCAGTTTATTGTGAGCCTCGGGAGAGTGGCGGGTGGATTTTATATGTGGCTATTGCGGATGTGAGCCACTATGTCAAAGTCAATTCTGCTTTGGATAAAGAGGCTTATTTAAGAGGTAATTCCGTTTATTTCCCGAGTAGTGTTTTACCGATGCTGCCAGAAGCCTTATCCAATGAAATTTGTTCTTTAAAGCCCAAAGTGGATCGTTTAGTGATGGTCTGCCAGATGCGCATTAGTAAAGAGGGACAACTCGAGCGTTATCAATTTTATGAAGGAGTGATTTATTCCCATGCAAGGCTAACTTATGCAGAAGTGGCATGCATGTTGGAAAATCCAAAAACCAATCAACATGCCCTCTTAAAACATCTGCAAGATTTGCACGCCTTGTATAAAAGACTCTATAAACAAAGAACAATTCGAGGTGCATTAAATTTCGAAACCACCGAAACGCGTATTATTTTTGATGAGCACGATAAAATCCGAAAAATCATACCGGTCGAACGCAATGATGCTCACAAAATTATTGAAGAATGTATGTTGATTGCGAATGTTGCAACTGCGCGATTTTTGCAACAGCATCGGATGCCGGTTTTGTATCGAGTGCACGAGGGACCCACAAATGAAAGGCTGGAACGATTGCACGATTTTTTACGCGGAGTCGGTTTGCGACTCACCGGCGGCGATTCGCCAACTTCTCAAGATTATGCGAAATTATTAGAGCGTATTGAAGGTCGAAAGGATGCAGGCCTTATTCAAACGGTATTGTTGCGTTCTTTAGCACAGGCTATTTATACCCCAAGTAATAAAGGACATTTTGGCTTGGCCTATGATGCCTACTGTCATTTTACATCTCCCATCAGACGTTATCCGGATTTATTAGTCCATCGGGCCATCCGACATGTATTATCCGAACAAAAAGCCGATAAATTTTATATTGGCTACGAACAAATCGCCGATTATGGTTTGCATTGTTCAAAAACAGAACGCAGCGCTGATTTGGCAACACGTGACGTAGTTGATTGGTTGAAATGCGATTACATGCTAGAAAAAGTGGGCAATAAATACGAAGGAATTATTGTCGATATCACCAGTTTCGGCGCCTTCGTAGAACTAAAGTCGGTTTATGTCCAAGGCCTGGTTCATATCACGGCGCTAGAAAATGACTACTATTCCTACGATGCCCCTCATCACCGCTTAGTCGGCCAACGCTCCGGCCGCCAATACCGTCTCGGCGACCCAATATTTGTCCAAGTCGCCAGAGTAGATGTTGATGAGCGTCAAATAGATTTTGTTTTAGCAAAAAAGCAATAAAAAAATGATCAATCTGGCATAGTTAACGCTGAAATCATGAGCCCTCACTTGAATGAGGAAATGGATAGATATGTTGTAGTTTCAAGGCTTGTTTTGGTTTACACTCATTTTTATCGGGACGCCGGTTGGGCACAAGTACTCTCTCGAAGTGAATCGAGTTATTAACTAAGGGAAATGCCGTGAAAAAATCAAAAATGCAGCTGCATATAGAAGATATTTTTGCTCGTAAGGCAAAGTGTAGTGATAACGATACTTCTTTGGCTGATGTCCTTGAGCGAGATATAGCAACCTCATTTGCTGGAGGGAATAAATTTATCTATGAGCTACTACAAAATGCAGATGATGCGGGTAAAAATAGCAATGTCGAAGTTTTGTTCAAGTTGTTCGAATTCGCTGGGGATAACTACCTTTTATTCTCCCATACTGGCGGTGGGTTTGAAGAGGGTGATGTCAATAAAATCACTTCCTATGCTAACCAGCGTGTAGAAGAAAAGACTATTGATCCAAATAAAATTGGTTATAAGGGTATCGGATTTAAGGCGATATTTACTATCGCGCGTTCGGTGGTGATTTTTTCTAAGGGATATCAATTCCGATTTGATAGTGAATATGAAAAGTGGAGAGAGTCTGGTAAAGGGGAAGCTTATCCTTGGCAAATTATACCCATTTGGACTGAAGTTAATGAGTTGCCTGAGCCAGTAAGAGTGAGTATGACTAATAATATCAATGTCAATTTCTTAGTCAAAATAAAGCCAAAAAATAATATTAAGTCTGCGATGGAATTTCTCCAAAATAATACTAGGATTTTGCTTTTTTTAAGACGTGTCCGAAAATTGACGATTGCATTTTCAGAGAAATCTCAGACAAAAATTGAATCCCGGCATCGTCCTGAGGGACAATGTGACATCTTGTTAGATGGTAAACCTTATCGTAGTTGGTTGATAAAATCCTATAACCTTAAAATACCTCCTCAAATTTCCGAGATTTTGTCAGATATGAGTTCTCATGCCTGTCCAGAAAGGTTGAAAAAAGCAGATTCAGTGACAATTACCTTCGCAGGGCTTCTTGAGAAAGGTCAGTTGGTGCATTCTGCAAATCTCGCTGTATATTGTTATCTACCCACACAAGTGGATTGTGGCTTGCCTTTTGTGATAAATGGGGATTTTCTTCTTGATCCAGCTAGAGCCTATTTGGCAGATAACAAATGGAATGAATTTTTAATGGGCAGCTTCGCACAAAAGCAATTTGAATGGCTAGCTGAATTAAGTTCTTCCGATAACTACCGGTTACAGGTGTTAAATGTATTGAGCCATAATGCACTTACATCCCTTTCACCGGGGATTTCTGCAAGTTTTCGCAAAGAGTATGATAAGGCCTCAAAATCCATTGCATTTATACCAGGCGATGTTGCTCAAAACCCTATACTTTTATCCAAAGCTTTAATTGATGAAACCAACTTTTATACAGTTTTTCCTGAACTGACGCCCCCTAATACCTCTAAACGTCTTGTACATCCCCAATTGGAAAATCTCAAGATACTACACAAAATAGGGGTAGAGAAAATATCGTTTAAAGACTTGGTGAAATCTATAGAGATACATGCAAATGAGAATAAGAATCCTGAATTTCAAATACGATTAATCAAATTTATTTGGCAGCATGAGAAGAAATTTGATGCATCCGCTTTTAAAGCCAAGAAGTTTTTATTATCTCAGGATGGAACCGTATTGGAGCCTTCACAACTCTATTTTCCTTCTCAGGGTTCAGTTGCAGAGTTTTCCGGATACAAGGGATTAAAATTTTTACATAATAGAATCATTAGTGCCTTTGCAGAAGACAAGAGAATATTACAATGGCTAAAGGATTTAGGTGTCAATAACTCTAGTCCTTTACAGATCTTACGTGGGTATGTTTTCGATTTAATTAAAAAAAATGAGATAACTCAAAATAATGTGGTCGAGCTAACCCGATTTGCAATGCACGTGGCTCGCGATAATAAGGTTACAACAGCTGATTGGGAGATGCTCTCTTGCATGCCTATACTGACTGAAAGTGGATTATTGCAAAAACCCTTCGACCTTTATTTGCCTGACCTTTTACGACCATTGATCCCGTTACAAGAGGTTATGCAGAATAAGTCAATCTACGTCTCAAGAGCATATTATTCAGATATACACGCTGGAGTTCGTGATTATGAAATGCAGTCTTGGCAGCAGTATTTTATTAAGGTTGGAGTACATGCTGATATCCGCTTTGTTTCAGAAGAAGTCAGTATAGAAAAAGGGGATCAGCAGTTGGCATTTTTTCTTAAATATAGGACCTTCTTGAAAACTACGGGTAAAACATCGAGTACAATCAAACCGTATCATAGAATACTACATTTAGTATATGCACCTTTGATGAAACATCTAACTACCAACCCTTCGTTTGCAAAAATATTTGTACAGCGATTACTGGAGCAGTGGCGTACCATAAGCTCAGGCTACCAATCTTGTTATCGTGATGGTAATTCACAGGGTAAAGACTTAAATGTCAGCTATCTGCAGTTTGTTTTTCAGACTGAGGCCTGTTTTCCGGGGTTTGATGGGAAATTGTATAAGACAACTGACTTATATGATAGGTCTTTTGAAGCATTATCTGAATATGATAGATCCCTGGTCACGACGGATAAGGATTTGGACCTAACACCGCCTCAAATCGAATTTTTCAAGATTAAAAATCAATTGTCGTTTGATCAATGCGTCAACTTACTGAAGCGGTTTAAAGATGAGATAGAGTTAATATGTTTCGTAATCGTATGGCGTCAGTTGCTACAAATGGAAAGCGACTTAAGTGATGATCAGAGAACAAAATTATTAAGCCTAAATATTCTATTGCCTAATTCAAATCATAGGCTGTGTCCACGTGATCAAATTGCCTGTTTTGCGGTACCCGGTGAAGATCCTCCTTTGCACTCCGATAAGTTTTTACTCCACTTTAACGATTTCACTCAAGCAGAGATGGTGCGAATTGCCAGATTGCTTGGTGTGAAAGTGCTGGGAGAGCGAGTCAGGATTCTAGATTTTGATGGAAAAGAGCCTGTTCCCGATTTGAAGACGAGCTCCTTTTTTTGTGAACCCATTATCAAAGAGTCATCCTGGTCTTATCTGAGCCTTGCTGTTTGGTTAGAACACAGACGACGCACACTCAATGCACAGAGTCTCTGGGATACCATTATCGCAAAATTCATTCAATTAAAGTTTTATAGAGTAGAGCGGCTCAGTTATCATTTTGGTGACAAGTCCGACACCGTTGTCAATGTGCAAGTATGTCTTGATGAAACCAAAATTTACTATGTGAGGGACTGGAAAAGAAAGCCGTTGCGTTTAGCTGAATTTTTGAAATTACTGGGTTCGTATTTAGTCATCTCAGAGAGTACACTCTTCGAATTGGAACGTTTAATTCTTGCCTTAAACCGAAATGAAGATCCTAGAGAGTATCTGTCAGCATGGCATTTGCCAGCACATCCCAATGTTAAACAAATTTTTCCAGAGTCTGTAAAACCACAAGAACCGACTCCGGAAGGGAATGGAGCAGGGCAAAGTCAAGAAAATTTTGGGAATGAGAAGGATATCTTTGCTAATGCTTTTGAAGATGAAACATCTGACGATAATTTTCAACAAGGTGAGGAAACGGAGGAGGATTCCTATGAATTAGCGACTCCTCCGAGTGGTTCTATTAAAAGACCCTCAACCTCTGTCAATACACCCCTCAGAAAATCAGAAACATCATCAGCCTCTTCTCAAAGAAAACCTGTTGTAGAAAATGAGGGAATTCGTTTAGTTGATGTGGAGCAATTTGATTATGAACAACTATTCAAAATTCAAGAAGCGAATTTGACGGTTAGACAATCTAGCACAACGAAAGTAAAGGTTTCTGTAGAATTATTTGAGTCTGGTTCAGCCAAACAACGGCGACCAAATGATGCCTCTAATGAAGCTGATGAAGCGAATCATTCTAATGCGGACACTGTTCCAAGAGAAACGGATAGTCCGAGAAGTCCCAAATTCTTTGAACCCAGCGCTAAACCAGCTTTAACCAAAGCTGATAAGGATAGGATCGGTCGTTGTGGAGAAAGAATGATATATTTGAGGCAACGTTATCGCTACGAAAAGAAATATCCAAAATGTACAATTATAGAAAAAGCAAATGGGTTTCAGGTATTAGGGCAAGACCATCAAGACAAACCCGTTGATATTAAAGTCGTCTGGCATAACATGGATGCAAAACGTGATGAAGATCGAGATATTACGATTGTTAAGGCCACCGGGAAGCGCTATTTAGAAGTGAAAGCAACTACAACCGATAAGCCAGAGTTTAATTGGACCGCGCGAGAAGTTGCTCTTGCTAAACGTAAGGGGGATCGTTATAAGTTATTTCATATAGTTTCAATGAGTTCAAACCCTATTGTCACTAAAATCAAAAATCCTGCTGCCAAACTAGGGGCTGAAATGCAGATTATCGGTTATAGGGTGAAGTTTTAAGGAATAATTGTCGATATTACAAGTTTCGGTGCTTTCGTCGAACTAAATCCGGTTTGTGTGTAATGCCTGCTCCATATCACTGCACTCGAAAACGACTACTATTCCTACGATGCGCCTCACTACCGACTCGTTGGCCAAGGCTCCGGTCGCCAATATCGCTTGGGCGACCCAATATTTGTCCAAGTCGCCAGAGTAGATGTTGATGAGCGTCAAATAGATTTTGTTTTAGCCAAAAAATAAATTTTGTAACATCGCTATAAAAATGGATTAATTAAATCTAATTCAGTGTTATCAAAGTCGCTAATGTTGCGTGTGGCTACTGTGCAATTATGCGCACGGGCTATCGCTGCAATTTGTCCATCAGCAATGCTCATTGGTTTGCCCAGTATTTTCCTTTGGCTCATAATGGTTCCATATTGATGAGCGGCTACTTCATCGAAGGTGAAAATACGGTACTCAAAAGCTTCACGTACAACACTATTAAAGGCCTTTTCCAAATTCTTGCGTCTCTTTCCGGAGGGTAAAACATTAATTCTGTAGGCTAGCTCTGCAATGGTGATCGTGGAAATATAAAGATGCATAATATTTTGCTGATCTATCCAAGTTACTACCTTAGGGTCGGGTGCAGGTTTCATCATCTCAGAAATAATGTTGGTATCAATCAGTATCATCAGAAAAATCCATAGGTTCATGTGGCTTGCGAGGATTAATCAATTCTAAATCGACTCCATTTTCAGCACCAAAATGTTTGCGGAAAATGTCGCTGATACGATCTGGGGTCTTAACAGCCAAGATAAGAATTCGCCGTACTTCTTCTTCCATGGGGACACCGTGCCTTGCCGCTCTTATCCTTAATTGCTCATAGACGCTGTCATCTAGCTTTCTTACACTTAAGCTTGCCATTTGTTTAACTCCTAACTAACTTTATACTTAAATGCTAGCATGCGCTAGCATTGCTGTCAAGTGCTATCAATAATATATTCGGCTGCTCAAGTCTTAATTTTCAGCGCTCTTTCATTTCTCGCTACGATTGTTTGTGCAATATCCGGGTTTAATTTTATCAACAGATGCCATATTTCGGGAATTGTATTAGATTGTAAAACCTGGATTTACAAGGTAATATGAAATTATTAGCGGTTCCCGCTATACACTACGCGATGGGGGTTTATTAAGGGGGAGAAGCGCAGCTCTCCCCCTTAACTGGTTAATGTAAACTTTGTTTACATTAACCATCAATAAATGGGAAGGAGATTCCCGCGCTAGCGGGAACTCCTGTGAACTTATATGAATGAGCTAATTTTTATATTACAGGTAGTGGCAGTTGTTGGGGCTGTCATGGTAGGGCGGCGGTTAGATAAAGAGGCGCTGATGGTGCTGGCAGTTCTGCTGGCGGTCTTTGCTAACTTCTTTGTGCTCAAACAAATCGACATCATGGGTTGGACGGTCACCTGCGCCGATGCCTATGTGGTCGGTCATCTTTTGTGTTTAAATTGGCTTCAGCAAGAATATGGTAAGGCGTTCGCGAATAAAACTGTTCAGCTCAGTTTTGGAGCAATGCTCGTTTTTGCTATCTTGTCTCAGATTCATTTAATCTTTGTGCCAAGCTCGGTTGATGTTACTCAGGAACACTATCAGGCCTTACTGGGGATTGCTCCTCGACTTCTGCTGGCCTCCTTAGCCACCTTTTATTTGGTGCAAAGGCTCGATATTTATTTATTCGGTAAAATCCTCGATTGGATGCCACAAACAGCTTGGAAAATTCGTTCCGCGATTTCGCTTCTGATCTCTCAGGCAGTTGATACGTTGCTCTTCACTTTATTAGGGCTCTATGGGGTTGTGGATAATTGGCTGGCGATTTTCTGGATGAGTTTTGTGGTCAAGTGTGCTGTGATCGGGCTGATGGCAATGACGTGGAGAGAGAAGAAGGTCTATGAAGTTTGAGCTAGTGCATCAGTCAAAAAAATCAAGAGCACGCGTTGGACGAATTCATACCGCCCATGGGGTTATCGACACGCCCAGTTTCGTGGCCGTTGGGACAAATGCGACACTGAAGGCCCTGGATAGTCGAACAGTGGATGAGATCGGTCTACAGCTGATGTTTTGCAATACCTATCATCTGATGTTGCAACCCGGATCAACTGTTGTGCGAGATGCAGGCGGCATTCACAAGTTCATGAATCGCACCATGCCGATCATCACAGATTCAGGTGGTTTTCAGGTTTTTTCTTTGGCCTATGGCTCAGTGGCCAGTGAGCTCAAAAGCAAGGGAACTAAGCAGTCGACCAATTCAGTATTAAAAATCACCGAAGAAGGCGTGCTATTCCGTTCGTACCGCGATGGCCAAAAGGTCTTACTAACACCAGAAACTTCTGTTCAAGCCCAAAAAGATATCGGTGCGGATATCATTATTCCCTTTGATGAGCTGCCGCCTTATCACATAGGACAAGAAGCTTTGGTGAAATCCCTTGAAAGAACCCATCGCTGGGAAAAAAGATCCTTGGATGCGCATCTTTCGAATCCTCTTCATCAAGCAATGTATGCTGTGGTCCATGGCGGAATCGATCCAGAACTCAGGCTGCAAAGTTGCCGCTTTCTAAGAGAGCTTCCTTTTGATGGATTTGCCATAGGTGGAAGCGTAGGAAAGAACAAAACAGAAATGATCACGATGCTCAGTCAGATGATGCCGGAACTTCCCACGGATCGGCCGAATCACTTGCTGGGAATTGGAGATCTACCTTCAATTGCAGAATGCATTCCACTCGGGATAGATACCTTCGATAGTTCGTATCCCACCAAAGCCGCAAGACACGGAACAGCGTTTACTCATAATGGCCCCCTATACCTCACTAAAGGCGAAAATGTTTTGCGATTAGAACCCATCGATAAAAATTGCACCTGCCATACCTGTACACATTATACTGTGGCTTATTTAAATCATTTATTCAAAGCCAGAGAAGTCAGCGCGCTGACACTCGTCACAATCCACAATCTCCATTACATGGTACAACTGATGGCCTCCTACCGAGAAAAAATCTGCGCCAATCTTGTTTAATCATCAATTAGTGTGAGATGGCAAAACCTTTGGATTTTTGTCCAGCACGGGCTGAAAGGCACGTTGCATCTGGAGGCAAGTTGTTAGATCTTAAGATCAACGACGAAAAATATAGAGCAACCCCTCCAGTGGTCTGTTGTGTTGGAGTCTGAGGGTGATTTTTTGTTTTGTGAGGAGGTTGAGTTGGTGTTGGGAGGCGAGGGATTCGATGTAGGTGGGGTTGTGGGCGTAGCGGATGGAGGTTTGTAGGATGTAGGTAGAGACTGAGGGAGGCGCAATTTCTACGGTGAAGGCGAAAAGGCCATTGGGGTTCAGGGCTTTTTTAATGGATACGAAGAGATTGCTGAGGTCGCCGAGGTAGGTGAGCACATCAGCGGCGATGATGAGTTCGTTGTTGAGATTCGTTTTTAGAGCTTCGAGGAGATCAGCAACAATCAGTTTGTCATAAATATTTTTTTCTTCGAGTTTTTGAATCATACGTGGTGAGAGATCTACCCCGATCAGTGGTGAGCCTAAATCACTGAAGAGTGCGCCAGCCAACCCTGTACCGCAACCCAAATCAAGAATAGGGCGAAGATGAAGATCATCTTTAATAACTGCCATCACTGCTTCATAAATCAATTGCGGGCTTTGATATTTTAGCTGCTCCACCAAGTGGTGATCAAAATAAGGCGCGTATTGATCAAATAAATGTTCGATATAATCCTGGGGTGCACGATCATGCGTTGTTTCTTGTTTAAGAGCACTTAAAATATATGCAATTTCTTGATTATTCGGTTGAAGCTTGAGTGCGGCAGAAAAACTTTCGATGGCTTTGGGGATTTTCTCTAATTTTAAATACACAGCGCCTAAGTTATTGTAGGCTGCGAAATATTCAGGATTCGCATCAATCGCCTTAATTAAATAATTCAGTGCATCATCGTGTCGATCTTGATACGAATAAATAACACCGATATTGTAATACGCTTCAGGGCTCGGTTTTTTTGCGATGGCTTTGATGAAATGCTTCAAGGCTTGTTGAATTTTTTGTTGATCTAAAAATGTGCAGGCCAAATTGTAATGGGCTTCGTAGTGTTCTGGATCGATTTCAATCACACGAAACAATATCTTGATTGCTTCATCCAGGTTATTTTGGGTCAGAAGGGCAGAAGCGTAGTTCGCCAAAGCATCTGTAAAATTCGGTTGAATTTCCAGTAGTGCGCGATAATGAAGGATGGCTTCGCTTAAATTGTCAGGGTCTTGAGATTGCTGGAGTTGCTGTGCCAACGTATAAAGCGCTTGCAAGTGGCGCGGATTAATTTCAATGGTTTGACGTAATTGAGAAATGGCTTCTGAGATATCATCTCGTTTTAGAGCAATTAACCCGAGTGTGTAATGTGATTCTGCATTGTTGGGATTTATTTCTAAGGCCTTTTCAGCATTCATTTTAGCGGAATCAAGCTGGCCTTGAACGGTTTGTAAAAAAGCTAAATTATTATACGCGATAGTTGAATTTGGATTGAGCTCGATAGCCGATTGATAGTGTTGAATAGCGCCTTCAACATCGCCCAAATGTTTTTTGATATTAGCCAAGCTATTGTGATAGGTGGCATTATGAGGTGAAAGAATTAAAACGCGCTCTAAATATTCTTCGGCTATTTCATATTGTGCAATTTGTCCATATAGAATACCGACCAGGTGCAAAACATCGACATTGTCAGGATTTTCTTGCAGGAGAGACAAATAAAGTGCTTCCGCTTTTTCCCATTCTCCCTGCTGATGAAAAGCAATCGCCTCAGACAATGTCGACAAAAATGATGCTCCTATTCTGTGGGAGAATCCGCCATTAATTCAGCTTCGCCGTTATAAATATTGTTAGCAGGCGCCTCAAATTCTTTAGGTGCTGTGGAGGTCACATAATTAGCATAGACATTTTTTTGAGTCTGTGATTTCTCGCGCAGAGTAATTTGTCTTTGTAGTTTGATGGCCTCTGCCAGTTCGTGCACCGCCAAAACATATTGCACATTGTGATTATAACGAGAAATTACCACAAAATTATTTAAACCCACCCAAGGCTCAATGGTGTTGTCAAAATCAACGGTAAAGAATGTTGCCTTGGCATCCGGTTGCAATTTTTCTTCCCAAGACACACCTTTTTTATTGAGTTCGGAGAGCGTATAGGGGGTGGTTAAAGGATTTTGCTTAATATTTTTTAAGGCCGACGGGTTTGCCACAGCGTGCACAGCCACCAGTTGATTGGCTTGCCAGCCATTGCGTTTGAGATAATTTCCGATACTGCTGATCGCATCTGCGTGATTATTGAGCAAGTCAGCGCGTTTGGTGCCATCTAAATTAACCGCATAATTCCGATAACTACTCGGCATAAATTGAGGGATACCTAGCGCACCCGCATACGATCCTTTAAGACTCAGCGGATCAAAATGTTGTTCACGGGTTAAGAGTAAATAGTGCTCCAGTTCAGACGTGAAAAAAGGGGCTCGTTTAGGATAATTAAAAGCAAAAGTCGCCAGCGTTTGGAATACACCAAACTTCATTTGTTCAGTACCATAATTGGATTCAACACCGATGATGGCGACAATAATATTCGCCGGTACGCCATAAATTTTTTCAGCCTTGGCTAAATCGTTGCTGTGTTCACGCCAGTATTTTGCACCGTGATCAATGCGATCTTGAGTCAGAAAGAAATTTCGATAGACTGTCCAGGATTTGGCTTCGTAGGGCTTATCCATTTTGGCGGTGACTTCAGGGTCCATGTGAATTTGGCCAAATAGATTATTAAGATATTCTGCATCGAAATGATTCTTTTCTACCATTTGTTCGATAAATTTATTAACTGCAGGGGGTAAATTCTTTGTGTTTTCAGCAAATGAAGTGGCGCTTAAGCCGAGTGTGGCGAGTAACCCATTGATTGTAATAACAATTTTGCGGCGGAGTAACATATCAGTATCCTACGGTTGTGGAGAGTGGGATGAATCAATTTGGACGCTATAGTACTCGGGGGTCCAGGGAGGGGTCAAGTCTTGAATCAGGAATCAGGCAGGGTCAAAACTTGACCCTGCCTGATTCAAGACTTGACCCCTCCTTTTGCCGCTTGTTTGAGCGATTGCAAAATCTCAGGCTCCAAATTGGAAAATGTTAATTTGATACGATCTGGAATAATCAGAGGATGCCCCAAGTTATCTCGATCAACAGCCAGTGTGGGCACATCCGGTTGTTCAGAAAGCGGGAAGGGGTTCTCGAGAATTTCTTCGATCAATAGGGCAAATTGTTGGCGCTGAGAATCTGACATATCGTTGATCAAGCGATGAACAAAAACAATGCCATTCAAATGATCAATTTCATGTTGAACAATATGTGCGCGTAATTCAGTAAATAATTCTTCATGGAAATTTCCCTGAATATCTTGAAAGCGAATTACGACCCAGCGATGTCGGTGCACTTTTCCTCGGAAAAAACAGGGTACACTGATACAACCCTCACCTGTAATCGGGAAATAAATCTCAGGAGAACGTTCAACAATATGGGGATTAATTAAGACTTCAGCCTTGGGAATTGGCATATTAGGATAGCGTTTTTGGGCTCTTTCTAATGCGGTCTCGCTTGCATAGCCCACAATAATAATACTGGGAACTGGCGCTGGAATTTGTGCACACTGATTGGCGGCAATACCCACACCGCCTTCTTCGATGGCCAGAGAGATCATGATATCAATTGTATTTTGAATGTTTTTTTCAGCACTAAAATCAACGCGATGAGTTGGTGTAAATAAAAGCGGATCTCCAAAACAACGTACTGAGTGCATAAACTACCTATCGCTTAACGTCTAATTAGTTGTCGGTGAGTATGAATAGACATCAAAATACCAAAGCCTGCCATAATCGTTACCATCGAGGTTCCCCCATAACTCACCAAAGGCAAAGGAATTCCGACCACTGGCAGAATGCCGCTGACCATAGACATATTCACAAAAAAGCAAATAAAAAATGTGAGACTGATGCTGCCCGCGAGTAGCCGTGAAAAAGTATCTTGCGCCTGAACGCTAATGTATAAACCGCGGCCCACAATCGCTAATAACAAAACAATTAAAGCCACAGATCCCATAAATCCGAATTCTTCACCTGCCACGGCAAAAATAAAATCAGTAGAATGCTCAGGCAAAAATTGCAAATGCGATTGAGTACCATTAAGCCAACCCTTACCAAATAATCCACCAGATCCGATGGCAATTTTGGATTGAATAATATGATAACCTGCGCCCAAGGGATCCCGTTCAGGATCAAAAAGGGTCAGTACGCGTTGGCGTTGGAAATCATGCATTACTGTCCAGACCGCGGGCAAAGCAGCCAGCAATACTGCTGAAGCTATGGCAATTAATCGCCAGCCTAATCCCGCTAATAAAAGCACTGATCCGCCCGCCGAAGCAATTAAAATGGCGGTACCCAAATCAGGTTGTTTAGCGACTAAAAGCACGGGAACAATCAGCATCACCACCGAGAACACCAAAATTTTAAGCGAAGGCGGGAGTGATTTGTCGTGCAAATACCAAGCCAACATCATCGGTGCAGCTAATTTCATCATTTCTGATGGTTGAAATCGTACAACACCCACATTGAGCCAACGCTGAGCCCCTTTACCAATATGCCCAATGATATCCACTGCAATTAATAGGCCAATCCCGATCACGAATACTAACGGTACCCATTTAAAATATTTTTGCGGGGGAATTTGAGCAAAGACGATCATCACGACGATGGCAAGTCCTAATCGGATAGCTTGATTCGTCAACTGATCAATACTTTGACTGCCTGCGCTGTACAGAATTACGAGTCCTACACCCATCAACAAGATCAATAACGTTAAAAGGGTGGTGTCGATGTGAATGGTAGACCAAATTGAATCTTTGTTCGATTGGAGGCTACTGGTTTTTGTATTCATTCAATCTCCTCACTACTCTTCGGAAGGTTTGATAAAAAAAGCATCTAAAACCGCGCGTGCCACTTTAGCTGCTGAGTGTGAATTTTCAGCAATGACGCCCAGGGCGATTTGAGGTTTTTCAACGGGCGCAAATACAATAAATAATGAATTATCTCGGTATTGCTCAGCGACTTCTTCATCTTTTTTGTCTGCTAAAGCGGAGGGACGATAAACTTGGGCTGTTCCTGTTTTTGCAGCTGCAGTATATAAATCGGGATGACCAAATTTAACATAAGCAGTACCCTGTGGGCTGCTGATGACTTCCGCCATCGCATTGATGACAACATCCCAATTTTTATCATCTTCCAGCACTACCGGTGATTGTAGAATGGGCGGTTGCACAATCGTTTCCCCAGAGGATTTTTCGACTTTATGAAGTAACTGTGGTTGATATCGCACTCCGCGATTCGCTAGTGTAGCTACACCATGTGCTAATTGGAGCGGAGTGGTGAGCATAAATCCTTGACCAATTGAAGCATTCACAGTATCACCGGGATACCATTTAGCGTGTTGATTTTTTTGCTTCCACTCGGGCGATGCCACGACGCCAGGTAATTCTTCGTTTAAATCAATGTGAGTCAATTCACCAAATCCAAATTTATGCAGAATATCGTCCAGTTTGGTGATGCCTAACTTTGTGCCCAGTGTGTAAAAAAATACGTCGCAGGATTCGCGGACAGCATCGTGCACCGTAGTGTGGCCATGCCCCCCTTTTTTATGATTCCAATCACGCCACTGACGTGAAACTCCGGGTAATGAAAAATAGCCATGGCAATTCACAGCATCTGTAGGCGTGATGATAGCGGTATTTAAACCCTGGAGTGCAAAAAAGGGTTTTATAGTGGATCCGAAAGGATATAGCCCTCGGACTGCACGATTTTGTAAGGGTTTATCTGCAGCTTCCCGAAGTAATTGATAATCATTATTGCTGATGCCATTCACGAATAAATTGGGATCGTAATTGGGATGAGAAACTAAAGCCAATACTTCACCATTATTCGGATCAATGGCAACTAATCCACCGCGTTCACCTTCAAACGCTTGGTGAGCAACGTGCTGTAATTTGCTATCGATGCTCAGAATAATATTATCGCCCGGTGTAGGATCATAACGTTTAAGGATTCGTACGATTTGTCCGGTTGCATTCACCTCAACTTGATTATAACCAACTATGCCATGGAGTTCGTCTTCATAAAAATGTTCGATACCAATTTTGCCGATATAGTTTGAAGCACTGTAATTTGCAGAATCGATTGTTTTAAGCTCTTTTTCATTGATACGTCCGACGTAACCTAAGACGGTGACAAGATCCGGTCCGAGTGGGTAATTACGCATCAATCGAGCGTTAATCGTGACACCGGGAAAGCGATAAAGATTGACATAAAAACGAGCCACTTCGTCATCAGTTAATTTGAGTTTTAAAGAAACAGGTTCAAAAGCGCGATGCTGACGACGATGTTGATAAAATTGTTTGATGGCCTCATCGTCAATATCAAAAAGCGTGCGTAATTCTGCGATTGTTTTTTTTATGTTAGGGACGTGATCAGGAATGATATCCAAACTGAAACTGGGAAGATTTTCGGCTAATAATACGCCATTGCGATCGTAAATCAGACCACGATTGGGTTCGATAGGAATTAGCTCTTGCTGATTTTGTAATGAAAGTGTGCTGAAGCGATTATGTTCAGTAATTTGAAGGTAAAAAAGTCGGGCAACTAATATGGATGCCAGTAAGAGAATGATGGTCGCTGCGATAATGACGCGTCTTAGGAACAGACTGGCTTCCTGGTGGTAATTTTTGATGGTAAGTCGTCTTGCCATATTGTCCCATTCATGCCCGATGATAAGGGTGATTTGTCATAATACTCCAAGCGCGATAAATCTGTTCAGCAATAATGACACGCACTAAAGGATGTGGCAAGGTGAGGGGAGAGAGAGACCAAATGTAGTTGGCGCGCTGACGGACAGCATCGGATAATCCATCTGGGCCGCCAATAATCAAACAGATTTTGCTTTGTTCTTCACGCCAATTTTTGAGCTGTTTGGCGAGTTGAAGGGTGTTCCAGGCCTGTCCTCGTTCGTCCAGCGCAATCACGAGGTGCTGAGGGGGAATGGCAGCGAGTATCTTTTGACCTTCTTTCTCAATTGTTTGAAGTGTAGCACTGGATAATTTCTGGATCGCCACGCTGCGCTCGTGATGACGGGAACGTTCGGGACTTTGTGAATAGGATTCGTGATGCTTTAAGGATTCTTCTGGTGGGTGTGTCGGTTTTCCTCGTGAAGGAGATTCCTTGCTTCGGTGCTCGGGTCGAATTTCAATGAGTTCAAGGGCAAATTCAGGGGGTAAACGTTTGTTATAGTCAGAAAACGCTTCTTTAACCCAAGAAGGCATATTTCGACCGACTGCCAAGCATTTAACGGCCATGTTTTTCCCGAACTTGCTCCGTAGTCGACCATAATTTTTCAAGACTATAGAATTCGCGGATTGGCGGTTGCATGATATGAACAACCACATCCCCAAGATCAACCAAAATCCACTCAGCAGCGTCTTCACCTTCAACTCCCAGAGGCTCTAAACCTTGGCTTTTGGCACGTATCACAACCTGTTCGGCCAGAGTCTTGAGATGACGTTTTGAGGTGCCGCTACATATAATCATGGTATCAGTGATGGAAGTTAGTTCGCGCACATCCAGATCAACCACATTGATGCCTTTGTAATCGTCCAGCACGGCCAAAACCATCTGTTTAATTTGCTCAGATTGCATTATTAATACCTTCTTTACTTCAGGGGGCAAAAACAGGGGATTATAGCAAAGTGAGAAGGGAAAGTTGAGTCTTTAGATAGAGCTTTTCTGGATCACCACGCTCCGCTCGCGATAAAGGAGTAGCGATGCGCCCACCGTCATCGCGAGCGGAGCGTGGCGATCCAGAAGATTGTTTGAGGGAGAATCAAGAGATGGCGGAAACAAAAAAGCAGTTCCCGAATGAACGGGAACTGCTTCAGAGTCAGAGAATTAGAACGTATAAGCTAAACCAACTTTGAACACGTTAGTGTCAATGCGAAGCTTACGATCGCTCAGATCACGCAAGTTGTTGTCATGACCGTGTTCTTGGCGAACGCCTTCATGGCCATGATGATGATGATTGTTATCATCAAAATCGTTGTGACCATAGTAAGTGTATTCATAGGATGTGAACACAGAGAGTCTGTTACACAATTGCTTAGAAATACCAGCACCTAAGACAAAACCGTACAGAGTATCAGAGTTGCTTAGTTCGTTGCTGTTGTGGTGACGACGACCTTCTTGTCGAACATCATTGTCATGATGACGTCGGCCTTCGTCAGATAAGTCTTTAACTTTAGACTTAACTTGAGCAATTGAACCACCTAAGATAGCAAATAATTGAGTTGAATCGCTGACGAAATAACCAGGTTTGAACACGAGTTCGCCTGAGTAAGTCATATCCCAGCTTTGTTCAAAATTGAACGCTTCTTCACGATCACGTCGGCCGCCTTCTTGTCGGTCACGACGATCTCGGTTGAATTCGCCCCAGATGTTTTGGTAAGCACGGTTGCTGTAAAGGTTACCGCTGAGTTCTACGCTATAAATGTATTCACGATCGCAATAGAAGCTCCAACCTAAGGTTAAGCCACCGTTATATCCACGCGCGCTAGCTTCATCTCTGAATGTCAAAGTATGATCAACGTCGTTATCGTCGTGACGACGATTAGAGACTTTAGCATAGGTTTGACCAGTAACAAATGAAGCACCAGTGTTAACACCTACGTAGAATCCTTTTTGATACTCCTGGGTGAAGTTACCAGCAAGAACTCCGCAAGATGATAAAGCTAAAGCGACTGAAGCCGCAATCCTAGCATGATGAATAGACATATAAACTCCCTTAATGTCATTAATAAAAAAAGTAAAATCTACAACTTAAGTGATCGTTTGTCAAGGTTATCGAAGAAAAAACGCAGCAACAACCCGATCAAACTTGAGTATAGGAGACGATCTAAAATATTTCCAGTTTTTGACAAGATTTTTTGCGAGACTTAGTGATTCGAATATAATTCGTGTTGAATAATATACTGCAAAACAAGGGGTGAAATCGCTTTTTCATCGTAGTGTTTTTTTTTCAACTGACTACGTAATTGAGTAGCAGAGATATCAAGCGGTGAAATTTCGCTGAAAAATATTTTGCCGTGAGAAAGTGAAAAAAGCGAATTTAAATTTAATGATCGATATTCGATAATAAATTGTTGAATAGATTTGTTTAATTCTTTTTTTGAGTGTGGTCGATTAATGATGATCAAATGGCAATAATCGAGAATCGATTGCCACTCAAACCAGGTATCAAAAAAATTGAAAGCATCCTGACCCAAAATCAAACAGAAATGATCGTTGGGTTGTTCTTTTTTTAAGTCTCGCAGGGTATCAATCATATAAGAAGGACCCTGGCGACGGATCTCATGCTCATCGATAGTGATGTTGGGGAGATTGGCGCAGGCCCGTTTTAGCATGGCCAGTCTGTCTTCGGGGCTGGCGATGGGGGCTGCACGGTGGACGGGTGTAGAGCAAGGCAGGAAGCGGACTTCATCGAGGGGAATCTGTTTGAGGAGGGAAGTGGCCACATGCAGGTGACCATTGTGAACGGGATCAAAAGTGCCACCTAGTATGCCAATGAGCCGAGCTTTCATCCTAAGCGCTCGATATTTACTGTCACATAACCACTGTTGCTAAAGGGATTACTGGAAGAATAAAACGCCATACAGTTATAGATCTTCTTGATCATCGAGGTTGTTCCGTTTCTAAGGCGGTGCCCGCAAGGTTCAGTAGAATTTCATTGAGACAAAGCCAGACGTCGCCTTTTTCGAGTCCTTTGATCATCAAATCGATTTGAGCGGCTTGCTCTAGGATTTGCAACAGCATCGGTTGATTCAATCGACGCAGGGCAGATTGGTAAAGCGGTTGACGTGTTTTCCAAATGTACAGTTTGCCGCAGGCGCTTTCGAAGCGTTCGCCACCTTGCATGAGTTCGCTCAGATGAATGAGTTGCCGAATTTCACGAGTGATGGTCCACAATAATAGGGTTGGTTCAGTGCCAGATTCTTTTAACTGGGATAAAATTCGGACCGTTGCTTCTGCTTCACCTAAAAGTGCTTGATCGACCAAGAAATATAAATCAAAACGGGCCTGATCGCTGATGGCCTCGCTAATTTCTTCTGCAGAGAGCGTTTGCTCCGGGTATAACAAGCTAAGTTTGGTGATTTCTTGGGCGCAGGCCAGTAAATTTCCCTGGGTTTGATCGGCCAAGATTCGGATGCCTTCGGGGCTGGTTTTGAGCGATTCTTTTTGCATGCGTGCTTGAATCCAGCGGGGTAGTTGACTGGCTTCCATGGGCCAGACGGTGATAAAAACGCCTTTCTCTTCAATGCCTTTGACCCACTTTGTTTTTTGTTGGATGGCGTCGAGCTTTGGTGTGATGATGAGCAGCGTTTTATCGCGGGGAAGTTCTGCCAGGAATTTTTCAATCGCGGCGGACCCTGTTTTGCCGGGTTTGCCTGTGTTAATCCGAAGTTCAATCAGGGATTTACTGCTAAACAGAGATTGCTGTTTGATTTCAGCGAGGAAGCAGTCCCAGTCGTAGTCGCTGGTTGCGTGAAAAGAATGTCGTTCTGAAAAACCTTCTTTTTCGGCTTTTTCCACGATGGTATCGCGGGCTTCTTGGACCAGCAAAGGATCATCGCCTGCAATCAGGTAGACGCGGGCCAAAGCCTGTTGCAGCTGAGCTTTAAGTTGTTGCGCATTGATTTTCATCGGTCTTTTCCAATTGTGAACTCAGCCTCATTTAAGATCGTCGCTCGCTGCCGATAGCCTAGTTTAAGGTATTCTCTCTCGGGACCGCCCTACAAGTACATCCCTGTAAGGGCTGCGGGTTCCGCCATCCTGGCTCCACACGCTCCCGAGAGGTAATACCTTAAACTAGGCTCTCAGCAGCCGTGCCTCAATAACTTCTATCCGTTGCTACCTTCTTCATAAGGCATCAATGGTGATTCAGAATCCATGTCAGGTGGCAAATCTGCTTCTGAATCTTCCTCTGCCTGATTATAGCGGGAAACTGTGGAGAATGCTTTGAGCTCGTTAATCAATTGCAAGATGGCTGCTTGTTGAATGTCGACGGTGAGTAAATCTAGCTGATTATTGGTTGTGAGCAGCACATCTTCATTCAGTGTGAGTAGCCGATTAATCATAATGGATTTCCTTTTAATCAAAAGTTTATCATTTGATTTCAAAGAATATTCGAGATAAAAAGTATAACGATAAATCCGCGCTTGTTGGCTGCTACCAATGATCGGCATTCGATAGTTCAGCTTGTGTTTATGAATAATCAGTTGAGTGCGTGGTTGGTGAGAACTGGGTGCCTTTTTTAGTAGCGCTAATTCTCGGTTCAGTTGTTTAATAAAAGGTTCATAGGGTTTAGCGCTGACTACTTCTAAGGGTTGAATGGAGGCAGGCAAACTATTTTGGTTGCGCAAATGAAAAGCGCAGCCGCTGAGCAACGAGAGTTGTAAAGTAAAACAGCTGAGCAGAAGCATCTGCATCAAAATGTTTTTGGCGTTTTTCATCTTCATATTAAACCACAATGTTCACAAGTCTGCCGGGAACGACGATCACTTTTTTGGGTGCTCGTCCTGACAAAGATTCTTGGACTTTTTCGTGCGCTAAGGCTTCTGATTCAATTTTATCTTGTTCGCATTCAATCGGAACGGTGATTTCACCGCGGCGTTTACCATTGACCTGCAGAACTAAAATAATACTTTCAGCTTTGAGGGCTTTATTATTGACGCGTGGCCAGCGAGCGAGTGCAATGTTGTCGCCGAAGCTTAATTGTTGCCAAAGATGATGCGTAAAATGCGGCGTAATCGGTGCCAATAATCGCAATAATTTACCCACACCTTCTCGAATTAAAGGGATATTGTCAGGCGTCAGCGGTTTTAATTCCAGGAGCATATTGAACAATTTCATTGTGGCCGAAACGACGGTATTGAATTGCAAACGTTCCATGTCAAAATTAGCTTGTTGCAAAATTAAATGCATTGTGCGGCGAGTAGCACGTGTTTGTTCAGGCACAATCGACCAATCGAATTCTCGAGGGTCGGCTATGTTCGCTTGCATCACAGCATCAGCAACTTCTTGGCAGTAGGTCCATACTCGTTTGATAAAGCGATGCGCGCCTTCAACGCCAGCATCAGACCATTCCAACGTTTGTTCAGGAGGAGAGGCAAAGAGAATAAACAAACGCAAGGTATCAGCACCGTATTTCTCGATATATTCTTTGGGCGAAACGGTATTGCCTTTCGATTTAGACATTTTGCTGCCATCTTTGAGCACCATTCCCTGCGTGAGCAGTCGTGTAAAGGGTTCGTCCGAATTCAGCAAGTGTTCGTCGCGCAGAATTTTGTGGATAAAACGCGCATACAGTAAATGCATGATGGCATGTTCAACACCGCCGATGTATTGATCGACGGAGGTCCAATATTTGGCGCGATCATCCAGGATTGCTTGGTGCTGATTAGGGCAGCAATTGCGAGCATAATACCAGGAAGATTCCATAAAAGTATCGAAGGTATCAGTTTCGCGTTTAGCTTCAGCACCACATTGTGGGCAGCTCACATTGATAAATTCTTCGATTTTTTCGAGCGGTGAGCCGGGTTCAGTCAGAACAATGCCGGTAGGCAGTAAAACAGGTAAATCTTTTTCAGGTACAGGTACAATGCCGCAATGAGGGCAGTGAATCATGGGGATCGGTGCCCCCCAGTAACGTTGTCGTGAAATACCCCAATCGCGAAGGCGATAATGCGTTTTGAGAGTACCTTTGCCCATGTCACTTAATTTTTGTGCCACCGCTCTGAGGCCTTCTTGAGAGGACATGCCGGTAAATTCGCCAGAATCGATGAGGATTCCCTCCGCCGTATAGGCATTGTCAGAAAAATCCCAATTGGAATGTGAGGTAGCAGACACGGTTTGTGAGGAATCTTTTTGAGAAAGTTCAGTTTCCGGAGGATTTTGGTCTGAAGAGGTCTTCTGGATAGAGAATGGCTGGATTACAACACGCAACGGTAATTGATACTGCTTTGCAAAATGAAAATCCCGCTCATCATGAGCAGGCACGGCCATCACGGCACCGGATCCGTATTCCATCAACACATAATTCGCGATCCAAACTGGAATGGCTTCATTGTTGATCGGATTGATGACTCTAAAGGGAGTTGGTACGCCTTTTTTCTCCAGCGTGGCCAATTCTGCTTCGGCCACTTTTACATGGCGACATTCTTCAATAAAAGCGGCAACGCTAGGATCTTTCTTAGCTGCTAAGGCCGCCAGGGCATGATCAGGGGCCACAGCCACATAGGTTACCCCAAATAAAGTATCGGGCCGAGTGGTATATACAATTAAGGGCTGAAGACCTTCAGCAGATGAAGGCGCATCCGGCACAAATTCAATTTCAACGCCAGTAGAACGACCAATCCAATTACGCTGCATGGTGCGTACTTGCTCTGGCCAGCCCGTTAAGGTGTCTAAATTATCCAGTAATTCATCGGCATAGTCTGTGATTTTTAAAAACCACTGTCGAATTTTTCGGCGTTCAACGGGCGCTCCCGATCGCCAGCCACAACCATCGACAACCTGCTCGTTGGCAAGTACTGTCATGTCGACTGGATCCCAATTGACTTCGGCTTCTTTTTGATAGGCTAAGCCTTTTTTGTACATCCGCAAAAACAACCATTGTTCCCACTGATAATATTCAGGATCGCAGGTTGCATATTCTCGTTTCCAATCGATTGCAAAACCTAGCTGTTTGAACTGATTATGCATGTCAGCGATGTTTTGACGCGTCCAATTGGAGGGGGCCAGTTTATTCTGCAGCGCGGCATTTTCGGCGGGTAAGCCAAAGGCATCCCAACTCATTGGTTGAAGCACATTCTTGCCCAACATGCGCTGATACCGACTGATCACATCACCAATCGTATAGTTCCGAACATGCCCCATGTGCAACTGGCCGCTAGGGTATGGCAGCATAGACAGGCAATAAAATTTCTCAGTATTGAGGTCTTCTTTGGCTTCAAAACTGTGTTGCTCTTCCCAAAAGGCTTGAGCACTGGCCTCAAGCTTTCTGGCTTCGTAACTTTTCTCCATCGGTAGTCTCATTTAACCAACAATATTAATCGCTAAGGATACCTGAGTGGTCGATAATAAAGAAGAGGGAGGATCAGGGGGCAGATCTCAGTTTGATGAGTTCTTTAAGAACCCAACAAACAGAGATCTGACCCCTGATCCCACTTTGACCTATTCTACATTCTGTAGTACCCTTGTAGATTCTGTCTGTGCGCCTATCGAGGTTGTTCATGAGCTCGTTTATCTCTGGTTTGTCTGATTTGCTGGGTCGAAAGAAGCTCAGTACTCCAACGTATAACGCTCAAAGCTTATTTACTGTTCGTAATGCTCATCAACTGCTCGAATCCTCTCAACGAGGTGCATATCTGAAGAAAATCAATGAAGTCGTTAAAATGCCTGAAGAGCATTTCCAGGCCTTGTATGGGAAGTTGGTGGACAATTTTGCAGAGTTTGTTCAGATTCTGCCGATGCGGTATAGCGAACCTTTGACGGGGATCTTGCAAGAAGGTCTAAGACATGGGTTGATGGCGCTGGAATTATTATTTGAAACCTCAACAAAAAAACCGCAGCCGCTCTATGTTTATGCCGTTTTCAGCATGGCCTTATTGGCCGATATAGTGAAAGTGATTGCTACACAAAAGGTTATGATCTCCGATGAAAATGGTGTTTACATCGATGAATGGTGCCCTTTCGCGGGATCGATGGTAGAGCAGGGTGGTGAGTATTACAAAATACGAGAATACGGCGGTTATCGAGAAGCTTTTTTAAATTCGGCGAATCCGCTTCTAGCACAACGTGTGATGCCCGATTTAGGTCTGCGTTGGTTGGCGTCCAGCCCGCGGATTTTTGATATGTGGATTGCGGTTCTAACAGGCCATGAAGATTGGGCAGGCGATTTAGGGATGCTCAAAAAATTACTCAAAAAAGAATGGGAAAAACAAAAACAACTGGAACTCTGGTTAGAACAAGTTCCGATGGATTTTACCGTACCTGAAGATGTGGCAATCGGCGAAAAATTTTTAGAATGGTTAAAAGATGCCTTAGAAAATGAAAAAATTAGCGTGAATGAAAAAGATTCATTTGTGCACATTTTAGACGAAGGGATTTTAATCAAAACCCCCGAAGTTTACGATGCTTTTAATCATACCTATTCGAGCTATCGCGATTTTATCGTTCTGCAAAAACAATTTAATTACTTAGGCATTACAAAACTCAGCGGATACGATTATCGCTTTGAACAATATTTTACTCAACGGGCCGACACTTCAGCGCGCTTGGGATTTCTTTCGCATACGCAACAAGCAACTCAGGTAGCAACCAAAGCTAATGCAGAATTAAAACAAAGTGCTGAAGCCATGGCGAATCAAAAGGCTATTTCGGCATTAACAGGCTCAGGACTTATTCAAAATAAAGACACTACAACTAAAAATGCTCAACAAATTTTGATCAAAGACCCCGCAATTATTTACGCTGCCGTCGGAAAAATTCCACCAGTGAGCAAAGAAATGAAAGATGTCAGTGTGACATGGGTTCAAGACAAACAGTTGCCTAAATTACCCAATCAAAAACCGCCACAGCAAACCGTAGTGCCTCCTACCAACCAAAGAACCCGTCGCTAAAAACCATTCATATTTTGTGCCCAGCTCAAGCTTTGCGCGGTGGTGTTGTTCCGCCGAAGCGGATAAACACTAAACCCAAGAACGATAATAATAAAACAGGCCAGCTGCCCAATTTTGCCCAAGGTGTGGAGCCTTCGATGGTGAAAACTTTTGCAGTGATCACGCCTGTTTTATGTTCAGGTAAATAATATTTGATAAAACCTCGGCTGGTGATAATGGCAGATGCCCCACGGCTCGATAAAAATAATTGTGGTAGGCCATTTTCGATAGAGCGCATTCTGGCCATTTGTAGGTGTTGCTCTGAAGCAATTGAACCATCGAACCAACTATCGTCTGTGATGGTTACAATCATTTCCGCATGTTTTAGTGCACGTCTTACTTCATCAGGTTCAACAATTTCATAGCAGATAAACCCAGCCATCGGAATGTCATGGATTACCATCAACGGTTGTTTCAGAGGTCCACTGCTAAAATCAGACATCGGAATATTGAGAGCACTGATCAATGGATTGAGCACAACTTTTAGCGGCACATATTCTCCAAAGGGCACTAAGTGCCGTTTGTAATAGCTGCCACTAAATTGGCCTATCATCAGCATGCCATTATAAAAATTTTTCCCTTCAGCCACGGGTATTCCTAGTATCACTGAACTGTTATGCGATTTCGCTTCTTGACTCAGGGCATCTAAAAAAGGCTCTGCCACCGTTGAAAGTGCAGGGATTGCACCTTCTGGCCAGATAATTAAATCACTTTTCCAATGTTGTTGAGTGGTCTTATGATATTTTTCAACGATCGATTGGAGTTGATCCGGTTGCCATTTCAGTTCTTGGGGAACATTACCTTGGATCATCGTCACCGTTACTGACTTGCCGTTTTTGTGCGTGAAAGGATAAAAACTCAGGAGGGCACCATTGATCCAAATTACAGCGATTAAAATCATATTAAACAAAGGATGCCATCGCGTATTTTGTTGCGGGTCTGAAGGGCGCAGTTGCCATCCCGCTTGCACCAACAAACCCACTGTGTAAGTGATTAACAGAGAAATGCCGTATGTACCCAGAATAGGTGCATAGCCGCCCAAAGGAGAATCAATTTGAGTATATCCCAAAATTAACCAGTGCCAACCTGTAAACAACGAACTGCGAACCCATTCCAAAAAGACCCAACTCGCTGGGAAAAATATCAAGGAACGAATTGAAGAACCCGCTGGAGTCCATCGTGCAAGTAAAAAACCTTGCAGCGTCGGGAAAAGAGCTTCATAACTAACGACCAAAACGGTGGCGAGGATAGCAAGTGGCGCTTCAAGATGTCCGAATTCATGAATACTAATATAAATCCACCACGTTCCTATGCCAAATAAACCGATACCATAAAAAAATCCCAGCCAGGCAGCACGCCGAGGAGATTCTGTTTGCCAGAGAATTAATAATAACGTCGGGCCTAGAATTGCCAGCGGTGCCCAAGAAAATGGGGCATATGCGAGCACCGTTATCACTCCGGCAATGAAAGCCAGCACTAATTGCACACTAAAATGAAGTGGATACAAGGCTGCAACCCTTAAATTATATTGACCTTCAATAACCGAATGCGGCGACTATCGGCATGTAATATTTTAATTTTAAATTGATCAAGTGTGATCGATTCACCGCGTTTAGGCAAATGACCGAAGCGATTCATGATCAGGCCACCGATGGTGTCGAATTCTTCATTGCTAAAGTCCGAGCCAAACTGTTTATTGAAAGCCTCGATGGATGTCAAAGCTTTGACAGTGAATTGTCCCTCAGCGATTTTTTTGATTTGAGTTTCAGGATCATCAGTATCCGATTCATCTTCAATTTCGCCCACAATTTCTTCCAGCACATCTTCTATAGTGACAAGTCCAGAAATACCGCCGTATTCATCAACTACGATAGCCATGTGATTATGATTTTCTCGAAATTCGTTCAGCAGCACATTCAAGCGTTTACTTTCAGGAATAAAAACAGCGGGACGCAAATATTTGCTCAGTTCAAAATGTTCTGTGCTCCGATTAAAGTAAGGCAATATATCTTTGATCAATAAAATCCCTTTAATTTCATCGCGATTCTCACCCACCACAGGATAACGTGAATGTTGATTTTCCGCGGCGATAGGTAAAATTTCCTCCAGCTTCGCATTGCTATCTATCGTACTCATTTGAGATCGAGGGATCATAATGTCTCGTACTTTCATTGAAGAAACTTGTAAAACACCTTCAATCATGCGTAAAGATTCTTGGTCAAGAATATTGTGATCCGCCGCTTTTTTTAGCAGGTAAATCAACTGCTCACGATTTTGCGGTTCGTGAGAGAGTAAATGTTTGGTGCGTTCAAGCCAGCGTTTGAGCGCAGTATTGGGCTCAGACATTGTGTTCTTCTCCATAAGGGTTTTTAAAACCAAGTTTCTTTAAGGTAGCAATTTCCATAGCTTCCATAGTAGCAGCTTCCGTCTCCGTTTGATGATCATAACCTTGTAAATGATAACAAGCATGCACAGTCAGGTGTGCCCAGTGAGCGGTTTCTTCGATACCTTGGGTTTCGGCTTCTCGAGCCACGACAGGGGCACAAATCACAATATCTCCAACGAGGGGTTCATGATCCAGCGTGAAGGATAGCACATTGGTGGATCCTTTTTTATCCCGATATTGCTGATTCAACTGTGCGGATTCTTCTTCATCGACAATACGAATGCCGATTTCGGCACCCTCATGATCGGGGAGTAGTGCCGCACAGATCCAGGTATAAAAATCCTGTTCAGAAGGCAAGTTAGTTTGAGTGGTTGCAATATGCAGACTAAAATCAATCATGGTTTTTTTCATCAAGTCTGTTATAAGCGTTGACAATCAGTTGCACTAAAGGATGGCGAACCACATCGTGGGCTTGGAAAAAAGTAAAAGAAATTTCATCAATGTCTTTGAGCACTTGAATAATATGACGCAAACCTGATTCTGTATCTTTGGGTAAATCCACTTGAGTAATATCACCGGTGACGACCACTTTAGAACCAAACCCGATCCGTGTTAAAAACATTTTCATTTGTTCTTTAGTGGTGTTTTGACTTTCATCCAGAATAATAAAAGCATCGTTCAAACTGCGGCCCCGCATAAAGGCAAGCGGTGCAATTTCGATAATATTTTGCTCAATATATTTCAAGGTGCGTTCTGTGCCCAGCATTTCATAAAGCGCATCGTATAAAGGTCTTAAATAAGGATCGACTTTATCAGCCATATCACCGGGCAAAAATCCTAATTTTTCACCTGCTTCAACCGCCGGTCGCACTAAAACAATCCGACGTACCTTATCCGATTCTAAAGCTGAAACTGCTGCCGCAACAGCAAGATAGGTTTTTCCGGTTCCTGAGGGACCGATGCCAAAATTGATATCGTGCGTTAAAATATTATTGACATAAATTGCTTGATTTTGACTGCGTGGCTTAATGGTTCGCTCACCCGTGTGAATGGCAAATTCTTGAGGATTTTTCTCTAAGGGATGATCAATCTGGTTGACTTCAGACTGTAAAATTAAAAAGATTTGAGCGGTACTTATGCGACTTGTGGCTGTTTCTGCATAGATTTTTTCAATGACCTGTTTGGCAATACTCACAAACTTAGGTGGGCCAATAATATTGAACGTGTGTCCGCGATTGGAAATTTCGACACCCAGATAACGTTCGATTTGCCTCAAATTTTGGTCGAATTGACCGGATAGGTCCGCTAAACGCCGATTATCGGCGGGCGAAAGTACTAAACTTTCTGTTCTGCGTGATTTACTCAAAGTGACCATAATCTCCAGTTAATCCTAATAGTATCATTATAGCACAGGTGCCATGTAGGAAGGGGGCAGGTTTCCCGTTGACTAGGTAACGGAAGTTACCTAGTCAACGGGAGACCTGACACCTCTTTCATCCAAGTTCCCCTCGAAGTGAATTGGGGCGCACCTCAGTAATTTTCAAGTTAACCATCTGGCCCATCAATTCAGCAGGGCCCTTAAAATTCACCACACGGTTGTTCTCGGTTCGGCCACTCAGTTCATGAGGGCTCTTCTTAGAAGGGCCTACCACCAGAATGCGTTGCTCGGTGCCGAGCATGGATTCTGAGATGCGTTGGGCGTTCTGCAGAATACGTTCTTGTAAAATCCCTAAACGTTGTTTTTTAGTCTCCATCGATACATCGTCAGGCAAATTGGCTGCGGGAGTGCCAGGTCTTCGGCTATAAACAAAACTGTAGGAGGTATCAAAACCGATCTCATGAATTAAATTCATGGTGTCTTCAAAATCTTTTTCTGTTTCTCCAGGAAAGCCCACAATAAAATCAGAAGAAACGCTGATATCAGGACGCACTTGTCGGAGTTTTCGAATTTTGGCTTTGTATTCCAAAATCGTATAATCGCGTTTCATCGCAGCCAGAATACGATCAGAACCACTTTGAACCGGTAAATGTAAATGATTTGCTAGTTTAGATTCGGTGGCATAAGCATTGATTAAATTATCACCGAAAGCAGAAGGGTGAGAAGTGGTGTAACGAATACGCTCAATACCATCGATGGCAGCAATATAATGCACTAATAAGGCCAAATCAGAAATCGCTCCATCATGCATCAGGCCGCGATAATCGTTAACGTTCTGGCCTAAAAGCGTAATTTCTTTGACCTGCTGCTCACTTAAACTCACAATTTCCGCAATCACATCATCAAAAGGTCGGCTAATTTCTTCGCCGCGCGTGTAAGGCACCACACAAAAACTGCAATATTTACTGCAGCCTTCCATAATGGAGACCAACGCAGAAGGACCTTCTGCCCGAGGCTCAGGCATTCTGTCGAATTTTTCGATTTCAGGAAAAGAAATATCAACTACCGGTTTTTTGGATTGAATCACTTCATCAACTAATTGAGGCAAACGATGCAAGGTTTGTGGACCGAAAACAATATCGACAAAAGGTGCACGTTCTGTGATAGCGCTGCCTTCTTGTGAGGCCACACAGCCACCGACTCCGATAATCATCGAGGGTTTTTTCGATTTTAACTTAGCCCAGCGTCCTAATTCTGAAAAAACTTTTTCTTGCGCTTTTTCTCGGATGGAACAGGTGTTCAGTAAAATAATGTCAGCCGTCTCAGCTGAATCAGTGAGCGTGACATTGTGTGAAGCGCCCAGTACATCCATCATTTTACTGGAATCATATTCATTCATGGCGCAACCATGGGTTTTGACAAATAATTTCATGGCTTAACCTCGGTACTCATCTTTGCAATGCGTTTCGCGTACGAAAAATAAAACGATGAATGAGAGCGCAATGGCGATCGGTAAAATACTTAAGGCGATGTGATAATCAGCGGTATCATAGAATCTGACCCCACCTTGCATTTCACCCTGCCAATTCAGATCCAATAAATAACCAATCAGTGGTTGAGCGAGCATTCCGCCGGCGGTATTTAAGGTGTTGATAAAACCTAATGCTGTGGCACTGGTTTCAGGCGGATTCACTTCGCGCGCGACTGAAAATACCGGCAAAAATCCACTGCAGAAAAAGCCAAATCCAAAAAATAATAAGCCAGCCATGGTAGAAGAGAGAGGAGGGCCATAAATGATAATGGACATGGTGAGCAATGAACCTAAGGTGCCGATATACATCGGTGGTTTGCGTCGTTCAATGCGATCGGAAAACCAACCCAGGAGGGGAGCGCCCACAGCAAAACCGATAAATATCATCGAGACCACAAAGGCCGCTTCAGTGTTTGTCACGCTATTGGATTGGCTGAAAAAAGAAACGCTCCATAAACCCGCGAAACCGGGGATGGATAAAAACATTAATCCGCCATAGATCGCCACGATCCAATTTTGTTTGCCTTTTATCACGTGTTTAAATCCAGCAAAAAAACTGGTTTTCTGAAGTGTGCTGTGTTGAACGCGCGGTTTATCCCGAATCACGAGGAAAATGAGAAGCGCCAATGCAATACCGATGTAGCCAAATAATAACAATGTAGGGCGCCAGCCGATGGCGTCGATGAGCAAGCCCAGTGGCGCTTGACCATTCCAAGCGCCGATCATGCCGATGGTCAGCAGAAGGCCTGTCATCAGAGCAAAACGATTCAAAGGCAACCAGCTAGCCGCAATTTGCATGCAGCTCACCGCCGCAAAAGCAGAACCCGCCCCAATCAAAAAGCGCCCAATGGCCGCAATAATAAAAACATGGGTATAACAAAAAATCAGCCCACCCAGGGCGCAGAGCAACACAGCGACTGTTAATGGTTTGCGCGTCCCAAACCGATCCAACAACATCCCCACCGGCAACTGCATAGCCGCATAGGCTATATAGTATGAGGTAGAAAGATACCCCATCTCCGCAGCGCTGAGGTTATAAGCCAGCATCAGGTCTTTAACCATCACATTCGGTGACACCTGAAGGAAAAACTCATAGCAATAAAACAGGGCCCCTAAAGACCACATAAACCAGGGAAGGAGGCCAGGAGAGGTATTATCATTGATTCTTGAATTCATACACGACCAAAATTTAAAGTTAAAAGATTCTCATTATGACAGGATATTCAGGAGGGGGGAAGGGGTAGAAGGCTAGACTGAGATAACAGTTAAGCCTTCGCCGAGAGCTGCCTCTCGTTGTCTCTTATCCGCAGATACAAACAAGTCGGGCGACACACATTGTGCACTGGCTGTATGCAAAGCATCGAGTGTTCTCAGAGAATATTTTTCGAGTAGGGGCACACTTTTTACAATAACTTCTTCGGTAATCTGGCACAATGAGGCATCTTTGATGTCTTTTAAAAAAGCGGTTTTAATTTTTTTGAACTGTGGCAAAGTGATTTTGCGTTCACGTCGTAAGCGTGCAAGCACGGAGATGAATTCAGGTATACATAGGCTACATAGATATAATTCCGTAGCATCTTGGCAGATGTCCACGACTTTATCTGATCCGTTCTCTGCTATATACCGTTTTGCAAAAGCCGAAGTGTCAAACATGACCTTCATTTTTCGTCCTCATCTCTGTCTTTGAGCAATTCTTCAGATAATGACAATCCTTTGATTTTCAATTTTATGGCGGGCTCTTGCCAGGATAATTGCAAATCTCCAGCACGAATCGGTGATAATTTCGCAATGGGTTTTCCATGACGCATAATGATAATAACCTCACCTTCTTCCACTGCCGATAAGTACTGAGCGGTATGTGAACGAAATTCAGTAGTATTGGTGGTATGCATAATCTCCTCCTGCCTGTTATATGTACATAAGTGTACATTATTTTGCACCTATTTTCTAGGTTCCAGACAAAAATATAGCTTTCTCTTGTTAGAGAGTGCAGATGTTGGTATTAAGTATCCTCTTTCTGGTAGCTAATTCGATCTTGAGATAGTCTGGTAACGCCCTATTCACTGGTCTATATGGTGATTAACAGGATTAGAGAGAGTGTGCTAGTAGTACATGGTAATAGTTGGTTTAATGGTCGAATTAATATATTTAATGGATATATACTATAATAAAAACATGTAATATGATTGGCTATGGTGTAGGTATGCAGGATACAATTAGAGAACTACTAGTTTCTGGAGGATATTCTCGTATCGGAGATTACCGTATTGCGGCAGTTGGAGGTCAATTTTTAAGCTTGGTGCATCATTCTTTTGACGAACAGGTCGGTGAATTGAATGGTTGGAAAATTCACCTATATCTTGATGAGAGTGATAGAAGCAAGCTGGTATCGGCATATCAGCAGATTATACAGATATTAACAGAAAATACCGTCCATGTTTCTAAATTCAAGACCTTTAATATGAAATTAGATGCAGATTCTCATCCCTCTGAATATGGAAGACAGGGCACAATTTATGCTACTACAGCTGATATTGTTAACTGGAAAGAGCTGCTGGAATCTATCACGAGGGTACTAACAGATCTTAATCTACCTCCGGGGCAACCAAACCCTGTTTGTCGGGCTGTTAATGGTAGTAACTATTTTGGCTATAGAAATGACCTAGACGAGCAAGGTGGCTATATATCATGTCGCGAGGTGTTCATGAATAATGACATTTCGCAAGAAAATAAGTATAATCCTGGACATTATGAAGATCCATTTCTTACGTTGTCCGTTGAGGTTGAGAATCAGTTAGAGAGGCAGAATATTGATGGGGATGATGAACATTGCTGTTGTAGATTTCAGTAGAGTATTTGGAGAGAGGTTATGAAAGAATCTTCTGATATGAATGATTATTGTGACGTTAACGTATCTAGTGGGGATAATCGCGCGCATCATCTTAAGAGAGTATATTGTGAGAATATACGAGGTAATCAATACACTTTAGTTTTGATCCCTAAGCACACTAATCCTGATATAATAGGCGTATGTCGAATATATAATGTTTCTTGTAAAATGGAAGAGAATCAATTGGCTATGAAGCCAATTACTTACCAAGAATTGGAAAACAAAAGTGTCCGAGTCTTTGTCCCAGATTTAAAATCATTCATTAATGGTCTTCTGAGCTGTAAGGCAATAGCTTCTGCCGATGTTAATAAAATCTTTCTGATGTGTGATCGTCTTAGAAAGCAGGTGGGAAGCGCGACATTTCAAGAAGGATCTGAAGAGTACACAGATGACGAACGGCAGCCATTCATTCCTAAATGGACTTCAAAATGAATGTGAGGAAGGTGTCAGAGCCAAGTAGGACTTGTTAGTCAACCCTTATGTTGGTATCATGAACTCCCGGGTATAGTGAAAATTCAGAACCGGGAGTTCCCATGACAAAGTTTATTTTCGTGACGGGTGGTGTTGTTTCATCCTTAGGCAAAGGCCTGACTTCAGCTTCTTTAGCTGCCCTTCTAGAGGCACAGGGTTTACGAGTGACCCTCATTAAACTCGACCCTTATATCAATGTTGATCCCGGTACTATGAGCCCTTTCCAGCATGGGGAAGTTTTTGTGACGGATGATGGCGCAGAAACAGACCTCGATCTGGGGCATTATGAGCGTTTTGTGCGTACCAAAATGACCCAGGCCAATAATTTTACCACCGGTCGGGTTTACAAAGATGTGATCGAGCGCGAACGTCGTGGGGATTATTTGGGCGCAACCATACAGGTTATTCCTCATATTACTGACGAGATCAAACGCAAAATTTTGTTGGGCGCAGACAGTTACGATGTGGCTTTGGTAGAAATTGGTGGAACCGTCGGCGATATTGAATCCTTACCCTTTCTCGAAGCGATTCGTCAATTACGCGTTGATCTCGGTATCGAAAATACACTCTATTTGCATTTAACCTTAGTGCCTTATATTCCCACTGCCGGTGAGATGAAAACAAAACCCACGCAGCATTCTGTCAAAGAATTACGTTCGATCGGTATTCAGCCGGATTTTCTATTTTGTCGATCAGAACGCCCTTTGCCTGCCAATGAAAAACGCAAAATTGCCTTGTTTACTAACGTCGAAGAAGCCGCTGTAATTTCTTTGGTGGATGTGCAGTCCATTTACGAAATACCCATGATGTTAGAATCTCAGGGTGTGGGTGAGTTGGTGGTCCGAAAATTAGGCATTAAAGTGGGCCCACCGAATTTATCAGAGTGGGAACGCGTCGTGCAGGCTCATAAAAATCCGGAAGGCACTGTCACGATTGCCATGGTCGGAAAATACACCGAACTCACTGATTCTTATAAATCGCTCAATGAAGCTTTAATTCATGCCGGTATTCAAACGAAAAATAAAGTGAATCTGGTTTATGTTGAGGCGGAACAAATTGAAAAACAAGGCGCAGAGTATTGGTTGAAAAATGTCGATGCCATTTTAGTGCCAGGTGGATTTGGTAACCGTGGTGTTGAAGGAAAAATGATGGCGGTGAATTACGCGCGTACACATAAGGTTCCTTATCTTGGCATTTGTTTAGGATTACAAATTGCGATCATAGAATTTGCAAGGCATCAGGCGCATTTAGCGAATGCTAATAGCACTGAATTTGTTGCCGATACGGAAAATCCGGTGGTGGCTTTGGTGACAGAATGGACCCAAGATGGTGTCAAAGAATTGCGTGCTGAAACTGGGGCTAAAGGGGGTACGATGCGATTGGGCGCACAGCCCTGCAAATTACAAGCCAATTCATTAATCGCAAAAATTTACGGCAAAACAGAAATTGCTGAACGTCATCGACATCGTTACGAAGTGAACCCCTCTTATGTCGCTCAATTAGAAGAAGCGGGCTTGGTGATTTCAGGTCGCTCGCGTGAAGACAATTTGGTCGAAACAATTGAGTTGCCCGATCATCCCTGGTTTGTTGCTGTTCAATTTCACCCTGAATTCACTTCAAATCCTCGCGATGGTCATCCGCTCTTTATTAGTTTTGTTAAAGCGGCTAAAGCTTTTCATCCCGCAAACCTCAAGCAGAGTATCGCTTGAGTAACTACACCTTTATTGAATCATCAATTCAAGCGTTGGGAAGATTAGAGGCATAATTGTGGTTGACTTGCTTCCTTGAGCATTGCGGCTTGATGTTCTGCATGGGTGAGGTCGTTTTTGTATTTATCAAGCTCTACCAGCATTTCCTTCTTTAAGTTCTCTGCCTGATGAAACCACGCCATGGGTTTCAGAGAGTTGGTGTTGGGCTGGAGTTTTGTATTGGCACATTCGATTAAATTACGCACTAAAGTGGGGTTATTATCTAAATACTCTTGGGTGCATCCTGTTTCAGAACCTAGATACTGATGTAATACTTCTGTCTCAATACCAAGCTTAAATTCAATTTGAAAATAGCGAAGAAAAGCGATCGTTTTATTCAGAAGCTTATGAGTTTCTGTGGATGTTATCGATAAAAAATCGGTATCTTGTGCAAGAGCACGTTGGATGCTTTGTTTTACCATCTCAGTCACCGGTAACTGGTTCTCTGGTACAGCCATCAATTTTTTTAACAACAGTTTTAATTGAGTGATATTGTCTTTCAGTAATTGAATGATTTGATTCAATGTTGCGAGCGATAATGCGCCCAAAAACGCTTTCGTTTGATAGCCTGATAGCGATATACCCTCCCTATTGATTTCACTGTATTGCGGTAAGAAGGCTTTACTGTTCCGGATAATGGTTGTTATTTTCTCTAATTCATTGATTGTTAGCGATCGAAATTCGGCTAATATCTCATTGAGGTCGTCTTTTGCATCAACCGGCTCATTTAAACCCATTGCTGGGTCTTCAGGAGCTGAGTCTGGCAGGATCTGAGTTTTGGGTGAAGTTTCTTTAACGGGGGCTTTCTGGCCACTGTTGTGGAGCGAGTGTTTTTTTTCAGATTCTTCTTCATGAGGAGAGGAGTGTTTACTGGGTGATTGAGAGTTCTGTCTCACCAAGGCAGAATCATTGAAGGCGCTTTGATCGATATCCATAACTCGGCTAATCTTGAGGTCTTCATCCAAGCTTCGTACTGCTGAAACTTTAGTACACAGTTGTTTCTCGGGAGACTTCCAATAAACCAGGGGTTGTGGTGAGTCTTCATCCAGTTGTCTTTTTTTGGGGGAAGGAGTTTTGGCGCCTTTAAGCCGTGCTCTTACGCCAATATGCTGTTTTTGCGATCGGGATCCAACAGTACTGAATCGAAATCGGAATTTCGATGACAATTGAGTATCTGGTTTATTGTGCTCATGCATATCGTTTTGCCAATTATACCATGGATGGTTCAGTGGAACGATTGTAGTGAGCCCGCTCGACAAAGCCCTCGCTTGAGCACTTTCATTCTCGGAAACAATTCTTCGCAGCTCTTTAACACACTGGCGTAACTCTTGTGTTTCGGATAAATTGAGTTCATCTAGATTGTTTTCGTCTTGGTGGCGCATTATAAAGTCTCTTATTGCTAGTTAATGTTAATGTCTGAGCCTGGTTTTTCTAAGTTTGGGAGGTACTTTACCAGATATCAGTTTTCTTAACAACCAAAACGTTTGAATTCTTCAATCTCTACGCATAATTGGCACAGCTAGCGTTATTTGTAAATTGCCCGGTGTCGACTCTTGAACCCCTTGCTTTGGGGTTCGCTCAAGAGTAAGATCAAACAGATTCTATACAAGGAGGTGTGGAATGAGCTCAAAAAATCAAGTCAAGGAATTGCTGTGCAGTAAAACAACCACTCAGAAACCTGGGATGGCCACTGTAATGCATCTCGCCGAACAACGACAAACCCTACTTCAACAACGATTATCGGAGATCGATCAGTTGCAGGCTCTACTAGACAACGCTAGTAAAGAAAACACGTTTGGAAAAAACAAATAACGTCGTTTTAATTCCCGAGTATTTCTACTTCGTTAACGGCCCCGTTAAACAGCTCAAAGACTTCGCTGGGATCGAAAATCCACTCAATTTCGGAGATTTTGTTGTTTTCGAAAGAGACAAGTTGGGCGATGCGCAAAATACTGGAATGTCCTCCGATGTTGACGTCAACCACACAGCAGTAGCATTGATCAGAAGGATAGATTTGAGTGACTTGTGCACTATCGATAGAGGGTAGAACTTTTTCAAACCAGGCACTGAAATCGGTGAAGCTGCTCTGAGTACATAGCGGAGTCACAAATCGAAAGTCTTGATCGAACCAACTTTCTTCGACTGTCCAAGCATTGTTCATCCAAGCATCATTAAATTGTTGTAATAACAGTCCTGCCTGAGGTTGATGTTGACCATTCCAATTATCTTCAAAGTCCTGATCACTCTCAGAATGCAAACTCGAAAAACTCATCCTTGATACCCCCCTAAAATCTCAGGGGAGTTCCACGACAATGAAACATACCCTGATGATTGATGAATGCCCGTAATTTCTGCCACTTTCTCAACCTCCCTTTGAGAGAAGAGGGCAAAAATTAAGCATAGTACAGGATTGAAAAAAATCCAGACCCGTTTTGTCTCTATTCACCACAAAGGTTAAATCTGTTAAAATGCTCCTATTTCGCCTTGAAAGTGCGAAAAAAGATCTAAGCTTTATGCTCTGAGAATTATTATCATTCAACAATGGTGAAAAACTATGAATTTATTGGGTTTTGAAGTTGGCTTGGATAAACCGCTTTTTCTGATGGCGGGGCCTTGCGTTATTGAATCTGAGCAGTTGATCATGGATACGGCGGGTACCTTGGTTGAGTTAACAAAAAAGCTCGGTGTGCCCTATATTTTCAAAGCCTCATTTGATAAGGCCAATCGAACCTCTCATACGAGTTTTCGCGGGTTGGGGATTGAGCAAGGGTTGGCGATATTGGCCAAGGTGAAATCCACTTATAATGTCCCTGTGATTACCGATGTGCATGAGAATACTCCCTTAGAAGAAGTCGCTTCCGTGGTTGATATTCTTCAAACCCCGGCATTTTTATGTCGGCAAACAGATTTTATGCGCAAAGTGGCTGAGCAGGGTTTGCCCGTGAATGTTAAAAAAGGCCAATTTTTAGCGCCATGGGATATGGTGTCGGTGGTCGAAAAAATGCGTTCTACAGGGAATAACAACATTATGGTCTGTGAGCGTGGGGCGAGTTTTGGCTATAATAATTTAATTTCGGATATGCGCTCCTTGGTGATTATGCGTGAAACAAAATGTCCGGTAGTTTTTGATGCTACGCACTCGGTACAATTACCCGGTGGGCAAGGAACGACGTCGGGTGGTCAGCGAGAATTTATTCCCGTTTTAGCCAGAGCGGCCGTTGCAGTAGGAATTTCAGGTTTATTTATGGAAACACATCCTAATCCTGAAAAGGCGCTGAGCGATGGGCCCAACTCGTGGCCTCTGGCTAAAATGGAGGAATTATTGAGCTCATTAATTGAGATAGATCAAGTGGTTAAAAAGAAATCTTAAACAAACTTCGGGGGAAACGATGAGTGCAGTAATCCGCAAAGTTCATGGACGAGAGATTTTGGATTCTCGGGGAAACCCTACAGTTGAAGCTGAGGTGGAGTTAACGAATGGAATTCGGGGTAGGGCTTCGGTGCCTTCCGGAGCTTCAACTGGATCTCGCGAAGCCTTGGAATTGAGAGACGGTGATTTGCACCGCTACGGTGGAAAGGGCGTGCAAAATGCGGTGGCTCATATTAATTTCGAGATTCAAGAAGCCCTGTTAGGGCGCGATGTGTTTGAGCAGGAAGCTATTGATAATGATCTAATAAAACTGGACGGCACTGAAAACAAAGAGCGATTGGGGGCTAATGCGATTCTTGCGGTGTCCTTAGCGGTTGCGCATGCCGCAGCAGCTGCAGAGGATCAGCCTTTGTTTGCTTATCTAGGGGGCGAAGGCCCGTTTCGTTTACCCGTGCCTTTAATGAATGTGATCAATGGTGGCGCACACGCCGATAATCAGGTTGATATTCAAGAGTTCATGATAGTGCCTCATGGTGCCTCTAGTTTTCGAGAAGCGCTGCGTTGGGGAGCAGAAGTCTTTCACGTGTTGAAAGCTGAGCTCAAACAACGTGGCTTAGCAACCTCTGTTGGTGATGAGGGTGGATTTGCACCTCAGTTGCCTTCTAATTCAGCCGCTATGGATTTTATTTTAGCGGCCATTGAGCGTGCTGGATTTGAATTGGGTTCTGATATTTCTCTGGCTTTAGATATCGCCAGCTCAGAATTTTATCGAGATGGTCAATACGCATTACGCTCTGAAAATTTGAAGTTAAGCTCAGAACATTTTGTGGATTATTTGGCGGCTTGGGTTCGTCAATACCCGATTATCAGTATTGAAGATGGCATGGCAGAAAATGATTGGAGAGGTTGGCAGTTATTAACATCACGTTTAGGTCAGCAGATTCAATTAGTGGGTGATGATATTTTTGTCACCAACGCCAAAATTTTCCAACGAGGCATCGATCAAAACATTGCTAATGCCATTTTAATTAAACTCAATCAAATTGGTACGTTGACAGAAACTCTGCATACGGTGATGATAGCAAAATCCAATGATTATCAAGTGGTTGTATCGCATCGTTCAGGTGAAACAGAAGACACAACGATTGCTGATTTGGCCGTCGCAACCGATGCTGGCCAGATTAAAACAGGGTCTTTATGCCGAACAGATCGGATTGCAAAATACAATCAATTATTACGCATTGAAGAAATGCTGGGTGATAATTGTCGCTATGCTGGGCAGTCAGAAGTTGTATTCCAGGCGGCTTAGTCATAAATAATACCGCCTGAGCTCACTGTGGAAAATAGACTCGTGTTTTGTACTTTTTAGTTGTTTATTGTGCAGATTTGACACCCTCACACACTTGACATTCATTGAATCTGGCGTTAAAAAGGACAACCGCTGTTATTTGGTGCAGTGGCGAGCACCCTACAAATCTTAGTAACAAAGGACTGTTCTTTGGTTAATACGTCTGCAAAAGCTTTGACAGTGGCACTTTTCGTCCTCTTGGTCAGCATGCAATATCAGTTGTGGCTGGGGCCCAGTGGTTTGTGCCAACTATTTGAAATTAAACGACAAATTGCTATGGCTGATGAAACAAACGCCAGTTTAGCAAAACGCAACGCTGTGTTGGCGGCAGATGTTACCGATTTGCGTGAAGGCAATGAAGCCATTGAAGAACACGCTCGAACTGTTATGGGTATGATCAGAGAAGACGAAAAATTTTATCAGGTCATTGATTAAATTACCCTGCTAAGGTTCTGATTAATATGAGTAATTTTTCGCAAAAATATTATTGCATTATCGCCGCGGCGGGTTCGGGACAGCGAATGGATGGAACTATTCCCAAGCAATACTACCCTATAGCGCATCAAACTATTCTTGAGTATTCCGTGCAGCCATTTCTTGAGCTACCGCTGATCGAACAGGTGGTGGTCGTGATCGCTCAAGAAGACCATCGCTTTTCCTCTTTACCTATTGCAAGGCATCCGAAGCTTAATGCCGTAGTGGGCGGGCATGAACGATATCATTCAGTGCTCGCTGGCCTTAAGGAAATTGCCAAAACGGCTCATGAAGACGACTGGATCTTGGTGCACGATGCAGCAAGACCCAACATTGCATACACTGATCTGAATCGATTAATCAAGTCAGTTGGGCAGCATCCTGTAGGTGGAGTACTCGGCACACCGATTTGCGATAGTTTAAAAAAGATCGATGCTAATCATCTCATTAGCCAAGATGTTCAGCGCGAGCAAATGTGGCGCGCATTTACCCCTCAAATGTTTCGTTTTGGGCTTTTAAAGAGTTGCCTTGAAGAAGCCCTGGAATTAGGACTGGCTATAACTGACGAAGCGTCAGCGCTAACAAGAAAGGGGCATCCCGTGATCATGGTGCAAGGTCATTCGGATAACATTAAAGTAACCACCCCTGCTGATTATGTGACAATGAAAAAGCTTCTGCTCTCGAATTCCTTGGAAGACCATGCTCTCGACACAGAGGTCGAGTGCTGATGAGAATCGGTATCGGTTATGATATTCACCACCTCGTTCCTGAACGCCCCCTAATTTTAGCGGGCCTTACAATTCCATTCGATAAAGGTTTACTCGGCCATTCTGATGCCGATGTTATTTTGCACGCACTTGGCGATGCAATTTTAGGCGCAGCTGCTCTGGGGGATCTGGGGCAACATTTCCCTGATACCGACCCTCAATATGCAGGAGTTTCTGGAACAGATTTAATGAGTAATATCATAGAGTTAATTGATGAACTTAATCTTGTGGTTTCAAATATAGATATCAACTTACTGGCCGAAAAACCGAGGTTGTCACAATACAGAGAGGCGATGCGAGAAAATATTGCAACGCTTTTGAAATTAACTGTTGATAAAGTCAGTCTAAAATTTAAGACCAATGAAGGATTGGGCGAAATTGGTCGTCAAGAAGCTATGGCGGCGCAGGCTGTCGTATTACTGATCTCAAAGTAATATCCTAAATCAGCAACTCCCATAGAAGCCGCACCGGGAATTTCTGATCCTCAGGATTTCCCGCTTAGGCGGGAACCGCTGTCTGATCCTAAATCCAATTTACCTCCGCATTAATCTTCATGTACACTTCTGTCTTTATCATCAACAGGATCCCCATGAAAATATTATTGTCTAATGATGACGGTGTTTATGCCAGAGGTTTGGCTGTTTTGGCAGATCATCTGAGGGAAGTGGCGCCGATTTTAGTGGTGGCCCCCGATCGAAATCGCAGTGGCGCGAGTAATTCCTTAACGCTGGATTCGCCGGTGCGGATTAAAACGATTGAAAATGGCTCCATCAGTGTGGAAGGTACACCCACGGATTGTGTGCATTTGGCGTTAACGGGCTTGCTGGAAGAGCGTCCTTCAATGGTTGTATCAGGAATCAACGAAGGTGCTAATTTGGGGGATGATATCCTTTATTCTGGAACGGTGGCCGCAGCGATAGAAGGGCGGTTTTTGGGATTGCCTGCCATTGCAATTTCCTTGGTGGGTGATCAATGTCGGCATTATGAAACCGGGGGTAGGGTAGCGAGGATATTAGTCCAGCACGTTTTAAGCGATCCACTACCGGCAGATACGATATTGAATGTGAATGTTCCCGATGTTCCTTATGATGAATTGGTCGGGTTTGAAGTAACGCGCTTAGGTTCGCGTCACTTTGCCGAACCTGTGGTTCGTGCCAAAGATCCTCGGGGCAAAGAAGTGTATTGGGTCGGCCCAGCAGGGCCTGCTCGTGATGATGGGGCCGGGACAGATTTTTATGCAATTACTCAGAATAAAGTTTCTATCACACCCCTCAAAATTGATCTGACTCACTATCAAGCTTTTGATCAAGTTTCTTCCTGGGTGAAGAATATTCAGGTTGATGGGGTCAGGTCCTGACAAATGACAAGTTTGCGTTTGCAATCTTTGCATGCGCCCTTCATGGATAGGGTCAGGTCTAAGATTGAAATTAGGTTTCAATGTTAGACCAGACCCCATTTATGATCTTTCTTATCTAAGTAGGTGATAAATGAAAATTTTTTCTAAGCTTTATGCTCAGATGATGCATTGGTCTACCCACAGACATGCACCGTATTATTTATCCGGTTTAAGTTTTATTGAAGCGGCATTTTTTCCTTTGCCACCGGATGTTATGTTAGCACCTATGTCGTTATCGAAGCCGCATATGGCCTGGCGTTACGCTGCTATGACTGCTGTTGCATCTACTTTGGGTGGTGTGATGGGGTATTGCATCGGCTATTTTGCCTTTGAATTTATTTATCCTTGGATTGTGCAAGTCGGTTATGATCAAGCCTATCAAACCGCCAAAGAGTGGTTTAAAGACTGGGGAATTTGGGCGATGTTCATTGCGGCTTTTACACCCATCCCCTTTAAAGTTTTTACGGTCGCTGCTGGTGCTTTGAACATGGCTATCATACCCTTTGTCTTATCCTCATTAATGGGGCGCTGTGCGCGATTTTTTTTGGTGGCGGGATTAATGCGTTGGGGTGGAGAGCGCATGGATACTGTATTACGAAAGATTGTGGATGTATTAGGTTGGGTGGTAATTGTTTTGGCTATCATTCTCTATTTAATTCTAAGGTGAGCGATGAAACGATTAATAGCTTTATCACTCGTCACTTTTCTCAGTGCTTGTACCGAAGTAGACACCGTAGCGCCTGTCGAAAATCGAGGGCTCGTAGCGGCGATTAATTCAGATCAATACCGTGTGCAAAAGGGCGATACGCTGTATTCAATAGCCTGGGCTTCTAATCTTGATTATCGACAACTCGCGGCGATCAATCATTTGAAAGCGCCTTTTGCATTGCAAGCAGGAAAAATATTACGTGTAAAATTACCTTCCTCTCAGTTGGCTCATTTAGAAAAACCCCTTCCTTATTCTAAAACTGTTAAGGTCGGAGCAAAAAATAACTTACTGGTTTTAGAATCTCCCCGTCAATTGGTGCTGCCGACCCCAAAAGATGAAAAAAAATCTCATTTAAAATCAACGCTTAACGAGCCTTATGTTAACCATCAATCGAAAGAACGCTCGCAACTGCCAATGCCAGATCCTGCGCGGCTTTCAGCCCTTCCAACAAATGAAATAATCTCACAAAAACAGACCAAAATTTATGACTCTAATCATGCCATTAATGAAAAAAATGAACAAGAAGAAAGAAAAGACTTGATTTTTGCAAAAAAATGTGTACACTGCTTTCTATGGCCGACTCAAGGAAAGATTGTTGGGCAATATTCCTCGAGTCAGTTGGGTAATAAGGGAATTGATATCGCGGGCCAGTATGGCCAACCTGTCAAAGCCAGCCAAAGCGGAGTCGTTGTTTATAGCGGTTCTGGATTAAGAGGCTACGGTAACCTTATCATTATTAAGCATAATGTCAGTTTATTATCTGCGTATGCGCATAATAGTGAATTAATCGTTACCGAGGGAATGCAGGTCAAAGCGGGTCAAGAAATCGCCTTTATGGGGCGAGCACCATCAGGACAAGAGATGTTGCACTTCGAGATCCGACGCGACGGAAAACCCGTAAACCCCACACAATACTTGAAATAGAAAAAAGGATTTTTTCTACCAAGTGTTGTTAAGCAAGGAGGCAGCAATGCCAAAGAAACTGAAACTTACCAAGGATGGAAAAGTTATGGAACTGCACGTCGCTGATCAGGAATTTAAGTTTGAATCGGAGTTGGACCCTGAATATATGGAAGAGCCAATGGATGAGTCTGAAGCGTTTTCTGAGGCCGATGATTCTGCCGTAGAAATTCAGGAGTTTACGAAGAGTCATCAAAAAACCCCTTCTGATCTTGATCCCACCCAATTGTATCTCAATGAGATTGGTTTCGCGGCATTATTAACACACGCCGAAGAGATTAAACTCGCTCGTCAAATCAAACGTGGCAATAAAAAAGCCCGGGCTCGAATGATTGAATCCAATTTGCGCTTGGTAGTTAAAATTGCGCGTAGATATTTAGGTCGAGGATTGGCCTTTTTAGATTTGATTGAAGAGGGTAATTTAGGGTTGATGCATGCGGTTGAGAAATATGATCCCGAACGTGGGTTTCGATTTTCAACTTATGCGACTTGGTGGATTCGACAAACAGTAGAACGCGCAATTATGAATCAAGGCCGGACAATTCGATTGCCGATTCATATTGTTAAAGAATTGAATACTTATTTGCGTGCTGCACGATCGCTGACTCAAACCTTGGATCATGAACCGACGTCTGAAGAAATTGCCACGCTGGTGGATAAGCCGCTGGAAGATATTCAGCGCATTATGGAATTGCAACGGGATGTTTCTTCGATTGATGTTCCGGTGAGTGAAGGCGATAAGTCGTTAGTGGATATTATTGCCGATGAGGAAAATGATGATCCCTCGATGTTGCTTCAAAGCTCCGATTTGGTGGGTAAACTGGACAAGATTTTAAATTATCTACCGGATCGTCAACGGGAAGTGATCGCTCGTCGATTTGGATTGCGAGGTTATGAGCGTGAAACATTAGAGGAAGTGGGTAGAAATATTCATCTAACTCGAGAACGGGTTCGACAAATTCAGTTTGAAGCCATGAAGCATCTTCGAGAAATGTTGAAAGAAAATGGTATTGATGAAGACTTATTGAAGGATTAAAAATCAGGGAGACCTGACACCAAAAAGGCAGGTTCAAGGATGAACCTGCCTTTTTTAATTCCGTTCTTTATTATTTTTTAGCGCCAAACATGGCATATAATTTAACGACAGCTGCTACGCCAATGACGATATCAACGATGCGCATTCCAAGGTCACCGTGCACTACTGCACCGATAGCATCAAAATGAAACGCACCAATTAGCCCTAAATTAAGGCCTCCAATGATAAGCACCAGAGCAGCAACCTTATATATTAGAGCGGTGTTCATATCATTACCCTCCGTTAATACCAGACTCTGAGAACCGAGTGTATCACCCATTCTCCTATGCTAATTATAGCATATAACATTAATAAATCTACATAAAATACTTGTATTTATTACAATAACATGCGGCGGCGCACTTGGATTCTCCCCCTCCGTCATGGCGAGCGCAGCGTGGCAATCCAGTTTTCTTTCTTTGAAACAAACAATCTAGCTTGCCCTTGAAAATATCAACTTTGACCATACCTTAAACCCATGATTGGTGGCATTCGGCGAGGCTTGAATGTCAGATTTATGACCTTTGGTGGATAGGAGAAAAATCGCAATGACGGTTCAGACTCAGGCAGAAACACTTAGTTTTCAGGCGGAAGTAAAACAGCTACTTCATTTAGTGACTCATTCGTTGTATAGCAATAAAGAAATCTTTTTGCGTGAGTTGATTTCTAACGCTTCTGATGCGGCGGATAAATTGCGGTTCGAGGGGCTTTCTGATAATGCTTTATTTGAGGACGATCCTGAGCTGAAATTGTGGTTGACCTTTGATAAGGCCGCTCGAACGATTTCGATTCGGGATAATGGTATTGGTATGAGTCGTGAAGAGGTGATTGAGAATATTGGTACTATCGCCAAATCAGGGACAAAGGAATTTCTGAATAATCTTTCCAAAGACCAGGCCAAAGATCGGCAATTGATTGGTCAATTTGGTGTGGGATTTTATTCAGCTTATGTGGTTGCGGATAAAGTGACCGTGCTTACGCGACGTGCCGGTATGCGATCTGATCAGGGTGTACGATGGGAATCGGATGGTTTGGGTACATTCACCATTGAAAATATTGAGCGCCCACAACGTGGCACTGAAATTATTCTGCATTTGAAGAAAGATGAAGATGAATTTTTGGATAATTTCAGACTGCGGAATATCGTGAAAAAATATTCTGATCATATTTTGTTACCGATCGTGATGGAAAGAGAAGTTGATGTGAGTTCAGACGATCCGAAAGAAGGGGATAAACCCGAAAAACGTCTGGAGGAAGAAGTCGTTAATCAAGCCAAAGCCTTATGGACTTTGCCAAAATCTCAAATTACCGACGAACAATATAAAGAATTGTATAATCACATTTCGCATGATTTTCAGGAGCCTTTGGCCTGGTCTCATAATAAAGTTGAGGGGCGTCTTGATTATACGAATTTGCTGTATATTCCAAAACGTGCGCCCTTTGATATGTTTAATCGCGACTCACGTTATGGATTAAAACTCTATGTTCAACGTGTTTTTATTATGGATGATGCGGAACATTTGCTGCCTGCTTATTTGCGTTTTGTACGGGGTATCGTGGATTCAAACGATTTGCCGCTCAATGTGTCTCGTGAAATTTTACAAAATGATAAAGTGATCGAGCAAATTAAGACGGCTTGTGCACGTCGCGTTTTGGATTTGTTGGAAAGTATGTCGATTGATGAGCCTGAAAAATATACTGAATTCTGGACTCAATTTGGTACGGTGCTCAAAGAAGGCCCTGCAGAAGATTATGCAAATCGTGAACGGATTGCAAAATTATTCAGATTTGCTTCAACCTACAAAGATGTGGCAGACCAAACTGTTTCATTGACAGATTACATCAGCCGCATGAACCCTGACCAAGATAAAATCTATTATGTGACAGCAGAAACCTTTAACGCCTGCAAGAACAGCCCGCATCTCGAGATTTTCCGCAAAAAAGGCATCGAAGTCTTGTTCCTGACTGATCGCGTCGATGAGTGGCTTGTCGCTCATTTAACTGAATTTGAAGGCAAAAAGCTTCAATCAGTGACCAAAGGAGATATTGATATTTCAGGTTCTGAAGAAGAAAAAGAGGCTGAAAAGGAAATGGAAAAAGACTTTGATAGCGTTCTCAAACAAATGAAAGAAAGTTTGGGCGAAGGCAAAGTCAAAGAAATTCGCCTCACGCATCGCCTAACCGATTCACCGGCGTGTTTAGTCTCTGATGAAAACGAAATGAGTGCGCATTTACAGCGGATGTTAAAAGCAGCCGGTCAAAGCTACATGGATTCAAAACCCATTCTAGAAGTGAATCCAAAGCATCCTTTCATCGCACGTCTAAAAACCGAGCAAGATGACGAGAGTTTCAGCCGTTGGACCCACGTAATCTTTGATTCCGCCTTGCTAGCCGAAGGAGGGCAATTAGAAGATCCAGGCACCTACGTAAAGCGTTTAAATCAGCTTTTGAGCCAGGTTTAAGTACGATAGATCTCACAACTTCAGGGGTTAGGATTATTCTTAACCCCAGTCATGTCTCTGCAGCCAGAAAGAGTATTTACCTGCTCATCAACTCTCATCACTGAAGTGGCGCATTTAAAGTATTGAGGTTCTTATCTAACTTTCGTTGCTGATGTGGTACCTTGAAAGAATTAATCTCAGCTATCCGTCATTACTCATGGTGCCAATTAATATCATTACCCTTCTCACCTATCTGTCATTGCGAGCGAAGCGTGGCAATCCAGAAATAATAAATAGCCAATTACAACATCATACCGAGTATATCGATGAGAAATATTTTGAGATAATCCCCATTAAAATCAACATGAGGATCTCAAAAAATCTAAGAATACCAACCCGCAATCTACATATTAGCAAATCAAAGAAATGGAACCCTCTATGTAGGCGTAACGAATAATCTAGTCAGGAGAGTCTACGAGCATAAATTTTCTAATATAAGAGGATTCTCAAAAATACTATAATTGCAATCAACTGGTTTATTACGAAATTTATGATGACATATACAGTGCGATTTGCAGAGAGAAGCAAATAAAAGCAGGAAATAGGAAAATGAAATTGGCTTTAATTGAGAGCACTAATCCGCTGTGGGCTGATTTATATGACAGCATCGTTTAAATGCAATCGGCTATTTATTATTTCTGGATTGCCACGCTTCGCTCGCAATGACGGATAGGTGAGAAGGGTAATGATATTAATTGGCAATATTAGTAATGGAAGATAGGTAAGAATGTCAATACTGAAATAGTACTAGTATAGATTGTCATTGGGTCTGTATATGCTGCAACTTGTCTAGTTTGCATAGAGTTTATTATGACAGAAATACTGATCAGTTTGAGTTTGCTGTTGATTATCACTGTCTCTGATTTGAGGTTAATGACGTTTTATCTTCAATTGGATAAACAGGACTATTACCGTACGATTGAGGCTGTGAAGACACTTTCTGAAACTGAGATAAACAATGTGGCAGCAATTCAGGCTTTTTCTTCAGCGCAGCTGCCACCTTCTTCTGAAATTTTAAGAATCATAGCATTCTTGAGTCATTAAAATGCTCTTTCAGTGGTTGCTGAGTATTGCATTAAGCGCAGAAATTATAGTGGTGGGAATTCAAGGATACGTGTTGCTAACAAAATTAAATTACATCCATAATGCGATAACTCAAGAGTTATCTGAATTGAGATTTATTGTTGGCTATTTTAAAACGGTGTTACATCAAGGTGTTGAAATTGGGAAGGATTTCTATTCTCAGGAAATTTTGGTAGTACGTAGCACCGAGATAACACGTCGTTATTATTTAACAAGGGCTGTAAAAGAGCGAGGATTTGTATTGTGGGTGCAGGAGGGGAATCAACGATCTGAGGTGCTGAGTCATGATTTAAAATTACTTCGATTAAAATTCTGTCGAAAATTAGATTCAAAGTGGATCTGTCAATCGTCTTCAGAAATTCAAGATTGGCATCAAGTAAAAGCTGTTGAATTTGACCTAGAATTTTTTGATAACGCTCCTGTCGATACAGTGATAAAATTGAAAAATCATCATCAATGGAGATTTGTATTACTACTCGGAAAATAAAAGAATAAATATGTTTCATCCTACTCATCAACATTCAGGCCATGCACTGATCGTGGTCTTAGTATTGCTAATGTTATCGAGTTTGCTTGTGGTCAATACGATGAATTTCCTGAAGCTGAGCCATCAAAGCACGGCATTGTTTGAACAGAGTTGTGGTGTGAGTATCAGGCATTGATATTGCACAAACAATTTACAACCAAGCGTTGTTGAGGATACTTACCCTGACTATGTGGCATGAGCACCTGCGTTAGCAGCTAAGGCGAATTAGAGGGAAGGAGTCAGATCTACGTTTGAAGGTTACACCAAGCAAACTGTACCCATCAAACGTAGTAAAGATCTAGGGGGCAGATCTTGCACCCTTCTCAGCGTATGAATATGGTATAATATCCTCATCGAATTCAAATTTATTGGTGGGCTATGAACAGGGATGTGCTTCATTTTATTGATGGTAAGCAAAGTGCTGGTGACAGTGGTAATTGGCAACCACTTCGAGATCCGCTGACTAATCAAGTTTCTAAACAAGTGATTTTTGCTGATTCTGCAGAGGTTGATCTTGCTGTGAAATCAGCTAAAAAAGCTTTTCCTGAGTGGGCAAACACTACGCCTGCGAAACGGGCGCAAATATTATTTCGATTTAAAGCATTACTGGATCAGCACGCCGATTTATTAGCTCAGATTGTGATGGAAGAACATGGTAAAACCCTCGCTGATGCTAAAGGGTCTGTGCAACGGGGTTTGGCTGTGGTGGAATTTGCTTGTGGTATACCGCATCACTTGCAAACTCAATATTGCGAATCAGTCGGAACTCAGATTGATGCTTATTCTTTGCGTCAACCTTTGGGTGTTTGTGTCGGCATTACCCCTTTTAATTTTCCTGTGATGATTCCGCTGTGGATGTTTCCTATCGCTATAGCCTGCGGTAATACCTTTATTCTAAAACCTTCAGAGCGTGATCCTTCGGTATCTTTAAAATTAGCGGAATTAATGCAAGCCGCTGGATTACCCGATGGTGTGTTGAATATTATTCAAGGTGACAAAACCGCTGTGGATGCGTTAATTACACATCCGGATGTGGCAGCAGTGAGTGCAGTGGGTTCAACGCCGGTGGCTCAGCATATTCAGCAAACAGCCATGCAACATCATAAACGCGTTCAAGCTTATGGTGGGGCAAAAAATCATGCCTTAGTAATGCCTGACGCCGATATTCAACAAGCCGCCAACGCTATTTTTGGCGCTGCCTACGGCTCTGCGGGTGAGCGTTGTATGGCTATTTCAGTGGCAGTGGTGGTGGGCGATTCCACAGCCGATGAGTTGGTTTCAAGATTAAAAACCTTATCAACAACCTTAAAAATTGGTGCCGGTAATGATTCTTCTGTAGCCATGGGGCCTTTGGTCACACGTGAACATTTACAACGCGTTTTGTCTTTTGTAGACCAAGGTATTTCTGAAGGGGCCAAACTGATTGTGGATGGAAGAGAGCTTAAAATTGAATCCTATCCCGAAGGGAATTTCATGGGTGCCTGTTTATTTGATCATGTCAGCCCCGAAATGAGTATTTATACCAATGAAATTTTTGGTCCAGTCTTATGTGTTGTTAGGGTTAAGACATTCGCTCAAGCCATTGATTTAATTAACAATAACCAATACGGAAACGGCTCGGCCATTTTCACCGCAGACCCCCAAATTGCCAGAGCCTTCGCCCATCAAGTCCAAACCGGCATGGTTGGAATTAATATTCCCATCCCAGTCCCTGCCGCACAATTCAGTTTTGGCGGATGGAAAAATTCCATTTTCGCCGACCTTCATCTTCACGGCAATGAAGGCGTTCAATTCTACACCAAACTAAAAACCATCACCCAAAGCTGGTTCAGCACTCAGCATCTCCCGGTTCATGATTTTTGATATAGCGCTCACTCCGTGACATCTATTAATAGCTGTTAATTTTATAACCGGGAGATGCTTCCTTATATATTTAGGGGAGAGAATCACGATTCTCTCCCCTGAAACCCCTCATCGCGTAAGGAAAAATATTATGATATTTTGGATGTAAAAGATTTTTTTTAGCCGGGACCCGCTGCTTCTTCTATAATGAATAGATTGAAAGCACCATATATGTGTTAGGAGAGCAGCGATGTCAACAATCGGATTTGTTGGGTTAGGGCATATGGGGAAACCTATGGTCAAGCATTTTTTGGATGCGGGGCTTAGGGTGCAAGTTTTTGATCTTGTGCCGGCAGCTGTGCAGGCTTGTGTTGAAATGGGTGCGATTACGGTTGAGAAGGCTGGGGATGTGGCGAGGGGGGCAGAGGTCGTATTTACTATGTTGCAGACGGGTGCGCAAGTTTCTACAGTGTGTCAAGGAATTGACGGTCTTTTTTCGCAGTTGGATAAAAAGGCTTTATACATTGATAGTTCTTCCATTGATATTGCAACAAGCCAGGCCCTTCATCTGGAGGCTCAACAAAAAGGTATTGCGATGTTGGATGCACCAGTTTCAGGCGGTGTAGCTGGTGCAGAAAAAGCATCTTTAACAATTATGGTAGGCGGTGAAAAATCTCATTTTGTACGAGCAACAAAATATTTAGAAAAATTAGGCAAACGCATTATTCACACCGGCCCCGCAGGCACTGGTCAAGCCGCAAAAATTTGTAATAATATGATTCTAGGTATTTCCATGATTGCGGTCAGTGAAGCTTTTGTCTTAGCCGAAAAATTAGGCTTATCCGCAGAAAAATTATTTGAGGTCACCAGTAACGCGTCTGGACAATGTTGGTCTTTAACCAGTTATTGCCCTGTCCCCGGATTAGTTTCAACATCGCCGGCCAATTTTGATTATGAACCGGGTTTTACGGCACAAATGATGCTCAAAGATTTACAACTCAGCCAAGATGCCGCTCGTCACAACAACCTCACCACACCTCTCGGTGCTGAAGCCACTGAACTGTATACGCTCTTTAATAATAGTGGATATGCTCAAATAGATTTTTCAGGGATTATCAAGATGCTACGTAAATGAGAAGGGGGGTAAATCTCTAATTGCCCTGTTTATCAAAGATGGCAAATAGAGATTTGACCTCTTTCTGCTATAATTACGATGATAACTGATCTTGTTTAAAGGGAGGCGCTAGGGATATTTTAATATTTTTGGCTATTGGTGCTGTTGCAGGTTTTTTATCCGGTCAGATTATGAAAGGTAGCGGCTTTGGTCTGATCGTCAACATTGCCGTTGGCATTATTGGTGTCGTAATTGGTGGATATGTTTTTGGTTTATTAGGCATCATCACCGGCGGGATTATTGGCCAAATAATAACAGCCACTGTAGGTGCAATATTGCTGCTTCTGCTTATCGGTTTGTTTAAACGAATGTAGCCCAAAGACATCTTTCAATCACGATGCAGCTCGTTAAAATAACGTTAATCAGTATGTCCTTAATTACACGACATACTGGTTAATTCGTTAAGGTTTAATAGCTGCGTTGGTGGTTATTACTCATAGAGTTTTCATCCGCGTCTTTTTTCTCATCTTTTGCAGAGTGGAGGTAAGGGTCAGATCTACGTTTGATGGGTACGATTTTCTTGAGTACTCGTCAAACGTAGATCTGACTCCTGTAGGTGATCATCAATTAATCGCTGCAAAGCGTCCAAACCTCGTAACACTTCCGCTAATGGTGGGCCGTAGCTGATGCGTACGTAGTGGCTGAGTCTTGACGGAATATGGCTACGGCGTTTACCCGGATCTACATCGAAAAATTCGCCGGGTACGCAAATTACTTTATATTCTAGGGCTTTTTTGAAAAATTGTAGACCATCACGCAGTGATTCGGGTAAATTTTCGAGTGATACGAAAGCATAAAATCCGCCTTGTGGATTATTATGCAATACAAAACCCATGGCTTTTAATCGTTGCAAAACAATTTCGCGTTTGTTTTTGAAGTGAGTTTGAATGGCGAGAGTTTCTGTTTTTGCAATCTCGTTGCTTAATAAAGGAAGAATCGCGCGTTGAATGGGATGATTTGAGCCGCCATCGAGAAAAGAAGCCGCTGAAGAAATGGCTTGAATAACTTCTTTGGGGGCCACAGTCCATGAGACACGCAAGCCGGGGTAGCGCCAATTTTTTGAAAGGCCATCAACAATAATCACCTGATCTTTATTAACATCTTCAACATAAGCTGCAGAAGAAATCGGATGACCGCTATTGTCGTAATGATAATGTGAATAAAATTCATCAATAATTAAACAACTGTGGAGTTGGCGCATTACCTCAACGCATTGTGCAAGATTTTCACCGCAAATCACTTCTCCGGTGGGATTAGAAGGATTCGAAAATAAAATAGCGCCTAACCCCATGCCCGTAATTCTTTCACGCAATAATTCAGCGTTAGCTGCAAAGCCTTGTTGCGGATCGAGCATTATCGGAATCGGAATAATATTGCGAAATAATCCGAGTAATTCTTCGTAGGCAGTATAATCAGGAATAAAATGTCCGAGGTTAATTTGGCCCAGCGCGGCAACGATACGTGTTAATCCCGTTCGACCACCTGAAGAAATGGCCACATTTTCATAGGTGTATTGACTGGGCATCCCTTGGCGATAGCGCTGGTTATAAAGATCAGCGACAGCCTGGCGTAAATCTTTGATGCCGCTCACGCTGCTGTATTCATACAGTTGCATAGACTGTGGAACTTCAATCAACCGAGGCGCACATCCCGGAATCTCGCCCGTTTCTGCAGCCCCTTGCCCGAGGTTGGACCATTCCGTACTGCCTGGAACAAATCCAAGCTTTTCGGCTTTGTCCATCACATAGATAACGCCAGTTTTGGGAACTGTCCGGAAGGCCGAAAATGTAATATCAGTGTTACTCATGAGCTGTTTTATAACAGGGTTGGATAGTATTTTCCAGTTTTTAACTTATCATAAACTCCCATTTATCCCTTTCTGAACTTGCTTAAATGATAAGAGCAATTGAAGACATTCTATTATGAGACGATTAGTATTAAGTCAATTTGTTTAGACCTGCCCGCTCATCTATAAAGGAGGTAATTAATCCACGTGGTGACTCCTCCTTACTGGGCAAAGGCTGGTACGAGTGCTTATTATTCGGCGATCGTTTTGCAGCTGCATAGCCTTGGTCTGAGCCCAAACAAAACAGTTCAATCTTATTTTCACCGTAGGATTTTACGATCTTTGCCGGCTGGAAGAACTTTATCCCCTGGTATGTTCTCAAAGCGATCGGCTTTGTGTCCTTGTTTTTTGCTTGATCAAAAGGCTCGTAAACATGAATGTCGCTCTTTAAAATTCTCGCCAACAGCTCAATTTCCAACATACCCGTAGAGGCACCTAGCATGCGTGCATTATCGCAATAAAGAGTAAATAGCTTATTATGAATTTCTTCATCATAGCAGCCTTCATATAGAGCGTCTGCTTGGCTTCCGACTGTAGACAACTCATGTATTTTTTCAACACATCGCTGACGTTGATATTCGGTTACCTGAGGGAGCTCGATCAATGCCCGAATGAATTGAACACGCTCCCTAAACCAGTTTGCATCAGCCCAGTGCATCATCACAAAAGACTTAAAGGACGCACTTTCAGCTTGTAATTTCTGGGAGATTTTTGGCAGCTGTGGCAATGTTGACTGTGCAGCACCTTGCACTGCGTGTTGAATGATTAATTGTTTCGTTTGCTGTTGTGAGTATTGCAAATCGCCTTTAATATCTAGACCAAATTTCTCTGGATTCTCACTTATCTGAATAAGTCCCCCGAGCCAGAACTCACTGACCTGATGTAACTGGGCAAGCACCATTGAAAGCAGGGCGTCTTTAACTTGGCCAAAATACTGTTGTTTATTCCGAATCAACGCTTCCGCAACAAGTGAAGGAAGGGGATGTTGAATACCCAGCATTTGAATCTGCTCAGCAGCGGTTTGAAGGATCACAGAATACAAATCATTGGCACCCTCAATTGTGGTCACAAAAAAATCATAAGATGTTTTTGAGGGAAAACTAGGGGGTATTGAATTTGGCTGTTCAAGAGCTTCAGCAATAGCATGATTGACGGCTGAGATATTCTCCAAACTCTTTGATCGTTGAATTAACAGAGGGATGATATGTTCATGAAGTAAGTGATTTTTGAGCACCAACTTAGGATCTTGATTGATTGCTTTCTCCGATTTTTTCGATTGACGCATCAGCAGTGAAAGCTCTTGATAATCCGGTGTTCTCAGATAAGTATCAGGATTGATCTCATCAAATACCGTAGGAGTAATACCGGCATTCGGCAATGCTCGTTCAAGCTGAGCTCGCAACCAATGCAACATCAAAGCGCCTTCTTTTTGTCGAACACGGCGTAACTTTTTCCCCTGAGCCAATAAAGAGGCTGCGTCAGGCCGAGAATCCAGGTGGACCATGGGGTGTGTACCACGAAAATAGATGATTGGCTCTGCAGAGTCTTTATTGGCTTTGATGGAATCACCATATAGATCACGACACTCGGTTTCCTCCCCCTCTTTGGGGTGTAAGAATACATTGCGCCACTGGTATAATTCACGCGTTTTATCAGTATCGTTTTCCAACCACTCTGGATTTTCAATGATATCGAGTAGCATCAAACTGGTTGGTATCGACAGACGATTGCGAATTGCTTCGGCGACAAACCAGGCAGCAACCAAGTTTGGTAAAAAATCAAGCGTCTCGTCAGGTATCAAATCTCCTTTCAACACCTGACGCAACAACTGAGCCAACTTTACCGGCGAGGATTGTGCCGTGGATAAATAGCGCCCAACCTCATCAGCAAACGCTCGATAGCTAGCACCATCAGAATTTGCATCATAAAACGCATGACGAGGACGAAAGAATTGTTCCACATGGCCCTCATTCACCGATAACATCAGCTCCATACCAACAACACGTTGCAAAAGCTGATGGCGTAATCGACGCATATTGGCATAACGATCATTAATCTCATTGACCAGGCTGCTATTCTGTTGAGTCAATTTTAACCAAGTGTTTCTGAGCACTTCTTGAATAAACTTAACCTCGTGAAAATATCGCACAAAGTGTCGACGTGCATAGTCATCGTCTTGCTCGATGCGATGATACATGGCAACGATTTGCTGTGGACTGCGTGATGGATAGTCTTGATGCAATTGGTCTAGTGATGACTGGAGAAAACTTTTCTTGATCTGCGCCAAATCATCAGGAGGCAGCAATCCTTCATCAGTAAAATGATTCAAATCAACCATTCGGCTGAGCTGCATAATCTCTTGATCATGCCACGGTGGTTGCAACCAAGGCGTTTCAAGCACTAATTTTCTCATGCTGTCATAAATATCACTGGTCATACCAAAATCGGAAATATAAAACTGAGTCTTTTTATCTTGATTTTTAAGATACAATGAACGACCACCGACTCTAAGCCACCACCCATCCAAACGTTGATCTTGGTCCTGCAAATCAGAGCTCATAGCATCAGCCACATAAAGATAGTTCCCAACTGAGGTCATGGTAGGAATATGCATCGGCATAAAAATCGCGTGATCATACTTGCCTTTCAAATACGACCAATCATCGCCGCTTGCGTGCTTGTACAAATATCTAGGGAAATCATTTTTTTTTGGAATAAAGCAAGGTTCTCGCTCAAATTGATCCAGCAACCCTTTGATCGGAAATTGCTTACTGTTAAGACCTAACATTAATGCGACTAGCTCATCGGCGTGAAACGTGACGGTGGTTTGATTTATCGTGATACTGAGTTTGGTATACATGTTTTTGCCTCTAAGAACTTAGGCGCCATAGTAAATTAATTGTATGCACAGGTCAAAGCTATTCGCTTATTTGTGAAATTGAAAAGAAGGTCTCAAGAAGGGAGAAGAAGTTGTTAAAAAGAAGGGAAAGGTGTCAGGTAAAGGTGTCACACAGGGAAAGGTGTCAGATCTTTGCTTGATGCATAGTGACATAGGTACTTTCCCGGTAGTGTCTTTTTTAAAAAAATCCGTACCATTGAGCACTATCGCTGGAACATTGAGAATAGAACATCCAGGTGCTTGGTATCATGTAATGAATCGTGGTGCTTGTCGTCAGCCAATTTTTAACTGCCGACACCTTGAACTCTTTTTGGATCTTCTTGCGGAAATCTCTCTTAAATTTAACATTGAGGTCCATGCTTATTGCCTAATGGACAATCATTATCATTTATTGTTACACACACCTATAGGTAATTTGTCCAAAGCAATGCAGCATTTATCTTCACTTTATACGGTTCGTTATAATGGACTAGAGAAAAGAACAGATGGACCATCATTCCGTGGGCGATTTAAATCAAAAAACATTGAATCAGAGAACTACCTCATTCGAGTAAGCAGATACATTCATTTAAATCCTTATCATGCTAAGATGTTGAAAATGCCAGAGCACTACGAATGGTCAAGTTTTGCGGCATACATCAACAAAGCTAATTCTCCAGCATGGCTACATAAAGCTGAAACCATGTGTTTTTTTGAATCTAGCAACATCCCGAAAGAAATATATCGATTCACCATGGAAGGGGACTTGGATGAATTTGAGCAAAGTACTTTTCTTCGAAGTCATCCCCCATTATTGGTAGTCAAGAATTCGTTGAAAGTATTAAATTTAGAAAAGTCTACCATTCTATCTTCAGAGAAATAAGCGAGAAGAAATATCTGAGGGCATCGATGAATTATATTATTCATGTAGTTTCAGAGGTGACTGGAAAAGATCCCAAAGAGATATGCAGAAATAAAAGAAGATGTCGAAATGTTTCTCGTGAGCTTGTGATATATATAGCAAAGAATAACTATGCTTATCAGCTGGCTGAAATTGCTGAATGTTTGAATATGAATGCATGCTCTAGTGTGTCTGCAGCATCAAACCGAACATCAAGACGCATGAAAGTGAATCCTGGATATGAAAACTTATATGATCAATGTCTTGAAGTGATACAAGACGAATACATTGATAGTGAATGAGGTATGCAAAGATCTGACACCTTCATGTGCATCACATAGATAACGCCAGTTTTGGGAACTGTCCGGAAGGCCGAAAATGTAATATCAGTGTTACTCATGAGCTGTTTTATAACAGGGTTGGATAGTATTTGCCAGATTTTAACTTATCATAAATTTCCATTTATCCCTTCACCCAATTAATTAATCCACCAGCGATTAGAATCTCAAGCTGACGGGGTGAAAGAGTGTGTTCTAAAACAACAGTAGCGCCTTTATTTTTCAGAGTGGCAGTGATTTGTTGTGAATTTTTAAGCGCGTTATGGAGATCTTCGATAATAATGACATCACCTTGTTGAATTTTTTCATAGTCAGCAGGATTTTTAAAAGTTAAAGGAAGAATCCCGAAATTAACGAGATTGGCCCAGTGAATTCTGGCGAAGCTTTTGGTGATGACAAGATGCAATCCTAAATAGCGAGGAGCCAGCGCTGCATGTTCGCGGCTGGAACCTTGGCCGTAATTTTCGCCACCAATAATAATATGTCCACCATTTTTATGAATAGCTTGAGTACGAGTGGGGTAAGTGGGATCAATGATGTCAAAAACAAATTCACTGATTTTCGGAATATTACTCCGATAGGGCAGAACGCGCGCGCCTGCCGGCATGATTTCGTCGGTGGTGATATTGTCACCCACTTTTAACATTACGGGCAGTTCGATCCTATCGGGCAACGGTCTGAGTTCTGGAATGGAAGCAATGTTGGGCCCTTTGATTAAGGGCACTTGTTGAGCTTGATCAAGCGGAACAGGTGCTTGGAGCATGGCATCGTTAATAATATGTTTTTTCTGCGCGGTTATTTTGGGATAGGGGATTCCCAGATCTCTAGGATCGGTAATTTTCCCGGTTAAGGCAGAAGCTGCAGCGGTTTCAGGGCTACATAGAAAAACGCTGTCTTCGAGAGTGCCTGAGCGCCCAGGGAAATTTCGAGGTACCGTCCTCAAACTGTTTCGGCCTGTGGCAGGAGCCTGCCCCATACCGATACAGCCGTTACAGCCAGCTTGATGAATGCGCGCTCCCGCATGAATTAAATCGGATAAAACGCCACTATCCACCATTTCTTCCAGAGAATTTCGCGAAGCAGGATTAATATCCAAAGACACCCCAGAAGGGATTTGTTTATCTCTGACCATCATGGCAGGAATCGCAAAATCACGGTATCCGGGGTTCGCCGATGAACCAATATAGGCTTGATAAATCGGTTCACCCGCAATCTCGCGCACAGGAACCACTTTATCAGGGCTTGAAGGCTTTGCGATCAGCGGCACTAAAGACGATAAATCTACGGTGTCTTCACGATCGAAAGTAGCGCCCTCATCGGGCAGAAATTCAAGATAATCATTCTCGCGGCCTTGATCGCGCAAGAATTCTCGGACTGCTTCATCAGCTGGGAAGAGCGTACCCGTCGCGCCTAATTCAGCGCCCATATTGGCAATCACATGCCGATCCATCGCATTCAGTTGTTTTAAGCCAGGCCCATAATATTCCATCACATAGCCAACCCCACCTTTTACAGTATGGCGTCGGAGCAATTCCAGAATGATATCTTTGGCGCTGACCCAATCCGGTAGTTCTCCGATCAGTTTAACCCCAAAAACCTTGGGCATTTTGACGTAAAAAGGGTGACCCGCCATGGCCATCGCGACTTCTAGGCCTCCCGCACCCATCGCCAGCATTCCTAGGGAGCCTGCAGCGCAGGTGTGGCTATCAGAGCCTAATAAGGTTTTGCCCGGTTTGCCAAAGCGTTGCATATGCACTGGGTGGCTCACCCCATTGCCTGGTCGACTAAACCACAGGCCAAAACGTTGACATGCCGATTGCAAAAACAGGTGATCATCCGCATTTTTGAAATCTTCTTGAATCAGGTTGTGGTCCACGTACTGAGCGGATAACTCGGTTCTCACGCGGTCTAAGCCCATCGCTTCTAATTCTAACATCACCAGTGTACCTGTGGCATCTTGTGTGAGCGTTTGATCGATCTTTAAACCAATTTCTTTACCCGGGATCATTTCTCCTTCAATAAGATGAGATGTTATGATCTTTTGAGTCAGGTTTTGTGGGGCCATGCAATTACTCCTTGTAGTCCGGTAGCTTAATTTTAGACTATTTCAAAGTAAACTGTTTAATTTTAAAGGATATTACAGTTTGTGTTTAAATATTCAATAATACCTGCCGTCGATTCATCGTCGCTATCGGAGTTTTCTTTTGGATCGAATTCGGGATTCTCATTGATCTGGTGTGGCACCAAACCGGCTGCCATTAATTGATCACTAATCACGTTGTTATTAAAAGGCTTGGTAAGTACGGCATCGAATCCAATCTGATTAATTGCATCAGAAGCATCAATCGCTTGTGCAGTTAAAGCAACAATACGCGAGCGTTCTAATTGGTTTTTTCTTTCTTCATACCGAATGGCTTTTGTAGCTTCGAAGCCATCAGTAATTGGCATTTGTATATCCATAAAGATCAGTTTAGGAGTAGCAAAAAAGGACGTTTTGATATTCGAATAAGCCTGAATTACTTCTGAGCCATCATTAAATGTCCGCAGAGTCAGAGCAGGATTCAACTGAATGAGCATTCTGGATATTGTCTTAAGAACTATAGCATTGTCATCGACTACAAAAACAAGCGCTGTCTTATCAGAATTTTTCTGATCGCTGTGGGATTCACCAAACAGAGATGATCTGCGTATACCGGAAAAGGGGCGAAGGTAGGTTTGTTTCAAAGTAATTTCTTCGGACAGAATTTGAGCCTCGAAGCATACCATTTTATTCGTTGAATAAGGTGTAAATACATCGATGCAGGCTACAAGAAGCTGATTCATTAGAGCTCCGGGCTCAATGGTGACAGCTTGCAAAGTCAAGATTAGCAAGGGTAGGTCAAAGAGGTATGAATAAGGCGCTAATGCACCCGTTAAGGCGCGTATTAATTTAATAAATTGAGCTTCAGTTAGATTGAGAGATCGCGGACTACACAATCCGAGATCGAGAGAATACCTCGGAAATTCTTTGGCAAGAAGGGCTCTATACTCTTCGTTCGATTTCACAAGTATCATCCTACGCTAACCAGTCGCGATGGTATAATTGCATCCCCCCACCGCTGATGTCAATGCGATTGAGTCTAATTTTATTATAAGCGCTATTTTGTTTCGAAGTCGATCTTTGTACACTATCCAGGCTTAGTGTGGGTTGACCATCGCTGCAGGATTGAGTGCTTTATCAAATTCAGCTTCAGTCAAATAACCCAGCGCTAAACAAGCAGCCTTGAGATTCGTGCCTTCCTTGTAAGCTTTTTTTGCAATCGCTGCGGCCTTATCATAACCAATCACAGGATTTAAAGCCGTGACCAACATCAAGGATTCTTCGACATTTTTAGCGATTTTTTCGCGATTAGCTTGCAGACCTTCTATCGCAAATTCACGGAATGAATTGCAAGAATCACCCAGAATTTGAATAGAGTGTAACAGATTGTGAATCATCATCGGTTTAAAAACATTCAGTTCAAAATTGCCCTGAGAGCCTGCAAAAGAAATTCCAGCATCGTTGCCCATCACTTGAGCGCAGACCATGGTCAGTGCTTCACACTGTGTGGGATTGACTTTGCCGGGCATGATAGAAGAGCCCGGTTCATTTTCCGGCAGTGTTAATTCACCTAGGCCACAACGAGGGCCTGAGGCGAGCCAGCGAACATCATTAGCAATTTTCATCAGTGCACAGGCTAAAGTTTTGAGGGCACCACTGGCCATCACTATCGCATCGTGAGCAGCGAGCGCCGCAAATTTATTGTGCGCAGAAATAAAATCAATACCCGTTAGTGCAGCAATATGTTTGGCGACTTTTTCGGCAAATTGTGGATGTGTATTGATGCCGGTACCTACGGCAGTACCACCCAAGGCTAATTCTCGAAGTCCCAATAAAATATAAGTAATATTATTTAAACTGGCATCGAGTTGAGCCACATATCCCGAAAATTCTTGGCCTAAAGTGAGTGGAACGGCATCTTGTAAATGAGTGCGACCAATTTTTACAATATCGTGAAAGGCTTTTTGTTTTTCAGCGAGTGCATGACGCAGTGCCACCACCGCAGGTACTAAATGATGAAGAATTTGCTCGTACGCGGCGATATTCATTGCCGTAGGAAAAGTATCGTTCGACGATTGTGACATATTCACATCATCATTCGGATGAACCGGATTTTTAGATCCCATCACGCCGCCCGCAATTTCAATCGCACGATTAGAAATGACTTCGTTAACATTCATATTGGTTTGAGTACCACTGCCAGTTTGCCAAATTTTCAGCGGAAAATGATCATCTAATTTTCCTGAAATCACTTCGTCAGCAGCTTGTTTAATTAAATCCAGCTTTTTCTGATCGAGTTTTCCCAGTTCAAAATTCGTTAAAGCAGAGGCTTTTTTGACGATACCGAAAGCTCGAATCAGTTCGCGAGGCATACGATCATAACCGATGGCAAAATGATGCAAAGATCGGGCGGTTTGTGCACCGTAATAACGATCACTGGGGACTTCGATGGTGCCCATGCTGTCTTGTTCGATGCGAGTATCTGCTGTGGTCATGTTAGCCTCGTAAATAAAGTTTCACTCTTGGTGCCCCGGACAGGACTTGAACCTGTAACCTATCCCTTAGGAGGGGATTGCGCTATCCAGTTGCGCCACCGGAGCAAGGATCAAAGTATAGCATTGAGGCGGAGGGTGGGAGAAGGGGGCATTTGATTGAGGTTTATGGGAATATCACCGCTAAGATGTCTGCTTAGCAGGCTTTCCGACTCTACCGCTAATTAAGTTCAGGGAAGCAGTTGAGAGGGGCTGATCTGCTGCTTGATATTGCCGCAGACCCTGCTTAGAATGGCTGGTTTCGGCTATGGAAAGCCACACACTTTGGAAGGTTTATGGCAGTTACATATACACCCTTGAAGACCATCATTTTGAGCGGTTTTAAGTCCTTTGTGGACAGAACCGTTATTTCGTTCTCGTCCAACCTCACGGCGGTGGTGGGCCCCAACGGCTGTGGCAAATCCAATGTTGTTGATGCCATACGGTGGGTCATCGGGGAAAGCTCGGCCAAGAACCTTCGGGCTGAATCCATGGCAGATGTGATTTTTAATGGTACTACCAATCGTAAACCGGTGGGCCAAGCCTCGATCGAGCTGGTTTTTGATAACACCGATGGGCGTTTAAGCTCGGAATATGCCAAATACAATGAAATCTCCGTACGAAGAATTTTACAACGCGATGGGCAATCACAGTATTTTCTCAATAATACGCGCTGTCGACGCAAAGATATTTTGGATATTTTTCTCGGTACCGGATTAGGGCCACGCAGTTATTCTATCATCGAACAAGGCATGATCTCGCGCATCATTGAAGCTAAGCCCGAAGATCTTCGCATTTTCCTAGAAGAAACAGCCGGTATTTCGAAATATAAAGAACGTCGTCGAGAAACAGAAACGCGCATTCGACATACCCGAGAAAATTTAGATCGATTAACCGACTTACGCGATGAACTTGAAAAACAATTGGAAAAACTCAAGCGACAAGCCAGTGCGGCCGAACGTTACAAGGTGCTCAAACAAGAATTCCGCGTCTTGAGTGCACAAATGCATTTAATGCAATTACGTGATTTACATGCTGAATTAGGCGGTTTATCCGATCGCATTCAAGCAAACGAAACCTTAATTGAAGCTAAAATTGCTGAGCAATTTAATATCGATAAAAGTATCGAATTAATTCGGGTTCAACACACCGAACAGAATGATGAGTGCAACGAAATTCAAGCGCAATTTTATCAGTTGGGTAGTGAGATTGCGAAATTAGAACATACCATCTCCCATGCTGTAGAAAGAGAACAGCAACTCAAAACGGATTTGGCTCAAATTGAATCCAATTTAAGACGTTTGGATGAGCAGCAAATTGCCGATCAAGATCAATTACGTGATGCGCAAGAAGATCTTAGACAAATTGAAGAGAATGCGCGCCAATATGCTGAAGAAGCTCAAAATTCAGCGCAAGTATTGGAAGAGGCGCAACAGAAATTACATTCCACTCAACATCAGTGGGATGCCTTTCAAGCGACAATTGCCGATGCAAAAAGACATTTGGAAGTTACCCGTACCACGCTGCAGCATCATGAAAATCGTAAAGAATCGTTAGAAACTCGACGCAATCGATTGCATCAGCAACTCAGTGAATTATCAACCGATGATATTCGTTCTGAGATTGAAACTCAGCAGGAACAAATCAGTGCCTGGGAAGAACAATTAGCCGCTCTGCAAGAATCAGTCGATGAAGCCAAAGCGCAAATTTCACAGTACCGTGAATCGCAACGCAATGCTCAAGATTCATTGCAAGATAGCCGAGGTAATTTACAGCGTTTGCAAGGTCGTCAAAGTTCGCTGCAGGCTTTGCAAGAAGTCGCGATGGGGCGTAAAAATAGCCAGCACCAACAATGGTTGGCGCAGCATGGTTTGGCAGAAAATACACGCCTAGCTGAAGCACTGTCTGTGGAATCAGGTTGGGAAAAAGCGGTTGAAACAGTGTTGGATCAGCATCTTGAAGCGGTATGTGTGGAAGATTTTACCGATATCGCTCAATATATAGAGCAATTAGGTGAAGCCAATATTAGTTTTTTCAACACGCGTGCGCAGTCGAATTTATCCTCCAACCACAGCGCCGTTTTGCTGTCGACCAAAGTGAATAGTCATTTGCCGATTGCTGAATTATTGTCCGGTATTTATATTGCGGATAATTTACAGGCAGCCCTGTCTTTATTGCCGCAATTGAACTCGCATGAATCGATTGTGACTCAAGATGGCGTTTGGTTGAACCAGCATTGGTTGCGTATTCAACATGCAGTCGATGAGCACACGGGTGTGATTGCAAGGCAACATGAATTAGCAGAAATCACGGATCAAATTGCGCTGATGCAAGAGCAGGTCGAATCGAAACAAGAATTATTAGAATCGGTAACGAGCTCTTTGCATGAAGTTGAATCAAACCTTGAACAGCTACAACACCAACATCGTGAACACATGACACAATTATCCGAGTGTCGCGCTCAACTCAGTGCCCGAAATTCTAAACTCGAGCAATTGCATGAGCGTAGCGAGGAATGTCGTGAAGAAATAGCTGAAATTTCTGAAGGTGTCTTGCAGATAGCCGCTGAAATTCAAGAAGCTCAAAATACTTTGGTTCAAGCCGAAGAACAAATGCAAGAGAATCTCGAAAAGGAACGTGAATTGCATCAACAACGCGTCGGTGCTCAAGAGCATTATCGTCATATTCAACAAAATGCTCAGTTGGCTAAACAAAAAGCGGATGAAATGCAAATTCGCTGTGCTTCAACGCAAAATCAAATACATTATTTGGAACAAGGTATTGCACGTGCTTCTCAACAAGTGCAACAACTGACCGAACGGCGTGAGCAAGCCTTAGATACGATTGCTACTTTATTAGAACCCCTGCCTGAGATGCGTGAAAAATTAGAGGTCTTATTGGAAGAACGTTTGGATATCGAAAAAACCTTGACCACCGCTAAGCAGCAATTGTCCGAACTGGAACAGCAATTACGTGATGCAGAAAAACGCCGAACGCAGATTGAAGAAGTCTGCCAAGAAGTTCGTCATCAACATGAGCAATTACGATTGCAAGAACAAACCGCCAAAGTGAAAGCAGAAACGCATCAAGAAAATATTGCCAAATCTGGTTTAACCAACGAAGAAATTCTCCAAGAATTGCCAGAAAATGCTGACGTTTCTGAGTGGAATCAAAAGATTGAAGTGACTGATCAGCGTATTCAACGCTTAGGCCCCATCAACTTGGCTGCTATTGAAGAGTGCGAACAGTTGTCAGAACGTAAAGAGTATTTAGATCAGCAAAATGCGGATTTAAGTGAAGCCTTGGAAACCTTGGAATCAGCCATACGCAAAATCGATCGAGAAACTCGGGCCAAATTTAAAGAAACATTTGATCAAGTTAATGAGACTTTTAGCGCTTATTTCCCCAAGATTTTCGGTGGTGGCCAAGCCGCACTGGAATTAACGGGTGATGAATTATTAGAGGCCGGTGTTTCTGTCAAAGCGCAACCACCGGGCAAACGCAATACTTCTATTCATGTTTTATCCGGTGGTGAAAAAGCACTTACAGCTATTGCGCTGGTCTTTTCACTATTCCAATTAAATCCAGCACCCTTTTGTATACTGGATGAGGTTGATGCACCTTTGGATGACGCCAACGTAGGGCGTTACTGTAATTTGGTCAAAGAAATGTCCGACAAAGTTCAGTTTTTGTTTATCAGCCACAATAAAATTGCCATTGAAATGGCGAAGCAACTTTGTGGCGTGACCATGCATGAACCCGGTGTTTCTCGATTGGTAGCGGTTGATATTGATGAAGCGATTGCGATGGCAACTTCTTAACAACTAATCTTAATTAAGGAATTTTAATAACATGGGAATTAGGACAGTTATCATTTTAAGCATTTTGGCAATGGCCTTGGGCCTGATGTTTTTATTTATATGGATTGATCAAAGACGTCAGCAAAAACGTCTGCGAGCGATTGCGAGGTACAATCGAGAACGTCAGCAACAAAATCGCCAAGAAAACAAGGGCCCTCGTGTGGTTGAAATGGGTAATAAGCGGGTCATTATTGATCCCTTAGTTGCTGGATTTGATGATGAATGGGATGAAGAAGAGCAGGGAGCAGAAACATCTCGATCAGACTATGCTGAAGATTCCAGTGCTGACACTGTCGTTTCAGAACCTAGGATTGTAGTTACGCGCAATAATTTTACCACGGCGACGGTTCAGCGTATTACTCCCTATTCAGCGATGACAAAACCCCCTTCAAACATGTCCTCTTCTGAACCCATAGATCCTATTTTTACAAAGAACTCCTCACTCCATGCTTCACTAGAAGATGATACGGAAAATCAGGTGGAGCACAGCTGCTGTCCTCATCACCATCATCATGATATTGAGGAAGCGGACTATGAATATGATGAAGATGAAGAAGCGCTCGAAGAAAATGAGCCTTTAGAGGAAGAGTCCACTCAATCTCCTTTACCTGATTATCTCACCTTTTCATTGATGGCAGAAAAAGGTCGGCCTTTTGGTGGCTACGAATTACTGCAAGCCATTTTAGGCGTGGGATTGCGGCACGGAGAACGTCAAATTTTCCATCGCTACGCAATGAATGAACCCACAAAAATTATATTTTCTCTGGCTTCCATTGCAAAACCAGGTACCTTCTCCTTGGAATCCATGGGCTCTTTCAGCACACCGGGGCTTATATTTATTTTCGAAATTGAACGTTCGCCTCAGTTGTTAAATGCCTTTGAATTAATGCTTGAAACAGCGCGTCAATTGTCGGATGAATTAGATGGCACATTGTTGGATGATCGACGTGAGCCGCTGACGCCGGAGAGAATTCAAACTTTGCGTCAACAGCTGCGTCAGATTACACCCGGTCATAATTATTTCGACGATAATTAATCAGTGTGTTATGACAAAGCCACATGCCGCTGATCAATCCACTCAAGCAGTGCCTGAGGCTGTTAAACGTAAAATAGAAACGCTGCGATCAGAGCTTGATGAGCATAATTATCATTACTACATTGAAAATGCACCTATCATTTCTGATGCTGAGTACGATCGACTATTTCGAGAATTACAAACCTTAGAAACACAATATCCGCAAATGATCAGCACGGATTCTCCGACACAGCGAGTTGGCGTTAAACCTTTAACGGAATTTTCTGAGGCCAAACATTTGATCCCAATGTTATCGCTGGATAATGCTTTTTCTACTGAGGACGTTGAACAATTTGAGCGAAGAGTTTTACAGCGCTTAGAGCGAGAATCTTTGGTTGAATTTGTGTGCGAACCTAAATTAGATGGTGTTGCCATCAGTTTAATTTACGAGAATGGGTTATTGGTGCGAGGAGCCACGCGTGGCGATGGAAGCACCGGCGAAGATATCACGCAGAATGTCCGTACCATTTCAACAATCCCTTTAAAATTGCACGCTAAGAATCCGCCCGATTTATTGGAAGTACGGGGTGAGATTGTGATGCCGCTTCAGGGATTCGAAGCCTTTAATAAAAAAGCGCTGGAAGAAGGGCAAAAGGTTTTTGTTAATCCACGCAATGCCGCAGCGGGAAGTTTACGACAATTGGATTCAAGAATTACGGCTCAGCGGCCTTTAGAATTTTTTTGTTATGCCTTGGGCAAAGTAGAAGGTGCTGATTTAGTCGATACACATTATGATCAATTAAAACAGTGTGAAAAATGGGGTTTGCGGATAAACCCTTTAACGGAACGCGTTAAAGGTATTCAAGCCTGTTTGGCTTTTTTCCAAAAAATTGGCCAATTGAGAGCGTCATTAGCTTACGATATTGATGGTGTTGTTTACAAAGTGAATTCTATTGCTGATCAAGAGCAACTCGGTTTTGTTTCTCGGGCGCCACGTTGGGCTATTGCGCATAAATTTCCGGCTGTTGAAGAGCAAACCGTTGTTGAAGGGATTGATTTTCAAGTGGGGCGTACTGGTGTTTTAACGCCGGTGGCTCGATTAAAACCCGTTTTTGTGGGTGGTGTAACGGTGAGTAATGCTACCTTGCACAATATAGAAGAAGCGCAACGCAAAGATGTGCGAGTTGGCGACACCGTGATGGTGAGGCGAGCAGGGGATGTGATACCGGAAGTGGTTGCAGTAATTTTAGAAAAACGCCCCGCTCATACACACGCACTGAAATTACCTATGGCCTGTCCAGTCTGTGGTGCTGATGTGATTAAACCCGAAGAAGAAGTCGCCGCGCGGTGCACCGGTGGATTATTTTGTTCTGCTCAAACCAAAGAATCGATTAAACATTTTGCTTCTCGTAAAGCGATGGATATTGAAGGACTCGGTGATAAATTATCGGATCAATTAGTTGAGTCAGGATTGATTCACGATGTGGCGGGAATTTTTAGTATCGATCGAAACGCACTCATTAATTTAGAACGGATGGGCGAAAAATCAGCGGATAATTTATTGGAAGCAATCGAGCACAGTAAATCAACCAGCTTACAACGCTTCTTGTTTGGATTAGGTATAAGAGAAGTCGGAGAAGCGACAGCGCGCGCTTTGGCTATGCATTTTGGTGATCTAGAATTGATTGAATCCGCGTCTGAAGAAAAATTAGAAGAGGTCCCCGATATCGGCCCTGTCGTCGCAGCGCATATCGCCGCATTTTTCCGCCAAAAACACAACCGCGAACTCATCGAAAAATGTCGGCACTCAGGCGTTCATTGGCCCAAAGTAGAGCGCCCCTCAAAAGCCGAACAACCCTTAGCCGGAAAAATATTTGTGCTAACAGGCACTCTAGTTTCGCTAACACGTGAAGAAGCCAAAGCAAAACTCGAAGCCCTAGGCGCAACAGTGGCCGGCAGCGTTTCAAAAAACACCGATTATGTCGTTGCAGGTGAAAAAGCGGGTTCAAAATTGAGTAAAGCGGAGCAACTTGGAATTAAAGTTATTAACGAAGAACAATTATTAGAGATTTTGGGCTAAGAGGTGCCACTTGGATGGAAGCCAGGAGAAGGTGCCTGTCGTTGTTCACTTTTGAAGTGTTTGTCTTTTCGGCATTCGCACCCGGGAACCCCTGCGCTTCTCGACGTGCTCGCATG
>CAZMLO010000006.1:0-141476 GCA_964567285.1 uncultured Gammaproteobacteria bacterium
TCGGGCGATGGCTGCGCTCGTCTGCGATGCTCGGCGGGTGCTCAAATCGCCGAAATGACAAACACTTCAAAAGTGAACAACGACAGGCACCTTCGCTGGCTTTGTGCTAATTGATACGGTTTTTCGTGCTTGGTAATTCCGATGGTTTCTTCAAGGATCACTTTTCTACACAGTAAACCCAACAGGAAATTTTTTAAGAGTCTATTCCCATTCGTTACGCATTTTCTTTATGCGTTGATTGATGCTGCGTCTACTTAATCTTCCTGTAGCTGGTTTTTTGAGCATTTTAGATAGATCAAACCCTTTTTTAAGTTTAGTCGACCGAATTAAATTTTTATAATCTTCAAAATTTAGTTTCATTGTCAGATTGCCGCCTTGCTTCGTTAATCAGTTAAAACTTCTTCAGGGATGGAAGGAATTTGTACAACGGGTTCAACTTCTTGTGCGTAGTTAATGCCTTTCAAATCAAAGCCAAATAATTTTTGGAATTCGTGTCGGTAACCTGCAATATCGGTGATGCGATCGAGATTTTCGGTATTTACTTCGGCCCAGAGATTTGAAACTTCTGATTGAACATCGTCGCGCATTTCCCAGTCATCTAAGCGGATAAAACCTTGGTTATCGGTTTGTATTCCGGTGTCGCCATAAAGTTTTTCGCTGAAGAGTCTGGCTATTTGTTCGATGCAACCTTCGTGGATATTTTTTGCTTTCATCACTTTGTATAAAATTGAAATATACAACGGCACGACGGGAATGGCGCTGCTGGCTTGAGTGACTAGGGCTTTGTTGATGGAGATGATGGCTTTACCGTTTAGGGATGCTAGGAGTTTGTCGATGGTGTCTACGGTTTTGTAAAGATGGTTTTTGGCGGCACCGATGGTGCCGTCGCGGTAGATAGGGAAGGTGAGTTCAGGCCCGATATAGGAATACCCCAAGGTTTGAACTCCAGTCGCTAATAAACCGGCCTGATTCAGAGCTTGGATCCAATCGGCCCAGTCTTCTCCGCCCATCACTTTTTCGGTGTGTAGTTTTTCTTCTTCCGTGGCGGGTTCGAGGGTGATATCAAATACCTCGCCGGTCATGACGTTAACTGTATGATTTGTATAGGGATTTCCGAGAGGCTTTAAGGTTGAGTTATAAACGGCTCCTGTGGCATCGACGCGTCTTGGCGCTGCTAAGCTGTAAATAACACAATCTATGCCATCGCCCCAATCGGCTTTAATTAAATCGATGGTTCGCTGTTTAATCTCGTTACTGAAGGCATCGCCGTTGATGCTTTTAGCGTATAAACCGGCCTGTTGGGCTGCCGCTTCAAAAGCGGCAGTGTTATACCAACCCGCAGACGCAGTTCGCTTCCCAGAAGCGCCTTTTTCAAAAAATACGCCAATCGTTGAAGCGCCCGTCCCAAAAGCCGCCATAATCCGACTCGCCAGGCCATATCCGGTAGAAGCTCCTATCACCAAGACTCGCTTAGGCCCCTTTACCCGGGGCGCGTTTTGAGCCACCTCAATTTGTTCTCGAACGTTTGCAGCACACCCCGTAGGATGAGCAGTAGTACAAATAAAGCCTCGAATTTTAGGTTCGATGATCATCGGCATAGTGCAATCCTTCTTCAATAATTAAGTACAGAGTAACCAGCAAAAGCACTAGGGTCAAGGATCTGCACCGCAGAAAAAACTATAATGTAATTGTATAGAAACATATTTTGATAGATTAAGTGAGGGTAAGTTATTTATTGATTTTTTCGCTCTTAATATCACGTATGCTTTCAGCTGAGTGATCTTGGTTGCTTTTTAATTTAGTATCGATCTCCGCAAATAATGTTTTGGCGACTTCAGAAACTTGAGACATGGCAGGTATAGCGCGAAGTTGTTGAGATCCAAGAAAGGCATTATTGGATAAATCTAGGTGAGTTAGGTGATGATTATTTTTGAGCGCTTCAGTCACGGCTTCTAAAGAATTGATTCCCAACCTTAAATGGGTGCAAGTTAAAGATTTCAGGGGAGTATTTCCGCCGATTATACCACATAAGGCTTGTGTAAAATCTTCTGCTGTGTCATCAGGGGTGACGGTGCTTCCGATATCTATTTTTTGCAATCGGCAGACGGGCAATTGAATAAATGTTACCAACGTTTTTAAACCTGAAGATCCGAGCGGATTCATACCCAATATTAATTCCGCTAGATTATTCTGCTCATTTTGTGCGAGATTTTGTAAAAGAAATTGAAGATCGGATGGACTGAGCGAAAAATTGTGGAAATCGATAGATTTTAGTTTTGTTGATTGACTCAGTAACTGTCCTAAGGCAGTCAAGGTTTCTTTAGGAATTCCTCCTTCAGTATAAACACCACGAGAGAGTGATATTTTATCGAGCGATTGAGATTGAATGCAGGCAGTGATAATTTTTAATTGCTGTGAAGGTGTTAATTTTAATGCAAATAAATTCAGAACAGTGAGGGAATTAGATTTGCTAATGAGTTCAGCTAACACATCAATATCAGCATCAGATACAATAACTTTATTCGCATTAGCGCCAACGACTTGAATGCACAAGCTACCAAAGTTCGGGCAATGCATAAATGGTTTTAGCACGAGTGCTAGTGCGCCGTCTTCTTGCTTATTCATCGTGAAATCGAGCCAAGTGGCAGTTTTACTTTCGAGAACTGCATCAGCAAAATTTTGTGCATCGCTTTTTGTCAGAAGACCCTGTGTCGGACGTTTTGTTCTATCAAATTTTAGCACGGCAACTTTAGGGCAAACAACATCAAGCCCTTGAATTTGCCCAGACTGAACATCGGCTAAGAATTCCTGATCATTAATTGCATTAGACTTCATCACTCTGTCCCCGTCCGGTAATTTTATTAATAATGTTGCAATAACTAAGAAAATTCAAGATAATTGTACTATGAGTCTGGATTGACGAAGGGGTATTGATATCCTAAAGTTGTAGTGCAGACCAGGAAAAGGAGATACGATCATGAGTGAGCATTCAGATCAAAAAAAGCATCAGAAATCGACACAATCGCAGCCAAAGGGCTTTGATCCTAAGCAATCACAGCATTCTAAGCATCCTAGTTATGATCCTACTCATCCACAAGGGAAAAACCCTAGAGCAGTGAGATCTAAAGTAGCGTTGCAGCACATTCACAGACACGGAAGAGGCCAAGGCTAGGTTGTTAGAAGCCACTGGAGGCAAAATCTGTGAGTTTTAGCCATGCCGGCTTTGATATTTTAAAAAGCTTAACGTGTTAGTTTTGTTACGCCAGCTGAGATCTGTTAAAAAGTTTAAGTTGTTGAGAGCAACTCGCGCATTTTTGCTTTAATCATTTCAATCGCAATTCGATTTTCACCACCGCGTGGTACGATGATATCGGCATGACGTTTGCTGGGTTCAACAAATTGAAAATACATCGGTCTGACAGTATCGATATATTGTTGCAAAACAGATTCAAAAGAACGTTGTCTTTCTACGATGTCGCGTTGTAATCTTCGTAGTAAACAAATGTCCAATGATGTATCCATAAAAATTCGGATATCCATTAAATTGCGCAGGGCTTCGTCAACAAAAAGTAAGATGCCTTCCAAAACAATAATCGTATGACGGCCGACTTCACGCACGGATTGAGAGCGGATATGTTGTGTAAAATCGTAGACAGGCACCTGAACCGTACCACCGTTTTGCAAAATACTAAGATGCTCAGAAAAAAGTTCATGGTCGAAAGAATCAGGGTGGTCATAATTGATACCAGCACGTTCTTCAAAAGAAATGTTGCTACGATCTTTGTAGTAAGAATCTTCGGTGATCACCACAACCTGGTCCGAACCCAATTCACTCACAATTGTTTTGGCCAACAGGCTTTTGCCGCTGGCCGAAGGACCCGCAATCCCAATAATCATCGTGTTGTTACGCATGAAATTCCCACCGAAGTCAAAAATTACCCAATAATACCATAGACTGATCCCACTAATCACGCACAAGCAAAACATATACAGCACCAGCACCCCCGTCTCGCGGTTTGGCGCTGCTAAAGGCAATAATATTGGGGAGTTGACGTAGCCAGGTATTCACTAAATTTTTAAGTACCGGAGTCTCATGACCATGTTTTCCTTTGCCATGTACAATACGTACACAATGCCAGCCACGTTGTTGAGCGCGATCTAAAAAAGATAAAATTTGCTGACGCGCTTCATCAGCGGTAAGACCATGGAGATCCAGTGCACTCTCAACTTTAAATTCACCCGATTTTAATCGTCGCATATCTTTATGAGAAATTCCTTTGCCACTGAATTCCAGAACAGTATCACCCGTTACGGTTTCTTTGCTGTAATCAGACAAAGGAAAATCCAAGAGACTCTCTTTGCGTATCGTTATTTTTTTCCGTGATTTTTCGGGTTGAGTTGTTTGCGGTGCTTTGATCGTGAGCTGAGTTTTAACAGCAGGCTTTTCACCCAGGGGCGTGGCATCCTTGACGCTGTCTCGAAACAGCGCCCGATCCTCAGGACTCAATTTGTCATCATCAGATTTCATCATTTTAACAACGTTAAGAATTCCCTAATAACAGTATATCAGGACATGCGGATTCTGCTCTTTATCTTGTGATAGAGGTAGCATTTTTATATACTGGGTCCGCTGTCTGATGGATTAGTATTATAGTGTGGTTAAGGATAAAAACGTAAAATTTTGTTATATTGAGGTGGTTTTATGAAGCAATTAAGAAAAATAGCCCTGATTGTGGCTGCAACACTTTCAATCGGAGGTTGTGCTACGGTGTTTACGGGCTCGAGTCAATCGATTAATGTTCAAGCGATCGATGCTAGAACCCAAGAACTTTTACCGGGTGCACGATGCGTTGTTATCGATGGCAATGGTAATCCTTTACACGTTCCTTCAAATCCAGGCCGAGTCTTGGTTGATAAAGGCAAGGGTAATCTGAATGTGAAGTGCAGCCTTGCAGGATACCATCAGTCTCACATTGGTGTTGGCCAAAGTTTTAACGCATGGTCAGTGGTTAATGTTCTATTCTGGCCTGGTATCATTGTGGATGCTGCAACCGGTGCGATTCAAAAATATCCTTCGCACATCACGGTATTAATGTCTCCCGCGCGAAGATAAGCCTATGCGCTAGCCCATTCTTTGGTTTGCTTTGAAGATCTGTTAAACTCAACCTTTTTGGACTGAGAAACACATGAACGATGATTCAATCATCCATGATTTAGAGACGATCCGAGACTACCTGAGATGGGCTAGCAGCCGCTTCAATGAAGCGGAGTGCTTCTATGCCCATGGTACTGATAATGCCTGGGACGATGCCGCTCAATTACTGAGTTATGCCATTCATCTCCCGATCGATACCCCCAATGTATTAGATGCTCGCTTAACGCTGCCCGAACGTCAGCGTGTTCTGCAGTTAGTTCAAGAAAGAATCGATACGCGCAAACCTGTTCCTTATCTCACGCATCAAGCCTGGTTTGCGGGATTGGAATTTTATGTGGATGAGCGCGTTTTAGTACCTCGTTCACCCATTGCCCAATTAATTCAACAACAGTTTGAACCCTGGATCGCAGAAGCACCGGGAAAAATTTTAGATTTATGCACCGGCAGTGCTTGTATTGCCATTGCTTCTGCCATCGCCTTTCCGCAAGCGCAGGTCGATGCTGTTGACATTGATCAGGGTGCTTTGGAAGTGGCAAAAATTAATGTGCAGCGATTTGAACTTGCCGATCAGGTTCATCTGAAAAAATCGGATTTATTCACTGAATTAAAAGGTGAACGTTATGACTTAATCGTGACAAATCCACCTTATGTGAGTGAAAGCGAAATTGCAGAACTCCCCAAAGAATTTCAACACGAACCCAAATTAGGATTGTGGGGGCAGGGCAAAGATGGATTGGATTTAGTGCAAAAAATTCTACAACAAGCAGCCGACCATCTAACAGAACAAGGCGTTTTAATTTGCGAAGTGGGTTTTTCTGAAGAAGATTTAATGACACGATACCCTCAAATTCCTTTCACCTGGATTGAATTTGAAGAAGGTGGTCAGGGTGTATTTTTATTGACGGCAAAACAGTGCTGTGAGTATCAGTTTTAAAAGAGGTGTCAGGTCTCCCCTTGACCACATAAGGAACCCCCCATTATTTGGTCAACGGGAGACCTGACACCTGAAATAAGAGTGGAGATATTTTATGACGCGTGAATTTAATGTAGCAGTACTGGGTGCAACCGGTGCAGTGGGCGAAACCATTATCGAAATTCTGGAAGAACGATTATTTCCAGTTGCAAACTTATTTCCTTTGGGCTCAGAACGCTCCGCCGGAAATACCGTCACTTTCAGAGGAAAAAATCTTCGTGTTTTAGATGCCGCTACTTTTGATTGGGCGAAAGCCGATATTGGATTATTTTCTGCCGGTGGCAGTGTATCAGCAAAATATGCTCCTATTGCTGCAGAAGCAGGTTGTGTCGTTATCGACAACACCTCGCACTTTCGAAATGATGAAGATGTGCCATTAGTAGTGCCTGAAGTGAATCCAGAAGCATTAAAAGATTTTCGTCAACGTAATATTATTGCGAATCCCAATTGTTCTACGATCCAAATGGTGGTAGCACTCAAACCACTTTACGATGCTGTGGGCATACGTCGAATTAATGTCGCGACCTATCAATCAGTTTCTGGTGCAGGAAAATCTGCCTTAATGGAATTAGCCGGTCAAACAGCGAATGTAATGAACGCTCAAGATGTGGGTTGTGAAAAATTCCCAAAACAAATTGCCTTTAATGTACTGCCGCAAATTGATGTTTTCCAAGACAATGGTTACACCCGCGAAGAAATGAAAATGCTCTGGGAAACGCAAAAAATATTAGGCGACTCGACTATTTTAGTGAATGCAACTGCGGTCCGCGTGCCTGTTTTTTATGGTCATTCTGAAGCTATTAATATTGAGACCGATAAAAAAATCAGCGTCGACGAAGCGAAGGCTTTGTTACGCGTTGCACCCGGTGTTGTGTTAATGGAAGCTGACGAAGATTTTCCGACACCCGTCACCGAAGCGGCAAAACAAGATGGGGTTTTTGTGGGACGTGTTCGAGAAGACATCTCTCATCCTCACGGACTCAACCTCTGGGTCGTATCCGATAATATTCGCAAAGGTGCTGCTTTAAATGCTGTGCAAATTGCAGAGTTGTTACAGGAAGAGATTTAAAGATTCGAGGTTAATTTCTGTTGCATTTGAGTGTGTGATGTAATTCTTGGGTTTTTAGGTTTAGTAGTTGTATTTTTACTGTCTTCCGTTGTTACTCGAGCAAGATGATCATCCGCTTGTTGAACCGCGATTAAAGAATCTGATGCTGCATGATCATTGTTTTGAGTAAATCCAATAGCATCAACACCGGGTCTTTGAGGCAGAGTTTGTAATTCGATTTCAGTTCCCGAACTACCCCGAGTGGACTTTTTCTTCACATCAGTATTCATGAAGAGCGTCTTCAAATGCTCAAAAAAGGGCTGTTTGTTCCAAGTTGCCCACCAATCACTTAAGGCATCTGCAATACGGCTGAGGCCTGAGCAGACGGGCGCTGCCAATGCGCCAAAGGCTGTTCCTACCAGCAGAACAAAGGTGGAAACTTCTATACTAAAAATGCCGGATAACGCCTTGATAAAAGCCCCATAGGCATGTGCAGTACCGATACCGACTACGGCCAATGAGCTTTCGAGTGAGGCTAAGTAGGTCGCTATAATGGGCAATTGTGAAATGGACAGAATGGCCTGCTGGAGTATCGGAATATAAGTGACGATAGCACCAAAAATCAGCGGAAAAGTAACAGCCCATAGACCTGCGGTGGTGAGTATGCTCAGCATAGCACTGAGAACACCCAAGAAATACGATGAAGCTGAAATGATTGATCGTAACCAGGGACGTTTTTTTACCATGTCTAAATGCATTAAATTGTTTTTAACGGACTTTTTCACCGAGGTGTATGAAATCCGTGCGCTTTTATCGGGGGAAGTGATGGTCATGCCGAAAAATTTTAGGGCGCGAGAGAGGAGAAAAGGTACTAATACCACAAGCGTATAAATTAAGTATCCGGTAAAAAATAAAAGTTGTTTCCCGAACCCTAGTTTCTCATCTTTAAAACTGTTACGTAATCCTTGGAAAGCGCTAGAGAGTAAAGGTGCGAAAATAAATATTCCAATAGCCGGGAGAAATTCAGTAAAGAGTTTTGCGATATTAACAAGCACTTTAAAGGGGAAAACGACGAATAACTTTAAAGGAAAAATAATGAGGCCTTTGAACGGTATAGCAAAAATTTGAAGAATCTTCTTCGGTGTCCACACAAGTTTGCCATCTTCGTGCAAAGGATCCCAACCGCCGAACAGCGCTCTTAAAAATTGTAAGAAGCTCAGTTCCAGCCTAAAACGAACACGGCCATTAACTGTTTTTTCTATTTTCTCCAGGCGATTAGGCAAACCCAGAAGTGAGGTTATAATCAGGCTCCAGGACAGTGAATAGCGAGTAGATTCTTCGGCATGACAAAAAGCTTGAACACCTTGGCTGGTCGCCACCTTTTTTTTCCGAATATCGAAGCCATCGAAGAGAAAGGTTTCTAAAAAGGCGAATCGACACTGATCTAGGAAGGTTTCTTTGGGTGCTTGATGTTGTTGGGGTAATCCTCCGAGGTTTTCAGATAGATTTGATGAAACCGCTGGATCAACAACAGTAATTGCCTCATCTTCTTCGCCAGTTCCGGATGGTGCTAAATCAACGGCTGGTATTCCCTCGTCATCAGCGGTAAATGCAATTTCAGATTGCGACTTAGTGGTGTAAGCCTGATTTGGGAGCAGAAGAGGATCAGTTTCGACCCCATCAGTGAGGCCCCCTAGGTCTTGTTCTTCGAAATATTGCATTAGCTTCCCCAAAATCGAAAATCCTACAACTCTCTATGATCGTTAGATTTGAAACAAGGAGTGTACCACAGTCCAGAGGCAATTTCCAAGGGTTTCACACCAGAAATCAATAAAAGTAATGGGTTTAAGCCTCTGTTAATATAAAAGTTGGAGGGCTCAAACGACTGAGGTATCTGGCTTGAATTGTTGATTATCAGAGCTTTTTTGTGTAGAGGATAGGGTGGGGGTTGTAGTACTTGGAATCTTAGTTAATGCGATATCGAGACGATCAGCTGACTGAGAAAGATTCAGAGCAGCGGTTGAATCTCGTAGGGAGGAGTCAACAAGGCTTCGAGGTTTGGGACTGGGTGGCCTAGAATTCGCTACTGTGCCCTCTGAGGGAGCCACGGCCAGATGTCTTTTTTTATCCAGCATTAAAGCAGATTCAAGTGTATCCGCTCTATTGTCGAAAAAAGGCTCTTTAATTTTCAGGGTAGGTTCTGGGGTATTCCCCCAACGAGCCCAACTATTACTGAAACCTTCCGCCAATCGACTGATAATGGCGGTGATAGGGGGAGCAATAAAAGCTACGGCGGTGCTGGCAATTAATACAACGGTTGAAACTTGTACTCCTATCAATGTGGCTAAGCTACTCACGATCCATCCGAATGTGACTGATGTGCCTAAAAAAGTACCCAAGCTGAGCAATGAACTTTGTAAGGCTGCAAAAGCCGTGCTGATCAAAGGAAATTGTAAAACCCAGATAACGGCTTGTATAAGCGCTGGAAAATAAGTGGAAAGAGTGGCCAGAGTGAGGGGTAAAAATATTGCCCAAGAAATCGCCGTAGCAATAATACTCACAAAACCTAAAATCACGCCGAAAGCAAAAGCGACATCTTCATTGGTTTCCGAATCTTCGCTTAATCCTAAGATAAATTTTCTGCCATAATTGAAAGCCATTCGCGCACTTTTTTCAGGCGATGTCCAAGCAATACCGATTTTTTTGACGATATTCATCAGCACAAAAACACATATAACAGCTACAGAAGCTAGGCCGATAAGAATGGCGGGTAAAATATTGAGACCTGCGGCCTTTTTATAATCAAAAACTTTAATTGCTAATTTAAATAAGCTTTTATAAGCCGTTCTGAGTCCATCCACGCAAACGGTCGGGAGTAATTCGGTGAATAATTTTAGAATGTTCAAGAAAAATTTGCAGGGCACAGCAATTATTTTCACAGGCAAAATAACAAAAATCTTAAAGGGTAATAAAATAATCTGCGCTTTTTTCTTCGGAGTCCATTGCCAGTTCCGTTTGTCTCGGATGATTACCCAACCGCCGATAAAATTTCGTAATAATTGCAGAAAATCAAAATTGGGCGAATAATTAGGTTCGTAGGGTAAATTGGTTTTGGGGTTAAGTTGAAGCGGATCATGACGAGTAAAATGTGCAGCACGAGTAGGAAGCCCCAGAAAAGAACAAATGACTAAGCCCAGGGGTAATAGAGTGCCCCTATAAGGCCGCACTTCGATATCGGCAGTGGCTTTATGAGCAGTGATTTCAAAGCCATCAAAGCCATAAACCGCCAAAAAATCCTCTTTGAAATGAGTTAAAACAGCTTTAATCACCTTGGCAACAGTCATTACCTTTTCCCGAGGCTGCTTCAATTTTTCTAATCGATGAAGACTGGGATCTCCGCCAGGTTTATTGGTTGGATTATCCAAGTTTGCGATGGGAGTTGGATGACTATGTTTTGGCTGGTAATAAATGAAGCTTCTATCGGCTATAGCGAGAGGTTCTTCCGTGTTTTGTGTGATCAGCGGTAATTTTTCTCGAAGTCGCTCTAATTTTTCTTCTAGATAAAAACAAAGATCGATTCCTGCTTGGTTTAAATGATCTTTTGAGCCTTTTGTAATAAAGCGTTGGTCCTGTTTAATATTGAGCATGGCGATTTTAATCTGAGCTATCTCAAGTTCTGGGCTCAAAGAAGAATATTCAGGTCTATCCAAATAAAAAAAGACGGGATCTTGTGGCTCTAATAAAAATTTAAACGGATTGATAAGTACAATCTGATGTTGTTGTAGAAAGGTTTTGAGGACCTGGTCTAAATGATAATTACTCTCTAAATTAGGCGTTAATCTGAGCTCCATGTACAGATCAACAGCCGACTGAAATGAGGGAGGGAATTGTCTCATTAAATGAAAAAATAAGTATTCATCATAGTGCATAAAGCGAATTGAAAAAATGAGCATGTCATCGAATAATATAGCTGCGATTTGATGAACTTTATCAGGGTTATTTTCGACAACAGCAATCAAATCACTCAGATATTGTGCGTCAAAAACTTGGCGTCTCAGAGGATGGTAGCTTTGATTGCTCACATCCTTACCCAGAAAAAGTAGCAGTGATTCATAATCTTTGTCGATAGAAGCAGTTTGCTCTGCTAAAGTATTTTCTAGGCCTTTTAATTTTTCTACAGTGCGGTCATCAAAATTTATCGGAATTTTTGAGGTAGGATTCTGTTGTATCTTCGCATCTTTTGTATGTTGAAGTTGCGTCAGCTGTTTGAGTGTATCCAGAAAAAACCTAAAGCAAGATGAAGAGGAAGAGTTTAAATAGTTTTGAAGCGGTTCTTGACAGAGCAGCGTATTGATTTGAGAAAAAAGTAGGGCATCTTCCTGGCTCTTATAAGTGGCTGCTGTGAATGGCTGCTGTAAACGTTGTATCAGTGACCTGATTTTAAGGCGAAGGACAAAAACCAATTCGATAGCGATTAGCTTTTTTAAGGTCTCTTCGTTATTTAGGTTTTCAGATCCTGCTTGCATACCACGGTTCCGGCAAGGGTTTGTTAAAATATGTGAATTTCAGCTGGCAATTATGCCATTTTTGATAAGTTATTTCAAGGCAATGTCTCACATTTTGTCCTTTAAAGGCTAGTATCAATAAAGTAGTACAAATTCCCAGATAGTGGCGTATTCAGGCTCGGGTTGAGATACAGCTCAAACAGACTACTACGAAGCGAAACAGTGCATGATTGTTGGTCCAATATTCAGGCTCGTCTGGTGAATACCTAGGAAGACGCACAGATTCTGTCTGCTAGGTAGCCTACGGATCCTGCATAGAACGTAGAGTTATTATAGGTCTTGATAACCTTAAAATTGTGGAAAGCGAGGAGTGGAGGGCCACCCTCCGGCATCAGTACGGCAGCCAGGAGTTCTTCAGACAAATCTTCAGGTACTTTCACGCCCATTTCCTGCCATTCTCCCAGTGTTCGGGTATTTTCAAGACCCAAGAGCTCTTCATCAAAGTCCTCGGGTAGCTCTGTCTGCAGTGCCCAGGGTTCGCTTCCGTGCCATTCATTTTTCTTAAGATAATTAGCGATTGAGGCCAAAACATCGTCGGTACTGTTCCAGATATCCTTTTTACCATCCCCATCATAATCTACGGCATAGCGATACCAACTCGAGGGTAAAAATTGAGTTTGGCCCGAAGCGCCAGCCCATTCACCCTTAAAATTTTCGAAGCTGACCTGATGATCATTCAAAATTTTTAGCGCGAGCAGTAATTCATGCCGAAAAAAGGTAGTGCGACGGCCCTCATAGGCCAAAGTTGCTAATGCAGCAATTACCGGGAAATTACCTTTGACATGACCATAACTGGATTCCATCCCCCAGAGTGCGACGATCATGCAAGGACTAACCTGGTACTCTTTGGCAATTTTATCCAGTAAAATCTGATGCTTATGATAGGCACGCCGACCCAAAAAGACACGGTACGCATCGATCCGAGAATTGCGGTACTGAAGATAGGTGAGTCGTTTTTCAGGTTGAGTCCGATCAAAATGTTGAACGCGTTTGCTGGGTTGTACACCCTGAAAAGCCCGATCAAAAACCTCAGGTCTGATGCCTTGATTGATTGCTTCCGTGCGCAATACTCTGACCCAGCGATTCCAATCTTGCTGAGGATTGTCAGTTGTTGCAGCAGCATTAACTGCAATAAAGGCAGATAGAAAAAGAATAATAAAATATTTGAGCATAATTTACTCACTGCATAGTGTGTGCGATTAGAAGAATTATACAGTAATTAATAAAAAAGATTAATATAATTTTTCTGGATCGCCACGCTGCGCTCGCGATGACGAGAATGAAGGCAGTGGCGGTCTCCTAATCGCCACGCTGCGCTCGCGATGACGAGAATGAAGGCAGTCGTGGTCTCCTAACTGTCATTGCGAGCGCAGCGTGGCAATCCAGAAAAGAGCCTTGTCTTGCGGATGCACCAATTGATTTGCTTTTAAGTTTCGTTCTATAATCCCAGACTGGATGCTTTCCAAAAAGAGGGATTCTGGGTGCAAAAACTACTCGCCATTTTCAGTCTGACAACCATTTTACTGCTGGTTTCAACGCCCAATTTTGCGGGACCCACTCAGACTTATGGTCCTACTAAGGCCACAGATCAGCTCTGGTACATTGCTCAAAAAGTTCGGCCCAGTCAGGAAGTTTCTAAACAGCAAACCATGGTAGCTTTGCTCAAAGCCAACCCTCAAGCCTTTACTGCCAATAATGTCAATGGATTACGTGCCGGTTATCGATTATCCATCCCTTCTTTGGCACAAATTAAGGCTATCCCGGCTACAAATGCTTTAATTCAGATATCTGAACAAAACGCGGCATGGTTGAATCAGGTCACTTTAAATCCTGTCGCCGTTAAAAATGCCCCGGAATCTTTATTTACTCTATTGGGATTGAGCGCCCCTCAAGAATTGCCAGCATGGCTTGTTAATCCCTTGGCTTTCCCGCTAAAGCCAACGGTATTAATCAGTCGATCGCCAGCACTGCCTGCACCGTCGAATTCCTATCTGACGGTAGCGGCTGCTCAACAATTGATCGAAAAAGATATTGCCGATCATCTGACACAATTCTCTCAGCGACTTGATGATTTTTTAAATAAAATCAAAGAGTTAGGGCAAAATACTCAACAAAAGCTGGAATCCGTTTCTGATGAACAGTCCACAATGAAAAATCAGATCGCTTCTCTCGATAAGCAAGTCCAGCAGCTTCGTGACAATTACCTCCATATTTCCGCGGCAACCCTTCAAGGCTCCACTTATAACGAAATAGGATTTTGGATTTTAGGCTCAAGTGTGCTTCTGTGTTTATTGATTTTAATTTACACCACCTCTCGGCGCCGTAAACTTTCTGTTCAACTCAAAGAAAACGGAACGGCATCCCTCAAAGATACCATCGAAACCATCGATGATGAGTACGATTATCTGGGTAGCCAAGAAGGGGTTTCAGCCAAATTAGATTTAGCACGAGCCTATATTGATATGGGGAATACCGAACAAGCTTCTCAAGTGCTGGAAGATGTCATCAACCATGGCAATGAAGATCAACGTCTGGCTGCTCGAAAGATTTTAGCCGATATCACCCGGGATACTGTTCATTAATGCCTCATTTTGCGATTGGCATTGAGTACGACGGCTCCCACTATCACGGTTGGCAAGCTCAAGAGGGTTTACACACCCTCCAATCAACCCTAGAGCGTGCCTTATCCCAAGTCGCTGATGCCCCTATCGAATTAGCCGTAGCAGGTCGCACGGATAAAGGCGTGCATGCGGTGGGGCAGGTAGGGAGTTTTAGCGCCACAGTGGACCGTCCTTCAAAAGCCTGGCTGATGGGAACCAATTCAAATTTACCCAAGGACATCGTGATTCGGTGGATTCAAGAGGTTGACGAGCAGTTTCATGCCCGTTACACGGCCTTAGCTCGTCGATATCAGTATATTATTTTAAACAGACCCATGCGCTCGGCCCTTTATCCGCATCGTTTGAGTTGGCACTATCACCGCTTGGATGCCGAACTGATGCACGAGGCAGGGCAGCACTTAATCGGGGAGCATGATTTCCAATCATACCGTGCGGCAGAATGCCAGGCTCGGACCTCGATTCGGGAAGTGAGAAACTTGAATGTACACCGTAATGAGGATTTGGTTGTCATTGATATCACTGCCAATGCCTTTTTACATCATATGGTTCGGAATATCGCAGGAGTTCTAATGACCATCGGAGAGGGTAAGAAGCCCGCTCACTGGGCGCGTGAAGTGTTGCTCTCCAAAGATCGGACCGCAGCGGCAGCGACAGCCTCTCCATCTGGGCTTTATCTGGTTCAAGTGGAATATCCTGGCATCTATAAGATCCCTGCCTTTACGGGGTTGCCATCAATGATGGAGCTAATGTAACCTTAGCCTGTATCCTTTGCCATTAGCCTTCTGGGAGACCTAAGACATGAGTTGGTTTAAGAAATTATTACCCTCAAAAGTTGAATCCGCCACCGGTGGTAAGAAAGGTGTGCCTGAAGGTATTTGGAGCAAGTGCAATAAATGTGCTGCCACTTTATATCGCGCTGAGCTCGAACGAAATCTGAATGTTTGTCCTAAATGCGGATTTCACGAAAGACTCTCAGGACGAACTCGTTTGGCGATTTTTTTAGACGAAGGCCCTCAAGAAGAAATCGGTGCAGATGTGTTGGCAGTTGATCGATTAAAATTTAGAGATACTAAAAAATACAAAGATCGTTTAGTCGCTGCGCAAAAGAAAACCGGTGAAAAAGAAGCATTGGTTGTATTATACGGTCACCTTAAACAGATCCCTATTGTGGCTTGCAGTTTCGACTTTGACTTCATTGGTGGCTCTATGGGGTCCGCGGTGGGAGAGCGATTTGTTCAAGGTGTGCACATGGCCATTGAACGTAAATGTCCTTTTATTTGTTTTGCAACTTCCGGCGGTGCCCGGATGCAAGAGAGTGTGATTTCACTGATGCAAATGAGCAAAACCAGTGCGGCACTGGCTCGATTGTCAGCTGCTAAATTACCGTATTTTTCTATTTTATTGGATCCTACCACCGGTGGTGTTTCTGCCAGCTTAGCTACCTTGGGCGATATTATTATTGCAGAACCTGAAGCCTTAATTGGATTTACTGGGCCACGTGTGATTGAGCAGACAGTTCGAGAAAAATTACCCGAAGGTTTTCAGCGTTCCGAATTTTTATTGGAACATGGCGCTATCGATATGATCGTTGACCGGCGTCAAATGCGTGACACAGTCGCTCGATTAATTGCCAAACTCACGCATCGTCCAGAGCCCGCTGTTGAAGAGCGTGCAGAACAGGCTGCATGATCTCCATCGATACAAGATGCGATAGGGATAATCTTCTAATGAACAATGCCAGGCCCAAAGATTTAGATTCATGGTTAAGTTTTCTCGCTCTGCGTCACACCCCCGATGTTATATTGGGGTTGGAACGTATTTTGGTTGTTGCAGAAAAACTGCAGCTAACACAATTTTCTTCTCCTGTGATTACGGTCGCCGGTACCAATGGTAAAGGGACAACTGTTGCAGCTTTACAACGACTTTATAGCTATGCCGGATATAGAGTTGGCAGTTATTTTTCTCCGCATTTGAATCATTTTACTGAGCGCTTGATTATTAATGATAAAGAGAGTGAACAAAGTCAGTGGATTGAGGCTTTTGAATTCATCAGTGACACCGTGGCCGATTTGCCGCTGACTTTTTTTGAATTTATCACGTTGGCTGCCCTTTCTATTTTGAAAAACAATAAACTGGATCTGCTAATTCTTGAAATCGGTTTGGGTGGAAGGCTAGATGCTGTCAATTGTGTAGAAAATGATTTGGCCATTATCACGCAAATTGCTTTTGACCATTGTGATCGATTGGGCACTGATCTTGAATCGATTGGGCGCGAAAAGGCCGGTATTTTTCGTAAAAATAAAATTGCGATTTGTTCAGAGCCTCATCCTCCTCAGTCTGTGATTCGTGCGGCTGAAGATTTAAATTGTGTCCTGTATCGTGTGGGTGAAGATTTTCAGATCAGGATTCATGAGAGCTTTTGGTCCTGGGAATCTGCGCAAGGTCACTTTAAAGATTTGCCAATTCCTGCCATACCGATTCCGAGTGTGGCTTCAGCGTTGATGGCGAGTTATTTGTTAGCCGATCGTCTACCCGTTTCTGACGCAGATCGGATTGAAGCTGCCACAAACACGCATTTATCTGGGCGATTCCAAATTTTCCAAGATCGCTGTCCCTTAATTTTTGATGTGGCGCACAACGAAGCCGCAGCGATTTTATTAGCGCAGCGCTTAGCCAAAACTGAAGTAAGTGGCAAAACCTATGCTATTTTCAGCGTCTTAGACGATAAAGATTGTTCCGCGATTGTGAAAGCCATGGGGAGTACTATTCAGGAATGGCATGTGATTCCGCTGGATACACCTCGGGCGAAAAAAACCTCAGAAATTGTGAAAGAGATCACAGCACTTTGGCATCAACCTTGTTATAATCACCCAGATCTTAGCTCAATGTGGGGAAGATTGAGGGAAAAAATAAAGCCGGAAGATCGTGTAATTATTTTTGGATCGTTTTATACTGTAGCTGCCGTGCAAGCTGTACTTAATCTGCACAAGGAATGAAGGACTGATTATGGAAATGAAACAACGCATTATTGGTTTGATCGTATTGTTGGCACTAGGGGTTATACTGGTTCCACTGATTTTTGATTCTGAAACGGTGATAAAACCTACAAATATTGCCGTCGCTGAAAGTACTCAGACTAAGAATCCGGCACCTACGCTGAATAACGAAGCGGCGCCCAACAAAAACTTTAGCCCAGCGCCTTCCATTATTCAGCCGGGTGCCATTGAAGCTTCTGCGAATAGAATGCTGGAGCATCAATCTCAAATATCCTCTCCTTTCGCTTTGAATGAGCCCCAGGATTTTGAGGATAGAGAGGAAGAAGAATTAAAGTCAGATGTTGATAATCAAATTGCCAATGAAGAAGAATTACAGGCAGAATTAAACAGCATCGAAGATCATCCACAGCCCGAAGCTTCGACGAAAACAATCGCCATCAAAAAGAATGATGGAAAAAATGCGGCCGATAAAAAGTTTGCTCCTACAGTGAATGTTGCGCAAAAATACAAAGAGCCTCAACATTCCACAGCGCTGCAGAAAAATAAAGCACCTGTCTCTTCTGCAAAGGGTGATTGGGCTGTTCAATTGGGTAGTTTTTCTGAAGTAGCGAATGCGAATAATCTGGTTTCGGACCTTAAATCAAAAGGTTTCAATGCTTTTACTGAACGTGATCGCAATAATAAATCGCGACATCGGGTTTTGATTGGCCCAGAAGTTGACAGAGAAACCGCTGATGCTGTTGTCGCAAAACTTAATCAACAACATCAAATTAAAAGTATTGTTGTGAGATATCGATAATGTCAGCATTACTGCATCTTAATACTGCCGATTTTATTATTATCGGCTTTATTTTACTCTCGGTTCTGATCAGTTTATCACGGGGCTTTGTACGTGAAGCCCTTTCTTTGGCTACATGGGTTATCGCAGCTTATGTTGCCTTTACCTATGCTCATGATTCAGCCGATTTGCTCAAAGGCATGATCGAAAATCCTCACACACGAACGATCGTTGCCTTCGCTGCATTATTTTTGTTTGTGGTGATTATAGGCGGGCTATTTAATTATTTTGTGGGTCGCGTTATATCAATATCAGGCTTAGGATTTTTTGATCGAATACTAGGAATTGTCTTTGGTGCTGCAAGAGGTATATTAGTTGTAGCCTTAGTCATCATCATGATCAAAGGCACTTCCCTGGTAGAAAGAGGCTGGTGGCGCCATTCTCAGCTCATTCCACTCTTTACTCCCCTGACCTTATCCCTCGAAAGCCTTTTTCCAAAACATAGCGATGAAAAACTCATCATGCTGCATGAGCAAAAAAAGTAATTCTGATATTGGGGGTCTGCTTGGTAGATTGGGCACAAACATGCTCTTTGCCTGTGTCATGCAACCTTGAATGTCCGAACTCATAATTTCAATCAGTACAAAAAGGGGGGGCTTAATAGCCCCCGGGTAGAAGAGTTAAGACGCTGAATTATGCCGCTGGAGCTGCCATGGTGATGCCTGGGATGGGTTGATCATCTTCTGTCACGTTTTTAGGTGAGGATTCATGGGGTCTGAAGCTTCTAAGAAGCTGTTGAATATCGTTAGCAGAGAAGGCAGGGGCTTCGTCGAATTGAGGGCGCAATCCAGTAGGTTGTGGCTCTGCTAATTGAGCTTGGTTGATCAAGTTCTGAACTTCGTGAATTTCACTCATTAGTTCGTGTTCACGCAGTTGGCATGCAATCATCTGTTCACTCAGCATGCTGAATTCGATGTTTAACATACCGATGCCATCTTCATAAGCCGTTAATGCTGTTCGTAAAGCAGTGCTGTTTAAGAATTGATTGACTGCGGTAATAGCATTGTTGGCAGCATTATCCACGTCGATTATTCGTCCCAAAGCGCGGATTTGATCTTGGAAGGAAAGAGCAGAGTGGTACGAATCATGCACTTCAGGTAAGAAAGTGATGATGTGTTCTGGTTGTAATTCAACGCGTAATTCATGTGCCAAAGTTTGGACAGTATTGACATGTGAGGTATTTAAAATGATGAGGTTTTGAATTAATTGATGATGCTTCACAAAAAGCTTTTTGATCTCATCTTTTAAAAGACCTAAAGCAGCAAGAAGATCCGTTAATCGTAGATTAAGCTCTGTCTTTTTTTGCTGAGTCGGAGCAACGGGTGCAGGATTAACACGAAATCGTTCAAATTCGAGCATAAGCTCAGGTACAGGCACTGATTTTTCTTGAGCCTTTTCTCGCGCTTGCAACCATTCATGATAGCGTTTGGAGAGCTCTTTTAACCCAATTTTCTCCAGTAGTTTCTGAATGGCATGGTGTTTGACAGATTCTTTAACAGCGGCATAAGTCATTTCAAAAAAGATAATGTTTTTGATGATGCTATCCAGTGGGCTGTTGAGCAACCAGCGGATTTGAATGTCTGTTATGGGGGTTGTAGCAGGATTATAATGAAGCAAGGTATTGACGAGCTCCCGAACGTTACCGACAGTATTAATCAGTGTTTTAGAGGTTGTGTGTACAGTTTTATCTTCATTCTTTGCCATTTTCGTGCTCCTAACTTAGAGTAAATAATTGAGAATATTATCATAAAAAGCTTATCAAAGCATTACGGAAACCAAAAAATTGCTGAATTTGTAGTACATCATGCCAAATAGGGTGTCAGGGAAAGCAGGAAGAAGGAAGGGGTCAAGTCCTGAAATAAGAATTAAGCAATATGAGGGCCAAGCAAGACACTGTCTGATTAGCCTGTTTATTTCTTATTTCAGGACTTGACCCCATTCCAGCCCCCTTTGTATGCTTACGGGATGAAAATCTCAACCCAAAACACCAGCTTAGACACGCTACTATTGTGCCCAACTCCTCGAGAGTGGGTTGTGCAAGCCATTGAAAATCAAGAGATTTTGTTGATTGATCATGCGCAATGTGAGAAAAAAGCGGCTTCGTCTGCCTTGGCGATGATCTATCGTTATCCTGATCGCGTTGAGCTGCTCCAAAAAATGTCGCGTTTAGCACGTGAGGAGTTACGGCATTTTGAGCAAGTACTACGTTTTATTAGCGCTCGGGGTTTTGAGTATCGTTATTTATCACCCGCGCGTTATGCCAATGGGCTCAAAGATCATTGCCGTAAAACACGATTAGAATGCCTGATCGATACATTGATTATCGGCGCCTTTATTGAAGCGCGTTCCTGCGAGCGTTTTTCAACACTAGCGCCTCATTTGGATGAAGAGCTCGGGAAATTTTATACGGGTTTATTAGCTTCAGAGTCCAGGCATTTTCAAGATTATCTTCAATTAGCAGAACGATATTCTGAGGAAGATATTTCACAGCGGCTAAAGTTTTTCGCGGTAATTGAGGCTGAGTTAATTAACACGCCGGACTCAGAATTCCGTTTTCACAGCGGGATCACTGCATTTTAGTCCGAAATCTTCCGCCAGGGCGCCTCAGATTTCTCTAAAAAAGCTTTGATACCTTCTTGCGCTTCCTCAGAAACTCGTATTTTTGCTAGTAAAGACGCTGTTTTCTGAACTTCATCGGAATCACGTACTATTAATTCTGAAATCAATTTTTTTGTGATGCTCATGGCTGCAGGTGCATTGTTAAGCAGCTGTTGGATCAATTTTTCTTCTGCGCTTTTTAGATCTTTTTTGCCAACAACAGAATGAACTAGTCCAATTCTGAGCGCCTCATCAGCTGAAATTGTTTCTGCTGATAAAGCATAGCGACGCATTTGTCTTGAACCGATGGCTCGTAAAACATAGGGTGAAATTGTTGCTGGGACGAGTCCTAATTTTACTTCGGATAAACAAAAACTAGCATCGGTTGTTGCAATGACAATATCAGAACACGCCACCAGACCAACGCCTCCACCTAAAGCGGGCCCTTGTACCACCGCGATCGTGGGTTTTGGAAATTCATTTAAGGTTTTAAGACACTGTGCCAATTTTAAAGCATCAGAAACATTATCGATTTCGCTTAAGTTTCGGGCATTTTTAAACCACTGTAGATCACCCCCAGCGCAAAAAAACTCGCCGTTTGCTGTAATTTTAAGCACTCGAATTTCAGCGTTATTCGCTATCATTTCAAGTGCGCGTTGAATTTCAGCAATTAAAGCATGATCAAAAGCATTGCGTTGCTTTAAGCGGTTGAGCGTGAGTGTTGCTACACCGGCTTCAGAATGAACCAACAAATTTTCAGTCTCAGACATAAACGGTTCCCTGTTTACATTCTAAAAATGCCATAATGGGTTGGTGAAATCGGCGCATTTAATGCGGCAGAAATACTCAATCCCAAAATTCGACGTGTGTCTTTGGGGTCTATAATACCATCATCCCATAAACGTGCACTGGCATAATAAGGATTACCTTGAGTTTCGTATTGACGACGGATGGTATTCATATAGGCTTCTTCTTCTGCTGCAGGCCAGGATTTACCATCACGCGATAATTTTTCTCGAGTCACTTGGGCTAAAACTTGAGCCGCTTGTTCGCCCCCCATCACAGAAATGCGTGAATTAGGCCAGGTCCATAAAAAACGCGGACTGTAGGCACGACCGCACATGGCATAATTACCGGCACCAAAACTGCCGCCAATAATCACCGTAAATTTGGGGACATTGGAGCAAGCCACAGCGGTAACCATTTTAGCGCCGTGTTTAGCAATACCTTCGTTTTCAAATTTTTTACCGACCATAAAGCCCACAATATTTTGCAAAAATACCAAAGGTATTTTGCGCTGATTGCAGAGCTCAACAAAATGAGTGCCTTTTTGTGCGGATTCAGAAAATAAAATGCCGTTATTCGCAATGATGCCCACAGGGTTTCCATAAATATGGGCGAATCCACAGACTAAAGTTGCACCGTAGAGCGCTTTGAATTCATCAAAATCTGAGCCATCGACGATTCGAGCAATAATCTCACGAACATCATATTGACGTCTCGGATCTGCATTGACGATCCCATAAATATCTTCGATATCGTGTTCAGGCGATTGTGGATCGCGTAATGCTAAGGTAATTTTTTTCTGACGATTGAGATTAGAGATGGCTCGTCGTGCTAATTGCAAGGCATGTTGATCATCATCCGCATAATAGTCCGCTACGCCTGAAATTCTGCAATGAACATCTGCGCCGCCTAACTCTTCTGCAGTCACCTGTTCTCCAGTAGCTGCTTTCACTAAAGGTGGTCCACCCAGAAAAATAGTGGCTTGATTTTTTACCATAATTGAGACATCGGCCATCGCAGGGACATAAGCACCGCCTGCGGTACAAGAGCCCATAACGACAGCGACTTGTGGAATATTTTGACTAGAGAGTTGAGCTTGATTGTAAAAAATTCGACCAAAATGATCGCGGTCAGGAAAGACTTCATCTTGTGCAGGCAAATACGCACCACCCGAATCCACTAAATATACACAGGGTAAATTATTTTGTGCAGCAATTTCTTGAGCACGTAAATGTTTTTTTACGGTGATAGGAAAATAAGTACCACCTTTAACAGTAGCATCATTGACCACAATCATACACTCTTGGCCTTCAATAGTGCCAACGCCTGTGATGAGTCCACCGCAGGGCAGTGGTTCATCGTAACATTGATAACCCGCAAATTGTGAGAGTTCTAGGAAAGCAGAGCCTGGATCAACCAGTTTTGTAATGCGATCGCGGGGCAATAATTTCCCGTGTTTTACGTGTCTTTCTTTGCCTTTGGCTGTGCCGCCACCGGTGATTGTTGAAAGTTTAGTGCGAAATTCTTCAACTTGCGCCGTCATAGCTTCGGTATTTTTTTTGAAAGTATCCGTGGTGGTTTTGAGTGTGGATCTGAGTGTGCTCATTATTTCTTCCTCGAATTTTAAGCTGATACTATTTCAACAGCGATAGCAGTGGCTTCACCGCCGCCAATACACAATGCAGCAATACCGCGTTGTGCTTTTTGTTTGCGTAATGCATGAATTAAAGTCACAACAACCCGAGCGCCCGAAGCACCCAAGGGGTGTCCTAATACGCATGCACCGCCGTGAATATTCACGCGCGTTGGATCGAGATTTAAACTTTGCATAGTCGCCAGAGTGACAACCGCAAATGCCTCGTTGATCTCAAATAAATCCACCTCTGATAAATTCCATCCTGCTTTTTGCAAGCATTTTTCGATCGCCCCGATGGGTGCAGTTGTAAACCAATTCGGTTCTTGTGAATGGGTGCTGTGCGCCACAATTTTTGCCAAGGGTTTTAAATTTAAGGATTTAACACATGATTCAGTGGCTAAAATTAAAGCCGCGGCACCATCTGAAATCGAACTGGCATTCGCTGCGGTGACAGTACCATCCGTAGAAAAAGCGGGTTTTAATAGAGGAATTTTTTCAGGACGGGCCGTTAATGGGCCTTCATCCTTCGTAATGCTCTGATCTTTAACCGTGATAGGAATAATTTCATCAACGAACCAACCCTTATCAGTTGCGATTCGCGCACGTTCTACTGAGCGCAATGCGAATGCATCTTGATCTTCACGACTGAACTGAAATTTTTTTGCACACAGCTCGGCATACTGCCCCATGAGCTGATGTTCGTAGGCATCTTCTAAACCATCAAAAAAAAGATGATCGAGAGCGCGTTGATGTCCCAAGCGATAACCTGATCGGGCTTTTGGAAGGAGGTAGGGTGCATTAGACATCGATTCCATACCGCCCGCGAGAATCATCTCTGCTGAACCGGCGCGCAGTGAGTCAGTGGCAAACATCAGTGCTTTCATGCCTGATCCACAGACTTTATTCAGCGTTGAACAACCGACATGATCAGGTACGCCTGCACCGCGAGAGGCTTGACGCGCTGGCGCTTGTCCAAGACCTGCCGGTAAAACACAGCCCATAATCACTGATTCTAATTGAGCAGAATTTATTCCGGCTTTTTCGATCACGCCTTTTATTGCTGCACTGCCCAATTCAGTCGCAGAAAGCGATTGTAAACAGCCTTGAAAATTTCCGATCGCAGTGCGTTGAGCCGCAATAATATAAACAGGATCTGTTTTCACTCAGAGGGTTTCCTTAAATAATTCACGTCCGATGAGCAAGCGTCTGATTTCAGAAGTGCCTGCACCAATTTCATACAATTTTGCATCGCGCAATAAACGTCCAGCAGGGTAATCGTTGATATAACCATTCCCACCCAAAATTTGAATCGTATCCAGCGCACATTGCGTTGCACTTTCTGCCGTGTACAAAATAACACTGGCCGTATCTTTTCGATCTACTTGGCCCGCATCGCAAGCACGGGCAACAGTATATAAATAAGAGCGGGACGCATTCAAAGTCGTATATAAATTGGCCATTTTGGCTTGTACTAATTGAAATTCCCCTATCGCGTGTCCGAATTGTTTGCGTTCGTGAACATACGGTAAAATAACATCTAAACAAGCTTGCATAATGCCAACGGGGCCCGCAGCTAAGACTAATCGTTCATAATCTAAACCACTCATTAATACTTCAACGCCCAAATTGATTTGCCCCAAAACATTTTCCAGGGGGACTTTGCAGTTTTCAAAAACCAGCTCGCAGGTGTTAGAGCCACGCATCCCTAATTTGTCTAATTTTTGAGCGGTACTAAAACCCGCAAAACTTTTTTCAATGATAAAGGCGGTGATTCCGTGGGAACCCGCATCTTTGTCGGTTTTACCGTAAACCACCAGAACATCGGCGTCTGGACCATTGGTAACCCACATTTTGGTACCGTTAAGTAAATAATAACCCTCTTTGGCTTCTGCTTGGAGGCGCATACTGACCACATCAGAACCTGCACCAGGCTCGCTCATGGCCAATGCCCCGACGTGTTCACCCGTTACCAGTTTGGGTAAGTACTTTTGTTTTTGGGCAGGCGTGCCCTTGCGATGAATTTGGTTAATGCAAAGATTGGAATGGGCTCCATAACTTAAACCTATAGAAGCAGAGGCCCTGCTGATTTCTTCCATGGCAATGGCATGCGCTAAATACCCCATATTTGCACCGCCGTATTCTTCAGCTACGGTGATTCCGTGAAGCCCCAGTTGCCCCAATTTAGGCCAAAGCTGCCGAGGAAAGGTATTGGTGCTATCGATTTCAGTTGCGAGGGGGGCAATTTCCTTCTCAGCAAAGAGACGTACGGATTCCCGGAGCATATCGATGCTCTCACCAAGGTGAAAGTTCAGATGATGGGGCATTACAAATCCTTTTCTTGAAGAGTCTCAGTGAAGTATAGCAGCCTCAGATATCCCTGTGGTAGACTCATCGCGCGCATTGGCGCTATTCTACTGTTAAGGCTGAGGAGAAGACAATGGATGCGGTCGTTAAAGATCTACTTTTAAGTGGTCATAACCTTGTTGATTACCAGCATATGTTCGATCTGAGCGAAGCTGATCTGAATTTGAAGTTCATTACCTGCGCGAGTGGCTTTGATACTTTTAATCGAGAAATGACCGCAAAAGGTAAATCCGTTATTTCATGTGCGCGAAATTATTCCCTCAACGTGGAACAAATGAGAGAGTTAGTTCAGAAAAATTTTGCACGAATGAAAGATCATTTGGATGAACATCAAGAACAGTATTTGCTGGATTCATCAGCCAATTTAGAGACCATTAAATCCCGATTAAATAAAGCCGCTGAAGATTTTCTGGCCGATTATCCTCAAGGTTTGTCTGAGAAACGTTATTTAGCCGAAGTTTTACCTTCATTGCATTTTCCGGATCAATCCTTTGATTTGGCCTTGTGTTCACATTATCTCTTTGCACAACGGGACATTTCTATCGATCAACACGTGCTTTTTATTAAAGAAATGTGCCGTGTGGCCAAGGAAACGCGGATTTTTCCTTTATCCGATGCTTACGGAGAAATTTCACCACTTTTAGGCCCCGTCATGTTGCAATTACAGATGCAACATTATGGTGTGGAATTGAAGCAAGTGGCCTACGAATTTCAGCGAGGCAGTAATGCCATGCTGCGAATCTGGGCAACAACCTGCCATGTTTAGATCCAAGATTTAAAATGAACTATCATTTTCTCCGACAATGCTTATTTAAATTAGATCCTGAACGTGCGCATGCCGTAAGTTTTAATCTTTTAAAAGTATTATCACAATTAAAAATAACTTCGTGTTTTCTAGGCTCTGTTCCAGCATCACCCTGTGAAATCATGGGGCTTCGATTTCCTAATCGAATTGGCAGTGCAGCGGGTTGGGATAAAAATGCGGATTATATTGATGTGCTAGGTGAATTGGGATTTGGTCACATCGAAGTAGGGGGAGTTACACCCCGACCGCAAGTCGGTAATCCCAAACCGCGTTTGTTTCGACTGATAGAGGATCAGGCACTCATTAATCGTATGGGTTTTAATAATGCGGGTGTTGATTATGTTGTAGAAAAATTAAAAAAACGAAAAGAAGGAAAATACCGTGGGATTGTTGGAATTAATATTGCGAAGAACAGAGAAACCCCCTTAGAAAAAGCCGCCGAAGATTATAACTATTGCATTGAACGCGTCTACTCACATGTCGATTTTATGACAATCAATATTTCATCGCCTAATACTCCTGGATTGAGAGAATTACAAAATCAAACGTATTTAGCAAACTTATTGGCTGCAGTTAAAGATAAGCAACAGCGATTGGCAGAACAAAACAATAAATATGTCCCCTTAGTCGTTAAATTATCACCCGATCTGGATGATGAACAATTATCCAGTATGGTGGCCACCATCAGTGCTCAAAAAATGGATGGGGTGATTGCAACCAATACGTCTTTAAGTCGACCAAAATTAATCAGTCCTCTAAAAGACGAGCAGGGTGGTTTGAGTGGAAAGCCCTTAATGACCTTGAGTACTGAAATCATTCGCAAATTAGTGCAGGCATTGCCCAGTTCCATTCCTGTTATTGCAGTGGGGGGCATTATGAGTGCGGAAGACGCTTTGGCTAAATACCAAGCAGGAGCGCAATTAGTACAGGTTTTTACCGGCTTAGTCTATGAAGGCCCTCAACTTATCGTTGAGATTACAAAAGCGTTAGCAGCTAAGGAATAGATTATTGTATCGATTCATACTCTCAAGCTTGGGATGGCAATAACATTTGGATCGTGTCGTTACTACTTAATTTTCATTAATAACGCCATGCGGGACATGTCCTGTTGCTACATGTTCAGAAGCTGAATCGCAATGCACCAATTGATCATCAAAGAAAATATCGGCTCCAAAGGCTTTTAAAAATTCACCTTTTTTGAGTCCACCTAAGAATAATGCTTCGTCTAAGCGAATATTCCACGAACGTAGCGTGCGAATGACACGTTCATGGGCCGGTGCAGAGCGAGCGGTGACTAAGGCTGTGCGTAATGGTGAATCTTTCGTAGGTAATAATTGTTGAAGTTTATGCAGTGCTGTTAAAAAACCTTTGAAGGGCCCTACGGGCAGTGGTTCAAAAGCGGCTGCTTTTTCGCTTTGCACAAAAGCAGTAAAACCTTGTTCCTGATAAACTCTTTCTGCATCATCGCCAAAGATAACAGCATCACCATCGAAGGCGATGCGTAGTTGTGGATGAGACTGCTTAGAAACTTCGGTATTAACGATCGTTGCAGCAGCACAATGGTTCGCTAAAGCATTTCTGACATCAGCAGGGTCGGTGGATAAAAATAAGTGAGATCCAAAAGCGTTAATGTAACGGTAGGGGCTTTCTCCGCTGCAAAAGGCAGCCCGAGTGATATCTAAGCCGTAATGCTCTATAGAATTAAAGACTCTTAAACCTGAATCTGCACTGTTTCGAGATAATAAGATAATCTCAACATAGGGCCCAAACTGATTGAGATTTAATAGCTTTTGTACCAAACCAAAAGCTCCGCCCGTCTCCAAAATCACATTCTCATGCTGAATCTGATAGCGCGAAAAAGCTTCTACGCCTTCTTGCTCAAACACAGTAGCGCTTTCACTCAGATCAAAGAGGGCACGAGAAGAGACAGCGATTACCAATTTATCAGTGAGTTGTACAGACATTACAGTATCCTGTTGTTTAACGCCCAATTATCGCACAGTCTCTTAGAAAATTTAACTGTTTAAGCACCTTTAAAACTACCACTACGAGATGTGCGAGTGGGGGTTACATGTTCTTTCTGAGAATTCAGTTTGTCTGCTCGTTCCTGCATAACTTTCTGGAATACGGGAGGGGGTCTTTTTGGTGGTGGTGAATTAAGCTTTGAGTCTCGCGCAGAACTTTTATTATCAGTCTGAGCCTGTGCAGAAACAGATTCTTTTTGTGTTGCAGCAGCTTCTTGACGAGGATTGCTGAGTTGTTCAACGGCATTCTCAAATGATTGTACAAACTGCTCTTTGGCTTCTTGTATAGTGGAGTTTGACGCTGATTTTTGACGGTTTGTCCCAATTTTAACTCTTTGAGATTCGGGTGCTGAGACAGCTTGGGACATAGGAGGTAGAATTTTCTCCATGGATTTAATAAAGCCATTTTTTATACTGCCTTTTAGGGCTTGAAAATCGTCTCGAGCGATGAATTGCTGATACTCAGACCGTAATTGTTGCTTTTCAGTTTCTGTACCACCCTTAAGGTCTATCTTATTGGCTCGTGTCAATAAATCATCATATTTCGCGCTCAGCGCGAATGAGAGACGGTTTCCTTCTTCCTGAGTTGCTGAAGTCTTAGATTCGACTTTTACGGTTTTTTGCGGTATTACAGGGCTGGAATCTATGTTGGCTCTCTTTTGGTTAACTTCCTGTACTTTTTTTGCAAATTCTTGCTCAATATATTTTCTATCTTGTTGTTCTAATTGTTGGTAAGACGGACTTGCCTTAAAATCATTAAATTTTGCTTCGAGGTTTTTCATATCAGGGGGCGAGACCTTGCCTGAAGCGATTTGATCTGCTGCTTTTAATAGAGTAGCAAAATCTTCATTGGCTTGTCTTGCAGCAGCAACTTTTGTGGATTTTTCATGTCTTTCAGATTGTAGATGAGGCGAATTCGTAGTGGAATTCGATTTTGACTGCAGTGCTCGTTGATTGATGTTGATTTGTGTAAAGAGTTCTGTAATCTTCCCGCGAGCATCTTTTGTTTCATCAAGAAATTTTTGATGATCTTTGGGAGAGAGAGGATCAGTCACAGCCTCATGGAGTTGTGATATTTTATCCAATTCAGTATGTGCTCGACGTATTTCTGCTGGAGTATTGGGCATATTTTCCCCTGAATGTGCTTCAATGGCTTTGTAAGCCGCTTGATTAAAAGCTTCGATAAGTTGATCTAGAGTTTGTTGCCCATTCTTCTTACTAGCAATTTCTGATCTACCTGCCCTACGCATAATATACCTCAAAACAGTCAGTCTCAAATGTCGATGCTAATATATTGTTATTTCTACTTAGATTATAGCATATTTCGAGTTACAATTAATTTGCGCTTGTAGTACAAATTGCTGTGTTGGGTGCTAACGAATGAAATAGTGGATAGGCAATCGGCTGATTTTATGTTGTACTACAGTAGTTTGAGGAGAGTTACTATTATTCGTTTGTAGAGCCGCTTGAAAATTAGCTTCTAGATGCGGCCATAATAATGATAAAAAACTTCCCGAAGCAGGTGAGGATAATGCATTCTCATTTTTTATGGGTAGGTTTGCCATTATATGTAGGGCTTTTTTCGCGCGAGTGGCCGCGACATATAATACGCGGGTATTTTCATACTGTGATTTTAGATTTTCTTGAGTTCTCAGGTACTGATAAATAGGATCGAAACTTTCAGTTGAGGACTTGATAGGTGCTAAAATAAGATCCGTTTCACCGCTGGGGCGGGGGCGTTCCCACCAGAGTAGTAATTCTTGTTTATCTGTCGATGCACTGCGTTCAAGACGGGGTAATATCACACAATCGAATTCAAGTCCTTTGGCTTTGTGCATGGTCATAATCTGTACGCGATCTTTGGCTTCAGGATCCACTGAGGCAAAACAATCATTGAGTTGTTTTTCTAGCGAATCAAAATCATAAATAGTGGAAGCAGGAAATGCTTCTAATAATCTAAAATAACGTTCAGTATTTTGAAAATCGACATTATTTTTGATGCAAAGAGGCCCAGATAACTGTTGCCATGTTGATTGAACCCATTGAGCCAAAGGTAAACGACCTCGTTGAGCAAGCGCTGTTGCTAAAATGGGTACACTATGTGCTAAGCGGATTTTGGCTTCCTCGGATAATTCAACGATATTTTCAAAGGTCGTTAACACAGACCATAGCGTTCCTGATTGAGCCGCTTGCGTTAAATACCATAAATCATTGAGTGAAAGACCAGACCAAGGAGCTCGTAAAATCGCCAGCCATGCGATTCGATCCGCAGGATGGAGCAGGGCACGTGTTAGTGCAAAACAATCTTGAATCACCGCTCTATGCGCTAATCTTTCCATATCATGGGCTTGATATTTAATATTAGCGGCTTGGAGTACAGGAAAAAGATCAGCCGCATGATCACGCGCTCTGACCAAAATGGCAATACTTGCTTCTGGATTTTCAGACTGAGCTTCTTGAATAATCGAGAGAATGCATTTTGCCTCAGTTTCAGGCGTCCCGTTAATTAAGGGATGAATCGAGACTAAGCCCTCGTTTGATTGAGAAGCTGAGTGAGAAAGTGAGTAGCTTACTGCACCAGCACTCATCTCATCTTGAAAAGGAAATATGGACATAAAAGTCTGATTGATCCACTCGATAATCCGAGGTTCAGAGCGGAAATTAACCTGTAATTGAAGGGATTTTAAAGGAACAGTTCCTAATCCATGCAGCTGAGCACGTAAAAATAAACCGACTTCTGCTTCACGAAATCGATAAATGGATTGCATCGGATCGCCGACTAAAAATAGAGTACGGCCATCGTCTGGCTGCCAGCCGGCAGTTAGTTGTTCCAATAAATGAAATTGGGGCGTGGAAGTATCTTGAAACTCATCAACCAATAAATGCTTAAGTCGATAATCCCAATTCAAAGCAAGTTCAGAAGGGCTATCGTTCAATCCAAGTGCCAGACGAGCTCGAGAAGCCACTTCGATAAAATCAACACCCCCTTCTTTGATAAAAACTAATTGCAATTCTGCGGCTAGAATCGGCAATAAAATGACCAAATCAGCAAGGATTTGCCATTGTTCATCGGTATACTGTGGTGTAGGTAGGTTTTGAATTTCTACTAAACCCTGAAGCAAAGCCGGGTAATTGTTTAATTCCGCCATGAGATTTGCCACACGCTCTTTAATGCACTCGCGTTCTGCTCGTTCGCTCGCCATTTTGGTGCCGGATGGTGCTAGAAAACCTTGGGCCACAGTGAATGATCGGCGCCACTCTCCACTTTGTGTCAGTAAAAAATTGGCCATTGTTTCCCACAGTGCCTGATCTTCAATTGTTGTTCCTGGGAATTCATCAATACTCAGAAAATTCGCGTAAGGATTTTTTTCGGCATTGGATTGAGAGAGCACGGTTGCTGCTGATTGTAATAGCGATAATAATTCAGTTTGACAGTGCTGTGGAAATTCTAATTGCACAAATTTCAAACTGTCTGTGATGACATTCTCCAAGCTTTTTTCGAGGATGCTTCGTTTTGAAGAAAGATCGGTTTGAGACAGTAGGTGTTCTAGCCATTGATCACGGCTTGCCAGCATGTTAGTTAATAATCGTTGCACGGCATACCAATTATTATCGAGGTGCAAAAATAAACGCGTTAAAGCAGACTGCCAGGGTGTGGAATCAGAGAGTTGTTTGACCAGGGCTCGCGTTGCTTCTTCGTAAGCGAGTCGAGGATTTTTTAGAATCTGAGGTTCAGCGCCCATCTGTGATAAAAACGGGGCAGATCGAGCGATATTGGCGCAAAGAGAATCGATAGTTTGTAAACGCAATCGATTGGGATTTTCCAAGAGATGCCAAGTACGACGTGCATCGACATCTAAGACAGCGCGTGCCAATTTCCAAGTTGTTTTGGCATGATTTTCGGCGGGCTCAGGATGGTTTTGTGCTGATTCTAATGCGCTGACCAATCGTTTTCGCATTTCAGCGGCTGCTTTGCGTGTAAAGGTAATGGCAATTATTTGTTCAGGCTCATCGCAGGCATGGGCCAACAACGATAAAATGCGTTGAATGAGTAATTCCGTTTTACCCGAGCCTGCCGGCGCTTGAACAATAAATGACTGATTAACGTCGAGCGCTTGTGCGCGTTCATGGGCATCAATGATGGTGTTATTCATTTTCAATCAGCTCCAATTCATTGATCCGGCAGAAGGAAGATAAATGACAATAGGCACACGTAGAGGGATAATTTTTAGGGGTGACTCTGGCATCGCCTGCAGAAAATTGTAGTGCTAATTCTGTTAAGGCAGATTGCCAATTCTCGATAAGAACCGACCACTCTAAGGCAGAGGCCTTAACACCGGGCAGTTGTCCAGCCTCTGCAGTAAGCCCATTGAATTTAATACTTTGTGCACGGACCTGTGCAAAAGCAAGCCCTCGCACTTGACGAGGATTATTCAAGGCATAGAGCGGCAATTGTGGTTCCTCCGGGCGTTCGCCAAACCAGGCTGAAGGTGATGGGGAGCCTGTTTTGTAATCGATAATGATTTCAGAGCCATCTTCTAAAATATCAATGCGATCGACTTGCAAGGCTAAAGGCAATTCTGCCACAGTTAAATAAACAGGTTTTTCAATCGCACTGACTTTAAAGGGAGAGCGTGTTTTTTCATGCATCAACCATTGGAATATCAATTGTTCTAAACGTTTAATTTCCAATTCACGTAGAATTTGATTGAGCGCCTGCGAATTATTTTCGTTATTGAGTTCCTGATTTTCGTGAACCGTAGTAATAATGCTATTGTTGATGAGCTCCTTTAATTCAGATTCATTCATTCGATGTAATGTGTCGCTATCCCCTACATGACGCCACACCGTTGCCAAGACGGCATGCACTAAACTGCCTCGTTCTGCTGCGGATAAACCTAATTCTAGGTCCTCAAAAGGTTTAGCGTCTAAGCGAATTTCAGCAAAAGCCCAGAAGGGGCATTCAGCTTGTCTTTTTAAGATGGTTGCTCCACCTCGAATTTTCTCTTGAGGCTGAATAGCGGGCCCATAATCATCAGACCAGGGTTCGGTTTGTGGTTGAGCGCGTGGAATGTCGAGTGGGCTGAGTTTAAGATCTGCCACGGTAATTTCTGGATAAGCAAGAATGAGTGGGCTCGGTGATAATTCCCGATTTTCTTTTTGATCTTGGACTGAGTAACTTGCAATGAGTTCTGTGCAAGACTGTTCAAGGCGATGCAAAATTCGCTTTGAATATTCAAGTTCATGAATTGCACTCGAATGTGGCATGGATAATTTGCGTTGCAAATGAATGGGCAGAAATGGATTCGGTGAAGCAGGGCTTGGCCAGGTATCGTCATTCAGATTGCATATCCAAAGCTTGTCGCTCTCTACGGCGTTGGCTTCTAAAATTCCAAGAACTTGTATCGGAGCATGGTGGGGTGATTCTGCTTGAAACAATGCCTTTGAAAGAAAAAATACTAGGCTGTGAAGCGCTTCTCCCAGAGACTGTTTTTGCAAAAGCCAATCGCAATGAGCCATTATTTTAAGCTGGTCCCAAAAAGCATTAATCAGTTGAGATTCTGCGCTCGATACTGTTTTTTCACCGGGCCATCCAGAGAGTGTTAATATGTCAGAGAAAAATTTTGACCAAGCTGAAGATGAATTGAATTCTGATTGTTCTGCGTATAATGAATGAGCTTGACTCAAAATCTTGAGCAGTAATGGGCAATTTTCATTTTTCCCAAGATGTTTAATTAAATCAGCGATGCTCATCGATTCTTGTTGGATTTGCCGGCATTGGCGATCTAAAAGTGCACGCTCTTGATATTCTAAATCACCTCCCGAGAAAAAAGGGGATAATAATAGGCTCGTGATTTGAGATCGTGATAAAAATTGACCGCTGATAAACTGAATGAAGGTCAATCCCAGCTGAATCATTGGATAAGAGAGTAGGGGGTAGCCTCCTGCAATATTCACAGCGTCTTCATAATCTTGAGAAAGTTCTTCTTGGAAAATGCGCTCAATCGTTCGACGAACGGATAGAAGCTCGGGAACAACGCAGGTGATCTTTTGTCTGGGATTTTGTTGCCAAGATTCTTTAGCCCAACGTGCCATGATTCGATATTCTGTTTCTTGATCTGTTAAGCTTAAGCGTTGTTGCGTTGAGTTGTTGCAAAACTCCGTCGGAAAAATAATCTCTGTTCTGGTAGAAAGGGCATTAAAAAAGTCACGGGCTGCAGGCGTTAAACTATCAAAACCGAGTACGATTATTTTTTTCGGAAGTGTGCCTGACGATGCTAGTAAATAGGGCAGACAGTTTTCGAAGATTTGTGCGTTATCAGACCACGCATTTTGTTCAAGCTGATTTTTATAGAGACGTGCCCATCGAAGAAAGGCCTGGACATCTTCAGAGCTATCGGCGCTAAGCTGATCAAGTGGAACTTTCCAATCACAAAGAAGCTGCCAGGCCTGTTGCGCCAATTCCGCTGCTCGGCGGATATCCAATAAAGGATTGTGTTGGGTATCCGATTGCACGACATTTTGCCAAACTAAGAGACTTTGCTGAGTATCGAGTAAAAGCTCGTTTGGATTGCTGAGAAGCCCAATTTCTGTGAGCCACTGTGACAAAGGCTTAATGCTGGGTTTCGAACCGAAATAGGGTTCTAAATGGCTTGATAAGCGGCGATTGGCTGTGATAATCAAGTCATCTGAATCAATCTCCTTTAAAATTCCATAGTATTTTTTCATTGAGCATCTAAACCCTTAGAGAGAATTAAACTGCCTATCAAGGCAAAGCTTGCAGGCAGGGGATACCCTAATTTATCATTGGGGTAGAGTGATGTTCAAGCTGATACACTCTGAAGCTAAGATTCGGTGGTGGATTTAGGTGGAGCAAGATCAATGATAAGACCTCCTGAAAAAACAGAAGACAGTATTGCATTGGATGCACTGCTCAAAAGCGCCCCTCGAATGCTCAGAATGGCAAAGGCAGATCGCGAGGCATTTCTGAAAAAGCAACTTAAAAAGCTTCAATCTGATTTGGAGCGCCATGAATTACTCCAAAAAGCGGTACAGTACTCAAATTTGCCATTAGTACGAGCATTGCTTTCAGATGGTGCCGATCCTAATAGATCGCTGATACCTGATCCTCCTTTTTTTGATGCTTTGTTAAAGGGTGCTTTAAAAATAGCAAAGGTGCAGCATACTGAACACCCCAAGTCTGAGGCTTTTTATGTGGCCCGAGAAATTGCTCAACTGCTCTGGATACATAAAGGAATTATGGATTTTTCAGCACCTTGCACGCGTAGTTCAGAATCCATTAAAAGTATTCGTGACAACATAGATCAACAATTTCCCGGTATTTTAGATCTGAATCATCCCGCCCTGGGTTTTTGCTATGCAGTGCACTCAGCCCTACAAATTCCAGGGAGACAAGGTGCAGACTGGGGCAGAACACTTTTTTCAAAAATGCTTGATAAATTGAATACAAATCGCGCCGAGGTCTTGCGGTTAGTTGCTGAGGAACTCAACCGTGAAGAGCGAAAATACCCTGGCGATCTGCGCGCCCCCATTTCTTTAATCACTGATCATTTTCACTGTGATTTGCTCCGAGAAATATCTCGTGATCAAACATTAACAGTGTCTTTAGGCATCGATACCACAGAATCAATCCAATTTGATCATCAACTCAAATCCCGTGAAGCAATCAAGCAGTCTGTTCTCAATAAAATCCAGTCTTACATCATCAATGCTTACGCCATTGTTCGAGTTGGGGGCTCAGGTCCTCAATAATTATATTTACTTCGGACATGTCTACTAAAATCAGTTGTTTTGTTTGACATGCTCCCTGTACAATCATGCGCAGTTGCTTAAATAGCTTTAACAAGGAGTGCTACATGAGTCTCTTCTCAAGAGCTTTAGAATATTTGCTCGATGATGATCAGTCTGAGGACAACATAGATGCTTTACGAGATTTATTAGATGACAATCCCGACCTTATAGATCAACAAGAAGAGGGTAGCGATAAGACTTTACTGCATTATGCCTGTGAGGAGGGTTTAACCGAGATTGCAGAAATGTTGCTTTATGAATTCAACGCGGATCCATTACTGGCTTCCTATAACGACGACGAATTAGCGGATGCTTTACCTATTCATTACGCTGCCTATGCAGATCATGCTGACTGCCTTTCATTGTTGCTCAGACATCCTAGAGTGAGAGAGATGATCAATGAGAAAGATGGTTTGGGGTTGACGCCTCTCTTAGAGGCAATCGTAAACTCATCTACTCAAGTGTTGAGCTTATTATTTCAGCATCAAGCTTGTAAAGTTAATGAGGAAGTTGGATCGGGTGATGTTGGGGCCGACAGGGCAGTAGTGGACATTCCTGATGAAACAACGCCTCTTTGTGCTCTGATATTGATGGGAAATGAGGAGGGTGCTCTAGAATTACTCAACGCCCGTGATGAGGTGGATATCTTAGATGGTTTTCCATTGCATCGTGCGGCAAAGTGTGGGATGTCAAAACTGGTAGAAAAATTATTGGAAATAGGTGCTGATCTAAACTTCAAAGATGATACAGGGATACCGGAATTATTGGAAATAGGTGCTGATCTAAACTTCAAAGATGATACAGGGATACCGGGTCCTTGTTATGAAATTTTATCCGATGAGAAAGGAAGACCTGCTCTCTACTATGCTGTCAAAAAAGGGCATTTAGAGGTTGTACAGGTGTTTTATCGATATGCCAAAAATCATGACAGGTATATGGGTGAAAATTTTCGAGAAGGCGATGAGCGCATTTCATTGTTACATTTGGCGGTTGAGAACGGCTCGACGAGAATTGCTCACTATCTCATGTGGTTTCCCAGAATTGATTTTAACGTTATAGATGCCTCAGGATTAACTGCATTTGATTTAGCGGTTAGAGACGAACATACTCAAGAAGTTGCACACTTCAAACATAGATTTAATGCTGATCCTAATAGACGACTCCCTTCAATCTCACGCTCTCGAAAAAAATCAAAATTACACGCCGTATTGAGTCGAGATATTGATCCCTTTTCAGCAACCTTATTGTTAGGTGATGAATCAGAAGAACTGGGTAGTGAACTGACTGAATTTATTTTAAGTCAAGCTCCCAAAGAATCGGAGGATGCTGACGATAATAAGCTATTGATAGCCGTAGCGGCTCAACGATCTGATCCTACTTTAGAGGCTTATTTAGGTCATCCTGCACTAAAATCTATAACCATTGAAGCGGCTTTAGAGGAAGATCAAAAAGACATCGCACCAGAATATCAAGAAAAAATCAGAAAAAAAGCAGCAGCAATAACAAAAGATGAAGCCCATATTTCGGATGCCTCTGATAGTTCTGATGATGATTTCTCTCCCGAACCTTCGAAGACGCTGATTCCAGCAGCTATTCAAAGACAGGGTATTAGAGCTCAGCGATTAGTGGCTAATTATCGTGGTGAACAGTATGGACAAGGTAAAGAAAAGAAAAATGAGAGACAGAAAAAGCGTGATCGGGATCCTAGTCTCTATGGTCTTCATAGCTCAGCCAGCGTTGATCTTTTAGAGAAGAAATTTAAGGAAGAAGAGCTGCCTAAAGATGCGGATGATGAAACAAAATTAAATCTGTACGATAAACGAGTCAATCAAGACATGAGAAAAATGCAAAAAACAGCTTATTCTGGAAAGGATAATAAAAAAGCTAAAACTGATAGTGATGCCGATTTTCAAAGCTATATCCATCGATATGATGCGCATCTAGATGAATTTGCCGGTGCAGAGGGTGATGCAGAAAACATGGAACGTCTCAAAAGATATCAGTTTCCATTCACAAAAAATCCGAATCTCTCTTTTTCAGACACATCTAAAGTGGCGTTAAAGTTTGGGACTGGATTAAATTCTGCCAGTGATAGGACGGTAAACAAGATCAAAGTACGTTCCAACGGGGCAGTTCACAATCCCTACATTGGAGAAGTATTTGTTGTTTTGCATACCCCCGACCAGCTACGAGATAATGGCAGTGAGCACGCTCCGACATTATTAAATCAGCAACGTATTGGTATAAAACATATGTATAGATTTGCCTATGAACGACGTTTTCAAGGTGGAATCCCAAATGAATCCTGCCTGAAGAAAATCGTTATTAAGATACCCAGTTTCGATGAGTATTTGCCTCACTATCAAGAAAAATACGGGTTAACGGAGGAAAAATTTCAGTACTACCAGAAAAAATTGACTAAAGCATCTAATCAAGAAGAAGTTGATGCCGTCATCAAAAATTTTTTGGGATTCCTCCTGAAATATCTTGAACCACAGATAGAACAATTTGCCAATGATACCGCAAATCTTGAACAGGCGGAGATCGTTTATGACGATTGGGAAGGAGGATTTTCTACTGATCGATATACCTATTGAATAAATGGGAAAGGGTGTGCAGGGGATAAAAAATTTTTCGCCTTCAAGAGCGAGCATATTAAGAGAACATACAGCCCTTCTGAGTTGACCGTAGTCCCCACCAGCGATACCATAGTCATTTTTGACCTTAAGAGGAAAGGACATGATCTTACTGCATACCAATTATGGCGACATTCGCATTAATCTCGACACCCAGAATACTCCGGTTACAGCCAATAATTTTATCGAATATGCCAAGAGTGGATTTTATGATGGTACTATTTTTCATCGTGTAATTAAGGGATTCATGATCCAAGGCGGTGGGTTTAAGCAGGGGATGGTTCAGCAATCCACAAATCCTGCCATTGAAAATGAATCTCCCAAAGCCCAGCCGAATAAAACCGGCACAATTGCGATGGCGCGAACCTCTGATCCTCATTCTGCTAGCGCTCAGTTCTTTATCAACGTCGCAGACAATCATTTTCTGGATTATAAATCACAGACGCCGGATGGTTGGGGCTATTGTGTTTTCGGCGAGGTGACAGAAGGGTTGGATATCGTCAAAAAAATCAGCCAAGTTCAAACGACTGCGCGTTCGGGGCATGCGGATGTTCCCATCGAAGATGTGATTATTCAATCGATCGAAGTGATGGCCTGAGATCTCACTGAATGGATTCACCAGGGATTAGGGTCGATAAAGAGCAGGGAATTTTGTATTGTCTTGGTGATTGGCGTATCTCCACCTTAGGAAAGGCAGAATCGCAATTACGTCAGCTCGCAAAAATTAAGAGCGATAGGCTGACGATTGATGGATCAGGTCTTTCCTCTTTGGATAGTGCAGGCGCATTTTTAATTTTCCAAACCATTCAAAGCTTAAATCGCGCGAAAATCACTGCGGAACGTGTCAATTTTTTGGCGCAACACGATCATTTGTTTTCTTTATTGCAAGAAAAAATGAACAAAGTGAAAATCCCCATAAACCCAAAAGAAATATCTGATCCCCTCACTTTTATTGGTAAACAAACCATCAAGCGCTTAAAAGGGGGCTTGGATTTTTTATCTTTTGTGGGTGAGATGGGTTATATTCTTCGCAGTATTATTTTGCGCCCAAAACATTTTCAATTTCGAGCCTTACTGCGTATCGTGGAAGATGCTGGATTTCACGCCCTCCCGATTATTGCATTATTATCTTTCTTGGTGGGTGTTGTGTTATCTTACCAGTTGGGACGACAGCTCGAAACCTATGGCGCAAATATTTTCATCGTCGATTTATCCGGTATGGCCATTCTCAGAGAATTCGGCCCCTTAATTACAGCCATTATTGTCGCTGGTCGAACGGGTTCGTCTTTTACAGCACAAATTGGTCTGATGAAAGTCAACGAAGAAATTGATGCGCTCAGAACAATGGGGCTAACACCTTACAATCGAATTGTGATTCCGCGCGTACTGGGTATGATTTTGGTGATGCCATTATTAACGATTTGGTCGAATGCCTTTGCTGTTTTTGGCAGTATGATGATGTCAAGAAATATGCTGGGTATTACACCGTTGGATTTTCTGTCGCGATTTGCTGACCGAATCGATACCACAACCTTATGGACTGGGATGGGCAAAACGCCGGTATTTGCCATTGCAATTGCTCTGGTCGGATGCTTCCAAGGTTTTCGAGTGGAATATACTGCAGAAAGTATTGGAACTCATACGACAATGAGCGTGGTTCAAGCAATCTTTTTAATTATTGTGATCGATGCGATTTTTTCCGTGCTTTACAGTTGGGCGGGCCTCTAATGAACTCTGTGGGAACAGTTATCGATATCAAGGGCTTGTCTAATTTTTTGGGAGGAAATTGGGTTCATCAAAATTTAGATCTTCAGATCCGCCGTGGCGAAATTTACGCGGTTGTGGGAGGGAGTGGTAGTGGTAAAACAACCTTATTACGCACCATTCTGATGCTCCAAAAACCGACTGCGGGTGAGATTTCTTTGTTTGGATTGAATTTAGGAACCGCCACCTCAAAAGAAAAACTCTTAATTCGCCGACGCTGGGGAATGTTGTTTCAACACGGTGCGCTTTTTAGCTCATTAACAGTCTTAGAAAATATTTTATTCCCGTTGCACGAATTCACGCATCTCAGTGCAGATTTAGCAACTGAAATTGCAATGTTAAAAATTCTATTAACAGGCCTACCTGAAGACGCGGCCTTTAAATTACCGGCTGAATTGAGCGGGGGTATGCTCAAACGGGCGGCTTTATCGCGTGCATTAGCACTCGATCCTGAATTGCTGTTTTTGGACGAACCCACCTCGGGTCTCGATCCTCAAGGCGCGAGTGAATTTGATGAATTGATTCTAGGGCTCAAACAAACGCTCAATTTAACGATTGTTATGGTGAGTCATGATCTTGATTCACTCTGGGATGTGGCCGATCGCGTTGCTTTTTTGGGCGATAAACGTGTGTTGGCAGAAGAATCGATGCCCAACTTAGTCAAAAACCCCAATCCCATCATTCAGGATTATTTCAGTGGTAGGCGAGGGCAGTTACGCATTAAAGCTCACGAAGATAGGTCTTAACAAGTATAAATCCACCAGGTTGTTGATTTAGGATGCTTTGCAGTCTTGCGCTTTGCTGCTAAACTGCTATGGATAGACTCAGGAAAATCGACTCGTATGGATACTAAAGTCAATTACATCGTTGTTGGTCTGTTTATGACCATCCTAACCCTTGGCATCATAGGGTCGACGATTTGGCTTGCCGGAGTTCATAGCACAAAAAAATACAACACCTACGTGACTTACATGAATGAAGCTGTCACGGGCTTAAGTGAAAAGGCTCCTGTAAAATTCAATGGCGTTGAGGTGGGATTTGTCGATAAAGTGGGTTTGAATAAAAACAACCCTCAACAAGTGCGTCTCGTACTTAAAATACAAGAGAATGTCCCGATTACTGAAGCGACGCGTGCTTCATTATTAGCCCAAGGATTAACGGGCATTGCTGTTGTGGGTTTAACAGCACAGCAGGTCAAAGCCCCGCCGCTGAAGAAAAAACCAGGCCAACATTATCCCATAATTCCTTCGAAGCCATCTTTACTATTTAGGCTAGATCAAACTGTGGAAGTGATGTCTCAATCGGTATCGTCAGTCGCAAAAAATCTCAATGAGCTATTGAATGACGAAAATCGAAATGCGGTTAAAAACAGTTTGCAGCATCTGAGTGAGATAACGGGTCTTTTAGATAAAAATTCAAAGGCAATTGATGAAGCGTTGTCATCGGTGGGAAAGATTGCTAAAAATTCTGAGATCGCCAGTAATAGATTACCGCAGCTTATGGATGAATTTGAAATTTCACTGAAAGAAGCCAAAGCAGCGGCTACCAATCTTCGTGCATTGTCTGCCAAAGGGAATCAAAGCATTGATGATTTGACTCAGCAAACTTTACCCAACGCACAACAAGTGATGACAAAATTGAAACGATCGCTTGATAATGTTGAACAATTAACCGGGGAGCTTAATAAAAACCCTGCGATGTTATTGCGTGGTCGTAATCCAGCACCTCTTGGACCCGGAGAACGCTAGTATGAATTTTTGTGCTCTAAAAACCCCACTCACTTTGATTTTCGCGATTTTTGGTGTGGCGAGTTGTAGTTTTTTAGGACCTCAAAATATTCCTGAAGTGACAACTTATACTATAGCGGTACCAAAAACGCAGCCAAGTTTTTCATCGGCTCAAAAAATCACCTTAATGGTGAGTACACCGACTGCAGGAGCAGGCTACGATTCACGAAAAATGATTTACACCAATAAACCCTACGAATTAGCTTCATTCGCAAAAAGCCAATGGGCTGCGACTCCGGCTGAAATGTTGGAACCCATTTTGATTCAAAAACTGCGTGATACTGGTTACTTTCATGCAGTCGTGAGCAATGCTTTTTCAACGTCACGACAAGTTTTTTTGAGAACGCATTTAATTGAATTACGCCAAGATTTTACGCAAAATCCCAGCCGAATTATTTTGTCATTGCAGGTTGAAATAATTAATGCAGAAGATGGTAGAGTGATTAATGCTAAAACTTTTACAAGCTCAGTGTTGACTGCTGAAAATACGCCGTATAGTGGGGTAGTGGCAGCCAATAGAGCGGTTGATCGACTTGCTTCTGAGATTGCACTGTTCAGCTTGAGTTCTCTGAATAATAGTGGATTACAGAGTCATTCAACTCCTAAAGCAAGCTATCGGAAATTTCACCCCAAGCCAAGCAAAGTGATCCAAAAAAAATAACGGCCGCAAGATGCGGCCGTCATCGAAAGCGAAGCCTGGCGACCCAGAAAATATAAAATCCCTAAGATTTCTTAGCCTTTTGATTATCAATATCAACCAGCTCAATCGTAAAAATCAATGTGGCATTAGGACCAATTTTTCCATGAGTGCCTCGTTCACCATAGGCTAAATTAGCGGGTGCAACGACTTCCCATTTTGATCCTTTGGGCATTAATTTTAGGGCTTCACGCCAAGCAGGTATGACGCTGTTCACAACGAAAGCAGCAGGTTTATCACCCAATTCTTGGCTGGTAGAGAAAACTTCACCGTTCAGTAGTTTTCCTGAGTAATTAACAAAAACCCTGTCAGTATCTTTGGGAGTAGGGCCCGTGCCTTTATTGAGTATTCGATATTGGAGTCCTGAATTTGTAGTGGTTACACCAGGTTTTGCTTTGTTTTCGGCAAGGAATTTATTCGCTTCTTCTTTATTAGCATCCGCTAATTTTTTCATATCAGCATACTGTTCCTGCATGGCTTGACGTTGAAAACTAATCAATACCTTCTGCATCTCTTCTTTGCTAATCGTAGGTTCTGCGTTAGAAATGCCTTGTTGGAATCCTTTGAGAAGCTCAGCTTGATTCAGCTGTTTGAATTGTTCAATTAAGTTTGTACCCATGGTGAAACCAATCGAATAACTTACTTTATTAATATCAACAGATTGGTTGCTGGGTTGTTGAGAATTGCTGGTAGTTGAGCTTGTTGCGGTAGGTTTAGCCGGTGCTGTTGAATTGGCTGCATAAATCGACGACGCAGCAACCAAGGTTGAGAAAATCAAAGCCGTTGTTAAAGAACGAACTTGCATCATTATCTGACTCCTAAAAAGATGAATAAAAATCCAAGGGTACAAGATTGTACCAATTTCAGTAAAGAGCAAAATGCCCGAAAGCGCTGTGGTAGAAGACTACAACAGTATTTTGTTAGCAAAGCATGGATTAAGTCTTCAGTAATCAAATACTGTGTCAAATAGCGTTTGTGCAATATCTAACAATAGAGTCGCCCAGCATATAATTTCCTGTAAGGAAATTTACAGGAAATAGTAAGGTATAAAATACTGCTCTGTTGTATTTCTTATTGGCTGTGATACTATCCGCGAGTGATTTTATTATTATTCTTTTAACTCACAAGGAGATACAACATTATGCAAGGTCAACAGGAAAATCAAAGTCACCAACACTCAGCTGTGGTTCCAGGATTTATGGGGATAGGAAATTTAGTTTTCCAAAGTTTGCATTCCTCCACACAATCTGCCGCTGTTAAGGAAAAACTCTCATCTTTTCTCGCAATCAGGGACGAACTCCTCAAGGGCGTTAAAAATCTAATATCTAAAACGGATCCTAGGATAAACATCGGATTATCTGCATGGTTAGATCAGAATGCTAAGACATACCCCGGCGCCATATTGAAGAAATTAATCTCTGAATATGCTGCGGCCAAAGCAGAAGATGCTAGATTCAGTATCCTAAAAAAAGCAGGCGATTGGGCTACGTACTGCGCTCATCTTGGCGCAATTATCGAAACTTATTCAGCTCAAATGCTTCTCGATGCTGCAGAAGAACTGATTTTAGCATGGTCAAAATTACATGCAGAATCCAATGTTAGTGCTGAAGCTCTTAAAACGGCTCAAGGGAAAGTTGAAATCTTGACAGCAGATAATCAGGCTCTACGTGAAGAGGTTGCAGGAAAAGCAGCAGCAGCTAGAGAAAAAGACGCGCTTGCAGCACAGCTAGCATCACAAAATGAGCAAGTACTGAAAGATCTGAAAGCGGAAGTAGAAAGACTCAGACAGTTGGCCGATAAAACAACAGCACTCGAACAGGAAGTCGTTAGCCTTAAAAGACAACTGGATAGTTCAGAGTCTCAAGTCCTCAAGCTTGAACAAGAAAAAAGTGAATATAAGGCCAAAGCAGAAGCTAACGCTCAAATGCAAACAGAGTTAGCCGTTACCAAAGCGCTCCTCGAACAACACAGGCAACGTATCGCTGAATTAGAAAAACAAATAGCGGAAGACAGACAAGAAACCAAAGAGATGCAATCTCAGATGTTGGCTCAGTTAACGTCTTTGAATGATAGATCTCGACTTGATGCAACGGCTAATCCTTATGCTTCTACCTCTATGAATCTTGGCAGTAGCTTTGTGGGTTCAGAAAATGCTTTTGGTGGGAGAGCTCCGGCTCCGCGGGATCTTAACACTTCGATGGGTGGGAATGGAAATCGTGGGAAATCTGGCATGTTTGCAGCTCCTGCCCAACTTATGCTGCTGAGAAACCCACATCTTGCAAAATCAGTAAACGAAACAACCGAACCTAATGCTAGTAAAATTGCTACGGGGTTGCACAAACTCAGAAGTACAAGACTTATTTCTGAGCTACGAATTAGCATGTTTGAACTTCTAGCTCGGTTTTTAAGTCATTTCGACCCAGACGATCAACGTGCTGACGAGTGCATTGCTGCTATCAATGCTTACAAGGGACTCTTTCTTGAACCTTTGGATCCTAAAACAGCTTTGGATAGGCTGATCAGAGACCTCTCTGAAGTTAAGTGCTCAACACAAGGTCCTGATCAATTCGAGGCCTTAAAACAAGATCTGTCTCAACTGGCAAGAACAACGCCTCGAGCTGTACAAAGCGTTGTACCTGAAAATCTTAATAATATTCTTGTGATCGCAGAGCTTAAAAATCTTACTATGCAGACTCGCTTTAATATACCCACTTTGAATGAGTACTTTACTGAAGTCTACGAAGAAGCTGAAGCTAAAGTAAAAGCTGCTAAAACAGCAACAAAGACAGCTGTAGCACCTAAGACGGCTTCGAAGCACGAAGAGCAGGTGTTTGGAGCAACTCAAGTTGAAGAGCAGGTGTTTGGAGCAGATCCAGCTTCACAAGATCTCTATGCATCCTCAGCGAGTAAAGACAACGTGTTTGGCTAATAAAATCCAATGAAAGCTAAAAGCTCTCTCGCAGGTTCCGACTCCCCTGCTCCTACTGCAGGGGAGGATCCGCGAGATTCTGAACTACATCAGTTGCTTAATAAAAATAATTGGCTCAATGGCTCGAGAGACTATCGCCATAAAGCTTTAGCTCAGTTCGTCTCAAACAATAATCGTTATGCTCGTGAGAAATTACAAGCCGACGCTAAACTGCGGCAACAATTTTTCTCAGCATTGGCAGATTGTGAATTAGCAGAGTTCAAAATTTTAATTCGGTTTATTGCAAAATCGCGGGTATTAACTGAAGAGCTTAAGACCCTGCTCACTGATGTCATGAACAAAAATGCGAATGGTTATTCTGATCCTCAGTGGAATAAGGCTCTTTATCGCTCTACTCTAGCCAAGTATTTGGTGCATAGTGATACGATTGCTCATGCATTGTTATCGTACTCTATGCTCCCTTCAACAGATCCCGCTTTTGTTGCAAGAGTTTTACTGAATAAAATTGGTGCACCTGCAGTATATTTTACACAAATAGATTCTCCGGTATGGCACATTATTAATACCTTAAAAGGTCTGGTAGAGTTAATACTCCCCTCTTTTTTATTTTCATTTAAAAACCCTCCTATACCTTCTGAAGTACTGGCGTGCATAGAAGAAGCTCCTCGTGATTTGGCGTCTGCAAAAGCTGAAGCTTCGAGCAATGCGGCTAAAATATGCATTACCTTCAATACCTATGGCTGGTCCAAACCTAAAGAAGAAACTGAACCCAGCCCGGTTCCCTCACCTTCTATCAATCGAGTAGAACCACGCACTCCTGCAAAGCGGTTGGTGAATGCAAATGCTACTTTTCTAGGTACTGTTGAGGAGTTTGATCAGACATTTATGGAGCCAGCTCTTAAAAATGCTCTAGACGAGTCTTTTTGTGGTTCTTTTGGCGTTCCTCCATCTCCAATCAAATTTCAGGTAAAACGAACCCTATTGACTGATGATGAGTTGGCTGATCATGAAGTAAAATCAGGTAAACCATAGTTATCTTAGGAAAGTCTCTCATTATATTTAGAAAGTTAAAATACAGTACCCTATCTGGGCCAAACGTGATGATCTAGAGTTAAGGCGTCTGTCATCGCGAGGGAAGCGTGGCGATCCAGAATTTCATAGTAAGGTAATCTCAAATGCATGAGCAAAGTCTGTTGATCATCGGTTTACTGAGCTTAGTATTACTCAGTATTCTCGTCGTTTTTATTATCACCCAACACTCAAAATTAAAAGGTCTTGCTCATACTCTCTCCAATAAAGAAGACCAATTGAACGAACTTCGAGATGCTTTTCATCGACTCATGAAACAACATCAACTGGATGTACATGAACAGCGCGAACGTTTTGATAAACATCAATTAGATAGCTTAAAATCCTTACAAGAAACTTTAAACACGAATGTACTGAATATTCAGCAACATCTCACTTTCACCTTGAATCAAAACAGTGAGCAGCTCACTCAACAAGTTCGTTTTTTGACTCAAAATACCGATCAACACCTCAAAGAAATCAGCGGACAAGTTGAAAAACGATTAACAGAAGGCTTTGACAAAACCACCGCTATTTTCAGTGATGTGGTGAAACGATTGGCGCTGATTGATCAGGCCCAAGCGAAATTGACTGAACTCTCAAGTTCTATGCTCAGCTTACAAGAGGTGCTCTCCGATAAACGTTCGCGTGGTGCTTTTGGTGAGGTGCAACTCTCTCATTTGATTCATAATATGCTGCCAGAACAACATTTTGCACTGCAATATACGCTTTCCAATGATTGTCGCGCGGATGCGATATTATTTTTACCCGAGCCCAGTGGACACATTGCTATAGACTCTAAATTTCCTCTGGAACGATATCGAGAGCTTCAAAATATTCCAGCGAACTCAAGCGATCGAAAGATCATAGAACAACAATTTCGCACTGATATACGCCGCCATATCGATAATATTGCTGAAAAATATATTATTCCAGGCGAAACCGCCGATGGTGCGGTGATGTTTATCCCGGCAGAAGCCTTATTTGCAGAAATCCACGCGCATTATGCAGAATTAATTGAGTACGCCTATTCACGTCGAGTCTGGATGGTCTCTCCAACCACCTTAATGGCGATTTTAACCACCGCTGGCGCTGTGCTCAAAGACGATGCAACCCGCAAGCAGGTGCATATTATTCAAGAGCATCTAGCCCGATTAGGCGTTGATTTTGCCCGATTCCAAAAGCGGATGGATAATTTGTCGCGGCATATTACTCAAGCACAACAAGATGTTGAGGATATCCACAAATCTTCTCGAAAAATAACTCAGCGCTTTAACAAAATTGAGAAGGTAGAGTTAGAGGGCTACGGCGATGCTGCTCTACTCCCTGAGGCTGAAGTTGCTCTCTTGAATGAAGAAGCGATTGATGAGTAGATGACGGGTTGCAGTTCTGATGTATAGTAGTGCGGCAGCCTGATGTGAAGAAGTGCTGCAGCGTAATCGTGACACTTATCCCACCGTCGTCGCGAGCGTAGCGTGGCGATCCAGGATGGTTCTGAAGGCTGGTGAACTTTAGCTGGCAGTCACTGCACGGGAAATCAACCCAACGCTTACCCACTCTCTGAGTGTGGCCCCTGCAAATTGTGGTACTTGTTCAGGATCCATTAATTCGCACAAAGATTCGCAAATCTCAGGAAAGGTTTGATTGTCTTGTATCGCTTTGATCATTAATAATTGTTCAGGACCAGCAAGATTGTAGTGAGCGCGTTGATTGAAGCGCCAGACTATCCAAGTTTGTGGCTGCTCTGCTCTTTGAACAGCCGGTACAGGATGTTTCTCAGGATCGTTTTCAAATAAAGCACGCCAAATTTCAGGGGTATTTAGTTCCAGTGAAAGAAATCGTAGGGAAGGATGCAATTCTAATCGCAATTCCGCCCACGCTTCAGCAGGAATTTGCCCCATTTCTTCAACCGTTAATTGTGGCCCATCAGGCGCATCTATCACCTTGCCAAAAGCCCATTCGAACTGAGCTAATTCGATATGAAGGGGATCCCTATTGGGATCCTTAGCTAAATAGGCAGGCATGTGTCGGCCATAAGCTCTAACAGAAAAATAAGTAGAAGGATGAGCATCAATATACTGTCGACAGAGTGCTTCAAAAGCATCTTTACCGAGTAAATTTTTCAGTGCTGAAAATTCACGCTCTAAAATTTCAATCAATCGCAAATAATAGCCTTGCCGATAAATTTCAACGCGTTCGTACACTGAAATCTGAGGAGCATCTACAATTTTCCCTTCAATACCCTCTCGCTTTTGATGCACGTAGGTTTGAAACTGTTCCTGTAACTCCCGCAAGCGGCTCATGCAACTGCCTCCAAGGTGTAAGCTTGATTTGATATGCTTTTATTCTTTGCCCATGCCGTGTTAGCGATACTTTTTAGAGTATTTAATTCTTCAATGAGTTCAGGCAACGGTGGAATATTATCATCGCGCTCGATCATCGCAGAGACTTTCCCAAAACGTTCGGCGGCATAAGCAAATAAATCCCAGACTTCATGAATAATCGGATGATCATGCGTATCGATAATATGATCACCATTATTGGTATGCCCTGCCATATGGAATTGTTGAACGCGATCGATAGGAATAATATTTAAATATTCAATAGGATCGAAATTGTGATTAAAAGCGGATACATAAACATTATTCACATCGAGCAATAATAGACAATCAGCTTGTTCAGCAACAGCTTTGATAAATTCGGGTTCAGAAATACAGGTATCCGTATACGTGACATAGCTTGAAGGATTCTCTAATAGAATTTGACGTCCTAAAAAATCTTGGACTTTTTTTATGCGATCAACGACGTGAATTAATGCTTCTTCGGTATAGGGTAAAGGCATTAAATCATGCAGATTATTGCCGTTAATGCCGGTCCAGCAAAAATGATCAGAAACCCAGGCGGGTTCTAATCGTTCAGCTAAGTTTTTGAGCAGTTTAAGATAATCGTAGTCCAGTGGATCGCAACCCCCAATCGATAAGGAAACGCCATGCATTACAATGGGATAGAGTTCGCGGATCTTGAATAAATAATGAAGAGGATTTCCACCTTCGACAAGATAATCTTCTGAAATAATCTCGAACCAATCGACTTCGGTGGGCTTAGTGCTGAGGACATCATCGTAATGTTTAGGTCGTAGACCCAAACCAAATCCTAAATAATCGTATCGGGCCATCTTGATGATCTCTTTAAAAAAACACTACCGGTTATGTTGCCATAACCGGTAGTTAGCTAGAAAAAGAATATTACCGTAGTAATTTCTTATTTTTTGCAGCTATCGCCACCACAGCTATTGGTGCCTTTGCAAGATGACATACCTTTGCAAGTTGGCGCTGGAGCAGCTTTAACACCGCAACCACCACTAGAACCAGTGCCTGTGCTAGCACAACCAGCAGCAAACGCAGCAGCTGCAGCAACAGCAAGAACGGTACCTACTTTTGTTACTAAATTCATAACCAATTTCCCTCTAGTTAACTACTAAAAAAAATGCTTTGAAAGCTTCCAAAAATGCATTTATAAAAATGCTTGTATCGAATCAGAATGCCCATTAAAGAGCTTTTCCAAGCCGTTACAGATTGGTATTTAGAACTATTTTGAGCTAAAATGCAAGTGTTTCATTGATGTATCTTCTGAAGGGAATTTTGATGACCACCGATACTTTATCTGAATGGCCTTCGAGCAGGGATGCACAGGAAGCTAAAAAATCTGTGTCCCCTAAACACTGGTTCAGGCAATTAATCCGAAAAACGTGGTTAACTTATTCTCAAGTGATAATTATTTCTCTATTTATTAATGTATTAGGGTTGGCCACCCCTCTCTTTATCCGTCAGGTTTATGATCAAATAATACCCTTAAAGGCTATCGATACACTGGGACTGCTAGTCATCGCTGTCCTGAGTGCGTTGGCTTTTGAATTTGTTTTACGGAATCTACGCGCTTTTTGTATCGATAAAGTTGGCAAAAAAATAGATATTCAAGTCAGTTCTGAGCTTTTTTCCCGGCTTTTAGGGGTGAAATTGGCTGATCGTCCCGCCTCTGTGGGTTCTTTAGCCAATTCAATACAGACGTTCGATGGTTTTCGGGAATTTATGACTTCGGCAACGTTGAGTACCTTAGTAGATTTGCCTTTCGTTATCGTCTTTTTAGGACTGATTGCGCTTTTGAGTGGCAACTTAGTTTGGGTGCCTTTGGTTGCCATGCCTTTGATTGTATCCCTGAGCCTTTTTATTCAGCGACCGCACTCTCGGCTTATCCAAGAGGCTTTTAAGCACTCGGCTAAGAAACAAGCCTTTTTAATTGAATCTTTGGCCTCACTGGAGACAATCAAAGCCTTGGGTGCTGAGAGTCCTTTTCAACAGCGTTATGAGGGCCTATCGAGGGAATCAGCATCCATGACTAACAAAACCAAATGGTTGAGCAGCTTAGCCAACCATTTTGCTTTGTTCGCCCAGACACTGGCTTCGATTGCGCTGGTTGTTTATGGAGTCTACGAGATCTCAGCAGGCAACTTAAGTGTGGGTGCTTTAATAGCTTGTTCTTTGCTCAGTGCACGAGCGCTCTCCCCTATTGCACAAATCGCCGTATTGATCAGCCGATATCAACATGCTAAAGCAGGATTCTTGGCTGTGGACGAATTGATGAAATTAGCGCAAGAAAAATCCGATCAGAGAGATTTGATCTGCCCTCATCATTTTCAAGGTCATATTGAATTTTCAGGCGTATCTTTTCAGTATCCGGGTGCGAAACTTTCAGCCTTAAATGCCATTTCATTAAAGATTCAAGCAGGAGAACGAGTGGCAATAATCGGTAAAACGGGGTCTGGTAAATCCACACTTGCCAAAACAATCATGAAATTTTACGAGCCTACACGGGGACACGTTTTTATTGATGGCGTGGATTTGCGTCAACTCGATCCTTGCGCATTACGTCGTTATATCGGATATATTCCCCAAGAGGTAGTCTTGTTTAAAGGGAGTATCAAAGACAATATTCTCCTGGGAAGTTCAAATGTGGATGAATCGGCTTTATTGCGTGCTGTTCAACTGGGTGGTGTGAACTCGTTTCTAGAAAACCATCCTGAAGGATTGGATCGAATGATAGGAGAACGCGGTGAAGGGCTTTCCGGAGGGCAACGTCAGGCCATAGCAATTGCCAGAGCATTATTACTAGATCCACCACTGCTACTCTTTGATGAGCCCAGTAATGGCTTCGATGAAAACAGTACAGAGGCCTTGATTGAAAGACTAACACCTATTTTATCGAATAAAACATTCATTTTAGTCACGCACAAAACGGCTATGCTAAAGTGCGTGGATAGGGTTATTGTAATGGATAACAGCCAAATTGTGACGGATATGGAGAAAAGCTAGGGCTGAATCGATTTCTGGATCGCCAGGCCACCTGCGCTTGCGATGACGAAGAGGTCAGATCTCAGTGTAATGGGTTTTAGAAAGTGAAGGGGCCAAATTTAGGTGTGATGGGTAGTTAGTACCCATCACACTCAGACCTGACCCCTTCACCGTTGTTAGGCTTGCTCATCAAAATCGGTGTTGACTACTTTGCCTTTGATGTGTGATTGCTTCAGTTTGTTATTTAATTTTTCCGCGGCTGCTCGTTCTTTGGTTGGGCCTACATACACTTCAGAAGTGACTTTAGAACCGTTTTTTATTTCTTTGATAAAGCCATCAAATCCTCGCTTTTGAAGCAACGCTACTGATTTTTTTAACTCCGTTGAGTTGGTATAAGAACCCACTTTGACAGCCCATTTTTCAGTTTCTGGGGAGTCCGAAAGGGAAGACTGATTGTCATTAGTGGGATTGCTAGGATAATTGGGCATGGATTTATTATCAGGTTGAGTTGAATGATTGTCTGGATCAGAACTATTGTCTTGTTTCGGAGATGAAGATTGCGATTCCAAAGAGTTTGAGTTTGAACTTGTTGAGGTAGATGCCCCTGAATTAGCAGAAGAATCCGATGTGCTGCTGGTTGAGTTTTGAGTATTTGATTGGGCATTTGAACCTGTCTGTGCTTGAGCCAGTGTGGTTTTTGAGGCTGAGGGCTTATGAACTACGGCTGCTTTTTGATGAGCAAAAACAGTGGAAGCATTTGCAAGAGAAAAAACAACAGAAATAAAAATCAGTTTGGAAAAGAACTTATTCATGCTTGAAATCCCTTTGAAGAATTAAGATGGCTAAATTTTGCATAATTCAATCAGTGAGTCAACCAGAACCTCTGGACCATAGCAAGGCTCTTTTCTGGATCGCCACGCTTTCCTCGCGATGAAGGTAGAGTCCCGCAACCTTTCTAGGTGCCACGCTACACTCGCAATCATAATCGGGAGGCAATACAAATTAGAGACTTTGATACCACTCAATAAATTCATTGGCAAAAAGAAAGGGATAACTTTCAGGTACAAAATGCAGGGCTTCACCTAAATCGATTAAATCCAAATTTGGGAGATTTTCAGAAGCCCAGCTCACATCACTGATAGTGGTTATGAAACCAGGTACGGCATAAAACAGTAATTTTGGGATTGGTGAACGCTTGAGTTGCTCAGAATATTCGCTGATTAAAGCCAGTACATCTTCGGGCTGGCCATTGCCTTTAGGAAAATCTCGGACATATTGCAACAAGGGTTTGCGAGATTCGGGGGTTTTAAAAGGACGACGGTATTGCTCTAACTCTTTATTGTCTAAGGGACGAATGACACTTGTGGGTAGCATGGTTTCAATCAGATAATTGTTCTCAATAATTTCTTCATAGGCATGATCCTCATCTTGGATCAAGGAGAGAAATTGTTGTACCGGTAATGATAATTCATCCCATTTTTTTGTCGGTTTGAGATGGGGTTCATAATATACCAGCGCTTTGATTTTATCTTGATGTTGCATGGCGTAATGAGAACCGATCACCGAACCCCAGCCGTGCATGACGAGGGTGATATTGTTTAAATCGAGCTTATCTAAAAATCGAGTCATGTATTGAATGTGATCAAATACCGTGTAGTTGATATCAGGTTTATCCGATAAACCCATACCCACCATATCCGGTGCAATACAGCGGCACTGAGTGGCCACCGTGGGTATTATATTACGCCATAGATAGGACCAAGTGGGTATACCGTGTAAAAAAACCACAGGATCTCCTGCTCCTTCATCAATATAATGAATTTTTGAGCCCTCGATTTCTAAAAAATGAGATTTGAATTTAAATTCAGTTGTGGGTTCCGCGTTTTTTAACATCGTTCATCTCTCCCTGGCATCATTCCCATTGATTCGAGCTAAATCGACCAACTCTCTCATGGCTACTGTGAGCATAGAAAAATCGTTGCTGGGGGTATTTCGCAAATCAGTAACCATATTTTCCCAACGATTGACGTGCTCTGAATGGCTTTGTAGCCAGGCTTTAATTTGTTGCTGAGGACTCAGTTTATTGTCTCGAGTTGCAATGACACTGGCTGTAATGGCTCGTTGTAAAGAATCCAAATCAGCTTTATAAGCAGCACGTGCCAACACGCCCCAATGATTTGTGATCGGGAAAGAATTAATTTGTTCGCGGAACCAAATTAAATCTAATTGTTCAATGAGCTCAAAGTGGTAAGCGGCTGCAGTTAAAACATCGACCTTAGCACCCGAAGAAGCTTCAACGATGTTCAACACCAATAGCATATGACCTGTCATTGCAAATTGTTTAGCAATTTCTTTAGGAACACCGGATTTTGTAAGGGCTTGAATGCGTTCATTATAGGCTGTTTTAGCGTTACCGGTTAATAAATTGGGCAATGCCTCAGCCAATTTTTCCAAGGGTTTTTTGAAATGTTCGATGGTTTTAAGAATATCGTAGTGACCATGTCGATTGCGTAAAAACCAGCGTGTTGCTCGACGAATCAGCTGAGTAATGTCTAAGGTCATTTGATGTAAAACATCGGCAGATACTTTATGTTCTAACGATTGGATAGCATTGAGATAATCCACCATAGAGAAAATTTCTCGGGAAGTAACATAAGCACGGACCACAGATTCTGCAGAGCCGCCTGTTTCATCTTGCATTTGATAGCTAAATGTAATTCCCAAGTTGGTGACTAAATCATTACAGAGTTGGGTTGCAATAATTTCACGAACAAGTCGGTGCTGATTCATCTCATCACGATATTGCTTCGCCAATGTTTTGGGGAAGGCCGATTCTAAATAACCGATCAAAGAAGGATCCTTGGTGAATTCAGTACCTAAAATTTGTTCTTTGAGAATTAGTTTTGAATAAGCCATTAGTACGGCAATTTCAGGTCGAGTGAGTGCCAATCCATCCGCTTTGCGATCATTGAGATCTTTATTGTTGGGTAAAAATTCCAATGCCCGAGGCAGTTTGCCGCTTTGTTCATAGGTATCCATGTATTGTCGATACAATTCAAAATATTCTGCGGACTGTTTGACGGCCAAAGAGATTGCCCGAGCTTGAGAGTAATTGTTAATCAGAACTAATTTCCCAACTTCATCCGTCATCGAGGCTAATAATTTGTTCCGATCTGCCAATGTTAATTTGCCATTGGCAACCACGCGACTCAGTAGAATTTTGATATTCACTTCATGGTCCGAGCAATCTACCCCACCGGAATTATCGATAAAATCAGTATTTATACGCCCGCCACTCAGTTCGTATTCAATACGAGACAATTGCGTGAAGCCGAGATTGCCGCCCTCAGCGACAACACGGCAACGTAATTCATCACCATTAATCCGGAGAGCATCGTTAGCGCGATCGCCAACTTGAGCGTCTGTTTCTGTTTTGGATTTGACATAAGTACCAATACCACCGTTCCAGAGTAAATCCACTTCTGCTTTGAGGAGTAAGCGAATTAATTCATTGGGTTCGATCGTTTCTTTATCAGTGCCTACTAAAGACTGTGCTTCAGGTGAAAGTTTTATGGCTTTAGCTGATCGAGCATAAATACCGCCACCTTTTGAAATTAATTTCTCATTGTAATCAGTCCATTGCGAACGCGGTAAGTTGAATAAGCGTTGACGTTCATCGAAGCTCGTTTTAGGGTCCGGATTAGGATCAATAAATATATGCATATGATTGAAAGCAGCGACCAATTTAATATGTTTGGATAAGAGCATGCCATTACCGAAAACATCGCCTGACATATCACCAATACCCACCACAGTAAATTCTTCTTTTTGAGTATCTAGACCCAGATCATAAAAATGATTTTTAACCGATTCCCATGCCCCTCTTGCGGTAATACCCATTTTTTTGTGGTCATAACCGGCAGAACCGCCCGAGGCGAAAGCGTCGCCTAACCAAAAATCATACTCTGCAGAAATCGAGTTGGCGATATCTGAAAAGGTTGCGGTTCCCTTATCGGCAGCGACCACTAAATAAGGATCATCGCCATCGTAGCGTACAGTATTAGGAGGCGTGGTTATTTTGCCATTTTCAAGATTGTCGACTAAATCCAATAATCCGCGGATGAAATTTTGGTAGCAATGAATTCCTTCTTGCATAATTTCTTCACGGCTGCCATCGGTGGGTAAGAGTTTAGGATAAAATCCCCCTTTAGCACCATGAGGAACAATAATGGCATTTTTAACGGATTGTGCCTTCATCAGACCTAAAACTTCCGTGCGGAAATCCTCTCTACGATCTGACCAACGAATTCCCCCACGTGCTACTTTCGATCCGCGTAGGTGCACACCTTCAAAACGGACTGAATAAACAAAAGTTTCAAACATGGGTAAAGGTAATGGTAGATCGGGGATTTTACGAGGATCTAATTTTAGAGATAAGTAGTCTTTGAATTTTCCATCCGAAGTGGTTTGATAGTAATTGGTACGCAAAGTCGCTTTAACAAGCGCGATATAACGACTAAAAATACGTTCCTCATCCAGGCTGCTGACATGATCGAGTGCAGAGAGGATACTTTTTTCAATTTGAAGCAGTTTAGACGCTCTGCCTTTTTCCAATTGAGGATCGAAATGCAGATGGAAAAATTCCATGATGAGTCGAGCGATTCCAGGATTATTACTAAAGGCTTGTTCGATATAATGTTGAGAAAAATGAAAGCGTGCTTGGTGTAAATATTTAGCATAAGCACGTAAAACACGAACTTCATGCCAGTTTAATTCAGCGGCTAAAACCAGTCTATTGAAACTATCATTTCCGGTTGTGCCCTTCCACACATTGTAAAAAGCGTCTTGAAATCTATCTTTGATCCGATCAACATCGATCGGATGAATTTCAGGGTAATACATCATAAAATCGTTGAGCCAGACGGAACGATCACCCACTTGGAGTTGATAAGGTTGCTCACTCAGTACGCGTAGACCCATATTTTCCAAGGTGGGGATAACATCAGACAAGGGAATATTTTCATCGTAACGGAAGGTCTTTAGACGGAAAACACCGGGATCAGCATTTTTGGGTCGGTAAAATGTCATCGCCAAATCTTGGTTATTACGCAGTACTTCAATATGTTTGATATCATGCAAGACAGAACTCGCTTTGAACGCTTCTCGATAGCCAGCAGGGAAAGCTTGCTTATAAAGATGCATCAGTTTTTCGCCCTCTTCTTCACCAAATTTTTCGATCATTCGAACGCGGACGCGGTCGTACCACGATTGAGCGACTTGAATAAGCTTCTCTTCAATGGCTTTAGTATTAATCACAAGTTTGTGTTGAGGATCGGTGCGAACCACATAGTGGATCCGAGCTAGAACAGATTCAGGGAAAAAAGTTGAATAAATCACTTCACTCCCTTTCAATTGCTCGACCAAAACCTCTTGCATGCGATTGATTAAATTCGTATTAAATTTATCCCGAGGTAAATAAACCAAACATGAAACATAACGGTTGTAAGCATCTTTGCGTAAGAATAATCGAACGCGTCGCCTTTCTTGCAGATGCCAAATACCCAAGGCTAATTCGCTCAGTTCATCAACAGAGCCTTGGAACAAATCATCGCGAGGAAAAGTTTCTAAAATGTTCATTAAGGCTTTGGCGGAATGACCATGATGCAGTACACCCGATTTTTTCAAAATCAGAGCAATTTTACGTCGGAGCAAAGGAATATCTTGGGGATTATCGTGATAAGCATCGGAAGTATACAAACCAATAAAACGTCTTTCACCAATAATTTCGCCCTTATTATTAAATCGTTTGACACCGACATAGTCGGTATAAGCGGGTCGATGGACAGTTGAAATCGTATTGGTTTTGGAAATAATTAAAATTTGTTTGGATAAAGCTTGCTCGCGAGCTGCGCGAGGCAATTCAGAAAGTTTTCGAGTGGCTTTAGACTTTGATTCATCACGTAACACACCCAAACCTGAATTGGGAACAATGTCCAGTACCGTTTCGCCATTTCTAACATTTAAACTGTAATCGCGATAACCCAACATGGTGAAATGATCATTGACCAACCAGTGTAAAAAAGCTTTAGCTTCGTCTATTTCTTCATGGTCCAGTGGGATTTCTTCTTTATCAAGTTCTGCAATAGCATCGTACAGTCTGGTTCGCATGGCTTCCCAATCATTGACAGATAACTCTACGTCGTGAAGGATGTGACGTAAATTTTCTTCGATGGTGGTGAGTTTCTGTACATTGGGTTCTTTGTCTAATTCTATATAGAGTGTGGCTTCAACCAGAACTTCTTCGGCTTTGGATTCAAAAGGTAATAATTCAGTGAGCTGCCCTTTTTTATTCCGTCGAACCTGCATTCCACCTAATTGGATGATCAAGTTGGTGCTGTAGCCTAAGCGATTCAATTCTAATCGGATGGAATCCACCAAAAATGGCATATCCACCTGGCAAACTTGGATGACCGTATACGAAGAATGCCAACCCTCTTCTTTTTCAGTAGGGTTGAAAACGCGTACCTTACACTCATCGGCTTGACGTTGGTAGATCAAATTCCAGTTAGAAATAGCCATTCCATAGAGGGTTTCAATAGATCGTGTGTCGAGATCTTCGAGTGGGACATTGGAGAAAAATTGCTCAACAAATGTGCTCAAAATAGGTAATTGGGTAGCCGTAAAGTGTTTTTTGGCCGCTTTAATAACGGCGCTAATGATATTTTGGCGGTTTCGTACATTCTCAGCTGTCATCATTGTTCCTTGGATTAGCTCAAAGTTATGACAAGCATAGCTGAGATCGTCCCTGTTTTCTAGCTTCAACAGTTTAGAGACAATGGGCTAAGTTTCGGATGGTGAGCGCAGTGCAGCTACCTCGAAATGATCTTTAACTGTGCTATAATTGCCAGTATTCAGCAATTTTTGGACTAGCCCTGCTAGCAGATAGAGGCTATAATAGGGCTGGATCCGATTATTAAGAGGTTAGGACAATGCGAGTATTGTTAGTTGAAGATGATGAAATGTTAGGCGAAGTAGTTCGAAATGGCTTAACTCAGTTCGGCTATACGGTCGATTGGGTCAAAGATGGCCAGTCGGCGCAACAAGCCTTGTTAGCTGAAAATGAGTCTTTCGACATCGTGGTGCTGGACATCGGATTACCACGAAAATCGGGACTTGAGGTATTGAAGACGGTTCGAGCCCGGAATGTGGCCACCCCAGTTGTGGTTTTAACAGCCCGTGAAACTATCGAAGATCGCGTTAAAGGTTTAGATGCCGGTGCCGACGATTACATTATCAAACCTTTCGATCTGGATGAGCTTTGCGCAAGAATGCGAGCGCTGCAACGTCGCTCGACTTCGCGTGCTGAACCCAAGATTACGCATGAAAATATCGTGATTGATCCCGCAGCTCATACGGTTTCACTCAACGATCAAGATGTCAAAATCTCCAGACGTGAATTTGTTCTTTTATTGAAGTTAATCGAAAATGCAGGCCGTGTTATTTCTCGGGAATCACTCACCTCCTCCCTATATGGATGGGGTGACGAAATCGACAGCAATGCTTTGGAAGTGCACATTCATAATTTACGAAAGAAGTTTGGATCGAATCTCATTCGCACTATCCGTGGCGTAGGGTATATGGTTGATAAACCAAAATGACGCCATCCATTCGGACCTTCCTACTCATCAATTTATTGTTGAGTATTACGCTCATCACCTCACTGGCGATTATTGGTAATTTATTCCTAGAACATAAAGACTTACAACGCCATTTAAATGCTCAGCTAACTTTTGCCGCACTGACAATTCAATCCTTTATTGGTGATGCTAACAGTGAAACCAGTGTTGAAAAAATTCAAAAAAAAATTGATCGTCTTCCGGATATTGCTAAAGATTATTACCAACGTACGCACACAAAAATGTACGGGAATTCTTATGAATTGATTCAATTTCAAATTTGGGATAAAGATGGGCAATTAATGCTGAAATCGCATTCAGCACCCACGCTTCCTTTGGCTAAAAATATTTCTGGCTTCAGTACTAATTGGGTTAATGGACAACTATGGCATGTGTTCACTAACATCGATGTGGATACAGGCATGCGTATTGATGTGGGCGAACGCAGTGATTTTCGAGAAGAATTAGAAGGTCGTGTGACACAAGACTCGATTTTTATTATGTTGATCACCTACCCTTTTCTGGGTATTTTAATTTGGATTATTGTCGGCCGAGGATTGGACAGTATTCGCCAGGTGGCTAACGAAGTACGCCAAAAAACACCTAATTCTTTAGACCCTGTGAATATTGATGCGATTCCTTCTGAGATTAAGCCGTTGATTGATGAATTAAATAAACTCTTCGGCCGCTTGCGCGATGCCTTTGAACGCGAAAAACGTTTTGCGGCTGATGCTGCTCATGAATTGCGTACCCCTTTGGCCGCATTAAAAACTCAAACTCAGGTTGCCATTAATATTCAAGATCCGATCGAGTTAAGAAATGCACTGGATAATATTTTGGCAGGAGTTGATCGAAGTTCTCACGTTGTTCAGCAACTACTCACCATGAGTCGGATGGTTCCTCAGGCCACTTTGCAACAATTTGATCAGGTGGATTTAGTACTGGAGGCGCGAACTCAGATCGCAGAAATTGCGCCGCAAGCGATCGAGAAAAATACGGATATCGAGTTAATCGCTGAGGAAGAGCCTATCAACATCCCAGGCAATGCCGCTGCCATTAATATCCTCATTCGAAATTTGGTCGATAATGCGATTCGTTATTGTCCCGAAGGCAGTGAGATTAAAGTGATTGTTAAAAAGTTAGATGGATCTGCGCATTTGATTGTGGCGGATAATGGTCCAGGTATCGCTCCTGATCTGCGTGAACGCGTTTTTGAGCGCTTTTTTAGAGTGCTTGGCACAAAGGCTCAGGGCAGTGGTTTAGGCTTGGGTATCGTCTCTCAGATCGTCGAATTGCACAATGCTGAGATCACCTTGGGTGAAGCTGAACAAGGTACCGGTTTGGTGGTGACAGTCAAGTTTTCATTGACCACAGCCTAGTTTGGATGCCTAAGTAGTTGTTTCTAAATATATTCCAAAGTTACTCACAGAAGCTGTGGATAAGTTTGTGGATAAGCCTAGTATAACTCCCCTCATCTCTGAACTTTCCAGGCTTCTGAACAAATTGGTTAATTTTTGACCACACGATTAAATGTATATATATCAATGGGTTACGGTATTATGAGCAGTGATGCTCATTGGATTTAATAGTCAATACAGACTCTGTGCTAAATTATCGTAGAAACTGTGGATAAGACCCTCGTCAGCCCAGTATTTCTATGATACGATTTAGGTCTTAATAGAAGGAAATAGGGATGAAAGAGCCTGCTAGTACCGTAGACAAAACAGAACAAGATTTGCCGACGATACTTCATCCGACCGGAGTGCTTCCAGAATTAGCAGCCGTTTATGAGGGGTTTGGTCAAGGTATTACGAACTTGGCAGCGGCTGCTTCCATAGGGCTCCGTATACCATTACACCCCCTTTACTTTTGTGGTGGTATCGTTGCGCTGATTTTTGCTTACCTTAAGCTCAGAGAAACTCAGAATCGAGTGGCTCAGCGGCGTGAAATATTATTGGCTCTACTGCAGGATCGACAAAGAGATCATCACCACGAATATTGGACTGCAACCAATCTCCATTTTTTCTATAAGCAAATAAAACAAAATTTACCTTGGATTATGGACAATATCAGTGCTGAAAAAGTCGCTGAAAGATTGGGATTTTTTTATCAATTACTGATCTATGATATTAATGAGGATATTGCAAGCGAGGAAGATGACAGAAAAAAGCGTTTACTAGAGCGAATAAAAAATCGATTAACTTTAAAAATTTTGGCTGAAGCAAACCAATTTAATAATCCCGAGCTCAGACACCGTTTACTGAAAGCGGCTAATTTACCTGCACCTGATTTACCTTCAACGACTACTCTATCGGTCTTAAAGCAATTTTGGTTTAACCTCAGAAAATATTACAAATCGATACTGACAGGTGCTGCTACAGCAGGTGGTTTAACCGTTATTATAATTGAAAGTTCTTTGAGTACGGCAACCCTTACCTTATTATTTCCTTGGAGTATTGCCATTATTTTAGGCGCATTGGTGATTGGTGGAATCACCGGTTTTATTCTGGATAAATATTTAGATCGGCATCACAAAAATGAATTAGAACGGATTGCTACAGAAACCTTAGCAGAACAAAATAAAAAGCGTTTAGGGAATTTATGGGCTGATTTTAATCAGACCCTGAAGGAACTGCCACAACATATACTCATAAACATACATGAACCCTTTAGATCTATTGTTAATCTATATCCATCTAAAATTGAACCCTTGCCAGCGCTACCCAGCCTTAATTCTGAGCTTGAGTACGTTGAAGTGAGAGCCCTTAAAGCTCAATCTCATATTAAACGTAAAATCGCTGATTTCTTTTTGTCTACACTGATTGCTGCACGAGTCGCGTTTGGTGCTGTTTCCACTGTATTTGCAGGGCTTGCTTTGGCGGGATTAATGTTAGGTTGGTGGCCTGTGGTTCTGATTGGTGGCACCATGCTGGGTATACATGTGCTATTTCGATTCATCAATAATGCCATTAAGCATCAGAGTGAAGAAGCAAAAATTGAGCGTTTAAATCATATCATTTCAGCTGAGAAAATAAGTTATTGGAATTTTGCCTTACAACGCGAAGACTGTGAGCAGATTGTAAAAAATAGTACCCCTGAACAACTATTGAATGATCTTCGTCGGCAGTATGAGCAATTTACTGCCCAGCTGAAAGTTTATCAGCAAGATCAAAGTTGTGCTGAAATCATGGAGGCACTTGGCGCGCTCCATCTTCAATTATTAATGCAATACCGGGTTCATGCGGATAATCTCAATAATAAAGATCAACTCGCCACTTTGCAGAGAATGGCCTTAACCAGCCCACCCTCCTCTTCAATTGCGCCGAAGATTATCACGCCACACTATATACTTTGGCGAGTCGCACAGACATTCTCGTCGATTGTTTCGGGAATCGATGCTTTTTTAGTTCGTAATCTCAAAGATATTATTACAGGTTTTGCCTTTGGATTTGGTAGTAGTCTGACTGTGTTTGCCTATTTGGGAATGACCTCCTCATTATTATTAGTGGGTTGGCCCTTAGCCGTTGTGGCAAGTGCTTGTCTTGTCGGGATTGGCATTCGGGTGGCAATCCGTCACGGTATTAAAGCCTTTCGAAACCAGCGTCTATTGGATATCGATATTCACGGCGAAAAGCCCATCAAAGATAAAGAGCAATTACTTGATTGCCAAGCGGCCACCGCTATTGCCCTTGAGAAAGCCAATCAGCTTGCTACCGATTGGCTAGAACAAAAAAAGAGTCCTATTCCGGTTGGTTACTCTCGCCCACTCTTATGGATTGAATCTGCAGGTACTAAAGAAGCTCAGGGACAGGAAAAAAATCAACAATCTAGTGATGGCCTGAACACCCCTCTGATAAAATCACCTCATAGCCCCCAAACTTTCTAATATTGATCAGGCCTTCATCAAAAATCAGGTATTGACCTTTGATACCCACCAGATGACCACTGACTACAACCTGATTATCCAAATTAAAAACCTTGATTTTTTGAGGATATTCCATCACTGGGTAGAAAAATTCATGCACCAATTCATCATTGAGCATTTGAATTGCTCCCTCAGGGAATTGGCTGATTACTTTTTTGATAGCAGATCCTGCATTTTGAATTAATCGATTTTTTTCGGAGACTAAATCAATTTTAGGCACTTGCTGAGAAAGCATCGTTCGCCAATTGGTTTTGTCTGCCACAAATTTTTTGAAGGCTACTTCGAGTATTCCTGCTTGATAACGGTTTTGAGTGCTGAAAATAGGAATGGCTTGAATGGCGCCTTGATCCATCCAACGCGTGGGTACCTGGGATTGTCGAGTGATTCCCACTTTGAGGCCTGAAGCATTGGCCAAATAAACCACATGCGGTACAAAACAACTGGCATGAACCCAATCGTCGCCTTTACAAACGGTTTGGTCATGAATACAACGTTCAGGATGAAGCATACATAGATTACATTCCATCAGACGTCGGTAACAAGGATAGCAATAACCTTGTTGAAAACTTTTTTTAGTTTGCCGACTGCAGTGAATGCAAAAAATACTGCCGGTAGGTTTTAAATGTATATGGTGTCCGAGCAGATCGTTCAGATGGATAATTTCACCCGCTAAAGCCAGTTGGTAGCGCACGGGAGTTCCACTCTCCGTGCGCATTTTTTCTAAATTGCCTTTCATTGCAATAAACTATCGGGCTCGTCGCATTTGCATAATCAGAGGGAGCGAAACTAAAAATGCGCCACCGACTAAGTTGCCTAAGCTGACAGGAATTAAATTATTAATGAGCAGAGTCCAAGTGTTCACATTGGAATCCACTAAGCTCGCTACCGCAAAGAGGGCTGCATTAATGGGAAAGAATTGGAAGTTAGCGAAGATGATCACTGCAACACCAAAGAGTAAGCACATGATTTTGCCCATCGCAACACGATTATAGGTAGCAAATAACGTTGAAATACCCACTACCCAATTAGCCAAAACTCCCGAAATAAATAAAGGGACAATCCCAAAATTGGGTCCCATGGAAGTCGCCATTAATTTTTGATCAACCAGGTTTTTAACCACACTAGGATTAGCCGTTAAATGAGTGCCTGCTAGTTTTAATAAACTGATGACCAGAAAAACACCTAAAAAATTTCCGATCCAAGAAGTAATCCAGAATACAAATAAACGTATAAATCCTGAACCCACTTTAACACCGTATAAATTGGCCGGTACTAAAATACTGGATTCTGTAAATAAAACACTGTTGCTGGCTAACACCAAAAATAATCCGGCACTAAAACCAAAGGTTAAAGCAATTTGTTGAACCAGAGGATTTTCGATGGTGCCTGCTAATTGGAAAGCAAAAACCGCAGAGATGGCCATGAGCCCGCCACCTAAGATGGCTAAAATAAATAAACCTAATTTTGGAGCATCACCAATTCGACGAGTACCGTTATGAATGATTTCAGCGGCGATATTAGTGCTGGGTCGTGGATGACGACGGTGTGGAGGTCGATGATGACCGCCACCACCAGGGCCGCGTCCACGCATGGGATTACGATCTCCTCGATCTTGTCGATCAGAAGGAGCATTTCTCGCGGGATTATTGCGAGTTTGAGAAGACTGTTGCATAAAATTACCTCTTTAAACTTTTTGGACATCAAAATGAGCAAACAAATAATCTAACCAAAGGTTAGATAAAATCTCTTGCGTACTGTTTTGTGCCAATCGTTCACCTACATTATCGAGATCAACGATATCCATGGGTTGATCTTGCCAAGAACACGCGTATACCGCTTTGGTTCTTTGTCCTGTCAATGGGTTTATTTGCCACTGTAAACATTGGGCGCAAACCCCCTTAAGCATACACTGCATGGGGCCATAAATTGAAGCAATAAATTGGGTTTTGGGTTCAAAGTGTGCTCTTAGGCTGTTTCGCCTAGCGTGTTGAACCATTTTAACGAGCTTCTGTGTTCCGATGACTAAAACACGGTGCACCTCATTCAGAGGGATATGCTTGTTAGCAGAACATTCATTCATCTCTTTCTGATCTAATCTGCCTTCAGCATAGTCTAGCAACACATTGAGCAATTCCCCGGTGGCGCTCAAATCCTGTGGGCGACGTACTGGAATGGGATCACCGCGTTCAGTAATCCAAATAATCTTATCGGCAGCGGCTTCAAGTTCGGATTGGCAATAGACTTCTTCGCTCTGACGAAATCCCGCCACGTACAAAACCCGATGTCCGGCAGCGCGCAAGGCAGGGCCTACTGCTTGAATATGAGCAGCTCCCATTCTTCCACCAATCACCATAACGGTTTCATGATCTTGAGGGATTGTCGTGCGAACGCCCGTGGGGCCCATAATAGAAATCGGATCGCCCACTTTGAAGGTTGCAAAGAGTCGCGAACTGGCACCCTGTTCTAGCACCATCAAACTGATGTTCCCTGCTTCTTTGTCAACTTTAGAAGCAATCATGGCCATCGCTTCGGATTGTAATCGAGTATCACCCACAAGTGCTGCGGTAGTTTCAAAATTTTGAACACGATAAAATTGCCCGGGTCGAAAATTCCTAGCGGCCATGGGAGCATGAATATCCACTTCAATCACGGTACTTGTGTGACGTTGGATTTTGATAATTTTGGCTGTAAAGAGTTGCTCGATTTTCTGAGCAAATTCTTGGTAATCATTAGCTTGATGTTCAAGCTTAATGTTCTGTTTTAAGGACTTGATAATTTTAGGATAAATGCGTTGCGCAGAAGCAATTGCTTTTACCACACTACCATGGAAAACAGGATGTGTGTCACCTAAAAAAGAGACTCGGTAGGCATTTTCGTGTTGATAGCTCGTAAAAGGCCCAAAATGTTTTGTTTTGACGTGATCTTCTGAAGGAGCGCCGGCATCCTGTAATTGACCTTTTTCATTTTCATCATAAGCGCGATACTCCATTCCTTCACGATGAAAGGTGCCACGATGTTCAAATTCGTAGGCAATATTCGGTTTGGCGCCAGTGGCTACAAAAATGGCGCGAGCTGGTAATGTTATTTCAACCTTGTTTTCATTTTCTGTTTTTTCGCAGACTAAGGCTTGGACGTGGCCCGCATGATCCAAGCGTGCAGCTACGGGATTTAAGTGTGGAGCATAAAAAATACCCTCTTGTAAAGCTTTAGTGATTTCTTCGTGATTACGACGATAGGCCGGTGAGTCTTCCAGTGCACGACGATAAACAATTGTCACCCCGCCCCACTCTCGAATTAAACGAATAAAATCGGGCTGACGATTTTCTGATTGTGCCCTTTCACGTTCATGCAGAACAGCCTCACCATGCGCGATAAATTCTTGGAGAATTTGTGCATCGATTCCCTGAAAATGTTTGAGCACGCTCTCAGTTCCGTATTGCTGCGCTAAAGTTTGATAGCGACTAAAAATCTTTTCTACTTGAGCAATATAATACGCTTGAACTTCGGTGGCTGTATCGACACCGGTTAATCCACCGCCAATAACCACAGCGGGAAGTCGCACTTGCAAATTAGCAAGGCTTGATTTTTTTGCAGCCCCTGTGAGTTGTAAAGCCATCAGAAAATCGTTGGCCTGACGCATCCCTGGCGCCATTGAACCTGGTATAGGTAATTCACGGGGTAAACCTGCGCCAACCGCAACGGCCAAATGATCACATCCTAAATTCCAGACATCTTCAACAGTAAAAGTTCCGCCGAACCGAACACCGCCATAAACAGAAAAATAAGGTCGGCGCGCCAAACATAAATAAATCAATTTAAGATAATTCTTATCCCAACGTACGGTGATGCCATATTCGGCGACTCCACCAAAACCAGCCATTATTCGTTCAGAAAGATCTTCTTTGAGCGAATTAAAATTGTGAATGGGTGTTTTTAATGAGTGCATATCGACGGGTTCAATTTTTAATCCATCAACACCCACGACTGTGCAGCCTTCCATGGTTAAATGATGCGCCAAGCTAAATCCTGCAGGCCCCATGCCCATCACCATAATTTTCAAACCATTATAGGGTTTCAGAACCCATTGCTCTTGACGCAGGGGATTCCAGCGCGTTAAAAGATCGTAAATTTCAACACCCCAGGGCAGGGAAAGCACTTCTTTCAAAACCCGAGATTCAATTTGTGGAATATTAACGGGTTCTTGTTTTTGGTAAATGCAGGCTTTCATACAATCATTGCAAATTCGATGGCCCGTCGCTGCGCACATCGGATTATCCACCATCACCATCGCCAAAGCGCCGAGTACATCGCCTTCACGATAGAGCGAATGCATTTCAGAAATTTTCTCTTCCAGCGGGCAGCCTGTCAGATATTCATCCAGAGGATTTTTTTTCAAACCTAATTCAGGTTCACGTTTTTTAACGGGAAATCCCTGCGAACAAAAATCACCTTCATTGTCATGACAATAAACGCAATAATGCACTTCATTCAAAACTTCGCGTTGAGACATGCCTTCATCGGTCAGATGAAAACCATCCCGTTGACGCAAATGCGATGGCAAGCCTTGGCGTTGATTCGTGCTCGGATTAATCTCCGTCGGCACCAAGTGTTCATAATCCAATTTAGCCGGCAATTTAAAACTCACCCACCCCTTAACAGCCTCTTGCCCTTCCGGTGTAGAAAGCGCCAACACGCACCAGCTAATCAGCCGCTCGTTGGCGTCAGGTCTCCCGTTGACATTGTTTAGTACCTCTGCAGCAAATTGGGCTGTGGCAAGTTCAGGATCGTTGGAGCAAGTAACAGAGTCAACCGGAGGCCTTGCACCTATAATCCATTGATTTAACTCTGAAAAAGTCTCTTTGATCTCATGATTGGCTAAACGTCTTTTTGCCTCTCTCAGTACATAATGTTCTTTGAACTGAAATATCACCTTATCGCGCAGAATCGTTTGGCTTAAGTGCTGGACAGGTTCAGAAATACTAAAAAATTGAGCCAAAAACTCACTCAAATACTGGGCTACGCGGATCAATAGCTCAGAGACCTGATTGCGCGATAATAACTGGGATTTGCGGCGATAATCTAACAAATGTTGATAAAGTGCCTGATCTTTTTCTTGTAAAAGGGACAAAAATTCCTGATCTAGACGAGCCAGATGCTGCGCATCAAAGAGTTCGGCAAATTGATAGCCGGGCAATTTTAATGTAGCACTCAAGTCTGTCATGGGCTTTATCTTAGAGACAAAAACGGCTATTCTACGCTACAATTCATTGCACTGCTACTGAAAGGGCTAAGACTATGATTCGTCGAAAGAAAATTGTTGATTATGTGTCTGAGGTTGATCGGATGTTCGAGACCTTTGATAAGACTCACCCCAAATCAGATTCCCAATTAGCGGAAATGAAAAAATACGAAAGAATCTATAAACTCCGTGATCAAGAATCGGAACAAAAAAACTTAGAAGATACAATCTAAGATTATGTGACCTTGGCTTTCGCTAGAATCTTGTGAAGTTCGCCGCTTTCATAGAGCGATTGCATGATATCGCTACCCCCGATGAGCTCCCCATTGACATACAGTTGAGGGATTGTGGGCCAATTTCCGTAGTCTTTGATACCCTGGCGCAAAACATCATCTTCTAGAATATTGACCCCTAAAAAGTCAGCACCACATTCTCGCAAGATATAAACCGCTTTACCGGAAAAACCACATTGTGGGAAGGCCGGAGTGCCTTTCATATAGAGCACGATGGGATTTTCAGCTAACTGCTTCTCAATTCTTTCACGGATTGACATAGTGACACCTCTTTTTTCCAATTCTCTTAGTGTATCAGAATCAGCTTAAAAATGAAGTCGGTTGAATTACGCTTCACTTCTAGTGCTCGAGTAGCATGTTGAGAAAGTGGAACTTTAAGTGTGTTTCAAGGATAATAGGCTTCAACCGAGATCCTCTGACAGACTTTGCTCGCTCTGATTGCTCCACCAGCATTACTGACATGTTAGTGCCAGCTTTGAGTTAATCTTTACACAGGAAAAGGACTTATCGTAAATTACTACAGGGATTAGTCATCATCACGGTATTTAGTATCACGGAGGAAAGATTGATGAAAGTGCAAACTGAGACCACCTTTTTGTCGGAGCTTAGTCTTGTGAGTATCAAGAACTACTCCGATGCCCTAATAATGACCCTTTTGCCGCATCTGGACAAGGTACTCGGTGTCGCTGAGATGCATGAACCTCCGAACACTGTTGCTAGTCAGGCCATAGATAGAGCATCGGAGATAAAAGAAACCTCTGCTGTTCTCAGTTTTAATCAATCTAAGCCAGCTGAAAAAAAATCAGACCGCACTTATTCATTTAAGGAACGGCCTCTCGAAATAGTGCTCAAAACAATACCAGATGAAAAAACTATCCAAAGCTTAATGCGTATAGTAGGCGAATATTCACCCACAACAATGTCTGCTGAAGAATCAAGTTTTCTAGAAAATTTCCTAGAGAAAAATCACTTATTCGATAAATTCAAATATCAACGATCAGGAATTAGAATAGTCGTTAATATTCCTAAGCAAACATTCAGGCCATTATATGGATTGCCATCCCGCTTTAACTATTTTACTGGCAGAGAAATTGAATTGAGGGAACTTAAAAATAACACAGCAAAAGTACAGGTTATTTCAACAATTGAAACTGATATTCCAAAAAGTTCAGAAGGAGTAGTTCTAAATGCACAAATCTCGGGAACAGGAGGAATAGGAAAAACTCAATTAGTCAATTATTTTGTCAGAAAGCAGTTTAAGGATAAATACTATGATTGGGTGATATGGTTGAGTGGTGGAGAAGATGATGTTATCGCAGAGAGTAATGTGAGATCTCAGTTGACATTATTAGGGCAATCATTAGGACTCGATGTTGAAATGAGTCAAAATGATTTGTGTCAGTTAATTTACGATCGATTATCACAAAAAGGCCGTGGTGTAGTGGTTGTCGACGATACACCGAAATACGCAATAATCAAGCAATTTTTACCGGAGCAATTTGATCATGCTGAGATTGCTGTTTTATTGACAACCAGAAATAGTCTCAGTTTTGGTTCAGGCTTGAAGAAGATAATTTTAGATGTTTTTACACTTGAAGATGCAAAAGCTTACATCTGTAAGATGATCGAAGGGACTTCTAGTGAAGATGCTGAAGAGTTGGCAAATACCTTAGACCGCTACCCTCTTGCGATCACATCTGCGATCAGCTATATAACGAGTACTCAATGTACTATAACAGAGTACTGCTATCGTTATTCTGCAATCAAACTCGCACAAAAAGAATATTTAGAAACACCTGTTACTGAAGATGATCCTTATCTCTTAGAAAATATCAAACGGAAAAGGAAGTATGAGGCATCGATTTCAGCGGTCGTTCGTCTTGCCCTTGATCAAATACGAGATCAAATAAAAGCTATGTGTACAGAAACGATCAGTTTTGAATTAGTAGAAACGGTATTGAAAAGTGCTGCATACTTAGCTTATGAAGAGCCTATCCCAAAAGTATTACTCGGAAAATGGCTCACTAATGATGAAGGCGATATAAAAATTAATAAAGCGATAGAGCTATTACGTAGATTCAGCTTAGTTCAAGAAGGGGGCCTGAGAGAAACATATAGTATTCATAAGGTCATACAAGATGTATTGAAAACACGAGACACTCTTGAAGATTCGGGCAAATTACTATTATCCTGGGCTGATTATATTAAAGATTATTTAGAGCATTCTAATCTTAGAGTCGATCAAGCAATAATTGCCCCCTCAGATGAACAAAAGTTCTCATTAATTAGACCTCATGTGGTCTCTCTGTCCAAATCTTTGTCTGTTCAACCTAGAATAAATACTTTTCTTGAAACTGAAGCAATGATTCATGAAGTTGCTGGTGTTTCATTTAAGATCTTAGGCCAACACACTCTCTCTAAACACAGTTTTGAAGCACAACTTGATTGTTACGAAAAGATGACTGAATTTCCTATATTGCCTTATTGTAATGGCAGAGTGAACCTAGCTAATCAACTACGCAATTGTGGTGAGGCACAAGCTGCCGTAAAAATTCTCAAAGAAACCCTGGTTGTGCTTACACATCATTATGGCAACAATCTTGATAAAACACATACTAGTTGGTTTGCATTAGCAAGTGCTTTGGCTCAATGTGGAGATAAAAAAACCCCTCTAGAAATACTTGATCGCCTTTTACCTTATCTTGAAAATACTTATGGCAAATCACATTTTTTGCTAGCGGGCAGCTATTCAAATCTAGGCTGGTTGAGAGTATCCTGTGGTGACCCCCAAGGTGGCGCAAAGTTGATTGCAGAGGCTGTAGGGATTTTCAAAGAAACTCAGGGTGAACATCATCCTATCCTAGCAGGAATAATCATGAACTTAGGTATAGCACTAAGTTTGTGCGGAGATTGGGCAAATGCGATATTACGACTTGAAGAAGCATTGCCCACTCTCAGAAGCAAATTTGGTAATAACCATCCTGACGTAGCAAAATGCCTAATGAATCTTGCGACGGCTAAATTTTCTTCGGGTGACAGAAAAAAAGCTAGGCTATTTTATGAAGAGGCTCTTTCAATCTTCAAATCCAATTTTGGTACGAATCATTATAATGTGGCTCACTGCTTAAATGGATTAGGTAAAATAATGATTGAGCGTGGAGATTACCAAAATGCTGTAAATATCTTGAATGAAGCTATATCTATTTTCAGGTGCACATTAGTTGAAGCTAACATCGAGATTGAACAAGCCAGAATAACTCTTGGTTTAGCAATGTTAGGAAACGATCAACCAGATAAAGCTAAAACTATTATTGAAGGTGGCCTACAAGTCCTTAAATCTATACTGGGGCCAAATACTCATCAAGTTGCTTATGGCTTAATGTCATTAGCTCAAACTATGTTAGGCTGCCATGATCCACAAGGAGCAATAACACAACTGAATATGGCCTTAGGTATTTTTCGCTCTACTACGCCTAATAACCAGGAATGTATTGGTCGATGCTTATTTTTCTTAGGTAAGGCAACTTCAGAGAATGAAGATGACCCTCTGAAAGCAATAGAATTGCTACAAGAGGCCCTATTAATATTTCGATCCTCTACAGCGGTTTCAAAATACGAACTTGCAGAATGTCTACGTTATTTGGGATTAGCTTTTCTTCGCCGTGGGGATTTGAAGAAAGCTCTAGTGATATTTAAAGAAAGCTACTCTATTATTAGAATTGAGGCTTTCGATTATAATAGTAAGGAGACGCATAAATTCATATATGATGTTGCTAAACTCATGTTAGACCATGGTAACGCACACGATGCTGTGAGATGCTATAAAGAATTATTAGATATTCTTGAGTCATCACCCCATACAGAGCCTTTAAAAATCGGGATTTGTTTAAGGCATATGGGTCGAGCAATGCTAAATATTAATTTAATTGAAGCAAGAGTTGTGCTTGAAAAAGCCTTACAGATTCTTCAAAAAAATAAACTCCCTACAGAGATTGGAATGTGTTTGAGCGACATCGGTTTTTCTTTCTTAGACTCAGATGTTCCAATGGCTAGAGTTCAACTCGAACAAGCATTACCTGTTCTTAGATCAACATTGGGTAATCAACATCTTGAAGTGGGGCTTTGTTTAAGGAGTTTAGGTTTTGTATTACTTAAGCTTAATACTCTGAATGAAGCGGAGCGTAGATTCGAAGAAGCATTGCCTATTCTCAAAAGAGAGAAACACCCTCAGGCTGGGAATTGTTTACTTAATCAAGGGTCTATTATGATGACTAAAGACCCAAAAAGAGCAAAGCTACTATTTGAAGAAGCTTTGCAAATTCTCAAAACCACCTTTGGTGATAGACATATTGATGTTGCTAAGTGTTTGGCAAATCTGGGATGGACTAAACTGAATCTGAATGATTATGATAATGCCCTGATACTGTTTAAGGATGCTTTACCAATCTTTGAAGAAATTCTAGATCAATATAATCCTGATATTGCCGGCTGCTTAATGGGTTTAGGAAGAGCCCTATTCATGTGTAAAAATCCCGAACAGTCAGTAAAATATTTAACAAGGGCCTTAGATATTTTTAAACGGTCTTTTCCTATGACTCATCATCATATACAAACATGTCTAAGTTTTATATCAGAAGCAACACAAGCGTGTACTCTGCTCGATGATAGGAGGCTTGATCCAGCCAAAGCAATATGCGTAGCTGCCGCAGAGGGAACTGTTGAGGAATTACAAAGATTGCTAGCTATCAATAAAAAGTACGCCAATACTCCGGAGAGTGTTCCTGGTAAGAAGTTGACTGCACTACACTGCGCTGTAAAAGGTGGTCGATCAGAGCATGTCCGAGTATTGTTAGAAACAATAGGGTTTACTTCGGTAAAAGATGCTAAGGGATGCACTGCTTTAGATTATGCTATCGAGGGAAATGATATACAAATCTTACAATATTTCGCTTTTTCAATACTGAAACTGTATGAAAAAGAAACACACGATAATCAATATATGTTGCCTCTAGTCTGTGTAAAATCTAATAATGAGTCTGCTCTAAAGTTGTTAATTCATCTGAATTGGCCAATTGATGGTGTAGATCCAAAAACCGGGCAATCAGCATTACATGTAGCCGTTCTTCAGAGGAATATAAAATTCATAAAGATGTTAATAGAAGCTGGTGCAGATCCTCAGCTAGAAGATCACAAAGGCCAATCACCCATTACTTTGGCTGAAAATAGTCCCGATATATTGGAAATATTATCAATTAAGCTAAAACTGTCTTTGAATTACTAAGCTGTATGAGTTGTTCGTTGGATATTCGTGTGTCTTGTATTACTACAATCTTCTTGGAAGATTCCTGAGATGGCCGTCAGCCCAGGCTCAGATTGATGATTGTAATACATCTTTGGCCTTGTGGATGGACAGGGTCTCGCATCTTATCGGGCACTGCGGTATTATAATGCCAGATCAATAAGTTAAGAGGTTTAGAATGACCTTTGTCGTGAGTGATAGTTGTATTCGGTGTAAATACATGGATTGCGTAGAAGTCTGCCCTGTGGATTGTTTCCGCGAAGGGCCCAATATGCTCGTCATCGATCCCGATGAATGCATCGATTGCAATCTCTGTGTGCCAGAATGCCCTGTCGATGCTATTTATGAAGAAGATGATCTTCCAGAAGATCAAAAAGCCTATATTGGACTGAATGCTGAATTATCCAAAAAATGGCCCTCGATTACCGTCAAAAAACAGCCTCCCGCCGATGCTGATGAGTGGAAAGATGTAAAAGATAAGCTGAAATATTTGGAGAAATAGTCCAATGAATCATTATCTTAATATCAAAGAACTGAGTTGGTTGCTGCCTTTTGTTCGGGCCGGCTTTATTTTACTTATTGGTTATTATATTGCCTCTTATCTCTCGCGTAAATCGGAAACAGTTTTTAAAGATTATGCCAGCCCACAATATTTAATGCTGATTAAAAAATCCGTCTATTTTGTGATTTTACTTTTATTCATCATTGCTTCATTGCAACAGCTCGATTTTCAATTGAGTGTATTGTTAGGGTCTGCCGGTATTGCCACGGTAGCCATCGGTTTTGCAGCAAAAACCTCGATCTCGAATATGATTTGCGGACTATTTTTGATTTTGGAAAAATCTTTTGTGGTGGGCGATACGATTAGCGTAAAAGGTCATCAGGGTGAGATCATGTCCATCGATTTACTCTCGATAAAAATTCGCACCTCAGAAAATACGATGGTCCGATTACCGAACGAAGAAATTCTGAGCTCCGATGTGATGAATTTAACGCATTTTAAACAACGCCGTTTGGATATTCTTGTTGGAATCAGTTATCAATCGGATTTGGTTGAAGTTCAAAAACTTCTGCTCAAAATTGCCGCAGACTGTCAATTCAATGTTCAAAAGCCAACAGCTTCCGTTATTCTAGAAAATTTTGGCGATACGGCCATCAATCTCAAACTGTCGGTCTGGGTGAATAAATCCGATTATTACGATGCCAAAGACAGCCTACAGCAAGCGATTAAGATCGCATTCGATCAACAAAGCATCGAAACGCCCTGCCCCCAAATGAAAATTCAAATGGTCGATAAAATTTAATCAGCAGCCAATTGCTCCAAAACGTAAGCTAAAATACCACCGTGTTGGAAATATTGCAGCTCATCGTTAGTGTCGATACGACAACGCAGAGGAATTGATCGTTGATCACCATTTTCATTGGTCAGATCCATGTGCAAAGTTTTACCGGGTGAAATAGCGTCAAGCCCAATGATATCGATCACTTCTGAACCTGTTAAGGCCAAGGTTTTTTGATCCGTGCCTGGCAGAAATTCTAAGGGTAAAATGCCCATGCCGATTAAATTTGATCGGTGAATTCTTTCAAAGCTTTGAGCAATTACGGCTTTCACGCCCAATAATCGCGTGCCTTTTGCGGCCCAATCCCGAGAAGACCCTGTGCCATATTCTTTACCTGCGATAATGACCAGCGGTGTTTTAGACGACAAATAGCGTTGTGAAGCATCGTAAATACTCATCACTTCTTGACTCGGAAAATGCCGTGTAAAACCGCCTTCTTTATCAGGTGTCATTAAATTGCGTAAGCGAATATTCGCAAAAGTGCCACGCACCATCACCTCATGATTGCCGCGTCTTGCACCATAAGAATTAAAATCCTTTTTCTGAACATTTTGAGAGAGTAAATACTGCCCTGCTGGCGATTTTTCAGCGATCGATCCTGCAGGTGAAATATGATCGGTAGTAATACTATCGCCTAATAATGCAAGAATACGCGCGTTTTGAATATCCGTGGGTTTGCTATGGTCAACAAAATAAGGGGGATGTTGAATATAGGTTGAATCAGTACGCCAGGTGTAAGTATCCGATTTTGAAGTGCCTAATTGCTGCCACTCTGCATCGCCTTTAAAGACATCGGCATATTGATCTTTGAACATTTTATCCTGAACCAGTTTAACTTCGGCATGGACTTGAGCATTGCTGGGCCACAGATCTTTGAGAAAAACGGGCTGGCCGTTTTTATCAGACCCCAAGGGTTCTTTGTGCAAATCAATTTTGGTTGTGCCGGCTAAAGCATAAGCAACCACCAAAGGCGGAGACGCTAACCAATTCGCTTTAACTTGGGGATGAATCCGACCTTCAAAATTTCGGTTGCCTGATAAAACTGCGCTGACGACCAAGCTATTATCGTCGATTGCTTTGGCGATAGGTTCATGCAAAGGCCCTGAATTTCCGATACAGGTGGTGCAACCATAGCCTACTAAATTGAAACCGAGTTGATCGAGGTAAGACTGTAATCCTGCTTTTTCTAAATAACTTGTGACCACTTTCGATCCCGGTGCAAGAGAGGTTTTAACCCACGGCTTTGTTGTTAATCCACGTTCGACAGCGTTTTTCGCTAATAATCCAGCAGCCATTAATACACTGGGATTGGATGTGTTGGTACAGCTCGTAATCGCAGCAATGACCACAGCACCATGATCGAGTGATTCACCCCCTTCAAGGGTGATTGGTTTTGATTCAGTCGAGTTAGTTAGAGCTTGTTGTTGTTTTGCAAAAGCCTGAGGCAATTCTGAAAGCAATACTTTATCTTGTGGTCGACGTGGTCCTGCTAAACTGGGCGCAACTTCGGATAAATCGAGATGCAGTGTTTCAGTAAAAACAGGCGCTTCAGAATTTTCATCGCGCCAGAGGCCCTGTGCTTTGGAATAGGCTTCCACCAAAGCGATTTGTGCGGCATCGCGTCCTGTTAACGCGAGGTAATTCAAAGTTTCTTGATCGACAGGGAAAAAGCCACAGGTTGCTCCGTATTCGGGCGCCATATTGGAGACGGTTGCTCGATCCGGTAAGCTGAGTTTTTCGAGACCCTCACCAAAAAATTCCACAAATTTATCGACTACGCCATGACTGCGTAAAATATGAGTGATAGTTAAAACCAAATCAGTGGCAGTAACACCTTCACGCAGTTCGCCGGTAATTTCAAATCCGACGACTTCCGGTGTCAGTAAGGTAATGGGCTGACCTAACATCGCCGCTTCTGCTTCAATTCCCCCGACACCCCAACCCAAGATGCCCAAGCCATTAATCATGGTGGTATGACTGTCCGTTCCGACCAATGTGTCGGGATAAGCAAAGGTTTTGCCGTTTATTTCTCGTGTCCAAACCACTTTGCCTAAATACTCTAAATTCACTTGGTGACAAATTCCGGTACCCGGTGGAACCACGCTAAAATGATCGAAGGCTTCTTGACCCCAACGTAAAAATTCATAGCGTTCTCGGTTGCGTTCCATTTCGATATGAACATTATCGGCATAGGCGTGATTCGAAGCGTATTCATCGACTTGGACGGAGTGGTCAATAATTAAATCGACGGGTGTTAAAGGATTCACTTTTTTAGGATTGCCACCACGCTCTACCATTGCTGCTCTCATGGCTGCCAAATCAACAATGGCAGGAACACCGGTAAAATCTTGCATTAAAACGCGAGCCGGTGAAAAAAGAATATTAGATTGAGTTGGATTAAGAGCCCAATTGGCTAGGGCTTTAATATCGTCTGCCTTAATTCGTGACCCATCTTCCCAGCGCAGTAAATTTTCCAGCAAAATTTTGAGTGTTTTTGGCAAGCGGTTAACAGCGGTTAATCCTGACTGTGCTAATTTTTCCAGTGAAAAAAATTGGTAAGACTGACCACCAACATTTAAAGTTTGTTCAGTATTAAAACTATTTTGCTGACTCATTTCATAACCTCACTTAAAGAAATTTACACACTGCCATCCCACTGGATCGCCACGTTCCGCTCGCGATGATAGAAGTGATAGTTCATCACCCTGGATCGTCATGTGTTCGTGATGACACCGCCCCTGCCTCCGTCATCGCGAGCGAAGCGTGGCGATCCAGAAAGAGCTATACACATCAATAGGCAACTTCCACGGCATCGTTGCCATAGAGATGCTTTAAACTCTGTATTAAATCATTTTTGGGAAAAACCTTCCACTCATCTCCTAACAACATTCGGGCCCTGCCCTCTGAATTTTGGTAATTAATCAATACTCGGCAAGAACCTTGTTGAAACTGACGCAAGGTCGATTGTAAAGTTGGCAGCGTAGTTTCCATATTGGATATTTGAGTGGCATCAATCAGTAACGATTTGGCAAATTCACAGCGTGCCATCGAGAGATCCAAGATTCGCCTAGCGCTCATACGAAGTCCTCCGCTGAACTCATCGATACTCACTTCGCCATCGATAATTAATAATTGATCCGCTTGAAGTAAAGGCCGGGCTTCTTCAAAGACTTCTGAAAATACAGCAACTTCAATGATATCTTTACGATCTTCGATTTTCACAATGGCCATACGAGTATTTCGTTTAGTCATGAGTGTTCGAACGCTCACCACATAACCGGCCACCAACACTGTTTTTTTACGTTCGGTTGGTCGCAGGCTCGAAATATCATTGCTGATAAATTGGCGCAGTTCTTTTTCATATTGTTGAATAGGATGACCACTTAAATAAAAACCGAGGGTTTCTTTTTCAGCTTGTAACCGTTCATCATCTCGCCAAGCAGGCACGCTCAGATATTCGACCTTAGTCGCCACATTCGTAGTAACCGCCATACCAAACAAATCTTGCTGACCAAATTCTTGATTTTTTCGGTGCTGATCGGAATAACGAAAGGCACTATCAATACTGGCTAATAAACTCGCTCGATGAGTGCCAAAATGATCCATCGCTCCTGCTTTGATTAAAGCTTCCAGCACACGACGATTCACTTTGCGCGTATCGACACGTTGGCAGAATTCGAATAAATCCGTAAATGGCCCTTCTTTTCGCGCCTCTATAATATTATCAATGGCGGCTTCTCCCACGCCTTTTAAAGCACCTAAGCCATAAATTAAATGGGGTTTGCCGTTCGAAACAGATTGATAGTTCACAGTAAATTTATAATGGCTTTTATTCAGATCCGGTGGCTCAACCACCAAACCATTTTCTTCAGCATCTAAAATAAAATTCACAACTTTATCGGTATTATCCATATCAGAAGATAAAACGGCTGCCATAAATTCTGCTGGGTAATAGGTTTTTAACCACGCTGTTTGATAGGATAATAATGCATAAGTCGCTGAGTGCGATTTATTAAAACCATAGCCCGCAAATTTTTCCATCAAATCAAAAATTTGATTGGCTCGATCTTCAGGCACTTCTCGTTCTTTGCAACCGGTCACAAAAATTTCACGCTGCTCTGCCATTTCTTCCGCTTTTTTCTTACCCATTGCGCGACGTAATAAATCGGCAGCACCTAAAGTATAGCCTGCTAAAAATTGCGCAATCTGCATCACCTGCTCTTGGTATAAAATCACCCCATAAGTGGGTTTTAAAATGGGTGCTAAATCAGGATGCAAATATTCAACTCGTGCACGGCCGTGTTTACGATCGATAAAATCATCTACCATGCCCGATTGTAATGGACCGGGACGAAACAAAGCGACCAAGGCAATAATTTCTTCAAAAGCATCGGGTTTTAAGCGTTTAATTAAATCTTTCATGCCGCGGGATTCAAGCTGGAATACTGCAGTTGTGTTGCAGGCTTGCAGTAATTTAAACACTTTTTGATCGTTGAGGGGAATGGCTAAAATATCGATCGGTGTCTGACCTTGGTGTTGACGATGTGCATTAATCGTTTGGAGTGCCCAATCAATAATAGTCAGAGTACGTAAACCTAAAAAGTCGAATTTCACTAAACCTACGGCTTCCACATCGTCTTTGTCAAATTGCGTTACCAAATTTTCGCCGTTTTCTTCGCAATAAAGCGGCGTAAAATCTGTTAATTTTGAAGGGGCAATCACCACACCACCGGCATGTTTTCCAGCATTACGAGAAATGCCTTCCAATTTTAGGGCCAAATCAATCAGTGTCTTCACTTCTTCTTCGTTATAATAGCGGTTGAGCAATGTTTCGTCTTGTTTTAAAGCTTTTTCAAGTGTCATCCCCAACTCAAAGGGAATTAATTTAGCGATTTTATCGACAAAACCGTAGGGATGTGAAAGTACCCGCCCCACATCGCGTACCACCGCTTTGGCCGCCATAGAACCGTACGTAATAATCTGAGCCACACTGTCACGACCGTATTTTTCCGCCACATATTCAATGACGCGATCACGCCCCTCCATACAAAAATCAATATCAAAGTCCGGCATAGAAACGCGTTCAGGATTTAAAAAGCGCTCAAATAGTAATTCAAATTCGAGTGGATCAAGATCAGTAATATCCAGTGAATAAGCCACCAAAGAACCTGCACCAGAACCCCGTCCTGGCCCCACCGGAATATTATTTTGTTTGGCCCACCGAATAAAATCTGCCACGATTAAAAAATAGCCTTCGAATCCCATAGAAGTGATGACATCGAGCTCTACTTCGAGACGATTAAGATATTCTTGTTTTTTTTCATCTGTCAGAGAAGCAGATGATTGTCTGATTTTTTCTAGACGATTATTCAATCCATTCCGAGCTTCACGTCGAAAGAATTCATCCGTTGTCATCCCTTCAGGAACGGGAAATTTGGGCAAATAATTTTTGCCAAGCGTTAAAGGGAGTGTGCATCGTTTAGAAATTTCAACAGAATTTTCCAGTGCTTCTGGAATATCCGCAAACAATGTGGCCATTTCTTCAGGCGTTCGGAGATATTGTTTCTCACTGTAAAGACGGGGTCGAGAAGGATCTTCAAGGGTGTAACCCCCATTAATGCAAACCCGCGCTTCGTGTGCTTCAAATTCATCAGCTTCTAAAAATCGCACATCGTTGGTGGCAACCACAGGCAATTGGAATTTTTGGGCCAACTGCAGATTGAGCTGCACTAGCTTTTCCTCATCAGCCCGTCCCGTCCGAATTAATTCCAAATAAAATCGACCCGGGAATAAGGCAGACCATTCTGCGGCCAAAGATTCGGCAAGTGCGGCATTGCCCGTCAAGAGAGCCTGTCCCAAATCACCCATTTTGCCTGCCGATAAAGCAATCAGTCCTTCCGTTGAACCTGCTAGCCAGGACTTATCGATCAGGGGTGCCCCATTATCTTGGCCATCAAGATAAGCCTTTGATATTAAACGAGTTAAATTGCCGTACCCGATTTTATTTTGACAGAGTAAAACCAACCGACTAGGCGCGACTTTCGGGTTAGGACTGGCGATCAGTAATTCAGCGCCAATAATCGGTTTAATCCCAGCCGCCAAAGCCGCCTTGTAAAATTTCACCATTCCAAACAGATTACAATGATCTGTAATCGCCACCGCCTTCATCCCCGCCGCTTTCGCTGCAGAAACCAAGGGTTTAATGCGCACAATACCATCCACGAGCGAATACTCGGTATGAAGATGGCAATGCACAAAAGAGGCGGACATGCAGTTTTCCTTAGGTCTTTTCAGTAACGCCTACTGTATATCGAGTGAGCTTAGGCATGCAAGTTTGTATAGTGCTTACAGGCCTACTGGAATTGGGCAAAGAATCTACAGCAAAGTAAATTAGCAGGTAAAACTGGACTGCTATTACAAAGGTAGTCCATCGTCTTCTTGAGCCTTTTCCCCCTTTACTAAGCCTTTTGGAGATGCAATTTGACGGGGCCGAAACTTTTGCGGTGGATTTTACAGGGTCCTAAGGCTTGCAATGAAGCGAGGTGGGTTCGGGTGCCGTAGCCTTTATGTTGAGCGAATCCATAGCCGGGGAAATGTTGATCTAAGGCTACCATCTCTCGATCCCGGGTTACTTTTGCTAGAATCGATGCCGCGCTAATCAGGGGTTCAATTTGATCGCCGTTGACGATCGTTTCTACTGTACACTCAAGTTTGGGATTTTGGTTGCCATCGACAAGGGCGTGTCGTGGCCGTATTTCAAGCGCTTCGACAGCACGTCGCATGGCAAGTAAAGTGGCTTGAAGAATATTGAGCTCATCGATTTCCTCGACTTCTGCTCGGCCGACGGCCCAAGACAGTGCCGAGGCTGTGATAATGTCGTAGAGTTCTTCTCGTTGCTTTTCTGAGAGTGTTTTCGAATCTCTGAGGGTGCTCATAGACTGTGCGGAGGGCATAATCACGGCTGCAGCCATCACCGGCCCTGCCAAAGGGCCGCGCCCTACTTCGTCGATGCCGACTGTCCATTCGGTATATATTCGTTTACTCATCCTCTACTTCCTTGTTAACATTGTACCCATGCTAGGGGTCAAAACTTGCTGATCCTAGCAAAAGCTGCGAGAATTGTCGTCTATTTTTCGAGAGGGGTTTTTATTGTGAAAAAATGTCGTGTTGCTGTTGTCGGTGTGGGTTACTTAGGTCAGTATCATGCCGAGAAATTTTCACAATCGCCTCAAGCAGAGTTAGTCGCGGTTTGTGACCATAATCCCGAACGTGCTGATGAAATTGCGTCTAAATTAGGCGTGCAAGCGGTTTATGAATATCATGAACTGGTGGATCTCGTTGATGCAGTCAGTGTTGTTGTACCCACTTCATTGCACCATAAAGTCGCTAAATTATTTTTAACTGAACATAAACATGTATTATTGGAAAAACCACTGACACGATCCGTGGAAGAAGCAAATGATTTGATTCAAACTGCTAATGCCAATAATGTAATTTTGCAAGTCGGACATTTAGAGCGATTTAACCCTGTCGTTAAAGCAATTTCTCCGTTAATCAATCATCCGCGATTCATTGAATGCATTCGCGTTTCACCGTATAAACCGCGTGTTACTGACATCAATGTGATACTGGACGTGATGATTCATGATATTGATTTACTCTTAAATTGGCTTAAATCACCGATTAAATCCATCAGTGCTCGAGGCTCAAAAGTTTTAACCGATCGCATTGATTTTGCGAACGCTCATTTAGAATTTGAAAATGGTTGTGCTGCGAATATTACGGCCTCACGCGTTAGTTCAAAATCCCAACGAGAAATTAGAATCTCCCAACACGATGCCTACATCGAAGGCGATCTACAACAGAAAAAATTATTCATCCACCACAAAAATCACGACGAACCCCACAACTCCCTCATGCAAGAAGAAACTTTCGATCTCGGCGATGCCTTACGCGACGAATGCGAAGCCTTTCTCTGCAGCATCCTCAACAACACCCCACCCCAAGTTCCCGCCGAAGCCGGCCGCTCTGCCCTCATCACCGCCCTAGATATCACCCGAATTATCGCCGAACAATTGGCCGCTGATCATTCAGAAGCTCCTGCTCATGCAGGCTAAATGAATTGGTACGGTATTGATCCTGATTAATTTTTAATCATAATCATGACTTGACTTGACTTGATTAACCAGGGGATATATAATTACATATGTGGAAGGTTTATGAGAAGAAAACCTTAGTTAAAGAACTCCGTAATGTACCGACTCACGTTTTACAGGATTATGAAGTGTGGAAACGAATTGTTGAGTTGGATGGCCTAGAAGGTCTTCGATTAATTAAGGGTTTTCATGACGAAGCACTCAAAGGAGAATGGAATGGTTATCGCTCATCACGTCTTAATAAACAATGGCGAGTGATCTATATCCCTAAGCCAGATCACTTTGAAGTTTTTGTAGTAGAGGTTAACCCTCATCAATATTGAGAGGTGCACAAAATGAGTATTAATTATAAAGATTTTATCAATTCCCGTGTGCATACCAAAGTCACACCCGGGGAAGCCTTAAAAATAATTCGCGAGCTTCAAGAAATTTCACAAAATGAACTCGCTAAAGCTACCGGTATTTCTCAATCTAACATCTCCGCCTTGGAGCACGGAACTGCACAAATGGGCAGAGTCACCGCCATAAAATTAGCCCAAGCATTGCATGTACATCCTGCTGTACTACTCTTTCCTGATTATGATATTCAGGAAGCTGCGTAAATTCTTGATTCTGAAAATCATTGCTTAAAAAGATCGCAATATCTGATAAAATTCCTTATTACATTGATTATCCTTTGAGAGGCTAATTGTGTCGACTGACCAACTCGATATTCTGATTATTACAGGCGAACCGTCTGGGGATATGCATGCCGCGAGATTGGTGCGGGAGTTGAGGGAGCGGGAGCCGGGGCTGCGGATTGGGGCTATGGGTGGTGAGCAGTTGGCGGCGGCTGGGGCAGAGATTATTGTTGATCATCGTGGGATGGCGGTGATGGGATTTGTAGAGGCTTTTAAGATTTGGCGTCTGATCCGTCGCGCTTTTAAGCAGTTGAAAAAGGCTATACGTGAACGGCGTCCTCGATTGGTGATATTGGTAGATTATTCTGGATTTAATTTACCGATGGCGAAATTTGCCAAATCTCAGGGCTGTCAGGTGCTTTATTATATTGCACCGCAGGTATGGGCTTGGCGCCAGGGTCGGGTGCATAAAATCAATCGTTGGGTCGATACTTTGGCGGTGATTTTCCCTTTTGAAGTGGAATTTTATCGAGGTTTTAATCGGCTAGCGCATTTTGTTGGGCACCCTTTGGCCAAAGAACCCCTCTGCTCCTTGACCCCTGCTCAGGCAAAATTTCAGTTGGATTTAGCACCTGCTCAGCCAGTCATTGGATTGGTACCGGGAAGTCGCATGGCAGAAGTCAAAGCAATTCTGCCGACCCTCTTATCTGCAGCCGCTAAACTCTATGCAGAAAATCCAGAACTGCAATTTGTTTTACCCCGCGCTTCTACCATCGATACCCTTTGGGTGGAAGAGCAAATCGCTCAGCACAGTCTCCCGATCAAAGTCATTTCAACAGATCGATATACCACTCTCCAAGCGTGTGACATTGCTTTGGCTGCCAGTGGTACTGTCACTTTGGAATTGGCACTCTTAGAAAAACCGATGGTTATCGTTTACAAAGGAAATCCCCTCGCCTTTTGGCTAGCAAAAAAATGGGTAAAGCTGGATCATGCTGGTCTACCCAATATCATTGCAAAGCGAGAAATTGTCCCTGAATTACTGCAACATGATTTCACTATAGAAAAAATTTATAAGCACGTTCAGGAACTTCTCCTAAATGAGAAGGAATATCAGCGTCAAAAAAATGAGTTAATGAAGCTACAGCAAACGTTGAACTCAGTTACTCCGAAGTGCTCATTATCAGAATTGGTTATTGAGCGCTTAATGCAGCCTAAGTGACTATAAAAAATATCGGGAGAAATTCATCGTATTATTTTGGTAAAGACGTGAGTGTTGAGTTATTTGATGATAATAATAAATTGAGTCGTTTCTGAATGCAATCGACAAGTTCTACCTCATAGGGCCTTAACAGATCAAGAGCTTCAAGACAAAGCGACTCTTTTTCGGATATATTTCCAAGCGATTCATGAGATTTGGCCATGAAGTACAAAATATTAACTCTCATAAGAGGCAAAGATTGAAGACTGGTTTTGCTTAGGCATTCACTCAAGCTAGCCAGTGCAATTTGCGGCTGGCCCCCATACAAAAGAATGAGTGAGTAGTTGAATAACAAAGATATATGCCATTTCGAAATCGCACCTTCTTTTTTCAAAATACTCTCTAAGTGTGATAATGTTGAAGGCAAAGTATCTTTATCATTCATTCTTTCAATTGAGGCACAATTAAAATCACAAGCCTGTATCATAATATGATCAGAAGGATAAAAGAGTTTTAAATGATTACGGCTGTTATCGTAATATCTTAGTGCCTGAGCTGTATCACCCGCGTATAAATAAGCATCCCCTTGGCGGTAATAAATCCAACCTAGAAAATCACTAAAATCTTGAAAACTCTCTGTAATTAATTGTTTTGCCACAATAAAACACTGTTGTGCGGCAGAGGGGTTACCCAAATGCAGTTGCAAATCGCCTAAATTATAGAAAGGGTAGAATTTCGAGGGGTAATTCTCCCCTGCTTCAAAAAATATCTTTATCGATAAATGGAGATGTTGGAATGCGCCTTTGAGATCCCCTTTATATTGATTGATCGAAGAGAAATTATTATAAGCCATGGCTAGATCTGTGGAGGAGGGAAAACGACTTTTATATATTTCAATAGCTTTAATATAATAAGGTACTGAAGCATCACGTTCATCTTGCTTATTCAGAGTTATTGCATAACCGACATAAGTGAGAGCTAACAAATAATAACATAAATTTTCAGGTTCCAGTTTTTTTCCCAAACAATAATTAATTTCTTTTTCTGCTGACAAAAATCCTTGGGCAGCACTTTTTAGAGCATTAAGATTATAGTTGGCATAAGCTAAAAATACTCGCGCAATGATAAACTCAAAACCACCCGCAAAATATGATTCTTTTTTTTCAATTGAAGCCATTAGATACTCAACAGAAAGAGTAAACTGGCCTAGATGATAATAAATTATTCCTAGACAACTCAATACGGAAGTATAGAAAGGATCAGACTGAAGGTGCAATTTTTTGATATGCTCCAAAATACTGAGTAGATGAGGAATAAGTAGTCTCCGTACTTTGAATTCTTCGGTAGTCAAAACTCTTTTTACAGGTGTAAGCGATTGAAAACTGCTGGTTATATCATGAATTAATATTCGTGAATTTAGATTGATAATACTATGATTATTTGCATGTCGGCTTTGTACTGCTAATTGAGTGAGTTTATGAATACATATTCCCCCCTCAGAGTCCCAAACTAATCCAAACATTTTTAGTAAGGATATGGCTGAATTCAAAGATTGAATCTCTGGAATGATACATAATAAGATCTCTAAAGGAATAGTAGTATGTAAATAGGCTATTCGTTCCAATAAATAGAGGGTTTTTTGAGGATTGGGACTTGCTTCTATAGCCTCTATTGTCATTTCTATAGTGCGCCTAATCGTACATTGATGGTCTACCGGCCCTTTCTCGTGTGTCCAAGCGGTATGAGGATTTTTATTAAAGTCATCGATATATTTCCGTACTGATATCCTGCCATTCGAATTTTTAATATAAAAACCTGCCTGACAGATAGGTAGAGCTAGCATACCTAATGTTTCGCCAAGGACAATCAATTCTGAATCAGTAGCTTGAACTGTATCCCGAAAAAGAGCACGTAGGACGGCTATAACATCCTCTTTCTCAAAAAGGGGTAAAGGTCTTACTCTAACTTGTTGCCAATCAGGATTTGTTGTTGTAATGAGTACATGACCAACACCGACACAACGAAAGGGTAATAATTCCTTAACCTCTTCTTCTTTTAGGACATCTTCTATGACTAAGAGCCAATTCAAAGGGGTTTCTTCTAAAAATCGTCTAACATTTTTAGTAATGGCTACAATTGAACAATTGGTCCAGTGAATTTTTTTTGAGACTTCTTCCTCTCCGAGGGAGTGATTAATTTCTTTTGCCAGATCAGTAATGTCATTTTCAAAATTGCGAAAGGATAGATAAAAAATAATATGATAATTATTTTTTACAGTCTCGCAAAACTTTCGACTCAATTGTGATTTACCTGCTCCACTATGTCCAGTAATAGCACGGGTTATGACCTGATGGGGTATCATAGGAAAATCATCAATCAAAATTTTTAATTCTCTCACCCTATTAACAAAATAGAGAGAAGGATTTTCTGCGTTACAAATGATCAGCTTATCCGTTCCCTGTGCAACATTTTTATTAACAAAAAAGGAAGCCTTTGTAGCATTTTGAATTAAGCCTCTTGAAAAATTAGGTTGAGGCAAAACAATTTGTGTTTGAATATAATTAATGGTGGATTTCGGGGTTTCGGAACTTAAAACAATATCAACATTGGTTTTTATTGCTTCAATTTCCTTAACATCTAAATGACTCAGTCCTTCTAGAATTTTCGCTTCAAATGTTGTATTTGTTTCCGTAGCGCTAAGCTTTATAATATCCAACAAAAACCCTTTGAGAGACTCTGAAAGTTCGAGTCTATCAAGGCTATCTGTAGTAACAGAGAGATGTGATTGTTTCAGTCGAAGTAGTATTTCGCTTAGCCAAGGGGGTGGGGGTGTGTTTGTGCTCTTGAATTGAGGAGATAACTGTTCAGGATTTTGAAGAGCTAGTTTTTGCATAATTTACAGGGGTTTTGTCATCTTATTTAAAACTACGTCCGTTAGTACTTGTACTGTAAGTTTGCATTCAACTGTTTCAGTTGTATCAAATCTCCCGTGCTCATAAAATTTATTAGAAGGTGATCCCCCGCCGCATAGATCAAAATAATCACAGCTTTCTGCACAGTTCTTTATACCTTGGGTAATGGAGGCTAGTTGTTGCTGAAAATCAAGTGATTTTTCTAGCTCTTCAAATCGCTTAATATTGAGGACGTTTCCAATTACAAATTTCTGGGGTTCGTTAGGAGTGCCACCGGCCATTTCTGGTGAAAATGTAGTTACATTACCATCTTTAGATATTGTTATAACACAGAATGCCACAGTTACATCCTTGGGAAATACACGATCCGGTGAGTGCTTTTTAATTAAAAGAAGTTGTCCTACGCCATTAATTTCTCTTATTTCCATAGCTCTACCATCAGCATCCCACAGATCATAAAGCCTTTCGAAAAACTCCTTATATCTTTCGATTAGTCTCTGTCCAGATGTACCTGATAATGCAGCTCCGTAACTTGAGCTCTTATTATCGCCGTCTTGTTCGTCAATATTAAAACTGATTGATTCAAAGCCTTCAGTTTTGTAAAATTGAAAAATCTCGTCGGGATAATCAAGGCTGTAATCGGATAGGACCGCTATCGATCTTAAAGGGATATGATGCTTCTTCAGGTAGCTAACGCCTTGCATTGCTTTGTCGAAAGACCCTTTATTTCCCCACGTCTTTCTAAATCGATCATGAATATGGGCTGGTCCATCAATACTAACAGTTGCTTGGTAATTATATTCCCTGAAAAAGTCACACCATTCATCATTAATTAAAGTGGCATTGGTTTGGATACCCATATGAAATTTTCTGTTATAGATATTACACTTCTCGACTAATCTGTTAGCATTTTTATAAAAGTCTATCCCCGCCACCAAAGGTTCACCCGCATGCCAAACAAAGTTTATTATATCTTCATCATCGGTTGGTTGTGTTACTTCGCTCTCAAAAACGCAACGAAGAGCTCCAATGAGTACTTCGTCAGACATCAGTTGTTTATTTTTTCTGTCTGGAACATAGCAATATGAACAATTTAAGTTACAAAAATTGGTAGGTTGCAATACAACAAGAGATGTTATCATAGCAAATGATCTTCATTACCACTTAAGTTTGAAAGCATTGAAAGCACAGTATGCTTGATAACTAGTGTTGACTCTAAGAATCGGAACTCTATCTTCATCTTCAGGTTTGATTTCGTTCAAGTCATCTAAAATACGATTTTTTGTCGGTCGTGGAGTAATAAATAAGGGGTAATACCCTTTTTCAACGAATTGTCTAATCCGCAAATTTGTTTTTCCATCCGGTTGCTCAATTGGGTCTTCTTTATCATTATTTTCTGTACTCATCGGGTATCTCCATGAATAATATCTTGAATATGTTATATTATAATTTTAAATTTGTATATAGTGTTCATTGCATCTAAACTAAATAATCAATAGTCTAACCATTATCGTAGCACACCAAAATATTATTAAATATTCAGCAGCTACTGCCCATTGATAGGTAATTTATTACACGACTTTCAGAATACAGCCACTTGATAATTTTATGAAAAGTGATACTGTTCTACTTCCATTAACTAAAAGGAGAATTATTCAATGAACTCAATCAAAAAAGCGATCCTGGTTGGTAGCAGTGTTTTAGCAATCGTTTTTGCTGCAAATTCTGCGCTAGCAGTGGGGCATAATGGTCACAAAGGTCATGCAAAAATCTGGAAAGACCAAGGACCAAACATCGTAGTAACAGCTGATCCTAGCGATTTTGCTTACTCTATGAAATTAAAGTATGTACTCAAGAACAATGCTACTGGCAAACCGGTTAAAATTGACGTTGATCAAGCTGGCGTTGCTAACGCGCTTGCTCAATTGCAAACAGTCGGCACAGGCAACGTTCTTGTGATCAAAGAACTGTCTTTCAAAGATGCTAATGGCAAGAAATTAGATAATTGCAACATGATCAAAAACTCTGCTTTTGTCAGTGGTGCTTCTTCTGTTTCTATCGCTATCAGCGCAAACGGCTGTGTTGTACAGTAATTTTGCTCTATAAAAAAGGGGGCTCTTAGCCCCCTTTTTTTATGTCGGAAAATTAAGCATCAAATTCCGGTGCTTCAAACTCACCACTGCGCAAAATGCCACGTGTCGAATTATTGATGGAATCAATGAAATGTTGCACATCCGGATATTCACTCACTAAACTTTCAAGCTCTTTCATGGCTTGTGTTACATTTAATCCCTTGCGGAACAGGATGTTGTATGCTCGGCGTAAACCGGTAATCGCTTCGGTAGAGAATCCGCGTCGTTTTAATCCGACAATATTTAAACCACATAATTTGGCAGTATTACCAGTGACAATCACAAACGGTGGAATATCCTGTGAAATCATGGAAGCGGTGATTAAACTGTAAGCACCGATCGTGCAATTTTGATGAATCCCCACAAAGCCACCAATGCGCGCATAATCCCCTACTTTAACATGGCCACCAAAGGCTGCATTATTCACTAAAGTGACAAAATTTCCGATTTGGCAATCATGTGCAATGTGCACATAGGCCATTACAAAATTATTATTACCGAGTCGGGTTGTGCCAATACCATTGGTGGTACCTCGGTGAATAGTACAAAATTCTCGGATGGTATTATTATCCCCAATGTCGAGATAGGTTTTTTGATCTTTATAATTGGTATCTTGAGGCACTTCGCCAATCGAACTGAATTGATAAATGCGATTATTTTTTCCGATGCGAGTGTGCCCATTAATCACCACGTGAGATGCAATTTCGGTGCCCTCACCGATTTCTACATCAGGGCCGATCAATGTCCAAGGGCCTATTTTAACGCCATTAGCAATTTTTGCGCCAGGATGAACAATCGCACGCTCATCTATATTACTTGAGCTTTGCGACGGATGTTGTGTTTTTATTTTTTCTTCAATCATTGAGTGCCCCTTTGGCTGTCATAATTTCTGCACTGCACGCCAACTCTCCCTCTACAGTTGCCGTCCCCTGAAATTTCCAAATATCACGACGTACTTTGACGATTTCAACTTCTAACCGTAACTGATCGCCCGGTACAACAATCCGTTTGAATCGTGCATTATCAACGCCTACCAAATAAAACCAATTCTCTTTTGTTGGTAAAGTATGAATGGTTTTGTAAATTAAAATACCTGCCGCTTGTGCTAAAGCTTCAATCATCAGAACCCCCGGCATGACTGGGCTCTGTGGAAAATGTCCACAAAAATGAGGCTCATTCACGCTAACATTTTTGATGGCCACAATAGATTTATCCGGTTCACAGCTCAGCACTTTATCAACCAATAAAAAAGGATATCGGTGAGGCAGTGTTGCCATGATTTCAGTAATGCTTACCTCAGTCATTTTTTGCTTGCTCCAATTTTTTGACTCGACCAAACAATTCATTAATGTGTCGGGTTCTGATAACTTGACGCTGCCATTGTGTATAAGGTTGTGCTGTCACGCTAGAAGAATAAATGCCAGGTTCAGTAATGGAATGCCCTACTGAAGTCCCTCCCGTAAGAATCACTTGATCAGTAATTTCAAGATGATCACCGATAGCAACGGCTCCGCCAATCATACAATGTTTTCCAATCGTTGTACTGCCAGCAATTCCAACACAGCCCGCAATAGCGGTATGAGCACCAATTCGAACATTGTGTGCAATCTGAATTTGATTATCGAGCTTAACGCCCTCTTCAATGATGGTATCGTCCAATGCACCACGATCGATAGTGGTATTCGCGCCAATTTCCACATCATTACCAATATTAACGCTACCTAACTGAGGAATTTTCAGCCATTTTCCTCTTTCATTCACCAATCCGAAGCCATCGGCACCAATCACAACGCCACTGTGCACAACCACACGATCGTTGAGCTTGACTTTAGAGTAGAGAGTGACATTGGGCGCTAACCAGCAGTCCTCACCCAAACTTGCGTTATCACCAATGACAGAGCCTGGTCCAATATTCGATCGCGCACCGATTTTAACGTGTTCACCGATGACAACATGCGGCCCAATCCAAACCGTTTTATCGATAATAGCAGTGTCAGCAATCACCGCAGTAGGATGTATGCCGGGATTTTGCCGGGACAATGTTGAAAACAAGGTCGCGATTTTGGCATAGCCCACTTTAGGATCTTTAAGTACCAAAGCATTACCCGAATACTGAGAAAGATACTCATCGGACATTACGATGGCAGAAGCCTGAGACTGTGGCAAATAGGATTTATAAATCCCTGATAACAAAAAGGTGATTTCACCCTGAGCCGCTCGGTGAAGAGGAGCGATGCCCGAAATGAGCACCGATCCATCTCCCACTAAGCGAGCATTCAGTTTCTCGGCTAAGTCCGCTAAAGTATACTGAAGAGAATCCGACATCCTAACTAGACATCTTCTTCATGACTTTATCCGTGATATCATATTTTTGATCCATGAAAATAGCGGCATCTTTTGCAATCACAAAATCCCATTTTTCATCAGCAGCAATTTTCTTGACAGTATTTCTGACATTATCAATCATGGATTGAACGGCTTCATTTTGTGCTGTCATCGCTTCTTGTTGCAAGGTGTATTGACGCTGTTGCAAACTTTGTTGCTCTTGGGCAATTTTGTTTTGCAGTTTTTCTTTGTCTTCTTTTTTCATCACCGCTTCATCGCGTTTTAATTTATCAATATCCGCTTTGAAAGCATCCGCTGATTTTTGCAGCTCTGCTTTTTTGGGACTAAAACGCTTTTCCAAATCAGCCCGTAATTTCTCAGCGGGTTTTGATTTCGTCATAATCTGTTGCATATCAACCACAGCGATTTTTACATCTGCCTGCGCAACACTGAAAGCCATTAATACTGCACTCGCTACTAAAGCAACGAATGTTTGTTTCATCTTCATTCCTAGATCTCCTCACTGAAAGGTTAATACACTCAACATTCAATTCTCTAAAAAGAGAATCGATTCTATAAACTGGTTCCGACTGAAAAGTTGAACAGACGAGGATGATTGAAATCGCCTGATACTTTATTCAACGGATAGCCCAGCGCAAAACGTAAAGGCCCGAAGGGTGATAACCACTCTACTTGCGCACCCGCACTGTAGTGTAATCGTTTGATATCAAATTGATAATTCACCTCTTCCAAGGGTTTACCCGAATCACATTCACGACCCCGTAATGTGAAATTGCTGTCAAACACGTTACCAGCATCAAAGAACACTAGGGTTCTGATATGCTCGCCAAACCACTCGGGCATGATCAGCTCGAGACTACCTGTGGTCAGGATATTACCACCAATCGTGGCATCATTCACATCCCGAGGGCCTAAGCTATTGTCATCGAAGGAGCGAACAGTATCAATTCCGCCAGCATAATAGTTTAAGAAGAAGGGAAGCCCTTCTGTATCGCCATAACCATTTCCATAACCCAATCGCGCTCTAGCATTGAAGACGAAATTGAGCGGTAATGGATGATAATATGAGGCATCGTAATTAATTTTGTAGTATTCAAGACTGTTTTCAGTCAGAGATACACCCAAATTCAACTTAAGAGAATGACGGAAACCATCCGTCGGGAAAATAGCACGATCATAACTGCTATGACTCCAGCCTAAATTCGCTGTGAATTGGTCGAAGTTGTCGCCATTTTCTGCCACAAATTTTTGGTAAACGGTTTGGTTAAATTCACAGTCTTTTTTGTTGATCATTAAATGAATATTGCTATAACCCAAGCCAAAACTCACGTGGTTGTATTCAGAAATGGGCACACTAAAATTCAAAGAGGTACCATAGGTATCCATTTTATAGCTACTGATACCCACTTTGCCTGGCGTGGTTTTCTGATAAAAAGCATTCACGCCAGCACCAATGCCATTTAAGGTTAAATACGGTTTATAAAAATCGAAACTGTAATTTTGATAGGCATCGTTATTCTCGAAACTTAAGCCCATCGCGTTACCAGAGCCCAAGAAATTTTTGTGTTTGATGTTGGCACCGTAAACAAAACCCACAGCGTCGGAATAACCAACCTGCACACTCGCTGAAGCCGCTGGAGCTTCTGAGATTTTGTAGCGAACATCCACCAAATTCGAGGAGCCGGGAACGGGTTTAGTTTCAACGTCTACTTTTTCAAGATAACCTAAGTTAGCTAGACGACGTTTACCTTCTTTGACTTTTGAAGAGGAGTACAGTCCGGCTTCAAACTGACGTAATTCTCGGCGAATAACTTCATCTTGTGTGGTTGTATTACCTTCAAATGAAACAGTTCGGACATAAACGCGCTGGCCCGGTTCCACATCAAAAACGATAGAAACTTCGTGAGTTTTTTCATTCACATCAGGTCGAATGTTGACTTTGGCAAAGGCATAACCCTTATCAGAGAAAAAATCCATCATGCGTTTTTGAGTATCAATTAAATCTCGGCGTGAAAAAGGTTTGCCTAATTCGAGCAGGGCAAGTTTTCTCAGCTGTGCTTCATGCCCTTCCAATTTACCGGACAGCGAATAACCTTTTAAGCGATACAAGGCGCCTTCTTGGACATTAATTGTAATAAATACATCGCGTTTGTCGGGTGTAATAGTCACTTGGGTTGAGGTGATTTTAAATTCCAAATAACCACGATCCATGTAATACGAACGTACGGTTTCTAAATCTGCCGCTAATTTATCAGCTGCGTAGCGGTCATTATGTGAAATAAAAGACCAAATTTTTGTGGTAGTTAGCTGGAAATTTTTAAGTAAAGTTTTGCTCGGATATAATTTATTGCCGACGAAATGAATCGCTTTAATTTTTGCGACTTGGCCCTCAAAAATGTCGATATTAACTTCAACGCGATTGTCTTTCAGGCGATTGATTTTTGTGTGAACCTTAGCATTATAACGACCCAGATTATAGTATTGTGATTCTAGCGAATGTTGGATACTTGAAAAAATGGATTGATCATAGACCCGGCCTTCGGCTACACCATTTTCTTTCAGCACTTTGAGCAAATCTTCTGATTTGATTTCTTTATTACCGTTGATATTTAGTTTGGTGATGACGGAACGTTCCACCACATGAATAATCAATGTGCTGTTGGTGCGAGAAATCCGGATATCATCGAAAAATCCCGTTTTATATAAATCTTCGAGCAACTTTCGAGATTCATTTGCTTGAAATTCTTCGCCTTCGTGAATGCTGATATAATTTCGCACAGTTTCCGGACGGACACGTTGCAAACCTTCGAATTCAATTTTTCGAATCACAAATGCTGATGCCATGATGGGCATAAAGCTGAGTGAAATGGCCAAGGCACTATTCAGTAATCGCTTTGAGTAATCCATAATTATTATTAACCCCTTTAATCATCTTATTCACACCGCAGAGGACGCTCTCCTACTGCTGCGGCTTAGTCCTAAATCGCTGCCGGCGAGTATACCTGAGGAAATTCCTTTTTATAAGGGGTCAGGTCCTCACAAATGACAAGATCTAAAAGGGGAGAGACCCTGCCCTCTCTTAGATCTTGTCATTTGTGAGGACCTGACCCCTTACAAAATTGCGGGTTCTGTTGTCGATCTCGTAAAGGGCCTCCACAGAGTCGATTGGCGCACTGGCGGGCAGTTCTGTTAAGGCCTTGTCGATGAGTTGAGGTATGGCCAAATAGGGGATCTTTTCTTCGAGGAAGGCTTTGACAGCCACTTCATTGGCGGCATTGAGGATGGTGGGTGCTGCCCCACCCTGCTCTATGGCATTAAACGCTAAGCGCAAGCAAGGGAAACGTTGTAGATCAGGTTTTTGAAAACTTAAGAGCCCTTTCTCCGCTAGATCTAACTTAGGCACTCCACTGCTGATTCGCGCCGGCCAGCTTAAAGCGCAGGCGATAGGCGTTCGCATGTCCGGTACGCCCAATTGCGCCAGCTGAGAGCCATCGGCGTATTCCACTAAGGAATGAATAATACTTTGGGGATGAATTAATACCTCTATTTTTGAGCAAGGCATGTTAAAAAGCCAATGCGCTTCAATGAGCTCCAGGCCCTTATTCATCATCGAGGCTGAATCGACGGACACTTTTGGACCCATAGACCAATTGGGATGGGCAATCGCTTGGGCTGGACTGACTTGCTGCAAATTTTCTAAGGGAATTTCACGAAAAGGCCCGCCTGAGGCTGTTAAAATTAAACGCTCTACACCATCAGGAGGTTGCCCACACCGATAACCCGGCGGCATGGCTTGAAAAAGCGCATTGTGTTCACTATCGACAGGAATTAAAGTCGCGCCACCCGCTTCGACCGCCTCCATCAATAGCTTTCCACCCATCACTAAGGCTTCTTTATTGGCTAAGCAAATTCGTTTTCCGGCTTTAGCCGCTGCAATCGCAGGGACAAGACCCGCGGCTCCCACCATCGCGGCTACCACAATCTGAACTTCGGTGTCTTGGCAAATTTTCACTAGACCTTCTTCACCGCCTAAAACTTCTGTCGGCAGACCTGCTGTTCGAATTTTTAGGGATAAGGCTTCTGCCGAATCAAGATCAGTCATCACCGCAAATTGAGGTTCCCATTGTTGACACAGTTCAAACATTTTTTGAACATTCGAATACGCAGCAATGGCATAAAGCCGATAATCATCACGGTGCGCAGAAAGAATCGAACAGGTACTCTGTCCAATCGATCCTGTGGCGCCAAGTAAGGTTATATTTTGCATTAGTTAAATAATGAGAAGTGAATAAAAATTGGGAGTGCTGGCAGCATACTATCGATGCGATCCAGAATTCCGCCATGACCGGGTAATAATGAACCTGTGTCTTTAAGGCCCACATTGCGTTTCATCATGCTGATGCTTAAATCGCCGAGAACAGAGGCTAAAATGGTCCACAGGGAAACGGTTAATAATGTGAGAAGATTTTCAGAAGCGCTACCAAAATTCAACACAGCCAAATGACAGGCTCCATTTGTACAGGTATGCAATATTTCAGCAACGGTAAAAACCAGCATCACAATGATGAGTCCGCTTATTAAAGCGCCCATCAGACCAGCAACCGTTTTGCCCGGGCTCACCGCAGGAATTAAGGCTGTTTTTCCCCAACGCTTTCCAGCAAAATAAGCAAAGGAATCAGCGCCCCAGATCAGTACTAAACAAAGCATCAACATTTCACGGGGGAATTGTTGCAATCCAAATTTCACCAGAATATAAAAGCAAGGCGCTAAAGCCAAATAACCCATCAAACTCCTGAGCACACGACTTTGGCCCCAGTACGATGCGGTATTAGGATAACTGAGCACTAAAATTAAAATCAGGGGCCAGAAAATTAAACTTAGATTATATAAAATTAATGTCATCCAAGCGCTGAGAGTCGGTTGGAGGACGCCCGCTTCGATTAAAATAAATCCAAAGACATAGATTAATCGCATGATGATTGATTGCCAGCCCGCTAATCGAGACCATTCCCAACTGGCTAAAATTAATAACGAAGCACAGACAGCCACAAAAGGTTCTGCGGGTAATTTAAAAACACCCAAAACAACCAGCGGTAGTAATATAGCGGCTGTGATCAGTCGTTTTAACATAATGCCTCTTCCCTAAGTTGTTCGTTGGTTAAACCAAAACGACGTTTGCGCGAGGCAAATTCTACGATAGCTTTATCTAATTCTGCTGGGTTAAAATCGGGCCACAAAACTTCGGTGAAATAGAGTTCTGCATAAGCAATTTGCCAGAGTAAAAAATTTGAGAGACGAATTTCTCCGCTGGTGCGAATCAATAAATCAGGTTCTGGTAAATCAGCCAATGACATATAGTTAGAAAAACCGTCTTCGTCAATACTCAATTGACTAAGATCAGTTTCTTCCGCTAAAGCTGTTTTCGCAAATTTGAGTGCAGCATTAGCAATATCCCAACGGCCACTATAATTGGCAGCAATCACTAAAATTAACCCATCATTGTCTTTGGTAATGCGTTCTGCTTGACGCATTTCGGTTTGGAGTTCCAGTGAAAAAGCTTTGCGATCACCTATAAATCGCAGTTGAACATTTTGTTGATGAAGCTTTTCAGTTTCGTTGTGCAGTGTTTGCAGAAAAAGTTTCATGAGTGCATTGACTTCAGCATCCGGACGCCCCCAATTTTCACGGCTAAAAGCAAAAAGTGTGAGGACTTCGATACCGACGGTGGGACAGTGTTCAACGATGCGTTTGATTGCTTGTGCACCAGCTTCATGTCCAGCAACACGAGGTAAAGCACGTTGCATTGCCCAACGACCGTTTCCATCCATGACGATGGCCACGTGTTTTGGTTTACCACTTGTTTGAAGAGTGGCTGATTGTGAAACCACTTAAATCTCCAGCAGATCAGCTTCTTTGACACTGATAACTTTATCAATATCCGCAATAATTTTATCGGTGACTTTTTGAATATCAGTTTCTGCTTTTCGCTCATCGTCTTCAGAAATCGTTTTGGCTTTGAGCAACTCCTTAATTGCGCTATTCGCATCACGTCGAATATTACGCACAGCGACTCTCGATTTTTCGCCTTCCTCGCGAATAATTTTAATCAATTCTTTACGACGCTGTTCGGTCAGTTGAGGTAAGGGAACACGAATGACAGAACCGGCTGTTAATGGATTTAATCCAAGATCCGCATTTAAAATCGCTTTTTCTACCACAGGAACCATGTTTTTTTCCCAAGGCGTGACTGTCAAAGTTCGAGCGTCTTCCACGGCAATATTCGCGACTTGGCTCAGAGGTGTATCATTACCGTAATAGGGAACTTTCACGTGTTCAATAATACCAATATTTGCGCGTCCTGTTCGTACGCGTGTTAATTCACCTTTTAACGATTCAATGCACTTATGCATGCGCTGTTCAGTATCCTTCATTAATGTAGAAACCATTATTCCTCTCCTCGTTCCACTAAAGTTCCGACTTCCTCAGAAAGAATGACTTTCTTGATATTGCCAGGCACATTAATATTAAACACGCGTAACGAAATATTGTGATCTCGACACTGGCAAAAAGCCGCTAAGTCCATCACTCGTAATTCCTTGCTCAACACTTCACGGTAGGTGACGCGTTTATACAGCGTTGCATTTTTTTCAATCATGGGATCTGCAGAATAAACACCATCAACATTCGTTGCTTTGAGAATCACATCCGCACCAATTTCTATACCACGTAAACTGGCGGCTGAATCGGTGGTGACCATGGGATTGCCGGTACCGGCTGCGAAAATAACAACGCGACCTACTTGTAAATGATGAATGGCTTTACGTCGATCATAAGGATCCACGATGCCGGTCATAGGAATTGCTGACAATACGCGGGTTTCTAAATCAATGCCTTCGAAAACATCACGCATGGCGATGGCATTCATCAATGTGGCTAACATGCCCATATAGTCGCCAGAAATACGGTCTAAGCCCGCTTTCGACAGTGCAGAACCACGAAATAAATTACCCCCGCCTACTACAATACCCACTTGCACACCTAAAGCGATCACTTCTTTCACTTCTTGTGCTAAGCGGTGCATGACGGCGGGGTCTATACCAAAGGGACTATTGCCCATCAAAGCCTCGCCGCTGAGTTTCAATAAAACTCTGTGGTACAAGGGCTTTTCAGACATTATTGAGCTCCCTGAACTTGTGCCATAACTTCTTCTGCAAAATTGTCTTCGCGCTTTTCAATACCTTCACCCACTTCAAATCGTTCGAAAGCGAGCACTTTTGCTTTTGCTTTGTTGAGTAATTCTCGCACCGAAATGGAGGGGTCTTTAACAAAGGGCTGTCCTTCCAAACTCACTTCGGCTAAGAATTTATCAACGCGACCTTGAACCATTTTAGTGATGATTTCAGCGGGCTTTCCGCTATCGGCTGCTTGCGCTGTAAAAATTTCTCTTTCTTTAGTGATAATTTCTGCAGGAATTTCATTGGCGGAAATAGCTTGTGGTTTAGAAGCCGCGATATGCATCGCAATATCTTTACCCAAGTCTACGTTGTCAGAATCTAATTTTACGACAACGCCAATTTTATTCCCGTGTCGATAAGACGCTAAAGGATGATCAGAGCTCAGCAATTTAATGCGGCGAATTTGGATATTCTCGCCGATTTTTGCAACCAATTCTTGGCGAGCTTGTTCAATACTTTGATCAGAACCTGCTTGAATAGGACGCTGACTCAATGCATTGATATCGGTGATTTTTGCAGCCAATGCTTCTTCGCAAGCGCTGTTCGCAAATTTCAAGAAATTTTCATCACGGCCCACGAAATCCGTTTCGCAATTAAATTCGGCAATCACAGCTGTTTTAGAGTCGTCACTTAACTTGATAATAACAACACCTTCAGCTGTTACGCGATCCGCCTTTTTATCAGCTTTCGCAGCACCTGCAATACGCATGGCTTCAACAGCGGCTTCGATATCGCCATTGGCTTCAACCAGCGCTCTTTTGCAATCCATCATTCCCGCACCGGTACGATTTCTGAGTTCATTCACTAAGGAAGCTTTAATCGTCATCATTATTCTCCTGTAGTGGGTGTGTCAGTGGCATCGGTAGCTGCAGTAGTTGCACTTTTTGAAGTTGATTTGGCATCTGCAGTTTTAGCGGCGGCGGGTTTCACCACGGTTTTTTTAGTCACAGTGGTTTTTTTAGGCGCTGCTGATTTTTCTTCAGCTGTCGCAGTTTTAGCTGTTTTTGCAGAAGATTTAGCCGGTGCAGCTTCAGATTTTGCGGGAGTCTCGTCGCGTTTTTTGGTCACGACTTTACGAGCACCAGCATCCTCTTTCTTTTTCACTTCGGGTTTTGCTTTTTCAGGTTGCTTAGGTTCCGTTGCAGCCAAACGTTCACGTGCGGTAAGAATCGTATCAGCAATATGTTTGCAATAAACTTCAATCGAACGAATGGAATCGTCATTACCAGGGATAATATAGTCTATTCTGTCAGGAGAATTATTACTATCAACAATACCGATAACAGGAATTCCTAATTTAACGGCTTCTTCAACAGCAATTTTTTCATTGCCGACGTCAACAATAAACAGGGCATCGGGCAATCCACCCATTTCTTTGATACCACCTAAACTGAGTTCCAGTTTATCTTTTTCGCGCGTTAGGGTAAGTCTTTCTTTTTTGGTAAAACCTTTGAATTTTGGACTTTCCGCTAATTTTTCAAGATCACGCAACCGACGGATTGATTGTCGAATTGTTTTATAGTTCGTTAACATTCCACCTAACCATCGATGATCGACATAAGGCTGGCCTGAACGAATAGCATGTTCACGAATGATGCCAGAGGCCACATCTTTGGTTCCCACAAAAAGGACTTTACCTTTTTTAGAAGCCACACTGGAAATAAAATTCAGGGCTTCTTTGAACATGGGTAGAGTTTGTTCAAGATCAATAATATGGACATTAAGACGAGTGCCGAAAATAAAGCGAGCCATTTTGGGATTCCAGTAACGGGTTTGGTGCCCAAAGTGCACGCCAGCTTGTAGAAGCTCTTTCATAGAAACAGTAGACATTGTAATACCTCATTTAGGGTTAGGCCTCCACATGCCCCTCCGAGGATCACGCTTTCGCGTGGGCCCCTTTCACCTTCTAACTCTCTGAGCGAACTCTAAAGAGCACCCTAGAGGGTGTGTCGACATGTGTGTGATCTCAGCAACCCGCCTTTGGCGGATCACCGGTTGTACTATCTTTTAAAAGCTTAATTGTGTTATTGTAAACAACCAAACTTTGTTATAAAATAGCATTTACGCAAAAGCGCGTAAGCTTTATATCATAGTTATTCTGAAACAACAACATTCTGTGGCACAAAATGGCAATTCATATCAAATCAGCGATCGAGATTGAGAAAATGCGAGTCGCTTGTCGTCTGGCGGCTGAGGTGCTGGAGATGATCACTCCCCATGTAGTGGCGGGTGTCACGACAGACCATCTCAATCAAATTTGCCATGATTACATCACCGATGTTCAAGACGCCTACCCTGCTTCACTCAATTACCGAGGCTTTCCCAAGTCTGTATGCACTTCCGTTAATCATGTCATTTGTCATGGCATTCCAGGGCCTAAGGTATTGAAAAATGGGGATATTTTGAACATTGACGTTCTGGTTCGTAAAGACGGCTTTCACGGTGACACCTCTAAAATGTTCTTTATCGGTGAGCCTTCTATACTGGCAAGGCGACTGGTTACTGTCACCCAAGAGTGTCTCTATCTCGGTATTCAACAAGTGAAGCCCGGTGCTTTGATCGGGGATATTGGTGCTGTTATTCAGGCCCATGCGGAAAAAAATCGTTTTTCTGTGGTGCGGGAATTTTGTGGCCATGGTGTGGGCGCTAATATTCACGAAGATCCGCAAATCCTCCACTATGGCAAAGCCGGCACTGGCGAAAAAATTGTACCTGGCATGATTTTCACGATCGAGCCCATGATCAACGCCGGTAAAGCCGATCTTAAAATCCTCCCCGATGGCTGGACCGCCGTCACCAAAGACCACAAACTCTCCGCCCAATGGGAACACACGATTTTGGTAACCGACACAGGATGCGAGATTCTGACTTTACGAGAAGAGGAAATTAGAAAAATTGAAAAAGCAGAGGTGAGTGAGATAGAGACAAGCAGGCAAGCAAGTTAACATTTGCAACTTGCATGCCTGAGCCATCCCAGTTATTGTTTTTTGGAGACGCTAACTTCTAAAATATTGATATTCTTCAGGAAATGAATTTTTAATACGCTATTGTGTTTTTTGACTACCATATCGTAGAGCTCGAATACTTCGTTGATTTGAAGTTCTTTAATACCCTTCCAGCCTACATTATTTTCAATACCGTCCCAACCGTATCAACATATTGTTTGGGTAATACCCAGGTATCGTTTATCGTGATTCATTTTGTAAATCAAATTGATTGCCGATGTCCAAAAGGTTTCCAGGCAGGTGAAATAACGTTAGGCATGGAAGATCGACCTAGAAGACGAGCGGGAGCGATCGTGAATTCCCCAAAATGTTGGTTGATCAAATCGATGGCTTTATTGGTGTTGCGACGTTGAGTGTCGTTGGGCATAAAAAGATCCTGTTGTTGATTATCAGGCCGAGGATCTAAGGCCGTGATTTGGACCTGAGAAATCCCCTCCCCTTGCCAGTAGCTTTGCATAAAGGATTGGCAGAGCTGATAAATGCTGCGCCCATCGGAACAGGGATAAGGGAGTTTTTCTTTGATGGCAATCCACTCCCAGTGCATGCCACGAAGGCCAATAAAAAAATGCGTAGCGGCCATTTGGTGCCGACGTAAACGGGCTGCTACTTTTTCGCTCATGTGGAGTAAATACAATTCAATCAAGGTTTTGTTGGTGGTGTTGGGTGGTATAACCTTGCCATGGCCGATGGATTTAGGTGCCGGCACTGTTTGATGCAAAGGATCCGGATCAGCCCCTTGGCACATATACCAAATGCGGCGCCCTAGATTGCCAAAGCGCTTGGATAAAATACTGATCGGGATTTTCTCGATGTCGCCGCAGTAGATCACACCATAAGAAGCGAGAAAACGACCGATGCCTTTGGCGATGCCACAAAGCTCTGTGACAGGAACTTGAGACAAACGAGCTTTGGCTTCCCAAGGGTAAATCACTTGAAAACCATCGGGCTTTTGTAATTTTGCCGCGTACTTTGCGGTGGTTTTATCGCCACTGAGGCCAATAGAGCATGGCAGACCCGAAACAGCGAAAACACGCTCTTTGGTGCGCTGAGCAATTTCAATGGGTGAGCCCATCAGTCGTTGGCAACGGGAAACATCTAAAAAAGCCTCATCCACAGAAAAGACTTCCACATCGGGTGTAATATCATGCATGGCTTCCATAATCAGCGTCGATAATTCTGCATAGCGCTGTGGTCTAGCGGCACACTGAATGAGCTCAGGGCAGAGTTCACGCGCCTCATAAAGTCGCATACCCGTTTTGACCCCAAAACGCCGTGCCTCATAGGAGCTAGTAATAACACAAGAGCCCTGTCGACCGTTTGTTACAGCAATCGGTTGACCTCTCAATTCAGGAAAATCCATCTGCTCTACTGAAGCAAAAAAGGCATTCATATCCACCAAAATAATAGCCCGTGCCCATAAAGAGCTTTTGTTCTTCTTTGACTCTGTAGAGAAAGCTTCTACATCAGAATCCTGAAGGGCTTGTTCTGTTTTTTTTTGAGTGTCAAAAATACGACTCCTTCTGAAAAGGTTATTTTTTGTGCCATCCACGAGAGGAGTTTCCACTTGTATGGAAACTCCCCTCAAGACAACAGACTAAAAGAAGCATGGCCCGTTTTTGCTCCTTTACCTCAAGACGAGCAAGATCTGCTCATCCCAAGGAAGAGGATCATTTAGCGCGATAAAAATCTCAGTAAGCCCACATACACGCCCTGAACTTGAACTCGGTCGGCGGGATAGGTCATGGGTTTTAAATGTGGGTTAGCCGGGACTAAGGTTACGCTTCGATCCCGATTGCGTTGCAAACGCTTTAGGGTGGCTTCGCGATTGTCGACCAGCGCAACCACAATTTGCCCATCGTCGGCTACATTGGCATGTTTACACACCACTACATCGCCATCAAAAATGCCCTCTTCAATCATGGAATCCCCTTTGACTTGTAGGGCGTAATGATTATCGCGCAAGAAAATATTGGCGATATCAACGGTACGTTGATCTGAAATGGCTTCGATCGGTTGCCCTGCGGCAATCTTACCTAGCAAAGGCAAAAAACGGCGCTCATTGGCAGATTCACAGAGCTCAATGCTGCGTTTGCGGTTGGGTACCAAACGAATTAAACCCTCGGCAGTAACAGCCTGCACATCGCGGTGCACCACCCCACGCGAACTGATCCCTCTCGCCTTAGCAATTTCAGCCAAGGTGGGCGAATACCCTTGCTCCTCAATAAAATGCCGAATAAACTCATAAGTCTTCCGTTGCGCGAGCGTCAACATAATAATATCCTCCATCTAGTTAGATCCTTCAAAACCGAGTATAGAGTACAAAAAGAGAACTTTCAAGTATTTTTTCACTAGGCAAGTCAAATCAAAGACTATATGATGTTCTACATGATCAGCTTTGAACATATCAGCAAATATTTTGGCAGCGGCGAGCAGCGCTTTGCAGCGTTGTCGGATGTCAATTTGTCGGTTGAATCAGGAAAAGTATTGGGTGTGATTGGGCCAAGTGGGGCTGGGAAAAGTACCTTAATACGATGTGCTAATTTTTTGGAACGGCCCGATGCAGGGCAAGTTTTTATTGATCAGCTGAATCTCAATACCCTCAAACCGACTGAATTAAGAGAGGCCAGAAAAAAAATAGGCATGATATTTCAAGGGTTTAATTTAGTTTCCTCACGTAATGTCTATGATAATGTCGCTCTGCCCTTAGAGTTGGCAGGCGAAGATAAAGCCGCGATCAAACAGAAAATAATGCCTTTATTAGAGCTGACGGGATTAACTTCGAAAGCAAAAGTTTACCCTAACCAGCTCAGTGGCGGACAAAAACAACGTGTCGGTATTGCCAGAGCGTTGGCGAATCAACCCAAAGTTTTGTTGAGTGATGAGGCAACTTCGGCGCTTGATCCTGAAACCACGCACGCCATTTTACGACTGCTCAAAGACATCAATGAACAATTGGGTGTGACAATCCTACTCATCACCCATGAAATGGAAGTCATCAAAGAAGTCTGTCATAACTTAGCCATTATGGAGCACGGAAAAATTATTGAACAATCCAGTGTGATCGAATTTTTTGGCAATCCGCAAACAGAATTGGCTCAGCGGTTTATTCAGAAAGATGCTAAAGATCATCTGCCTTTGGCAGTTAAAGCGCGTCTGCACACAGAACATACACCTGATTCTCATCCGCTCTGGTATCTTTCCTTTTTGGGTGCGAGCAGCCAGGAACCCTTAATTGCTCATCTGATGCAACAATTAGCGATTACATTGAATATTTTACAAGCTGACATCGAATTAATTCGGGATGTGACGATGGGCACGATGATCACTGAGGTGGTGGGATCGCCTGAAAATATTCAAGCGGGCATGAAGTTTTTGCAGACCAAAGGCGTTCATGTGGAGGTTATTGGTTATGTTAAACAAACGCATTAATGGACAGTCAAGTTTATGAATAGCGAATTAATCAACATACTCTTGAAAGGCACTTGGGAAACACTGTACATGGTCTTAACCGCGGGTGGAATCGCTGTGCTGTTGGGGGTTCCGCTGGGCACCTGGTTGTTTACAACTCGACCTAAAAATCTCAATGAAAACATCATATTAAACAGGATATTAAGCGCTATTGTCGATGTGACACGTTCACTGCCTTTTATTATTTTATTGATTGCTATTATTCCACTGACACGTGCATTGGTAGGAACGAGTATCGGCACGACCGCTGCCATTGTACCCCTCAGCATTGCCGCCATTCCGTTTATGGCAAGGGTGGTCGAAAGTGCCTTGATGGAAGTCAACCCGGGTTTAATTGAAGCGGGACATAGCTTCGGAGCAACCTCCTTTCAAATCGTCGCTAAAATTCTCTGGCCCGAAGCCTTAGCCTCTATGGTCAATGGAATGACTTTAATGCTAATCAGTTTGATCGGTTATTCAGCCATGGCAGGTGCCGTCGGTGGTGGCGGATTAGGAACCGTAGCGATTAATTATGGGTATCAGCGCTTTGATTTGACGATTATGTTGGCCACGGTGGCTATTTTAATACTCATCGTTCACTTCATTCAATTTGTAGGCAATCGATTAGTTCATCGACTCACTCATCACTGAGGACATTCATCATGCTATTCACCCGATTATTATTGAGTTTTATCTGCAGTGTTATTTTACTTTCTGCCTGCGGAAATCACCGCAATAAAAACGAAATTTATGTGGGCACCATAGCCGGTCCCGAAACTGATTTGATGGAAGTCGCTAAGCAAGTGGCTGAAGAAAAATACGGGCTCAAAGTCATTATTGTCCAATTTAACGATTATTCACTACCCAACCAAGCACTGGTTGATGGCAGTATTGATGCCAACATGTTTCAGCACCAACCTTATTTAGATGCTGCAGTTAAAGCGAAAAATTTTCCTATAACAACGATAGGAAAGATGTTTATTTATCCGATGGGCGTTTATTCTTCAAAATGGAAAGATATCAATCATTTACCCAATAATGCGATTGTAGCAATACCCAACGATCCCACGAATGAAACACGCGCCTTATTATTGTTGCAACAAGGTGGGTTAATAAAAATTAAACCCCACACCTCAGAAATCGTTGCACTCACCGATATCGCAAAAAATCCCAAACATCTTCAATTTAAAGAATTAGATGCCGCGCAATTGCCCAGAGTGCTTCCCGATGTCGACATCGCTGTTATTAACACCAACTACGCCCTACTCGCTGGCCTCAGCCCCAGTGAAAATTCTCTCTTAAAAGAAGCGGCAAGCTCGCCCTATGCCAATGTTGTAGTCGTACGCACCGAAGATAAAACCGCTGCTAAATTTCAAGATCTTTTAAAAGCTTTGCATTCTGACGAAGTTATAGATAAAGCTAAAGCTCTCTTTAACAATGAAGCAATACAGGCTTGGTAGTTGGAGTCAGGTACGCTTTTTATACCTGAAATAAAAAGCGTATTCCTGGTTTATTTTAAAAAGAAGGTCCACTTAGGCTATTAGATTGAGATTTTATGAGGGCAGTAAGAGTATCCAAATTGGATGATTGTCGATTCTCTTCTTCAATATGGGCGCGGGTTGTGACAATGATTTTTTCTATTAGCTCGGCAGGTAAATTATTAGCTCGATCGACACCTTCAAAGTTACCTGAGATTAAAAAAGCCAGTTGTACAATAAGTGGTTTCGGTAATTTCACGTTTATGAAAGTATCTAAACACCGACAGAGAAGTTTATCTTGATCATCGAGTGTTAACGTTGAATTTTCTAGTATCCATGCCGCACATACAAATTGTCCGAAATAGAAAGCATAAAACAATACAGTACGATCGATATTATCTTTTGCACTTAGTAGTTCCGGTTTTTTTTCACTGAGCGATTTGAGTAATTCTATCTGTCCCCCCATTGATGCTAAGTGCATAACGTTAGCACCCGCGGAATTACGCTGAGTAAATAACTCATCACCTAATAAAGCGTCTAATGCATCTTTATTACCAGCGAATGCTGCCAATTCCCAAGCACTCTCCATTTGCTCGATGAACGGACTGATTGTAAAAGATTCGGCAGGTGGGCCAATTTGAAAAGAAAGGGATCGCATCAACTTCACTTTATTTAAGGGATATCTTTTAAAAATTTCTGCATTTAATAAGCTTGAAGGTATACTTTGGAGATAATGATTAGGTAATGCTCTTTCAATGATCACCTTTCTCCATGCCCTTGAAACCCCCATGAATGGACGTAGTTGAGCGGGTTTAAAGAATTGGAACACGCAAGCCAGCACGTCTGGGGATGGTGCGAACACGGCAGATTGTTCATCTTCTTCTTTCATTTTATACCTGCTAAATCAATGGGAATACGATATAATAATTACCGAATTATACCCATTGTCTATTCTAATTGTCAATGATTATTATGAGAATAACAGGCTACCCTTTATGAATAGCGATAGAGCCAGGAAAATAGGACAAAGAATAACTGACAATGAATGAGCTAGAAAAAGTCAGTATTATTTTTTTACGGTTGCTTTTAGAACAGTGGTATCAACGGGTTCTTCACGTTTTGGGTCTGCGCGGTACATTTCTTTTTCTCCATGTCCTTGCATGGTCCCTAGAGTGACAACCATCCAATCTTTTCTATCTTTAGATAATTTTGGAATGAGATTCTCGATATCATTCTTAATTGTTTCACAGGTTTTTGTCATAGCCTTACATAATTCATAATCTATTTCATTGACTTTACCCTGCTTTTTTTCAATGCTAGGCATCCAAGTACCCGCTTCATTAAGGCTATTGAGAGATGTTTTGACTATACCCGCATCTTTATGGTTCCATGCTAAGAATGTCACAATATTAGAAGATTTGGGAAAATTTTGAGCTAATCTTTCAGCCGCTGCACTAAAATTTATAACCGCTTGGACCTTTTTTAGCGTGGATGGATCCGCATTGTCTGTCTGGGCACGTGCTAATAGACTCTTAGCTGTCTCACCTAGGCTATGAATAATTTCATCTAAACTTTCACGTTTCATCGCCGCACCCCCCTATGACGCGTACTGTAATTATAGTACAATTTGGATATTAGGCCAGCTATGCTCTTTGCATTCAACCATGTTAATATTGCTGTAGCCAATATCGAGAGTATAGAAAATGGACAAACAATGTTTCTTCTTCACCCAAGACCAACTCATTGTCTTAGGCAAAAATCCTATACTCGGCTACAAGAAAACGCTTGAAGATTTGCAGTTGACCGTGCATGAAGTTATCGATGAGCAAAATTTGAGTTTTTTGAATTGTGATGTGGGTTTACCGCCTACTCAATTTTTAAACACAGAATATCAATCTATTCCAATTAAACGCTTTTTACCGGAAGTCGATTCAGCAATGCAACGACAAATATTGCGAAGCTATCACTGGATCAATTGGGAAAAGCAATCAAAATTTTGTGGGCGGTGTGCTAATCCACTGACCAAACATGCTCATCCCACAGAAAAGAAATGTTTATCGTGTAATATTTCTTACTTTCCGCGTTATTCACCTGCTGTGATGGTACTGATTCATCATGAAGATAAAATTTTATTAGCACGCTCTCCTCATTTCCCTGACGGATTATACAGTGCTATCGCTGGTTTTATCGATATCGGCGAAACAGCTGAAGAGGCTGCGCATCGTGAAGTTAAAGAAGAAGTTGGCTTGGAAATTACCGATCTCGAATATTTCGGAACTCAAGACTGGCCATTTCCCGACAGCTTCATGATCGCTTTCCACGCAAAATATTTGCGCGGTGATTTAACCATAGATAATCATGAAATCATCGATGCACAATGGTTCAGCATTGATAACGCCCCACCTTTTCCACCCAGTACTAGCATCGCCAGACGATTAATCGAAAGCATGATTGAAAAAATCCACCCAAAATGAGTGTGTATTCCTCAAATATAGCCTACTCTCCAAGCAACCCATTAACCCCGATCAAAAACCTTCGATCGGCTGTAACATTAAATGGAAATAATTAAAGGTCATGCCTGCTCGGCAACGTTGAAAAGATTAAAGAAATTTTGGGTCGTTTGCTGAGCGACTTCTTCTAAGGAACAGTTTTTTAATTCTGCGATTTTTTCTGCGGTGTATTTAACATAGGCAGGTTGATTGGGTTTTCCTCGGAAGGGAATCGGGGCTAAGTAGGGGCAATCGGTTTCTAGTAATAGGCGGTTTAAGGGGACTGCTTTGGCGACTTCGTGTAGTGTGGTTGCATTTTTAAAGGTAACAATGCCTGCCAAGGAAATATAAAAGCCTAGTTCCATCGCTTTTTCTGCTGTTGCAACATCTTCGGTAAAACAATGCATGATACCTTTGACTTGATCGGCCTTTTCCTCACGCAAAATTCTAATGGTATCTTCTTTTGCTTCGCGGGTATGAATAATTAAGGGGAGATTGGTGGCTTTGGCTGCTTGAATATGTGTTCGAAAACGAGCTTGTTGGGGTTTATGATCACCCTCAGTGCGATAATAATCCAGCCCTGTTTCACCGATGGCGATAATGCGTGGATGATCAGAAACTTTTATGATGTCTTCGAGTGTCGGTTCTGAGTCTGGAGGTTCATTGGGATGTAGGCCTACAGAGGCATAAACATTCTCATACTGCTCTGCTAACCCGAGAATCGTAGGAACGTCATCAAAAGTTATGGCGACGCAGAGAAAATAATCTACACCTGCATCTTTGGCATTGCGCATTAAAGTATCGAGAGGCTCATTATGGGCTTCGCTTAACCAGTGCAAATGACAGTGTGTATCTACTAAACTAATACTATTCATTCATACTCCAAAAGTGAGAAGAGAAGCCTGATTGGTACGTACGTATGCAGTACTTTTTTGCAGGGCAGTCGATTGCTATCAATATTCGAGCGATTCTCATTTTGAATTTATTGCTCCGCTATAGGGTAACAAAACTGATTCTAAGAGTAGTTGAATATTCGGATTTGCGCTACTCATCACTCTACGCTTTGCTTTAAGAATATCGCTCATCAAAGACCAGAGTTTTGGAAGATCACAACGAGGTAGCAACGCCTGTAAATCAGTGGCTAAATAGCGGTGTTGAATCTCTGATGGGCTTAATCCTGTTAATAAACGAATTAGATCTTGAATCAAGGTTGTTAAGATACTCAAAACAAGCGTGGGCGATTGTTTCGACCAACTTTCAGCGGCTTTAAGGACTGACATTTTACCGGAAAGAACACGGATAAAATCGATTGAAACTGTTTGTATGTATTGCCACTCACCACTTTGTGCCAATCGCAGTGCTCGTAGGGGCAATCCATCGGCTAAGGCAAGTAGTTCTGCTGCAGGTGGCGATTTTTTATCGGGAATGGATTTTTTTGAAGAAGGTTTTTCTAGCGGTTGAGGAAGTTCTTTGAGTTGTTCTTCAAGCCACGCTAAAGCTATTTCGGCAGTAGGTTGCTCTGCACGGAATTCAAGACAACGACTTCGAATAGTGGGGAGCAGCGAAGAAGGATGATCGGTGACTAATAATAAAAATACCTGTCCATTGGGCTCTTCTAAGGTTTTGAGCAAAGCATTCGCAGCGGCACGATTCATGGCCTCAGCAGGATGAATAATCACCACTTGAAATGAACCATAGGGTGTTTTAGTGAGCGATTCTGTCAGTTCACGAATTTGAGCAATACTAATTTGCTTTTTGTCTTCTTCGGGAGCGACTAAAAAATAATCAGGATGAGAATTTGCCTGAAACCACAGACAAGATTGGCATTGGGAACATGCCTCGTTGCCTTTTTCAGCACAGAGTATTTTTTGCGCTAAAGCTTCTGCAAAAGCAAATTTCCCTAACCCCTCGGTACCAGAAATCAACAGGGCATGCGCCAAACGTGCTTGATTAAAAGCTTGAGTGGATTGTAACCAATAATGTTCCAACCAAGGTGTTCTCATTTTCACTCCACTAGATGCTAACGTCCATATCTTGCCCATCTCAGGTGAAAAATGAACGTTATAGCCAATTCAAACTAATTATCGATTATTTTTTCAATACAGTCACGTACTGCCAGATTCACCTTTTCCACGGTTTGTGTTGCATCAATCATACGAAAACGATCGGGATAATCTTGAGCGCGCTGATGATAAATGGCTCTGACACTCTCAAAAAAGCTTAAGGTTTCTGTTTCAATTCTGTCTTTGTCGCCTCGTGCGGCTATTCTTTCAAGGCCGACATTAATGGGAGCATCCAGCAACAAGGTTAAATCGGGTTGTAAATCGTTGATAAATTGTTCCTCTAGCATTCGAATTTTTTCCAATGGTATCGAACGTCCACCGCCCTGATAGGCATAGCTCGCATCAGTAAAACGATCCGAGATAACAATTTTTCCTGCATTTTTAGCGGGGAGCACAACCGATTGAACATGCTGAATTCGGCCTGCGAAATAGAGCAATAATTCTGTTTCAGGGTTCATAATTTCATCGTAGTGAGACAAAATAACTTGCCTAATTTTTTCAGCGATTTCTGTGCCGCCGGGTTCGCGTGTGATAATAAAATCCAGTTTTTTTTCACTTAAAAAATCGGCCAGACTTTTCATCACAGTACTTTTACCCATGCCCTCAGTACCTTCGATGGTGATAAACAATCCCTGTTTTGATTGCATTATTCTTTACCTTCCAATTTGCGTAGTTTTGTCACAGCAACATTATGCTGCGCTAAAGTAGCAGAAAATTCGTGAGAGCCATCGCCTTTGCTCACATAATACAGCGAATCTCCATCAGCGGGATGCAAGGCGGCTTGTATCGCGCTTAAACCTGGACTGGCTATTGGTGTTGGCGGCAACCCTTTAAATAAGTAAGTATTATACGGGGAATTGACTTTCAAATCATCTTTGGTGATATGCCCCGTATATTTTACACCCACCGCATAAATCACAGTAGGATCGATTTGTAACAACATGTTTTTTTGCCAACGCCGTAAAATAACGCCAGCTACTTGGGGACGTTCTGAAGACACAGCCGTTTCTTTTTCAATCAATGAGGCCACAATCAAAGCGTCCTCCTCTTTCAGATAAGGCAAATTTGGCGCTCGTTCTGGCCAGAGTTTTTTAAGGGTCTTATCCATTAAATGCTCAGATTCTTTTAATAAAGCCAGATCACTGGTTCCCCGAGCAAATTTGAAGGTACTCGGAAAAAACAGGCCCTCAGGATTTTTATCGGGTTGGCCTAAAAGCGCCATAATTTCTTGGGGTGATTTGTCTTGGATGTTGTGCTGAATATAAGGATTTTTCGATAAAGCTTCGACAATCTGATTAAAACGCCAACCCTCAACAAAAGTAATATCGCGGTATCGAACTTTTCCGTTCACTAATGTTTGCAAGACTTTTGCTGGTGTAATTTCAGTGGGAATTTGATACTCCCCTGCTTTAATATGGCCAGTTAAATTTTTTAGTCGTGCTACTAATACAAAAGCGCGAGGCCGTTTTATAACACCCTCAGCGTGCAAAATATCGGCGATTTTACCAATGCCACTGCCAGGTGGTATATAAATTTCAGCAACTTGGAGATTTTTTGCAGGAACAATATAAAAGCCTAACCACTCTATTGTTAAGCACAATACTAAGGTTGTTAATGCGATTGCTACAACAAAATAGCCATACGTGCGCGCAACTGATCTCACACCCTAAATCTTCTTAAAAATTAAACTACCATTGGTTCCACCAAAACCAAAAGAGTTTGATAAAACAGCATTGATTTTTCGCTCTTGAGCTTGATGGGCGACGAAATTCAAATCACAACCTTCATCGGGATTATCTAAATTAATCGTAGGCGGACAAACTTGATCACGCAATGCCAACACAGAAAAAATAGATTCCACAGCACCGGCTGCTCCTAACAAATGGCCTGTCATTGATTTTGTAGAACTCACCGCTAAACGATAGGCATGATCACCAAAGGTTTCTTTAATGGAAGCTGCTTCAATCACATCACCGGTCGGTGTCGAAGTTCCATGCGCATTAATATAATCGATCTCTTCTGGCTGCATATTGGCATCGCGTAAGGTATTTTTCATTGCAGCGACAAAACCTTTTCCATTTTCATCCGGTGATGTAATGTGATAAGCATCGGCACTCATACCAAAACCCGCTAATTCAGCATAGATTTTTGCACCCCGCGCTTTGGCATGTTCATATTCTTCTAAAACCATGACACCAGCGCCTTCTCCCAACACAAAACCATCGCGATCACGATCCCAAGGACGGCTCGCCTTTTGTGGTTCATCATTACGCGTTGAAAGTGCACGCAATGCAGCAAATCCACCCACACCCAGTGTGGTTGTCGCCATTTCGGCACCACCCGTTAACATTACATCGGCATCACCATAGGCAATCATTCGTGCTGCCGTACCGATATTATGGTTGGCTGTTGTGCACGCCGATACAATCGAAAAATTAGGACCTTTCAGCCCAAATTTAATGGAAACCACACCTGCGACCATATTGATAATAACGCTGGGAATAAAAAAAGGATTGATTTTTCGTGGACCCGATTTCACTACCACATCATGCATTTGTTCGATCGCAGGCAATCCACCAATACCCGATCCGATTAATGCACCAATTCGATCGGCATTTTGTTCGGTAACTTCTAAGCCTGAATCCTCGAATGCTTGGTGAGCAGCTGCTACACCAAATTGAATAAATAAATCATTGCGCCGCGCTTCGCGGTTATCCATATAAGGTGTAACATCGAAATCTTTGACAGCGGCAACAATTTTCGCCGCATAATCGGTGGCATCAAATGAGCTAATTAATCCGACACCCGATTGTCCAGCAACAATAGCTTTCCATGTCTGTTCAACATTTAAACCTAAAGGAGAGACCATTCCCATGCCTGTAATAACAACGCGACGACGACTCATAATATTTCTCCTTCGGTAATGATAATCAGCTCAATCACTGAAGTGAGTAATTGTCCTAAAAAGTAAAACTACTCACCTCAAAAAACGACGATTGGATTAAGCGGCATCTTTGACATGATTTTCGATATAATCGACAGCGTGCTGAACCGTAGTAATTTTCTCGGCGTCTTCATCCGGAATTTCAATTTCAAATTCGTCTTCTAAAGCCATTACCAGTTCAACAGTATCCAGAGAATCAGCGCCGAGATCGTCAACAAAAGAAGCAGTCATGGTAACTTCATCTTCCTTAACGCCTAACTGTTCCACAATCTTGCTCACTACTCGATCTGCGATCTTCTTGACTCGATCTTCAATAATTGCAGCCATTAACCTGTCCTCATAAAAAATGACAAAAAAGGTTGGTGTATTGCCAACGCCAACCACCTAGTTTATTCAAACCTTATTAACTTGCAAGCTCTTATTTCTTTGTCAGTCAACAATATATCAATATGTCGCAAATAACGCGCGATAAACCCCAAATCTGTGCATCAGAAACGGCTCTTGCAAGAAGCATAAGAGCGCTAAAAAATTAGGCTCAGGGGAGCGGTTCCCGCTTAAGCAGGAACTCCTGGGCTTAAGACATGTACATCCCGCCGTTCACATGCAGCGTCTCACCGGTGATATACGATGCAGCATCAGAGGCCAGAAAGGCAACTGCATTGGCGATATCCTGCGGCTGACCAATGGCTTGAAGAGGAATTCGGCTCAAAATTTTGGCTTTCTGATCATCGGTCAAAATATCGGTCATTTCAGTAGCAATGTACCCAGGTGCAACAACATTTGCTGTGATACCCCGGCTTGCGAGTTCTTGTGCTACCGAGCGATTAAAACCAATTAATCCTGCTTTGGCGGCTGCATAATTCGCCTGACCAGGACTGCCCATCGTGCCTACTATAGAACTAATGGAAATAATCCGACCCCAACGCGCTTTCATCATGTTGCGAATACAGGCTTTAGTCAGATGAAAAATAGCGGACAAATTGGTGTTGATAACATCACCCCATTCATTCTCTTTCATGCGAAGTAATAAATTATCGCGAGTAATGCCGGCATTATTCACCAATATTTGCACGATCCCCTGTTCGGCTTCTATTTTTTCTAAAGCTTCAGAGATGGAATCCGTTTTAGTGACATCCAAGACCATAGACTTACCTGCATATCCTGCAGCTTTTAAGTAGTCTGCAATCGATTGTGCACCCGATTCGCTGGTTGCAGTTCCGATCACAAAATGTCCTTGCTTTGCTAATTCCAAAGCGATCGCTTTACCGATACCACGAGTGGCGCCTGTCACTAAAGCAATTTTTGGTTGATTTGTATTTTCCATTAAACGGTTTCTCCTAAAAGTGTGGACAAGGATAATTCTTCACTCAGTGCGATGACTTCCATCGTGCTATCGATGCGTTTCACTAAACCGGCTAAAACTTTTGCAGGGCCACATTCCCACGAAACTGAAATGCCATTCGCAGTTAAAACCTGAATCGTTTCTACCCAGCGAACAGGATGATCCAACTGTTCTGCTAAAGCCGTACGAATTTCATCCGGATGATCATGCGTTTTTACATCCACATTGTGAATAATTTTAATTCTGGGTGGACGAATAGTTAGTTGATTTAATTCTGCATTTAATTTTATTTTTGCAGGTTTCATCAAAGCACAATGCGAAGGTACACTGACCGGAATTTTTTTCGCGATTTTTGCACCCTTCGCTTTTGCTAAATCAATTAAGCGCTCTACCGCAGTATTTTCACCAGCAACCACCGTTTGTCCGATCGCATTAAAATTAGCAGGAGCAACAATTTGACCTTGAGAAGCTTCTGTACAGAGCGCATTAATATGTTCATTTTCTAGGCCAATAATAGCTGCCATAGCACCAAACCCGACGGGGACTGCTTCTTGCATATAACGTCCTCGAGCTTGAACTAATTTGAGTGCATCACCAAAATCTATAGACTCAGCACAAACTAAAGCGCTGTACTCTCCCAAGCTATGCCCTGCTAAAAAAGCCGGTTTTTCCTGCTGGTTTTCGATCAGCAAACGCCATAAAGCGACACTGGCAGCAAGCAAAGCAGGTTGAGTAATTTCTGTTGAATTTAATTTTTCTTCAGGACCTTCCGCAATAATCTTGCCTAAATCATAAGCAAGATAGTCAGAAGCTTCTGTAAAGGTCTCTGAAATTATAGAGTATTTCTGCGCGAGATTCATCAGCATTCCAACTGACTGGGAACCTTGCCCTGGAAAAATTACCGCTAAATCGTTTCTCGACATTTTTTGATCTCCATTTAAGCCGGCCATTTAAGGGGGCAGGACTAACATTGAAACATTAGGGTAACCTGTGTTAGATCTTAGCCCTTATGCTTTTAATAATTGTGCCACTTGATGTTCAATTTTATCATGCACATTACCATTAGCTTCGATAATGGCTTCTTGAATAGCATGAGCAAACGCAGGCACATCAGCTCCACCATGGCTTTTAATCACAATTCCACGCAAACCAATCAAGCTAGCGCCATTTCGACGACCTGGATCGATAGCGAACTTTAATCGATTAAAAACGGGACGAGAAAATAAGGCCACTAGTTTGGTCCAAAAATTCGCTTGGTAAGATTGTTTCAAATAATGGGCAAATAATTTCGCCGAACCTTCTAGCGTCTTTAAAGCGACATTACCAACAAAGCCATCACAAACTACCACATCAACATTACCTGAAAAAATCGCATCGCCCTCAACATAACCGATATAATGAATAATTTCGCTATCATTTAATCGTTGTGATGCTTCTTTGACTTGTTCATTCCCTTTAATTTCTTCAGAACCAATATTTAACAAACCTACTCGCGGCGCCTCAATATTATCTGCGACTTTGCATAACAAAGATCCCATGATGGCAAATTGAAAAAGATTTTCAGCGCTGGAATCGACATTCGCTCCCAAATCCAGAACGCGGACTTCTTTTTCAGGGTGCATAGTGGGTAAACTGGTAATTATGGCAGGGCGGTCTACACCTGGAATCATTTTTAGCACAAAGCGCGCAATGGCCATCAAGGCTCCGGTATTACCGGCGCTCACACAGGCTTGGGCTCGGCCTTCTTTAACCAAATTTATAGCCACTCGCATCGATGAATTTCGTTTAGAGCGGAGCGCTACAGAAGGAAGATCATCCATGCTCACGACTTCCGAGGCAGGTTGAATCTCTATTCTATCTTGCAGTGGCGAAGAGGTTATTCCTGCACGAAGTGCTTGCTCATCTCCCACCAGGATCAAATGCAAATTAGGATTCTGTGCCAAGGCATTTAATGACGCAGGGACAGTCACTACGGTTCCATAGTCACCGCCCATTGCGTCAATCGCAATGGTTAACTGTTCCAAGGGATTTACTCTTCGTCGTCTGAGGGAACTTCTGCTTTAACAACAACTTGGCGACCACGATGGAATCCATCGGGTGTCATATGATGTCGGCGATGGGTTTCACCGCTGGTTTGATCTATCGTTAATGCGGGATTGGTTAGCGCATCATGTGATCGTCTCATTCCACGTCTGGAGGGTGGAACACGACTCTTTTGTACTGCCATCTCTAAAGTCTCCTAATAACAAGGCTGAATTGCGCATTATGATAAGCAAAGTCCACAGTTGTGTCAAAGATTAAATCATTATATAGTGCCGCTTATTGTTATTTAGGCTTGCATAAGGAGATCCAATGGCCTCAATTTCGCGCTTCATACTCTTGTCCTTTTCCCTTATCGCGTTGACCTGGACCTTCGAAGCGAAGGCAAAACCCCCACAAATTTGCTATTGCCCCTGTCCTACGGCTCCTGTTGTCAACTTGAAAGACCCTAAAATTGGACCCATTCGATTATTAAATTGGGTGAGTGACGCTGCCACCCTGTCTTTCCATTACGACTATCGTGACATCGAGAAGTGGATGAGGGAATATTCACCCTACTTCGACACCCGCGGTTGGTTTCATTACTACCAAGCACTCAAGAATTCAGGCAATCTAGAGAAAGTCGCTCAAGATCAAATTACAGTCAGTTCTGTACCGCTAGCACCCGCTACAGTCCTCTGGGAAGGGGTTGATTTAGAAGTATACAAATGGCGTGTACAAATTCCTTTGCTTGTTCAGTACCAATTTGCTTCCGGGAAACTTATTCAACAGAAGATGTTGGTCAATATGTCGTTGCGTAGAATACCTGATTCTCTCGGTAAAGATGGCATTGGCATTGAGAGATTTATTGCGAAACCAATTTAATGGCTTTTGCAAATATTGGATCTAGGGTCGCGCAAAAAGTAAGAGGTTGATTGATTCTGGGATCTTTTAGGGTGATGCTGGCGGCATGTAGATACAGGCGATGTTTTAGGCCTACGAGTTTTTTATCGCGTTCTCTGTCGCCGTATTTGGGGTCCCCTACTATGGGGTGCTTTATGGCTTTGGCATGAACCCGGAGTTGATGAGTTCGGCCAGTCAGGGGCCTGGCTTCCACTAAAGTTGCCTGTGCAAATCGTTTAATCACACGAAATTCTGTGTGGGCCTCCTTTCCATCGCGACTGACTCTCACAATTCGTTCGCCGGATTCAAGCAGGTCTCTTTGGAGTGGCAAGTCCACATTACGGCGATCAAAGGTACAGACCCCATGAACCAGCATCAAGTAGGATTTTTTAACGACCTTAGCCTTAAATTGTTCCTGTAAATTCTTGTTTATACTGGCTTTTTTACAGATCAGCAAACAGCCGGAAGTGTCTCGATCCAAACGATGAACCAATTCTAACATTTTAGCCCGAGGCCTAAGTAATCGCAGCGTTTCAATCACGCCGAGAAGAACCCCGCTTCCGCCATGAACCGCAATCCCCGCAGGTTTATTTAGGACTATAATGTCTTGATCTTCAAAGATAATGTGTGATTCCAAATCTTGTAAACGACGACTGGCCTTGTCTAAGCATAGTGTCGGGGCAGACTCCGCACGTCGAAAAGGCGGAATTCGCAGCAAATCGCCACTTTTTAGGCGATAATCCGCACTAACTCGCCCCTTATTAACCCTTACCTCACCGGCCCGAATTGCTCGGTATAGCCGAGATTTTGGCACTCCCTTGCAGGTTTTAATCAGATAATTATCAAGACGTTGCTGATCAGCGCTCTCATCGATTTGGAGGGTCTGAACGGTCTGAGATCTGCCTTTGCTGTCCACGAATTGTTTGCTCTTAAAGTGAAAACTTGCTATACTACTTCAGTTTGAATGAGTATTCACTGATTAAAGATAGTTCAGTGAAATTGCGCAGATTATATCATAGAAACAGGCCTCTGGCCGGCGCAAATGAATTTGATGATTGGATACCAATTGGGTATTGTGGTTATTGGCCACAATGAGAATTAAACCGCATCGCGTTTTGGAGTTTTAAGATTATCCTCAAGGAATAGTTTTAATGTGGGTGATGGAAGAAAATGGCAGAGTCAATGAAAACACAGTTTAGAATAAAACAGCTCGTCTGCATCACGAAAGGAATCACGAAGTATTTCGAATCACATTATTGTGTGAGCACACCTTAACCTGAGCTTCAATGAATCAAAACAACTCAGCGCGTTGCTTAAATGAGTTGATTGAAATGGAAAGAATGTTAATTAATGCTTCTCAGAGAGACGAGAAGCGTGTGGCTATCGTCACTGAAAATGTGCTCTTCGATTTTATTACTGAACGTCCTGGTTTTGAACAGAAAATCGGCAATATTTATCTAGCCAAAATCACTAGCATTGAGCCCAGTCTTGATGCGATCTTTGTGGAATTTGGCTCAGAACGCCATGGCTTCTTACCCTTAAAAGAAGTTTCCCGTCAATATTTTAATCCTAAAGCCGAGCAATCCCAAAATCGCCCTGGTATTCGCGATTTATTGCGAGTTGGGCAAGAGCTGATGGTTCAAGTTGAAAAAGAAGAGCGCGGCAATAAAGGCGCTGCTTTAACAACTTACATCAGTTTGGCAGGATCCTATCTGGTATTAATGCCAAACAGTCCTCGGGCGGGTGGGATTTCTCGACGCATTGAAGGTGATGAGCGAGATCAATTACGCGAAATTCTGAATCAGGTGAGTGTGCCTGAAGGGATGGGATTGATTGTTCGAACCGCCGCTATTGGTCGGACCAATGAAGAATTAAAATGGGACCTCGATGTCCTCCTAGCGCACTGGAAAAATATTGAAGAAGCCGCAAAATCACGGCACGCTCCCTTTTTAATTCATCAAGAAGGAAATGTGGTTATTCGCGCGATTCGCGATTATGTGCGCCAAGATACCACTGAAATTATCATTGATGATGAAACAGAATTTCAAAATGCCAAACATTATCTGGAACAGATCAGACCCGATGTGGCTGATCGCGTAAAACTCTATAATGATCCCACACCTCTCTTTATTCGCTACGGTATTGAACATCAAATTGAAACAGCCTATAAACGGACTATTGATCTGCCTTCCGGCGCTTCCATTGTGATCGATTATACTGAGGCCTTAGTCTCTATCGATATCAACTCAGCGCGGGCGACCAAAGGTTCTAATATCGAAGCAACCGCGTTTAATACGAATATTGAAGCGGCAGAAGAAATTGCACGACAATTACGCTTACGCGATATTGGCGGGCTCATTGTGATCGATTTTATTGATATGTTAGAGCCTAACAATCAAATCGAAGTCGAAAAACATCTGTCTAAATGCTTAAAAAACGATCGAGCACGCATTCAAATTCAGCGAATTTCTCGCTTTGGTTTATTAGAGATGTCACGTCAGCGTTTAAGACCTTCACTGCGCGATTCTCATCAACATGTTTGCCCAACCTGTAGCGGACACGGCTCTATTCGCAGCGTGGATTCTGTGGCACTTACTTTAGTTCGAATCATTGAAGAAGAAGCACTCAAACCGCATACTGCTGAAATTATTATTCAAGCTTCAACCGAGGCCGCCACGTATTTACTCAATGAAAAACGGCATTTGTTAGCGTCGATTGAGAAAAATCACGGCGTAAAAGTCTCGGTGATTCCTAACCCGAATTTACAATCTTCTAATTATCTGAAAAAGCGAATTCGCACCACCGATACGGAAGAGACGGGTTTATCCAGTTCTGAAAGGCTCCAAGAACCTACCGTAGATATTAATCTGCCTTCTGCCTCAGATCGACCTACTGCGCATCAACCCGCAGTTAAACAAATGATTCCGACCCGCCCTGAAAAAGTGGCTGCGGGCGGTGGTCTGATTAAGCGGCTGCTTAGTAGTATGTTTGGCCAGCAAGATGACGACGAAGGGAGTTCAAAAACCGCTTCAGGCTCGGCTGAAAGCAGCTTCCAATCGAAGCCTTCCTATACCCCACAACGCCCCTCACCGTCTCGACAACGCACACAGCGTCGACCTGCTCGCAATGAAGAGGGTTATGAAGGACAAGAAACACGTGAACGCTCTTCGGATTCTCGAGAAAGAACCGGTTCTCGTCGTCGACACGGCGAAGGTTCAAGATCGGGAGATCGATCTGAGCCACGTTCGGGTGAATCTCGGCAGCGCTCTGGCGGTATGAAACGCGGTACTGCTAGAAATGCCCCTTCAAGTTCTGGCAAACCGAGCACTAGTAAATCATCTCAGTATAGCGACAATTACCAGGACCCTTATAAAGAATACTCTCAAACTGCCCCAGCTCCTACAACGAGTTCTACACCTCAATCGGGCACTATTCAGGAACCATTACCCAAACCGACTGTGCTCAACACGATGGCTGATGAAGCGCCCATCACCATTAAAGCCAGCAAAAGTCCCACGACCCCAAGCAGTTCTGAGCCTACTGCAACAAAACCTGGCACGCCTGCTCGAGCACCCTCAACAACGACGTTTGCACCGAGCACTTCAAGTTCTACACGTAGCTTTACCAGCTACGGACCTAGCACATCGAGCCAAAGACCGGCTGCACCGAGCGCTAACCAGCCTGTGACGGCAACTGCGCAAAAACCTGAAACTGTTTCATCCAGCGCTAATCCGCCTGCGTCAGCAACTGTGTCTAAACCCGAAACAGTTTCATCAACTTCAGCCACTCAGCCGTCATCAAGCACAGGGACTACCTCTCCCATTACCCAACCACCGTCAAGTGCAGTTCCAACATCCCCGCTCACAAAACCGATATCAAGCACAGGGGCAACCGCTTCTGTCTCTGAATCCGCCCCGAGCACAGATTCAACTGCTACTGTTAGTGCATCAGCCCAAGGTACCCGTTCAACAACAAGTTCATCAGCGCCTTTCTCACAATCAGCCGCGAGTGCAACTTCAGTAGCTCCTATCCAGCAAACGACTCCAACCGCAGCTTCGACACCGGCTACTACACAAACGGTTTCTAGCACTGGATCCACATCTTCGCCCAGTACTGCTTCGCAGGTCCTGCCACAAGAAGATCAAAAACCGCTGATTATTCGGGCTACAACAGAAGAGAAACCAAGTACTACACAGCCGTCATCACCCAGCACTGAGAAAAAGGACAAAGAAAGTACTGATATCTAGAAGGAGAGGGGGCAAAGAGAAGGCTTCAGATCTAAGATTTATCCATGCACTAAATCAGAGCATAGATAAATCTTAGATCTGACACCCCCTCCCCTCTTCTTAATACTCTCTTAATCTTTATTGTTTAATATTAGCAGATGTGTTAACGCTGTAAAATCTAGGTAGCAGGGTGAGGAAATCGATGAATCGCCAAAACGAGTATCAATTTGATCAAACAATCGCTGATATTATCCGCGATAATAATATTACTCTGACGCAAGATGAATTAGACCCTGTCTTTGGTTATCTCCAAACAAACTCGACACTCGAGAACCTTCAGTATGTCCTTAAGAATGAACTTTTAATAAATCCCGTATTAGATGAAAGACTTGCTGATAAACCCGAAATTTGTACTGCGCTTGTCGAATATACTCTGGCAAAAATCGATGAGAAGTTCCGAGAACAATCCTGGTTAAGCCGAAAATTTTCTGCTTTTGGAAGCTACCTTGATTCTGTGTTGAATAGCGTTTTTTTATCCGTTTACGGTTTTGACGGTTACGATCATTCTACACAAACTGTAATGACCGCTTTGGGAGGTGAACAACCTCTGAGCAGTAACATTGAAACCCCGATTATTGATCAGCCCAAACCTTCTCATGCTTCACGCTTAGGACTTTATCTGGCTTCATTTTTTGGTTTGCCTTCAAGACCATCCGGTTTAAATCCCACAAAAAATGATCAATTGGATGGGGATCAATTAAAACGAAATTTTTTCGGTGGTTGGAACCCGTCCAATCAAATCACAGGCAAAGGCTATATTATTCACAGCGTATTGGGTGATGGGGATTGCGGCTTCAATGCTATTGGAGTCACTCGAGATGAAGCTATAAATCTATTGAGTACGGATGAAAATCTTAACCAAGTAAAAGATACGTTAAAACAGCTATTTTGTGAGTATCTTGTCGAAGCAACTAATTCTGATCCTTTCCATAAATATCTCATTGAAAAAAAGCTGCTTGATCCGACTGTAGGACAGTGGGAGTTTATAAACAATCGAGAATACCATAGCCATGACAATCGGTTATTAAAAGCTTTTATACTCTTTGAATTTAAAGTCAGGAGACGATGGGCACACCCCTCTATTTTGCAAGCTGTGTCGCAATTACTTCGAAGCGATCTTCATATCTGGATATTAGGTGATGAAGGACAATTATTACCCAATTATGAATGTGCACATTACCGAGATCCTGAAAATAGATCACGAAAAGATATTTTATATGTTAATAATGCACACTTTGAGCGTCTAGAACTGATTGCTTACCCTGCTAAAGGGCCCGCCGATGATGATGCTAAGATTTTGCCTGCACCGGTTACCTGGACCGCAAAACAGTATATCGAATGGTTGCTTTCACCCTTTAAATTGTTGGTGATTTTTCCCATCAAAATTTTATTAATCATTCCAAAGTTCTTGATCAACGTCGTCAAATTAGGGACTGAATTTATCCCCAAAGTAGCGAGTCTGCTTTTAAATGATGCTCAAAAATTGCTCCAAAAGCGCCGAGATGATGCCTTCGAATTGAGTCGACTAAAAGATATGGGTTTCAGTGCCCTCATTAGTCTGTGTATCTTTTTTTCAGGCTTTTTTACACTCTGGCATCTCTTAGGTAGAGCTATTACCTCACCACTCACCAGTGCCACTAGGGCCTATACCTTCTTTCGTGAATTTGAGCCACTTCAAATCAGAATCTTCGGCAGAGGATTTCAAACAGGTTTCGCTACATTTCTCGGTGTGATTTTCATGTTACTGAGTCTTGCAGTATCCATAACAGTTTGGACAATACTACTGCCTTTTGCTTTGTCCGCATTAGCGCCCTATAGCGCTACGCTCCTTCAAACCGCGAGCACAACATTCCCTACGATTGCTAAAGCCTTAACCACAGTGAGTCAATTACCCGTAGTCAGCGCCACTTTACAAGCGATTGGCACAGCCTTCACAACAGTAGGCAGCTATCTGAGTAGTACCGTTATTTTGAGCTCAACCTTCAGTGTTATTTCCAGTGTCCTGACTGTACAAATACCGGCTGGATTCATCGCCGCAGGGGTTGCCATGGGAACACTGCTCGTACCGCTAGCCACCTTTTCAACCTGGATTGCCGATAAGCTAAGTGGTCTTTGGGCGAAGTGGGGACATTATGATCTAGACTCAATGAAGTCAATGAATGATACAAAACAGGAGATTGCTGAATTTGAGGCAAGGAAGGCTGCAGCGAGTTCGAGAGCCAAAGCATTGGTTCAAAAAGATTCTGAATTAAGCAAGCAAGCCGCTTCCGATGCAGAGTTTAAAGCGCCGGTTGAAGAATTCACTTTTGATGGACTGCTCGGGTTTACTGACCTGTCTAACCTAAAAAAAGATTCTAATCCTCTAAGGGATCAAGGCGCTTCCGATCCCGAACTTGAAGCGCGGCCTGAAGAAAACACTTTTGGTTAAAAGATCTTGTCCCTAATTCTTAGAATCACTTCTTAAGCAGAGAACGCACAACTTCTAGATCTTCTTCAGTGTCAACGCCAATCGGCACGTGTTCTTTGGCCAAATCCACATGAATGCGGCCACCGTACCACAGCACTCGTAACTGTTCTAAAGATTCCATTTTCTCCAGCGGACAAGGATCCCAGGACAAATATTCCTGCAAAAACCCTACTCGATAGGCATATATACCGATATGACGATAATGGAGGCCTGTTAATACCGTATCTTCTTTGATAGGGAAATTATCGCGTTCCCAAGCAATAGGGGCACGTGAAAAATACAAGGCAAAACCGCGTTTATTCATCACCACTTTAACGTTATGAGTGTTTAAAAGCGCTTCTGCATCCACTATTTTTTCACACAAGGTTGAAACACGCACATTTTCATGCAAGCTGAGATTAGTAGCAACTTGGTGGATAACCACCGGTGGAATGAGGGGCTCATCACCTTGCACATTCACTACGACTTCATCTTCTTCATAACCTAAAACAGTAGCGGCTTCAGCCAGTCGCTCAGTACCCGATTTATGCGTCTTGGATGTCATGACCACAGGTGCTCCAAACTTTGAAGCAGCCTCTTTAATGCGATCATCTTCGGTGGCAATTACAACGCTTTCTGCTCCACTTTGCAGACATTGTTCATAGACACGTTGTAAAATCGATTTACCCGCTAAATCAATCAGTGGTTTGCCTGGCAAACGATCAGAGGCAAAACGGACGGGAATAATAATACGGAAAGTCATTTTTCTCCCTCATTTTCAGCTATTGGTCGAGCTTCACGCTCTAACATTATAGGAATCCCATCCCGGATAGGAAAGGCCAAACGATCAAATCGACAAACGAGTTCTTGATCGCTTTTTTTATACACTAACTTACCCTTACAAATCGGGCAAGCTAAAATATCGAGCAATTTACTGTCCATAACAGTCTACAGGTCTCAATGAATGAAATCCCCTTTGTGGGGAGAATAAATTGGTCGGGACGGAAGGATTTGAACCTTCGACCCCTTGCACCCCATGCAAGTGCGCTACCAGGCTGCGCTACGCCCCGTTGTCTTTAGAATACCTTAGTCTCTTTCTAAATCAACTAAAATATTTTCGAGATCTGATACCACTTTGGCTAGTAAATCTTTAGAACGCTGATCCGGTATCTTTCTTTTTTCTTCTTTTGAAGATAGCCGAGCTCGAGCACCTTCGATCGTATAGCCTTGTTCGTACAATAAAGAGCGAATTTCCCGAATCATCAGCACATCGTCGCGCTGATAATAGCGCCGATTACCTCGTCGTTTGGAGGGGGCTAATTGAGGAAACTCTTGCTCCCAATACCGCAGTACATGCGGTTTAAGATCACAGAGTTGACTGACCTCACCGATAGAAAAGAAAAACTTATCGGGTATCGGCGCCAATTCTGTTTTAGTCTTGTTCCTTTTGGATATCACTTCCTGCATATTTCTCCACCCTGGATTTGAGCTTTTGACCCGCTCGGAATGTCACAACACGGCGCGCAGTAACGGGAACGGCCTTGCCTGTCTTAGGATTACGACCAGGCCTTTCCGATTTATCACGCAACATAAAATTACCAAAACCGGATAACTTCACCATTTCCCCGCTTTCTAGGGCTTGGCGTATTTCTTCAAAGAAAAGATCGACCAATTCTTTGGCTTCGCGTTTATTCAACCCTAAAGTGGTAAATAAGCGCTCGGCGATGTCGGCTTTGGTGATTGCCATTGTCTATTAAGCCCTTAGTGTTAGGTTAAATTCGCTTTTCAGTTGCAGGACCACTCGATCCATGACTTCGTTAACTTCTTGATCGGTTAAAGTTCGTTCAGGGTGAACTAAATTAATCGCCAGAGCAACACTCTTCTGGCCAGTAGGAATACCTTCACCTGAGTAAACATCAAAAATAGTCACGCTTTCGCTCCAATTGCCCGCAGCCACTTTCACAACCCGAGCCAAATCTTGAGCCTCAAACGCTTGGTCCACGATCACCGCAATGTCTCGCCTCAGACCTGGAAACTTCGATACCTGATGATATTGTGGAAGCAATGTGTTGATAATACTCGATAATTTGAGTGTAAAGAAATACAAGTTCTGACGCAAGTCAAAATGTTGGGACAATTTTGGGTGTAACTGCCCTACCCAACCCACACATTCACCGTCACGATCAATTCGCGCAGTCTGGCCTGGATGTAAGGCCGGATGCTGATCGGCAACGAAAGAAAAGGATGAAGGCTGGCGACTCAATGAAAATAAAGCTTCAACATCCGCTTTGAGATCAAAAAAATCAACAGGGCGTGTTTTTGTTCCCCATTGTTCAGGCTGAGCACTGCCCGCCACTAAACCCCCAATCCAATTATCTTGGATGAGTTCCACTTTATCATAAAAGCACATGCCTATTTCAAAAATTCGTACCCTGTCTTGCTGCCGATCGGCATTGTGCCGATAAGCTTGCAATAATCCTGGCCACAATGTCGTGCGCATCACCGACATTTCTGAAGAAATGGGATTTAACAAATGATAGGGCTCGTAATCCGGTGTAAAAACTTTTTCAAGTTCAGGTGAGACAAAACTGTAGGTAATAACCTCATGATAACCACGATCATTTAAAAGTTGTCGAAAGCGTTCTGTCGATAAGACTAAATCGGAACCTGCTTGAGGGAGCATGGTGCACAATTGGTGAGTGCTGGGGATGTGATTATAACCATACATGCGCGCAAGCTCTTCAATTAAATCATTTTCGATTTGAATATCGTAGCGATAACTGGGCGGAATAGCTGTCCAACCATCATCAGTTTTAGACACTTGCATGCCTAGAGCTGTTAAAAAACGATGCACATCATCTTCGGCCAAATTCACGCCTAATAATCGAGCAATTCTTTCACTGCGCAAATGAACGGCATCTCGTTTAGGAAATTCACCTTTGGTGACTTCAATCAAAGGACCTGCACTTCCACCCGCAATTTGTAAAATTAATTCACTTGCATATTCGATCGCAGAAGCTTGGATTGTAAAATCAACGCCCCGTTCCCATCGCTGTGCGCCATCGGTTTGAATGCCAAAATCACGGCCCGTGGCTCGAATAGTGAGTGGATCAAAAAAAGCGCTCTCTAATAAAATATCGACGGTATTTTCAGTAACTTCTGAGTTCGCACCACCCATAATACCGGCTAATGCCAAGGCTTTTTCATGATCAGCAATCACCAATGAATTTTCGTTGAGTGAAATCGTTCTCCCGTCAAGTAGTGTTAAACTTTCTTCATCTCGACCAAATCGTACTTCAATACCACCTTTAATTTTTTGCAAATCAAAAGCGTGCATGGGCTGGCCCATTTCTATCATGATGTAGTTTGTCACATCCACGACCGGATGAATCGATCGAACACCACTACGACGCAAACGTTCTTGCATCCAAATCGGTGTGTGTGCATCACTTCGAAGTCCGCTGATAATTCGGCCTATATAGCGATTACAACCGGTTGGTGCTGAAATAGTGACAGGCAAAGTTTTTTTAGTAACGGGGGGAACATGGGCTGAAATTTCTTTGAGTAGAGGAACATTATTCATTGCGCCCACTTCACGAGCAATGCCTATAATTCCTAAGCAATCACCACGATTCGGTGTTAAATCGATATCGATGCACTGATCATTTAACTGTAAATAATCGCGCAAATCGGCTGCAATAGGCGCTTCAGAAGGTAATTCCATAATGCCATCGTTGGTTTGTGGCAGACCTAATTCACCTTCGCTGCATAACATACCTAATGAAGTCACACCCCGAATTTTTGATTTTTTAATTTTGAAATCGCCGGGTAAAACAGCGCCAATTTGTGCCACAGCGACTTTTAAACCAGGTCGTACATTTTTCCCACCACAAACGATGGTTAAAGTATCATCACCCACATTTACCTGACAGACTTTTAATCGATCAGCATCGGGATGTTGTTCGGTGCTTAACACTTCACCCACAATCACCTGTGTAAAATCTTTCGCCACCGGTTCTACAGAATCCACTTCCAAACCGGCTAAACTAAGCTGATCACAAAGGGCTTTGGTGGAAATCGGAGGATTCACCCATTTTCGAAGCCATTGTTCACTGAATTTCATTGTCAGACCATCCTAAAATCAAAATTGACGTAAAAAGCGCAGATCATTTTCAAACAATAATCGAATATCATCGATGCCATAATGCAGCATCGCCAAACGCTCCAATCCCATTCCAAATGCGCATCCTTGATAACGTTCACTATCTATTTTGCACGCTTTGAGTACGTTTGGATGCACCATCCCACAACCTAAGATTTCTAACCAACCTGTACCTTTACAGACTCTACAACCTTTACCCTGACATTTCACACATTGAATATCCACTTCAGCAGAAGGTTCAGTAAAAGGAAAATAAGAGGCTCGAAAGCGTAATTCAAAAGTGGACTCAAAAAATTGGTGCAAAAAATCGGCCAAAATACCTTTTAAATCGGAGAAGGTTGTATGTTCATCAATCATCAGCATTTCTATTTGATGAAACATCGGAGTATGACTGTGATCATAATCATGACGAAAAACCCGGCCTGGAGTAATAATTTTAATCGGTGGTTTTTGAGATTCCATCACGCGAATTTGGATGGGCGAGGTATGGGTTCGTAATAAATTTCCATCTTCCAAATAAAGGGTATCATGCAATGCACGCGCAGGATGATGTTCAGGAATATTTAATGCCGTGAAATTATAATATTCATTTTCAATTTCAGGGCCTTCTGCCACTTTAAATCCCATCGATTTAAAAATAGTTTCAACCCGAGTTCTAACTTGTGTGACAGGATGAGCGGTACCGATGATTTCACCACGCCCTGGTAGTGTGACATCGATTTTTTGGCTACTTAATTTTTTTTCTAACGCTTTTTGTTGTAAATCTTGAAAGCGTTGATTAATTTTTTCTTGGATATGTTCTTTGGCTTCATTGACGCGTTGTCCTACGGCAGGCCTTTCTTCTGCAGAGAGTGAACCCAACCCTTTCAAAATATCCGTCAAACTGCCCTTTTTCCCTAAATATTGAACGCGGATTTCATCCAACGCTTGTAAATCTTCTACGGCGTTGATGGCCTTGTGCGCCTGTGAAACCATGTTCTCTAATTCTTGCTGCATGCTGTATTCCTCGCATGAAAATTCATCGTGACACAAAAAAAAAGCCGCTAAGCGGCTTCTTCTTTCCTTGACTGTTTATTGAGTCAAAGCTGCTTTAGCTTTTTCAGCCAAACGTCCAAATCCATCGTGATCGTGAACAGCGATATCGGCTAAGACTTTGCGATCGAGACCGATATTGGCGCGTTGCAAACCATTCATAAACCGGCTGTAAGACAAACCAAATTGTCTGGCAGCAGCATTAATCCGAGCAATCCACAAAGTGCGGAATAACCGTTTTTTCGCTTTACGATCGCGATAAGCGTATTGGGCTGCTTTAATAACGGCCTGTTTAGCGACACGAAACACTTTTCGGCGTGCATTATAATAGCCTTTGGCTAAGTTTAAGACTTTCTTGTGTCTCGCTCTCGCTGTGACACCCCGTTTAACTCTTGGCATTCTCTTACTCCCAGAAAACTAATTCAAATCGTCCTACTTTATTGCAAACACAACATACGTCGTGCTGAACGGACATCCGTAGGGCCAAGCAGTGATAAAGCACGCAGATGGCGCTTACGCTTGGTACTCATTTTGGTCAATATGTGATTACGGTACGCCCTACGACGTTTGATTCCACCCGCGGTCACCTTAAAGCGCTTTTTAGCGCCACTTTTTACTTTCAACTTAGGCATTTTGAGCACTCCACTCGATATCTTATCCTAAAAAGGCGAAATCTTAGCATAGATGCCTAAGGACAGCAAGCATCTAAGAGCCTTTCGCCACCTCCCTCCCTGCAGGCGTGAAATGGGACTATTAGTCAGTTACCCCCAGTGGCGTCAGCTATGCGGGATACTAGGTTTTCATAGGTAAAATTACGAATTAAATCTAAGTGGAAAGTAGTAGTATTATTGCTAATTTTCTGAGAAAAGGTATAACGATGAAAGAAAACAATGAGGACAAGGCGGGTTGGACATGGGGGCACATTGGAGGGGTATTTGGCGGCACTTTCCAAGTAGCAGTAGGTGGTACTCTCATACTTTGTACCGGTGGGATTGCCGGACCTTTTGGACAAGCATTGATCAGCTCTGGTTTCACAGGTGTTCACTATAGTCTGACTGCCGAAAATTTCGATGCGTGTGAATATGGAGGTAAGTGTGCAACCAGTGCTGCCACTTCTCTTGTATTTTGTGGGGTCGGGGCTGCTATTAGCCAAGTCGCTCAGTCAGCTGAGATTGGCGCTACCGTGGTTAATGTCATCAATAAAAATCCCACCACAGCAAAATTACTGACTGAATCACACAAAATTGTTGAAGGAAGTCAGTATATTCAAATGGCTGGCAAAGGCGCCTCAATTGCTTTTGAGGGTGCCACACAAGCGGTAGAATATGAAGTAGCTTCCGGATTAGTTGAAAGTGCCAAAGAAAAGGACCTTAGGTGCAAAAGATTGCGTGAAAAAATGAATGTTGCCAATGTAGGTACAGCAGCGGCCTATGGATCAGCCGGTAGCCTTATCAGTTCTGGTATTGGTCATTTCCAAGGTAAAAAACCAAAGACCGCGGGGACAGGAGATCTGCGTAGTGCCACCCAAGGCAGTTTACGAGCAAAAGATTTGGTCTATAAGTTGAAAGGGAAAGTCGGTAAACAAGTGTTGAAAGATCTTGGCAAGGGAATTGACGCCGCACTCGCATCTATGACAACCGAAATTATTATAACCGCCTCCACTGGATATGTTACGAACGGAAATAAGCTACCCTCCGGAACACAGCTATTCATATCGGGAACACGCGGTGCTGTGGGTGGTGGAATTGGCTCACGCTCCTACCATCAATATAAACAATATTACCTTTCTGTAGTAAAACAAAAAGCCTATCTCAAAACAGTTATTGCAAAATTAAACGAAATCAATGCAACCGAGTCACCTGAATTCAATGCGTTACTTAAAAGTACCCTGCAAAAAAAAGCTGAAGCGAAAAAAGAGATTAAAGCTATGGAACCAGGACTGGGATTAACAAAAGATAAAATTGAAACGTATAAAAAGAAACAACAAAGAGCTGCAACTGAATCAGCTGAAAAAGAACTTGAAGAACTTGAGAGATTTTTAGGTTCAACTTCAAGACCACAAGCGACATTCTAAGAGGCAGGTGCTAGGTTTCCTGTTGACTATGGAGAGTGTCAGACCTCCCGTTGACCATAAAAGGGCAAGTCAACGAGAGCCCTGACACCTTCCAGACATAGTCAACGGGAGGCCTGACACGTTCCATATGGTCAACGGGAGACCTGACACCTTGCACTCTCAATGCAGTCATCGCGAGCGAAGCGTGGCGATCCAGAAGTAATAAATAGCCGATTGCTTTTAGACACTCACTAAGCCAAAATTGATGGTTGATACTGGAGAGAAAACCTGATGAATTACAGGCATTTTTACCACGTGGGCAGCTTCGCTGATACCTTCAAGCATAGCATTTTAATGGCTGTGATTGATTTTTTAAAACAGAAAAACAAGCCTTTCTGTTACATTGATACCCATGCTGGGATTGGGAACTATGATCTCAGGCGTGAAGAGACACAACGTTCCAAAGAATATCAGGACGGGATCGAGAAATTATTGCAGGCCAAGAATCCACACCCTGAGCTACTGCCCTATATTGAACTGATCCGCGCTTACCAACATCAGGGCGATCTACATTGCTATCCAGGCTCTCCTGTGCTCGTCAAACAACTCTTACGATCTGATGATCAAATGATTGTGAATGAATATCATCCCGCTGATTACCACACCCTAAAACTGACCCTCGGCAAAAACCCTAATATTCATTGCCATCATCGAGACGCCTATGAATTCTTACCCGCCATTTTACCGCCCTCACCTGCCCGAGGTTGCATTTTGATTGACCCACCTTTTGAACGAAAAGACGAATTTGATGCGATACTAAATTGTTTGAGAAAAAGCATCTCTCGGTTTGCGAAGGGCGTTTTTATGATCTGGTATCCGATTGTATCATTGCAACATCGGTCTTTTACGCGTCAAATTCTACGTGAAAAATTTGGGCCTACCCTTATCTCTGAACTGACAACAACAGCCATTCCAGAAACAAAATCAGGGATGATCGGTTGTGGCATGGTGATCATCAATCCACCTTATCGTTCTGAAAAAATTATTGCAGGCATTACTGAATATCTAGCTCAGCTTTTCAAAAAGGATGAGAGCGGCTACTCGCGAACTGAATTAGCGCAGACAGACTGACTGCCTAAAACTATTTTACAACGTTTCACAAACATCCTGGATCGCCACGCTGCGCTCGCGATGACGGTTGGGGTAGATCAAGGCCCTCTGCGGGGCGAAACGACCATCGTAATTTGCTTACCTTCTGATTTCGGTGTGCTATCAATTGAAGCATATTCCATCAAATCTTTTTCGATTCGACGCAGCAAATCTAAGCCCAATTCATGGTGCATGATTTCCCGCCCTTTGAAACGGACGGTAATTTTAACTTTGCAGCCATCATCTAAAAACTCATTAATTTTTCGAAGTTTGATTTTATAATCGCCAATGTCAGTAGCGGGCCGAAATTTAATTTCTTTGAGTTGCTGCTGTTTTGTTTTTTTCTTTTGTAGCGCCTGCTTTTTATTGATCTCAAATAAGTACTTGCCATAGTCCATAATTCGACAAACAGGTGGATCAGCATTAGGAGCGATTTCAACCAAATCTAAACCAGCATCTTGTGCTTTGATTTGGGCTTCACGGGTGGGAACAATGCCTACGGCCTCACCATCGACATCAATTAAGCGAATTGATTTAGCATCAATTTCATCATTGATCCTGGCTTGCTTTTTATCTGTCTGAACGCTAATGGGTTTATCTCCTCTGTGGATTAACTATTGACTCAAAAGTTGAGCGAAAGCTGAAGTTGACATCGAGCCTAAATCCTCACCGGATTGCGTGCGAACTGCAACTTCAGCAGCCGCTTTTTCTCGATCTCCAATAACAACTAAATATGGAACACGCTGTATGGTGTGTTCTCGAATTTTAAAGCCAACTTTTTCGTTTCTCAAATCAGTAATAACTCTTAAACCTTGCTGTTTAAGTGTAGCAGCTGTTTCTAAAACAGCATCGCGTTGGCTCTCGGTAATATTCATAATGACTGCTTGAACAGGCGCTAACCAGGTCGGAAATTGACCGGCATAATGCTCGATCAAAATACCTAAAAAGCGCTCCATAGAACCCAACATGGCTCGGTGTAACATCACGGGCGTTTGCTTAGAACCATCTTCAGCAATATACCGAGCATCCAAACGACCCGGCATTGAAAAATCGACTTGCATGGTGCCGCATTGCCAAACACGACCAATACAGTCTTTCAATGAAAATTCAATTTTAGGCCCGTAGAATGCACCTTCGCCTGGGTTAAGTTCCCATTGAATACCTTTATTATTTAAAGCGTGTTCTAAGGCATTTTCTGCTTTATCCCAAAGCGATTCATCGCCAATGCGATTTTCAGGTCGGGTTGAGAGCTTCATTAAAACATCGGTAAAACCAAAGTCTGCGTAGATTTTTAACAGTTGATCGATAAAAGCCGAGACTTCGGATTGAATTTGATCTTCGGTACAAAAAATATGCGCATCGTCTTGTACAAAATTTCGCAGTCGCATTAAACCATGCAAAGTTCCTGAAGGTTCGTTTCGATGGCAAGAACCAAATTCAGCTAAACGCAACGGTAGATCACGGTAACTTTTAATGCCTTGATTGAAAACTTGAATATGACAAGGACAATTCATAGGCTTGATTGCGTAGGTGTGGGGATCTGCTTCTACCAAAAACATGTCCTTCGAGAACATCGCCAAATGCCCCGATTTTTCCCACAATTTGCAGTCTACTAATTGGGGCGTACGAATTTCTTGGTAGCCATTATCTTGAAAATAGCGACGAATATGATTTTGTAAAATATTGTAGAGCGTGGCGCCATTAGGGTGCCAAAAAATACTGCCAGGTGCTTCTTCTTGAATATGGAATAGATCCATTTTTTTCGCGATCTTACGATGATCGCGCTTTTCGGCTTCTTCTAAACGCGTTAGGTAGTCGGCTAATTGTTTTTTATCAGCCCAAGCCGTGCCATAAATGCGTTGTAGCATTTCATTCTTAGAATCGCCACGCCAATAGGCCCCTGCTAATTTAGTTAACTTGAACGCTTTAATTTTTCCGGTAGAAGGCGTATGAGGCCCACGACACAAATCCACAAAATCCCCTTGACGATAAATCGTCAACGTTTCGTTGGAAGGAATCGCTTCGATAATTTGGGCTTTATATTCTTCACCCATACCTCGAAATAGCTTAATAGCCTCATCTCGAGAGAGTTCTTCGCGGCTAACAGGAAAATCTTTTTCAGCAAGCGCTGTCATCCTTTCTTCAATTTTGATTAAATCTTCTGGGCTAAAACCAGGTGCATAAGCAAAATCATAGTAAAAGCCGTCTTCGATCACAGGGCCAATAGTCACCTGAGCTTCGGGAAATAATTGTTTGACGGCATGCGCCAATAAATGAGCGGAAGAGTGTCGGATAATGTCGAGACCTTCTTGGTCTTTGTCGGTAATGATAGCGAGATTAACACTGTTCTCTAAAATACGTGAGGTATCCAGAAGTTTTCCATCGACCTTTGCAGCCAAAGCTGCTTTTGCTAATCCTGCACCAATACTTTGGGCAACTTCTTGGACCGTGACAGGGCCGTCAAATTGCTTTTGACTACCATCCGGAAGTGTTATTGTCGGCATTCTTTCATCCATTCTCTCTCGTCTATTCGGCGTTATTGGTAGGCACGAGTGGTATCGAACCACCGACCCCCACCATGTCAAGGTGGTGCTCTACCACTGAGCTACGTGCCTATAACCATGTCTAGGAAAGCCGATAAAGATACCATCTCGACGAAAATTGCGCAATACAGCGATGAAGAACCCAACCTTAAGCCCTGGGTTTAAACGAGAGTCCGGTTGACAGAATATGCATCAAACAAACATCTGCCCCGGTCCTCTCCTTCCTTAAAATTGTTTCAACTTAACCTTCGGTGCTGGTATTAAGAGGAAACGTCCGGTCATTTCTGCAAAGTGTTCGGGTCTCGCGCTGCAGTAGAAATCAATAGGTTGAGCTAGAGAAGTGTTGTTTCGGAGGAGATTTTGGTTAAGGACTGCGGTTGTTTGGGACACAATATGATGAGCGGGATCGATGCAGCTTACAGTGGGCGGTAAATAGCGAGAAATCACATCGGCTATCCACGGATAGTGAGTACAGCCATAGATCAACGTAGTAAGATTCATGGTATGAAAGGGTTCTAAAGTATGTTGCACGGCTTCATGAAGGGCCGGACTTTCAAGGTGCCCTGCTTCAATTAGGGGAACAAATTCTGGGCATGCGATAGTATGAATTTTACCTTGGAAACCGGATTGAAGCAAAGCTGTTTCGTGAGTGAGGTTTTGTGCTGAAGCAGGCGTTGCAATAATGCCCACTCGCGAGTGTTTTGGGTCTTGCAAGATTGCTGAAACAGTCGGGTCTATGGTTCCGATGACGGGGATCCTAAATTCTTGTGCCACATCATTCAAAGCCAAAGCCGAACTGGTATGACACGCAGCAATCACCAGTTTTACACCCATCTCATCTTGCATCCACTGCAAAATTTGCCTCGAAAACACTTTGATTTGATCGGGTGTTTTATCACCATAGGGTAGGTTAGCTGTATCAGCAAAGTATAATAATCGCTCGTAGGGCAAAGCCTCGCGCAAAGCTCTCAAGACGGTGAGACCGCCGACGCCGCTGTCGAAAATGCCGATTGGATGAGAGGAATGCATTGTCAGATAAATACCCAAGCTAATTAATGTATAACGATCCTCACAGATTGCCCTCTTGAAGTCAATTGGGCTATTATCCCAGATCATGTCCCTACTAACATCCAGGACTATAAAATGCTCGAATCCAAATCGCTGCCCGATTATTTTTTAAAACTTATCAAACAGTACAAAATTTACATGATGGCGTTATTGATGGTTTCACTTTTAGCAGCCGTATTCAGTGTGGCTGTTGATTATAAAATCAAAGAAATTATCGATGCCATCGGTTCAGATCCCAAAGCACAGGTTGGATTATTATTACTCTTGTTTGTGGTGTATAAATGTTTGCATCACGGCATGTTTTTTATTCAGCGCTTACTCAATATTCGTTATGCCCCTACCATAGTCGCTGAATCAGTTACTCAAATCTTCAGCAAAACAGTGTCTCATTCTTTACACTGGTTTGATTCTCATTTATCGGGTGAGATCTCCAGCAAAATTGCAGATTTTCAAAATAGCCTGATGACCATGATCACTTTTTCATTTCGAGCGATTACGAATGTGGCAACGATTGTTATCAGCATCTTGTTTTTAACACGGATTAATAGTGCTTTTGCTCTCGTAATCTTAGGTTTTTCTTTTATTTACACACCCATACTCGGAATCTTACTCAGAAAGCAAATGAAATACCAAACCGAGTATGTAAGTGCCAGACAAGAAGCACTGGGTATCATTAACGATTCCATTTCGAATATTTTTGGCATTAAAATCATTGGCAATGTATGGACAGAATTTAAATTAAAACTCAGCCCTGCTATTGAACGATGGCGTCAGAAAGATAAAAAAAGGCAGCAATTTGACGCCTATTATGTGGATAATGCCGATACCATTATTGTCACAATCATGGTCGCCATTCAAATTTATCTGCTCAGTTATTTATTCAAAAATGGAAGTATCACAGCAGGTGGATTTGCCTTTGTGGCCATGATTACTTTAAATGTGCACGCACTGCTCGATAGTTTCCTTGAAAACTTATTGTTTAATATCAGCCCTGCTTTGGCAACCTGCAAAGCATCTTATTCCTTTATCAATGGTCCCAGAGACACTGAAGATAAGCCGCAAGCAAAAATACTGGGACGAGTCAAAGGAGACATCAAATACCAGAATGTTAATTTTCGTTATACTGAAGACGGATTAACGGTTCTCGAAAATTTATCCACGCATATTAAAGCCGGAGAGCGCGTAGGGATAGTCGGTACTTCAGGTGCAGGAAAAACAACCTTTATCAAATGTTTGCTGCGGTATTTTGATGTTAAAAGCGGTGTAATATTAGTGGATGATCAAAACATTTTGGATCTGAGCCAGGAATCATTGCGAGCCAATATTTCAGTGATTCCTCAGGATATTACTATGTTCCATCGGTCTATATTCGAAAATCTTCAGCTCGCAAAATTCGATGCCAGTTTAGAAGAAATTATGGAAGCCTGCAAAAAAGCCCGCGTACACGAAGATATTATGCGTATGCCTCAGGGTTATAATTCTATTGTTGGTGAGCGAGGCGTTAAGGTAAGCGGTGGACAACGTCAGCGTATGGCAATAGCTCGTGCCATTCTCAAAAACGCCCCTATTTTAATTTTAGACGAAGCGACCTCAGCACTGGATACACCAACTGAGCAATTAATCCAAGAATCTCTGAACGAAGTGCTCGAAACCAGTAAAGCCACAACCATCGTCATCGCACATCGTCTCTCTACCCTACTCCACATGGATCGAATTCTCGTCTTCGAACACGGCAAAATCATCGAAGAGGGAAGACATCAAGAATTACTCAAGAAAGAAGGACTTTACAAAAAACTGTGGGACTCCCAAGTAGGAGGTTTTATACCGCCTTGAGATGAACTTTTTATGACCTCCTTTTTCTTAATCAATTGTAAAGGTATATGTAGGTATTTAAGTAAGTTGCGAACATTAGCCACAAAAAATACGGAAGGAACAAATATGAAACCGCTTTTATTCTTGGATACGCCATAAAAATAATGGCGAAAACCATCGTGAGCATTAAGATAAGGCAAATTAGGGCATAACCGGGTAATTGATACAGAAAAAATAAGGGCGTCCAGCTCCAATTCAATAGCAGTTGTGTGATGTATACTACTTTAATCGAAGATAGGTTGGCAGTTGAAGCCCCCCAAATTGACCATCCAGATATTCCTATTATGGCATATAAAATAGTCCAAACAATGCCAAATACGTAATTAGGGGGCGTTAAAGGTGATCGATTTA
>CAZMLO010000007.1:0-127379 GCA_964567285.1 uncultured Gammaproteobacteria bacterium
CAGGGCTCAAACAATTGCGCATCGCTGAAACAGAAAAATACGCCCACGTGACCTTCTTTTTTAATGGCGGGTGCGAAGAACCTTTTCCTAACGAAGACCGAACTTTGGTGCCCTCACCCAAAGTCAGCACCTACGATTTACAACCCGAAATGAGCGCGCCTGAACTCACTCAAAAATTATGTGACGCTATAAAAAGCCAACAATATGCCTTGATTATCTGTAATTTTGCCAATGCCGATATGGTCGGACACAGCGGTAATTTAGACGCCACAATTAAAGCCATTGAATCTATTGATAGCAGCCTTGGTCACATTATTGAAGCGCTGAACTCAGTAGGCGGCGAGGCGCTTATTACTTCAGATCATGGTAATGCTGAATTTATGTTTGATGAACTGACTCATCAGGCCCATACTGCGCACACAACCAATCCCGTCCCCGTCATCTATATAGGACGTCCTGCCAAAGTTGCTGTTCAAGAAGGAGTGCTTGCAGATATTGGCCCAACTTTATTATCCTTAGTCGGTGTGCCCATCCCCCCTGAAATGACGGCTCGGGCACTTTTCAAATTAATAGGATGAATTGCCCAAAATGAAACGAATTTTATTATTCGGAATGTTGTTTATATGCGATGTCGCACTAGCAGGCTCTAACACCACTCAACAACAACTGAAAAGCGTTGATCAAGCGATTTCTCAAACACAACGCACACTTTCTGCCAAAAAAAATCATCTGGAAGGCATTCAGCATGAATTAAAACAAACCGAAACGGTGATGGGCCAATATTATTCTAAACTCGCCAAAACGAATGAATCACTCAAACAAATGGATTTAATAATCAAGAGACTCCATGCAGAACTTGATCAACTTCAACAAGATCGTGATCGGCAAATGAAAGCCCTCAATGCACAAATTAAAGCACAATATATGCTCGGACAAAAACATCCTCTGAAAAATTTTCTCAATAATGAACACAACGCTGAAATCGATCGAATGAACAAATATGCTGAAATTCTTTCGCAACAACGCGTTCAGATTTTGGTCACCTTAAAAAAGACAGAGTCCGCATTACAGGAACGTAAAATCGCTCTAGAGAAGCAACAAAATGCACTTTCTAATCTGCAGCAACAACAATTAATTTCCCAACAGCAGCTCAAAGATAAAGTGGATCAACGTCACAAGCTGATTTCTGAATTGGATCAAAACATCGCCAAAGATCAAAAGAATTTGAATAGTTTGGTTGAAAATAAAAAACATCTGCAAGCGGTTCTGAGTCGATTACAGAAAAGTAATAATTATTCTGGGCAAGGCATTCGCAAAACGCACGGGCATCTAGACTGGCCTGTTCAAGGCAAAATCATCAGCGGGTTCGGCGAACCCATTAAAGACAGTCAATTGAAGACTGGTGGTATTGTAATCGCCGCCAAATCGGGTGATACTGTGCGCGCTATAGCTCCCGGCAAAGTTGTTTTTGCTGATTGGATGCCAGGCCTAGGTTTTGTGATGATTATTGATCATGGCCAATCTTATATGAGCCTTTATGGTCATAACCAACGTTTATTGTTACCCGTTGATTCAATTGTCGAAACTGGAGACCAGATTTGCATCGTTGGCGACACAGGTGGCCAACCCCAGCCAGGTCTCTATTTCGCCATTCGGCACCAAGGTAAACCTATGAACCCATTTGAGTGGTTATCATAGTCATTCACCCCTTTGATAGAAGTGGTAAAATGATCAGATTTTGTCCAGGTCGGGTCTATCCGTGGGCAACTAAATTCACAGTGGAATTTTGGAGAGATTTAAGCTATGGTTAATGAGGCTATGAGTACGACAAGGAGTGTAAGTACCGTGAATTCGTTATCAAAATTGTCCCGATTAATGCTAAGCACCGTATTAGTCTCGGGCATGGGTTTCAGTATTATTGGTTTTGCTGCAACAGATTCCACGTCTGCCCCCCAAAAAAAATCGAATTCAGTGGATATTCCTGTTCAGGATATTCAACGCTTCTCAACTGTCATAGCTCAAATCAAGCGCTATTATATTGAAAATCCCACCGACAAAACCTTATTCAACAACGCCATCCGTGGCATGCTAATGAATCTCGATCCGCACTCCGCTTATCTTGATGAAGATGATCTCAAAGATTTGCAAACGGTTACCACCGGAGAATTTGGGGGTATTGGCATCGAAATTATTCCTGAAAATGGTTATATCAAAGTTATTAGTCCTTTAGATGATACACCGGCTTTCAAAGCGGGCATGAAGGCGGGCGATTTAATTATTAGAATTGACGACAAAATTATTCGCAAAATGACAGTGCGCGATGCTATCAACATGATTCGTGGAAAACGAGGCACCAGTGTTGAACTGACTGTTTTAAGAAAAGGCGAAAAGAAACCCCTGCATTTTAATGTGATGCGCGATGTCGTTAAAGTCGCATCGGTAAAATCTAAAATGCTTGAACCGGGTTACGCTTATGCTCGCATCGTCTTTTTCCAAGCACCCGCTGCCGATGATTTGAAAAATGCCATTACAAAATTAACCACAGAAGCCAAAGGGCGTTTAAAAGGTTTAGTTATCGATTTGCGAAACAATCCGGGTGGATTATTGGATTCTGCGATTCGAATTTCAGATTTATTTTTAGATGCACCTAAGACCAATGACGGTTTAATCGTATACACCAAAGGTCGCATTCCTGGCTCCGATATTCGCGCAAAATCAACCCCAGGTGACATTATTCAGGGTGTGCCCATTGTCGTATTAATTAACGGCGGTTCCGCTTCTGCATCAGAAATTGTTGCAGGTGCTTTGCAAGATTATAAACGCGCTATCATCATGGGTACTCGAAGTTTTGGTAAAGGCTCCGTGCAAACGATTATCCCCATCGATCGAACAACCGGTATTAAATTAACAACGGCTCTTTATTACACACCCTCTGGACGATCCATCCAAGCCAAGGGTATTGAACCCGACATCACCATACAAGAACTCAAAGTGAATAAAGACACCGACGAAAAACCGATGGACGAAATTGATGAAAAAGATTTGTCTGGTCATTTAAATAATGGCAATGCTAAACCTGATAACTCCAAACAGGATAATTCAAAATCGGATGACGACAAATCAACATCCAACATTATGAACCCAACGGAAGAAGAAACTGTTACACCCGTTAACCCATTGGTTTACGAAGACTTCCAATTATTCGAAGCGTTAAATATGTTGAAAGGGATTCATGCCGAACAAAAAGCGGCAGATCCCGTTTCAACACCAGCCCCAAAAACCAAAAACGATAAAGTCTAATCGTCGCCTTTAGACTGCAACAGGTGCTTTGATCGCAGGATGATGTCGATAATCGATGATTTCAAAATCTTCGTATCGATAATCGAAAAGTGAATCTGGGCGTCGCAGAATGTTGAGTTTAGGAATGGCCATTGGTTTGCGTGATAATTGCTGTGTCACTTGTTCCATATGATTTAAATAAATATGACAATCACCACCACTCCAAATAAATTCACCTACTTCTAAATCACATTGCTGTGCAATCATATGAGTCAGCAATGAATACGAGGCAATATTAAAGGGCACACCTAAAAAGGCATCTGCAGAACGCTGCGTCAGTTTGCACGATAAACGGCCTCGATTCACATAAAATTGAAATAACAAATGACAGGGCGGCAAAGCCATTTGACTCACTTCTGCCACATTCCACGCACTGACAATTAATCGCCTGGAATCAGGATCTTTTTTGATCGTGTCCACCAATAATTGCATTTGATCAATCACAGAACCGTCTTTAGTTTCCCATCGTCGCCATTGCTTGCCATACACAGGACCCAGGTCTCCGTTTTTGTCAGCCCACTCATCCCAAATCGAAACGCCATTCTCATTTAAAAACCGAATATTGGTGTCGCCCCGTAGAATCCACAGTAATTCGATGATTACACTTTTAATATGCACTTTTTTTGTCGTCAATAAAGGAAAACCTTGGGCCAAATCAAAGCGCATATCGTAACTGAAAATACTGAGCGTTCCCGTGCCGGTACGATCACTTTTTTTTGTGCCATTCATCAAAATTTCTTGGAGGAAATTTAAATATTGTTGCATGTCCTTTGCTCCTTATTTATGTTGAGTTTGATAAGCATTCCAAAGTAAAAATCCGCCGATTAAAATCATGGGAACACATAAAACTTGGCCCATTGTTAACCAACCAAAGGCTAAAACGCCGATTTCAATATCCGGTTCTCGCACAAATTCAATCAAGAATCGGAATACGCCATAACCCAATAAAAATAGTCCCGTCACGGCTAAAGGAGGACGCTTTCGGGCAGAAAAACCCCAGACCAGAATAAAGAGCACTACCCCTTCCAAAAAAAACTCATAAAGCTGAGAAGGATGTCGAGGCAAGGCGTCTGCATGCGGAAATACCATGCCCCATGGAAGCGTTGTCACCTTGCCCCACAACTCACCATTAATAAAATTCCCGATCCGCCCCATCCCCAAACCGACGGGCACCAAAGGCACCACAAAATCGGCCACCTCCGCAAAACTTTTTTTGGATTTGTGCATAAAGAATAGAATACCGACCAATACACCCAGCACACCCCCATGGAAGGCCATCCCCCCATGCCAAGTTTGCAGCAGCTCCAAGGGATGTTCGAGTAATTGTGAAGGATTATAAAATACAAAATAACCCAGCCGTCCACCGATCACCACACCCAAGACCATATAAAACATCAAGTCTGTCACCTGATCGCGGGTCCAATCACCACGTTTATAAGCCCGATACTGCCCCAAAACCCAGGCCCCCGCAAAGCCCAGCAAATACATAATCCCATACCAAAACACCTTGACAGGTCCAATCTGCAGCGCCACCGGATTAAGATTCGGATAATTGATCATAGGGTATCCTTTGAATAGTATGGTGGGACTATATCAGTCCTCAGCACCCAGAAAAAGGGGCATCTGCAACCAAAATTGGAATGATATTTGCCAGTTTACTCTTCTTGTTGTGATGTACTATTTATCCAAAATGCACACTTCACTATACACCTTAAGAAAAAACGGTACTGATCCCATATTTTGAAAGACTCATAGCTTATTTTTCAATCCAACCAATAATATATCCCTGATACGAAAAACTAACATCCAAAAACAAATCTATTCAGCTCACTACGTAGTTTTACGGTTCTTCTTTTCTAAGTCCAAAACATAATTTCGGTACTTTTGCGAATTATTATTTTTCATCAATCAAAATATCCTGAAGCTGTCATTAATTCATTACCGAAATAATTCAGTAATTGATTAATGAGGTTTTCAAATTAATAGAGGAGATTTTATCATGAATGCTAGATTGAAAAAGCGATTGGAAAAATATGTTGATAAAGGAGCCTCCTATGGCTTGGGTATAGGATCTTTAGTGGGTGCACTTGCAGGTGTCTATTTAGGAGGCGTAGGCGCAGTTGCGGGTGCTCTAGTTGGAGGTGTTGCTGGACTCGCTGTTGGAGCAGGATTAGGAGCGTTATTGGCGCTACTGGTCGAGCTCGTGGAGCGTTATAAAGAAAATAAAATCAACGTGGCTTTGAATAATCAAAGACCTGATGACGACGGAAATGATGTCAATAATGTCATCGAATTAGAAAAAAGTCTCAGCGAAATTTCTAAGCTGGCACAAAGTAATGCCAAGGTGAATGAAGAAGATAGTAGCAAATCATTGCGAAAATCTTACAAAGACATCAAGGTATTGAGCAAGCTCTTAGGCAAGAGTTTATCTTCAGGGATAGCTGATCGAAAATGGAACGAAAATCCATTATACGACACGCAAGAAAATATCCAAGAAGATAAGCGGGATTTGAGACCATGACCCAAGTGATATTCCTTGCTCCTGTCCAAGGCGGCTATAGTAATGTGGCCGCCTTGGCTTTTAACAAAATTTTCAATGCACAGCTGATCTAATAATATAATATTATGCACGCCCTTACTGCCTATCGCGAATTCTCATCTAAAAAAAGCACTCACATTTTGCATTATCTATGATATAATCAGCCTACTGAGAATCTTGCAAAGGAGCAATTTGTGGAAAAAATTATTGAACATACCATGTATGCAACACGATGGATTTTGGCACCCATTTACCTCGGCTTAAGCATTGCAATCATCTTACTAGGACTTAAGTTTTTCGCTGAACTAGTACATGTTATCCCAACCGTTTTCACTATGGATGAATCAAGTTTAGTACTGACCATCTTAAACCTTGTCGATATGTCACTGGTCGGTAGCTTACTCATCATGGTGATGTTTTCTGGCTATGAAAACTTCGTATCGAAATTTGACTTTGCTGAAGGAACAGAACGATTAGGTTGGCTGGGTAAAATGGATGCGAACTCACTAAAAAACAAAGTCGCTGCATCTATCGTTGCCATCTCTTCAATTCACCTGCTGCAAGTCTTCATGAATGCCGAAAACACACCAAATGATAAAATTCTCTGGTCACTCCTTCTACATATCACATTTGTGGTTTCTGCCTTCGCCATGGGGTATTTGGATGTTGTGATGAAAAAGCACAAGGCAGGGGGACATTATAATTCTTGGCGATTGATATCTTTATGGGGATTCATTTATCTACCAGCACGTATCAATCCACCTAGTCCGGCTTCTTCGAGGGCTAATTCCATATGCCCTCGAATTTCGATCGCATCGTCCATAGCCAAAACTTCTTCGAGTAATTTTCTGGCCTTGCTCATAGTGAAAGTCCGAATCACCCATTTAATGCGTGGCAAACGAGTGGCACTTAAACTGAGTGTGTCAAAACCCATGGCAATTAACAAAGGCACTGCAACAGGATCGCCCGATAATTCACCGCAAATGCTCACGCGTTTTCCTTCTTTGTGAACATTGCTGACCACCTGCATCATTGCATGCAAAACGGCTGGATGAAGTGGATCATAGAGGCCTGAAACGCGCCCGTTATTTCTATCGACGGCTAACATATATTGCGTCAAGTCATTACTACCCACTGAGACAAAATCCACGCGCTTTGCAATTTCACGGGCTTGATAAACCGCTGCAGGCACTTCAATCATCACCCCCAGTGCCGGCATAACAACTTGCTCTCCTTCAGAGATTAATTCTTCAAAGGCTTGTGTAAAAAGTCGCTGGGCTTCTTCGATCTCTGAAATATTGGAGACCATCGGCAACATCACCTGCAAATTTTCATGGCCTTGATTTGCTCGCATCATGGCGCGAATTTGCACTAAAAAAATATCGGGATGATCCAAGGTAATGCGAATGCCACGCCATCCCAAAAATGAATTTTTTTCTTCGATGGGAAAATAAGGTAAAGGTTTATCGCCTCCCACATCTAAAGTTCTCATCATCACAGCTCGTGGTGAAAATGCCTTGAGCAATTGCCGATAAATCACACGCTGCTCTTCTTCACTGGGAAAACGATCGCGTGCCATAAAAGGCACTTCTGTGCGATGCAAACCAACCCCCTCAGCACCAACACTCAGCGATCGGCCCACATCCGACATCAAGCCAGTATTCACATAGAGTGAAGTGACATAACCATCCAAAGTTTCAGCCGGTAATTCACGTAATTCTTCAAGTTCTGTGTCTAATTGTTTTTCTTCACGGGATAATCGCTCAAATTCGTTCGAGACAGTAATCGAAGGATTGATATAAACCTGACCAAAATAACCATCAATAATAATAGGGCAATGATCGAATTTCCCAACCGGCATTCCTGCCACGCCCATCACCACAGGAATTCCCATCGCTCGCGCTAATATGGCCACATGAGAGTTGCTAGAACCTTTTACAGATACAACCCCCGCTAATCGATCTTCAGGTACTTCTGCCAATGAAGAAGCCGTCACCTCTTCACCGATTAAAATAGTTCGTTCAGGATATTGAATGGTCTTTTTTTTCTGAGCTTGCAAATGAAATAAAATTCGCTGACCTAAATCGCGCAAATCGGATGCTCGTTCACTTAAATAGGAATCATCCATGGCTTCAAATGTAGAAACGTACTGATTGATCACATTTTTCAAAGCACCTTGCGCCCAGATTCCTGTTTGAATCACCGATTTTATTTTTGTAACAAAAGAAGCACTTTGCAACATGTTTAAATAGGCTTCAAACAAGCCTAATTCTTCATCCGGCAAACTGGTGCCCATCATTTCACGAAGTCGTGTAATTTCTTTGATGGTTTCTGTAATAGCATGATCCAAATGATTTTCTTCAGCGATCAAATCTTCTGCGGGAAGTTCCAGCACAGCATCTAAATCTGCCGGCGGGAAAACAGCCACTGTGGTACCAATCCCCACTCCAGGTGAGCTCGGAATACCCGAATAAGTAGCTTCCTTGGTATGATGCATTGACGCCGAATTTTTTTCCCAAAGCACACCCGTCGCATGCGCGTGGGCAATAATACCCGATAATTGCGCGCAAAGTGTCACGAGAAAAGATTCTTCGGATTCATCAAAAGCGATGGCTTCTTCTTGTTGAACGGTGAGCACACCCATTAATTCACGACTGTGCGTCAACGGGACACCTAAAAATGCTTGATATTTTTCTTCACCAGAATTTGAAAATACATGATACTGCGGATGAGATTCTGCTTTTTCAAGATTGATGGGCTCTCCACGTTCACCGACCAGTCCTACTAAACCTTCGCCGAATTTAACTCGCAACTGATAGACCAAATCCGGATTTAAACCTTCTGTCGCTGCAAGAACATATTCACCCCGCTCCGGATCTACTATAAAAATACTGCAAGCATCCGCGGAACTCGCTTCTTTGACTAAGCGTACGACAATACTCAAGGCCTCGCCAATATCCTTCGTGGCGTTGACCTTTTGCACAATGCGTCGTAACGCTTTTAGCATCGGCTTTTTTACTCCTGCGGAACAAGAAATTGCTCAAATTCCTTGAGCATATCTCGATAAACCTGCCTCTTAAAGAGAATAATTTGACGCGCGGGGTACCAATAATCGACCCATTCCCAACTCACAAATTCCGGTTTTGGCCCCAGATCCAAGCGAACATGTGAATCGTCGGACACAAGGCGAAGTAAAAACCACCGCTGTTTTTGACCAATACACAGAGGCTGCATGTGATAGCGACGAAATCGTTTGGGGAGATAATAACGGTACCAATTCTTGCTGACGGCAATAATTTCCACATCTTCACGAGTCAACCCCACCTCTTCATGGAGTTCGCGGTACATGGCTTCCTCAGCATTTTCGTTTTCGTTGATCCCACCTTGCGGGAACTGCCATCCACCCATCCGACCCGAGCGTTTACCCCAGAGTAACTTCCCATCTGCATTGGCTATGACAATACCAACATTCAGTCTAAAACCTTCTTCATCAATCATGAGCGCGACTCTTCTTTAAACACTAGTAAAAGCAACTAACTCCATTCTTACATAAAGGCCTAGTTGAATCCAGTAGTAACCGGTATAGGCAACGCTGAGCACGGGAAGACGTCATTGTAGATCACTGGCTAAAAGGAGCTAGATTGCTCAAATAGAACCGAATATTTTATAAAAGTCACTTGATTGACCTCTGAAATAGAGCAATAATCAACTCGTTTTTCACAACAAAACAGCAAAGCAGGATACGAACTATGCAAGAAGTCAGCTCACCGTCCAGTCGAACCCATGCCCAAAATATGTTGACTGACCTAAGGCTCCAGAAGGATCTTAAAACGATTATGGATTTACATAGGCTTCTCAATAGTCTCATTTTAGACACGATTGAAGACAGCGAACTAGTATTACAACTAAAAGAAATCGGGTCATACATGGAGCAGATCTCATGGAAAGAAGATGAAAAGGAGTGTATTCGAAACAAGCATGGTTATCGAAATCGTCATAAAGACAGCGGCAATAATATCAATGAAGAAGGTGCGAAATTTGATTTTGAAGCCCTCAGCAGACTCAAAGACCTCGCCCATGATCCAGACAAATCTTATTTGCTGCTCGGAGACAAAGGCTTACTGAAACAAAGCCTAGATACCCTAACAAGAAAGACTCAGTACCTGCTCGCCTATTACTACGACAACTTAAGCAATGAACAGAAATGCCAAATTCCTTCACTCACTGCACAAACAAGACAGCCAGCCCAAAATGACGATGTCGGTTTCCTCAAAGTCATGGCAGCATTCTATCACGATCGACAATGCCTTCGCCGCTTAATCACATTTCTCGATGACTTCGATTCTCAGAAATACGGTGACTTGGATTTACATGATCCAATACGTCGATATCAGTTAGGATACTTCTTTACACAATTTGGTGAGATTTCCAAAGAAATTTCAGAATTTATTAAGCCTGAACATAATCTCAAATCTGCAGAGAAAAATCCAACACGTTTTCTGTTCGGGAAATTAGGAAAGTTTAGGCAAATTATCAAAGATCGGCCTTGGGTAGTATCAGGAAATGATCACAGTATATTGCAGAATATGCTCATACGCTTTCAGCTGTCGACAACATCTTTACGATCCCTACTACGCGAGTTGGTGGATAGAATAGAATCTACGTGTATTGAAACAACATCTATTTATACCCATTATCCAAAAATCAATTCAGCTATCGGAAGAAAAGATGCCTCAGAATTCGAATTAAAAAATAGAGTTGATATAGAATTTCTCACCATAGCATTTGATGCTATCGATAACGACAGCACGACGCAAATAAAGTCAAGCAATGAAAACATCGAAAATGAAAAAGCAAATATTGAAAAGATCGAAGCCGACATTAAGTCTGCAGAGGACAAAATCAAAGAAATATCAATTGAAAAAAAATCTGGGATGAGCGACGACTCCAACCCCACAACCAACACAGACATTAAATCATTATTTATGTCGATCCTAGAAAGCAAAACAGCTAAACAGGTAGTGAGTCTTTGCTCTCGATATGACGAAGAATTAATTTTACCCGAACTAACGGAACAAGAGCTACTACTTTGCTCAACGATTCGAGCCCTGAAACCTCAGACTGATGGAAAAGCACCAGACATAGAAGAATTGGCATTGCGTTCAGTTACTTTTTGCGAGAACGTAGAACAGCATATCGAAATATTCAATAGAGAACAGGCCGACACCAAAAACGTCATTTCAAAAGATGAATATAGCAATCTGTATGAGCTTTACACAAGAGAATACCCCAACAATAAAAAAGCCAAAGCCTTATTTGATAACATATTGAAAAAATCAGACTCCGGGTCTCAAGTTACGCGACTCTGTGAAAGACTCAGTGAATCAAGCATAAGAGGAAAATTCTCAGCAAAATTATCGTCTTTATTTATTGCAATAAGAAAGATACAGCAGCACATTTTGATCAAAGCGTTGAAAAGCGTTATTACATCTCATAAAGAAAATGTGGACAAGGCAATCACCAAATACAATGATAGCAGAAAGGATCCTGGTGAAGTGATTGAGAAATCTTGCTATGAAGCCCTAATACCTCTCTATCAAAACTGTAGCGAAGGTGGTAAATCTGAAATACGAGCGCTTCGCAGTGAGCTAGATAGCCTTAAGAGAAAACTACAAAATCATCAGATTGAACTGAAAAAGCTCAATGATAAGCATCTGCCTCTCGACAGGCTCCATCATTTATTTGAGAATCTTGCTCAATCAAAGCCCCACCAAATGCAAAAAAATGATAATTACAAGAAGCGTAGTCTACGATTTAAAAAGCACGAAAGTCTGATTTATGATATCATCAAAAATACTGAATTTATTCAACTTGTCTTTGGCCAAGTCCAAAAAACATGGGACCTTGATTCCAATCATGGCATAGCTCTCATCATGGCCGAAAAAATGTGTTTCGGCATAATAGGGCAACTATATAAGCAAATTACCCATGAAAATCCCAGTGAATTCAATAAGAATCTTATCGACACATCAATATTATCCGATGACTGCTTTCAATCCATTTTAATTCGACACAAGCAAGTCAGTCATAACGTTCATCAATGCGACATGGAGGTAGTTCAAGCTGCCGTTAAAAAGAAAGTCATTCCGTGGCTTAAAGATTTTCAATTAATGTTGACGCTATCACTACATGAAGGAGGGGCTGAATTTGATGAAGTATCTCAGTCAACACCGGTCGATGAGAGACTGGTTGAGGATTTTCAAACCTTTGACGAGCCTAATAAAGCAGTATTTCTACGTTATACTAAAATTGTTGCACTGAATCGTTTTTTACGGAGCGAAGAGGCTTTAGAGGAATATCACGCTATAGGTGAAATTCAGGGCACAATCAGTCCCGAATTGCAGACAGAACTACACTGGCAAGCCTCCTTGGCCTATCGCAATCTTGGCCGCTTCTCTGACTGTGTTCGGGTCTTAGAAAAGGTGATTGAACAGGCTAGATGCATCGTAGATGAACCCCTGAAACTTTACAAACTGCACGGAGCCTATTGTGACATTGCTATCGCTTATATCGAGTTGGATGAATATCATAAAGCGCGAGAATTTTTAATGCAGGTGACTACCGGCCAAAAATCTATGGTAGAATCCCAAATCATTGGAGCCAATGTTTTATTAGGAGGGATTGAATTACTGGAGGGTAATGAACTTGTTGGCCAAGCTCGGCTCGAATTAACTTTTATAAAGTACTTTGACAAACTTTACAACTTCAACAAAATCCACGCGCTGTCCTTGCTTTGCCACTTAGCATCTCTTTATCTCGATAATTTCTTCCTCGAATCAGCAAGAGATTGTCTAACCTTAGCAGAAAGTATTCTTAAAGATTATTTCCATGAGTTTATTCCAACGTCTGGACAACAGGCAATCTATTATAGGCTCATGATTCTACCTATCTTAGCACGTTACAAACTTTTCGAAGTATTAACACAAACCCTCGAAACCACAGATCAACGCTTGATTGACTTACAGGTAGAATTACTCCAAGCTGATCAACAAGAAAATTCAATGACCTATTTTACCAACAAAAAGAATGTACGCCCTCTAGCCGCAACGGTTCTTCTTGGACTACATTGCCCACAAGCTGATGATATCCTTGCTCCTCACTTAGCGCGAGGCCTTTCCACAGATACCACCAGCCTCATTGACGGAATTACAGAAAATGTGATGAAAATTAAAGAGCAAGTCCTAGCGTTTTATTTGATCACCGCGACAGAATCTAATAAAGAAAGCGTGCGTTATCGAAAGGCTGTAGAGGATCACACCCTTATATTAAAAAAGCTCACTACTGATATTGTCAGAAGTTATGAGATGCTAGCATTGATATTCTATCAACAGGGAAACCTTGCTGAGGCAAAGCGATTTATGTGCTGTTCTATCCTTTATCAGGGGATTACTGATTACGTTGAAAACCTTATCACTGAGTCTTTTCAAAGAGATATACTGTCCTCATTATCAATACACAAAACCACCTCAAAAGTTCTAGATCAATATACTGTCTGGATTTGCGAAAGCATTGATATCAATGAATTACAAAAATTCTTATCTCTTAAACTCAAAGGTGGTATTACAATTCAAGGTTATGTTTCAACAAATCCAAGTATCATACAAGAGTATACGGATTCAAAAACGAGTGAAGACAGACGAGATAAGTGTATTCGAAATGCTGAACTGAATATGATGACGGCCTATTACCTAGAAGACGGCAATATGACCATGAATATTAAATTTGATGCCAAACGAAAATTGCAAATAATACGATTTTGGGATACCACGGAGGATGGCTCGCTGATAATAAGAGAACAGGCTTACCGACTCGATGAGACTTCAGCTGCACCCAGTATCCCGAGACAATCTGCATCTCAACCGAGCTCTGCACAAAGAAGCTCAACCACAGTCTCAAGCGATGCCAAAGGCTCATCAAAACCCTTTTCTTCAAAAACTGAAGCCCTCTTTAAAGGGATGTTCGGCTCTAAAAGCAAAACGACAGTGTATCAGGCTGCTCAACCACACCCCCAAAGTTCACCCAAAAAACCTCCTACAACCACCACACCCAAAACTTTTTCGCCAGGAACTGAAGATTTATCCAGAGGAATGTTCTTAAAAAAATCCGTTGAATCCAATAGCTCCGACAATGAAACACTTAACGATGAAGAGGCAGATGCTGCATTTGAGGAATATGAGCGAGAACAGGATCAGAATCAGCAGTCTAAAAATTAATTGTTCAGATTCCAAGATTCTATTCTTAATGATCTAATGTCCACAACGGGGGAAAATCTTGTCCCCCATCTTTTCGCTTTAACATGCAAAATGCCACCCCATTGCCTGAGAGACATGCTCCAGCATAATTTCCGCACGGATACTGGTACCCTTAGCGTTCACTCTGGGGCTCAGCGCTGCAATGCCTCCTTTACCGAGAGCAGAAGCCAAAATATAGCCAGAAACACCACTCTTCGCAGGCATTCCTGTCCGTACCATGTGCGTACCGGTTTGATTATAAAGCCCACAGGTCGACATCACAGACACCACAACCCGTGTTGTTTCAGGCGAGATCACCTGAACACCATTATGATCGCGGCCTCCATTCGCTAAAATCAAAGGCAAATGAGCCGCTTGAAACGGTGTTGCTTCATAAGAACAGAGCGCAAAATACGCATCCAAATCCGCATCCACATCACCCGGTAAGAGATTCCGAGTTTTTAAAAGATACGCCAGAGAACGATTTCGATCACCCGTCCGCCGCTCAGAAGCATAGACCTTATGATCTAAATTAAGATGTGTACCAAAAAGCTTTTCCATCCAGCTATCCAACCACGCCAACTTTTGTTCTGCAATACCGGGTATATGCGCACTCAGAGAAATCGCGCCAGAATTCAGCATGGGATTAGAGGGTAATGGCCCGTAGAGATCAAGCCGAGAAATCGAATCGAAATCGCCACCTGAGGGTTCAATGTTTGTCCATTCTAAAATCTGATCCAAGCCGTGCTCTTCCAACAAGCCAATCAGCACCACCAATTTGGCCGTACTTTGAAGCGTGACCTTAATTTCAGGGTTATCACCCGCTGTCAAACTGGTTCCATCATTCAATCGCACAGCAATAGAGGTAATATCAACCGGCACAGACGCCAACTCAGGAATATAATTCGCCACCTCACCCTCAGTATTTTTCCGGGCTATCACTACTGCTTCTTCTAAAACAGCCTGAAGCTGCTGAATATTAATTGTTGACACGCCTCCCCTCCTTCACAAGTTTAAAGACCCATATTATGCCCCATTATCCGGGCCTGTGAAATAGGACTTTTTACGGATACCAACAGAGCTTAATACCCCAAGTATAGCCAATCAGCAGGAATCAGGGGGTCAAAAATGAAAAATACAGCTGCACAAGTTCTCTGAAAGAATTCAACGTTGAACACTGCATAATTTGGCGACAAAAATCGACAGCTGCGGGGATCGCACTTCGGGCGTAATATTTCGCCATTTTACGAGCTTGGAGAACAGCACGATATTCTGAATCGAGCAGGGCCAGTCGTTCGATATGATCAATAAAAATTTCACCGATTTGAATGGGTGAAGGCAGTTGATATTGCTGTTGCTGAGATTTAGCTGCTAACTCAGCAAAAATCCATGGCTGCCCCATACTGGCGCGGGCTATCATTACACCCGCACAATTTGTCATTGTTATCATATCTTTTAAAGACTCAAAATCTCTGACATCACCATTTCCGATTACCGGTATTTTAACCGCTTCAACAATGCGCCGAATCTGTTCGTATCGACAAGGCACATCATATTTTTCACGCCAATGACGTCCATGAACCACCAGTGCATCAGCACCTTCCTCTTCGATAATTTTTGCAATTGATAAATCATCTTGATCACGTTCATCACCAGAAACGCGAATTTTAATAGAAACTGCCGCTTGTGTATTTGTTCGCAAAACATTGACCATTTTTTTTAAACGTTCAGGTTCACTCAACAATTTTGATCCAGCGCCCTTGCGCCTAATTTTATTGACCGGACAACCACAATTTAACTCTATAATTTCGGGCTCAAAAACATTTATCTTTTGAACTGCTTTGCCAAGAATTTCAGGATCATCTGCCGATAACTGAAAGCAAAGCGCCTGTTCATTAGAATCACGCTCAATGAAACGAATAGGCATTTTCTTAGCATGGACCAAGTGAGAAGCCGAAACCATTTCAGTACTACAATACGCCGGCTGACTCAACTGCCACGTTTGCCTGCGCATCGGCGCACAAGTATATCCCGCAAGCGGACCCTGAATAAGATTGCTCGTGAATTGGTGACGCCCGATGTATAATGGTTTTATCATCCCTCTAGTTTACCAATTTTTCACCTATTGTCACACACTGTAATCCTTAATCTGTCCTCAACGCCTCTAGCCCCGCCCTCACGCCCAATTTTCGAGTTTGAGTCCTTTTATTCTTTGAAATTCCTTTAAATTATTTGTAACTAATGTCGCGCCAATACTGATGGCATGAGCAGCAATCAGGGTATTAAAAGAGCCTATTTGTTTGCCTGATTTTTCCATTCTTAATCTTAGTTCACCGTAGATGAGCGCAGAGTTGAAATCGAAAGGCTCAATATTCAGTGGCGATAAAAATTCTTGCAACGCATAATTGTTCTTTGTTTTATGTTGGCTTTTGACCACGCCATACTGTAATTCTGACACCGTGATCGAAGAGACTGATACTTGCTCGGGCTTTAGTTTAGTAAACTTATTGATTACATCCAGTGGTTTCTGTTTGATAATGTAAATACAGATGTTGGTATCTAGCATGTATAGCATTAAAAGCACTCTTTGCGAATTTGTGTCTCGGGCTGGTTTCGATCTTCCATAAAATCTTCTGAGAAATGATCAAGACTCTGAATTAAATTTGCCCAAGGGTTCTCTATGGGTAACAATATAATAGCATAACCCAGTCGTTTAATATGCACCGAATTCCCAGGCAAGCGAAATTCTTTCGGAAGTCTAACAGCCTGACTTTGGCCGTTCATAAATAGCTTGGCTTGTTTCATACATAACCCTCCTTAATCTATATTTTTCAGTATATACTTTTTAACAATTAAAGTCAAATTACCTGCTGTGGTATATCAGAGAAACGTTGCGTCAACGCGTTGTGCTAGGTACCTAGTATTTAATAGGCCCTAGCTTTTGGAGTAATTGCAGTATCTTCATTTACATGTCAGTCTTCGTAGTTCATGGTTTAGTATAAACTATATCAATAACCCTCTCTCTGCCCACTGATCTGGGTAAAGAGGGGGCAAAATGAAGGGGGCTGGAAGCCGTATTGTGAGCACGTCAGTTATTGAAACTTTGCGACGAGTTACCTGTGAGATTTAGATTTTGCAACTTGACATTTGGATCACAAGCATGCAATTTCAACTCTATGAAAGAAAGCTATACCAATCTGATAAAACTCACTTTCCTCCTCAGCGATGGGCAATTTCATGATGGCGAGACACTCGGCGATCATTTGGGGATCACTCGTGCAGCGATTTGGAAGATGACGAACAAATTAGCCGAATATGGCGTGCCTGTTGCCTCGGTAAAAGGTAAAGGCTATGCACTTGAAGAGCCGCTCATTTTAATCAACAAACAAACCCTAGAATCAGCGCTTGATAAAAAACTGGCAAAACAATTGGATATCACCGTTTTAGAAAGTATTTCTTCAACAGCCACTTTTTTGCGCAATCATTACAATCCTCATAAAACATCGATTTGCATTGCGGAACATCAAGGCACTGGATTAGGTCGTTTAGGGCGTAGCTGGAATTCGCCATTTGGACTGAATATTTATTTCTCATCGCGCTTTCATTTTCAGTGCGATATTGCTGATTTATCTGGACTAAGTTTAGCGGTTAGCATCGCTGTGGCACAGACTCTGGAAAAATTTGGCGCACAACCACAAATCAAATGGCCCAACGATATTTATTGTGATCAAAAAAAATGTGCGGGCACTCTGATTGAGCTGATCGCTGAATCGAATGGGACTTGCGATGCCATTATAAGCGTGGGTATTAATGTGAACATGCTCAACAAAACAATCCAAATAAACCAACCATGGACATCTGTGCGCGAGCATACTGGCACTTTGTACGACCGCAATCAGCTCTGCATTGAATTCATCCAAAGACTGTTGCAAACCGTTGCAGATTTTAGAGAAAAGGGACTGCCCTTTTTCAAGGCGCTTTACCAGCACTACGACTATCTCTACCAGCGGCCCGTTGTCATTGAACAATTTCAATCCACCCTTCAGGGCAAAGCCATAGGCGTCGATGATTTCGGCCGGCTGCTCCTTCAAACAGAGGCAAAAAAAGTGGTCCCCGTCTCAGCAGGAGATGCCCACATAATGAAGAAACAATGACTTAGAGAATCCTATATTGAATTCTCACAATGCCTCCTTTTTTTTCCCGAACATGTGAGCTTGTTTTCCCCCTCAAAACACACTATCTTGTGTCCTATCTGACAAAAACACCTAGATGTAGGGGGTGAAGGACTTTTTGACCCCGTGTTTCTATCAGAGATCAGGACGATTCTCGATCACAGAATTTAATAAAGGAGCTAATTTTCATGACCTCTGCCTCTTATATGCCCTTCGCAGACGCTGGCGATAACATTCAGACCGACCTTTTGGCCAATGCACACAATGCCAATCCATCGGAAGACACCCTGCAGATCCTCGCTCCCGGTCAAATTCGGGTGATCAAACGCGATAGCACCATCGCCACCTACGACGACAGCAAAATCGCCAATGCGATCACACAAGCCTTCAACAATTTAGAAGAAGGGCATGCCCGAGATCCCAGCACCGTCAGCGAAATCGTTAAGCTACTCACACAACAAATCAATGCCAGAATTCTTAGAAGCTACCCCACCGGCGGCACCATTCACATCGAAGATATTCAAGAACGTGTCGAATACGCGCTGATGAAAGCGGAAGAATACCAAGTTTTCAGACATTATGTGCTCTATCGCGAAAAACGTGCTCAAGAACGCAAAGCAGAAGCTGACAAAACGCAACAAACTGGCGCCACCCTCAATATCAAACAAGAAGATGGCAGTCTTAAGCCCTTAAATGAAGCGTGGCTTCGCGCTCAAGTCGAAGAAGCCTGCAAAGGGCTGAGCGACGTCAATGCAGATCTGATTGTCAAATACACCCTGCGCAATTTATTCGATGGGGCTACCCTCAACGATGTTTACAAAACAGCTACCCTCAGTGCGCGGGCCATGAACGAACGCGAACCGAATTATGGTTTCACCGCAGCACGCCTCTTACAAAATGATCTGCGCCAAGAAGTCTTAAACTTTTTAGGATTTAACCAACATTGGTCACAAGCAGAACTCAACAAAAATTATGGCGATGTTTTCGCCGCTTATATTGAACGCGGCATCGAGCTCGGCACCTTGGATCCGAAATTAAAAACATTTAACTTGGAAAAATTGGGCGCTGCACTGCAAGGCGAACGCGACAATCAATTCACCTATCTGGGCTTACAAACACTCTACGATCGCTATTTTCTACACAGCAAAGGCATTCACTACGAATTGCCTCAAACCTTTTTCATGCGAGTCGCCATGGGCCTTGCAATCGCTGAAAAGAAAAACAAAACACAACATGCCATCGATTTTTATAACTTGTTGTCGACCTTCGATTACATGGCTTCCACACCCACATTATTCAATGCCGGTACACAACGACCTCAATTATCCAGCTGTTTTTTAACTACCGTTCCAGACGATTTAGAAGGCATTTACGGCGCTATTCGTGATAACGCATTGCTATCGAAATTTGCTGGTGGTATCGGAAACGATTGGACACCGGTACGTGGCATTGGCGCCCACATCAAGGGCACCAACGGAAAATCGCAGGGCGTTGTACCTTTTATGAATGTGGCAGACGCCACCGCCATTGCGGTGAATCAAGGCGGAAAACGCAAAGGCGCCGTTTGCGGTTATCTCGAAGCCTGGCACATGGATTTTGAAGAATTTTTAGAATTACGTAAAAATACGGGTGACGATCGGCGCCGTACTCACGACATGAATACCGCATCCTGGGTCCCTGATTTATTTATGAAACGCGTTTTCGAAGACAAAGAATGGACATTATTTTCGCCTGAAGAAGTGCCCGATCTTCACGATAGCTACGGTTTAGCTTTTGAAAAACTCTACGCACAATACGAAGCCAAAGCAGCACGCGGCGAAATTCGCAGCAGAAAACTTTCCGCCGTCTCACTCTGGCGAAAAATGCTCGGCATGCTTTACGAAACAGGGCATCCTTGGCTCACCTTTAAAGATGTGTGTAATTTGCGCTCACCTCAACAACATGCTGGCGTCATTCACAGCTCAAATTTGTGTACCGAAATTACCTTAAACACCAACAAAGATGAAATTGCTGTTTGTAATTTAGGCAGTATCAATTTGGCCAATCACGTCAGCGAAAAAGGATTGGATCAAACTAAATTAGCTCAAACTATCAAAACAGCGATTCGCATGCTGGATAATGTCATCGACATCAACTATTACACAGTTCCTCAAGCACGCCGTTCTAATTTACAACATCGCCCTATCGGTTTAGGCATCATGGGATTCCAAGATGCGCTTTATTTACAGCGTATTCCCTACTCCTCCAATGAAGCTGTGGAATTTGCTGATCGCTCCATGGAAATCATCAGTTATCACGCGATCAATAGTTCCTGTGATTTAGCAGAAGAACGCGGCACCTACGGCAGCTATGAAGGGTCGTTGTGGAGCAAAGGCATTCTCCCGATCGATTCGATTGAATTATTGCACGAAGCCCGCGGCGATTATTTGGAACAAGACACCAGCACCACTTTAGATTGGGATAAATTGCGTCGCAGAGTGGCAACAACGGGTATGCGAAATTCCAATGTCATGGCGATCGCCCCCACGGCTACTATTTCGAATATTTGCGGCGTCAGCCAATCAATCGAACCTACCTATCAAAACTTATTCGTTAAATCCAATATGTCAGGAGAATTTACCGTCGTTAATCCACACTTGGTCCGAGAACTCAAAGCACTGAATCTCTGGGATGATTTGATGATCAACGATTTAAAATATTTCGATGGCAGCTTAAAAAATATTAAGCGCATTCCGGACGAACTCAAAAAACTCTATGCCACAGCCTTCGAAATCGAACCACGCTGGCTGGTGGACGCAGGATCTCGTCGACAAAAATGGATCGATCAAGCCCAGTCGCTCAATTTATACATGGCCGAACCTTCCGGAAAACGTTTGGATGTGTTGTATCGAATGGCATGGCTACGTGGCTTAAAAACCACCTATTATTTGCGTAGTCTTGGCGCGACCAATGCTGAAAAATCGACCATCTCTGACGGTGCTTTAAATGCCGTGAAAATCAATGAGGCACCAAAAGCGTGCTCGATTGATGACCCTGACTGCGAAGCCTGTCAATAATAGGATAAATTTACCGAACACTAAGGAGTGCATGACAATGAGTCAACAAGCGACAAAATCAAGTTTATTAAACTGGGATGACTACGAAACAACACCCGCTACTGTCATTCCCAAAAGCGAAAGTATTGCTGGCGCTATTGCCAGCACTTTTGTTCCAGAAATTCACGAACCGAAATCGGCTGAATTACTCAATACGTCAGTAAAATCAAGCAACACACCCCTCGCTCAAGCTATTGTCGACCATATTTCGGTTGGGAGCAATCAACCCTCAACCGGTGGGGCCACTGGTTTAGAACTTTTGCAAATGGGCGAAAAACGCATTGTGGTTGATGACAAAAAAATTATTAATTGCCGTGCCGATTTAAATCAGCTCGTTCCTTTTAAATATGAATGGGCTTGGAAAAAATATCTGGACGCTTGCGCAAACCATTGGATGCCGAACGAAATCAATATGTCTGCCGACGTTGCGCTCTGGAAAGATCCTAACGGACTCACCGAAGACGAACGCATTATTATCAAGCGAAATCTAGGCTTTTTCTCAACAGCCGATTCACTCGTGGCGAATAATTTAGTGTTAGCTGTGTATCGTCACATCACTAATCCTGAATGCCGACAATATTTATTACGTCAAGCCTTTGAAGAAGCTTTACACACTCATGCTTATCAGCACGTGATTCAAAGTTTGGGACTGGATGAAGCGGAAGTATTTAATATGTACCGAGAAATTCCCTCTGTCGCCACCAAAGCAAATTGGGCCCTTCGGTTTACCCAAAGTTTGGGCGACCCTACTTTCCAAACCGGCACACCTGAAAATGATCAACGACTCCTCCGCGATTTGATTGCGTTTTACGTCGTATTTGAAGGAATATTTTTCTACGTAGGCTTCACTCAAATTCTTTCGATGGGGCGCCGAAATAAAATGGGCGGCACCTCCGAACAATTTCAATATATTATGCGCGATGAATCCATGCATCTTAATTTTGGTATTGATGTGATCAACCAAATTAAAATTGAAAATCCGCATCTGTGGAGCCAAGATTTCCAAAAAGAAATGATTCAACTTATCCGAGAAGGCGTGGATCTCGAATATCAATATGCGATTGATACAATGCCTCGCGGCATCTTGGGCTTGAACGCAGAAATGTTCAAAGATTATCTACAATTCATCGCCAACCGTCGCTGCGCTCAAATCGGCCTCGCCGAACAATTTCCCGGGGCTGAAAATCCTTTTCCTTGGATGAGCGAGATGATGGATCTCAAAAAAGAAAAGAACTTCTTTGAAACCCGCGTCACGGAATATCAGACCGGCGGAACCCTAAAGTGGGAAGAAGAATAGTTAGTAAGTGCTACTGGAGGCAAACTATGATTGGATTATTATCAGGAAAGCCGATTAAATCTCCAGATGTTAATGCTGCGCCTATGCCAGCGCTGGCTTCTCCTGGTGTTATTCTGAATGGCCAAAAAGCTGAAAATTTTAGTGGGATTGATGCCTCTTCAACTTACCCTGATGTCCGAAGCTTTCGCAAAAAATTGGGTCTGCTTATTCCAGCTACAAACACAAGCATGGAACACGAACTCTGGAGTATAATTTTTAAAAATCACGACGCACTCAATGGTGTGGGTATTCACACTTCCAACGTTGCAACACCCAGCCCTAAACTCGCCAACGAAGCTGACTTACAAGAATATCGCAGACAATTTTTGACGGGACTAAAAAACGGGGTTGATTCTGCATTATTAGCGGCACCTGAATATTTAATCATGGGGATGAGCTTAGAACATATTATTTATGGTCTGGAAGAAATCCGGGCGCCTATGGCTGAAATTGAATCTTATTCTGGATTATCATGGGCAACTTGGCACGATGCGGCACCTGCTGCCTTAAATAAATTCAATGCAAAGCGCATTGGCATTATTTCTCCCTTCGATAAACACGGCAATGAAAATGCCACAAAAATGTTTGAAGATTTAGGATTCAACGTAATAGCCAGTGTAGGCTTCTCCTGTGCCAATGCGATGCACATTGCACACATCCCTGACTCGGCCAAAGAAAAAGCCATTAAAGAATTGCTCGCCACATCAGAAAATAAATTAGATGCCATCGTTCAATGCGGCACCAACATGAGTTTCATCAACGTCAGCGAAAAACTCGAACCCACTCTTGGCATACCCCTACTCGGCATCAACGCCGTCACATTTTGGTATGCCCTCCGAGAAAACGGCTTTACATCTCCGCTTCTCGGTAGCGGCAAATTACTTCGGGAATTTTAAGATGAACAATGCTTACGCACAATTAACTGAACAAATGACTAAACTCTCTAACCTGGATCACCTGCGGGCAATTGCACAATGGGATGAGGCTGTGATGATGCCAGTGGGTAGTGGCGAGCTTCGGGCTGATGCATTATCAACGCTCGCAGCCATGATGCATGAAATGAAAACCTCTGAAGCACTGGGTGAGACTATCCAGGCGGCCAAAAGCGATTCTATTACAGACCCCTGGCAACTTAAAAATCTTGAGTGGATTGAAAAAAATTATTTACGCGCTACCGTTGTACCCACTCAACTCATTGCTGAAAGTACCAAAGCACGGATGGCTTCTGAACAAGCATGGCGCGAATTACGATCGCAGAATAATTGGAAAGATTTTAAACCTTTGCTTCAAAAAACCTTCGATACCGTTCGCGAAATCGCTACGCTACAAGCGGAAGCTTTAGGCTGTGATCCTTTTGACGCACTGATCGATGAATATTCACCCGGAATCAGCCAAGCCATTATTGATCCGATTTTTACTCAGTTGAAAAATGAATTACCCTCTCGGATAGAAAAAATTATTGCGCTTCAAAAAAATGAACCCATGATCAAACCCACCGGGCATTTTTCTGTCGACAAGCAGCGACAATTGGGCTTGGATTTAATGCAAGCCTTAGGCTTTGATTTTCAGCAAGGCCGATTGGATATTAGTCACCACCCATTTTGCGGTGGTGTAGCAGGTGACATTCGCATCACCACTCGCTACAACGAAAGCGAATTTGTAACGGCTGCCATGGCCATTTGCCACGAAACTGGGCACGCGCGTTATGAACAAGGACTACCCTTAGAATGGCGCGGACAACCTGTAGGCCGATCGCTGGGTATGGCCGTTCATGAAAGCCAATCTCTATTAGTTGAAATGTACGCTTGTCGAAGCATTGAATTTATGCATTTTCTAGAGCCAAAAGTCAGACAGTATTTTGGCAACGACGAAAGCTTCTCCGCCAATAATTTATACAAACTCTACACTCGCGTTCAACCAGGATTTATTCGCGTGGATGCCGACGAAGTCACCTATCCTTTGCACGTTATTTTACGCTACGAATTAGAACGCGATTTATTTCGTAATCAATTAAGCATCGATGATTTACCGGATGCCTGGAATCAAAAAATGCAGACCTATCTAAAATTATCGACAACCGGTAACTACAAAGAGGGCGTCATGCAAGACGTTCATTGGCCCGCTGGAATTTTCGGTTATTTCCCCGCCTACACTTTAGGAACTTTAATCGCCGCCCAATTATTCACAGCCATGAAAAAAGCCAACCCCACACTCACCGAAGAAATAAAACAAGGCGATTTCAGCACCCTATTCTCCTGGCTAGGCAAACACATCCACCAACGTGCCTCCTCAGTCGATATCAGCACCCTACTCACCGACGCCACAGGCAGCCCACTCGACCCAACTTATTACCTCGCACACATCGATCAGCGCTATTTAAAATAGCCCAGAGAGGGGTTAGATCTACGATTGATGGGTTCTCTGAGAGGCGATCAATCGTTGATCTGCCACCTCTAATAGACACCTGGAATAAAACGCCAAGTTTGTTGTTGATATTCTGCGTATTCTGGATATTGTTTCAACAAAATACGTTCTTCAAAAACTGTGCGCCACAATTGTAAGAGTATTACTACAACCCAAATGAGAAAAGCCCACGGTTGCTGAAATTCGAAAATAGCCCCCAACATAATAATCGCTTCAACAACGTATAAGGGATGACGTACTACGGAATAGGGCCCTGAAGTCACTAATCTTCGTGCTTCTGGCATGATGGCAAAAGAAGACCCCAGATGTAAGGCCACAAAAAAAGCTAAAATACTCCCACCCAAAATAAGAATATTTGAAAGTGCCAGCATTCCTAAAGACAAATTTACAACGGGAAGAAAAAGCAAAGCTGTTCCCAGAAATGTGCCGAGCACCGCGATAAAACGAGGCAATATTCCTTGGCTACGCAAGAGTGGTCTTTTACGTGCCACCAGCAAATAAATTAAGAATAAAAAGAATAGTGCTGAACTCAACACGGCAGATAGTTGCAATACACCTTTCAAATCAATTGTACCAAAATAAATCGCTTCAAATTGCTGCTTCAAAAACGGTAATTGCGATCGTACCGCTAATCCATACCAAAAAATCAAAGGCAAAGCTGCCAGAAAATCATAGGCTTTAGTCGACCGAAATTGTGTCCACCACGATGAATTCAGTAGCATGAACTATTACTCCAAATGTTGAATTTCTCTTTTGTGACGACGATAATCCGGATCATATTGAGCCACCAATGCCCAAAATTGTTTTGAATGATTCAAGTGGCGAGTATGGCAAAGCTCATGAATCAGAATATAACGTACCAGCGGTAGTGCCAATAAAATCAATTTATAGTTGAGCGCAATATCGCCTTTAGACGAGCAACTACCCCAACGCGTTCTTTGATCACGAATGCTGATTTTATTAAATTTCAAACCTGTTTCAACAGATAAATTCTCTATAAGTGGCACCAAAAGATTTCTCGCTCTTTTTCTTAGCCATTTTTTTATTAACGATTGGGAGAATTGCAAATCCGTTAATTCACCCATCAGAACCAAGGTGTTATCGGGCCTAGTGATCAGTTGAGCCTTACCCATCGCACTCAGTGTTTTAACATACCACACTTCATCATTCATTTGAATATGAATTCGTTCTGGCAAATTTTTATTTTTTTCAACTCGGGCTTGATGGATCGCTAATTTTTTTTGTATCCATTCGCGATGTGTCAACAAAAAACTATTCAAATCATAATAACCAAAGCGATAGGGCACTATTACTTCCAAGCCAATTTCACGGCTCACTTTTAATTGCAAATATTTGGCACGCCGACTTTTTCGCAATCGATATTCGGGTGGCCATGTCAGCTGTTCTGTTTGCACCAGCGATCCTCCTTCAAACGGACTATAATGATACTATGGGGAGCTGAAAAAAACATGAGTAATGACGTATACATTTATGATGCGATCCGAACGCCCAGAGGACGCGGCAAAAGCGACGGGGCGCTGTATGAAGTCTCACCCGTCAAACTTGCAGCGGGCTTATTAGGAGCCTTAAAAAGGCGCAACCACCTCAGCAAAGCCACTGTTGACGCCCTACTCCTCGGCTGTGTCACCGCTACCCGCGAGCAAGGGGGTGATATTGCTAAAGCGGCCGCTCTGCTCGCTGGCTGGCCGAACAGCATCCCCGGTATTCAGCTCAATTGCTTTTGCGCATCAGGCCTAGAAGCTGTGAATATCGGTGCTATGCGTATCGCCTCAGGCTCTGATAAATTAGTGGTTGCGGGGGGCGTAGAATCCATGTCACGTTTACCACTGGGTTCAGACGGTGGCGCTTTAATCCTTGATCCTGATCTGAGCATACCCAATAAAATTATTCCTCAGGGTATCAGCGCCGATTTAATAGCAACCCTTTATCATTTTAGTCGCGACGATGTTGATCAATATGCCTTAGGTTCACATCAAAAGGCAGCGGCAGCGTGGAACAAGAAATTGTTCGCAAAATCCATTATTCCTGTTCATGATGACAATGATTGCCTGATTTTGGATCATGATGAACATCTGCGCACCGAAACCAGCTTATCCAAATTACATGCACTAAAACCTTCGTTCGCCAATTTGGGGAAACTGGGTTTTGATCAAATTGCCATCGCACGCTATCCACAATTGGAATCTATCAATCATGTTCATACAGCAGGAAATTCATCTGGCATTGTCGATGGAGCTAGCCTAGTGCTCTTAGGTAATAAAGAGATCGGAGAAAAATTAAAGCTCAGAGCACGGGGAAAAATTATTGCTTCTGCTTTAATTGGAACAGAGCCTACGATTATGTTGACAGGCCCTGGGCCTGTCACCAAAAAAGTGTTGGAAAAAGCGCATTTAGCCTTAGAACAAATTGATTTATTTGAAGTCAACGAGGCTTTCGCTTCAGTCGTTTTACATTATGTTAAAGAACTCAAAATTCCGCTTGAAAAAGTGAACGTGAACGGAGGAGCCATTGCCCTAGGGCATCCAGTAGGCGCAACGGGAGCCATGCTTTTAGGGACTTTGCTTGACGAATTAGAACAACGCCACTTACGATATGGTCTTGTGACATTATGTGCAGCCGGTGGAATGGCAGTCGCTACCATTATTGAACGAATCCATGAGGGAGAAACTCGATGACAGGAATTCACTATTCTAAAGATACTGATAATATTGTCACACTGAAAATAGACTTGTCGGGAGGTGTCAATAAAATTGATCAAGAATTTATCAGTGAATTCTCGCAGGCAATCACTCACCTAGAAAACGAGCGAGATGAAATTAAAGGCGTTATAATCACTTCAGCCAAAACTAATTTTATCGGCGGCGCCAATTTAAAATTTCTTCTATCGCTAACGAAAGAAAACGCCTCAGAATTTTTTCATTTCATTTCACTCTTTAAATCATTGTTACGCCGCATAGAAAAACTTGAGAAACCCGTCGTTGCAGCGATAAATGGCGCCACCATTGGTGGCGGCTTTGAATTTAGCTTAGCCTGTCATCATCGAATAGCCATAAATGAAGCGAGTATTCAAATTGGGCTACCTGAAACAACTTTAGGTTTAATACCTGGTGGCGGTGGCACTGTTCGACTCATTCATCTTTTTGGCGGCGAAAAAGCCTTAACCTATATACTTTCGGGGAAACTATTAACCCCGCAATCGGCAAAAAAGCTAGGTTTAATCGATGAACTAGCTCTCGATAAAGCTGATTTAGAAAAAAAGGCCATTGAGTGGATTAATAATAATCCTCACCCTCAACAACCCTGGGACAAATCAGATCACAGCATCCCTGGGGGTGATATGCACAATCCAAAATTCGCCATGCAAGTAGCTGCCTTTAGCGCTTCTGCCTTGAAAAAATCCTGCGGAGATTGTCCTGCTATCAAAGAATTACTCAGCATTGCTACCCAGGTATTAACAGTCAATTTTGAAGCTGCTCAACGCGTTGAAACCCGAGGCATGATTAAGCTACTACTCACCCAAGAAACAAAGAATATTATCAACACCTCATTCTTTCAATTAGGTGCTATTAATGATGGAAAAAACAGACCCAAAAATATCCCACATCACAGAGTAAACAAAATCGGTATCCTAGGAGCCGGAATGATGGGCTGTGGTATAGCCGTAGTGTGCGCGAAATATGGCATCGATGTTATACTCAAAGACATTAATCACAGTGCGGCACAAACAGGCAAGGAGCGTTGTGATAAAATTCTGGATCACGACACATACAAAATATCAATACTCAATCGTATTCATCCCACAGATAATCCTCATGACCTCAAAGATTGTGATTTAATTATAGAAGCTGTCTTCGAAAATGTTGATATAAAAGCAAAGGTTACACAAGAAGCATATCCTTTTCTTGCTGAAAATGGGATTATGGCATCCAATACTTCTACTCTCCCGATTTCATTGCTAGCAAAAGCCACAAAAAAACCAGAAAACTTCATTGGTATTCATTTCTTTTCTCCGGCAGAAAAAATGCGTTTGATTGAGATAATCGTGGGTAAAAAAACCAGCCAAGAAACTATCGCCAAAGCCTTTGATTTCGCACAGCAAATTCATAAAATTCCTATTATCGTGAATGATAGTCGGGGATTTTTTACATCGCGAGTATTCGGCACTTACGTGGATGAAGGGGCTCGTCTTATCGAAGAAGGCATTAATCCAGCAAAAATTGAAAACGCTGCAAGACTTGCTGGATTTCCGATTGGACCACTCGCTGTAACCGATGAAGTCAGCCAACGACTCCTAATATCGGCGGCTGAAACCAACAGCCAACTCGACAAAGAATATGGCAAAGCTAACGCCATGAATGGAGAGGTCAGTTTGCGTGTCGCTAAAAATCTCTTTGTTAATTATAATCGAGGTGGGCGGGCTTATAATGGCGGCTTTTATGAATATCCTAAACACGGAAAGAAATTTTTGTGGCCTGAATTAAAAAAACTCTACTATAAATCCTCTTCATCGGTATCTCTCAAAGACATCCAAGAAAGATTACTATTCCGTCAAGTTATTGAGGCCCTACACTGCTATCACGAAGGCGTCATCCGCACCGTAGCCGAAGCCAATGTCGGCTCAATTTTAGGTATCGGTTTTCCCAGAAAAACTGGCGGCATATTCCAATTCATTAATGCCTATGGCGTAGAAAATTTCATTGAAAGGGCAAAAATACTCGCAGAACGCTACGGAGATCGATTCACCCCCCCGCAGTTTCTAGCCTCAATAGCCCCTCTCTACGATGAAAAAACACCATAAAAAAAGCTATCAATGAACTTAGGGATACATAGCACGCTGGGCCATAAATTAGGTGGAGTGTTCCAACCCAATATTGTGCAACCATTGGTGCAGTACCTGCAAAAATTGCGACGCTTATGCTCCAGGCAACGGTGATCCCCGTATAACGTCGATCCACAGAAAAAAGCGATTGTATATGATTAAAAACAGGCGCGCCTGTCATGGCGTTGAATACTGAATAAATAAATTGTGCCAACAACGCTGCAAAGATCGATTGCATTTGCCCCAGGAAAAAAACCAGTGGCGCAGCAATAGCTGCGCCAATCAGACCCCACAATAAAAGTGTACGCCCATTATAAAGATGGGCTATTTTGCCCATTACCGGAATGAGCACTGCGACTAATCCTTGGCCGAAAGCGACGACCATCAAGGCATGATGGGCAGAAAAACCACCATTATGCTGCAGAAAAGTAGAATAATAAATATTACAGATATAAACATTAATCCCAATAAATGCAGCAAGTGCTGCTGTACCTAGCATCGCCAATTTATTTTGCGCCCATACCACTGAAATTGGATTATTTTTTTGTTGATACTGTATTTTCTTAAATTCTTGAAATTCTGGAGTTTCACTCAAATTGCGACGCAAATAAAATCCGATACCACAGCCCAATGCACCAATCCAGAAGGGTGCCCGCCATACCCAGGTTGGCAATCCTTCATAAGAAATTAATGCCACCATTAACGCACTCATTAACATACCCGCGGCCGCGGCAGAGCCTACCCAAGAACCCGCTAAATCTTTGGATTCTGTTGCCTCATGTTCAATTAAAAAAATAGCGGCGCCATTAAACTCACCTGAAACGGACAACCCTTGAAGAATTCGACAAATCAGTAATAACACGGGAGCAGCAATTCCTATCTCTGAATAAGTCGGCAATAATCCAATTGATAGGGTAGCCGCCCCCATAATAGCCATCGAATAACTCAGCGCTTTTTTACGACCACAAGTATCACCGATATAACCAAAAATCAGACCACCCAAAGGCCTTGCAATAAAGCCCACCGCAAAAATCCCATAGGTTGCTATCAGTGCAATGCGAGAGTCAAATTGTGGAAAGAATAATCCACTGATTTTCGCTGCCAAATAACCGTAAATACAGTATTCCGCCCACTCTAAGAAGGTCCCTAATACTGTCACAAATGTGAATTTCAGCTGATTCTTTACCATTGATGCGCCCTGCAAGCCAATAAAAGCTTATATTATCATAACAGCACCTGAAATATTATAAGATCCATAGAGGATTGCTTCTTATCGATCAATACAATATACTACGATATATTGATCGATAGACAAAAGGTAAAATTATGCATGCAGCTACTCTCTCTTCGAAGTATCAAATTTGCATCCCCAAAGAAATTAGGGATCAAATGAATATTAAAGTTGGCCAAAAATTCATTTTAATCCCTGAAGGCGACACTATTCACCTCGTACCACAGTATTCCATCGATGATGTTAAAGGTATATTAAAAGGCTCCAATACCACACATTACCGAGATAGGAAGGATAGAGAATGATGCATCTTGTCGACACCTGCGGCTGGATTGAATGGCTCAGCAGCGGAGCATTGCAATCCTCTTTTGCGAAATATCTTAAAGACACAGAGCATTTAATCATACCCACGATTGTTCAGTATGAGTTATTTAAATGGGTGTGTCGCGAAAAAGATGAGAGCTGCGCTTTCGATATTATAGGCGTTACTGAAAATGCGCAGGTGATACCCCTCGATACCAGCATTGCCATATTAGCCGCAAAATTATCCAAGCAACATAAATTAGCGATGGCAGACTCTTTAGTGCTCGCATCAGCACAAAAAAATCATGCCAAGATTATCACCTGTGATAGTCACTTCAAAAACATACCGGATGTTCTATACTTTAATAAAAAAAAATCACGTGCAGGGTTAATATAATAACACTGTTTCACGTTGTCGGATAAAATGCCGATTGTTAGCCTTGAGATTCTCTATGATGGTGTCTGGCGATTCTTGTTGTTCAATGGCTTCACGGAATCTAGTAGAGCCAATCATTCCATCCATACTTGCCATTCGAATTTTATTTTTGAATTGATGACTTAAAACTTCAGAAACTTGAATAAAGGTGTTAAGGCTATTTACTTCTTTTAAGTCTGTAATTTTCACGATAAAACCGTTGCAGAGTTGACCTTGATACATGGCTCGATCGGGCGTCCATGTGGCCGCTACAAATTTTAGCCCAGGTAATTTAAGTTGGTTCAGTTGCGCAACCAATTGTTGAGCCTCAATGGTACTGATCCAGGGTGCACCGTATCGCTTAAAGGCTTCTTTATTCGACTGACTACGTCCAACTGCTAATTGCAGTGACTCAAAGGGACCAAAGATACTGTATAAAAAGGCTTGTTCAAAAGTAGGCAGTGCAGGAGAAGGAGCGTGCCATGTCAAATCGGTATCTGAAAATAACATGTCGCGACGCCAATTTTTAAGTGGCACCACTTTTAAATCAGCGCCTATTTTAAAATAACGATTATAAAAAAGCGCTAACTCGCCCATGGTTAAACCATAGCGCGTAGGAATGGAATAAAAACCTGCAAAATTACCGACATATTTTTCATCCAACATGGCACCTGTCACTAAATTTCCTCCCAGAGGATTAACTCGATCAAGCACAACCACAGGAATATTATTTTCTTTTGCAGATTTCATCACATAGGCTAAGGTTGTAATGTAAGTATAATAACGCAAGCCCACTGTTTCCAAATCAAAAACAATCACATCCACATCTTTCAATTGTTCTGCTGTCGGCGATTTTCGAGGGCCATACAAAGAATAAATCGGCAGTTTTTCATGGGATTGATCATTCACTTTCTCATCATCTTTTACACTAAAACCGTGCTCTGGTGAAAACAAGGCTACAACTTCTGTGTGCGGATAGTGCGTTAATAAATCAACGGTAGAATTTTCTTCACGATTAATACTCGCGCTATTCGCCACAATGGCTATTTTTTTATTTTTGACAAGACTAATATATTGCGGCGTAAACAAACTATCAATGCCTGATAAGACTGGCGCAGACTGATAGGCAAAAACAGGACCCGCCACTAAGATCAACATAAGAAAATTCAAAACCGTCGATTTAAAATCCATGTTGATGGACCCCCTGGGTTAATGCCTTCGTGGTTCATGATACAGATCATTCTCTGCTCGAAAGCCTAAGCTTTTCCATACGGCCGAAGTAATTTGTTGACGCCAATAACGATCTCGTGCGTGCTGACCGGGATTAGCGTTTTCAAATACACGATTGGTTAAGAGAATAACATAGACACCTTGCTTCTGACTAATCCAGAGTGAAGTCCCCGTATAACCGGTGTGCCCCATTGCCTTAGCATCGCAATAAAGCCCAGCACTGAATTGACGAGGCATCTTCGATGAAGAGGGACGATACGCAGAATCCCAACCCAAATACCGAGTACTGTCTTTTAACAACTCATCTCGCTGAGTTAAGAGCTGAATGGATTGCTCTTGCAAAATCTTTGAGCCTTGATAATAGCCCTTATTTAAAATCATCTCTGCAAAATGCTGCAAATCAATCGCAGTTGAAAACAATCCCGCATGCCCACAAACACCTCCTAGACAACGTGCAACAGGATCATGAACGATCCCCACTTGGTCACGAGAATAAGTCGGAACAATTTTACAAAATCTTTCCTGAGGATGAAAAGAAGTATGATCCATTTTCAAGGGCTTAAAAACGTTTGTATTCAAATACACGCCCAAATTATCGTGGGTAATTCGCTCTACAATTTTCCCTAACAATAAAAAATTCAAATCAGAATAAATATCTTTTTGGCGAGGATAATATTCTAAGGGGGTTTGATACAAACAACTCCAGCGCGCACTCTGGCTTGCATTCGTCATACGATCAACAGGGTTCGATTCAGGCAAACCCGACCGATGACGCAATAAATCCTCAATTGTAATGGTCGCCTTTAGTCTTCTATTTACCTGATTGGGGCCAGTAAATTCAGGTAAATATTGCACCACTTTATCAGAGAGTTTTAATTTATGCTGCTCTTGCAATTGCAAAATCGCTGTAGTCGTACCCACAATTTTTGTTAAAGATGCCAAATCAAAAGCATCATCCAAACGATCCGGATAATCAACGTCATAACTGTGATTACCAAAACATTGTTGAATCTTTATTTGATTTTTTGTGCCTGCAATCACACACCCACCCGGAAAAGCATGAGCACGAACCGCTCTTTGAAATAATCTATTAACAGTGGGATTTATTGGCGTTTTTTTCTCAACGGGGGCCGATGGAGGAGAAGAGAACGAAGAGCACACTTGCGTTTGTCTCATTGCATACGCACTAATAGTACTTGACGTGATGCATGCGAATATGAACAGCAACATTAACGGTCTTATCGTTTTTATCATGGAATTTACCTTTTAAGTTTCGTTTTAGATCCCATATCCATCCAGTAGCATACTATTTTCTGTGCAAAAAAAAAGCCCCTCAAACGAGGGGCTTTTCTGGAGTTTGTGGATCACAAACGGCTGATTACATCATGCCGCCCATGCCTCCCATACCACCCATTCCGCCCATACCGCCAGCGCCAGCGCTATCATCGGCTGACTTCGGCAGATCAGCGACCATCGCTTCGGTCGTTAACATTAAACCAGCGATTGAAGCCGCGTTTTGGAGTGCTGAACGAGTCACTTTGGTAGGATCCAAAATACCCATTTCGATCATGTCACCAAATTCGCCTGTGGCAGCGTTATAACCGAAGTTATCTTTACCATCAACGACTTTGGACAGTACCACCGAAGGCTCATCACCCGCGTTAGCAACAATTTGACGTAAAGGTGCTTCAAGAGCCCGACGCAAAATATCGATACCACGGTTTTGATCTTCGTTAGCTCCTTTGACTTTATCCAAGGCACGACGAGCACGCACGAGTGCAACACCACCACCAGGAACAATACCTTCAGCAACAGCAGCACGAGTGGCATGCAATGCATCTTCAACACGCATTTTCTTTTCTTTCATTTCAAATTCAGTAGCAGCACCCACTTTAAGTACTGCAACACCACCCGCTAATTTAGCCAAGCGTTCTTGCAGTTTTTCTTTGTCGTAATCAGAAGTACTGATTTCGATTTCTTTACGAATTTGTCCCACTCGCGCTTCAATATTTTTTGAATCGCCAGCACCATCAATAATAATCGTGTGATCTTTAGTGACAGTCACTCGTTTTGCACGACCCAAATCTTGGATCGTAGCGCTTTCTAAACTTAAACCGACTTCTTCAGAAATCACTTTTCCACCAGTCAAGACAGAAATATCTTGCAACATGGCTTTACGGCGATCACCAAAACCAGGTGCTTTTACTGCACAGACTTTGACAATACCACGCATATTATTGACGACTAATGTTGCCAGCGCTTCGCCCTCAACATCTTCAGCAATAATCAATAATGGTTGACCTGATTTAGCCACTTGTTCCAAGGTTGGGAGCATATCGCGAATATTGGTAATTTTTTTGTCGTATAACAAAATAAAAGGATTTTCCAATTCGCAGTGCATGTTTTCTTGCTTGTTGATAAAGTAAGGTGAGAGATAGCCACGATCAAATTGCATACCTTCAACCACTTCAACGCTATTTTCCAAGCTCTTACCTTCTTCAACAGTAATAACACCGTCTTTTCCGACTTTACCCATCGCTTCAGCAATTTGCTTACCAATTGTTTCATCGGAGTTCGCTGAAATGGTACCCACTTGCTCAATGGCTTTATTATCTTTAGTCGGCTTCGACATTTTTTTGAGCTCTTCGACTACAGCCGCCGCACCCAAATCGATACCGCGCTTGAGATCCATCGGATTTCGTCCTGCGACCACATCTTTGATACCTTCGATCAAAATACCTTGAGCCAAAACCGCAGCAGTCGTGGTACCATCACCGGCATCATCAGCAGTCTTAGAAGAAACGTCGGCCACCATTTTCGCACCGAGATTTTCAAAATTCTTCTCGAGCTCAATACTTTTAATCACTTCAACACCATCTTTGGTGATTTTGGGTGCACCATAAGATTGTTGTAAGACGACGTTACGACCCTTAGGACCTAAAGTCACTTTTGCTGTATTTACAGCGATATTAACACCCGCGATCATTAATTGACGGGCCTCGTCGCTGAACTGAATTTGCTTTGCCATAAATAAATCCTCTTTCGTTAGTTCGTGAGATTACGCTTCGACCACACCCATGATGTCATCTTCGCGCATAACCAATAATTCGCTGCCGCTGATTTTGACCTCAGTACCAGAATATTTGCCAAACAGCACCTTATCACCGACTTTCACATCGGGCTTGATGACTTCTCCGCTGTCGAGGCGTTTGCCAGTGCCAACTGCCACAACCTCACCTTGAATAGGCTTTTCAGTGGCTGAATCGGGTATCACGATACCACCTTGAGAGGTACGCTCTTCTTCCATCCGACGGATCACGATACGATCGTGTAGGGGACGAATTTTTATGCTCATACGTTCAATTCTCCATACTTAATAAATAAGTTAACAAAAACACCAAGAAAACCCATCAGATCTCCTTAGCTACCGTCTTAGCACTCTGAACTCAGGAGTGCCAATGGTACCAATGTGGGGGTGATTTTCAACTTTTCAAGTCTGAGTTTTGGGGCTATTTCGTTTAGCAGTGGATTGTTTGTGCAATATCCGGGCGAGGCCTGGATATTGGACATTTCGCATGGTAGGCTCAGCCTGCATATTGGCACAAAAGGATCTTTGTGAAATGTCACCCCCTATCGTCAAACTCATACGGAAAAACAACTTCCGATTCGCCCATATTGAAGGTCTCAGAGCCCTCGCCGCTCTTAGTTTGATGTTCTGCCATATCTCCTTTTACGGCTCCTTTTTTCTGGAGAAATCACAATACTACACCATGCTCAACCATCCCGTTATCAAAGTAATAGCCACATCAGGTATATTTTTGGATATCTTTTTTGTGATCAGCGGTTTTCTAATCAGCTACATTTTGATCAAAGAATTCAAAGAAAAATGCGCGGTTAATTTGAGGGGATTTTTTATGCGCCGCTTTGCACGGATTTATCCTCTCTACGTTTTTATTCTGATCGTTGCAATGCCATTCTCCACCAAAAATGCCCATAACATTATATACAACTTACTGCTGGTAAATAATTTAATTCCGATGCAAGATCAATACCTAAACTGGTGTTGGACCATCGCCGTAGAGTTCCAATTTTATTTCCTCTTCGGCATTATTATGGCCCTTGTTTCAAAGAATATTATTGGAAAAAAAATATGCACCCTCTTAGCGATCGGATTTATTCTACTGCCCTTAATTATCATGGGAAAATACATCATCTCTCACCACTATTATTATATTACTAACGACGTTTTTCTAGCCACCAACCAAGAATTTAAAAATTTTATTGGCATCGGTTTTGACAAGATTTATCTACACACAATGCCTCTGACCTACGGGGTTTTAACAGCTTATGTCTTAGTTTATCACAAAGCCACACTACAGCAATGGTTTGATCGCCTCTCCCCTACTGCCACAAATGCCATTACTCTGTTACTCCTAGGATTTTTATTTCTATTATTCGCCAACAACGACATCTGGTTTCTCAATCGCACGCATGACATTTGGCAAACCAGCACTATATGGATGATGCTCTGTTATCATACATTTTTTTATCCGCCCCTCTGCGCCCTACTATTAATATCCAGCTCACCTAAGGGCATTGTTATAAACACCATCGTCAAATTTTTAAGCGCAGCCATTTGGCGCCCATTCGCCAGACTTTCTTACGGTACTTATCTTTTGCACCCTATTCTATTACTGATTGGATTTTCAGTGTTCGTGGGAACGCACCCAACTTTTAGTGTTGCTGATTATTTTCGATTTGGTCTCGTTCTAATTTTAATCACCTATCTAATTGCTATCCCACTCTATTTATTCTACGAACAACCCATTTTGCTCTTCCTCACTCAAAGATTCCAAGCCAAACGACAGGATAATGCGCCTTTACAGCCAGGAAGATCCGAGATAGGATTTAGCCTCTGACCACCACGAGGATCACTGAGAAAATGCTCAAAATAAAAGTTTTATTAACCACTCTACTGATCAGCCTCGCTGCCTTCACTGTTTTTGCCAAAGATCAAACCAAACCGATACCCAGCGAAATGGCCTTTGCATTTTCAATTAAAGCCACTAACGCGGAAACCATTGTCGCCGATTGGAATATCGCACCAGGGCATTACCTCTACCGAGATCGCATTTATTTTAGTCTCAAAGATCATACTCAAGGTGTTCTAGGCAACCCCATACTGCCACAAGGCACAGTGAAACAAGATGAGTACATGGGAAAAACCACGGTCTACACCAAACAAGCTACCATTTCCGTTCCTATCATGACTCACAGCAAAGACCCCATCCAGATAATGGTCAGCTATCAAGGTTGCTCTGAAGGAGGATATTGCTACCCACCCGTCACAAAATTAGTTGAATTGGATATGCAAGGTAATTTTGGCACGGTCGCCAAAGGCACCACTGTTGAAAATACAGCACCGGAAGAACCCGTAGCGGCATTTTCAGATCAAGATGAAATCAACGAATTACTCAGTTCTCATGCGTACATTTCTATCATTTTATCTTTCTTAGGGATTGGAATCCTCTTAGCATTTACACCCTGCGTTTTACCCATGATTCCAATTTTATCCGGCATCATTGTAGGGCAAAAAAATGTGCACACTTGGAAAGCCTTTCGACTTTCTTTGGTTTATGTGTTGAGCATGTCTTTGACCTATGCCATCGCAGGATTATTAGTCGGTGCTGTGGGGGGCAGCATTCAAGTGATTTTCCAACAACCGTGGATTATTGTTCTGTCGAGTATTATTTTTGTCGCACTCGCTCTTTCTTTTTTTGGATTTTATGACATCAAACTACCTGAGAAATTCGAAACACGCCTCACTGAAATCTCGAATCATCAAAAACGCGGTTCCTATATCGGCGTTGCCGTTATGGGTTGTTTGGCCACGTTAATTTTATCGCCCTGTGTGACACCCGCTTTAGTGGGTGCACTCGGTTATATTGGCGATACTGGCGATGCTTGGCTGGGTGGTATTGCACTTTTTTCACTCGGCTTTGGCATGGGCATTCCCCTGATCGCCATCGGTACTGCCGGCGGTAAAATTATGCCCAAAGCAGGTCCCTGGATGGATGCAACCAAAGATATTTTTGGTGTGCTGATGCTAGGCATGGCGATTTATATGCTGAGTCGCATTCTTCCGGCTTCTATTACCTTAATGCTCTGGGGAGCACTCTTTGTAATCACCTCCATGTACATGGGAACTTTCAGCCCCGTCAGTGAAGATAAATGGGCCAGAATGCGCAAAGGCGGTGGCATATTATTTTTAGTCTACGGTTTGTTGATGGTAGTCGGCGCCGGTTTCGGAAATGACGATCCCATGCGCCCCCTCGCCAATATTGGTCATCCCGTTGTCGCTTTAGGATCTAAGTCAACAAACATGGATACCGTTAAAAATCTCACTGATGTAAGACGCGAACTTGCTAAAAGTCGTGCCAAAGGTAAATTTTTAATGGTCGATTTTTACGCTGATTGGTGCACAGCCTGCACATCCATGGATAAACATACTTTCCAAAATCCTGACGTCGAAAAATTATTAAGTCAATTTACAGTACTGCGCGCAGACGTCACCCACAACGATGCCACGGACAAAGCACTCGAAACCTATTTCGACGTTATCGCACCCCCCACCATTTTATTTTTCGGCCCCGATTGCCGAGAACTCAAACAATATCGCGTCGTCGGCGAAATGAACGCCGAAAAATTCAAAGCCCTCTTAGAAATGATTTTAGCGGACGAAGACCTACGCAAAAAACAAGCTGAACAAAAAGACAAAGACGACGACGGAAAAATCTGTATCTGACAGCAATAGACTGAAAATTCCATTCGGAAGTGTAAGAATCAAAGAATAACTGATTAGAGTTGCACTTTGAGTGTTCACATACTAGAATTTCAATTAAGAAATAATATATGGATGTTTTAGATGGCAAACGATGTCGTAATACTAGGAGATTTAGTCATTACTCCTCTACTAAAAGCCCGTGACTCTTTAGGTTTGGCTTTGGCAGCGCCCAAGACAGATTTAAATCGTGATGCTAGTATTCAAAGGTTTGAATTCACACTTGAGCTTGCCTGGAAAACCATGAGAAGAATTTTGAAATATAAAGGCATATTGATTAACAATCCTCGGGATACACTCAGAGAAGCCGCCAAGGAAAATCTAATAGACGATCCAAAAGAGTGGTTTAACTATCTAGAAAATCGCAATCTAACCTCTCATGTTTATAATGAAGATATTGCTGAACGAATTTATTCCGCTCTCCCCCCCTTTAAAAAAGCATTAGACAATTTCATTAACAATATCGTAACGCTATGAAGAAAATTTATCTCAGCGCAGAGGACTACAAAATAATATCAGAAATATTCAAAGATCAGTCCTTTGAAGTGCTCGTTTTCGGTTCTCGCGTCAAAGGAAATCATCAAAAATTTTCTGACTTAGACCTCTGTTTAAAGGCTAACACCTCAATAGATTTATCTGAAATGAATAGGTTCAGAGTATCATTAAGCGAAAGTAACCTGCCATTTACCGTTGACCTAGTTGATTATTCCGACATTAACAATAGCTTTAAAAACATAATTGATAACGAAGCTATAGATTTTTTTAGAGCTAAGCCTATCTTATGAGAGAATCTATTCTTCATTTCAGAGACATCCTATATCCATCTAGGGATGCGGCCATAGTCTCTCTTTAATTTTGAATCTACTTATTAACGATACTTGAAACTGATTCTTGTGTGCTTGTTACAACAGGTAGAGCTGGATTAAATAATGAGGCACAGCTGTACTTTAACTTATAGGCATTGATTAACTCGGTCACAGCCGCAGGCTCTAGCTTTAACTCATGACGCAAAAAATGACGGGATGTCGTATACATCCAACGAGTAAAAGCATCGTAATAATTCCATGCATTATAACTATCAGGTGCCGCACTTCCGTAAGCCAGGACTTTACGCGGATGAAAATAATATTGAAAATCCATACCCTGATAACTCACAAAGGGCTGATTAGTAATTAACACCACAACTTCTGCCTCGCTCTTGTTTGCGGCATCGAGTGCTGCATCTTCCGTTCGAGCACGAACATCACCGGCCTGTGCCTTGGCATCAAAACAGCCAATTTCAATTCCCCGATCTCGATAAAATTGAGCATTTTTCTCTAGCACTGCGTAAGCCATTTGGGCTTCAGTTTCGATCTTCCCAATCTCATACATATCTTCAATTTTTGGATCCAATTTGCGAAAACCTGAAGACATGATAACTTTCTTAACACCAACGACTCTGCCACTTTCAATTAATTGACGCGCTTCTGCCTCTCGAGAAATCGTACGAAATTGAAAAGCTCCACAAATGTACATTTCTTCAGCTCGGATTGGTTGATCAAGTGTTGTAGCCTCCACCAACCCCAAAAATTTTGCACATTCTTTTGCAGCCTGAACATCTAAATCTGTGGGGTCATTGATATCAGGTCGTTCAATATGTTTCGGTCTTTGCATCGCTGCTTGGGTCATGGCCATAAAGCGAAGGAATCTATCCTGCTCTCGATTAAGCAAGTCATTCATCGGCTTTCCCGGTTGGAATACAACATTATCAATTTCTTTATCTGCTTTAATGAGCTCAAGAAAGCGAAGAATCTGCCGAGCTTTCAGTATATCGATATCGAGCCCTACAGATTTGAACATTTCAACGAAGCTTATTTCACGACGATCCAGTTGCATTTTAACCCCCAGTTATTAATTAGATATATCAAACTATATTATATAAAAATTTATACCGTTTTCCAAAACCCAGTTTACTGCCAAAATCGATCAATTTCGCCGATCATTGATACCGTTAAAAACCTCAAAGACCAAATTCTTGGGTAATTGATGAACCGCAGTCCGTGTTATTTCCGGCATGCCTGGATCCTCCAGGTTGCCATACAAATTGTTCATCTTGACCTTTCGATGTAGCCCCTTGTACAGCACCAGTGACACCTTGCTCTTCACCTTGTTGTTGTTCAACAAGAGCATGAACACTTCGAGTAACTAGAGGTATACCATCTTCATCATTTTGCACTTTAAGTTGCTGCCCGCCTCCCAATACCTCATCAGACTCATCTAGCCGATGATACTTCTGCCCTTTGTTCTCGGTCTTCTGTGATGGCTTGATATCATCATGCCAACTCGCCCACTGATTGCTCAACCAATCCGTCGCAGTAGTCCAAGCGATGGCCACTGGCGCTGTGAGTGCACCCAAAGCCGTACCCAGCAGCATAACGCCCACTGAAATATTAGCACCCACAACACTGGCCAAAGTCAGCACCACCGGACCAAAGGCAACACTCAAATAAGCACCTAATGCCGAAATTGCACTACCCAGTGTACTGATCACCGACAAATTAGAAACCCACGTCAATGAAGTAGCCATTAACGGCAATTGCAAAATAGAGGAAACAAAGGACATCAAGGCAGGAATTTGCGCTACTACAGCGCCAAATAGTAAAGGGAAAGCAATAGACCACATTACGCACGTCAGCAACACAGCAAATGTACCATTCACAACACTAAAAAATGTTGCTAGTTTTTTATTCTCGAGCTTTCGAGCTCTACCCAAAACAGCTCTAAAATATTGCTCAGGGGAAGTCAGAGCTTGTCCCAATTTACACAGAATAGTAGTAGCGTACTCTACAATTCCAAAAACGATCGCCACCAAACTAACGAGAACAAAGAGGGGATATTTCAAGCCTGGGTGCATAGAAGAATTAAGAGTTTCGCGAGCCAAGTTAGAAAACAGACCACAAAAAGTCGCAATAACAACCCAAAGAAACACAGGCAAGATTTCAGTAAAAATTTTCAAAATACTAATCAATAGCTTAAGGGGCCAAGTCGCTACTTTGAGCATGAATATAATCAGTTTCGGGATAATCAACGCCCCTAAAATAAATTTAGCTTTTGGCGTGTCCGCCTTAAAATCCCAACCACCGACAAAATCTTTAGCTAATTGCCCCCAACTAAGCTCGGGATAATAACCTCTCTTACCATCCAACATGGCAAGGGGTCGAGATGGCAGCCCTAAAAACGAAGCGAGAATCAACCAATTACTGATTCGGGAACCCGTATAAATTTTATTGTTTGAATGCACTGGTTCATCAGCATAAATTACCTCTGCTCTTGACAAATCCAAACCATCAAAACCATAGACTGATAAGAAAAAATTTTGTACATTTTTATTTAGGTTTAGGCTGGGCTTTTGGGTATTATCTTCAGGCTTACTAAAAACCCGCTTAATGAAACTAAAAATAATTTTAGGCACAAAAAACGCCCACAACCATTCCCCAAAAGTGAGCGAATGAGGCTTTGGGTCACTAAGAGCACTATATTTTGTAAATTTAGAGGCCCCATCAGCCTTAGAAGATTTTCGACGCATAGTCGATGTATTAGCGTCGGCTGAACTTAATGATCCTGCACCAAAAGATGCCGTTTGAGCTTTTGCATCCCCATATACCCCCCCTGAAGCTGCTGCGCTAGTCTCTGCACTTGATACTTTCACATCTCCTGGCACCCCAATTGAAGGTGCTGTACCAATCGCCGCACCTGACACTTTCACATCCCCTGTTACCCCTGTCGAAGGAAACCCGGAACTGGCAGAAGGTTGGTTTTGCCGAACAACCGGCGCTAACTGATTAGTCACAGGCAATCCGAAATGGCGCTTTGCTTCTGACAAAGCCCTATGGAGATCTTCAACCCGACTATCGGCTGATTGTTGCGGCGTAACCTGCAGGATAGAGAGCCCAATACGAGGTACCTGTGCCTTAATGCGGGACATACCGTCTTTAGTTTCTGTATTCTCAGAAGTAATGACATAAAATGAAGTAGAAGGAGTACCCCTTTTAGACCCAGATTTTGTCTCTGGTGTAAATGCTTGCAAACAAGTTGCTACAATAAGAGCATTCGATGCGAAGTCATCATCTTCTAGAAGGAAGGAGCAATACTCAGATACACCCAGATCTACTAAAGAATCTTTTTTGCCGCTTCTACCATCCTCGTAAGTGGTTCTTCGTCTGTTAGCAACACAAATTACAACGCCAGCCTGACGCAACTCAGCTAGTAGTGCTTTAGTCTGCTCCCCACCCACCAAATATTCTCTAGCACACCCCTGTTCTTCAACGCTTACAGAGAGGGTATCGTCAAGATTGATAATTAAAACCTTATCCGCGATATATCCCAAACCAGCCCGCGCTCTTCCCAATAATCCGCTCCGAGAATGTACAGTGATTTCGTTAAAATATTTCATTCGCCTTTCCCCTTCCTTATCAATCCAGTCAACCCAGATCGATGCCCAAACCTCAGTTTGCTGTCAAAATCGGCCAATTTCGCCCATTAGGACGGCATTATCCACGAACTAGACAAGCAGGCTGAAATCAGGCACAATACATTTTAATGCACTAAAAGTGCTTATATTACATTATTTTTGACGGAGATTACACCTTGGATATTCGGAAAATTCGCAAATTGATTGAATTGATCAACGAAACTGGGGTTGCAGAAATTGAAGTGCACGAAGACAAAGAATCCGTGCGAATTAGCCGCTATGCGAACGCACCCGCTCAAAGCGCCCCTGTGGTCTATGCACCACCGGTCATGAGCCCAGCAACAGCCACCCAAAATCCTGCAGCTATCGAACAAGCCGCACCCGCCAGCACTGCAGCCAAAGAAGCTCAGCCCATCAAAGGACACACCGTCAAATCACCGATGGTCGGTACCGTTTATCTGGCCCCTACTCCGGGCGAAAAACCCTTTGTCGAAGTCGGCCAACGCATTGAAGTCGGCGACGTTCTCTGCTTAATCGAGGCTATGAAAATGTATAACCAAATTGAATCTGATAAAGCCGGTGTAGTCAGTGCGCGTTTAGTCGACAATGAATCCCCTGTCGAGTTCGATCAACCACTCTTTATCATTGAGTAATCACCATGGTAAAAAAAATCTTGATCGCCAATCGCGGTGAAATTGCATTACGTATTTTAAGAGCTTGCAAAGAACTCAACATCAAAACGGTAGCAGTTTATTCCAGCGCTGATGTGGATTTAAAACATGTTAAACTCGCTGACACTGCAATTTGCATCGGTCCACCGAACGTTGCAAAAAGCTATTTAAATGTTCCTGCGATTATCAGCGCCGCCGAAATTTCTCAAGTTGATGCGATACATCCCGGATATGGATTTTTATCGGAAAATGCAGACTTTGCTGAACAAGTTGAAAATAGCGGATTTATTTTTATCGGTCCTCGCGCAGAAACTATTCGGATGATGGGTGATAAAGTTTCGGCTATCGCTGAAATGATTCGCGTGGGCGTTCCCACCGTGCCCGGCTCGAATGGAAAACTATCGCAGAACAACGAAGCTAATTTAGAAATTGCGGCGCAAATCGGTTATCCCGTTATTATCAAAGCATCCGGTGGCGGCGGTGGCCGCGGCATGAGAATTGTACGCAACGAATCGGATCTCATCTCCATGATTGCCATGACACGCACCGAAGCCGAAGCCGCTTTCGGAAATCCCGACGTTTACATGGAAAAATTTTTAGAAAATCCGCGTCACATCGAAATTCAAGTATTAGGCGATGGTCAAGGCAACGCTATTCATTTAGGTGAACGCGATTGTTCTGTACAACGTCGCCATCAAAAAGTGATCGAGGAAGCGCCTGCTCCTGGCATTACCGACGAAGAACGACAACGCGTTGGTTCACGTTGCGTAACAGCCTGCAAAGAAATGAAATATCGCGGCGCAGGTACCTTTGAATTTCTGTACGAAAACGGCGAATTTTATTTCATTGAAATGAACACACGCGTTCAAGTGGAACACCCTGTCACCGAAATGATTACCGGCATAGACATTGTCAAAGAACAATTATTAATAGCTAGTGGCCAAAGATTACGCTACCAACAAAAAGACATACAAATAAAAGGCCACGCCATCGAATGCCGAATTAACGCCGAAGATCCCAAAACATTTTTGCCTTCCCCTGGAAAAATTAATTTATTCCACGCACCAGGCGGTCCCGGCATACGCGTCGATAGCCATATTTATTCAGGCTACAGTGTACCACCCTACTACGATTCCATGATCGGAAAAATAATCGCCCACGGCGAAAATCGCGAAAACGCCATTGCAAAAATGCGGAATGCACTGGTTGAAATCATTGTGGATGGCATCAAAACAAATATCGAGTTGCATCAAGACATCCTCAGCGATCCAGCCTATCAAAAAGGCTCTCAAAATATTCACTATCTTGAAAAAAAATTGGGCATTAATAAACACTAACTGACCCGCACCTTCGTCATCGCGAGCGAAGCGTAGCGATCCAGGAACTTGACAGTAGCGCTCATGTCATTACATGACAATTTATTTTTGGAGACTTTTAATGCCTTTCTTACAACTCATATTACCTACAACGCGAGAAGACGCTGATCAATTAAGCGATGCATTAAGCGAGATGGGCGCCCTCGCTGTCACTTTACAAGATGCTGAAGATCAACCTATTTATGCACCAGGTGTTGGCGAACCTACGTTGTGGGATCACATTATTTTAAGTGCCTTATTTGAAGAAAACACTGACATTCCAGAGATTCTCAGCACACTTCAAAATCAATTTTCAGCACTCCCTACCAAAAATGCCACCGTAGAACTCATCGCCGATCAATCCTGGGAGCACACCTGGAAGGATGATTTCAAAGCACAATGTTATCAAAACAAACTCTGGGTTTATCCCAGCTGGGATTTACCCGCCGACCGCCCCACTCAAAGTTTAATTCTTGATCCTGGCCTTGCTTTTGGTACCGGCAAACATCCGACCACACAGATGTGTTTAACATGGCTCGCCGAAAATATTCACGATCAATCACTCATTATTGATTATGGATGTGGCTCAGGAATTTTAGCCATTGCCGCACTCAAACTCGGCGCGAAAAAAGCACTGGCTGTAGACAACGATCCTCAAGCCTTAACAGCAACACGATCCAACGCAGAAATTAATGCCATTTCCAACCAACAACTCGAAACTTATCTTCCAGAAGACCTCCCCTCTACCCAGGCCGATATCCTCATTGCCAACATCCTAGCCACACCCCTTATCGAGCTATCCTACACCTTCTCAACACTCCTCAAACCCAACGCAAAAATCGTCCTCTCAGGCATCCTCAACGACCAAGTTCCCCAAATTCTCGAAGCGTATTCCTCCTGGATCACTCTCCACCCAACAAATATCAAGGGAGATTGGGCACTCATCAGTTCCTAGAAACGCTTGCACAGGTGTCAGTGCTTGAATTGTGAATAGGCAAGGACTTCGCTAAAACACCTCTCCAGCATATTCACAATTCAAACTCTGGCACCTTCCCTGGAAAACTTGCCTCAACCACTCAGGATGCTATACTCCCGGCCAAATGAGCAATATCGATACCAACGACCTCATACCCAATCTTGCGCAAAAACTGCAAGCTGTTCCCTTGCGCGAATTAATCCAGGAAGCACTTGAGCATTATTTTAAACAACTGGATGGAACACACCCCTCCCATTTATATGAGCTGGTGATTGAAGAAGTTGAGCGCCCGCTCTTAGAAATTGTACTTAATTTTACACAAGGTAATCAAAGTAAGGCCGCAGAGCTCCTCGGGTTGAGCCGAGGAACTCTGCGTAAGAAGCTACAACATTACAAATTAGACGGCGGTCTTCGGTAAATTTCCTGCCGCAGATCCCGTACCGAATATTTCACGATACAAAATTGCTGTACATAGCGAATAAAAAGGCACTAACCAGATAAAAATAACCAGGAAAACCAAAGCTATCCGATGAATCGACCCCGCCATCAGACCAATGACAAATCCTGGGATTATCCCACAGACTAAAATAATCGTTAGCACCGAGAAAAAGACCTTGAACCAATGTTTTGCAATAGCTTTGCGGCATGTCTCTAAGGCAGCCCAAGTTCCAAGTTTTCTATCTGCTAACAACGGAATAACAAAAAAGTAACTGGTCAGAGCATAAATCTGAATGGCCAAACCCAAAACCACTAAGCCCCAATAGGCAGCAACTCCACCATAAGGCAACAATTTATAAGATAAAGAGCCTCCCACAAAATTACCGATTTGTATGATGATAGTGGTCCATATATACGCCAACAAAAACCGAAACGGTTTGTGAAAATAACTAAATACCATTGAGAATTGAATAGGCTGGCGAGAAACGTGATTAATTGCAAGCATCCAGAGCCCAGCAATGAGTGGCAATATAAAAAAGAGAGAAATCACCGTAAGAACGATTAATGAGATAAACATAGGCATCGGAATTTCTAGGGCTTTTTCGAGTGGTGTCACCAAATGCAGCTGCTCACCTACAACGCCACCCGTATAAATCCCAACCATGCCAACGAGCAATACACACAGCCCAAACAGTCCGACGCAAATTAAAACGATAATTCCCAACGCTGTCCAGTAAGTCGTCTTGAAGCCTTTGGTTTTTTCCCAAGCTTCATCAAAAACATTACGCATTGAATAACGATAGAGCCCATGCATCGCATCGGTTAAACGAGAATCCATAAAATCAGCCCTCTTTTTTCCTAAAGTAAAACGCCCCCTTCATAGTAAATTACAATCACTGATTTGTCACCTAGATATCAGGGGCCCCCAACAAAGAAAGCCCCCTTTCGTTCAATAATCTACTACACACTATACCTCTGTGCTAATCGCAAAAGCACCTGGAAAGACAGCCGGCCGTCCACCCGTACCTAATTTACAACGCACAGGCCCCACAGATGTCACGGCAATATATTGCAACAAACCTTTATGCTTAGCATCATATGCCACCTCAAAATAATGATTATTCAAGACTTTTTGAACTTCAGACCCCGTTAAAGTTAAAGTTCCAGCACCAGGACCAAACCCACCCACCAAAACATTGTGTGTAAATATTTTTAAATAGATAGAATTCTCCGCTTCACAATGAAAAAAAGCATGAGGACTCGAATGACTCGATAAACTCGTAAAATTACAGGCCCCTGCAATTCCTGTAAATAAACAAAAGTCTGCAAAAGCATTGATCTGAAAAAATGCTGCAAAAATTGCCGAAAAAACAATTACCGCTGTTCTTTTCATAAAGTATCTCCTGGTTGATATTGAGAACGATTTCTCAACATTTTTTAAACGAAAAATTTAAAAATTAACGAGATAATATTTTCTGATTGAACATGAAGAAAAACAATTACGTAGTCCGTGAAAAATTTTCGTAAAACCCGTATTGATTTTCAGAATTCCTGACAGCGAGGGCCTCCTTTTTAACATCCTGAATTCCTATCCGATACCAGGATCAATGACCAGGTCAAAGCAATCCCCTAAACCCAGTGGTTTCTCCTTTGATCACCAGCCGATTCAGTGTTATTATCAGCCCCCATCAGGCTGCCATCTTAGCGAATATGACGTCTGAGCGCACCACAGTGCACAGACCCTCAAGGATAGGAAAAAGAGAGGTTTAATGAGTACGGATATTTTATTAGCACCTACTGTGAAGATTCTTTCGACCAACACCGTATTGGTTGAAAGCACCCCGCAGGTCCATTCACACAATCTCAGCGAAGCCGAACTCAATGCTTATTTCCGCTCTGGCGCTTTTACCATTGAACAGGCCTTAAACCCCCTCATAGCGGCAGCAGCGCCCTTATTTGCCCTGGCTACAAAGGTAGGTTCACTCAGTGCGGGACAAAGCTCTCATTCTCTGGAATCTCGGCTAACTCATGAGCTCTATTCCTTCGAATGCCAGGCTCGAAACCAAAATTTCCGCACTCAAACCGTACTCGCTGCACGTTACGGCATCTGCGCCCTTCTCGATGAGCTCATTCATCACAGCGACTGGGGCAAACAACATGACTGGCACGCCAATCGCTTATTGCACATGTTTTACAGCAATCAAGCCGAATCCGAACAATTTTTCTCGATTCTGGAACGCGCTAATTCCGATCCTGGCCAACATCAAGAACTCTTGGAGTTTTACTATTTGTGCCTCAGCTTGGGCTATCAAGGTAAATATCGAAATAGCACCGATTCACAAGCGAGTCGACAAAAAATCATGGATCAACTCTATCAAAACTTACGCCGCTGTCGGAGCGAAGCTTCAAAATTACTGGGCATTAATGCTGGCCAACACATCCTAGAAAATGAGACAATAAAAAAGCGCCTACAACATCCCTTTACCTTATTAGCCACACTGGGTTTGGTCATGATTACCATAGGCGTCACCTATGGCTATATTCATTTAAAGCGGGCTTCTGCGGCACTCAGCCAAACATTGAGCAGCACTCATACTATCCCAGCCGCTCCTAACAACGCACGGATCTCTGTTCAGCACTAAGTTGCGGAACAGAGTGAACACAGATTGAGGTGAAACATGGACCAATTACGACGATTAATCACAGACTCTCGTTTTCACACTTTCATAGCCGTCGGACTACTCGGCTATCTGGTCTGGAATTATGGCCCTCTTTTGGAGATTGGATCATCAGCACCCTTTGAATCGTTAAGCAATCGATTGATTACTCTAGTGGCCTTAGCGTTCATCTGGGGACTGACAAACCTGCGTTCAGAATTTCATCTTTTTAAAGCACATCATAGTTTCAACATTGAAAACCAAATTAAAATTATCAGCCGAAAAATAAAAGAAGTGCAAAGACAAATTAAATTGGATCAGAAAAAATCTCTGAACAAACATCCGCCGATTCATTGGCATTTAGTGATCGGCCCTTGCAACTCTGGCAAGACCAGCTTACTCAATTCGGCACTTGATACTGAACATGATCGAAGCCTTGTCACCGCCACTCAAGATTGTGCAATTTGGTACGATCACAACAATGTTTTTGTTGAACTGGGCGAACATTTTTTACCGCACCGTGACGATCCCCAAGCCTGCCAATTATTATTTCAATCGTTTCTTAAGCTCTGCGACCGTCTCGATATTCAATTTCACAATATTACTTTAGTCATCCCCATTAACCAAGTGATGACCAACAACGTCGATGCCGATATCACTCGCACTCATCAGATACTCAATACCTTGATTGCCCAACAACCCGGCCTGCCCATCAGTATCATTTTTTCAAAATGCGACCAAATGGCAGGATTTACCGCATTTTTCTGCGACCTACCCATGGATGAACGTGAGCAGTATTGTGGTATCCGTTTAGCGTTGGGCCAAACGGCCTCTACACTCAGAAAAGCCATCAACACACATTTACAACAATTAAATCGACGCTTGCATGATCGACTCTTAACACGCTTATCCCAAGAATCACACCAACTTCAACGCAGCGCCATGCACGATTTCCCTTATCAATTCGAGCTTTTTTGTTCTAAATCCATTCATTTTTTAAATGAATTATTGCCCGACTGTGATCTCAACCTCACCGGCCTATTTTTTACCAGCAGCCAACAAACTGGCGCCTCTGTTAATCATTTAACGGGCTATTTAGCAGAAGTATTTTCATTACAACGATCTTCACATGCAGATCTCTATACTCAACAAACGCCTTATTTCATTTCTGAACTTTTCCAACATTTATTACCTAGCTTTGCAGAAAGTGCCACGCAAATTCTACGCCCACGTCAAAAAATAAATCCTTTATTTATTCCCATCATTATGATCAGTCTACTAGGCCTTGGTATTTATCATCTATATACCGCAGAATCAACACGGATTGAACTGGCACACAGTATGATTAAAAATTCCCAAATTGCCAATAATCAATCACTCTATACCATCGCACAACAATTAGCCGCTATCAATCAAAGCATTAAATTATTGGAAAGCAATTCCACGAAAGCGGGGAAAGTCCTACGACCAGGCCACCCTCAGGAATTGATGAAAGAGGCCCATCAACGATACCACAACATCGTTTTGCTTGATTTTGCCAATGCTCTCAATAAAACCTTAGAACTGAAATTAGAGCAATTGTCTCAGAATAATAATCCTGATCGATTGGCTGACCTCTATGACGCTTTAAAAATTACCTTATTATTACAACAACCGGATATGATGGCCATGCATTTCATACCACAAAGCACTCAAAACGCAAAAGCACAAAATCCTGCTGCAGCACGAGAATTACTCAATAAACACGTTCTGAGTTGGTACAATGCAGAGTGGCAAAAAAGTATCAGCAACAATAATACACGCGAGATTTTACTGACCGCCTTGAATACCGCCTTGCAAGATCCTTCATTCTCATTACCCAACAACCCTGCCATGGTAGACAAAGCAAGACAGATATTAACAAGCTCATCCCCGGATAATATTATCTACACAATTCTAGAAAATGAAAATCACAAAGCACCCGTTATTATTTCCGACGCAACCATTACAAATAACCCCATCAAAATTCCAGGCATTTATACGCGAGCAGCGTATAAACAAGTGATCCATGATGAAATTCCTGCCCTGTGCGAAAAATTTGCAGAAGGTAATTGGATTCTCAGCAACAATCCCTCTCAATTCACAGTGGCTACCTCTGGCACTCAGCTAGCCCAAGCGTTAAAAACCCGTTATTTAAATGCCTATCTTAACGCTTGGCAAAATGCGTTGGCTCAATTACACTACACGCCTTCGCAAAAATATTCTCATTTGATTTCTGCGATCAATAGTCTGTACAGCATGCAATCACCCATTGTTGATTTTATCCAAACCATTCAACTCAACACCGCAGATATCGATGGCGAAACGGCATTTAATGATTTAGTCGCTGAGCATTTTAGTGAAATCAATGAGCTCGCTCTCGAAGATACCCACGATGGTCTTCACACTGCACTACAAAATTACGCCAAGTATTTAATGCCGCTGGCACAATCCAATGGCTCCTCTGATCTGGCCTTTAAAATTACAAAAGAGCGCATCACAAAAGGCAATGTTAAAGATGACATTAATATCCTCTATGAACTAGCCAAAGACACGCCAGAACCTATCAAAGGTTATCTCACAGCACTTGCTGATAATGGCTGGAATCTGCTAATCGCTGATAGTCGACAATACATCAACAGCGTATGGGCCAATATTGTACTTCCCGAATATCAGCAACACTTACAGAATCATTACCCTCTTTTCACTCAGGCCTCTGCCGAAATGAGCCTAGATGATTTTGCTCGCTTTTTTGCACCCAATGGCACCATGGATGTGTTCTTCAAAGAATATGTTCAAGCTTTCATCAACAACACTGACAATGGCTGGCAATGGAAAACTGTAAATGGACAAAACCTGGCTTTATCCGATGATGCACTAGCTGCTTTTATCCGCGCAAAACTCATTCAAAAAATGTTCTTCCCAGAAAACAAACATCATCCCACAGCCAATTTTACTCTCACCCCCACAGCATTGAATGGTGATTTGAAAAATTTCACCCTGGTTCTGAACGGACAACGCATTGAGTACCATGGCCCCAATCAACCCCCAGAACCCATTACCTGGCCCGGCCCCCAACAAACTGGTGTCTTTATTGAAATCGCTGATAATGCTGATCAAAAAAACCAAGTCGGCTATCCTGGTCTTTGGGGTATCTTCCATCTGCTCGATAAAGCACAAGTTGATAAAGCTTCTTCACCCTCTGAAATTCAACTCAGCTGGATTATCAACGAAAAACGCGTGGATTGCCAAATCAACTCCGACGCACCCATTAACCCTTTTACTCCAGGAATCGTTAATCAATTCCGCTGCCCAAATTCATTACTATAAGAGACCATCATGACAGCAAAAATTCTGGATGGGAAAAAACTCTCCGAAGTCATTCTTCGGGAAGTTGCTGAAGAAATAAAAAAAATTAAAGCGCATGCTGGCCGAGTACCTGGACTCGCTGTTATTTTGGTAGGAGATGATCCCGCTTCACAAATTTACGTGCGAAGAAAACAAGAAGCATGCGCTGAAGTTGGCATTCAATCAACACTGCATTCATTACCCTCTCAAACTACCCAAGAAACACTGAATAAATTAATTCAATCATTGAATGTTGATGCAATGATCGATGGTATCTTATTACAACTTCCTCTCCCTAACACTTTTGAAGCCTCAACATTTATTGATCTCATCGATCCTCGCAAAGATGTTGATGGATTTCATCCCTATAATTTAGGTCGTTTAGCCGCCAGGCGCCCCCTGTTGCGCCCTTGCACACCCTTGGGTATTATCAGCTTGCTTTCACAAACTGAAGTACCACTTCGCGGTATCAATGCCGTTGTTGTAGGTGCATCAAATGTAGTGGGACGACCCATGGCCCTAGAACTTCTTAACGCAGAGGCCACCGTCACACTGACACATCGGCTCACAAAAAATCTTGAGGCGCATGTCAGAAACGCAGAATTACTAATCGTTGCAATAGGCAACCCAGGCGTCATCAAATCGGAATGGATAAGACCTGGCGCGATAGTAATCGATGTTGGCATTAACCGCTTAACCGATGGTAGCGTTGTGGGTGATATTGATTTTGATTCAGCAAAAGAACAGGCCTCATGGATTACACCTGTCCCTGGTGGGGTTGGACCTATGACAGTCGCCACTTTAATGCTGAACACATTAACAGCTTATAAAGGATAATGGATTTATGTTTTCTCGACGAATAGCAATGATTTTAATTTGCTCTGCTTTATATTACTCAAAAGCATTTGCAGCACCCGATATTGTTCCACCGGTTAACGAACAAAAAATACAAAAATTATTAAATAATTGGCGTGCTAGCTCAGGCATTCCCGGCGCAGCGCTCAGCATTTACACACCCAACCATCCAGAACCCATGACATTCGCCAGCGGTACCAGTCAATTTGGTGGCGGCAACAGCATCAATAAAAATACTTTATTTCAAGCCGGTAGCATTACAAAATCTTTTACTTCCATGATCATTTTAAAATTAGAATCTCAGGGAAAATTGTCCATCGATGATCCTATCACACGCTATTTGCCCCAATACCCTCAATGGGACGATATTACTATCCGACAACTTCTGAACCACACCAGCGGCATTCCCAATTACACCAACACCGCTCGCTTCAATCAAATTCGCAAAGACACACCTCAGCAAGGATTTACACCGGATCAACTGGTGAGAATGGCGGGTTCACACCGACTCTTCGCCCCCGGAAAAGGCTGGAAATATTCTAACACTAACTATGTTTTAGCTGGCATGATTATTGAAAAAGTATCCGGTAAATCGCTTGATCAAATTATGCATCAATATTTGCACAATAATCCTCAATTGAATTTAATGAACACCTATTATTATACAGGCCTTTATCCCGACTCTTACCTCTCTCGAATGGCCCATGGTTATACCTCCGCTGGAAAAGACGTTACCACTCAGGATATTTCTTGGGCTCACGCAGCAGGTGCCATTGTCACAACCTCCGAAGATTTATTAGCCTGGTGGTACGACCTCATGAACGGAAGCATCTTACCCCAGCCACAATTACAAAAAATGATGAGCCTAGTCTGCGAAGGCCGTACCGCGGGTTGCCGAAGTGGCGAGCCCATTTCACATTTGCGAACCGGCGAAGTGGGTTATGGTTATGGACTGGGAGTTATCCAAACCTCAACAGGCTCGAATGCTATAGGCCCAGTCTGGTGGCATAATGGCACCACAGCTGGCTATCGCGCTATCGTCATGTGGTTTCCCAAAAGCGACATTTATGTATCGCTAACAATCAACCAAGGCGCAGGCTACCTCCTCAAACCCACCATTCCCTTAGTACGAAATTTAATGAGCGTTTTAATGTACGACGCCTCCCCCTCCTTCGCCCAATCCGTAAACACTCACGTAAAAAACAGAGTCAAAAAAATAAAACACAAAGTGCAAAACCTGGCCCACCGACGCAAAAAGCCTCGAAAAAACCAAATAGTCACTAAAAAGAAACCTGTCCACGAAGTGCAAAGCAAATTAACGCAGGATGAGATTCCCATCAATCTATCTCGATAAATCGCACTTAGATCCTTTTAATCTTCGAGCGATCAGAAGCAGTAACTATTTACAACGGAAGATAAATTATGGAAGAAAGTAGAGAAATGCCAAGCTGGCTCCACAATATTGTTGCCAAATTCAAACAATCTCAATTATCGCTAACAGTTGACGACCTCAGACAAATTAAACTTTCTGAGTCTTTCAAAGGTTTACTTATGGAGATCATGCAATTCGCTCAGAAAGAAAATAGTCAGCCACTCCGCCCACAGCTTCTACAAGAATTACAAAAGTTAGGAGTTACGGAAATTGAAGAAATTAGCACAGTTGTCGATGTGGTGTTAAGTTCACAAAAAAAATCCACAATTCAATATATCCAGAATCAAATTGTTTTCCCGCCTCCTGTCGTTACTGCACCTAAAAAGACTTCTGCTCATACATTTGGGCTGCCAGAAGAATTTGTTAATTTTACCGGCCGCAAAGAACCACTTGAACAACTTGTTCAAAATTTATCGCGGAATCAGCCCGGATCACAAGCCAGGGTAATTATCAGCGGTACTGGCGGTATTGGCAAAACTCGACTTGCTGTCACCGCAGCCTATCAACAAATGAAATATCATCAAGAATCGAAAGGTAGAACAGGTTGTCAGTCTGTTATCTGGTTTATTGCTGGAACCGATGATGGCGTCGATAACCGAGGTTTAATGACCGAGCAATTCCATCGCTTAGGACAAGAACTAGGACTTGATCCCAAACAGTCAACCTTAACAGATTTAATCGGAATGGTTTACAAACAACTTCATGAAAAACACGGCCCTTTTTTGGTTGTGTTTGATAATGCTCAAAATATTCGACAAATCTCTACTTTCTTACCTACAAATGTACCCATCATTATTACTACCAGAAATAATAATAACCGTGATTTTGACCCCAGCTTTAAGTCCATTGCTTTAGCGGTCTTTACAGAAGCAGAAGCTTTAACATACATTCAGAAGTTCTTGGCTCCTAATCATCCTGAGATTTATCAAGAAAATGAGGCAAAATTATTAGCGAGAATTTTAGGCTACTTCCCACTCGCTCTCACCCAAGCCTTAGCCTATATCGACGCAGAAAATATCACCATCCAGAATTATATTGAAGAATTTACCCAACAAAAAGCTCAATATCTTCAAGAACGCCTCCCTATGGGCGATCACTATCAAGAAGAAAAAAACCCCAGCCAAGAAAAGTACAACAAACTTCCCACAGAACCTTATGACCCTCAGAAAGCTACTGTTTGGACAGTAATTCAACTCTCTCTAAAGAAAGTGACGAACTCTAGTGCAAATAAAATAATAAAAGCCTGCTCCTATTTAGCTCCAGAAGCCTCAATCCATATTAATTTATTGTGTTACTGGGCAGCAAATTTGCCTGAATGCCGAAATGCGATTTCTGACTTGCGAAAATACAGTTTACTAGAAAATGACCCTCATCCCAATCATTTCCGTATCCATAATCTCGTACAGGAAATTCTAAGGTTAAGTGATCATGAAAAAGATCAGATACCTTTTTTATCTTCGCTGATAGATATTATGGGTATGTATTTTGAAAAGCAAGAAGGAGCATTTATCGATGAATCCCGACTAGCTAGTTGCCTTTACCATCTACAAGCCATATTAGCCGTGATTGAGAATGTTTCCGCCGAGAATGATTCTTTGGACAAAAAAAAAGCTTTTTTATATCTAACCCTCGGAATTATTAATGCTGAACTTTATGCAGATCGTGAGAAGGCCTTTCATTACTACCAGCAAGCTTTAAGAATTTTCGAATCATCTCCGAACCAACGAAACACAGCTGGAACTTTGACAAACTTCATTAATGATAATAATTCGCAAAACAATCAACAAGATTTCGAAGCCCTCTTAGAACGAGCCGACCCTATATTGGATCGCATCCGAAACATAGAAGATACTGAAAAGTCCGAAACATTAGGAAGCCTAGGAAGTGCCATTCAGAAACTTAGCAATTCAGCAGGAACCAAAGTTCTTTTTGAGCGGGCGCTGAACCGTGACTGGTACCAGGTACTTGAAGTCTGGGGGAAATTAGGAATTACTCTTCATACACTTGCTGATGCGGTAGCAGCAGCATCCCTTCTCGAACGAGCATTGATTTTGGTAGAAAGCACCTTTGGACCCGAAGATCCACGCGCGGTTAAAATCCTGATAAAATTGGGCACTGCAAATTTACAACTAGACGATCCTAATAAAGCCATCACCCTTTTTGAACGAGGATATACTATTCTCGAGCGTAATTCTGGTCCAGCTCATGAAGTAGTCCAATTACTAGAGGTCATGGCAGAAGCCCTAAGAAAAGTAGACGATACAGAAAGAGCCAAGGGTATTTTAGAGCAACTAGTGGAGTTCGAAAAGGAGATTGCTGGGCCAGAACATCCATCGGTGGCTGTAGCCCGTTCTAATTTAGGATTGTGTTTAGAACTGCTTGGGCAAACCACGGAGGCACTCCAGCACTACAAACATTCTTATCGAGTTTTTTTCAATCACTACGGTGAAAGACATCCTCTTACACTTCAGTCCCTCAAAGCAATAGCTAATATTGAGATTCAACAACGACGTGAAGAAAATGAGGCCTCTGACTCTGATCCTTTCGAAGGTCTAGGCAACTCCGATGATAAAATAGATCAGAGTACACTTCACGCCAGCGAAACATGCGATAATAAGAAAATTCAAAAAGCTAAACCAGTAACGAAAAATGCTCGTTTAACTGGTTTTATCTGTCAACTTCTCACGTACCCTTCACTTGTCCAAGAAAATCATTTATTAACAGTGGCAGAAGATTGCTTTAAAGCAGGAATTATTTCAGCCTCACAGACACTGCTAGAAACTATGCTGGAAAATAAATTATCGGCCAATGTTGTATTACTTCGCAGCGCAATGCATTTAAACCTTCTTCAATTGCACGAATGCCGGAAAAAAGTTCTCTTATTAGAAAAACTGGATCAACGGGACAACTATGCCTCTCAATTAGAAGCACACATAAGCACTCAAGAGCAGAAAATAACTACTCTACGAGAAGAGTTGAAAACGTTACAATCCAAAGAAAATCTTCCATTCGAAGAAAAAATTATTATGCTTGAGCACCTGCGCGCACTCTATCAATTACAGGAAGCTTTAGCATTGATCAACAACATTATAACTAACGAAACCGCTGATAATTTATTAGCGATTGCTTTTTTACAACAAGCAGAATGTTATTTTGCCTTAGAACGATTCGAAGATGCTCAAAGGAGCAGTGGGCTTAGCGCAAAATATCAAGAACTTCCAGAACTCAAAGAATTAAATCAAAAGATCACATTGGCATTAGAGCTGGCTCCAAAAATCGAAGAGCTCATTTTACAATTAAATCAAGGGGCAGGAAATAGACCAAAATAATAACTTTTTCTAGGCAATTAAATAAATTATATTCAACCAAGTTGGGTAAATATGCCAAAACTCAGCCTGATGCCCCCACCCGCTTTGCCCGAGCTCCAGTACTTGCATACATATTAGATTATGGTATCTTCTACGAATATCGATATAAAGGAGTATTATTATCAAACGACTATCTCCAAGGAATACGAGAGCGCCAGAAGCGCCCACTCTGGCAGACGCATTGTCTATTATCCCTAATTTTTTGTATCTACTTCCTGATGGCCAATCTGATAATGAAGTTAACGATGCAAAAATAGCAGCTTTAACTAATTTTGATTTTAGAGATAAGAAAACAAAAAAATTGTGCGACTTCGAAGAAGTTAAGCCTTCTACACTAACTGTTTATGGCACAGAATTTACCGATTTATATAAATTAGGCACCTTTATCTACGCGGTAAAAGACCCCGTCGCAGGCTTATCTCATTTTGGTGAAAATTTATTTGTGATGATGGGCCCAAACCGTTTCTTTGAAAAAAGAAATGCTCAACAATCGCCACGTGAAAGAGGAAAAACAGAAGACACCAATCAACTAGCCTTAAATGAAGCCCGCCGATTACTCGCAGTAGGTGGCCTGGACTATATGAAGGCATGTTTTGAATATGCCCAAGACTTAGCGAAAGGACTTCCCATTGTGGTGGTATTGGGAGAACAACATAAAGCTCGCGACGTTAATTTAGAGCCTTATGATTGCGAAGGCTTTATTAGTTGTTGCGATAGACAAAATAATGTGCACCAGTACACCACTATACAAACAGCTGTAAAAAAAGGAATTCCAAAGGACATTGAAATATTTCATGTCAACATGAAATATTTTGAAGACGCGAATATCGACTCGATAGACATTGAAAAACTTTTCAATATTTATGAAATGTCTTTAGCACAAAAAAGGCCCTTAATCATACATTGTACTGATGGAATGGATCGTTCAGGTGGCCTAGCCTTAGCCTATCAGTTGTTACATAACTGGGGAAGAGTCTTTACAAGCCCCAGCGCAACTGAAATTGTCGATAACATCAAACGTGAACACGAAGCCATGCAACAGCGCCGAGGACCTAGCTTTTGTACGGCCACGAAAAAGCGAATAGAAGGCGCGGTCCTCCTAGCGGGAATAATGAAAGCCATCCAAAAATCAAAAGAGCTTATTAATAGAGCCCCCCAATTAGCTGATAAAGTACATGAAAATGACTATCTGCAACAAATTTATTTTCTGGAAGAGAGACAAGCGCCAGAAAATACTGAACTACTCAAAATTTTAAAGAGTCGCTTGGCTCTAGAAAAAATCTACTTTGAAAAATTTGCCTGGGGAATTCAACACTCTCAGGTTGATTTGTTTATTATTGAAACAATTTTGATTGAGGAACTCAAAGACGAAAAAGCCGATGAAAAGGAAAGCTTATATCAAAGATTCCTCCTTTTAAAAATGACTTACATTAACAATGGATTTGACGATGATTCTCGCAAAGCTCTAGCGAGTCTTAAATCTGATACCGAATCCTATCAGACAACACACAAAATTAAATTGGCACTCTCTAATTCTTCAAGCAAGGAAGATATCAATCAAAAACTATCTGCAATTGAAGTTAGTAAAGAAGATAAAGCCCTTAAACTCAAGAGAAAAAAAGTATTATTGCTAGAGGTTCAAGTTATAAAACTTTATCAAGAAATTGAAAAAATATTGGAAGACAATCCAGATTCTAAAAACTTCTCAATATCCAGTGAATATAAAACACTCAAAACGACTCTGGATCGAGCGTTCAACGAAGCTCGAATCTTAGAACCCACACTGGGAAAAATTGAAAATTTAATCGCTTCTTTAGACCATCTGAGAAACAACATCTATAGTTCGATAGCACAAGAACGAAACTCATTAAGCGAATCCAACAAAAAAATCCGGACCGGAAGTCTTAGACTATCAACCTCACCACGCGGTTCACGCCGCTTTGTTGTTACCGGTGATGAAGCTCCTCCTTCTATTGAATCCCCTGCAGAAAGTGCTCGCCCCTCATCCCCAAGAAGAGGTAGTTTTTTGGGCTTTTCAAATTCCGCTGGCTCAAAACGAGGCTCCCGAGTTCTGGCCTCATCGCAAAGTGATGACTCAAAAGAGACGAAGCAAACACCCAGTGAATATTCTACTGAGGATCCCACTTCAACAGGTTTAGCTTCGAGTTTAAGTCAATTTTTTAAAGCTAAGCTTTCACCGAGAAACTCTGTTCTAGTACCGAAACCACTCACCACCTCCATGGATGCAGATTTATCCTCATCAGGCGTTCAGGAGCCGGATCAAACACCTCCCTCATTAAAAGATTCCGAAGAATTCAAGAAAGCGCTCGAAGATCTCGCCAATGCGCAGGGCCTTTCAGAACGTGTCCAAAGACCCACCGAAACCTCCCCTCGAGCCAGCAGAACACCACCGAAACCTCTGACTGACAGTAGACGGAGAAGTTTTGCGGCCGATGAAGAACTTCCACCGAATCAATCCACTCAAGACGATGATCTGGAGTCAGCGCTTCTAGAAATGGCTAAGATCACCAAAACTTTTTAGGAGAATTGCCCCCGTACCGAAAACTATTTAGCACGTCCATAGCTCGGATCAGGCACGAAGTAAAGAGTAGAAGCTTGCGAAGCAGTCGGCTGGACTTGAACCGACGGAATGCCACTCGATGGCCGAGAATAATAGTTCTGGGCAGGCGTAGCTGATGCCTGTGCTTGCTCCGATGAAGGATCAGCAAACAGCTGTGGATAAAGGGGATCCTGAGGCGGCACTGTTGGCAGCGGCCGAACCAATGAGTCATCAGGTGAAGGCTGGTGATAATAGTTAGGCAGAAACCTTGAATTGGTTTGTACCCTCGATGTTGTAAGATACCCCTCAGCATTTCCTCCTTCTTTTCTTCATCTTCAAAATATTGCCAACTACTTACACTCACATAGGGCATCGTGATTAAGGTAAGAATTGCCGAGTCAGCAGGATCATCCAAGCCATAATCAGTCCGGGCCCCGTTACCTATGTAAGAGTGAATCTCAAGCGGTGATACATTACCAGTGCGTACCGCTCCATATAGCTTCTAAAACTTTCGTTAACAGGACTTATTTTAGCTTTCATATTACCCTCAAAAGGAACTGATGTATGGTATAAATACCCCCCATTATACGCGGATAACCCTAAGGGATCCTTAAACTAAACGAGAAAAAAACTGAAGAAGGTAAAAATGAGTGTCAGGAGAGCGAGGGCGGTAAGGTGTCAGATCTCAAATTGACGTTTTCAGTTCAAAACAAAAAACCTCAATTTGAGATCTGACACCCCCATGCGCCCCCTTTTATTAGGCAGTCATCAGCACTTTGAAATTGGGGTCTTTGCTATAAGCGGTAATAATTTCTTGTACCAGAGTATCAATGATACCGCCCTTGGCCTCATCTTCACCCAGACCCAATTTTTCACGGGCATCCGCTAGACGTTGTTCGATGAGTTTAGCAGCACTACCACTGGGGAACAGCGTTGCAAGCACGCGACGTGCTTCACGGGGACCAATTTTGCGATACAATTGATTTCTTAGATTCGCATCTTCGGATGTCGTACTGAAAGACCACAATTCAACAGGCCCTAAAGTACTAGTTAACAATTGAAGATTAATGCCATCTTTGGTCGCAAATTGAGCCAAGAAGGTTGCACCGCCCTCGCGTGGACCATGCACACGATGGCGTAATGCATTGACTGCTGTCGGTGTTAATCCAAAAACAGCACGTGTTTTTGCAATCGCTTGCTCAGGACCTGCATCCATAATAAATACAGACGTCGCAAACTCAACCATCACATCATCAAAATCTTCAAGCGATTGAGACAGCAATGCAATTTGTACTTTCCACTTACGACCTTCACGCATATCTTGCACTACTTGATCTCGCACCGCTTGAACACGAGAAGTTCGATGGAATTCATCGAAGACTAAGCGTTTGGGATCTTCGCGAATTTCTTGAACGCGCTGAGAATGATAATCGCGATAAGCGGCTGACATATCACCCACATTTTCCTCGGTTAAAAAGAAATTTCGACCGAGTACATAACGCGCCAACATATACATCACAGCAGTTTGACGATTTGCAGCATCACCACCACTTTTCGCAACTTCATCTAAATCGAGAGAAACCACGCGAGAATCACCAATATCAAATTTTGTCACTTGCGCAATAATCGGATATTCACGCACCGCACCCGAAATCATACGTGAGAAAGCCGCAACCAAAGTTTCGCCGGTAGGCGCTTTAATTTTACCGTACAAATCTTCGATAGCAGGCAAGCGACAAATTGAAGCCGCTTCTGATAAAACGGGCATCGCATGACGTTGAGATAAAGTCGCTTCATGCACAAATCCCGCGGTGAATAAGGCATCGGTAACTTCCCACCATGTCGAACGAGCATCTCGAATGAATCCAATTTCTTCCAAGCAACCGTCCACAATATCTTCCACACCCGGTGTATAAACTTTGGGATTTCCGTTGTCCGCCAAATCTTTATACATTTCATCGACCACCAAACCGGCCATGTCGGTTACGCCATCATACGATTTTTCTGCACCGACGGGTGTTGAAAGCAAGGTTACAAAATTCACCAAGAAACTTCGCTCTTGCGGTGTAGGGAAACGATTACCTAATTGCGTATCAAAAGGATTAATGGCGTATTCAGGTGTCATGCGCAAGCGGAAATAAGCCGCAAAATGGCGCTGATTAGCAGGCAGTGCTTCTTTGAGCAACGAAATCAAACCACTACTAGAAGGACCAATATCAATAATTGCAATGCGCGGTAAACGTTCAATACCGCCCGATAAACACAAAGCCAAATTAATCGCATTCGACAAAACGGATTTACCTGAACCCGGTCTTGCAAAGACCAAATCAATCCAAGTCGTTTGTTGGGTTGATCCTGGCTGATAAGGCCAAGGTTTTCCATCGGGCGTTCGGAATAAAATAGCACCGGTATCCCAGGGCGAAGAAGGACGGAAAATAGGCAACATATAGAGCACATCAGAAAGTGGCGCTACAGAAGCTGTGGCCACACTTTCTGTAGTTACACCCAGCATACTCGACACTATTCCTTCAAAAGGATCACCACAAACTTCTGAGACATCACAGGAGCCCCAACCCTGAATCGCTTTCGCGAGTTGCGCTGTTCTTGAACGTAACAGGCGCTGATCATCTTGAGGCGCCCAAGTCGCTGCAGCAACGCGCAGACGTACAACGGCATCATCAGTATTAATACTGATATAACGAAGCAAATTCACGGATTCATTGAATAATCGATTATCGGAACTTGCAAAACTTAAGATACTGGACAGCGCAGCACGCAACCGAACTGATTCCAAACCACCGCTTTCGATAAGAAAGGAAATACGCCATGGAATTTGGGTTTGCAAAGTACGTGAAAACAAAGAAATAAACTGTTGAATTTCTTTGGGAAACAAATCAATAAACACGGCACCGTATTGTAAGTCACCAATTTTACAGGTACGAATATCGAGATTTTCAGCATCCCGCGGCATTAATTGACGCGATAAATTCGGCCATAAAATATCACCGATATCACCCGTAATATTATGAGGTTCTTTAATCGTAATTCGGTCACCTGGCAACAAGGGGCGCCAATTTAAATCGGTAAAATTAGGATCCACTGAATGCCGACAAGCATGCAGCGCATCATGCACACCTAAAACGCCACAAACCACACCTAAACCATTTAAATCGTTGGAAGTAGCACGCACAAAAGAATCGTGCTGCTCTCGAATATCAGGAACTGCAGCCAGAATATTTTGAGTGTTCGTAAATACGGGCAATTTTCTCGCTTTTGCATTAGCTCGCTTTTCTTTCATTGACCGCTTACGTTGCTCATTGGTCATTGCAGTGGGACGTGTCCACAATGCCATATAAACTTCTTCATGAGCACAATATTTTTTCAAAAAATTTTCACGCTCAACAAAAAGATCTTCTAAACCAAGCCCTAATCGATTAGCCGTTTCACGTGCTGGAGTCAAAATCTCGTGAATTTCGTCCACAACCTGATCTTTGTTATAACCAAAAAATACTTGGATGACATGGCCTTTACGTTTCATGGCGGTTTGCAAAGCATATTGCATACCTTGATGGATACGCTTAAATTCATCCGGACCGACCAAAGCCTTTACGCCACGCACTTTGATAATCGACATTAAGGAGCCATCGTGTCCTACTAAAACTGTTGGGCTATCGGCCGTTTGTAACTCGCAATAAGAATTCGCGGTCTGTTTTAAAGCCGTATTTAACCACGCGATGAACGTATCAATTCCATTGAACAATCCAGTTGCTAAAGACATTATGTTCCCTCACCCTGTTTACGCGGCTAATTCATCCACAGCAGCCGCAGCCCAAGCTTGAATCTGCTTTTCAAATTTTGTCTTTGAGGCTAATAACCTCAAATCCTTCAATACAGACTGCTGAATCCTTTCACGATCTTCTAAAGGTGCATCAATGAGCATCTGCCCCAATCGGGCCGGATTACTCATTCCTTCCCCTAAAATCTGATCAACCACCTGTGATCTCAATTTCAAATCCCGATAAATAGTTTGAGCATTAGTTCGATAATTTGTGGCATTAGCAATCGCGCAAAATACCACCTGTACCAAACCATTCAACTCAGCCTGAGACAGTTCGGGAAAATAAATAATCCTGCCTCCACCATAATCATTAAAATCAATTGACTCAATAAACAAACACTGCGCACACAAGGCGCAGGCAGTGATCATATTCGACAATTGATTATTGTGATAATTATGATCACGATTAACCACGTGCTGAAATTCATGAGCCTGAAAACCACAATATTGGCAAGTGAAATCGTCGCGGGTAAAAACTTGCTCAGCAAATTTCTTAAAAGCAGGATCTGCTTTACGCCCCGAAAACACTCGCCACGACTGTGGCTGAGCCATCAATGTCAGCACAGGCCTTTCCATAAATACATTCTACGGATTTGAAGTACCAGAACTGCCAGGCAAAGTTGATGTACCAGAACCTGTAAAACCACCCGCCGCTGAAGTAGCGCTAGCACCAAACAGCGTTTGACCTGCAGGACTGATGATACCGGGCAAAAACATCAACACGATACCAATAGCTAACATCGCGATTGGAGTACCTAAAGGAATTTGAGTGGGGTTATCTTTATGTTGTTTAAACTTAAAGATCGCCGCCATGGTAAATCCTAAACCACCCACAAACGAAATAGCTAAAATCAAAGCACCAATTTGTTGGAATGAGCCCGTGATATTAGACGCCAGCGTACCGATTGTGGTACCGCCGGAGCTACCACCACCACCTGTTTGCGCAAATACATCACCAACAAGAAGCATCAGCGCTGCTGCAACCCCTGCTACTTTGGCAATTTTATTCCAATTAATAACCTTAGTTTCCACTTTACACCTCCATTTAAGTTAACAAAAAAAACTAATCTAAACGCCGATTCCTAAAGTTGCCTGTATTACCGACCAAAGTCCGACGATATTCCAAGCACATATTCCCCCGATGATGTGAATGATGCCTTTTCCCACTGTACCTCCATGATGTCCTTCCGAACCCAATTTGGCCAACATCATCCATCCCCTCACTATCGATATCAATCCAAATACTTGAACTAATTGTGTCAGGGGTCCAATCAGTCTAGCGAACGGATTACTCGAAGAATCCGTATAGCTCACCAGAGAATCGCTACCGTAGTTCCATAAAGTATACAACAAAGTATCAATTATGCCTGGCAGGTACATAAAACCAACGCCAATAAAAAACAAAATAAGAGGCTTAACGATACTCTTGTCTGCCGACATTTGAGAGATACCCTGAGCATAAGTTTTAAACTTATAAATCGAACTCAGTATAAAAAAAACTCCCATTGTGTAGGCAAAACCTGAAACCAACATCAAAATGCCAGGGAAACTCTGCGCAAGGCTCTCCAGCATCTGATTTAAATCCTGAGCCGATTGCGCATTCGCTACTACCGGCATCAACGCCATACTTAAGATGACCCAACTCAATACACCTTGCCGTTTCATAATCTACCACCTCAATTCTAATGGTCATCCATACCATATTTTATGACATCTCCCGTGTCTAAGGTTACTTCACCGTTATCTTGATCAATCGTTACAACCTTACCCACTCCCGGCACATAATCACCTTCCATCACAGAAATTACACCGGCCAACGGACGCTCAATCCAGGCTCTTCCCGGAACAATAGCTCGAATCACGTAGGGGATCGCCACCATACTCTGATTTTTCACCACGGTTTGTTGCTGTGACAATTCTTGCTGCTTCAAGATTTTTTTAGGATGGTGCGATTTTCCAGGACGCTCCGCAACAACGTTCACTTTTTTCTGCATGTTTGTTGCAGGACTTTTTTCAGCTTTTTTCAACACCGGAGGCGCAGGAGTTTCAGCTTCCACTTTTGGAGCCACTGCTTGTGGCGTATTTAATTTTTTCTCCAACATAGCCAGTGTTTTATTCATTTCAGACATTGATTTATCAATGGTATCTAAACGTGTTGATAAATCAGAAATCTTCGTTTGATTCGCTTGAGCTTGCAAATTCAAATCATCAATTCGTCCCATAATTTTAGGAGTTTCTGCAGAGACTGTGGTAGCAGCAGTAGGCTCTGAAACTTTCGCAGGTAATTCTTTTACGGACGATTCGGGTGCCTTAGCAACCACATTTTCTTCAGGTTTTACAACAGTTTTTTCAGGTTCCGATTTGGTTGCTGGTGTTGCAGGTTTTTCCACAGCCTTTGTAGCAACTGGTGCAGCAGCAACAGGAGCGACTTGACCTTTAGAAGTTGCAGCAGCCAAATCAGTGTCTGATTTAACCGGCGCCACTGGACTCACACCTTTTGAAATCGCTGCAGCTAATGAAGCATTATCAGGAGCAGGCGCAGCAACTGCTGGAGTTTCTGCTTTTGTTGTTTCAGACGCCTTGTTTTCACTAGATTCATTAGCAGCTGATTTATCTGCAGGCTTCATATCGGTTTTTATTTCCGGCAATGCTTTGCTTGGGGTAGTCGCTTCAGTATTGGTCTTGCCCATCTCAGCCGCTTCTTTCATTTTTTGTTTATGCGTTAGGTACATAGACACAATCAATGCAACAACGACGATGACAACTGCCATCCCCACTTTTTTCATGGCTGAAGGTTTTTGAGGTACAACCTCAGCGTCTTCTATTTCAACGTTCGCCAAAGGATCGTTAAATTTAAAAGAAGAATCTTCACCTTCGATATGCTCTTCACCGGTGACTTCGGAGAAATACTCTTCCTCTTTTTCTCCGCCTTTATCAAGATCTGCAACCATAGTCCAACCTCATTCCTTTCTAGGCATGCTCAATGATCTACAATCATTATAGCACAAAAAAACCAACCCTGGCGGGGGACCCGCAGGCCCCGTTAGAACTTCCCAGCTGTAATCATCTCGGGTACGACTAAATCAGTAGTGAACAACACACCGATCGAGGCTCCTGCATCTACAGTGACCGTTGGAGGCTTGGTAAACACAGCACCCATCTGTGAGGCAAACTGTGTACCCACATTACCCAAGGCCACAAAGATTTGTTGTGAAGTATTTAAAGGATCATGTGTAGTAACAATACCGCCAGCCCCTGAAGAGGTCTGAGACCCTGAAGACGAAATCGCGCTCGCCAAACCAGAAAGGAAAGAAGAAGCAAACAAAGTACCATAACGGAGCATATAGTGATTATCCACATCATGCGCCAAAGCAGTTCTGGCCGTATCAGGATCGATTGCATAGGCCTCAAACGGTAAACTGGTAGTGACTGCCGGAATATTAATCTTTGTGAATTTCACAACAACCACATCATTTTGAACAGTAAATTCACCGATTAGCTTCGCCCCTTTAAAATCTCCCGAAACAATAGAAGCTAAAACAGGGCTCTTTTCATCCGAGTTGATACTGGAATCGATGACACCGTACATAACTGTACCGGCTTTAATCACAGGTCCAGCCAGCTTTTTGATTGGCTTACCATCAGGTCCAACCGCTCCACCAGCAGCACCTCCTTGACCCGCTGCATTATCACCTTCTTTACCATCACCCTTGACTGCTTTAGGCTCGGGCGCCGCAACATATTGTTGCTTATCGGGTGGCGCCCAAGAGGAAAACATATTGTTCGACATAGTTTCCATAACTTGTATCGAATTCGAGATCAAGTCACGACGTTGATCGGGAGTCAGTTGACGTTCCCGTGCTAATTCATCAGCTAATAATGCTTCAAGTGCAGAGACTGGAATGCCCGCATTTCGATATTGAGCAGCCGTACAATGTAAACCCTTGAGATCAGCATAGGTTTTGCCTTGTTTCTTAGCGTTTTGCAGGGATAACTCGCTGCAAGGATTTTGTAAAGCGGCTTTCGCAGCCATCAGGGCAGCAGCATCAGCGTCATTCATGGGGCCCGCTGCACCCACAGCATTCCCGCTCGTTGCATTTGCAATTTCATCATCCGAGAAACCGGCTGCACGTAACTCATCAGGAGTAAACCCTGCCGCAAGCAATTGCGCTGCGGTATAACCCTGCGCTTTCAAATCTTTAGCCGAGTAGCCTGCAGCTTTCAATTGAGCAGCATTCGCGAGCGCACCCGCACCACCTAATTCCTTGTCAGAAAATCCAGCTCGTTTTAAGTCGCCCTGAGTATAGCCCGCCTTACGCAACTCGTCTGCAGTAAAACCAGCTGCTTTCAACTGTTCAACACTGTAACCAGCTGCTCGCAATTCAGCTGCTGAGAAACCAGCCTCTTTCAGCTCTTTGGCGCTGAATCCTGCGGCTCTTAATTCGGCGGCACCAAAGCCCGCGGCCCTAAGTTCAGCCGGGGTAAAACCAGCCGCTTTGAGCTCGGCAACGGTATAACAAGCATCTCTTAATTCTTTAGCAGTATAACCTGCAGCCCGAAGTGCTCCTGCACCGCAAGTGAGTTTGCGTAATTCTGCCGCCATAATCCCAGCTTTTCGAGCCCCCATTAAGGCTTGAGGATCACAGGTTTTAGGTATTTCTCGCGTAAACTTAGCCCCCAAACCTGCTGCGGCTAATTGTTCTGGCTTGAATCCAGCAGCCTCTAAATCCTGTGGTTTAACGCCTGTTCTGGCGACATCACAAACCGAATAACCTGCCTGAGCCAACTCATAAGGACTATAACCCGCTTTACGAAGCTCCGCGGCACTCATACCCGCTGCTCGTAGTTCTGCCGCGGTAAAACCAGCCGCTTTAAGTTCAGCAGCACCATATCCAGCAGCAACCAATTCAGCAGCAGAATATCCCGCTGCCCGCAATTGTTTTGCCGTACAACCTCGACACTTAAGCTCGGAAGCTTTAACACCCGCTTCACGTGCTCTTTTTAATTCTTCCATACTGCAACCAGGAGCGGCAGTATCGGTAGACTCAAATTCACCGGCACCTGCAAAGCTAGGTCGAACGATAGTTGCGACTGAACTACCGCCTGTCTTTGCCGCTTCTTCAGCTTGACGAATATTCTCTTGCTCCACAGTACGCGCATATTCAGGCGTCGTGGCTTCGCCAGGTACCGATCCAATTGACGGAGGACCTGTTAATACTGCTTTACTCTCAACACCCACTTGATGATGTCGAGAATAATATAGGTATCCCATTGCACCGACCACAATAACCAGCGCTGTGATAAAAATAATAAACGTTCGAAAACGACCAGATCGTCCGCCTACACCGTAGGAATGGGTTTCATCAGCCATGAATTAAAATCCTTCCACTGTCAAAGTGTTCATTTTGCCCTTATCAGACACCAGTATCACCGGTGTTGAAGGCAACTGATAAGCATGCATCCCATCTGCACTGGATAAAGTCGCTATCCAACCAGGCGATAAGACGGTAAGAGTCGTGCGAAAGTAAATTTCGCCATTGTAGAGCCAACCACTGCACTTACTACAACCTGAGATTTTTAATGTGGTGCTACCTTGAGGTGGTACACCATTCAGAACATCTAAAAGAACCGGGGATTCTTTACCCGGCAAATGCGTTACCGTTGTAACAGAATTTGGCCCTACCCCCGGCATACGCAAATCGACCCGATAGTCCACGGCTTTCTGTCCGGGGAGTAACGTCAACATTATCGGTGTGTTCAGATCACGCAAAATCACCGCTAAATTACCGGTTTTGTACGCACTGATTGCTTGCACCATCATCGTATTTCCTTTTTGATCCCACTGAACGTTAAAGGAACGAGGATCACCAATATCGTAAGCCGCAATCGGCCATGGCGCACCTGTGGCATCTAAAAATACAATCGATGTTACAAATCCTGCTTGTAATCGAATAATAGGAGGCGTAGCACCGGGAGAAAGATCCACAATCTGCGAATTAGATGTGGGTTTGGGTGGAGTGCCGGGATGTTCTGCTGCCGCTTTTTGAGATTGATCAAACATTGATTTTAGGGTACGAATTTGATCCGGTGTCATTGGCAAAGACGTGCGCGTCATATCTTCAAAAGCTTGTTCACGAATAGAAAGTGGCGGTGGTTCATTTTGAGCGAGCGTTTTCGCAGCTTGTTGCCCCGCATTAACCGAATTGACATCGACTGTTCCAGTTGAAGGATTGGGACCACCCGCCAGAGGAGGTTGTGCAGATCCACCTTGATTTGGCGCTTGACTGACCGCCCCACCAAGACCCTGGACAACTGCAGTATTCTGATCTGCACCAGACATAGCCGGTGGCACCCCGGGACCTGCAGGCAAGTTGGCAGGCACAGTTCCAGGTAAACCAGGATTCGGAGCCAAACTCGGGCTCACTGGAGCATTAATATCTGGAGTAACCCCTGTACCCTTAACAGACTCATTCAACTTCATCAATTGACGACGTAATTCAGATACATCGGGTTGCTGCTGAGCTACTGCGATCATAGCCAATCCAGCCAACAAGACTAACGAAGTCCCTACTATCAATTTCTTCATGAGAACTCCCTGCGTTAACCACTTATCTCGCATTACCACCCGCGGGCGCTGCAATATACTGAGCAATTGCAATTCCCGTTGGAACATAGAGTGTTGAAACACGTGTGATTAACAGCGTGACAAGCAACGGTGTTTGGAAATTAGTACTAGCACTTTGGAAATTGACCAACAGTGGCATTTGCACTTTCCATGAATAACGTCCATAAATAACGCCTTGATCGATTATAACGGGAGCCCCTGTTGCTACCGCAGAAACCACCAATTTTTTGGCTTTAACAGCTTCCAAGTTGTTCGAACTCTCCAAAGCCGCTTCAAAATCTTTCCAACCTTCGGGCGTGAAATATTCAGAGGCGGTTTGTAAGGCCTGACGATAATTCGCGAAGTTGTAACTAAAGGCTGCAACCGCAGCTTGATTAGCCCATGATAATAAAGCGGAAGCTGAAACGACCGGAACATCCAGGGCATAAATCGGGGTGATTTTTCCATCTGCACTGGTGGCAAAATAACGCGGCTCAGGACGGGTAGAATATTGATAGGCAATAATACCGATTAATGCTGCATTCAAACCCAACAAAATCAGTAAAGCTAAAACTACGCGCCGATAATTATCCCGGTAAAAGTTATTCCTTAACCTTACCAGCTCTAAAGCATCTTCAGGCATGTTACACTCCTTGTTCCATTCACTATAATGCCATCCTCATGGCATCAACACAATATCTGACTCCCTCTTCTCTAATCCCAATGAGGGTAATCACGGAAAATAATTTCAATTCTACGATTACGAGCTCGACCATAATAATTATCACTATTAGCAATAGGATTTAATTGACCAAACCCCTTGGTATAGAGCAATCGTGAATCACTGCCATGCTCCCACAAGTATTTAGCGACTGCGTTTGCCTGAGTCAAGGACAACATCTTGTTCCGATCCTCACAACCACAGCAGTCAGTATAACCTTCAATTCTCACATCAATTTTGTTGTAGCATTGCAATAAAACGCCTACAGCTTTCAACATAGGCACATAGTTAGGATTAAAATTAGCGGAATACGGCATAAACAAACGGTCGGAAGGAATAATAATCTGCATGTCTTCACCCACGCGGTTCACTTGTATGGCTTGATGCCGGAGGGTGCAAATAATTTGTCGGTTGGCCGCAGGTGTACAGACTTTCGGCGAAGGGCATAGGATTATATTGTCAGTGTATTTTTCTGGGCATTTCGCAGGAACGTGCTGCTCTTTGTAAGTATGGTGACAAGCAGAAAGCATTGCTGCCATGCAGAATAGGGCAACAAAAAACTGAATAATGCCCAAAGCATTCCACTGCTTTCGTGAATCAATGACCATAATAACAACTTCCCTGTGTATTGACCGGCCTCATTATGCATGAAGTTAATATGAACTTTCAAGTAATATTGACATTGTGATGCAGGAGTGCCTGCGATACCATGCAAACTTTCGATGTTTAGGGATCAAACCATGCCAAAAAGACCCCGCAGAGCCCCCTGGTTTAAACTCTTGATTGCTCTCTGGTCAGAGATGTATTTACGTAATGCTAAAAATCCTCTGGACCTTTTTCGTGCGGCAGCACGCGTGGGAGATTTCGGTCGAAATCCCTGGCTAAGATCAAGCCACTTCATCAATGATCCCGATGCTGTTGCTCGCATCCTATTGACCAACGAACCTAACTATACCAAATTGAATAGTCATTACGAGGTTATCGAATCGTTATTGGGGCCGGGTTTATTAAGTAGCTCTGGTGATGCCTGGAAAAAAACACGTGAACAAACGCGATGCCAATTTTATCAGGATCCTATTACCCAAACCTATACCACTGTACAGGAAATCACTGAACGATCACTCGATCAATGGGCAAAACGCGAAGGAGAAACTATCGACCTTGTACCTGAAATATCAAAAATTCTACTTGAAATAGCTTCTATGTCTTTATTTGGTGCGGATGTTCAATCTTATTCCAACAAGGCAATTCCTGAAATTCGCTTCGCTAATTGGTACATGGTTAAATCGAAGTTCGTTAATTTTAAAATACCCACATCGGCGAATCGGCATTTTCGCCGTGCAAGAAATTTTCTTGATTCTCTTGTTCAGAAAATGTTGAACTCCGCATCTGCACCTAACCATAAACATGAACCTCTTCTACAGTGCTTAAAAAATAAACCTAATGAAACGCCTGAAAATCAATTTCGGAATCTTTCTGAAGCAAAAAATTTTCTGATTGCCGGCCATGAGACAACTGGCGCTAGTTTAACCTGGACACTCTATTTATTATCAAAGCACCCAAAAATTCTTCAACAAGTTCAAAAAGAAATTGATACCGTATTGCAAGGTAAATCCCCAACCTTCGAACAATTAGATCTGCTTGAACACACTCAGCGTGTCATTCAAGAATCACTCCGACTTTATCCACCTGTGTGGGTCATTGATCGACGCGTAGTCGAAGATGATGTTTTGGGTCCCTATCGAATACCTGCAAAAAGCACTGTTATTATCTCACCCTACGTTTTGCATCGTCATCCAAAATACTGGTCCGATCCAGAAACTTTTAATCCGGAACGCTTTAATAAAAAGAATCCCGAAAAGCACCATAAATTTGCTTATATTCCTTTTGGAATGGGGCCACGTGTTTGTATCGCTAAAAATTTTGGCCAATTAATGATGCAAACTATATTACCGATAATATTACAACGCTTTGAATTATGCATTGATCCCACGCTGGAAGTTGGTTTAGACCCCTTAATTACATTAAAGCAGGACGCACCCATTCCTTTAAAAATTAAATTAAAAACTTCATTGAAATCATCGAGACAAAGAAACGAACCTGAAACTGCAGTTTGTGTAGGCGAAGTTTCTTAATCGAGCAATGCAGAGGTGTCTTCTCCCCCTACTTCTCCGGAAGAACCTGATTTAATGGTAGTAATACTGGCCACCAAATCATCGACACTGGCCGTTAAATCATCTGCCGTTGGAGCATCCACGATCTCTGGTGGATAATGTGTAGCACTTTGCATGTCTTTAACGATTTCACCTGCAATAGAATTAGCATACTGGTCCGTTTTGCCCATCACTCGCTCAACATAAGCGGATTGTTCACGCGTTGTTCCGAACGATAAAATGGGCTGAATAAATTGCTCTCTATCGGCCGCTAGCAATATAGAATTCAAATAAACTGATGAACGCATTGCGGTGAAAATATTAAGCTCCGTTTCCGGCAACTCGATTGCTTCTTCAACCACCGCAGGAGCTGCTGATTGATAAAACGATAACAACGATGAAACTGCGCGATCAATTGGCGCCTGATCGCTTGGAGTTCTACGATACTCCTCAACAAAGCGCTCCAGAAATTCGTCGATGACAACAGATTCTGGGAATATTTCAGGTTTGGTAACCGCTTTGGTAAATTGCTCCATACTCGTCATCAGTTTATGGAGCTCATGCAAATCCGGCTGTTCAACTTTAAGAAATTGATTGAGACGCATTTTCTTACACGTTGGCGGCCCTGCATAAAACATAGCCGCACGAATAATAGATGATTTGAAAAAGATATGAGCCTCACCCTCACGTTGATCTTTTAAATCCATTAAATCGATACGCGCTTGTTTAACAACCTGAGCACCGCGATTATCCATATAATTATTCATCACACCGCGAGCATCGGATTGGAATCCGCTCACTTGGGTCACGTACGCTTCACCCGCTGTTTTAGAGAAGAATTCCCACGTTTCCATTGGATCTTCAAGCTTCATACAAATTTTAATATTGGTATTGGCACCAATGGATGCAGCTTCTTCTTTAGAAGCTTTTTGGAAAGCCGGTAAATCTTGCCCCGCAAAAACCACCGAGAAACCTAAGGAACGCGCTTGCGCTGGCACAACCGCAAATCCTTGCACAGCATAATAACCATACTCATCCAGAATACAAAGGTAAGGCGTCGCTGCAGTGGTGGGCTTTCGCGTAATGAGTTCATGATATTCACCCTCAACCTCATCACCCAAACCTGCCGCCATCATCGCCTTGAGAGATGCAATAATCACTTTACCCAAGTTCGCTAATTCATCAGGTGATTTTTCCAAAGCGGGCAATAGCACAACCAAAATACGTCGATTTAAGACCACGTCTTTCAAATCCACTTCGGCGAGATTTGTTCGAATAATATGGCCGTAAGTATCCGCTAACGATGAAAACACTCGCGTCAGCTGCATGGTAATAAAACCATGTTGTTCTAATACTTGCGATACTTGTTTACCTTTACGTTCTTTGTTATAGCCCGGCAAGTTAATCACATAGTTAGTGATAGGTTCCAAAATTACCTCAGGCAAACCTTCCAAACTAATAGGTTCTCCTTTATCTCGGATTAAAACTTTGTCCATTACCATCGCTTCTAGGCGTTCGAGACCGAAATAATTTCGGATCGTATTCGCGTCGAGCAATAAATGCCCTGCATCGCGCATTGCAACTAAGACTTTCATCAAAGCTTCTACGAATGCAATCGCTCGACCTTTCCACATATCACCATCACCAGAACCTTTTCCCGATTCCATTAAGCTAACCACTAATTGTGATAACATACTGGAAGAACCCTGACAAAATGGATTCATGGTGTTAGAAAGTCTTAATTTTTGAGGACCAATAATATCACGAGCACCGGTCATGAAGTTAATGAGTAGGAAGTCGTCTTCACGACCCATTGATCGAACCATACCGTAAATCGTCGCATATAATGAGTTATCACCTTTACCATCCACATATATAAACCCACTACCTTGCAATAAAGCATTGTATGCAATGGAGGTAAGCGCAACTGTTTTACCACTACCGGTTGATCCAAAAATCAGCATGTGGGTTCGCATGTCATCGTTACTAAACCACAATTCTGCATTGGTTTTTAATTCATTACCGAGAAAATAAATACCACGAGATTTACGTGGTTTAGTGGTACCCGGAATGGGATCATTATAGTCTTTTACACCTGCACTCATGGGTAATTTAAAGGGTAAGGCGGTAACACGAGTAAAAGCAATAAGGAAAAAAATGACTCCTGTCAGAAACAAAAGATCTGCAATGCTCGGCAAAAAGAATCCCGATACAGCGAAACCCACAATCGTCATGGCCACCAGTGGAGGACTTTTAAAATAATCCTCAATTCGCATGCCCAGCGTGCGCGTATCGCGCAGCATTAAACGCGGGTCTTGCTCATGACGCCGTTCTAGACCACGATTAACCTTACGCATTATTCTTCTTCCGGTTCATAAAGTACCTCAGACACAGCAAGCTCCAGCGCTTTTACAGCATTATCAATCATGGGAGTTCGCAGTGGTCTATTGAGTTTTTTCTCAACTAACCAGTGCGCAAAAGGACCACTCACTTCAGGAAATGGAGTTTGACGCCCAACACTATTCAACATAAACCATAATCGACGATCAACGGGCTTGAGCCATAAAAATTCTGCAACGGCCAATACGCCATCCGCTCGAGCTAATTCTAACATCGATGCCATTAGTGTAAGCACATAAGCATGTCGCCGAGTAGCATACTGGACTTCTTTAGTATTCATGTATTTTACCATGACTTCTTTGACACCCGTAAAATCTAATTTTCCAGCAGCATACGAAGTAGATAATTGGTCCAATAATTTATCCGAATTTTTGCGATCTCGATTTGCACGCGCAGCACAAATAGCGAAAATAGCTTGGACATGGGGAGGTAATTTATCAAGAGAAGTAACCAAAGAGCCCAATTGCATCGCAAAAACTCGGGCTGCAGCCCCTCGAATTACCGTCACAGTAACAGGGTATTTTGAACGATCTTCTTTTAGTAAGTTATGGTTTTTTGCAAAGGTCATGGGTGGTACGGACATTGCCCACGGCCCTTTATCGATATCTTCAGCGGCTAGATTTAATTTAGAAATGGGAGCAATCATTTTCCATAAGACTTTTTCACTTTCGCGCAATAGCCCCATACGCTGATTAAAAACGCGTTTAAATTTTGAAGCGATACCCGTACGCATTACAATGAGTGCCAAAATAACCAAAATTATTGCAATCGGATAGGCAAGATAAGATCCGACAATGCCACTGACGGTTGAAATCGGCGTGAAAGGCATTGTGGGAGAAACACCAGCCTGAATAATGGTGAGCGCTTCAATCAAATTTGCAGCATTAGGAATGGGAAGATGAAGCGTTGTAGCAATACTACCATAAACTTCTAGCCCGTAACTGACCATCAAGATTTCATAATAACGAACTTTGAAAATAAAGGAAGCAATATAGACACGGCCGAAATACCACGCGCCTATTACTGCGGCTAGGACAAGAACAATAACCCACAGGAAATCCAGTGAATTATCGCCACCGCCTCCCTGTTGTTGCTGCTGGGCCATAATATATCCATTCCCTTACCTGAACTACCATACATTATAGCCCATTCTTATCAGAATGGCGAGCAAAGTCTCGCCCCCCCAAAAAAACAACAATCTTATCGAATATAATCACTCACTTAGTTACGCTCTACATGATTGCGCACACTCGTCGAATATAGGATACATCCTCATCTTCTTCACCATCAACGCAATCAACTATACTCTCTCCCATAAATTCATCCTGGTCTAAACTCGAGGCATCAGCTGAACTACTTGTGTCAGACGATATTAGTTCATATATCAGTCCTTTGATCAATGGATAACTCCCGAGTGCTTTGACGCCTACTCGTTTTAGGTGCTGTTCGCACCACTGTTCATTGTCGTGTTTTTCTGGAGCTATAGAGACATTAAACATTCGATAACGAGATCCAACTTCACTCGAAGCTCTGAGAATGCATTCGTTTTGATCTTTGCGTATATTCGCTAATAATTCACATCCTTGGGAGGAATTAATCTCAACTGAACGAGCACAACTTTTAGAGACAATCATCTTCGTCTCCTCTACAGATTTATCTGTTATCTCAATATATCGCTGCCCAATGAGGTTACCGCTTCGACCACTCGTGCCATTTTTAGGAATAATAAATTCATGCCTTCGTGAAAAGACATGATCAACACGACGTATACGATAGCAATCATCTTCTACACTTTCTAAGATAAAGAAAAATTCTATTTTGGGGTCATTCCTCTTGTGACGAACAACCGATACAACCCAATTATCGGGCTTAAGTATGAGCGCGGGATTGAATAGACTTTGTACTGGATTAAGATCATCAAACTGTTGCCATCCAAAACACTGCGATTCAATAGCCGTCAATTTTATTGCTGAAGCTGATGATTCGAGCCTTGAACGTAACACTCCTGGCTGACCGCTATTTTTAGACTTTGATTGAGTCGAATTGCCTATGGTAGTTGATTCTTCTACCAGTCTAGAACTCACTAAAGGTAGTGATTCTTTTGATTGCCATTCTAATTCTATTTTCAACTTTTCAACATTGAAATTCCATAAACTAACAACACCGTCAATCGTTCCTAACAAAAATTGGTGGGGATATTTTGAAGACCAGGTTATTGTGGAAACCACTGTATTAAACTCTATTTTTTTTAACTGCTGACCAGTAGTCACCTGCCAAATAATCATATTCAATCCGTCACTCGAGATTGCCAATTGACCATCATAATTCAATGCCAAGGCATTCACATGATTTTCCAGTGTTTCCCAAGTCGATAGACATTGCCCTGTAGCTGCTTGCCATTTTTTTATGGTCTTATCTTCCGCCCCCGTGAGAACCCACTGGTTATCAGAACTCAGCACCAGCGCACTGACAGAAGCCGTGTGTCCATACCATGTTGATATGCATTCACCACGAGCAACATCCCAACGCCTAATGGTCGTATCTCTCGACCGAGAAAAGGCCCAGCGACCATCCATACTCAATTTTAATCCATTGATTACCCCGGTATGCCCTTTCCAAATTCCAAGACACTCGAAGGTAAGACTATTCCATCGTTTAATGGTTTTATCATCAGAACCCGATAAAACCCAGCGATTATCAGGGCTGACAACCAGTGTATTGACAGCTCCGGCATGAGCCAACCACCGCGCATCAAACTGACCCCCAGAGCACTGCCAACGTCGTATTGAACCATCTCTGTATCCCGAGAAAGCCCAAAGATCATCTTGACTTAATACAACTGGAGAACTTGGAAAGAAGTGCCCGTGCCATGTTGCAGTAGAATACCCGCGAGTGATATCCCAGCATTTAATCGTTTGATCAACAGAACTTGAGACCGCCCATCGCTCATCGGAATTGAACACAAGTGAATCAACGTTCGCACAATGCCTAACCAACTCACTATTTCCACATTCCCATCGTTTGATCGTCTTATCATGGGACCCAGTCAGTAACCAACGTCCATCTGGACTTACTGCCAAGGTACTGATGCTACCTCCGTGCCCTTTCCATGTCGTTTTGGATTTTCCCGTTCTGCATATCCATTGCTTTACCGTCTTGTCTTCTGAACCAGAAAATACAGTATAACCATCATGACTGATTGCTAACGAAGTCACGGGAGACCGATGCTCATTCATAGTCAATTCGCAAACATTTTTATGCACATGCCAAAGCTTAAGTTTATTATCGGCGGATCCCGAAACCACCCAATGCCCGCTAGCACTCATTGCTAATGCTTTAACAGCACCTTTATGCCCCATCCAAGTCGCCAAACACTGCCCGGTTGCAGTATCCCAACGCTTTATTGTCATATCATCTGAAGCAGAAATAGCCCAAGTTCCGTCTAGACTAAATACTAACGCATTAATTGTGAGGTCATGACCCTGCCAATTAGCAATGAGATTTTCCGATTTGAGATCCCAAAGTTTGAGCTCTCCTGTACAGGAACTCGATAAAACCCAGCAACCGTCTCGACTGATCGCTACAGCAGATACTGCTTCTGCATGAGCAGCCCATTGCCGAAGTATCTTTCCCTTAAGGATACTGAAAGCAACCAAAAAACCTTTCTCAGTGCTTAACAGTAAAGAATCAGAACAAGCTAAAAAGGAAAACGCGCTCAATTTATCGCCTTGCAGCAGATAAGGAAAATGCCTGCTCAAACGCAGATGAGTTTTTGTTTCATAAACAGTTACACTATTCTCAGTGAGGGCGACATAATAATGTCCGTTAGGGGAAAATGCACATGACAAGACATTAGCATCAAGCTCCTCGCAAAAGAATGCAGGTTTTTGCATACCACTGATTTGATTGAATAGTAAATCTTTATTATCTTTAGCAGACAATATAGCGGCAGCATTTTCCGCGGCCACTTTTATTCTAGAATCATGCTTATAATCTTGTACGAACCTGAGCAACACTTGCTCAAACCCAGCATGTCGAGCAATATAATCCACGCCAAACCTAATCATTGCCGGATTATGTTTCAAAGAATGAGAATTAATTTCCAATCCAAGTGGTAGACCGATACAGTTTACAACATTGTCAAATATTTTTGTTGATGCAAAATATTCCAACAATCCATTTTCTTGGAAGGTATAACGTGAATCATCAGAAACTTTCAACAATGCGCCAAGCCGAATCAACGGAAGAGGCCGATTGATATCACCTTTAAAGCCCCCTTCTAATTCAAAGAAAGGATTCCAAAATTCTTTTTTTAAACGGGGGCTTTTTCTTATATTATTATCATTGGCTGTTGAAGACATAACCTTCTGATTGTAGCGCACTGAATTTACTTTAATACTCCACATTAGTGTAGCCAATTGCTGACAATACTCCCTATAATCATATAATATTGTTCGCGCCCAACTATCATCAATTAATCCGCTTTGTGATAAACTATCACGTTGATCCTCGAACCAAGTCTCTGTGAATGCACCATACAATTCCAAGCGAGTAAGGGAATAATTTTTAGGGGTATCTTTCTGGGAATAGTGCTCGATTATTTTTGGCAAAGCATACATTATCATCCTTAACATTAAAGGATTAGTGGATAGCTCTGCAAGCCCGGGAATCAGACTGATAGTTTCATAATAGTCTAATTCAGGTATCACAATATCAGGATAACGCTCTTTCCAAATAGAGATATAGGCCGGCAGTTGCGTTTTATGATCCCAGGGCTGTAAATAATATTTATCCCAACCGGCCACCATTATTACAGGGCTCTCCTGATAAGGATCAAAGACCTGCGCTTGTTGCTGTTCAGCAGGTGCAAATTGCCTAATGAAATCTAAGCCACAGGTAATTACAACCTTAATATCCCAACCCTGTAGCTCACCTAATTGATAGAGATTCCCCCCCCTGAATTTCTCTTTCATCTGATCATAAGAATCCAAGATTAACAATATACGCGAACTTTTTCTCAACAAAACGATATCATCTACAGAAAGTCGATATTTTTTATGCAAATATCGCTCGAAAAAGCCCTTAGAGATTTTGACGTTAGGCAAATTGATCAAAATAGGTATCCACTCGGATTTAGACTGCCAAGTATTATGAGCCAACCCGTGACTAAAAAAGCTCTTTCCGGATCCATGCTCGCCCAATAGCAGTAGAAGACGATCTTCGTTGTCTAAAAATCTGTGCATTACAACTTCAGCTATTGTTTTATCTTCATCGCATGATTGCTGCCTAGAACCTAATACTGAAGGCACATACATTTTCAATTGAGAAGCAATTTCCTCTCTATGATTTTTTTTATGCCAATCCTCTCTTATGATTTCAATAATATCCCCGATCGACTTCTCTGATTCGATTTTTTGCATAATGATTCCCCCACTATAGACTCATTCGGTTAATGACCTTATCAATACCCTGGAAAAGATCATCTAAAAGACATACAGAATACATGACTGTAGAATTCGTAATCAGCGTATTATTACTATAAATTATAGCGGGGCAGTGATATCTAGAATTAGCTATTTTTTTAGGACGTTTATGAACTTGACAAAACTGCAAATGCCAATACAATCAATCTAAGCAAATTTTCAATTAATCAACGGATTATGCCATAAGGAAATAAGATGAAGAAAAGTACAAAAGGCCAGGAACTATATTCCAAAGATAGCAATATCATTGGTATAGCAAAGCATCTTCTACAGCGATGGGAAAGAGAACTGCCATTTGAAAAATTAGATAAGCAACTTCAACACTACATTCCGACAACCGTCGGCAAAGCAGAAAAAGTAAGCACCGAAGAGAGAAAAAAAGGCTTTGATGAAATTAGGGATTTTACAAAAAGTGAAGATCTTTTGTTGCTATTACTCGGAGACTCTGGAACTGGAAAAAGCATATTCGCACAATGGCTGGTCAATCACTTGTGGAAAATATGGAAAAAAAAGAACTATTGGATACCATTGTACATTCATTTGCCCTCTGTCCATATTGAAGAAAATTTCCTCGCTAATTACCTTAAGCTACAATGCGGACTTTCTGATACCGATATAGAATCGTTACGATGTATTGGGAATTTATTTATAGTTTTCGACGCATATGACGAAATGAATTTAGAATTTATCGGATTAAACCTTCACAAGCTTGCGAGACTCTACCGATGGAGAGCTAAAGTCATAGTGACCTGCCGCACAGAACAGCTCGTAAGGATCCCCTTATCAAAACAAATTTCCATGTTTTGCCCCTATTTAGACGAGACCATACCATTCGACTTAGAACTAAGAAAACTTTATGTACAAAATTTTGACCCCAACACTGACATCCCTAATTATGTTGAAACTTGGAAGAAGCATAATACCAAATTAGTTGACCCTAGCATTGATTATCTCAAAGAAATGAATACTCTGCCAGGACTCGCCGACATGATTACTAATCCATTTATATTATGGATTACCATGTCCGCATTACCTAAAATACGAAGACAATTCGCTCAAAAGCCTTTACTAGAACGGTATAATCTAACAAGATTAAGTCTAATGGAAACCTTTGTTCAAGAATGGTTTCTAAGACAAAAAAATAAACCAAAAAACGCCAATATTACACTGCAGGATTTTCAAACATATTGTGAAGAGCTAGCAAATTTGATGTGGCAAAACAACGTACGAACTGTTCATTATCAGCCCAGCAAACAACCGACAGAATGGGACATTTTTTTCGCAGAAGACGGAATATTTAATAACCATCCCAATAAATCACTCCAATCATTAAGACGCGGGGCACCACTCAGAATTACCAATGGTAATAATTATTCATTCTTACATGACTCCCTACTCACTTATTTCGCGAATAAGCAATGCTTTAATAGCATTATCGATACCGCAAGCATGACCTTAGGCCTCCCTTTCAACTCAAGATATATGTTCTATAACAAGGAAGAACTGAGTAACGCCATTGACATGGTCAAGAATGAACCCGCCTTTATCAAAGTTCTCGAGAATATATTGAATGAATCTAAATATGATCCTAGAGTTGAAATCGCTGCCGCTAACGCAATATCAATCCTGGTAGCTGCCAACATTTCTTTTGCCAGGAAAGATCTGAGACGCATTCGTGTTAGATATGCAAAATTGACGGGGGGAAATTTTGATGGTGCAGACCTACGAGAAGCAGACTTAAGAGATACCGACTTGAGTGGAGCCTGTATCTCTCATGCCAATTTTTCAAACTGTTGCTTGGACGGTATTAAAACAAGCGAGGTGTTTGAAGAAGATACTGGTCAGACTATAGTGGATTGTTGTTTTTCACCGGATGGTGAGCACTATTTTGTACAGACTTATAGCAAAATTATTTTTTATGAAACCCTATCTCACAGACGTATCGCAACCTTTTCCCTTGGCTCATCAGCAAGGTATGTGCCTAAATTTACACCTGATTCTCAAAATATATTTATTGGGGGTGATGATGGAAAATACAGGATATTCAATATATCAAAAAATAGAGTAACAGCGACATGGAAAGGCTATAATGGACTACTTGCCTTCAGAGAAGACAACAAGTCCTTGCTCATGGAATGTGATACTAATCCTGGAAAAATTCACCAACTCGATATTGCGACCGGCGGTCACATCTCGACACTAGAATGTGAAGATGATATTAGATTTATGGCTACCTACCCGCAGTATAAAATGGCTATTTCTTGCTCAAATGTTGGGACCATGCGAAAGTGGGATCTTGAGACAGGTGAATGCTTACTCACATATCAACCTAATACTGACCCAAAAATTCGCACACGAAATTCAAACAGGTTCACTGTTAACGATAAAATAATGTCCATGAAACACAAGGAAAATTCATTATACATAACTACTGCTTCAACATCAGGAGAAATAATAAAATGGCATGCACTCAATCTGACAGTTGAGCTGATTTATCAGACAAATTGCACAGTTGACTACTTCGTCTTAAGCTACGACCAAAATTTCGCGCTCTTTGCCCACAAAGATGGCACTATAATCAGCTGGGACCATAAGGCAGGAACATGCTTGGCAAAATGGCTTACCACAATTAATTTTGTTGCAAGAGATATCAATGGCTCTGTTTGGATAGACAAAAGCAAACTGTTGCTCACAAAAAACAATCTTCTTCTCTCTTATTCGGACGATGGCTATATCTATAGCTGGAATATTCGCACCGGAGAATTGGTCGCAAAATGGCAAGCCCAACAAGACTTAAATGCATTAGTACTCAATACAGACCATACATGGATCCTCTCTGTGTCCACCCACGAAATACGGAAATGGGAATTATCAACCCGCCAATGCCTGGCAACATGGGAGATCAATGCTACCGACAGCGGGCCAGTTGCAGTATCCCCTGATGATAGTTGGATGCTTGTCGCTAATAATAGTCCTTCTCAAGGCTCATCCATGGCATATCTCGCCTCTTATGAAGTTCTGCGCATCGAAACAACAGTAGCACCTCCGAGAAAAAATCATGTTATAGGCCTTGATCGTACTTCACTCACTTTAAGTAATGACGCTCGATGGATATTATTAAATAAAGTACTCTATGACACATCAACTGGAGGCCTTATTTGTATTACAGACACTTCAAAGGAACAATTAAAAAAACTGGGATTCAACACTCCGAACTGGGTCTTTTCTAAAAACCGGCGGAATAAGCGCAATCAACATCAGGACATGCAGAACGATGTATTAGTTTTAGACGCAAATACGGCCGAAGTAATAAAATCAGTAAGCAGCGCGGATGGCCAATGGATTGCTGCGGCAACAACTAATAACAGCATTAAGGTATGGCATAGACACATAAGACGACATAAGCTCAGGTTCCCCACAGAAACTAAGCCCCCTGAAAAATTACAAATATGCTGCGAAAATGACGGCACCTATTCTCTTTTCTGTGTCAGTGGCGACAAGACCATCACAAAATGGGATCTACAAACAGGAAAATGCCTTTTTACACTCATGGCTAGCCTCAAAAGTCAGCACAACCATACCATCAGCGCCAATGGCCAATGGGGCATCGTAGGTGGAGATGATAGTAGTCGTTTCAGTCCCTACAAATGGGCAATCCAGACTCTCGATTTACAAAGAGGTAGGCACTTATCCACATTACCAACATGGACACATCACTTCTCCATGTTCAGTTCTTTGGTGATTAGCCCCGATGGTAATTGGATCATAGCAGCTTGCGACTCGCCAAAACTCACTCTCTGGAGCACCAGATCAAACCAGCTCTGCCAAACAATCAATTTTTATAGCGCCCCACATAAAATCATTTGGGCTACATCCAATCCCTCTCTGATTGTCATACATGTCATGAGCGATGAAATAAAGGTATTCACATTTTCAGAAGACCCGCCTGCATTACATTTACAGTGGTCTAACGCCAAACAGAAGTTAGAAGCCAATAATTGCCAATTATTAGGTTGCTACGGATTAACATTCTTCCACCAACATATTTTTTCCAGTCTGAAGGCAAAGGTACAGGTCTCTTCCAAAACCTCAGAAGCGATCATCCGGCGACGTAAAGAATCAATCCCCTATGATCCTGCTCGCCCCCCTCGCTGTCTTTTTGATCCCACTATCACTATAAAACCGGATAAATGGACGGTGACTATTGCTCATCCGAAAGAAGGCCAGGGTAAGTTACATGCTTTTTTAATCTTAGAGAGCGTTGAAGGCGAACAGTATTGTATCAGACGTATTGAGTTAGTTCTCGAGCAACGACATCAATTTTTGGCCGAAAATCCTAACACGGGTGTTTCAGGTAATATATTTGGGCAAGCATTAATTGAAATAACGAAGTACACATTATTCGATGCACAGAGCCTTGCGAAATATTGTTTTGGGATTCCCGTTGAAATAACCGCGGAAGAAGGCAATCAACTGATGGCAAATGTTCGAAAAGATCAAAGCGAACGAATTAGCTATTGTAAAATGGGGGGCGGCTCTATTTATAGAATATTTCGAATTAAAGATACTCGTGAGCACCACAATTGCTATTCCTGGTGCATAAAACAACTAGAAAAAATTCGCAAAAACATTTTAGGACGGGGATGGCTGAGCCCAATTGTTGAATATCCAGATTTGAAAAATGAAGGCTCAGATAACTCCGAGACTGACCATGATGGCTCACAAAGCAATACTCATTGCGTGATGATGTAGGTGTAAAATTGTCTGGCTTAGCTTTTTATTCACTTAAAAAATCAGACAAGTTGTCTGTTGAGAATCGGCATTTAATTCGTTTTCAGCACCATATTGCTTGAGAATTGCTGGATTTATCGTTACAACTTCTAGACGCTTTGTGTTGAGAGGAGCATCCGTAACAACTCGCAGCACTGCCTCAGCCCAAGTACAACTATTGTGACCATGATTGATTAAGGCCGACAAAAATTCAACGGCTAAATAGGTAACCTTAGAATTGGACTTTGCTGGGGCACCAGCAGGAGCTTTACCACCAGAACCATCAATGTCCAGCTTGCTTGCGTGTACTTGTGCCCTAGACGACATCAGCGCAGCTTCAGACTCTGATGCTTCAAGAGATGCAGCAAGACATCCTGAGAATTTAGATCCAGCCATGGGTTCATAATTCGTCATACCGTGCTCTGCACGGTCAGTTTCGGCACTAATTGTACGCATAAATGAAACTGAATTACCCCGCTTTTCACTTATCGATCGAGAATCCGCTCTTTCATCGTAGTTAATTTGACCACTTCTGGCTCGCTTGTGTTCATCCCGAATAAGAGACTCAAACTCACCAGCATGATCTGGATTACTGAAATCGTAGGCTTTTCCAACACAATTCGCACATAATTTTTTAAATTCAGCCATATTAGCAAAATTGATATCGGTCATCTCAACCACTGCTTTACTGCCAATGTCGGGTTTTAACTGTATTACTTGGGCTAATCGTCTATTGTCTCTAACACCTTCAAGCAGAAAAAATGCTTGAGATCTATCTTTTTTGATCATAAACCACAATTTCCACTCTTCCGCAGTAATCTGATTTATTTTATTGGGCTCGGCCAACATAGAGTCGAAGTGAATAGATTGTTCTTTCATAAGAATACCTCTTTATAATCTTGAAAACGCGCCGGTGAAAAGCCATCATTTGAAGGAACAATCTGCATTTTATCTAGCCTCAGCCCGATACAGCTAAGCACTCGATTGATCCATTCAAACTCAAGGTTAATATCTTGATTCAGGCGAATATGCATAAGCGTTCCATGAACATAGCTTTCCAGTCTCAAAGCTTTATTAAGACCGCCATCTGTGACACTATCGTCAGAAAGGACATGATTAACAGGCATACATAAATTAAGATCAGTAATATCTGAAGACTTCCTGAAGATGCCAGATCTTATCATTAACTCTACTGGTTTTACACTAATATCCACACAAGAAAATGTCTTCTCATCCTGATGAAAAGAATATAGCATAACAAATGCTTTATCATTTAATACATATTCAACAGTAAAACACTTGGGCTTCCAACTTTTACCGATAAACGCCTCATTCTTGTAGAAAACCGTTATTAAAGCATTATGAGCCGTATATTTTCCCTTACTGCTAACCACTGAATTGTACAATTCCTGATCATGTAATTTGAGCTTGGGAACACCATTTTTAAAAAAATGTGAACTACAAGGAGTATAGCGCTCAGTCGAGCAGAAATTGATTTCTTGTTGTGCTGGCTTTAGTAATGATCTCAACTTCTGCACTACGCTATTATCACAATAAACATAACGGAAAATTGAATGCCTAAAATTGGGCTGATGTTCTCCATAAACCCAGAAAAGCTCTATCTGACATCGATTATGTATATTAGAGACTGAAAATATGTAAACCATATTTTGAGTTAACACCAACAGCTTCTTCTCATCAAGGCCAACAAAGCTAATGCTGCAAATAGCTGAATTCGTTTGATAGGCCAACATGCGCTCGATTGGGTCTTTCGTGGCCCGCATGAAACTCACGTATAAAGCACCGCCACAAACATAAAAAAGAGTTTCTGTCTTGATAGAGGGAAGGCAAGATTGAATTTCAGCAGGAGACGCTTGCGTAATCATGAGATCCTGCTTCTGCCATTGTAATTGATTATGAATATTCTTGGATAGTCTATAGCACCATAGCGGAGATGACTCTAGTGTTTTATACAAGGTCAAATAAAAACTATTATCACGGACATTACTAAGAGCAAAATCGAATGCTTTACCAGACCAGCGTTGGCTCATTGACTCTCTTTCGTATTTATGTCCCATCAACTTTAACTCAACACCAGAGTAATATACAGTTGAAACATAGGTATCCTTCGCACGAGAACTTTTAACGGTATTAAGAAGGATAATTGGGATAAATTGATCAGCAAAACGCAGAACCGCTGTATTACAGATGAATACAGGCTGAGTATATGATAGAGATCTTACAAGCGGTGGGCGCGCAGCTTCAGCAACTTCAGATGATGTAAGTTCTACAAGGGAAAATTGCTTAGAAGATAATAGGCTTTGACCTCCTGGAACTTCCGGATAAAGGAGAAGCATGTCACTCGATTCATTATATGACACAGAATTTTTCACAATACTCGCAGCCGAAGTCTGAGGAGGCAGCCGAGGGTCATGAATAATGTGCTGTTGATGCTTAACGAGATCAAAAGTACTTTTATTAATAATCGATTTTCGATAAGAAGATTCTATGATCATTAAAATAGAAAAAAACAAACGGTTGTCATCACAATATGAGCCACTTGAATATTGATTTATTGAAGCGCGGAACTCACCAGGGAAAATATTTAATCGGATTTCCTGATTTTCCAACGAACCTAATAGACAGACAAAATCATCGTTGTAGTTATCTGTACAGAATATAAATAGCTCAGTTTCGTGGATCGGATCCCCATCCCAAAATTGTATAAAAAAACTACTACTATTTTTTCTGCGAATATAAACGTCCTTTTTGTCATAACGGGTTGAATCTCTATAGAATCTCCAATCATCCTCATCCACAATCCGCAATCTTGAGCAAACGAATTGCAGAGGCATTGCGACTACATCCTCGTAACGACGAGCAAGGCCTGATAAATTCATGACTAGCTTTTTTTCATCTGTAAGGATATTGACAGACAGTATATTTTGACCAGTTTCATTAATTCGACGTATCTCTTTATAGTCTATTTGATTTTCAGCAAGTGATAACTCAGAAACAAGAATCTGACGTTGATCTTGAATAACACTATATATTGAACCTCCAAGTTCCACTGCAATAGCTTTTGTTGACTTTAGAGGCCACTGCATTATTTGTCCTGTCTTCATACTAATCCTACAAAGCGATAACCGATCGCCTTCCATCAAAGCAAAAGTACAAATAGCATCAGTTGTAGGACTAGAAAAATATATCTGACTCATATTATTGTATACAAAGAGATTACTAGAAATTACGAGGTTTTCATCGATCAAATATATCGTACTATGAGAGCGCTCATTATGCAGGTATAATACTCGCTTGGTTTGAGGGTCGTAAAATGTATCGAATGAGCCATCGGAGAAATTGCCAGGGATAAAACTCGAGTCTTTTGAGAGGGCAGATAAACAACCATCAGATAAACGATTATCTTCAATATTGTATCGAGAAAATACTATTTCAGCATCAGAAACCCTATCGGTATTTGAAACTTTGACCGCACAAAATATATCTGTGTCTGCATACGCATAAGATATTGATTTAATCTCGACGTCACGAATTCTACAATCTCTCAAATAATTATGATAAAGTCTGATAATATTTCGTTTATCTACCAAATCAAGCTCATCGTATGACATTGCATCGCTTGATCTTAGTTGATAGACAGACATTATTTGCTTACTACCAGTCTTAAGATAAATCTTATCGCTACAAAGCACTAATTGATGGATTGGCATCAAACCCATATCGTGGTTGCCTTCAACAGCTTCAACCTTTATAACATTTACCGGATAATCGTCTCTCCATTGATCCAATGTAAATGACCGCGCCTGAAGCTTGGAATCAACAATGAGAAATTCCGCAATCTTAACGTTAGGATTAGGATCAATTGACAAATCAATAGTGATCAAAATATTACTACGTTCATAAATAAAAGCAACTTGGTTTTTATCGTAAGAGTATCTCACACAATCGATACTAGAACACCCAAAATCATCGTTATAATAATCTGGAATCTCAATCATAAGGATGAAAGATCCATCTAATAGAATCCTGTAAATACGCAAGACTGTTCCATTCTCAGCATCCCCTTGCAGCAAGAAATATTGCCCCGTTGGATCCACCGAAACAAAGGTAATTTTCTCAATGCCTGCGATTTCATAGCGAGATCTTTGGTGTAACTTATCCTGTGAATAATTCATTGGAATTTCAAAATGAAAAATATGAAACTTATCAAGATGATTCACAACACAAAAAATCTGCTCACTATCTGTAATCAAACATCTTAGAATATCAGGGTTCCTGAAGTAACCATCAGCAAGGAACGCCCATTCCTTATCAATTTTTTTAAGGTCGTCACCCAACCGATAAAGGTTACCATCACAATGAGCGGCGAACCAAGAGCCCCTTACAAACCTGAGGGCTAGCAAATCTCTAGAATCTCGAATGTCAATATTATGCTCATTATTAAACATGACAGTAGCCGGCTCAGATTTTCTCCCACTCGCATTACCAGATTTTGATATCGCCTCAGCTAAAGACTCCGATAACTTCGCCCAAAGAAATGTTGCCCCAAAAAAATCTGATTTTATAAATCTAGCTCGAGATAAATCGGTATAATTGAAGTTTGTGTGATGAAAAAAGGCTTCGACGAAAAGCGCATCGGGCATTTTTGTATTACTAAGATCTTTATTACAAAAATAAAGCGGATCTATGGCAGAGATTAGTGTAGCAGCGTTACTTGCGGCTTGTTCTAACCCTTCATAGTGGCGAGACAAATCAATATACATCCACAACTTTCTTAGAATATCATCTGTCTTTCTACTTCCTTTCGGATATGTCATCTTAATGATTTTAACAATATTGGGCTGGTCTCTCACAATACCGCCATTGATAAAAATAGCCTGATCTCTCCTTCTTAGCAGTGTAACAATATCATGTGCCTCTAAAGCTAATAATTGTAATTTATTAAATAAACCGGTCCCTATAATATACTCTATAATGCTTTTGTGGATAAATTTGAATTTAACCTCTCGATAAGATGTGACATTCAGCATAGAACAAGACCTAAGCAGAGGTATTATGCTGCTATTATCGACCATAACAGGTAGCTGTATTACTTTAATCTCTTCTAAAGCTCTCTTAAATCGTATCAGACTATCTTCTGGACATAAAACACTCGCATCTTCCAGGATATCCTGAAGCACACAGGTTGCATGCAGATTTGAGCTAAGCAACTCATTGTTTAGCGTAGTATCTTCACTAATATCTTCATTTAGTGAACGAGCATTTTCACTAAGAAGACTCTCCCTCCATATGCTTATGGCTAAATTGATAGTATAGAGTGCACTATAAAGGCCTAACATACCATTCAATTTAAAATTACATTTAATATCAGTCTCTCGTATTTTAGCCTCCTCACGGAGTATCCATTCAATGAAGAAATAGGCGTAGATGTTAGAAATAGTAGCTTTCTTAGAATCTGAATCTTCTATAGACAATAACTTATCAACGATCTCAGGAAGTTTAGGTGCAATCATCCTTAGCAATAGCGGAGCTCTAATTAACTCTACAAATTCTGGCATTAATTGACAGGCTGTATCAAAATAGTCGAGATTGAAGGAATTCATTTTACTTATGATAGCCTCAGCATTCCTGTTTTCAGAAATATTTTTCAAGTAGCGCTTGATTTGACTGTTTCTCCACCCGACCATTCTTAGTTGCTTATATTCGATAAAATCATCATGTTTTTGGCTGGCTGTAGAAAACCATGCTTGAACAAACTCTGAGCTAAAACCTAATAACGCTTCTTCACGACAAGTGAATATTACCTGGCGAATTTTTCCACTGACATGGTAGCCATCATCTCCTTTTAAACAGGCCTCTAATATATATTCGAGCATATTCTGAGGAACTTCGTCGCAACCATCAATAATATAAATCAAATCATTCCTTTTAATATAATTGACTACATCCTCCTCTGTTATATCTATATTTAGAAAGTACTTAGCCTTAGCTATTGCTATCACAGTATTGAGCAAGCCTTTTTTCTGAGACAAAAATCCTGCCGCACAAGCTTCTTTGAGATCAATATAGATTGGCATCACACTTCCTGACCTATAATGCTCATCCATTAAATCTGAGACAAGATTGAGGGAGAAGACCGTCTTACCCATACCCGCATCACCCGTGATCAAAATACTTTTGGATTTGACTTTTCTTTCCGAATTGTTTCGATCTTGAAGCAGGGCTATTACTTTATTTTTCAAGAGTTGCTCATCAGTACATTGTGGTTCTACATAGCACTCCGTTTCAAGAGATTCAGCTTGCAGTCTCGACACCCATAATAAGCGCAATAATCTCCTGACTTCCCCGGGAAGACCTAGATAGTCTTCAACCTTCCTGGCCACCTTTCGCAGAGAGCCACTACTGCTATCTGCTATAAAATGGCTATGATCACGTATATCTGAAAAGCTAGTGGGATGTTCTTCTATCAACAGGTTATCCCATAACAGATATGCATACTGATCTTGACGGGTAAATCCACATCTTTTTATATTATTTGGATATTCTACAAATGATGTCATGAGGAATACTTTTACATTTTTTGGCAAGACATCCTCTAAATTCTGATTCAATTCAGCCTTACAGAAATTGAACATAGTAACAAATTTAACCCGCATGTATTCAATTTTTTCGTTAATATTTTTGAGAATTTCAGGTGCCTTTTCACTTACTATCCTACTTAGATCAGATACTGCTAATGATTTTTTTGATACGAGATCGGTCTTAAAGCGTTCAAGTTCAGTTTCATCTAAAATTCCTTTGTACAGCAATAAGACCTTATCGATATATTTATCGATATCTGTATCACTACCTTGAATCGAAAAAAGGTCTTTTTTGAACGTAGCGATCACACCAGATACTTTATCTAATATCTCATTTGCATATTTCTCTCCATTCATCAATATCTTCATCTTTAGATCGAGAAATTCATTTTTTTCGATACTTCCGCATTGCTGATTGATATCAATCGAAGTTATGCCCTTAAGGGAATCACTGAATTGAGGCTGAGAAATATTATTATTTTGCAATAAACCATAGAAACTACCCACTGTCTCACCTATAAAGGTCTGAACATAGTCTATATAGTGGTTAAGCTCTATCTTTCTCGGGAATTGACTGGAGGTGGTATCTAGCATGATAACTTTAATACTAAAGCAAGGGTACGCATTACCAATTTCTTGAGCCATTCTATAAGCCAACATCCCACCGGCTGAATGCCCGACCAGGATTAAGTTATGCTTATGAGCTGCGCCATCCAAACGTGTTAGGTGTTCTGCTATTATTTTCGGCTTAATAAATGCAAGCTGTTGTTTGAATTGATGACCACCAAATACTGGGTTGTAATCACTTGCCAATCCCACCTCAATAACTGGACGCCTTAAAGTTAATTCTCTGATCAGTGGCGAATACAATAAAGTTAAGTCTCTGATCAGTGGCGAATTCAATCCAGTTTTGTGATTTTGCATTGCGAATGGAGAGTGAAAAAAGTAGATTGGATCTGCTGATGTCCCCCTTATTTGATTATTTAGTTCGTTTTCATCACGCACACCAATATCAGACTCGATTATTATAGGATGCCCAGTCATCAATTTTGGAAGGTTTTTGGACTGCTGGACACGATATATTTCATCAACGAATTCTGAAAAGTTACGCGTACCAAATAACTTTAATCGTAGATCTTGGCTAAAATCAACCGCTTTGAGAATATCTCTCTGTACCAGGTTGCACCTTAATTCATTAAGCATCAAAGTATAAGCGAATGAGTCACCACCCAACTCGTCAAATTTACTGTTACTACTGATATTGGAACATTGAATATCGTCAAAAATTGCACTCCATGAGTCCCTAACGCATTTTGCGATATCGGCAACTGCATCAGCCTGACTATTCAGAGTGCGATATATTTTAGTCAATTTCCAATCTGGAAGCTTAGTAACATCTGCTTTACCCTTCTCAGAAACTGCACTAACAATCCATCTTGACGGCAACATATAGGTATAGAGAAATCGCTTCGCATAATCTCGAAGGCTAATATACAATTCCTCATCGTTACTCTCGGCTAGCTTGGGAAATACCAAATAGCGGACTAACTTCTGCTGTTCACTTTTAAGATCAGCTAAATTATCAACGTCATTTTTGCTATGATTAAGTATTAAATTATCTAGCCTTTCTAACGTATTCAGAATATTGTTTTCTATATAATTTTCTGCAACTATCTCCCCGTCGCGGTATAATCGTATTTTATTGTTTTGAGTATCTATAGCAAAAAAGACCTCAGCCTGCCTTCTCAAATCTAAATGAGCTTCTTCATGATATTTGATGATCGGAATTTCAGCATTATTCAAATATACCACAAATTGAACCGCTAAGGACTTGCCAGATACATAATGACTCACAATCGTAGATGAAAATACTGGATACCTACCCTGCTTAATATAACTCGTTAAAACACCTTGTATTTCTTCAACATTCACTAACTGACCATATTTCTTCAGTTGATTCGGAACATATCGACTTAAAACGTATAACTTACCGTCAATGACAGTGGATTTATCGCCGGTCCGATAGGCAGCAATACCATCAGGATTGTTTACAACCACATATTCGTTATCTTGACCACTTTTCACGGGTTGCTGAATCAGAGATATAAAATTTAACCTGTTTTTCCTAGGTTCATTGATATACCCCAGAGATCGACACCTATAACCATCAACATCGAGAGCAATTATTTCACCATCTATAATATTTTCTTTAGTTGATTTCTGAAATATTTTTATCGGTGAATCATAAGCCAATTCAGCAATAACCTTGAGCGGACCACTATATTCATCTTGAGGTTCAACAACGAGTAATTTAGTTCCTAACATAGGTTCACCTACGCTAATAAGATCCATTTGCTTTTTCACTTGACCCATTTCAACTGAAACTGATTGATGCTGATTTTCTCCCTCGACTAAATATAAAGTGAGTCCTACGGTTGTCTCGGAGGGACCATAGCCATTCACCAGCAGTCTGTTCATCTTCCCACAGGTGATCCATCGACTTATCAACTTTTTATCGAAGGCCTCCCCTGTAGATACAATAACACGTAAATTAGGTAAAATATCGCCCTCTAGCAGAGGGGCATGATCATTGAATGCCCTCCATTGAGAGGGAACCAAAATAGCGGCTGTCATATTGTATTTTTGAAAATATTGATAGAGCGAAGGGTTGTTTACCCGAGTTTGTTCTTCGATGACGTGCACTTGTCCGCCACAAAACAGCCCTAACAGAATTTGCATAATAGAAGCATCAAAACGCAAAGGAGCTGTCACTGGAACTTTATCGTCAGAACCCATTAGATATCCATTCTTTTCTAAAAATCTAGTATGTGATAGTACTCTGGATACCAAACCACTATTCGGTATCAAAACCCCTTTCGGTTTTCCGGTTGTTCCAGAGGAATAAACGACATATCCAAGTTGTTGACTTTCACTGAAAGAGACCATTTCTGCATCGAATCGTATTTGACTCTCACACTCATCAAGATAAATAGGCTCAACCGTGGCAGGGGCATGCAATTGTTCATATCTTTCACGCCATTTTTCTCGAGTAGTAAGCACATATTTAATTGAAATTCCTTCCGCCTTGATTTCATCATTAGGATTTACAGAACTGAGATATTGTTTAAACCGCCCACTCGCCACCACTTCGTCTTCTTCTATTTCTACATCATCTAATAAAACAAAAGCTGCACCAGCACGTACCACCGCTAACATAGCAACTACAGTATCGATAGTACGCCCTAAATAAATAGGAATGACCGCATTTCTAGTAATATTGCACTCTCCATTCACACCAAAGGTGTACTTTCTTCTAATGAATGCGGACATTGAATTGACATATTTCATTAATGTTCCGTGCGTAATTTCACGGTGTTGATCACTTGGGCGTCTCTCATGCGGATCAATTTTTCGCAGGATATCATTCGTATTTCGCATCCAAGCCATAGTGCCCACAACTGCAACATGATCACGAAATTGCTTAGAAATATAGCTTTCATAGTACTGATCAATAGGCAGATGAATATCACGATGATTATCAGTAATTTTCATATTATCAAACCTTTAAATAAATATCGTTAAATAATGAACTGACCTCAGAAACGATCGAGCCCCATCACCAGCACCAATCCTTCCTTTTCCACGCACGATACAACTGATACCTTTCAGAGTAATAATAACAACTCGAGTGATACACTATCGTATATTGAAATTCAAGCCGAATATATCATATAAATCCACCCGACCCTGTAGATTAGCTGTTAAACATTGCAGATATCAGAGAATAATGCAGTTATTTTTGCCATATCTACCATCGTCTTCACTATGAGCTTTTGATGTCGATGCTAGCTCCATATAATTTCTTTGCTGCGCACTACCTTTATGAGCAGACGGAGGTTTCATCAATCGATTTTGATCATCAAAAACCATCACACGACAAGGAACGAGATGCATGACATCTATTTGATTAACAATCATAGTATATTTCTCGATAGTGCCATTCACTTCATCTTTAGACGAATACGAAACCATTTTCCTATCATTAGGCTCTCGAGGCAGACATATTCTTACCATAAAAATTGGCCGAGTCATTACGACATCAAGCACATCTATTCTGTGAGCGGATTTTACGGCTTCTTTTGCGTCTCCTCTCTTAGCGTATAAATTTACCTTACCCTGCTTGGGAAAACTGCGTATAATTTCCTCTACAGAGGGAAATTTATATGAAAAATATGACGACTTCATTTCACCAATCTGTAGCATATTGCCAAGAATATATCGATAATATCTATCTAATTGGTGTTTGTCGATGTATTCACGACAATCTCTATCCACTGCCTTTAAAGTCAAAAGATCCGCCAGCTCAAGTTTGTCACATATACTATCTTTGATATCTTTGTAACCTTTGAAAAATCGCATATTCAACACCTCAAGTAGTTAGTAGGATGCTTATTATACTTTTGCGTTTAAAACTGAATTAGTCGTATATTTACTATAACATCAAAATAAATTAATTTTTTAATGCGGCACCTAACTCTGGACCCTGAAGATCTCGATGAGAAACTGCATTTCTATAAAATAAAGTTGTGTACGAACCAATGACCCCAGAAAGGGATTCATGATACACAGTTTTCGATTTCGGGAGATCTCTACCTGCAATTATCCACTGCTTTAAATACTTGGTATGAATAGAATTTATAGCAACAAATTGCGCAACAAGATAAATCAAATCTTTAGGAAGGTGTGTCCATAGCGGGCTAAGGCATAGCAGATTTAATAGATTCTTGACATCAACAGATTGATAAAAATCTAACCATTGAATAAATAACGCTTCCATACGAGAATCTATAGAACACTTTCCATTATTTTTATAACGAGCATACTCAATAGGATTCATTTTTGCGGTGACTCTTATCACATCCAAACCGAACGATGAAAAGACATTTCTATAGCGTATTTTAAGATCGGAATTTCCGTTATTACCTTCCAGGATCTTGTCCTTTTGTGAAATCTCATTATCTTGACTCATGATTAATTGCATTGTCTCAGCGTTAATTGAGAAAGACAACTGCCCCTCTTTCCATGCTTGACTAACATCAATTATTTGATGCATTTGCAATTTCGGATTAGCCCCTGAATAGAGAAGATGCCTCAAGGATTCTAAGTCTGAATCAACACATTTCTTCCTATTTGTCGCATTCATACAATAATGTAGTGGCGTGAGCTCCTTTTTATTATGTCTAAAGTTGGGATTAGCTCCGTTTTCCAATAATAATGCAACAGCAACATGATCCCCAAAAACTATCGCCTTTGACAGCGCGCTATTATTAGAACCATCAAAAATATCTATCACTGCACCATGATTGATCAGCATTTCAGCAATCTGTCTGAGAAATATCTGATCGTCCCTTCTAGGACATGATCGCATTGTCTTAAGACATGAGAAATCATAAAGTGCTAATAGAGGTGTCATCTCGGGAAATGGCTTATGTATGTTCAGCGCCCCCAAACATTCAGCTGCTCGATTACTCATAATGTTCACGTCCGCACCACCATCGACTAACAACCTCACCAGTGTCATTGCCATAGACAGTTCTACCGTGCCATTGGTACGTCCAGTCTTTAACATAAGCACATAATGTAATGCCGCATGCCCATAGATATTGACCACATCAAGCTCGGCATTTCTATCAATTAACTGTTCAACCAACCTTCGATGTTCGTACGATTGTAATTCTGCTTTATTCAGGATTTTCGTATCAAGATACGCATCCTTAAAATGTATTTCACGCTGAACGTAGGATAACAAAGGAGTATTACCCGACCGATCGCGAGCGTTAATAAACTTCTGAAGATTAATCTGGGGATATTGCCCATTATTTGATGTAGCCCAATTAATCAAGTAGCTCGCACATTCTGCATTACTAGCATGGTGTAACGGAGTCAACCCCTGATCATCTGTTACCATATCAGGGCGAGCGCCGTATTCCAGCAACAGTTTGACAATTTCCAGAACCCCGCGAATCATCGCTCGATGTAAGGGAGTTTTACGGTTGTCGACTGGATTTACATTGGCCCCGTTTTCCAATAATATTCTTACAACAGACGCTGTGCTATATTCAACGGCATAACAGAGCGGCGACATAAATTCAAATGAATAGCCTGGTGACTCACCATAGATTGATACATTCATTTTGGATTGCTGATATGCTCTGGCCCTAGACAGATCATGAATCAGATTCAAATTAGTCAAATCCATTAGCTTTTTATCACATATCGCAGATATAAGAGGCGATGGCAGCGAATTATACCTATGAAACAAAGGAGAGATAAGCATACCTCGATCTGGAAATAATATTGATAAAGCAGAAAAATCACGTTCAGCACCTGTTTTAATACGATCGTACTTAGTTAATATAGTTATCGAAATCTCTCTTACTTTATTAAGTTGATAAGCACATTCTCGTAGTTCTTTGATATAGAGGATATCTATACTTATGATATACTCTGAACGAATATAATTCTTATTTTTATCTTTGCCAACATTTAAACGCTCACCTGCATAATACCTACATTGTTTTTATTCGATTTTTTATCGTCAATCAGGTCAAGAAGATCATGTGACAACTTAAATTTACGAAGATAAACAGATATTATGTTATCGATGTCTAATTGGACATCTTCCAAAAAGTTATCACACCCTTTGAAGCATTGCCTTGCAAGCGATAGAAATTCCAAAGGACGCATTTGATATATATTTTTCAAGGTCTCAACTGATACAGATGCTAGATACGCAACTTCATTACATTTATCTTTGAGCAACATCATTTCACAGATGATATTCCTAATTAACTTTGTAGAGTAGCAGAGCATGTTAGTTATATCTTTCAAAATTACGTCGATATGATCAAAGTACATTTTACATCTATTTTTTAAAGATAATATTAAGGGTGGAGTATGAAGCTCTAAAGATGAAGAAATTTTATTAAGCTCTCTATTTTTCTCTTCTAATTCATTATATTTCGAGATTAATGTTAACATTATATCATCTTGCAGGTTCTTATAAGCTCCTTTAGATACCGAATGATATGATTTTTTCAGTAATTTCACCAGATCTAAGAAATCATATTCTTTCTCTGAAATAGCCCAATTATTTTTTATCATAGCTATGGCCATCATCACAGACATATTAGGGTTTTTAAAAGTGATGCCAATATCAACGTGGCAATCAATTTCACCCACTATCATGAAATTACTTTTCAGGTAATCTAAAATAATTTGATATCTATCCAGATCTTTACTACGGCCAAGCACCTTCAAATAGGAAACTTCATTTTCAATCAGAATCTTGAATGAAAATAGCTCATACCTAAGATTGTGTTCACCCAGCTTGAAGTCTTCTCCACCATCATTTCTCGAAAAAAGTTTCATCTGACCCTCTGATTAATACTTCAGCAAGTAACGATACTTCCAAAAGACGTACTGTTCATCCCATAAAATAATCTTTATTGATTACACCCGTACTTTGAATTCGCTTTTGTATCTTTATATTTTATACCCGTGCTAGTTTCGATAAATCTGGTATTTCTACCAAAGTTTGATCATTATTTCCTTTTTACATAGTTCAAAGCCCCATGCACGAAAAGAACTTATTTTGGATAATAATTAACAATAAATTAGCATGGCTCATCAAATAATCAATGACTTCGCATCATTAACAGATGTATTTAGCAAATAAACAGGGTGTGCCGGCTGATTGAATCTTGCAAATCGCTTCAGTTTAGTGCAAAGTTATGATCCCGGTTGTTTTGAGCAAATTGAGATGATAACAATCACTGACAAGGGAATCGTCGACCTTATAACAAGTATTGAGCAACGGCCTAATGAGTACTTTTGGCTGCGCACTCCTGATTTTTCACAACAACTGTATATCAGTGATACCTTCAAAGAATCTTGGGGACGCCCTATTGAGCAGCTATATGAGCATCCAACAGCTTTTCGTGATGCACTTGTTCCCGATGATGAAGAAATAATTAAGCGCTATCATGAACGTGCCAATACGAAAAATCCCGGCGAACCTCAAAGTACTATACTATCTAGACTACTCAAACCCTCAGGTGAAATTGAATATCTTCGAGACACTTGCTTTGGCCTACAGGATAGCTATGGCAATTTAATCGGTAAGGCAGGGATTGGGAAGATTATCACTTCTTCTGAGTGGGAAAATGATCTAGAGGGCAGGGTAAAGGAAAAACACCCAATAAAAGAAATCCTTAAATCTCTCCAGGAAAAACACATCGCCTTAGCTCCAGCGGCCAGTACTCACCCAACCATTTCCTTTATGAAAATTGGCAATAAATACATAATTCGGACAACTCGAGGAGAGATAGCATTAACAAAGCGTGAATTAGACTGTGCCGAGCTTCTCGTTAAAGGCAATACCGCAAAGGAAACTGCTAGAATACTGAATATTTCACCTCGAACTGCCGAAGAATATTTGGATAATATACGTCTTAAACTTTCATGTAGAAATAAATTAGAGATAATCCATTGCCTCAAATTGCAGAGCTCTCAGAACCCATTCTGAGAGCGTTCCTTATAAATTGTTCTTTGTAATCATTCTAATAACATCCTAACTAACTGAATGCGATTCTTGCAATCCAGTTTGTTACGTATGATTTCTATATAAGCATCAATAGTACGGCTCGATAAATGCAACACACGCGCAGCCTCTTTTGTTGTCATTCCATCTATCAAACATTGCAAACACTCTAGCTGTCTTTTAGAAACCTCAATAAGACGATATTTAGTTATAATACAATATTTCCTTTTTCGAACGAAATAATTTAGCGTAATTGGAACACGTGCAGTACTATCAGATGCGACTGATTCAGGCATATTAATCTGCAAATGACACTTCATCAAATTAGAAATTAATGATTCAATCATTTTTCCATTTATCAAAGCTGCCGTATTCTCTTGATATTGCATATTGAACTCCTAATTAAGTTAAGCAAGACAAGAAAATCTTATTAATGTAGAGGGTTTCCAACAACCCGTAACATTACGGGGATGTAAAATCAATACAATATAAATATTTTTCACAATAATTATTGTAATTATACCACTGCCGTAAAAATATATTTCAAGCCAAACTAACCCTGCTTTTTAATTTTTAATCAAACCAGGAGTTTATTATGCAATCTAAATTTATCAAATCTTCAAAAGCTGTTAACCGCATGTTGAGCGAGGGTAGAATTTCTGACCTAGCCAATTACATCAAACTTGGCAACAGTATCGACGATCTATTTTTGTTGACGGAATCTGATGAGCTGAAGAAGCATGGGGTTTCCATTCATATTCTATCCAACAAAAATTTAATTCATAGCTTGAATCATCTTTTGGAAAAACTCAAGAATGACGAATCTCTAAAAAACATTGATAGAAGCTTATTGAAGCATTATGGCTTCGTCCTAGAAAGAACTTTACAACTATGGAAAGAAAACAAGCTAGGCGAAAAGTGTCCTATCTTAGATCGTGAACTCGATGAACGCGCGGTAACATACTTGATGAAAACATGGGATCGGAAATCTGATTGCAGAAACCCTTTAGTTTCACATATCGACAGTGAAATTATTCGTCATGTAGACCTAATTACTACTGCAATCAAAAGTGGGATTACCAATTCCTATGTATCCAAAGATCAACTAGGATACTACACAAGACAACTAGAAAATGAACTTCTAGAGTCATGGGAAAGCAACCACAAAAACTTTAAAGAAATAAAAACGCTTCTGGTCGAGACGCTTAAAGATATAATTCTAGAGGATGCAAAAGCGAGCAAACTCGGGAAGGTATTACTCGATGATGTTATGAACAAGTTTCGCGATGTTTTGACTCATCACATCACCATCGTGGATGATCTCTCTCGATATCCTGCGCTTGATGAAAAGTTTAATTCTATATCTTATTCTCTGCAAGGTGGAAAAGCCAATAAAAACGTGACTCAGCAAGCAATTGAAACCATATTAAAAACATACACACAATTTGATAAAAAAGTGCAAGCCGATATCAATACGCTGTTTCGTGACGAAGTCATTCCTCCGATCATCGAATCCCATCATATCCCAATCGACCTACGCCGTTGCGCTGTTAGCAGAGTGATCTCTGATCAGCGTAATAATGCAGTTAGCTTAGTCATCGGAAATTATATTACAACACTTTTGAATAGTTCAGTAGCCGCGAAAATTGCTGAAGATATTCGCCTTGATCAAGGCTTGTTTAAAGGTGTAGTTGAAAAGATTATTCGACAAGCACTATATGCATTTAAGCACAATAGTGGAGAAATCTGCAACATTATCCCTGATCCTGAAGAGCTTTTTAGAGATATCTATAGTCTCATCACAAGACTCGAAAATAGCATCGACGTTCATAAAGCAGCTGATGCACGAATCAGACAGCTGGAAAGAGGCATCGTAGAGCTCACTCAAGCTTTTAATCAACTGAAAGCTGAGCAGATCTCTACTGCACAACCCTCTGTTCATGAAACTCCACCACCGGTAGAAGTCGTGGTTAGCAATCCGACTACATCCGCTAGTCGCGGCTTAATGGGATTTTTTGACCGAACAACAGCTTCGTCTGACTTAAACAGAAACGCAGGTTCGGCACCAACTAAATCCAACAATCATTAACAAGCCATTACCTGGCTGCCAAGGCAGCCAGGTAAAAATCAGCTAATCATTAAGTAATCGCACCATATTCAGGAATATGATTATGAAATTTATCAACACTGAGCAAATACATGCTCAAATCATCAACCAACACGGCTTAGAGCTAAACCTAAGCTTTCTTCACTTAGCTGATAGTCATATTATTGAATTACTGCCAGCATTTCGTCATACAAAAAAAAATACTGTGATCAACTTAAGTCATAACAAAATTACAGACTTTGGAGCCATACTATTGATATCCGAGCTAAAATCAGCTCGATCATTAATTTTGGAAGAAAATTCACTTTCAGTAAATTTCCTACAAGAACTCAGTAAACAAACATGGGCTCACGATCTGAATTTATCATTAACAACAGCAGATAAGCCTGATGCCTTCGTGATTCAACTCGCAGATTTCAGCCATAAATCATCCGCGGATTTCAATGCATTAACCATGTATTTTTCAGATTATCTTGAATCTATTTATCAAACACCTTCCATTGCAAAAATATCAATGCTGAATTTTTTATTTGTCTGTGTGAAGAATTGGCGAGATGATTATATTCAAGACAAATCCTACCAGCAAGTTGTTTCCCTCAAAAAATTACCAGGTGATTTCAGTGAAAATCAACGCCTAATCAGACTTTTTGAGCTTTTAATTTCAGTCGTTAAATATGCCTGCGAGGTGGAACGTCTAATCAATGTATACAAGAGCTTTATAAAAGCTGGCGAAGCTGAAGCATTATTGCTGAAAGAGATAAATTCTGTTATTAGATCAATCTGTAAATTCAAGATAGCTGAGCAAGACTATTATGATAACTATGATTTTGTGTGTGACATATTTGATTATTTTGTAAAACGTTACAATGATGAAATCGATGGTTCACTATTCTTTGGAACATCACCTATATGGCGAGAATTTATCAAAAATCTACGGGAGACTTTTTCAAATCATATAGAAGTCACTCTTTTTGGCGAAGATAAAGAGAGCATACATAACGTTAAAGCTTGGGAAAAAGTTAAGTCTAGATCTATATTTACCCTTCACCGCGATAAATATGCACGTTTGCTCACTTATTTTTCTAGTTATTTGGGTGGAAGAACACAAACTCTTATTAACATTGACCGTGAAATCGCTTGGCTAAGAAATGGAAGATCTGAAGATGTTGATAAGTCCGAGGTTATAAAATTACAGGAACGGAGCTTTAAGCAATACAAACCTGGCTTTTTCAAACCGCAAGCGATAGATCATTTTGCGCAACTATTGAGCGCAATACGTTTACACGATAGTGAACGTGTCGCGCAATTACTATCTGATCCAAATCTAATCAATGAAGTCGACACAGATTTTTGGAGCCCCATTCATCATTGGGCGGCAACATCACAGTTAGACAAACAAATTTTTTCTTACTTGGTTCGCTCCAAACCGAATATCGTTCATGAGATTATCAAAACGACGGGTTGGAATGCGATTTTTGTAGTGATTAATAACTGCTGCGGAGAATCTAATGTCAAGCTAGAAAAACTCGAATTATTATGTCAATACGGCGTTGATTATCTACACGCTGACGACCTGTCAGGCAAGACACCCATTCATTACGCCGTTATCAGTGATGATGAACGTATAATAGAAGCACTTACAAAGCTTAGACCAGATATTTTGATGAGTGTTGATAATCAACATAAATCTCCAAAAGACCTCGCTGCCGCTGGAAGTGCGGCCGAAAGATTACTCTCCCGATTTGACGCGTTATCGGGTGATGAAATCGTGAAAGAGTGGAGAGTTATCCTTTAAGTGACGCTAGCTGAACAGACACTTCATGAGCTCACTTAGAAGATACCATCACAATAAATTGATTCGAAAGCGGTATGCGATATAAATAAAGCTGACGAAAATCGGAAACATCAACTATGGTAATAATACGATTTTCCTGAAGCAGGTAAGGCTATAAAGTGCTTTATTTCTTTATTGAATATATACCATTCTCACTGTAAGGATTTATTTATGAAATTTATTGCACTAGAGCAAGTATCTGCGAGGATCCTTAGTAATCAAGCAGCCTCTCTCAATCTTAGCCACCTTGAATTATGTGACAGCCACATTATTGATCTACTTCCCACATTCAGTAACCTAGGTAATAATATTACAGTGGATTTATCTCACAATAAAATCACAGACTTTTCCGCAATACTACTGATTAGAAAACTCAATACAACACAACGACTCAGGCTCGAATATAACAACATATCGACAGATTTTTTAAAGGTACTCTCCAACAATGTCTGGAAAAATGACGTAGAAATATCATTCAACACTCTCGGAGAAATCAGGGTTCAGGTAGTTCAATTATCTAGTTTTCACAAAAAAGATGCGTGTGACTTTAATAAGTTAACAGAGTACTTCAGAGACCAAATGACCACTATAAGCCAAAATCCAACCCTGACAAAAACCACAATGCTAACATTCCTCCTTCTGTGCGTTAGGAATTGGCGCAGCGACTATATCCATAATCAATCCTATGAACAAATTGTAGCACGCAACTTATTACCTAACCATTACGATTCAAATCGGAAGCACGCTGACCTATTCAATATTTTAGTAAGCTCTGTCAACTACGCAGCAGAGATAGAACGGCTCATTAATGTTTACAAAAATTTTATTATACAAGGCACCATACAAGCAGAGAGCCAGCTATTGAAAGAAATATATAGCACGATCATCTCAATTAATGATAGTGATCTCGTCGAACACGAACATTATGATAGCTATGATTTCATCTGTGATATTTTCGACTATTTCATAAAGCGTTATAATGAAGAGATTGACAATTCTCTCTTTTATGGAACATCTCCCCAGTGGCAGGAATTCATCAAAAATCTCAGAGATTTTTTCTCTCTACACATCGACATTAATCGTTTTGATGCCAGCGAAGGCAAGGTGCACAATATACATGTGTGGGAAAAGGTTAAATCGAGATCAATATTCACATTACATCGCAATAAGTGCTTGCGGCTACTCTCTTATTTATCTGGTTATATGGCTGGAAGAACACAAACTCTTATTAATATAGATAATGCTATTACGTTTTTGCAAAATGGAGCTGCCGCTCGGGTTAATCCAGTGATAGCGGCTGGTGAAAAAGCTGAAGATATTACAAACATAAATCTACGCTTGTTCAAAAAGCAACCTGATGAAGCCTTTACGCAATTACTGAGCGCGATACGAATACATGACAGAACCCGCGTTGCACAGTTACTCAACAATTCGGATCTAATCGATAGCTTGGATAATGATTTCTGGAGCCCCATTCATCACTGGGCTGCATCATCAGCTGTAGATCGTGAAATTCTTACACTTCTGATAGCCTCTAAACCTGAAATTATTCACGATGTCATCAGCAATACCGGCTGGAATGCAGTGTTTGTAATCATTAATAATTGCGCAGGCGACAGTGCCGTAAAAGCTCGAAAACTGGAATTGCTCTGTCAATACGGCATTGATTGCTGCATTGCAGACAAGTTATCAGGTAAACTCCCGCTGCACTATGCTGTTATAGCTGATCAGGAGCGCTTGATCGAATCATTATTCAAGCTTCACCCGCACACGCTAGAAACTATAGATTCTGATAAGAAAACCCCTCGTGACTACGCCCTACCCGGCAGTGTAGCTGAAACCTTACTGTCTTTATATCAGTCTTATTCTGAGCATGAAGCCAAACATGATTTTAAACAATGAAACTTGGCCCGAATATTCCAACGAAGCTAGACTTCGCCTATCTTTAAGCACTATTAATAGTGTGTTAAGCTAGCTGCTTTTGAAAACCACGGAGGAAATATGCTGAAGCCCAATCAAGAAATACACCTAGGTTCAGTATCAGATTATACTGAAATAGACCTCCTCAATGAGTATAACGACGTCTATATTGTGCGCGCAGTTAACTATATAAAAAATCACTTTACAATCCCTGAAATTTTCAAGATTTTAAACGACGCATTACTCATCTCAAATGAACAGCTAGACATAGACCTTGATGAAACCACCAAAGATAAAAACATGAATAATCAGGAAGCATTCAAAATCAAAGCCATCTTTTCGGTTCTTCACCGAATATTAACCGGCACTCTAACCACAGAAGACAACCTGATGAGTAATCTTCTAAAGATTAGCACAGATAACAATATTGATCGCTTAAATTCTGTAGTCAAACAACATATTACGTTATCTGTAGTATTGCCAGAATTGAATGCCTTTCCCGATCAAAACAGCACAGAAGCTCACTCCCCCAAAGTCTAGGGAATTCTAAAAACAGGGGAAAACCATTTTTCACTCACTTTTAAACCAACACTGCGAATGCGAGCAAAATTATTTGAACATCAGAGGCATGTTTTATTACTGTCGGGAAACATCTCCATTTCTGCTACATGAGTAGAGTTCATGGCAATTTCTAACGCTAAAAAATTGCACACCCATTTTTTACATCAGGGTTAATGTCTTCGAGATTCACCACTATTTTCCTAAGCTCATGTTCGGGTGATAATTGAATTGATCTAAGAATTGCTTCTGTCCAAGTACGACTATTGTGCCCAGGGACAAATAGCTTTACTAACGATTCGGCACAATAATGAGACGCTGTAAGTATTTTTTTCTTTATATCATCATCGGGTATTTTTAAAAGTGCTTGTTCAAGCCTTACTCGACTGTTGACGACACTCGCCTGTGAAGAAGCCAAAGCTTTGTCTGTACTAAAAAATTCTATAACACCTGCAGCACTAGGCCCATTTGCTGATGTTGCAAGCCTAATATAATTAATCAATCCCACTTTGCTCCGCTGTACCTCAGCTTCAACCAGGTTGATAAGGAAATCTACTTCCTCTGATTTAAGCTCGGCACTAAAGCCCACGCACTGTGCACACAGATCCTGCAAAGCTTCGATACCAACATCTTGGAATTTTATTTCTGCCTTTATATCATTCGTACCAGGCTTTATAATAAATTGCACTACTTTACAAAAGCGTGACCCTTCACGAATTCCTTCCAATAGGAAAAAGGCCTCTTCCTGCTGAGGCCGAAGTAGATAGGTTAATAGCGAAATATCTTGGTTGATATACATCGTATTTGTCTTCTTATTACCAACAGTTGATATTAAGCTTTTAAATGATAGACGTTCTTTATCGCGCTCCATGGAATCACTCTTTAAAATGAATAAACACTATAGCGTTTCGGCACTAAAATTAAGATCAGGAACCTGACAGTAATTACAAGAGCTCGAAATGGCTAAAAACCCGTTTTTCCATAGTATACTAAATGGGCCAACAGAGAGAATCAATCGTAGAATTACAATAAATGGGGGAACTGCAAAAACTCAATCAACAGAGAGGAAAACATCAAATCATGAGGCTCATTAATTATAACCCTGAGCTCGAAGGACTGAGCAACTTCAAACTGCCATCCACAAATTCATAGCTTTTCTCGCCTAACACAAATCTCTGAATACCCGCGGGTTTTACCCCCCCTTCCTTGATATTCAAAAGCTCAAATCCGGACTTATCTGTGGCAGCCTTACCCAGCACTCCTTTGACGATATCTTCTTTTTTAACCAGTACGGCAATATAGCCTTCTTTATTAGGATCAGGCCGGCCTCGGATCATTTCTTTGATCTGATCTTCTTCTTTATAAACAGGTCGGGTAACGCTGTAATCAGTGATACTTTTGAGCGTACGCTCCCATTTTCGAAGATCGTTGAAGTCTTGTAAAAATACAGAAATATAAACCGTTTCGAAACCACTGAGGGATACATTGCCAAATCCCATGGATTGAACCATGCCCTCTTCTTTCAACTTGGAATCTAATTGGATCGCTTCCTCGCGCAAGCCTTTTATTTTTTTTTCCATACTGCGTAAGAGCTGGGTGCCTTGCCAATCACAGGCCCCCAAAGTCTCATCGACGATTTCGATAAATCGCTTTAGAATCTGTGTATCCTGATCATCTTTTTGAGCCATCAAGCACATCCCTAGATGCTAAGAACATCAATTCATGAACTTACTTCTTTACAGAACCGCTTCTTGTCAAGCCATGATCTACCGCATCACGCAATTCGTGAATACTGTGCAGTTCCGATGAAAGCACTTCTCCTGCCTTTTTATAGGCTTCTTGATTTTGCGCTTTATTTTTCATTTCCATCGCTGCCCCAATAGCACTGGTGTTTCTATTTTGAGCAAACTGCTGAGCATTTCTACAAGCGCCCATACATTCTTCCCAGACACCTGCAACCCTGCGAAGGAATTCACTTACATCTACATTAAAGGCCATTTTATATCTCCCCATCAATGACACCCGTTAAGGCATCAATAAAACGCAATGCTTTACGTCCGTGGAGTGTATAGACCTAATCCTTGGTCAATCAGCTATGATTCCGCATAACCGCTCCGAAAGCCCTCTTTTTTTTAATCTCATGGTAAGTATACCACAAGTTACTTAAGATATCCTGAAAATGTCAAAAAGACTGATATTCAAGCCATCCTAGGCCATCAGTCTCTTAGCACTTCAATATTCTATCTCCTTTCCTCATATGGGTACAAGCGAAATAATTTCAAGGGATTTAATCGATTAATCGTATTTTAATTCATCTAGCGCTGTGATTTCTCGATTACCCGAAGCGTTAATGAGCTCTTGAACCACGTCGGTGAGGCATAATAAACGAAGTACGGTTGGGGTGACATCATCGAAGCTGACTTTTACACCCAGTACTGAATCTTCGGCTTCATCGAAGGTAACACCGATGCCGTAGCCTAAGCATAAAGAACAGAGCTGATCGGCCCGACGGGATAGGGCCGGCAATAAGCCTGTATCTGAAAAGACTTCTTTATGCGTCATGGGGCGATCGTTGAAGCTGAAATTCGCTTTCATTTGTTTAGCAATAGCGCACATTTTATTGGTGATAATTGTTTGATCCATTTTATCTTACCCCCAAAATGGTTTAGCTACTTTTCTCGGACCGGCTGCCTGCGCCCTTACCCAACGACCAAAAATGGCCAATGTAAAACCAAAACGCAGTAACAAGGAAAAGAACGTCATGAAGAATGCCGCAATAAGAAAAGTCCACAATTTAATATGCAAAAAGAAAAAGAAAAACGGGAATACCGCCCTTGAATCCAAAAAGAAAAACTTTGGATATCGAGCAGAATCTCGCCAACTAGCACTTGCTGAAGGTCTACGCATCAAAGATTCCTTTTTTGTGGTAGCAATAATCTGAAGTGTAGCTCAAACCCTCATATTTCTCCAGGCCCGGAGGAATGATGTCAGGCAGCAGTATCCTGTTCTGAGCGTTTGGCACCTGCCATCAAGACTTTATAGAGGCGATCGGTGATTAAACCTTCTTTATAGACTCGCTCTGCGTCGACCCGCATGGGCTGGCCTTTTTCTTTCAATAACTTTCGTGTTAAGGAAGTGACTTCGTTGTAATTGACTTCCAACAATTGATCTCGCACATCTTCATCGAAAACTAAAAATTCTCGCAGCGGAACCCGTTTTCCATCCACAGTCGGCACTAATTGCTGCCAAATAATCAGACGAATTGTTTCAATAATATCAATCGTTCGACCTTGACGCTCTTCTTGAGAAAAACTGCCCACCAAACGTCGAATGGATTCAGCTACACCTGTACTATGCAACGTGGTATAAACAGGATGGCCCGTTAAAGCCGCTTCCATGACCGCAGAAATTGTTTCAGCATCTCGAGATTCACCGACCAAAATTAATCGTGGTTTTCGTCGTAATGCATTTCGCACACCGCTTGCAAAACTCGGTAAATGACGAGGAATTTCTGACTGACTGATCACAGAAGTGGGTTTTTGAACAGAGTCATAAACAAACTCAATCGGCGATTCATAGGTGAGCACTTTTCGGTGTGATTCTGGATCTTCGGTTAATTCTCGGATAACAGCTGCCAGCAAAGTTGTTTTACCGGATCCTGTAGCACCTGTTACATAGACCACACCATCTCGGGGGGCCAATGCAGCAATCACGTTCTCAGGTAAATTCATGGAAGACAAGGTCGGTGGTTCATTCGGGATCGTTCGGAGCGTTAACTGCATTCCTGAATGCCCCTCAACCAAACACGCCGTTCCATTCACACGAAAGCGATAGCGTTCATTTCTACCGGGACGGATTTCGTAATGAGTATCCACATCTTGACCACTCAAAAGCTGCGTGGTTCCGTTTGGACCATAAATTGCATTGAGTAAATCGCCCACTTCTGTATTGGTTAATTTTCGTTTAGTGACCTTAAAGAGACGCCCATAGATTTCAGCCACAACTTCTTCATTCGTTTGCAGCGTAACATCAGATGCATTTAAATTGGTGGTAAAAGCCAATAAACCATCAAAATTCTCCGGCGTAAAACGCGACGGCTCTTCGGGATATAAATTTTCTCCGGCAACTTTCATTTTATTTTCCGTTTTTTAAATCAACGCCCTGATCATAGACCTCGAACTTATAACGATTTTTAGCGGTGCTCGGTACACGATTTTGAGGTTGTACCATCGCTTTCACTTCGGTTTCATTCACGTCTTTGATATCGATCGGTACGTAGGGTTTCTTTTGTACCGCGGCTTGCCAAGACTGGCTGTTCACATTCAAGCGAGAAGTATCCGTGATTCGCAAGACTCGATCGTTAACTCGCATTTCACGATCATCGCCAGTTACACCCAAATCAGCTTGAGCAACAAAGGGCGCACTGACCATATTTTGTGCATAAAGTTTATGATACAAAACCATGCCCTTATAATCGCGATTCAATCGATTTAAATTAGCTTCAAAAATTCGATCAGCCTGATCAACCCCTTTTTGCCAGCCTTGACGAACATAACAATTCCATACTGCGGCTTCTGCTCTATTTCTAGGCAATAATGAAGTATGGGGATCCTCAGGTCTTTCGTAATGCATCCACAAATATTGACGCCAAGTTGGCGCCAAACTTACAAAACAAGGCGGTGTAATAATTTTATACACAACGTCTGCAGCACGAATAGTTTCGCAGTTGGCGATATTAGCTGCATCTCGTCCTTCCGCCAATACTGGAGGTAATATATTTTTATTGAGAACTAAAGAAGTAAAATTGTAAATTCGATTCAAATGGTTTTGTTGTTTCTTTAAGACACAATCGATTCGTTCGGCTCGCCAAGCTAATCCACCTTGGGCCCCAATAGCAATAGCCGTATCACGCAAAACTTCATTGCGCATATTAGCAATAGCAACCGCACCACGATTTTGCTTTAGAGCGGAAATCTGAATCAACTCACGAGGAGGCTTATGAGAAGAGCAACCAGCACTGAAGGCCAGCAATACAATTCCAATGGTACGTGCAGTTCGTTTCATGGTACTCCAAGAAGGCTAACGAAGATAACGCAACTCAATCACCCGGTTGCTCGGGTAAAGAACGATATCTGCTTTTTTCTGCACCTGAAATGTCACATCACGCAAGATATCCATCAAGGTCGCGTTTTGTTTGCTCACTTGAACTAAAGCAGGTATGGGGGGTTTTGGACCTAAGACGCGTAATTGATAATTACTGGCCTTAGCGATTTTTGCCACCAACGGTTCCACAGGGCCTATCCAATCAATGGAAGCAGTACCTGCCATTCCAATTCGTGCTGGATTCGGTGGTGTTGGCAATCTCGCACCCGGATGCACTGCGCGCTCAATTTCAGAAAGCTCTTTGAGTGACTCACTCACTGAGTCTGCCGCTTCTGCGATTTTAACCTCGGCTTCATCATGAGCACGGGGTTCAAAACGCATTGCAGTCTCAAAGAATCCTGGATCCTTCGCTGAAGCTCTTCTACTGATGTCCTTCAAACATCCGCTGAGCATCAACGAGGCACAACAAAGAACGAGAGGTAATTTAGCTTTCATAGTCCCTTAAGCCATTACATTGAGATGAGCTATTGAACCAAGTTGAGAATACGATGTCAAGCTTCTGTATTGGGCCATCCCGATCTGAGGTGCTCTTTCGGGAGCGTGAGGTGACAGGATGTCGACGACCGCAGCCCACACAAGGACCTACCTGTTGGGCGGCGCGGAAAGAGCACCTCATCACCTGTTGCAATGGCATTATTGGCTACAGCCAGAGGATTATTAAGCATACTGTTTGATATGATAGACATGCAAAAATTTTGTCTACGATGATGGCAATGAAAAAGTGGGTACTATTGACCAAAGAGGCCTATTGAGGCTGGGCTGCTGAAAGCCTAGTTATTGTTGTACCCAATTAGGTCAGCTTTTCTTCATATTGTTCATAACCTCGGTCCACATGATACATTCGATTGACAGTCGTCTCGCTTTCTGCAACCAGTCCCCCGAACGCTAAACTCGCAAAAGCTGGTAAATCAGTAACTATCACCAACTTAGATCAGACTTTTTTCTATTACTGAAAAAAATCATCCAAAATAACTTCTGCTACAACAAGCTCACGTGAATACATATTTAACTTCACTCCATGTACTGTTATAAAAGTTAGCAGCAATTCTTTTTTACATCCTGTTTTACGCTTGAAAATTGCCAATTTCTGTTCGAGTTGCGCTGCATAGTTTTTTTCAATAACAAATGATCCGGCATAGTATTTTATTTCACATATATTCATAGCCTTATCATTTCTATCGATTAACATATCAATTTGAGCACCTGTATTTTCTTCTCCAGCTTCTGCAATTAAACGCCAACCACTAATACCCATTACTAAATGCTGTATTTCTAATGCTTTTGCGATGGAGTCGATATGTTTAAAGCAAATAGATTCAAATGCATTACCAGCCCAAATATGATATTGATGGGATTGAGATTTATTTTCCCAGTAAGCCGTTGCACCTATTAAGCGTTTTAAAGATTCTCGTGCGGGCTTAATCCACGTTAAATAAAACAAGCTAAATTCATCGTAAATTTTAAAATACTTTCCTCGCGATTCATATCCATAAGGAATAAAACTCGTAATAAATCCAGCCTCTTCCAATTCATTTAATCGTTTAGTGAGCAGACCGCCATCAGAAGAGAGTCTTGCTTTTTGCGCAATTTTCTCACGACTCACCCCCTCTTTTTTGCTGGCTATTAGCGTAACCAATTCACGGTGTACTTCTGAATTTTTGAATAACGATTCGTATAGATCATCAAATTCCCTAAATAATAATCCATCGGGATGAAAACAAAGTTGATTGATATTTTGTGCAACTGATAAACTGGCATCAATTTGTTTCAAGTAGTGAGCAACACCACCCATTGCCATATAAAGTTGTAATATTTGTTCATGATCTTTCTTCACATTACGAGCGTGTAAATATTCCTTTGTTTCTGACAGTGTAAAAGGACGCAGGCGAATCGTATCAGTTAATCGATTATGCAAACCACCTTTTGCATGCACTAAATGTTCAAGCATCCAAGACGCCGCAGAGCCACAAGCTATAAAAATAAACCGAGGATACTTAGACCAGCGTGTATTCCAATAATGATCGATAGCCTGCATCAGGCCCGATTTTTGCGTTGCTAACCAAGGTAATTCGTCAAAAAACACAACGACTTGCTTCTCAGGCAACTGTGATTCAATCGCTATACTCAGTTGTTCAAGACCATCCATCCAATCGTCAAACTCACGTAATGCAAGGTTCATTGCGAGAGTTTTTTGCAGTGCCTGTTGCAGCAACTTCAATTGTGCTGCCATGGAGCCATCCTTTGAGCCCGTTACCTGAATAAAATAACAATCTTGCTGTGCAAAAAATTGCTCAATCAAGTAGGTCTTACCAATCCGACGTCTGCCATATAAGGCCAAAAAAGAAGCCGTTTCTTTACTTAACAATTTACCTAAATGTTTGATCTCACGTTGACGACCAATAACTGGCATATGCTATACCCCGCTGTAACTGGTAAAAAACCCAAATATCCTAGTTACAGCGAAGTATAACATATACAAACTCCGCTGCAACTATAAAATAATGGAAATTTGACCAGCTACAGCGGAGTATAAACATCGACATCAAAGTGAGTACACTGCTCTCCAAAAAATCGAGCCAAAATCTATCATAATGCTAGCTCCTTCCTATCTAAATCACCGCTTGCAGTCAACTGGGTAAAGTAAGGTTTATGGCTTACCTTAAGGGAAGCAAATCAAGCCGTATCGAAACTTCTGAATTTGACCCAATGAGGGTATGGTCATGTGCGCACGACATAGATCTGAAGTCTTCCTCAAAATTTGATTTGTCTATTTGCCAAGGCTTCCTCTCTCGCAATTTGGTGTCAACTTGGCATTTCAGATCTCTTTTACATCGCAATAAATATGCGCTATTATGCTTTCTACAAGTATTTTTTTGACTATTGATCTTATTTCTGAATGGTAAGAACAAGTCATTTTTTATTTTATTTCCTAATCAAGGAGTGATTATAGATGTTTGGAAAAAATTCTGAAGATTCAATAGAAGTCAATAAAATTGTACAACCAAGAATTTGTAAGGTCATCACTCCAAATCACTCAGGGGTTGGGTATCGATACGATCAAAATTATGTCGTTACCAGTTTTCATCTGGTGGGCTCAATCTTGCCTGTCAAATATTCCTCAAATAATGAAGGTTGGCTTACTTTATTGTTTGTTCACGATTATATAGACGCTGAACATCGGTTAACCAGCTTAGCATATCGGTTACAGAGCCCGGAAGATATTTCAGTTGATATTGATGAAGAGTGCATTTATCAAGAGCAGTCAGATGCTAAGCTTAGTGCTTTTGCAGAAGTGGCAGTGAGCCAGAAATTTCCAGAGCTCAATGATGTCCTGCTTCAATCCTGTAAAAACCAATTTTTCGATTTTATTCAGGAAAATTTCTGGGAAAGAGATATTAGATTAACTTGTAATGGGGTATAAATTTTTGAAGCAGGCCAGTCTCACTTTCTATCTCTCGATTATAACGCTTATGAAAGGCAACAATGGCGAGCATTTGCATACTATGACCTGGTGCCTTTAACTCTTAAGAACTCATCAGTCGATCTTTCGCAGATTTCACATCCAAGAACATTTGAACCTTCGCTGATCATCGGAGAAGGTATCTATTTTGCCGGATACCCTTTAACGCAGAGTGAATATACGTTCAGTAGTGGAATGATTTCCGCAGTTAATTTCCATCCTGCTGATGAACAACGTTCTCATATCGTTATAGAGGGATCTGTGACTCCTGGCCATTCTGGTGGCCCAATCTTTGTTTATAGAAATAAAAAAGTATTATTTGTGGGAACAATTTCTGCTGAGCTTGCGCATTTGACCGAAGAACTCCTGGCTATGCGTGACAAATTATCCAGCACTAGAAATGACCCCTCTCTACGTAAATACGGGAATGTTGAACAGTCTTATTTTCAACTTTCTGAAAATACTACATTAATAGTTGAAAAGCATTTTTTTAATGATATGGCTGCGGCTCGAGAATTAACCGAAGTTACTTTGCGTAATCTGAATACGGGAAAAGCTAGAGTTATTCTGCTCAATGATATCAGCCTTCTTCTAAAATCGACATTAAGTAACCAGATAATCAATCCCAATCTAGATTTTTATGTCGGCAAAGGAGAGCAAACGGGAATTTGTGGATATATCAATCGTGCTGGCGATGGATGTTTTACATTTGAAATTGCAAGAGGATTTTTGATATTGCATGGTGATACTTTAGGGTGTGACTCTATTACAAAGCAACATAATAAGCAAACAGGAGGAAAAAGCCTGGAAGGAACTCATCTTAAATTTCCGTCTCAGATGAACGAGGATCTAACTGTTGTAATTGTAAATGGCCTTCCATGCATTTACAATGACCAATCTGAAGTTCATAAGAATACTTCTACAGCTATCTTAAGAGGGTTGTATGGTTACTGTTATGGAGTTAGCGTAGGGAAGCTAAAGAATAATGTCGTTCAATATCCAGTAGATGGAAAAAAAAGAAATTACCATATGTCGAAATCATTTTTTGATAAACATTTTTCAATATTATCGGGTGATCGTAAAGAGAGTACAATGGCAGGTCGAAACACGGCCAAATCACGAACTGTTCCTAAATCTACCATAATTAGAACTAAAGAGCTAGATAGTTTTAATGATGAAATTATAGCCAGAAATAAGAATAGCTTCTTTGGGAAACATCAGAATGCTGCGGCAAAAAAGTCATCAGAATCTGGCAATGTTGTTCATAGCTTAGTCTATAGATCTATAAGTAAATATCATACAGCAACATTTGAATCTCATCATGTTGATGTAACAGAAGATAGTGCTGTAAGTCATGTTTATTATAGCGTAGTGGGATATAACAACGAATTTATTGTAAATCATTTTGCCGGAACCAATCCCCCAGATGATTATGAAGTTCTTGAGGATTCTGATAATAGTGTTTATGTTGAATACAGGCCTACATTTTGAAAGTATTCGGTAGGGAAAGCCGGATAGGGATTGGCAACAATAGTCACCGCTTGAGGTCGATTACTTTTCATATCCAACTCGATCCAATTATCACCGACTATTATTTCCGCACCCGCTTCGCGTAATTTTGCGATCACTAGGATTATTTATTAACAATCCTAATAACTTCTTTGCCGCTATCTACATCACAGCTTGCGCTCACTGGGCAGGTCGGTCTATTCTTTCGGGACCGCCCGGAAAGTCCTTACCTGGAGAGGCTTCGGGTGCCGCCATCCTGGCTTAACACGCTCCCGAAAGATTAGACAGGCCCACTCCTTGACTGCCGAGCCCCAATGGCACCCCCCTCCCCTCGACTCATTTCCAAATACTCGGATCGTTTTATATCTCACGGAAAATAATGTTGCTTTTTTTCTTCATAGCTAGCGATACTTTGTCTAAGCTGTCGATTTTCTTGTTTTAATACTGGCATGAGGGCACAACGAGCTTCAGCCCAATTTAATTTATTTTCTAGATCTTTGACTCTCTTTTCCAGATCAGCATTCTTCTGAATTAATTCATGGACATAAGCTTTTGAGTCCACTAACTTTGAATGAGCATTGGCAGATTGAATATACGCCTCTGATCCTAAGCGCTCTTCCAATTTATCCGACTTGACGGCGAGCACCTTAATAATTTTCAGCATCACCTGCTGCAGTGGCATTTGTGGCTTAGCTAAGGTAAGCAAATTGAGCAGTGTTGAAACTTCTGTATTGGATGCAATAAGGGTACTATCCTGAGCACTCGTCTTTTTCTTAAAGCGGTCAGAATTAATCGTATCTAATTCCTTCAGAAAAGCTTGATAGGAATCTTTTCTTAGTTGTGACCAAAAAGTATAGCCAGATAGACAGGCCACAGATAAAATAGATTCCACGGTATTAATAACCTCATCATCGCAGTAAAACGATAGCAGCGAATCGAGATCAATCGGTGGGAGCTCGCGCCTAATAACGCTCAGCGCTTTTTCCAATCGTTTTAACTGTATTCTTATCTCTTCTGCATCCTTATCCTCTTTACCCGGACCATCAGAAGGATCAACAGTCACCATCCATCGTTTATAAAATTGAAGCACATTCACTCGAAAAGCTGACTGTTCAGTTAAAACAGCAGTTTCCCTAATCATTAATTTATCCAAATATTCACTCAGTTGAGTTTCATCCATGGAATTTATTAACACTTCGATCAGCCCTAACTTCGCTCCATCGTGGCATCTAAGCGTCTCATAAAATAACTCGTTCAATACTGTCCCGTATTCTTGAGGCATTGCTACATAGAGAGCAGGTAAAAATCGGATAAAATTTGAAAAAGCTGTTTTAATCTGCGGTAAAAGTGCCTCAATTGGAACAGGGCTTACCGCACTATCATTTTTATCTACAGAAAAAAAACCATTACTGGCATTACTTGATTTTTCTATTTCGCTTACACATCTCATTATACTAACTCCCCATTTGATTATAACTTTGATACTATTGATTGAATTTTTAATTAACTGATAAATATTTTTATTCAGCGAATATAGCAGAGAGCTGTATTACTTGTCTTTAGGAAAAAACACCTTTGTTTCTAAGGAAAAGTCGCACATCTTGTCTCAAGAAATAAACACTCAATTCAATTCGTACTTTTCGTTGTTAGAAAGAGAGGGTTTTAACGACTAATTATATTACATTGCAATAAACGAGACCGAATGTCAGTGTTATCTCACATAAACACAGTGATTTTTCCTAACGACATTCACAGCCTGGTATTGATAAAATGTAGTCTTCAGATAATAAAAACTCTCACTAAGAAAAGTGAGCATTATTGTAACTAAAACAACTGCGGAGTATAGTATTATGTTAGCTAAACGAGTTAATTCTTCTAAAACAAAATCAAGTCAAAATTTCGGATTTTATTCACCTTCTCTCACCGATGCCACTTCAAATTCATCAGCAGAGCCAACCCTATCTGCTGAGGCTAGTCTTAATGAGGGAGTCCTGGCAGAATTAACAGGAGCTTTTGAAAAACTGGTATCGTTCATTCCGCAGCTTCGTTTAGCCAGCCCTTATGAATATGAACAGGCTTTATCGGATATCTTAAGCAAGCAATTCAAACATGATGAACTCGCAATGAAAGGCTTTATTCGAGTAATCATCAATTCAATGGATAAGACGCTCATAACAGAATATATCGATAGAACGATAGAAAATGAATCAAAAGATTTACTTTCAGAGTCACCTTTTCGCATTGCCCTAGTTAAGCATCATTTGAAATGGATGGACGAGGTTATGTATTCACTTGGTATCAACAAGGCCAAATCAGCTAGACGCATTGAATTAGCCACATTAGAAAAGTCTCTTGATGCTACTCAATACAAGCTCAGAGGACAGCAGAAAACTATTAAACTTTTCCCTGATGATAACTTAATCAAGGTCGTAGAAGAAATTCTCGCTAAAGGGATAACATTTTCAACCGAACTCTGGGGCCTGCCTATCGCCAGCTCTTTGAGTTTTGATAGCTTTTTGTCAGAGCTAGAAGCAATCAACCTTCAACGTCTGGAAGGTAAGCTCAAAGCTCATGCCCCCACTATGATCAGTGTGAAAACGGATTTGGCTGAACTGCTACGTGCCCTGTTGATTCAACAAGATAAAATTCTTCGTAGCCCCAGCTATCAATACTATCAACGCAGTTTAACTTTGGCAAAGCAAGGCGAAGATCAAAGTACTCTGGTTGCTAGGCATAGTGAAGAAAAATGCGAACAGGAGAAAAGAATTCGTGATTTGGAACAAGCCCTAGAAGAGGCAAATAAAAAGCTCGAAACTTTTAATTTAGTCAAACAAAAACACGCTCAATTGAAACGGATGAATACCCACTTAAGGCATGAAAATGCCTATTTGAATCGCCAAATGATCCATGTTGCTCAAGAAACAGATCGAAGTGAAGTATTATCTTTGGTAAAAGAGGCACTAACTGAAAAACCTTACTATGCTCAATGCCGGTTGTTTGATGTACCACAAACAGACCATCAAGAAAGCGTAGAGAGATCAAGTCAAGTTGAGAAGAACAATGCTACTCTCATCGCGCTAGACGATACACACTACGTACGACAGAGCCTACCACAAAATACCGACACCCCTTTCTCAGTGTTTGGATTGAACCGAGTTATGGCCTATAAATTATTGAGACGTAATATTAATGAAGTTCGTGAAAATATTAAATGTATATTTTTTGAGCCTCCTATTGCAAATGAAGATTTTGTTAAATCCTTGTCTGACGATTTTATAGGCTTAAAAACTGTTGCAGCCCAATACTTCGCAGCGAAAAAACGCCAAGACTCGAATTTAGCAGCATATGCTCGATCCTTTGAGCCCTATATGCGAAATTCGTCTATGTTAGATGCTTATATTGATTATGATGTCAAATATGCCCAGGTTGATGACGGCTGGTGTCATCCTCTAATACTAGGTGCTTTGGCCGACCTTTTAGATATCAGTCTTAGCTTTTACACAGTAAATGAAAGGGGCAAGACGATTACACATCCTGTCTTTCAAGGTAATGAAATAGTGGGAGCCAAGGAACATTTACAATTACTAATTACCCAAGGTTATCACTTTGAACATATTCACCCGTTGGTTACGATGAGAGTTACAGAACCTAATCCGATCATGATCGATGAAGAAATGTCTAATTCAGCTCAAAATGCCAACCAATCATTATTCGGTTAAGGCTTAATTATGCAATAACATTTTTTATAGCTAGCCTCCGTGAGCTAAACTACACACTCACGGAATTGCTAGGCTATTTACATCTACGGACTCACAGATTGCCGTCGCAGCCACACCCAGTGTCGCGAATCCACTCCCTATCAATTCTATGCCGCCTAGAGCACCTGCTACAGCGGGAGGAGCAAAAAAGCCAAGGGAGAACGCACCTACACTCACTGCTAGAGTTAAAACGCCCGTTATGGCCAAAGCTAATCCTAGGAGGGCAAAACCCAATGCTTGCCAAACTAAAGAAGATTTATTCTGATATTGATGGGCCATCGATTTCAACTGATGAACCGCGTGATGAGAAGGTTGCTGGCTTGCCTGACGCGCAAACGTTCTCGCGCGTCTCAATTCTTGCTCTTCTGCCGACGTGAGTAGCTCGGTTTCCTCTACCCTATCTGCAGCCCTTTCTACCTCGGATTCTGCAAGGTCAATCTTTTCGAATCTACTTTGGGTTTGGTCTGGATTTTTAATGCGCTCTTCTAACAAGATTTTTTCTTCTGGTTTTAGCATGGGTGCAAAAAATGGGCTCTTCAATACCATATCAATTAATTCGATATCACCTATAACCGCGAGTTGCATAAGCAATGTTATTGCTGGTTTTGGGTTCCTATTGTTTTCTCTGCGTAATCTGCGATGAAAGGCAGGAGTATTCATTAATTGCTCTAACACTTCGCCACCAAGAAATTGTGCGATCTCAACAATCTGGTGATTTTCAAAGCGACTGAGTAACGCTTCGTCGGATAATAAAATAACAACACAGAATGCCCGATTTTCTTCTGACTCTTGAGTTACCCATTGAGCTATAAATTGAACAGTGAGATGAGGGCGCAGTTGTGGATATTCGACTAAAACCTGTCTTTTAAGTGACATGGGAGACCGAAGCAGCAGTGTGAGAATTCCATCTTGCCCTAAATTATGGAGCAATACTCGACTGCCTAATATTTTGGGAATAATTTTATATTTATCGACATGAATTTGACCGTTGAAGACGTTAGGATCAATTTTGCGAATGACAGTAAGAGTAAATTTTTTTAATAGTAAACCATAATCGGAAGACATCACATCCGACACTAATTGTCGATGTCGTCCGAGGAGACCCTCAGAATGAGGTGTAGCATTCTCTATTTCCTTAAGATATTCCAACAGATTATCTTCAGTGAGACGATCCAGGAGAATTTCAAGACGTATAAAATAGGCTGTTTCTCGGTCACTCTTTTGTCTAATCTCGCGCAGCCTCAAGGCTTCTTTGATTAAATCCTTAAGAATCCCCGGCAGACTCTTCTCTAAAGTTATTAAACCGAATCCTGTTAAAAAACGACCTTCCCGGCTGATGGCAAAAAACTCCGCAGGACTGTTGAAACCACGAATCTCTACATGGAGCCTCCGATGTAAAAACCATTGTTTTAAAAGTGGTGTTTCGAGAAATAAAACCATTGTCGACAAAAGTGATTCGACAGTATAGTAGGCCTGCCATAACTTTCTCTGTTGTCGCACGGTTAATCTGGATGAACAACCGCTCATTAAATCATCCAGAGATTGAGGCGGCTTTGAGTAATTGACGCTGCATTCTGTTAGAATTTTACTAGCGCATTCTTGGAATGCTTTTACATCGCGCACTGGAATTCCATTCCAATTAAGAGGCAAATTACCTCGTTTTTGGTACATCAAGAAAAAAGGAGAGAATATTTCAGAACGAAAGTTTCTGGGCCCTTGGAATGTATTAAGAAAAGCTCTAAAAGATACTCCGCCGAACCCCAAGCTATCATGCGCAATGTTGGGCAAATGCTGCCATAATACACTTTGACTCAAGGCATGTTGGAGTCGATGAAGATGTATTTTGCAGGCCAAAGAGTTCGCAAGTCGGTTGACATGTGAAACTTTGTACAGGTCTGAGGATTGAAGATGCGTTAAAATAATTTCAACAGTTTCCACCGGTAACGGTGACAAAAATTCGGCCCAATCGTCTTCCTGTGGAACACTCTGTGTAGCTAATCCTAATTCAGGGAGCGGAACAACAGCTGTTGGCTCTAAACCCCCAGCAGGCATAAAGGTAGGCTCAAGACTATCTAATCCAGGTAGATCTTCTTGATTAAAATCCTGATCACTGACTGGATTGCCTTCCACAGCCTGAGGTGAAGGCAGGAGATCACTTGTTAGATTTTTTTGCATTTCAACCTCTCTGAAGTTGAGCATCATGAGTACGACCTGAAGCACAGGTTTTAGCTGAACTGTATCAAGGTATGAGCGTTGAGTAAACAGCCGCTGCACAATCCTCCACTCTCACAGTGAGGAGGAACCCTTTTAGCAAGGATGTAAATCCAATTGGATTCACCACTACAATCTTTCTCAATAAATTACTACGAAATCTTTATTATCTGCCCTCTATTTAAAAAATACACTAGGAACCTAGAGAATATTCTGTCCATTGCTCAGCTTCTCAACGTTAACAGCATCGCTATGGCCGTCTCGATTCAAAAATCTGTATCTAATACCTCCCAATGACGGCTTTAGCGTTTTCTCTTGATTGGATTCATCTGCTTTATCCTCAGTTTGATACTGAGCTACAGCACCTACAATTTCAGATAATCCCAAGGCTTTAAGTATGTTGAGCACACTATGCTGATAACGTAATTGATTTTCTGCTTTTTCACGAGCTACACTTTCATTTTCGAGCCGACGTTCATTATCAATCTCACGTAGTCCTTTGTGGAAATTTTCAAATTTATACATTGAAAAACCTAACCATCTTAGAGAGAGGGACTCTCCATCATAAGAGAGAATAGATTCAACAATTTTTACTAGTTTATCATCGGATTGATAATCACTGTTATTATCGGAAATAATATGAGACTCCCCTCCATGCGGAATATTGAGACAAGATGACAATTGCTCAAATAAGCATGCCATGTCAATAACTTCTTGTTCTTCGGTACAGAAGATGGGTCTTTTGTGAAGTGATCGAGAGTATTGTATCCAATGGTTTTCCAGACTCTTACGAAAATTTGATTTTTTGGGCAAAGAGGGCACTTCTGCCTTCAGTACAGTCTCCCAATCTATCGGGTTCAGTAGGCACCTTATCAACGTTCCAATCAAAGGAGATCTTTTTCGAACTTCGGATAAACCCTCTTTAATCATTGCTTGAATATCTCCCACATACTCTTTTTCACGTACTGCAAGGAGCTTTGGGATACAACCAAGAAACTGTGTAAAGGCTGCTTGCGTTTGTTGAAGCATGGAAAGTCTCTCAAGAGCCTTTGTCAAGGCTTGCTTAGCTTTTGGAGTCTCAACTGTTCTCAACAGTTTGGGGTTAACAATCTCAGCTACTTCGTTTCTGATATTGGTGCTTGAATCTAATTCACTGATACTCTTTAACATGGCGCTGCTCCTCAAAAATAGTGTTAAAATAATACATAGTACTACATTATATTTTTAAAATGATTTAATAACACTGGTACTCTATCATCAATGAAATGTCGGGTCTTTAGGAAATCGCCCTGAGTTTTCTCATAAAATGGCTGACATCCTGTCTCAACTTGCCTGGGCACTCATTGCATAGATAATGAGGGTATCTAAAAAACCTTCCGTTCGCCAAGCATGAAATTATTAATATTCTAATCGGAGTGATTGTCGGGAAGTCAAGAAGAATACTGAATGGGATTTTTAGTGGAATCCTTTCATTTTAGTGCCTGACCCAACAGCTTCTGTTC
>CAZMLO010000008.1:0-73759 GCA_964567285.1 uncultured Gammaproteobacteria bacterium
GTTGTTCTTGGCTCAGCTTGATTCCTGAAATAACCACTTCAAGAGTTTTGTCATTATCGTCTGGTTTTGGTTTTGGTTCTTCAGATTTTGTTACTCTCTCTGAAGATGTTGGACCAGATTTCCTACCCAAATTAAATAAACCTCTCTGAGGTGCAGGCTCCTTACTTTTTTCAACCACAGACGGTGGTACAACAGGAGCCTTCTTCGGAGCCCGACTTTCCAAAACCTGACTTTTAGCCACTTCAAAAACCTGCTCAACGCCTTGCCCAGTTTTAGCCGAACAACTCACATATCTTGCCTGCACCGTCTCAGCATATTGGAGAATCTCGCCTTGAGAGACGCTATGCTCCGTTTTGGGTAAGTCAGTTTTTGTACCCACAAAACACAGTTGAACCCTCTCAGGACATTCTGTTTGTATCGACCGATGAATACTTTTAGCATCTTCAAAGCTAGCTCGCTCTGAGGTATCAAAACAAATCAACACCGCATCGGCTGAACCCAGATATCGACGTCTGATATTATCCCCCCTGTTAGGATCATGATGCGCCGGAACTTCAACCACTCTTAAGGGGATAGCAGGATCAGGATCATGCCCGGTAGGTTGAGGGTTATTTAAAAATCCGGGCTCTCTCGTAATGGGTAGATTTTCCACAAAAGGCTGATGGTCCATAGCCCGCATTAGTGCTGTTTTTCCGGTGCCGTTATCTCCTAGCATGACAATTTCTATATTATGACGTCTCATACAAACCTCCGCATGCTTACCTTCTTATATGTTTATTATAGCACATCAGGGATTGGGGGTTGTCCAATGACAATAAGATCAATGTGCCTTGGTTTGTAGTACAAACACAATGCCCCCCACTCAGTCAGGCTCCTATTGCCTATTCCATTTGTCTGGGGAAACTGAAACACTCATGAGTAAAAAAACAATGAATTCAGATTCCTAATCGATCGGGATCAGAGTAAGCTTCTTCGACAATATTACTTTGAACTTCTGATGGCTTTAATGACGCTAGCTTAAATTTTAGCCATTTTGCAATCAAAGACATTTCGCATTCTTCTGCCAATGCAATCAAATCTTTGGCATACGCCAGTAAATTTTCATCGCCAAAATATTTTTTTATGTACTGCTGCGCATTATAGAGTCTACCACATTGAATAGCATCGACAAGAGGAGGGCCGATGTCTTGGGGTGAATAGAAATCATAATCACGAAAATGTTTTTGTGCGATATACTCGAAATTATTCCATGTTGTCATCCCAATCATCCAATGTAGAACGGTATTACCATTAAATAGCGCATGAGGATCCAACCCGTATTTTTCCACCAAATGATCAAACATTTTCAATTGGCCATGGATAGCTGCAACAAATAAGGCGGGATGTTTATCTTCGTCCTTGACAGGCTTGTATCTGGTTAAAAAGACACCATTGATATTGATCCACCCTTCTTTAACACCTCGATCCAGCAACTCTATTTGCCCCGATCGAATGGCTGCGTGGCCAAGATATTCACCTTTTCCTTTGAAGGTACCCGCAGACTCATGATAATAGTCACCCGTATCTAAATCAGCACGTTTTGTCCTAAACTCTTCCAGTTTGTCCTGCCTATTAGAACAAGTCGCCGCTTCATAAAAGTGATATAAATTATTATTAAAGTTGGCACTCTCGGCTGATGTCTCCTTGACTAGAAACTCCTGATGCCAATCCCATAAACCCATCTCTGCTGCCGATAACGCCAGACCGTCCTCGAATGATGCACTTTTATGAAGATCAATCCCCGCATCGATTAGTTGCCTAATCAAGGTAGAATGCTTTCCCCAAAGAGCAGGATGCAGTAAGGTTACTGGCCCATTCCAACCTCGCTGTCCACCCGAATCATTAATATCGTAGCCATAATCCTCTTTCAGCATGAAAACAACTTCTTCACTCCCACCCAATGCCGCATAATAATGGAGCGAGGGCGCTTGCTTTGGATCAAAATCTGGATAAAAGTCTTTAATCCAATTGATCAGTGCTGTCTTATGCCCACAAAAAGCCAGATAATCGATTACGCATTTTCCATTGAAATCATGTCGTTTCGGGTTTTCCCCAAGTAGCTCTCGAAGCGCCGTTTCATTACCCATAATCGCGACTAGTGGCCACACATCTTCATAATCAAAAAAAGAGAACTCAGCGGCAATGAACTTTTGATGGCGTGCCCTGATCCGCAAAAATTTTATCAAGGCAACATAGTCCGGAGGATATTTGCTAAAAATGGAGTGTTCCAAGGCCCCTTCCGGAATAACACTAAAACTATAAACAATGCTTTTTTGCGAGAATTGGCCAAACAATCGATAAAGAGAGCCCGAAGACGTTGCTAAACGCCATTGATCTTGAGGAGGTAATCGGTCGAGGACAAGTTTAGTAGTATCTCTACCGAGAGGGCCTAGTAGCTCTGCTTTATTCATGATTCAGTACCCCACAATACCTTAAAAAGTGTTAAACCTATGACTTGATGGGCAAATTTAACATATTTTTAAGGCGCGTACAATAGGTATGATATGCATGTCAACAATACAATATACTGAAGGTAAACATGATGCCTCTGACCTTCTTCCAAAAAACTAGACCAGAATAAAGAAGTGGTGATGGAGTTTTCGAGGCCAGGAAAGCCTACAGACAATTCAATTATTGAATCATTTAACGGGAGTTATAGAGATGACTGTTGAAATGCACATTGGTTTTTATCACTAGAAAATGCACGAGAAAAAATTGAAGCGTGGCGAATGGATTATAATGATTTTCGACCACACAGTTCACTGAATAATTTGACACCGACAGAGTATGCTCATTATCATACTAATGATCGATACGATCGTCAAAAACGCCATATTACTCTAAAAGCTGTGGTCTAGTTTTTGGGGAAGGTTCAAGCAATATGAGCGTCTACTTTTGAGTAGTATAGTCCGTGGGGGCTTTACAAATGGCTTTAACGCCCTACTCCCAAACCTTTTACTTCATGTAGTGTATAAGATTTTCTGCGTCATCAATCTCGAGGCTAGGTAGCGTCTCGGCAGGTACAAAATATACAACCCCTTCTCCTGGCTCACCATCTGCCTCAATGACTACTGGAGGATGAATACTACCATCTGAATCCAGTAATTCTACAGCTAATTTTCCATCATTGATGGTCAAACCAAATACACTCTTTTGACAATACTGCATACCAGATTTGTAATAATAATCCCAAGTGTTTAGAAGAGCACGTTACCACGATTTTTCAGAACAAGAGACAAAAAATTGAGATTGACCACTGACATAAGGCCCGCTTTTTTCAATCATACATTCTAGTTTTGATGGATCAGATTCAGTTTGTCTAAATACCATATTTTTATTTTGATAACTTACAATGCTACTTTGAAGATAAGCTCCCTCCTGATATCTACATATATGAAATTCAACATATCGAAAATCAGGTTCACAACTATCTGTATATACTCGACTAAAACGAATTTTTAACGGGTCTTTTTGTGATTGTTTGTCTTGCATGTTAAAACCCCTTTTTGTCGAAACATAGAGCAACGTTAGTCCTTTTACGGCTTGACCTCAAGAGAGAGAACGCACTGAGGGGATTCGACTCGCCGCTCGAGGGATTTGACAAGCAAAAAATTGACTATCTAACTTACCAGTACAGGTGAAAACCCGCTCTGGCAGAGGGTTTTAGGTGCTTCTTCGCCATGAACTTTATTAGATACTTGCCAGGATTTCATCAGAACTCAAAACCCTAACCATCGTTTTAGCGAGCAAAATAGGCTTATTTTCAGCCTATTTTCAGATCATCGCCCCAATATTGCAAAAAATTGATAACCGTCGAATTTAAATTTGCCAAAATGTGCTATAATTAAACTAGGGGAGTTGTAAAAAGCACCCCGAGCAAATGGACTCTCGATTGGTTGAAAGGATGCAAATGGTATGTCTAAAGTCGGCTTCTGACAGCCTTTTAGCCTGATGAAGTCCTGACTCACAAGATAGGAGATATTCTTATGAACTGGATTAAACCAGAATTTTTGGAGAAACGTTTTGGTTTTGAAATAACAATGTACATCGGAGTTAAAACGTCTCCAAAGTCAACTAAATCAATGTTTTTACAAAAAACCAACGTGGGGGTGTTAGCATGTTTATTGTTGCTGTCATCAGTTGCTCAAGCCGCAGATGACTGGCTATTTGAAGGTCAAAACATTCAAAATACGCGTTATAACCCCAATTCAACTCAGATCAATAAATACAACATCAAAAATCTCCAGCTGAAATGGGTGTACGAGTCACCTGTTCCTTTGGCCGGAAATATTGGGTTCCGGTCATCGCCTGTTATAAAAGACGGGAAGATGTATATTGGAGACATCTCAGGTTATTTGCACGGAATTGATGAGGCAACAGGGCTACCTTTATCCGGATATCCGATCTACTTACCTTCTGTGAGTTTGAATAAAGCAGAAGGGCCCGACATCAAAATGACCGTGACAAAATCACCTGCAATTATCGGAGATAAAATTGTTGTATCGGGTTGGAAAACCTTTTCTCAGGCTTCAACTGGGGTCTGCATCAATGGACAGCATACCTCAACCAGTCCACCCCTTTCAGGAACATGTACGCCACGTATTGGTGCAGTGGTTTCAGTTTTTGATCGCAATACAGGAAGCTTAGTCTGGAGTACGATAGTGGATCGTTTTTATAGCGCACGTATTACAACTTCTCCTGTCGTTTTCAATAACATCGTGTATGTCGGGGTATCTTCCGGTGAAGAGCAAAGTTTACGACAAGCCGATCGTTCAAAACTAACGGGTGATCCGGCCGATGCGGGTAAACCTTATGCCTGTTGCGGTCATAAAGGAAGTGTCGTAGCGCTTGATCTTGCAACTGGGAATATCCTCTGGAAAACTTATATGGCTCCACTGGATTATGACCCTCTCGCACTACTGCCAACTGACCCGAAACGAACCTATTTCACACAACCAGACCCGGAACGCCCACCGATTGCAAACTTCAAAAAGTGGACGAATACCGCACGTCTCAACTATACCGTATTTCCGGCAATACCGGCTGTTGAGGCAGCAGTGAATACAGCGAAAGATCTCATTGATTACAATCAAAATTCCGCTGGATTTTCGGGTAACTCTGTTTGGGGCGGAAGTACATTTGCTATCGATGCGAAACGTGGCGTGGTATATATCGGCTCGAGTAATGGTTATAATGCACCGAGAGCTTATAAAGAATGCCGACTATTTCGTATCAATCCAAACTTGATTGCCGATCCAGATATTTCGGTTTTTGGTGTCCCTGGAAAAACTAAATGCAGTCAATTAAAGAGCTTGGATGAGATAAATCAACGAGTTGGTTACTTCTCAGCAAACATAGTTACTTTAGATCTCCTTACCGGAGAAATAAAATCGACTTATTCGCCACAGGAATATGATGTTTGGCAATTCGTTTGTACACAGCCTGAGCTTGGACTTGCCGGATGGTTAGATAGTCGAACTCCTGCATTTCCAACACCAACAACTGCCAATGGTGGGTTTACGCATCTCGGTAATGGAGCAAACCTTCTGAATTGCCCTAATATGATTCAGGTCACAAAGATGGATATTGATCCGTGTGCCACAGGTAACACAAACCTTTGTCAAGCTAATGTCACAGCCAAAATTCGACCTGAGTTAGTTGGTAAAGATGCTGCTTTTGCACAGGGCCCGATGTTGATAAGCCTCAGCAACAAAAATCACAAAACGCGTGATATCGTCGCAGCTTCTGATAAGGATGCCATTTTTGTGGCTCTTGATCCTGATAAGGGCTTAGAGCCCCTCCCATCCTATCGTAACCAAAATGTGGATGAACTAACTGGTCAACGCCGAGATGGTGTCCGACTTGGTCCCGGAGGTGTGCTTGGTGGGGTGCATATATCAGGTGCTGGATTTGACGGAAGGTACGCCTACTACGCAATCTCGAACTCGAAAAACGTCGGACGTGATGTTACCAAGCCTTTTGTCCAAAGTTTGTATGATATACATCGATCTTATGAAGATCCTTTTAACGATAATATGATCGCTGATGCCTTTCACCTTAACGATCCGAATAGTTTCATAAGGATTATTGACAGTGGCCCTCGCGAACTCTGGAAATTAACAAATCCTCCCAAAGATGTTGAAGCCGATGCAACCGGACGCTTGATACCCTCAGGTGATGGATTTAGTTGTTACGTAGATCCTCTCAGCGTTGAACGAATAGGCAGCAATGCTACATTCGGGTTGCCTATTGCAGTCGTGAAAGTCACTGGAACGGATAAAGATTGTAGACACATCGCTAATCGCAGAGACCTGGTTACAATTTCAGGGATTTACACAAAAGTGGATGTATTAAAGGGCAAAATTCGTTGGCAAAGACCTACGATTGAGGTGATTCCTGAAGCACTCAACTTAGGCTCACTGCCTAAAACAATACAAATGTTTAGCCCCCTTGGTCATGCACCCAATGATCACCGAGGACGAGGACTTGTGTTTGGGGGAGGCATTACATTAGCGAATGGTATACTTTACACAGCGCTATTTGACCAACAGTCTTCATTCCTTGGAATGGATACGAAAGACGGAAAGCTGTTATTTGAATGCCACGGCACCACGGGACCCCAAAACCAGGTTGGTGGCGACGTCACAGGTGCTCCAACAATAGTTGGTGATTCGGTATACTTCAGTAACGGTAGTGATATCTATGGTAACCCGTTTCTCAGAGCCAATGGGCTAGGTAACCGAATCTTTGCCTTCCATTTAGGCTCTAAGACATCGTCAAACCCAATCGTATGCAAAAACCTAAATCTGGGAAATGCTGACGATGAAGATATGAATGATGACTCTGATCAGCGAGATGAGGATAGCGATTAATCCTTTTCACCACTTGAATTGTCTTGACCGGGGTATATATTCTATAAATACCCCGGTTTTTTATAGATCCTGATCTTGAAATTCAAAAATCAAATATTCTTTTAGTATCTCGCCTGATTGTCAATAAGACAAACCACTGTGACCTTCTCATAGACTAATTGTAATCACCCCAAGACACTAACGAGTATCCGTGGAATCAGAAGGGACATAAATAATCGTCAAATCAGAAAGACCTGCCTTTGACTGTTTCTTTTTGTTGATCCACTTTTTCCGAAGGTTTCTCATCACTCACCTCACTAAGCTGCCCCACGCGTTGCGGCAGCCCTTGTTGTTGAGAAGCTATTCTTAAAGCCTTTTTCATATCAACCGCTTGCTGCGCACGAGAGCCTCCCAACTCCAGTAAATATCCGTCAATAATTTTATCGAGATCTTGAAAATTATCTTTAACTTCTTGCAAAGGCAAATGACCTTCGACATACACATAATCATTATGACGACCTAATTTGTAGGGTTCATTGATAATTACAACGGATTCGCCTCGTTTTAGTTCATGAAATAATTTACTGATGTCTTCAGGATACATTCGTATACAGCCCGCACTCGAACGTCGGCCTACACCACTATTATCGTTCGTGCCATGAATTAAATAGGTCGGGCGTGATAAGCGCAAAGCATATTCACCCAAAGGATTATCGGGCCCAGGCGGCACTATTTTAGGAACAACGACACCTTCCTTAGCACGATCGGCGATAACAGATGCCGGCGCGTGCCAAGTGGGATGATCGAGATGTTCGATAACTTTCATCGCTCCATCCGGTGTTTGCGTACCTAAACGCCCGATACCCACAGGAAAAGTCCACACTTCTGAGGAGTTTTTGGGATAATAATACATCCGCATTTCGGCCAAATTGATCACCACACCTTGTCGAGCTACATTCGGTAGAATATATCGGGTAGGAATAATCAAGACAGTTCCGGCAGGCGTTGCTAAGGGATCAACGCCAGGATTAGCTTCCATTAATTCCACATAACCCACATCATGCCGATGAGCTATAGCATGAAAATTTTCGCCATCTTGCACAACAACACTGCTTACTTGACCAATAAGCTCATCACCGAGCGGGCCTAATTTATAGACTGCCGCAAAAATAACAGGGGCCACAGATACCAGTAAAAATACTACCATTATGTTTTTAAAAATTTTCATTGTTTAATTTCCGTCTCAATTCCGACAGCAATAGTGTGAGCCACGATTGCACCAAATAAAATAATTAACCAGGTTAAATACAACCACATCAAAAAAATCGGTATGGCGGCTAATGCTCCATACAGCAATTCATAGGAGGGGAAGTTAGCCAAATACCATGTAAACCCATATTTTGCAGACTCAAATAGCAACATCGCAACGAAACTACCAACGAGAGCATGGCGTATTTTTACCGTACAATTCGGCACAGTTTTATATAGCAATGCAAAAGCGCTCCATGTTAACAGATAAGGTAAGTAGTGCAAGAGTAATGGCCTCAACCCAATGGCCTCTGAGGTTTTTTTTATCCAAGGCAAGGAACCCAAATCAAGGCTAATCAACATTCCTAAACCTACGAATATGGGAAAAAAAATGAGGACCGCTAAATAAATAAAAAAAGCTGCGGCGCCGTGACGCCGGCGTTGCACCTGCCAGATCGCATTAAAATCTGTTTCCATGTTAAATACCATCATCACAGCAGTCAGAACTAAAAAAATTAATCCTGTGATGGACAGCTGTCGTGCAGCAGCAGCAAAACTTAAAAGATGCTGTTGAATAATATCAGCAGAACCAGCAACAAAGTTTAGAAAAACAAAATCCTGAATTTTTTTTGTAACGTCATCAAAGATTGGAAATATCGTTAATACCGATAAACTCAATGCCATCAACGGTACTATCGTTAACAAAGTCGTATAAGCCAAAGCAGAGGCGCGAGTAAAACAAGCATCCACCACAAACTGGCGCACCATCGTATGCGTGTATCGGTAGAGTGTTTTGATCAGACCCTGTATTTTTAATCTCATGATAGACCCTATTTGCCTTGGCCCTATCATACCACCTGGGGTCAAATCTTGACAAATATAATGCCCAAGTTCTGAAATCTGAGACCTTGGGCATTATATTTGTCAAGATTTGCCCCCTTCTATATACTGACGATTCACTGAACATAAGGAATTTTCAATGGCCACTGTCTTAGTCCTGTATTATAGCCGCTTCGGCGCTACTGCCCAAATGGCACAACATATCGCCCGAGGGGTTGAGATGGTTAAAGGGGTTGAGGCAATGATCCGAACTGTGCCTGCGGTGTCCACCACGATTGAAGCCACTGAACCTTCTGTACCCGACCAAGGCGCGCCCTATGTAACACTCGAAGAATTAGCACAATGCGATGGTCTGGCACTGGGCAGCCCCACTCGCTTTGGCAATATGGCCGCTCCCCTCAAACATTTTATCGATCAAACCAGTGGCCTGTGGTTCTCCGGTAAATTATCCGGCAAACCAGCTGCCACTTTCACCTCATCCGCAAGTCTTCACGGCGGCCAAGAAACCACCCTCATCAGTATGATCTTACCCCTACTCCACCAAGGCATGCTGATTGTAGGCATCCCCTACACTGAACCGGACCTCTCCACCACCTCCAGCGGCGGCACCCCCTACGGCGCGAGCCACCATGCAGGCGCTGACAGCAATCTTCCACTGAGTGAAGAAGAAGCGCGCCTATGCAAAGCCTTGGGGAAACGACTGGCAGAAGTCACTTTGAAATGTCGCTGATGCTCACCACAGAGTGAGTAGGGGCTGAGCGATTTTTAAAATATTTGTCATAAGCTTATGCAAGTTTAAGTTAATGTCAATTCCAAAATATTGGCTAGAAAGCATTCATTGGCGCAGTTCTGTTTTCACTTAATTTTAGCTGGTAAATGCCATAACTTTTCGGTATCGTCAGCAATTCTTCTTGCCAGTTCATCTGTATTATTAGTATTTATATGATGAAAGTCACACCACATTCGCATTACCAGAGCCTCTCTATTTATTAAATGATTTAAACCAAGCTTTAGTTGCGTATCTTCATCCCGGCCTTTTGGCGTACCGTTTGCATTTCTCGCGAGATCACCAGGATAGATATAGGCATTTGGCATATACCGATGATAAAGATTGTTTAGTTCTCTCGACCGAGCAGTAACGCCAATTGGTGCTGTGGGCATTAATCCATTAAAATAGGGGTGCGAAGCACCACCAAATTCAACAACCCCACTACTATAAAAAAGTTGACCAATGGATGCTTTTCCATTTCTTAGCAAATCTATTAGCATCATATTAATGACAAGCATTGCTGGATTTCGCATTGATTCCACACCAAATAGTAGAAAGAATAAATTTGCAAAATAAAAATGATCGGATGACTCAGCAGTGGAATTTTGCAAATACTGAATAGCTGGATCATTTAAAAAAATAGGTTTTAGAATTGACATGGCTATGGTTGTACCTGAATCCTTAGGTATAAATTCTCCAGTAGAAAATGATAAATGTATATCACTATACGCACCCACTCTGGCCACATAATGTTCTCGAGATAAGAGTGTGGATTTCTTCTCCGATCGTTTACAATTAATAATTTGTCGATCCGCCGCAAAAAATGAATTCAGATTGATTTTCTCAGATTTATTATTGTTGAAAAGCCAAGTTCTACTGATTGAAACAAGAGGCGCTGATCCGCTATCAATTTTAGTTACTTGCATTAGCGTGCTGGGATTTTGCAACAAATTTCTCGATTGTCGTACTAGTGAACGGTTAGACAAGCGAATGTTGCTTAAAAATTCCTGTGGATTAGTAGAAGTGAACATAAATGTAGTCGGTAGAGTGGTGCGCTCAACATGCTCCAGTCTGCAGAAAATTTGTCTCATTATTAGCAGAAAAACATGCTGTATGACATCATCCCCAGCACGGTCATCTTTGCCACCGAAATCCATACCTTTTCTTAACAAAATACGCGAGACTATTTCTTCACTTTTCTTGGGTCTGAAAAATAGCTCAATGTTTCTACTTTTCTCAAGAAAATCTATAAAAACACCCGAAAAATACTCAGTATCTCTGGGATCCGTAAATTGAAGATCACCATCTGCATTATTTTTCATCGATGCTGTTTTGAACACTCGAAAAATTTCTGCAGTATTCTCTAATACCCACGTCACGCTTAGAATCTGGCCATTAAATAGATAGAAAATTTCGAAATGCAATACCAAATCGGAATATTCTAATATCCTTACTAATATTAAAGGTTGATGCTTGATTTCTCTAAGATCGCTTTGATTTGGCTCTCTATTCAATAACTTTATATTAATATCGAATTTTCTTGGCAGTGCAGTAAGTAATTGCAAGCTATCCTCGATTAGACAAGATTGATTGGGGCCCTCTGAATAAAAGCCTTTTAATGAGTCAAATTTTCTTTTTTGAACCAACATCCAGCAGATGCTGAGGTTTGCATCATTAACAATTGACATAAAAACAATATTTCGTACGGTATCAAGATCGTCTAATAAGTCCTCTGCTATATATCCTTTAGAACCTTTATAGTAATAGGTTGTATTAAATATTTGGATGTTAGATGAATCAGGCTTAAAATTAGTATTAGTTAGCATCATAACTTTAGCGAAATAGATATTGAGGAATGGATTTTTATCTCTCATTGAATCCAGTATTTCTGTATTACTTGATTTTATAAATTCGGCAAAGGATGTTCGAGATTTATCTACACAGTCGTATAGCCTTCGAAAAAGAATACAATCATTTAATGTATTCATGTTCTTTAATAATTGTCTTAGATTATCTTCTTGCTGGAATGTTGTAACTAAAGAAGGTAAAGCTTCATATGAAAACAGGGGCTCGTGCAATGCAGCAGCATATACATCATTTAATTGGTGTAAAGAAGCAAGAACAAGAGAATTACTTAACAAGTCCAGTCGGAATTTTTCTTCAATCTGATGATTTACTAGATAGCGCTTTTTATCTTCTCGATAAACGGCAGTAACTTCTCTGTGGTGTAATAAACTAGTTCCAATGAAATGAGCCATGAAAGATAGCAAACAGTCTTCTTTAGTGACAGCAGGGATGGATTGCTTGAGAAGCTCCTCAATATTATCTAATAAACTTTTTATACTAGCTAATTTTTCTTTAATATTAGATATTTTATGCTTCTCTTCCGTTTCCCAGGTATTAAACATCGATTCACATAGACCAAAAAACTCATCGTATTCTTCTTCAGAAGACAATTTATGTTTTCTCGATTTGAACTCTAACTTTGACGGTTTAACTGTATCAAAATCAGGAAATAACTGTTGTATGCCATCAATATCAAGCAACTTTTTAAAGCCATCAAAAATTGGTTGGATCCTTTTTAATATATCGGCTCTCACCTCTTCAAAATCGTTTTTAACGGATTTGCAATCAATGTCAGATTTATAAGGCTTCCTAACAGGTTTGGAATATTGCAAACCAGTTATGTCAGTAATTAGCTTGTTAACAGATTGTAGCGCCATATCTTTACTCGTTTTGAATTTCGTCAAAACTGCAAACAAAGACTTAGATTCTTTTTTACCAGTTTTTTCTTTTTTCTCTGCTTCATTCACCAATGTAATTCTATTTTCCAAATCAGGGAACACTTCGCCTGAAAAACGAGTCCAATTAACCAAAAAGTTGTCATCTAGCCGCTCAACTTCTTCGCCATCATCTGAAGAGTCATCATAATCTTGCATAAGAGATCCCTCATGTTAAAAAAACTCTATTCATTGACATGTCATATCAATAATTGCAAAGAGAATCTATACCTCGCACAATCTATTAGTGGGAAATGATGGGGTAATTTTACACCCTTCATTGATTATATTAGCCAGAGCACTGATATGAGAAATATCGTTATTTAGCGCAGGGATATAATTGTAACGCTCACCACCCGCTGACAAAAAAATCTCTCTATTTCGAATTGCGACTTCTTCCAGCGTCTCTAAACAATCCACCGCGAAACCAGGACAAATAATATCTACTCGTCGTTTTCCTTCTGAGGGCAATTCACGCAGTGTTTGATCGCAATAAGGTTTGAACCAGGCTTCTCGTCCGAAACGAGATTGAAAAACTACGCGCCACTGATCGGGCTTCAAACCTAATTGTTCTGAGATTAATCGCGCGGTTTTCTGACAATAACAATAATAAGGATCTCCCTCACGCAAGGAACGTTCTGGCAAACCATGAAAAGAAAATAGCAAAATATCACCACGTTCTTGCTGCCATCTTTTTTGAATACTGCCAACCAAGGCCTGAATATAATGGACGTTGTCTGCATAATGATTAATCAACTGCAATTCTGGCACCCAAGCCCAAGTATTTAATTCGCGCGCAACAGCATCAAAAACAGCGCCTGTTGTTGTGGCAGAATATTGGGGGTACAGTGGCAAAATAATTAATTTACGAAGATATTTTTCTCGCAATTTTTTTAAACCTGATGCTATAGAAGGCTGACCATAAGACATTCCCAATTCAACTACTACCTTTGAATTGAATTGATCATCAAAGATTTTCTGCAACCCTTCCATGACTCGCTGAGAATTGACTAGCAACGGCGAACCCCCTGCCTGCCAAATTTTTTGATATTGCTGTATTAATTTTGAGCTTCGAAATGGGATGATAAATCCATTCAAGATGGGCCACCAAAGAGCCCGTGGCAAATTGACAACCCGAGTATCTGATAAAAATTCGCGCAGAAAACGCCCAACCTCTTTTTTCGTTGGCTGCACAGGTGTTCCCAGGTTCACAAGCAGAACTCCCCAGTGTGACTGTTGTTGATGCGGATGGTGTTGATCGATCATTGAACCCTCATAAGATGTAACCAAAATAATCACAACATAGATGACACTATCTAAAAAATACCTAAGTCTAGCAAATTCTAAACAACCCCGCTCTATTTTAGCCAGGAATTTCCGTTGACCATTGTTCATCTTTTGATTACTATAGTCAACTATATGGTTGCTTAGTATGAGCACCTAAGTTAATGCGTAAGATCTCTAGTATGTAAAGAGCTCCTCAACCCAATTTTCTGAATTAGAATTATTTTTAGAGGCACTGAATGGAAAAAAGTACAGAGCACCCGAACTACACTACGGGGGCAAATAATGCCAGCTTTTTCGACACCTCTAAGAAGGCACAACTACTTTTTAGGCTTCAAACCTTTGATGAGCATGGTTGCCCAAAGACAGCCCAGATCAATACTAAAGCCCAAACAGCATCAGGGTTTAACACTGTAAACTGCCACAACAATTTTGTCATCTACTGGCCCCTTTGTTATGGCAATCCCATATACGCCAATACAAACGACTTTAAAAGACTTCTACAGGGAGTTATCAAAAAGCTAAAGTGGCCTAAACCTTATAAAGTCCATTTCATTTTTGTCGATACCGGTGAATTACACCGACATAATTTAGCTAAAGAATCACTAACCCCAGTATCCAGCCTCACTCAACTTAAAGCAAACGCCTCTACCCCTCAGCCCACCTCTAAAGGTGATTCAAAAACTAACTCAGATTCTCCTCGTGAAATACCTGTAACTCAGCTCAATGAGAGAACCAGAAGGACGGGCATTAATCTAGGGAAGCTTATGACCCGATCTTTAAACTTTAGCAAAATAGCAGAGGAATTAGACTGTATCATCGATTTAATTACTTGGGGAGAAGTCAAAGATCCCCTTGCATTTCGGGCTTTAATTAAACGAATAGTCAAAAACGATTCGGATGATCCTGAAAATCTGACATCCCTTTGGGAAGGCAATGATATTCATAATTTATCGCTTTTTGTTGCAAAACAATATTCTGATATTGAAGGTGATGAGGAAACGCTATCCCCAACCTTCACGCAAGCCATGAGCCCGATATTATTAGCTCAAACAGAAAAGGACGCCCAAAAATATGGCGAAAAATTTAACTTTAAACGCTCTTATAAAGCAACAAAGTTATATCTCTTTGAAGAAAAGAGTCACATGATGTTAGTGGATATTTCCATTAGTGATTTAGTTGATGCCGTTTTTCAACCTGAAAGGTTGCCAATTACCAAATCATCATGCAATAGTCGAAAGGACTGCATCGGTGAAAAATTGAACGAATGGACAGTCAAATTGTTAGCAAAAAGGTTAGAATGCGAAATTTCAGATTTACCTAAGCCATGCCGTTATGTGACAGTTCAAATTCCGCGTAATTTCAATATTCATGTGGAAGATGCGTTATCTCCACAACAGAAAGTTGATCCGATGTGCTCGCCTCAAATCAGCCACACTTCATTAACTGGGCCAAATTCTAGTCCAGTGTATCTGCAGAGGCAAAAATGTAGTTCCAACTTTCAGAGTCTTGAGGCCCCATCTAATTGGAGTTTAGGGTTAGAGACTAAAGAGTCTGATGACTCTATGTGGGTAGCCAATCTAAAATATAAATAACTGTGTAATATGGAGCTGGTGATAGGATTCGAACCCACGACCCGCTGATTACAAATCAGCTGCTCTACCAACTGAGCTACACCAGCACCAAGAGTCATTCTAAGCAAAACCCGACGATAAAGCAACGATACAAAGCAACGATACTGAGACTAGAACAAAATCCAGACAAGCTTGACCACATTTCCAACATTGATACAATCCCTGGGCTGGATATCGCACAAGCAAACGTAGCAAGACGTATACCCTGTGTTTTCCTGCCATTTCGCTATATCGTGGATTGTTTGTGGAGTATCCAGGCTTAGACCTTCAAAGGAGTTCCCGCGGATGAGAAAAATTCTGTTTACTGGCGGTGGCACTGCCGGCCATGTCGTCCCCAACATTGCCCTCATTGAATTTTTAACTCATCAGGGATGGCAAAGCCACTACATTGGTAGCTATGCAGGGATTGAAAAAACCTTAATCACCCCCCTTAATATCCCTTACTATGGCATCAGCACAGGGAAACTTCGTCGCTTTAAGTCCTGGCGCAATCTACTGACCCCTTTTCAAGTTCTAGCGGGTATCTGGAATGCTTGGAAACTCCTCGGAAAAATTCGTCCCGCCGTGGTTTTTTCCAAAGGGGGCTTCGTAGCATTTCCGGTAGTTTTCGCGGCTTGGCTACGTCGGATCCCCGTGATTGTTCACGAAGCTGATCTCACCCCAGGACTCGCCAATCGACTCAGCATCCCTTTTGCTCAACAAGTTTGCGTTAATTTCCCTGGTGCTGAAAAATACTTCAAAAATCGGGATAAAATTATTGTAACCGGCATCCCACTTCGAAACAGCTTAACTTCTGGTTCTGCCGAAAGAGGTTTATCGTTTCTGAAATTTTCCGCAAGAAAACCTGTTTTGTTAATTTATGGTGGGAGCTTAGGAGCTCAAAAGCTGAACACTATTACTCGGGAAATCTTGCCAAAACTTACCCAAGTTTTTCAAGTAGCTCATGTATGTGGAGCCAACAAAACCGATCCAAGCTTCGATAATTTTCCTGATTATCGACAATTTGAATACATCAATGAAGAATTTGGCGATGTTATTGCTAGTGCCAATCTGGTGGTATCTCGAGCTGGCGCCAACACCGTTTATGAATTAATCGCCTTGCAAAAAAACCATATCCTTATTCCACTACCCAAGACCGCTAGCCGTGGTGATCAAATTGAAAATGCTGCCTATGCAAAAGAAAAAGGTTTTAGTACTGTCTTAAATGACGAAGATCTCAATGCGGGTTCTTTAGAGAAAACCATCCAGCATTGCTGGACAGAACGAGAAAAAATACATCTTCAATTACAAAAATTTATTATGCCAGATAGTTTTGCCATGATTTTATCAATTATACAGCGACTGATTCCACAACAAGCTTCAAGGGCAATTGACAACTAAAAACACTGCCTTCGCCTAGGACACTATCTACCTTGACAGTTCCACCTAATCGCTTGGCAATTTCACTGACATTATACAAACCTAATCCACTGCCCGAATATTTACCGGAGTAACTGGAAGTCAGTCGACTGAATTTCTTAAAAATATCATCAAATTTTTCTTTGGGTATGCCGATCCCAGTATCAGAAACAATAAACTCAAGCAGAGCTTCATCGTCTGATTTACTGATGAGCTTTACTTCAACAGAAACTTCACCCTCATCTGTAAACTTTACTGCGTTTCCCACTAGGTTTAACAGTATTCGTCGCAAACCACCTAAATCCCCCATTAAATGCCGTGGGACATTCGGATCAATGGTTGTTTTCCACTTCAATTTTTTAAGCTGGATTCGGGCGCGCATCAATTCACTCAAATCTTCAAAAAGATAATTAATATATATGGGTTGATCCTCAGCTCCCGATTCTCCACTGCTTGCTACCACATCAATAATTTCATTCATCCAACTCAATAATCGCTGAGCGGATTGGCGGATATAACCCAAAGTTTCTTTTTTGAATTTATTTTCTTCCTGAGCTTCCAATAATTCTGAAAATCCAAGAATACCCATGAAGGGTGTTCTAATGTCATGACTGATATTCAAAATAAATTCAGATTTAGCATGGTCAGCTGCTTCGGCTTTTTCTTTGGCTTCCCGCAAATCTTTTTCGATTTGTTTTTGAGCAGATATGTCGAGTGATATTCCTAACAAACCAATAACCTCCCCCTTATCATTTCTAACAGGCGCTTTATTACTGATAAAGGTGGCAGGATTCCCATTGGCGTCGTAGCCCTCTTCTTCAAGCGTTACCACTTCACCTTTCAACAATACTTGATCATCAGTATCTGAAATTAGTTTCGCCTGCTCATAGGGCATCAGATCAAATATGGTTTTGCCCACAACATTCGTCATCCCTTTTAATAAGGCGATTTGACTTAAAGTTTCGTTACATCCCAAATAAATACCACGAGCATCTTTCCAATAAATATTAGCAGGGATATTAGAAGCCATTCGATTAAACATCGAAGCAATTTGATCAAAATAGGCCATGCCTGCAATAAAAGAAGATTTTGATTTGGCTTCTGAAATTAATTGCAATTCTTTTTTATTGACTTCAGTGACATCAATTGCAACAGTAGCTAGACCAAAAAGCTGATTCTGTTCATCATACAAAGGGGTTTTATAGCTCAAGTAGACTTTATTGTTGCCTTCACTATCAATAATATATTCGTGAAAACATTGAGTCTGCTCGGTCTTAAAAACGACCTGATCATTTTCAATGATTTTTCTTGCCAGATCTTCAGTGGTTAAATCATAATCTCTTTTACCCGCTAGGGTATCTGGCGTGAGCTTCAAAAGATCCAAGAAATGTTGATTGGCGCCTATATAAACGCTATTCAAATCTTTCCATACAATATTGACTTCGAGGGAATCAACCAGTTGTGCAAAGTCAATTGAACGTTTCATGGATCTCTCCAATCACTATAAGTTTGAAATCGTTTGCTGTAATTCGTCTACTGATTTATCACCTACAATACGAATTTGGGAGGCACTGTTACCTGCACGATACACAAAGGTGGCTGGAATAATGTCCACACCACGGCGCCGCGATGCGCTAATATTCGCATTCAATTCAGCAACTATGGATTTTGATTGCATATCTCGCTTCAATTGTGGAACGTTAATCTTTACCATTTCCGCTAAACCCAATAATTGCTCAAAAGAAATGTTCTGACGTTGCTGCATGAGCAACCGGTGTAATTCCGCATATTTGCCTTGTTGTCGGGCCGCTAAAACGGCTCGAGCAATAGTCCAGGAACTGCGATCCATTAAAGGTACAACGCGTGTAATTAATTTTACGTTTTGATTCGTTCTGGCTAACCTATCGGTACTCTCTAACATAATCCGACAATGAGGGCATTGGTAATCAAAAAATTCTTCGACAACGATATTCCCATGATTATTGCCCGAGATTTGCGCTGCTTGAGCACCAGCAACAACAAAACCAAAAAAAACAAATAAAATTATCCCAGCGATTTGGCGAAATTTAATTAAACTCATAAAATCTCCGATTCTATTGACAGATAACTGAGCCAATATTACCCCTTTTTACACACAAATCAAAGTAAAAGTCAAATCAGCCTATTAGAAAAAATTGACATCGTTAGATACCCTCTTCTTGCGCTTGAGGTGGTAAAATCGCCATTCCAATTCTCACCGGTTTTAGCGCAACTCGAGTTTGCCATTTTAATTCAACCATGACAGGACTTTGCAGCTGAGGAAAGGCTTTTAATGCATCCACTGGAATCTTATCGCCCGAACTCTCTATATTCCAAAGAAAAATTGCCCCCTCACGTTGCAACTTTTGCGTGTCAACCCATGGGCTGGCTTCAGTGCTCCACTCAAAATACGGTACCGGATGCTCTTGACCATAAACACAAACCCGGCCCGCCAATTCACGGTGACCGGCAACATAGGGCAAAGGTTGTTTGTAGTGCTGGTGCCAAAAATTGCTCACTTCCTGTGCTAACTGTACAGAGGGAAAAGAAACTGTTTTGGCATGAGCTACCCAATAAGGAGGCAAAATAATGCTTCCTCCATACAAAATAAGCGCAGAAAAAAAACAGATCAAAGTTCCTTTTACCAGTCTTCGAATCTGAAAGAGCTCAACTTGGGGCCTCAGAAAAAAAACTAACCATAAACCCACAAAACAAAAAAGTGGCATCCCCCACATTGAAAGCATATGAGTACCCGTTAGAGCGGAATAAATGAGAGTGCTGGCGAAAGGTCCCCAGGTTACCAAGCTCAGGAAAAAGAAATCAAAATTAAACTGTACCGATTTCTGCTGATTAAAATTTCGCCAGCACCAAAAATAAAGCAAGAAACTTGGCAGAATCACCCCGAGTTGATTGAAAAAAAACAGCAAGGGATAATACCAATGATTTTTCCAAGAGTTGATCACCGCGGCACGACTCACTGCATAGCTTAAATATTGAAAATCGTGTTGATATTGCCAAATAAAATTGGGCAGGATAATCATCAGGCCTATAATGAAGGCCCCATAAATTCCCAGTTTTTTAAAACTCTGCCGCCCCTCTGCTGATCCAAAAATTATCAACAGCATTGGTAGAATTAACATCACGGAATAATATTTTGCCATCAGGGCTAATCCTGCCCAAAGTCCTGTCAATACCCAATCTCGACCGCGCTGTGTTGTTAATGCGGAATAACAAAAAGAAATAGTTAGGGCCCAAAGAGGACATTGCAAAACATTGTCATTAAATTCAGGTGTAGCAAAATTATAGTAGAAAATTCCTTCGAGCAAAAAAACTGAAACTAATGCCTCAAAATTTGAAAGTTTTAATAATAATGCCAGGCGCCAGATTGCCCAAAAAGTTGTGAGAATGCAGAACTGACTCAGCGCATAAATGGGCCAGACGTGATGGCCGAACAACCAACTTGTCCCATACGCCAACCACCCTACCAAATACGGATCATGATCATAACCCCATTGCCATTGCTGCCCCCAGGCAATAGCCTCCACCACATCAAGAGGGGCGTTAGAGTGCAAAAAAGCGGGGATTAAGGTCCAACAGACCAGATGTAAAAAACCAACCAGTAATAACCAATTTAAAGCATCGTTATTTTTAGAAAGTATTTGCACCAACAGCCTCTAAGATTTTTAGGAGTCAATGCAAATCATATCCAGTGCGTTTTCAAGGGTCAAATGTTATGGCGTAAAAATCCATCTATTACAATTGTTGTTCCACCAAGTATTAGCTTCATAACTATTCGAAAATTCTACGTAGTGAGCGGCACCATTGTCGGGGCAGACGTATTCTGGACGATATTGAGTTTGATAGTCTTCTGAGTCGTAAGCCGGGTCTGTGCTATACCACGAGATCGGTACGGGACAGCCTATATGATAGCGATCGTCGTAAACCTGATCTTCTTCATAACAAATGAAGATCCTATTAGGATAGGCAACCCGGGAGGATGAATAATACGGATTATCATCATAATACGGATAGGTACCATACCACCAATAGGGCACAAAAACGGAAGTGCCACCATTATTGTGATGATGATAATTTCCATGATGTTCATAATGGCCCTGACCATGCCTGCCACCATGCCCCTCTTGAGTATCATGACTGCCATGCCAGTTGCCGCTTTGAGAGGAATGATGCCTCACCTGATTCACTACTGAGGGCCCAGGCCCAAAGTGCGACTGAGCTCCACCCCACTGAACCCCAGACTTGCTGTCCTTTTGAGCATTCGCCAGGGTTATAAATCCTATTAAAGACAAGAAAAGCATCACTCTCCACATAGCCTCACTCCTTATACCGGTATACCCTAATTGTAGCTCAGGGTGGGAGGGGTCAAGTCTAAGATTGATACATACTTCAACTAACCTAGATCTACACCCCATCCTTCCTAGGCATAGTATGTATCAATCTTAGAGTTGACCCCTCCGCTTGCTGGCTTGCCACTGTCATCTGTAGTATCCTACTTAGACTCATCGTAGGGATTGCGATTAATGCGGATTTTCATCATCAGTCTGAGCTGTCTGAGCCTTGCAGGATGCATGGTCGGACCAAATTTTCATAAGCCTGCTTCACCACAGGTAAACCGCTTTACGCAATCCATTTTGCCCAATAAAACAGCAGGTTCGGCACAAGAGCGAGGATTTGGAAAAGCACAATACTGGATGGCGGGCAGAAATATTCCGGGTGAATGGTGGAAAATATTTCATTCTGAACCTCTCAATGCACTTATTTGTGCAGGCTTGGAAAATAATCCTAATTTACAAGCAACCAAAGCGGCGTTAGTTCAGTCACAAGAAATAAGACGCGCACTATTGGGATCGTTACTACTTCCAAAAATTGATGAGCAATTCAGTGCCAGTCGTAATCGCGCAACGGGATCGTCCATTGGATTTGCAGGACCCGAGGCGGCCTCAAATCCCATTGCCTCTATTTTCGATCTGTACTCTTCTTCAGTGAGCGTTTCTTATATTCTTGATGTATTTGGTGGGTCCCGACGTCAACTTGAAGCCGCAAGTGCACAAGTTGATTATCAACAATTTCAAGTCGAAGCGGCTTATTTAACTCTCACCTCCACCATTGTCTTAACCACTATCAATATCGCATCGCTCGATTCTCAAATAGAAGCCATCCAAGCAATAATCGCTTCACAAGAAGCTCAACTTGCTATCCTGAAAAAGCAATTTAATTTAGGCGCTGCTTCGCAAAATGATGTATTAACTCAAGAAACTCAGGTCGCTCAAACCCGTGCACTACTACCTCCACTCCAACAAAATCTTGCTAAATCACGTGATGCACTGGCGGCACTCACCGGCAAATTTCCTTGCCAATTGTATTTGCCAAAAATAAAACTCAGCTCTCTCACTTTGCCCCGTCAATTGCCGCTGAGTTTGCCTTCTTGTTTAGTCCAACAACGCCCCGATATTCGCGCACAGGAAGCTTTAGTTCACGCTGCCAGTGCGAATATCGGTGTTGCTACGGCCAATTTACTCCCTCAAGTCACACTGAGTGGAAATTATGCTTGGACGGGACCAAACTTAGGGCATTTATTTACTCCACAAAATGTTGTGTGGAGTTATGGCGCTACTCTATTACAGCCGATATTTCATGGTGGCGCACTTTTAGCACAGCGTCGAGCAGCCATCGCTGCATTTGAACAATCGGCGGCGCTGTATCGTCAAACCGTGTTGCAGGCCTTTCAAAATGTGGCTGATTCTCTTGAAGCCATTAAAAATGATGCAAACCTGTATTTAGCGCAAAAAACTGCCGAAAACTCTGCACACAAAACACTGCTCCTCACAGAAAAACAATATCGACTCGGAGGTGTCAGTTATCTTTCATTGCTCGATGCGCAACGCCAATACCAGCAAACTTGCATCAATCGAATTCTAGCCGAAGCAGCAAGACTCTCGGATACTGCTGCTTTATTCCAAGCCCTTGGAGGGGGTTGGTGGAATCGCGAAGAATCTCAACGGAGAATGACTCAATGAAAAAACCAATGATAATTATGTTGATATCGGTAGGTTTAATATTCGGCGCTATTTACGGCTATAAAACGTTTGCAAATATTATGATGAAACGCTTTTTCGCATCTCAAGAAATGATTGCAACCATATCGACTACAGATGCAAAAAAAGAATCGTGGATGATGGAAAAAAAATATTTCGGGAGTCTACGCGCGGCACGTGGTGTGAATGTCACCACCGAATTAGCCGCCATTGTTGAGCAGATTTACTTCAAATCCGGTGATTATGTCAAAGAAGGTGATCTCTTAGTGCAACTCAATGCGAGCTCAGACATTGCACTATTAAAATCTTTGGAAGCAAACACCGCTCTTGCAAAAACGACTTTGGACAGAGATACAGCACAGTATGCAATCAAAGCCATCAGCAAAGCAACATTAGACACTGATACGGCTAATTACAAAAGCCTCAAAGCACAAACTGAACAGCAAGCTGCCATTGTCAAAAAGAAAAGTATTCACGCACCATTTTCAGGCAAACTCGGCATTTGCGCAATCAACCCAGGTCAGTATTTAAATACTGGCGACACCATAGTTCCTCTGCAGGATCTCAGCATTATTTATGCCGATTTTTTTGTACCTCAACAGGAATTGGTCAATTTAAAAACAACCCAGACTGTGCAAATAACAACAGACGTCTATCCTAAACGTTTTTTTAGCGGTAAAATTACCACCATCAATCCTGTGATTGACTCAAATACGCGGAATGTGCAAGTTGAAGCTACGCTAAATAATCCACAAGATGATCTTATTCCTGGAATGTTTGTGACAATAACGGTTTTAATCGATAATCCCCAACAATTTATTACATTGCCTAAAACGGCCATCACTTTCAACTCTTATGGCGATGTTGTTTTCACCGTAGAGAACAAAGGCAAAGATAAAAAGGGAAAACCGCTCTTAACCGTACAACAGCGATTTGTAAAAACGGGTGAATCTCGTGGTGATCAAGTAACAATTTTAGATGGCATAAAAGTTGGCGACACAGTGGTAACCAGCGGTCAACTCAAACTCAAAAATGGAACTCGGGTTGTCATTAATAATACCGTTGTGCCCTCTGATGATCCTGCACCTAAACCAGTGGAAGAGTAAAGTCAATGAAGTTTACCGATCTCTATATTCAACGACCTGTTCTTGCTACCGTTATCTCATTACTGATTTTTGTGCTGGGCATTCGAGCGTTATATTCATTACCTATTCGTCAATTTCCTTTCACAGAAAATGCAGTTATCACTGTTACCACCACTTACACCGGCGCAGATACTAATGTTATCGCCGGATTTATTACCACTCCGCTCGAAAATTCTATCGCTCAAGCCAACGGCATCGATTATCTCACATCGAGCAGCTTGGAAAACTCCAGCACTATTCTGGCCTATCTTAATCTTAATTATGATGCCAATAAAGCACTGAGCGAAATTAACACCAAAGTAAATGCTGTATTAAATCAACTCCCCCCAGATGCTCAAAAACCCGTTATTACAATTGATGTTGGGCAATCTCTTGATGCGATGTACATGAGTTTTTACAGTAAAATTTTACCTCGGAATAAAGTCACCGATTACTTGGTTCGGGTTGTCCAACCTAAACTCCAAGCGGTTGAGGGTGTGCAAACCGCTGAGATTCTCGGAGGCAGACCTATCGCCATGCGAGTCTGGTTAGATCCAGCAAAACTCTCTGCCTATCAAATTACAGCAGCCGATGTATCAAATGCGTTAGCCCGTAACGACATCATCTCAGCGATTGGACGAACTAACGGTCAAATGTTTACTGCCACACTCACTGCCAAAACCGATCTCAATACCGTTGATGAATTTAAAAAATTAATCGTTAAATCGCAAAATGGAGCCGTGGTAAGACTTAGCGATGTTGGTGAAGTTTCCCTCGGTGCTCAAAATTACAATTCAAACGTTCAGTTTAATAATGAATCGTCGGTATATATTGGTATCAAAGTGACCCCTACCGCCAATGTCTTGGATGTTATTTCGAAAATCCGCGAAGTCTTTCCTGATATTGCTCAGAATTTACCTACTGGCATAGAAGGAAAAATTGTTTACGATTCTACTAAATTCATCAATAGCTCGATTCAGGAAGTCACAAAATCACTGCTAGAAGCATTACTGATTGTAACTATCGTGATTTATATCTTTTTGGGTTCATCCCGTTCTGCCATTATTCCCGTAATTGCTATTCCATTATCGTTGATCGGCGCATTCTTTATCATGCAAATATTGCATTATTCAACCAATCTCCTGACACTTCTCGCTTTAGTCCTGGCCATAGGATTAGTGGTGGATGATGCAATTATTGTAGTTGAAAATATTCAACGCCACATGGAAGAAGGAAAATCTTCTTTTGCTGCCGCTATTCAAGGTGCCCGTGAATTAGCAAATCCCATTCTCGCCATTTCAGTTGTGCTAATCGCAGTATACGTTCCCATCGGATTCATGGGCGGACTCACAGGTGCTTTATTTTCTGAATTTGCCTTCACCCTGGCTGGCTCAGTCACTATTTCCGCGATCGTTGCTTTAACGTTATCACCCATGATGTGCTCCCGTTTTCTCAAACAAAATAATGAGCACAAAAATAAATTTATTGATTGGGTCGATCGACGATTTGATCGTCTTCATCAAAGTTATCAACGACAACTAAATCATGCTTTAAATTACTTACCTGTCACTGCAGTCTTTGCACTGATTATTTTATTGAGCATTGGATATTTATATTCCACTTCACAATCAGAGCTCGCTCCTCAAGAAGATCAAGGGATTGTCGTTGCGCAATTAACGAGTTCACCCAATGCTAGCATTGATCAAACTCAACTTTACACCACGGAAGTCTACAAAATTTTCCGAAGTTTTCCTGAAACTGATGCCGTTTTCGCCTTAATAGGTCTAACAGGATTAAATACCAGTATCAGCGGTATGATACTCAAGCCTTGGGATGAACGTAATCGTAGTTCCAATCAACTTCAACCCTTGGTGCAAAATCAATTAAACAATATAGCAGGCGGAAAGATTGCTGCATTTCAATTACCCTCTTTACCAGGCGCCCGAGGATTACCCATTCAATTTGTTATTCAAACCACTGAATCCTTCGATCGATTAAATGAAGTCGCACAAACTGTGATGGGGCGTGCTCAAAAAAGCGGTCAATTTATCTTTCTTGATAGCGATCTAAAAATTGACAAATCTCAAGCGAATATTTTACTGGATCGAGATAAGGCCGCTCAACTTGGACTCACTATGAGGGATATTGCTAACGCATTGGGCGCAGCACTCAGTTCAGCTTATATTAATTATTTTAATTTTGGAGGTCGTTCTTATCAGGTTATTCCACAAGTTGCACGCGTGGATCGACTCAATGGCGCTCAAGTATTGGATTATTATGTCACGACTGCGAATGGCACATCAATTCCACTATCAACGATTGCTACTTTAGAACCCGTAGTGGCGCCTGAATCACTAAATCATTTTCAGCAATTAAATTCTGCCACTATTTCTGGTGTTGCTATGCCAGGTGTTCCGATGGGTACGGCATTGGATACGCTCAAAAATATTGCCAATTCCATTTTACCTGAAGGATACACTATCGATTATGCCGGCCAATCTCGTCAATTTAAACAAGAAGGTACTGCATTAATTCTGACATTCTTTTTCGCCTTAATTATTATCTTTTTATCACTGGCCGCTCTGTTTGAAAGTTTTCGAGATCCGTTCACCGTAATGATCAGTGTTCCCATGTCTATTTGCGGCGCACTCATTTTTGTGAGCCTGGGTGTGGGAGGAGCCACTTTAAATATTTATACCGAAGTGGGGCTCGTCACTCTGATTGGTCTGATTTCAAAACACGGCATTCTGATTGTTCAATTCGCCAATGATCTTCAACGAGAAGGCAAAACTAAGCGCCAAGCCGTCGAAATGGCGGCGAGCATTCGTTTACGTCCTATTCTCATGACCACCATCTCCATGGTGTTTGGGGTCATTCCGCTGATTATGGCCAGTGGGGCAGGCGCTGTTAGTCGTTACAATATCGGATTAGTAATTGCTACAGGACTTTCTATTGGTACTCTCTTTACCCTATTTGTAGTACCTGCCATCTATATGTTCCTGGCTGAGGAACATCGGCCTCAATCAGACACCGAAATCGCTGAGGTTGGAGCTCTCCCAAAAGCTGAATAATAGAAAATCCAAGCAATGCTTGCATCACTGTATCAATCCATGCGATAATGTTAATTCACAACATTACTTCGGGGTTTATTATGAAGAAACAAATTTTTGCTCTCGGCCTAGCCCTGGCCTTCGCTGCGACAAGCGCTTATGCCGATCAAATCAAAATCAAATTCTTAAACTGCACCGGCAAACCTATCACCATTAATTGGACTGGTTATAAGGTCAATCTTGATCATGAAGCAGGTTATGAAGTTATCCAAGGCCAAATCGGTCTACCTTCTGGGGCGGGGCTTTTCGGCGGAGATAAGGTCAATGATCATACCTTGAATATCTATCGTAGCAACGCTAATGGCTCAACAATGGACGAACATTACTTCAGCATGGACTTTATTCAAGGGATTTACGGTACAGTAACCCTTTCTTTCACTCAATACCTAACCAACGATAGAACCTATGGTAATCGAATCAATATGAAGAGCACTAATAACAGTATCTATGTTCCCAATGTACCAATCGAAACGACCAATGTCGGTAATCAAACCCTGATCGCTGACGTTCGAATCGGCTGCTAAGACCTGATATTGCACAATTGAGGCGTTCCCGTATTGCACGGGAACCTTCGCTTTCCTTAGTTGCTAGCGTTTAGGTCGTGCATAGGCTCAACACTAACCGTATAGACAGACTTCCCGTCCACTTCAGCAGCGGTAATGTGTAAGAAGGTCTCATCGACAACTCTCTTATCATAGAAAACGTCACCGGTGGTTTTATCGAGCATAATCACATTTTGAGCGCCCCAGGTGAGCAATCCGTAATACGGATCTATGGAGAAACCTGGATAGATGGTCATCTTAGAGCTTGAGGTATAAACCACTACCAGATTCTTAGTATCGTTAAATATACGCAGGTGAGGCTCCCACAAAACACGCTTTTTATTGTTAAGATCAACCGAAGAAGCAGGCGAAGAAGCCATTTGGTGTCCTGTGACAGATGAAAGACCGGCTGAATCAGCAACTGCAGCAGTACTGAGCCCCAAGGCCAAGGACAATAACATCGCTGAACTTATTTTTTTCATACATTCTCTCCGGTTTAATAAATAATATTGCGTATAATACCCTAAAATAGCGTGAAAAGCAATGTATCCCTGCTGATTCTAAAGCTGCCCAGCCCTTCCGATACTACCTTCTGATAAGCTACACTCTGACTTTTACTCAGGGAACAGAGCATTGAGCAGATTAATTGGGATTGGACTCAGACAGCCCCACTATCAACAAGTCATTCTAGAACGCCCCTCTATTGGGTGGTTAGAAGTGCACAGTGAAAATTTCTTCCAAGCGGGGGGACCGGCCCTCAATCTTCTGAAAGAAATCCGAGAGCTTTATCCGGTCAGCCTTCATGGCGTTGGTCTGTCTTTAGGGTCTGCCACAGGCCTTCATCAGGATCACCTTCAGCGGTTAAAAAAACTGATGGATTTCACTCAACCCTTTTTAATTTCAGAGCACCTATCCTGGAGTCGAATCAACGGCATTTATTGTCCCGATCTACTACCCGTTCCTTACACCGATGAATGCCTCAACATTATCATTGATAATATTAACAAAGCACAAGATTTTTTAAACCGAGAAATTCTGATTGAAAATCCTTCTTCGTATCTTGAATATAAAACGAGCCAGCACGAAGAAGTTGATTTTTTAGTTTCCCTCTGCCAGAAAACGGGCGCAAAAATACTCTTGGATGTGAATAATATTTTTGTCTCTTGCTCTAACCATCAGTGGAATGCTAAAAAGTATATCGACACTATACCCTCTGATTTAGTAAAAGAAATTCATTTAGCAGGTCATTCTATTACCGAAATTGCACCCAATCAAAACTTAAGGGTTGATACCCATGATAGTAAAGTTTGCGAAGAAGTGTGGGACCTCTATGCTTACACACTTAAAAAATGTGGCTTAAAACACACGCTTTTAGAATGGGATTCTGAAATTCCCCCGCTCTACGAGCTGATTGAAGAAGCTGAAAAGGCGTTGAATTATTTTCCTTTGATGGAGCGTCTATGAACACACTGGAATCACTGCAACAGAATTTCTTAGAGGCCATTTTCCAAGAAAAAACCGCCCAACCTACTTTTATTTCTTCTTCTTACCCCACAGAGAGAGTAGCTATTTATCGTCGTACGATATTACACACTCTTTACAAAGCTCTGGCCCTAACTTTTCCAGGCATTTGGATGCTCATCGGCGAAAATTGCGCTAATCACGTCGCAAAACTTTTTTGCAACGATCGCAACAATTTACCTAAAGACGCTTGTCTCGATGATTGGGGGAGTCAGTTTCCAAGATTTCTTAGCCAACAACCTGCCCTAAGTCATTTACCTTATCTTCAAGATTACGCAGAGTATGAATGGTTGAAACATTGCAGTTTTTGCGCACCTTTTTTACCCTCCCTCACACTCGCAGATCTACAATTGAGATCTGAAACAGATCTCGAAACACTTCGACTGAGCTTCAACCCCTGCGTTTTTCTATTTTATTCTGTATACCCATTGAATAAAATTGAAGCGCTGATCGAAAATCCCAACGCTGACGCTATCAATTTAAACTCAAATAAATCCTATGTCCTTATCACCCGAAAAAATAATAGCATACATACCCAATGGATTACTGCAGAGCTTTACCGCTTCATCGAAGCTCTGAAAAACAACCATTCCTTAGGCCAGTCTTTCATAATAACTCAAAAAAAATATCCCCATTTCGATTTAACTCAATCTTTAAAGCTTCTTATTGAATCCTCAACTTCCTGCGAGCTGTTGAGAAATATCTCAAAATAATTTTTCATATCTATAGGAATGATTAATCGTTAAAACAAACCAATTTTTGTTCTTTTAAAAAAGCCTCATCTGATTCAAATATATAGCAGCGATCATTTTTACTACCTTGCTTATTGTAGCAAATAATACTAAGATAAACGGTAGAGTCTGATAGGGATTAAATACACTCAAATGATTGAACGTTTATTAACAGAAGCGGGCATCACAATCAACGGTTCCGAGCCTTGGGATATCACTATTCACAACTCTAAATTTTTCGCACGAGTTGAAAAATATGGCACTTTGGGAGTTGGCGAGTCTTATGTTGACGGATGGTGGGATTGCCCTCAACTCGATCAATTTGTTTACAAGATTTATCGCTCAAACATTGAAGAAAAAATTAAAAAAAAACAAACACTGGTTACTACGGTTGTGGCTATCCCGAGTATTTAATTTTCAAACTCAAAATCGTGCTTTCGAAGTCGGTAAAGTACACTACAATCTAGGCAATGAACTTTTCAAAGCCATGTTAGATAAACGACTGACCTATACCTGTGGTTACTGGAAAAACGCCAATAATCTAGATGAAGCGCAAGAAGCCAAACTGGATTTAGTCTGTCGAAAATTGAACCTTAAACCCGGCATGAAAATCTTAGATATTGGTTGCGGATGGGGTTCATTTCTTCGCTTCGCCGCTGAAAAGTATGGCATAAGTGGCGTTGGAATAACGGTATCAGAAGAGCAGGCAAAGCTCGCCAAAAATTTATGCGCTAACCTTCCTGTCGAAATTAGATTCAATGATTACCGAGAACTTAATGCATCCAACGTAAAATTTGATCACGTAGTTTCATTAGGCATGTTTGAACATGTAGGCTATAAAAACTATAAAACCTACATGCAAACTGTTCACCACTGCCTAAAAGACGATGGATTATTCTTGTTACACACTATTGGCAACAATACAACCTTATATAACGCTGACGAATGGATCTCAAAATATATATTTCCCAATGGCATGGCACCTTCAGGGCAAGATCCTTGCAACTATGGCAAATCGTATTATCAAAAAACGGCGTTTATCAAGGCTATAATTCAGTTCGCTAAGTCGATTCGACATTATTTTAAGAACGAGCCCTATTAGCCTGCATCAAGCCTACGTTTCATCTCCATCATCCCATCAAAAATGGGCTGAGAAACTCCATTTGGAAATGACCGTGGCAACTTCTTTCCCACTGCTTCAATAACAAATTCAACTTGTGAAAGAATTTCGTCTAATATTTTCTCGGCCTTTTCAACAGAATAATTAACATAATTTGCTGTCTGTAGAAAATGGCGCCGTTGTATACTGTGCCAATGATAGTGATTATTTTTTCCTTTCAGATACATAGCCATTTTAATTTTTTGACTCTGTAACTGCTTTTTTCCCATTAAAGGATATGCAGACATAATATCATAGAGCGGGGTTAATCTATATTTCCCCTCAGGCTCAATTAATATACTAAAATTTTTAGCATGCCCATCGATCGCCGCTAAAATCCAAAAAACTATTTGTGATCGAAAAAATTGATCACGATCCTCAATTGCTTTTTGTGAGCCTAATAGCAAATTCATTATTTCTTTAATGCCAGGCCCACCATCTGCTTGATATTTAAAATTGGGTGAATACCCCAACGCTTGACACATGTCCTCTTGTGGCATTCTCATTATCCATTTTTTGTTCGGTGCTAAAATTCTATCAAATCTCTCTACAATTAATACTTTAACCCCCTCAAAATTTTGGATTTCACATTCAGCTACTGGCAAACCAAATTCTGCCGCTATTTTTGAACACAGCCATTCGTTTTCACAACTATCGCGCAGATCTAAATTCTGATGCTGAATATACCCGATAGGCAATTTAAAAATATGTGTTGTTGGGGTAGAACCTATCGGCCTATTCCATTGATTATTGTGAAATAAAAATGCAGTTTTTTCTTGTGCGCCTGCAATAGAGATCCGAAAATCATCTTCGACATCTTTCATTCCTAATGGATATATTTTATAGCCACTCAAAGTTGTAGCGATTTCATGATCATCAACTGGTTTGCACCTAATTGACTCTTTAAACTTATTCACCTCTCCAGGTATAGTTTGAATTGCACCCACACAATCTTCCCCAATTGCAGATAACAGATCAAATGGATGTTGGCTTGGGATCTGAAACTTGCTTTGTATCCTAGATCTAATTTGAGGATTATCGGGCAATAGATTATCAAAAAAATTATAGACCCCATCACCAGAAAAGGAGGATACAACTAAAGGGAGGGAGAGAGAAATAGGACGAGCAAACTTTGATTCAAGCCAGCTGCTTACATAACTAAACAACATACTACCGGTGGACGTTTTCTCAAGAATACCTACCAATATTCCATTCATCAAAACATTTAACTTGGGCGCTACCCTCTTCATTTGTGTACCTACCATTGAACTTCAGTGTTGTTAGACATCCTGCTCTTCTCCAATAGATTCAAATCTAACTCTACTGCAGAAAGTATCCGGAATAATGTTTCAATTCGAGTTCTTTCTGGTTTTTTTTCAAAATGTGAAATTGTTTGCTGCTTCAACCCCACTCGCTCAGCCACTTCTGTCTGACTCAATTTCAACTTCTTACGTTGATCTATCACACAAACTGCCAACACCTTTGGCGATATAATAAACATAGATATTCCTTCTCCCAACTCACCCCCTACAACGGGTAATTACTATTTTACCCTCTGAAACGGGTAATGTCAAGATTACCCCCTGCAGCGGGTAAATTGTGAATATAAAGGGGAGAAACAATTAAACCAAGATTTAACAATCAGGGGCACCAACAACTTGAGATAAAAAAATTTATTTATTATTGAGAGTCTGCTGCGTCGATACTGGCGCTTCATCTACAGCTCCCTCTCTCCAAAACCATTTGATTTCTTTGACTAGCTTGGGTGGAGATGAACTCAGCAAACGCTCTTCTATCAAATCAGGTGACCTTGGACTTTGGTACGATTCTCGGGGTGTTCTGGGAGGCGACATCGGATCATGACTAGGAATTGCACTGAGCGACCTTGGCCTTCTACGTAGAATAGGAGCTTCTTGCACAAATTCTGGCAATTGTCTCAACCACTCATTTTTTACCTTTTCTCTAAAATCACCAGGTGTAAAAAGAATCTTTGAAATCGCAGTCGTGATTAATATTCGAGTATCATCGGGAATGTCCTCTATGTTGCCATCGAAAAGTTCTGCATTGGCTAAAAATGAAAGAAAGTTAAGCAATGCTTGGTGATTAGCATCCTCCCTGTTAGCAACCCCCAGCATTTCAAGGTGAATCTTGGCATATCGTTGTTGACAACTCAGAGAATGGGTTTGAATATTTTCAGAAGACGCGGAATCAGGGCACTCAACACCCCCATTAGCATCGATCTCTTCCCGTTGATCACAATGCATAACCATCTCCCGGCTTCCTGCACCAATGTAGTACTATCCTACAATACCTGTCAAGCAAAGATGGGGCCAAATCTAAGATTTGACCCATTACTTCCTGTCTCTATTAATCGTCGTTATCCTCATCTGAACAAGGTAAATTCAGCTTATCTACGAAGCGTTTCAAGTCTTTATTGAATTGATTATCATTGGAAATTGTCAATAAATGTCCTTGGTTCTCATAGCCGATTATACCTGAACCGACGACAAGATTATTCAGATAAATCATGGAATCGGGTATGACTACCGCGTCATCCTTGCCATAAACAAATAGTGTCTGCACACCGTGTACAGTTTCCAAACCAGACATAAACGCTTCCACAAAAGCCGGGGGCGCTTCTTGTGGTGCCGTGAGGATAGCAAAACGTACTTCAGGTGAGACTAACAAATCGACATCCAGAAGATCTTTGGCAGCTTTCTTTGATGCAGTTTGTGGTGAAAAACTCATCGTTATAAAATCTTTATTGGATTGTAGGAAGGATTCTGGAGTGACCGGCGGGAATTGCGATACAAACAAATTAAATGCTTCCGGTGTGATATTGATGCCCGTAACCCCTGCATGCGCTGGCGCTACCGCTACCAATCCCGCTACTTTATCGGTACCTTTAATGATCAGATACGCGATAGTTGGTGCTGCCCCATAGGAGTGGGCAACGATGACCACCTTTTGCACTCCAAAGGCATTAAGGACGCTATCAACATCTCCTGCAAGTAAGTGCGAAACATAACTGTTAGGGTCCACTGGTTTGTCTGAACCACCCATACCACGCAGATCCATGGTGATTATGCGATACTTGTTACGCAAATCGCTTTTAATCTGGTTAGCCCAGGCATCTTGAGAATGAGGATAACCATGGAGTAGTAATAATGTAGGACAATTTTTGTGCTTTGCGCCCCAATCTCTCGCTAGAATGTGGGTCACCCCATCTTCAGAGAGAATCAGGCGCTCTTCGCAGTTCGGCAGCTTGCATTTTAGATCGGCAATCGCACTGCCCGCAAAGAGGAGTACACTGGTTATAATCAGGAATTCACATAGCCTATGCTTTAGAGATATCGTCGCTTTCATATAACACCACCGCTTTTATACCTAACCCTCCCTTAATCACACATCCTTAGCTACCGATAATCTAACTATAGCATATATTGTTGGACACTATTTAGGCCTAGGCTGCTTTACTTAGTAATATGAATACTCGCTAGTTGATAACCTCACTGTCAAACATCGAAGACTTTTTTAGCCTCTAAATTCCCTAAAATAATCTCTAGTTTCTTGTTAGCACGTTCAGCTTGATTAATTTTCCCACGTAATGCCTGAGCCTCATCCGTGCGAAAGGTAACTATGCATTTCAAAGCTTCGTTATAATCTTTGATGTAATAGTAGCATTGTGCTAATAACATCAATGAAGCATTTTTTTGCTCCTCTTGGGGATTTGAGCGCAACGCTTGCTGCAGTAATTGTATTGCTGCAGGATACTGCCTCATTGCGATATATCGCCGTGATTTTTGCAGAAAAAATCCTGCATCTGGGTTCTGTGGCTCTTTCATAGTTTGCAATTGCATCTCTAATGCCTTTTTTTTGTTAATTTCAATACCAATCTGCTTATGAGTTTCAGATTCAGGATAGTCAATCACACACGCTGAAGCCATATCAAGATCACCCATGGCAAGATAATAACGCGCCAAAAGTTTTTGATTCTCTTCCACACCCTCCCCACTCTGCTCATTCAAATAACACAAAAGTTGAATTGCACTTTCATAGTGATCTACCGCCATCGCTGCATTAGCCAAAGCCAAAACCGACTGTCGAGTAAATTTACTGCTTGGATCAAACTGTTCTATGATTTCAAGGGGGTTAAGACCACGATGTACCTGTTGAGTCAATCGCAAGAGATTCTGCTGTACAAGCAAAGTGTACTGATGTTGGTCTCCCAGGGTCTCACGAAAAATTGCCAATGCTTGCTTCAAAGAGACCACGGCTTGATTGGCATCGCCAACGGATAAATAATACGCCGCTAAATTATTGATCGCAATGGCCACTTCTGGATGAACATCTCCTAATACAGCTCTACTGACTTCTAGCGCCAAACTTAAATATTTTTTTTCGTTCACTCTATCTGGAATTTCTCCGTAAGACACTGCTAAATTAGTATATGTTTTAGCGACTAAAATATGATTATCACCAAATTCTTGCTTGGTTAATTCTAGCAATAAATTAAGCAGCTCAATTTTTTTTGCATTCTGACCAACACTTTCATAACTGATTGCCAATGTTCCCAATACATTGAGTGTTTTAGGATGACGGTCCCCATAAAAGAGTCGATTAATTTTCCATGCTCTATCTAAATATCGTATTTGCTCATGGAAACTTTGTGATTGTGCAGCCAGCCCTGCAAGAACTACTAAAGAAGTACTCAAACGATGATGATTTTCTCCCAAATTTTTCTCTTTTATAGCCAACGAGCGAGCAGCACATTGCTGTGCTTCTTTGTTATTGCCAACCGATTGATAAGAAAAAGCAATATTTTGCAGTGCATCTGCTAATTTAATGTGATCTGAACCAAAGTGCTTCTCGTCAATTGCAATTGCACGTCTGAGATGCAAAATAGCCAATGGATAGTCCTCAAGATCATTCAAGGCACTGCCTAAATTAACAAGCGTTACGGCTGTTTCAGGATGCTCTTTACCATAAACAACTTCATCTATAGCTAATGCACGCTCGCACATCTTGCGCATTTCTTCGTATCGTCCGAGATCACCTAAAGCACATGATAAATTATTCAAAGTTTTGGCTACTTGGCCGCTATTTTTACCATATTTAGTTTCTTCAATCTGCAAAATTTGCTCAAGCAGAGTTTTCTGACGTTCAGCTTCACCGTGCTCACCATAGACGCAAGCTAAATTACCCAAAGTAATCAATATTTGCTCATGATCTTCAGCATAGACTTTTCTAAATACAACCAAAGCTTTTTCCAAGTATTCCTGATGTTGATTTGATTTTCCTAAGCCACCATAAGCATTTCCGATATTGGTTAATAGGGCGCCCTCTTGTTCATGATCCCCGGTTTTTTCAAAAATCGCATGTGCTACTTCACAATACCCTAGCATAGTGTCGAACTGCCCTAATCTATGAAAACAAATTCCTAAACACCCACTCAATTTAGCAATACTCACTTGCGCCTGATCAGCACGTGCTGTTAAGTGTGAAAGCAATCTTACAAAATGAGGAATCAGTTGCAGCTGGCGTTGTTCAGTTGCTAATAATTCTGAGGAGCGATTAAAAAATTTGTACGCCGAGCGCACAATAGTCTCTAAATTTTCTTCTAAAGTAGGTTGCTTTTGTGTTAATAATACGATCTCTTGTACCAGCTGATGAATTCGCACACGGCCTGATTCTTGGGTATTCTCTAACAAGCTAAATTTTCTCAATAAATCAATTGCAGATTGGAGCAATAACGAATCATCACTGTAATAAGAAAAAATTTCGCGATCTATCGGGGATTCTGCTGACAAAAATGCGCTTGCTGGTAATATTTTGAGCGCTAATTCATCTCGTATCTGCTCTAAACATAACTGAACCGTCACCCAAATCGTTGCTAGATGCGGATCAGCTTGGACTGGCTTCATATCAAGTAATTTTTGTCGGACTTGTAATTTATCCCGGTAGAATCGTAGGTACTCCTGAATTGCAACATTCCTAGTTACTATGTAGCCAGTTGCTTGCGCTAATCCCAATGGGAATCTTCCTAAGCAATCTGCTAGTTCAGTAGCATCTTGTTCATTGTATAGATGGTCAGGCAAAACTTTCTTAATATACTCCAGTGCTTCTTCTACACTAAAAATATCCAGAGGTAATTGTGCAAATTGCTCCGACCATACCTGGTCATCTCTGGTCGTAACAAGCACATTAAACGAATCTTGATGTGCAGGTGGTAAGTAAGGTTCTAAAGTTGCGTAACTTGAAGCACTATCAAAGACTATAAAAACCTTGAGATATTTACCCAATTCATTATAAACATTTTCGACCAGCGCTTTCTTATCGATACCTTGAGTATCGATTCTCAGTCTTCGGGCTAATAATAGAAATTCGGTGTTTAGTTGATCACGCAAAGTGCAGTCGGCATTCAACCAAATGACTATATTAAATAATTGCTTTCGATGGATTTCATGGACAAATTGAACTGCTAACTGAGTCTTACCAATACCACCTGTACCCGTAATTTGTGGCGCATGCCGAATGACCATTCGCATTCCAGAAGTATTGAACAACCCTCTCAGTTTCTCTAATTGTTCAACTCGCCCGGTAAATGAAGGCAGTATAGCTGGCACATGCCACAAGGATTCAATGTAACCATCTACTTCTTGAGCTTCTTGCATGATCTCTTTCCTTTTACGTTATGCTGGTTGTCTTCCTATAGCTAAATTATATACTCATGCCAAACCCTCACGCAATGTATGATGGGGTCAAATCTAAGATTACTACCTTATCACATACATGGAGACAGCAATCCTAGATTTGCCCCACTTTTTTTCTTTGTTATTTAAAATAATCATCAAGATTGGGGAGCAGAGTCTCTGCCATTTTTTGTTCTGTAGATGGAAGAATGGGAAGATGATTATCGGTCCAGATCCAATTGCCGATGACGTTAATTATGGGCGCCTTTTCGCCCTCTAAAACACGCTCATAAGCTTTGATAATATCGCGAGGTTCTGTAGTACGATAAGGCGTGTCAAACTGTTCCTGAAAGACCCCAGCCTCGGATTGAGCCGCCATTTTTTTGAAAAAGTTTTCCAGACTCAATCCTGTTTTTTTCCAAGCCACTATAATCGGATTTTTTTCATCCACAAAACCAGAAGCAATTGCTTTTTCAAAAAGAAATAAAATACCCCTCAATGCCTTACTATCAAACACTCCAAATCGAATTACTTTTAGTTTATCAGGATGTTTGATGGCCAAATCATCCATTAAATATTTTGTAAAATTCATTGCCCCATAGATTTCTCGCAAAAAAGATAATTGAATAAAGGCAGAATGACAAACCGTGATTTCTGGCTTCAAAATTGAAATGAGTTTCAACATGGGAATAATTGAAAAGGCCACACTATCTATTATTTGTTGCGATGTTGCGCTAGTCGCAGGCATCGCAACCCGACCTTTGGCTGGTATAAAAGACATCATTTTAATGCGGGGATTTTTAGGCAGAGAAGCTACGAGTTTCTCTACGCTATCGCTGTCTTTAAAATTGATACCGTGAATAGTTTTATCGCAGTGGGGAATATCCTGATCTGAAGAAGTGGTACCAATTACCCATGCACTGGCTTTCAAATTCCGAACCGCCTGGATTGCAGCTTGTCCTGAGACGCCACTAGCGCCAATAATCAAATAAATGTCTTGGTCCATTGATACTCCTCTCTAAAATGTATACAAATCTGCAAACCGCTTAGCTCTTACTTCAGCAAAGCTGGTTTCAAAGGCGTCAAATCTAAGATTCGCTCCCTTTGTCTTTGTTGTACAAGTCGACACTGATCTTCCAATCTGATAATTTCCATAGATACACCAGCTGTAAAGGAATTTCAATGTCCGCCACTAAACTTCTGCTAGGTATTGCTACCAACATCCTATTCATTTTCTCCACCCCCTGTTTTGCTGTACTCGGCTGTTCAGAAGTGTATCTAGGTGGACATGTAGGATATGCACATAATGAATATAATATGAAAGGTTTTTTTGACAAAGAATATACTAACAATAGAACTGCTGCTCGAGTCAATTTAGGTTATCAACTCAATCCCTTTTTTGGTATTGAAACAGGTCTATCCATGATTTCCGAAGCAAAATTACCCGATGATTCTGGTCAAGTTGCCACAACAAGTTTTGATGTACTCTTAAAACTCGGCGTTCCATTATCTGGCACCGGATTTCGAATTGATCTCAAAGGCGGCGCTGCTTATGTCATCTCTGATTTTGATATCACCGATGTCATCAAATATTACGAGTTCGACGATAAATCCAAAAAAGGAGAATTCAAACCTGTCGTCGGCGCCACACTGAGCTTCAACCTCAGCTCCTATTTCGCCATCGACGCCACCTACCTACACTTCTACGACGACCCTAAAAGTAAAACTCTCAACACCCCCTGCACCGATCTGGCAACAATTGGTGTACGGTTGATTTTAAGTATCGTTTGAAAGATGGGGGCAGGTTGAACCTACCCCACCCCTGTGCACACCTGTACATGTGCTATAATTAACGTGTATCTCTTTCTTTAGGGTTGCGGCATGTCTGTTTAAAATCGGCCTTTATGCTCTCAAATAAAAGTGGAAGCCGGTCACAAGTTAGGAGATTGAAATGAAGTCATATAATTCAGCTTTGCATTGAGCCCTGCAAATCCAGTATTTACCTCGATTGATCCGAATAAGTTAGTGGTTGCAGGCATCTCTTTGGGAGGAATTCCTGCTCTATCAATCGCTTCAGGAAATAGTTTTATCAGTAACGATAGCCGAGTGAAAGCGTTGATTTTATTGGATATCGTGACAGGATCTAATCAAAGTGATTATGAGTTGGCAGGCAGTCCATTCAATGTCACAGTACCCTCGCTAATCTTTCATCTCGCTATAAATGGAGATGCTAATAAATTAATGAAACGTTCTGCCGGAGTACCGCAAATTTCAATTTTCCAAAAGAAAGTACATCACTTTAGCACAGTGGATTATTGTCCTATCATTGATGGTTGTCGTGAAGCAGCCCTTGCAAAAGGGTTGCCTGATCCATTACTAATTACAACAAACGATCTGAACTCAATTATAGTCAATTCTTTGTGGCCAAAAATTGGCGAATATTACTGTGACACAAGTGTCTGGCAAACGCCTGTTCCATCCTATTTAATTCCGAATCGTGATAACTATACACCCGAGCAAGAAAATTTCCGGCGCGTAACCCTGTTCATGGTTTCTTTCCTTAAGACCTATGTATCCGGAGATCCTGCCTACGCGTCATTCTTGACACCAAATTATGTCAAAACCAATTTTGATAAAGGAGATCTCACGTTAGAGATCGCTAAATAACTGAACCAGGCCCAGTTAGACGCACAATCTTAAAGGGGCACCGTGGCGTGCCCCATCATTTGTTGCAATTAGCAGATGGTCCGCAGAAATTGCCAAAAACCATTTATTGGGGACAAGGTGTTAAATCTAAGATTTGATCTTACCCCATTCCCTCCAATCATTTGACAAATTCACTGTAAGTTGAGAGGATTCAACTACCATAGGATGGTACTAATAATCTGATAGGTTTCCCATAATGAAACAAAGCCCCGAATTACCTAATTGGCTTAGTGATATGGTTGTTCGATTAAAACAATCCCACTTGACCCTTTCCATCGATAATTTCGGCCAACTTAATCTCTCTGATACACTCAAAGGATTTTTAATTGACATTCTTAACAGCACTAATAAGGATGTATTTCAAGCATCTAATACTCAATTTTTAGAAGATATAATAAAGTTAGGCCCTAAAGAAGTTGAAAAAATCTGTAGCGTAGTTGAAATTGTTCTTCATCAACCTAATCAAGAAAAAAAAGAAACGGTTGTTCATCAAACTGTTTATCACCAATATCATATTTATGCACAGACAGCTCCCTCAGGCACACAACCGATACCTTCACAAGATTTTTTAGCAGTGACAACTCCTACTTTTTTTCGACAGCCAGACCCACAAAATGGGATAAGTACAGCAGCGCCTGTAATGACCCAACACTGGCATGTGCCTAAACAATATAAGCATTTCACAGGGAGATCAAAGCAACTAGCCAAACTAAGAAAAAAATTATCAACTAACTCGTTTTGCGCCATCACCCAGACTGTCACAGGTGAAGGAGGAATAGGCAAAACACAACTCGCTAAAGCCTTCGCTTATGATTCACGCAACAACAATGATCCTGGGAAGTCTTACCAATTAATTTGGTGGTTCAATGGCTTGGGGGATGTATTAGAAAGTTATCGAGCCTTAGCTGATGAACTTGATATCGACAAAGATGACAAAAATGTTGTTGAACTGGTGAAATCAAAGCTATGCACAATGGAGAATTGGCTTTTAATATTCGATGATTTTCCAAACCCAGCATCAGTGAAAAATTACCTACCAAACCACACTAAAAATCGCGGTCATGTTATCATTACATCTCGTAGCATACATTGGGAAAATACGTTAAAAATGACACCATTTACGCCGGGAGAAGCAATTGAATATATAGTGAAAGAAACAAAAATCCGAGACACAGAACACATGGGCGAGTTGTGTAAAATTTTGGGCTATTTTCCTCTCGCATTGTCTCAAGCAGCGGCGTACATTTACAGACATCGTAAAAAAATTGCAGAATACATACACCTCATCACAGAACATCGTAAATTATTATGGGAGGCTGAAAATAATTTAAAAGGAAGGCAACTTCCTATGCCAGCTTATGATGATTATCAATTTACTGTACAAGCGACCATTCAATTATCACTCGATGCGTTAATCGTCGGTTCCAAAGCCAAAGACAACACTGATGCTCGATTTGCACTGATATTGTTACGTTATGCAACCATACTTGATTCAGCAAAAATTCCTCAAGCTATTCTACAAGAATTAATTTTGCTCTCTAATACCGATGGAGCTCAATTTAATTCTGAGATTACAATGGATCTCGCAGTAGGCGAACTCACATCACACTCCTTAATTGATCGTGACTTTGAGAGAGACGAATTGGATCGAAAAAAATTAGCAGACACCTTTTCCATGCACCCACTTGTTCACACCATTCTTTTTGACACAATGACAAGCGATGAAAAAATTAACTACGGCAAACAAGTGCTCACGATTCTTGAAAAAAATATTCAAGGGGATCTTTCTGACCCCGTCAACTGGAGTAGAATCGCGCCATTAATCAGTCATGCAGACAGATTACTCAGTCTTTATTTAGATACTAATGAGCTTGGCATTCGCGATGCCTCCTCCCTACGAATACTATTGAATAGCAGTATAAGATATTATTCAAGAGTGGATTTACTCGGCAAAATGTCTAACACCTTAAGACAACTAGAATCACTTGTCATAAACTATAATCTAAACGATCCGAATGATGCTGAGCACTTTATTGACACACTAATTTATCGTGCATCACAGTGCACTTCCCAAAGAACAGGTGTTGCCGATCAGATTACAAGAATTGATCAACATATCGAGCCATTAAAACGAGTGCTGGGCGCCCATCGCAAATGCGATGAATTACAATTTCAATTAGGTATATTGCACATAGACATAGGTAATTTTAAAACGGGCTCCGACGTACTCACTCAGATGTTAAGCACTGATTATGTTCAATTGAGTCACTCACGAAGATTTATCTGTCATGCAAATTCAGGCACTGCTTTTCAGGTAATGAATAATTTTGATGAAGCTATCTGTCACTTTGAAATGGCTCTTGAGGTAGGTCAAAAATACACAGAACCCAATATTGGTTATATCTGCAATGCATTATTTGCTTTTTACTTTGATAATCATAGCGAGAATAAACATCGATACTCGCTGGAGAAAGCAGAGTGCTATTGTTGGGAATCCATTAAGCAATCCGAAAAGCATAAACAACAGGGTCGCTTTGGCCGCTATTCAGGCTTTGCCTATTGCAATCTCGGATCCATTTATTGCAGGCGAGGTGATTTTGATCAGGCTAGTGGGTATCATCATAATGGCGTTGCGCTACTACAAACAATTGTAGATAACAACCACGCAGGCAAATGGCCCATCGCGTGGAGCCAAGCGATTGATAAGATGCAAAATAATATCAACGAGATCAAGAAAAACACAGCGATCACGCTCCATTAATTCGACAGCTTAGTCTTTTTTCGAATGAAACGTAGAATGTGGGAGATCAGGTCTAACATTAAAACCCGCTTCCAATGTTAGACCTGAACCATTCCTTTCTGATCCCCATTCTCTTTTTATGATTTGCTGTTTAAATTTTCAATAAGCATATTGCAAAACAGCGCCCCCTGCTCTATTGCGTCATCCAATGCTATATGCGTGTGAGGAAAATCATCAAACCAGTGTTTTGGCATATTTCCCTTTGTGGATCGACGATATTCTTTTTTTAATAGCGCCATTGCATAGGTTTTAATATCTAAAGCAGAAAATGAAAACGGACTTTCACCAACAAAACGCATCAAATACCAATAGACAAAAGTAAAATCAAACCCTGCCGGATATCCCACAAAAATAGGCCTAGCTTGTAATTCTTTTAACCAAATCACATATTGTATCATTGCATTTTCAGGATGCTGAAGATTTTCTCTGCATGCATTCCACGCTTCAGGCTGGGTTTTCCACCACGCCATAGTTCGCGGATCTTGAACAGCTCCTGGCAATAACTCTAAGTTTGCAGAGAACGTCGACACCAAAGTTTTATCAACCCGATACGCCGCCGATCCAAAACTGAGCATAGAATTGATACCCGGAATCGGGCCATCTGTTTCAATATCAGTACTCACATAAATTTCATGCATCTACCCTGCACCTTCCTTGTTAATCTTTCTGTAAATTCCATTTTATCACTCAAAAACTAAAGAGGACAACCTCGTGTTGAATCTCGAAAAGCCCATATTATTTACCATGCTTAGGCCGCAATATTGGTAGCTGTTCCCATGTAACAAATGGTTTAATCCGACGCTTATATTTTCCTAAATCATCAAAGTGCAACACATCAAAAACATGTTGGTCCTTATGAAAATGTTGATTTCCTCTGTGCAATGAACAATAGCTGGGCATTATTCCAATATTATCTTCAGCGATCAACCGCTTACGAATGCCTTCGGGGTTATCAATAGTTATGGGTAACCCTGCATCATGAATTGCCAAAAACATGCAAATTGTTTCTTTCAGTCTGCCAATTGAAGCACCACGAAGCTGTATTTTGAACCCCTCCTTGCTGTAAGATGGTCGTGAAACATACAATGAAATATGAGTAGTATTACCACCACGCTTAATTTCCCAGGGATGTCCCCCACCGCTTTTGAACTTATGATTCCCATCTATCCAATCAGCAAATTCTTCTTTTGAATTAGCATGAATACTTAAAAGGCCTTCATCTCTACCATCAGCGTAGCGTTTGTACAGTTCACGTCCCGACAAACTCTGATCCACATTCTCATCTTCACGCTGACCCGCAATATAAGCAAGTTTACAATAGTCAAAAAAATCATCTGCACTCATGGACTCCCGAATAGAATTTTTATCACCAAGAAAGTGCCCACATTCAACAAGATTAATAAATTTTTTAGTTTTATCCTTGCCTAACTCTTTATCGATTTGATAAAAATCTGACATTGACGCTCTGATCAAAGAGTTAGGAACAATGCCAAATCGACAATTGAGCGGATAGGATTCATGCATTTGTCTATTAGCTTTTATCCAATCTTTTTTGACACGTTGTAGCCATTTTGAAGCATTAATAATAACTTCATTCCATACGGCAGCCGGATCATGACGACCATCATCATATGAAGTCCTACTAAAGGATTCCATAACCCCCACACTTTTTCTTGGTGTCACCTCTAAAGTACAATTTTTGCCATCGATGTGAATCAGGTAATAGACTTCTCGATATTTCGTCACTCTGATATGGCTATACTTATCTTTCTGATTTGGGAATATTATTTCCCAAATTTTATCGAGGCATTCTATCCTGTATTCGAAATACTGTAACTCCCTTAGAAAATTATATAAATTGCTTTCAAATTTCATTTCCAGCTCCAAAAAAATTTCAATTAAACTAAATATTGGTTGCCTCGAAGATAGTCTCAATCCTTACTATATATAAAACCACTGACTCCCAAATCTCATACAAAGCACAGTGCGATAATCTCAGCGATGAGAATATTTGGAGAACATTATATCTTGCCTAACTGATTTGTCAAGAAAGAGATATGTGAGAGATAGGGAGCAAATCTGGTAATAACAAATTGAAATGACATCTGGGGTAGGAGCGGGACGACGCCCCACGACTGCTTTGTGGCAAAGAAAGATAAGACCTTGACATTTTCTTAAGCATGCTACAATATGTAGCAGAACCGCTACAATATGTAGCAGGCTTGCTATGGAATGTGCGAAACTATGGAATCACTGTTTGCTCCAAATGTGTTAGAAGTTTTAGCCATCTTGTTTTTACATCAAGATGACCTGGTACATCAATCAAAAATAGCTCAGCTTACGGGATTGCATAGATTACAAGTTCAGCGTGCATTACAGCGATTGAAAGAGAATACTATCATTGAGGAATATCAGCATGGGAATATGGTGTGTTATACATTGAATAAAAACCATCCCTTGTACCAAGACATTAAAAATATACTCTATAAAACAATTTTAATAGCAGAACCCTTTAGAAAAGTATTCTCAGACTATACTAAAGAAATTGATATGGCATTTATTTATGGGTCATATGCCAATGGAATTGAAGTAGCAGAAAGTGATATTGATTTGTTCATAATTGGAAATTTGGGGCTAAAAGATATTTCAAAAATATTGATGCCACTTAGAAATAAATTACAAAAAGAGATTAACCCAATAGTTTACACAAGAGCTGAGTTTTCTAGAAAAATTTCATTAGAAGACCATTTCTTGATGAGCATATTAAAGGTTAAGAAACTTTGGCTAATAGGAGATGAAAATGAGCTTATCTCGATTGCAAAGCGAAAATAAATTATCAAAGCACATAACTTCTCGGCAAGAAATTGAAAATCTTTTAAAACTAGTTGAAAGAGACATCAAAGATGCAAAAATAGATGCACTATCTAGTGATCGTCGATTTATTACTGCTTACAATGCGGCGCTTCAGTTAGCAACTTGCGTGCTCTATATATCTGGCTATCGAACAAAACCCTCTAGGGGAGGTCATCATTGGATTACATTTTCAGTATTACCAGAGATTATGGATGATTCAGTTAAAGAATATTCTGATTATTTTGAAGTTTGTAGAGTGAAGAGAAATATCAGCGACTATGAAAACGTTGATGAGATTTCTCAAACTGAAGCAGAAGAGCTAATAAGTGAGGTGACGAAATTTAGGCGAATTGTTCTGCAGTGGATTGAGAAATATAAACCTGAGCATTTGTAATAAATGCGTTTGCACATTTGGGTTTTTTCTCTATTAGTCAAGTTTCAAAGAGGGGGAAGGGAAGGGGTCAAATTGAACCTACCCTAGTTTGACACACACTCTTAAACGGGGGCACTATGGTGCTCCATTATAGGAGTATGGCTATGACAAAACCTACGTTAAGTCCCGAGTTTAAGCGGGAGGCAGTTCGATTATTGGAGCAAAAGGATACAAATGCTGCATCCTTTTGCTTAAATAAAAAAATATGCAACGTGTTGCATTAACACCGCAGCATTGATATCGTTCAACTCTATTATTTTACTCAGGAACATCCCATGAACTATGAAATTACCTTTGAGAACAATCCTAAACCGGATGACCTACAGTTTCTCAATGATAGAATTATTGAGGAACATAAAAAGAAAAAAGACCTGAAGCCGTTAACCTATTTTGGTTTTTATATTCGAGATGACCAAGGCGAAATCCTAGTGGGCTGCGGTGGAAATACCATGTACGGCTCTCTCTTTGTCGGAAAACTCTGGGTCTCAGAACCTTTACGTGGCAAAGGCTTAGGTACTCGACTAATGCAACGTGCTGAGCAACTAGCCAGAGATAGTGCCTGCAGCTTTATTGCCGTAAACACTTTTGATTGGGAAGCGCGTGATTTTTACAAGAAACTCGGTTTCACAATTGAGCTAGAACGCCAAGGTTTTGATAAAAACTCAGTATTCTGTTTCTTACGAAAAAATCTGTGAGCAAAAAGAAAAAGGGGGCAAATCTGAATTAATTGAGTAATAGCGGTAAAGCAGAAAAATTCCGTATAGTTTTTCTAAAATTTCTTACAATTCAAAACGACGCTATCCATCACCGACAGAAGCTACAGCGCTACTCGGAGGAAGCTTTTTTCTACTAGGAGGTAATGAGCTCCTAGTAAGGTCTACTAGGAGGCTTATTAACAAAGAAGTCGTCAGCTTTTAGAATAAAACCCTCTTTAAAGTGGATCTACACTGTCAAAAAGCGGCTTATGAGCGTGAATAGGTGGCTGTAGTAGAATGATGGGGTCAGGTTGGACCTACCCCATTCCTTCTTTAACAGCACTGGCTTGAAGAAAGGGTCAAGCCTAAGATTACTACCTTATTGTTTGTGTGAAGGTAGTAATCTTAGATTTGACCCCTTCTTTTCCTAAGTACTGGGATATCAAGAAGACGGGTGATAATGAATATAGAGCTAAAATAAACTATAGATATCGGATGCGATATAGAGTTGAGCGGAAAAATTAATTATCGATGTATTTTATACTGGGCATCGGAAGGAGGCATATCAATGAAAGCAGTAAATATACAACATCCATTAGCGGATATTCAAATTAGACCGCTCGCAGTTCATCGTGTCTTAGATTTAAAAAAATTTATTCGTCATGCACTGGATGACTATGTTGAGCAAGAAACATTGGAACTATCTGATATTCGTGCAAAAATGAAAAGGAAACATGGTGCTTCTTTTCAAACACCTGGCTATTATTTACGCGTATATCGGATAAGAGCCGGTCTAACGCAAGTCGTTTTAGCGAAAAAAATCAACGTACATCAACATCATTTATCTGAAATTGAAAACAATAAACGTTCTATTGGTAAAGAATTAGCCAAAAAGCTGGCATCAGTTTTAAAATGGGATTACAAAGAATTTCTTTAACGGGACGGGGTTGCAGAAAAGATAGGGTCAAGAAGCGGTCAAATCTCTAATTGCCATCTTTGATAGGGAGGACAATTAGAGATTTGCCCCCTTCGCTTCTTTCAACTGGTGACAATTTGTCACCACTTCACTACCTTCTTTTATATCCGGATGTTAGCGCTGATAAAGGAAGGCAAGGAAGGGGGAATATATCTGGGCCACTTTCTTTTATTTATTGCCTATGACCATTTCAAGAGGTGCCAAAGGGTGCGCCACCCACTCTTGCCCTCCCCACCATTCCACCACCAACCCCTACATCCGCAATGCCTTTTTCAACTTATCGAATGAAACCACCATTTTTTCACGTGGCATCTTATTGATGTTCTTAATCTTCCATTGAATTGCCGGAAGTCTTTCAATTTCGTCGACAGGAATTAATGACCAATTTGGATTTCCCAACTTCACAGATAAAATAAATTTCTTCTCTTCACCAGTTAAGCTTTCTATCAATTCTTCAACAAATGACTGAAAAATAGTAATCAGATCAAAAGCGGTGATTTCTGTTTCTGTCATACCCGAAAAGCTCGACTCGAATGTGCTTTTAAAACCTTCAATATCTATTCTAGGCTCTAATATATCGCTCATAGGTCTATTACCACTAACGAGATAGACAATAAAAGCCCACCGCACCTCATCAGTTAACCCTATTGTTTCAAGTAAATATTTGATATCAAATATATCTCGAGGATGTTTTCTGTCTAACATAGCGCATATCTTACCTCCATATAGATCCGGAACAGAAAGAATCTTATTACTTGAATATTTCAGAAACTGGGCCTGTGCCCGTTGGCATAAATCATGCTGTTCACAATCATATACAGTCCCTCTTATTATCAAATTGGGCTCTATTATGATGCTTGAATTACTGCCATACACAACTAGCTTTGAGTATTCCTTTTTTTCCACTCGTAGATTTTTTTGCTGAAGACTCTCAGATATTCTATGTATTTCAGAATCTATATTCTTCAATGTAATTTCACGTGGCTCTATTGGCAAATAAGCCAAATCGATATCAACACTTAATCTAGGCATATCTTGAATGAACATATTGATCGCCGTACCACCTTTTATGGCGAAACATTCAAACTGATTTATTATTGGTAGCACATCAAGTAGTAGGTCAACTTGATCTGTATATATTTCAGCGGCTTTCATCTTTATTCTCATTTGTTAGTGGGGCTGATATCATATATTTTGAATCATATTTTCCCCCTTCTGCAATTACGCGTTTCCCTGAACCCAAATTTATTTTTGATAGATCTAATTTTTCAAACCATGAGTGCTTATATTTTTCACCAAGATATAGAAACAGCCTTTTTACTTTTATTGAGAGACATCTTTCTAGCAATGATTGAACAACTGCAGGCCTTAGTTGTCCTAAATTTTCCATTATTATTGCAGCTTCTTCATAAGTTTGGTGCTTCGGTACCAAATAGATCATTTCCATTACTGCTCTTTCTGGGCTAGAAAGTTGTAAGTTGATACCATCTATAGAGCGCTCTATAACATCTTCTGATCGAGCATAGTCTTGAAATAACGAGGTCTTGATTATTGAAAATCTCACACTCCAGTTTTGTTTATTTTCCAACCATCGTGGCACTCTGGTTTGTGGCAGCACAAATAGGCTAACCTGTTTTATCCCATGTATAGGCAGGAAATGTGCTCTTCCCAGTAACTGTAAGGCGGTTTTACCTCCGATGTGCATTGGAAGCTTTAACTGAGACTGCAATGCGGCCACTGCACCCATCCACGTTATAGTATCGCCTGCTCTCTTGTAGGCTTTCATTCCCAAGCGCTCTAGTAATCCAGAACGAAGGTACCACCAAGCAAGCTTTGGTGAGATTCCTAGGTTTTCTAGCCATTCAGTCGTCAGCACCACACCAGGTGGGGTAGAAACCATGAAATGGTTTAATTTTCTTTCATTTAATCTAGCCATACTAGAATATATAGCATATTTTTAAACTTAATGCAAATGCGAGTTTATATTTATGCACAATAATCTAGTTATACTAGAATTTTTATCAAAGCCATAAACTAACTGTAGCTCTAATAACTAATAATGGATGGAATAAAAACAATTGAAAATGTTTATTTTTGTGCCATAAAGTCAATTATGAATAGTCAATCGAGGACTAAAATAAACTGACTAATACACCTCTGACCCAAGGGTGCAGCTACCTCACAATCATGGTTAGAAAGCCAAAATGGTGGGGTCAGGTCTAACATTCATCCTTCTTGACCCCATCCCTCAATTCAAGACGCGACGCTTCACCCTCTTGTTACCTACCCTAATACTTAAATGTTTTTATTTTGTTCTCTATAATGCTGACTTTACAGATCAAGGTCTTTTCAAACTTCAAATCATCAATCGATGTAATTGTTCTGACTTGACCACTAAACTAAAATGCACTACACTATAATGTAGTACCCATAAAGGGCATTATGCATATGAAAGAAGCATGGATACTTGAGTTTTGGTCTAATAACAATGGTGAATGTGCAGTCGAGAAATGGCTTGACTCATTAACAGATGATCAACTTAAGTCAATCTCAAAGGAACTAAAACTGCTTGAGCTTTGCGGCAACTCACTTAAGTTACCACACAGTCGCTCTCTTAAAAGAGGTTAATTTGAACTGAGAGAAAGGCAATATGGTTTTAGAGTTTATTATGCATTTATTCGAGACAAATTTATCCTCTTATTAGCCGCAGGCAATAAGAAGTCTCAAAAAAAAGATATCAAGGTCGCTCGGCATCGTCTCGATAACGTTGTTAATGACTAGGAGGATTAATTGATATGAAAACTAAAAGTTTTCAACAATATCTTGAAAAGAGACTTGATAAAACTGAGATTGCTGAAATTGAAAAACTAGCAAAACTCGAGTTTGAAATCATGAAATCTTTTCAACAAGATATAGCTAACGCTGTAAAAAATTATATGGCAGAGGAAGAAATTGGGTTTAATGAACTCACTCGTCGCTTAAATATCAGCCCAACACAAGCCTCTAGAATTAGAAGTGGCGGCGCTAACTTAACTTTATCGACTGTTGCTCATCTATTCGCATTACTCAAATTACGCGCTCATTTTGCTTTCAACAATGGGCTTAATAAAAGAAAGGCAGCAGCGTAAAGCAGGTAAGCAGCTTCAAAAACTGCCTATGGAAGATGAGGTCAGGTCTAACATTGAAACCAGGTTTCAATGTTAGACCTGACCTCATCCTTCCCATTGATCCTTTCCTTGATCCTCATTTCTTTTACCTCCATCATTCTCTTATTATTGCTTAAATTGGGCGCCACCCGATGGAACCCGATCCACACAATTATTACTTCTAGGGCCTAAGATAAGATTGTTAACAAAGCCTTTACTGTGAAGAGATTTAAATAAATCCATAAATTCTTTAGAAATATCACATAAGTATGCAAAATGAGCTTTTTTATCCACTAAACGTTCTAACCACTGATTAAATTGTTTACCATCTGCAATCAATAAACTAACATCTCCTGTTAGATCAAACATCATTAAATCCGCTTGGAAGGTTGCAATAAACACCTGCAACTTCAACATTATTTCAACTCTCACCAGCCCGCTTAGTTTCGCTGAATCAAGTTTATTGCGAAGAATCTCAGGGAGCATGTTAAATAGCTCAGTATTTTGCTCAATATTTTTTAAATATATACCCTCCAATCGTATAAAAGTAAAAGAGCGATGCTGATTAATCTTCTTTAGAACAAGGCCAAACTGGTTGAATAGGTCAATGAGGCATTCGTAATTTTTAGAATTATCACAGGTAAGTAGCTTTCTAATTTTAGCATTAAGAAGATGAAGCTCATTACATAGGTCCATTCTCTCTTTTTTCGAACTTAGACTGTTATACTGTTTTCGTCGCTCATTTTCTCTTTCTCTTAGGCGCTCCTCCTTTTGTCTTTTTATCTTTACTTCTGCTTCTTCGAGTAAATCTTCAACCATCTTAGCCACTGCTGCATCATCTTTCACACATTTCGGCTTAGGTGGAACAGCTTGCTTTGTATTCGCAGTTTTAGGTGACTCAGGTCGAGGAGGTGACGAAAAGAAAGTTGAAGTTTTTGAGTCAAGACTTTTATCGTAGTCACTTCTCTTATTTGCATCACTTAATACTTTATAAGCCTCTTGAATGTCATATAATTTTTGCTTTGTCTCATCAGTTTGCTCAGTTTTATCAGGATGATATCGAAATGACATTGTCCTGTATGCTTTACGGATTTCCTCTTCACTAGCCGTACGATTAATTTCCAGTACGGTATAATACGTTTCCTCTTTAGTTTCCTCTTTAAAATCCATTATAACCCCCAATAAAGCTACTTTTGCATGGTGCTTTGAACTTACATCTAATTAATCCAAAACGCCTTCCTATAAAGGATCATATCTCGGTGTCAACCATAAAGTCAATCGCCAGATTTACAATAAAGAAAGCAGGCTAGGAGCGAAGGGGGCAAATCTAAGATTGCTACATTCTTGTTTGTGAGAAGGTAGCAATCTTAGATTTGACCCCGTTTTTTTCCCCTTTCTTCTCAAACAAAATTGCGAGCAGTTTGATTACATGATTAATTTTAGGAAAATACTTGTTTTACACAGACAAAACTGTTTTATTTTTATCTGAAAATTATAGAGGGTATCTAATAAGCAATTCGAACAAATATTTTTTTCTAAAACCTTACACAATTCAAGACGCGACGCCACACTCACTCAGACAAATGATAATTGGACGAGAGACGAAGCTGTATTAGGTGCGATTAATGTGAGGATATATAAATTAACTTCTATTATTTGTGAGCAGCTAAAGCTAGGGAGATTAGAAATATGCTATATTCTATCTAGAGTGGTTTACGAGTCAGTTGTTAATTTGATTTTTCTATCAACACATTATTCTACTGAAACGATTTCATCTTATATTGCATATTCTCTACTACAAGAAGTGCAATTTTATGAACTAATAAGTGAGGAAATTAAAAAAAATGGAAAAGAATTACCTGTAGAAACCAGGATGCTAAAATCAATAAATTCTGACTTTTTGAACTCGTCAATAGATAGAGATGATATAAAAAAACTATCAAAAAAATGGGAGCGCTCTTTCAAGAAAAGAGCGCGCAGATTGTTTTCTAGTAATAGTGAAAAATTTTACTTTGCTACTTTTGCACTACCGTCACACAGTGTTCATGGTGATTGGAAAGATGCTTTAAGTTTTCATTTGATTAAGAACCCGCTTGGCCCAAAGTATGGTTGGACCGAACCAAAGTTTCAATTCATTGAAGGCTTAACCTTTGTAATGTGTATTGGATTAATTAGATTTATTGAGCATTTATTGAAAGATCAAAGTAAGCCAGCAATTGATAGAATTCGTGATATTCAAGAAAGAATAGCTCTTTTGGGTAGAGAGCATGAAGTATTTCTCCAGAATGAGAATTCATCTGATCTTTAAATCAAATTGCGAAAAAATGAAGGGGTCAAATCTAAGATTGCTACATCGTTAAAACCGATTTAGATAATGGCGAAGTGCTTGGTAGAGAATGTAGCAATCTTAGATTTGACCCCTAGTCTTTTTGACCTGGATAGTAGGGCGCTAGAGAAAGCAGAGCAAGGGGGCTGATCTCCCCCATCTTTGAAAAACATGTTATTTCATGAATTCTGGTGTTACATATTGTCCGACATTATCATATGTAGGCATGTATATGTGTTTTTTATATCCCAAAGTATCCAGTATTTTTATTAGGTCATCTACTCGTTCAGATTTTAAAACTATTTTCTCTAATATTCCATCTAAACTATTTTGATAGTTAAGAATATATTGTTCTAAAGTTGGCCATTTTCCATCAAATAAATAATGATCATAAAAGGACAACATTTCTATGAAGAGACCTTTTTGCACCGTTAAAAACTTTAAACCTCGCAGGATTATTTTATCATGAATTGAAATATATTGGTCGACATATCTTTTATTGAAACACCAAACACAAATATCCTTTCTTTTTCTTCTTCCTTCCCTGATAGTTGCAAATAGTGTAGCAACTTTTGGATCAGTTGTCCAGTCTAACAAGGTACTTGGTATGCCATGATGTCTTGCCAGTGAATGTTCACTAATGTTTGAATAATTGGATATATTACGTGAATTTATATATTCTCTGTTCTGTTCCGCTAAAATAAATTTTAAAGGTTGGAGAAGAGGTTTTCCACTTTCAGGGTCGATCGCTTTTGTTTTTTCATCAATAATCAGGTATTTATTTATTATTGAATATATCGTTGTTGAAAAATTTAAGAAATCAAATTGCTTCAAATCCAATGATGGGACCTCCAAAACAGCTCTATTCGATTCAGATATGAATTCATCAACTAAATATGACTCAAGAATGCTTAAATAGATAATTTGAGTTAACCTTTTATTCTCATTCTTTATAGTTTTATAGTGTTTTGAAAATTGGTTAAAAATGGAATCAACAACATTTTCAACTAACATTAGTCCGTCTTTTAATATTGTTGTATTTATATAATTGTGTATGCTCGCGTAATTAAAATTTCTAACGATGGTTGGTAGTAAGGGGAAAGATGAATCGCTATGCCCCCGATACACCCAATCACTGCTGTAATCATTATTGAATCTATCAAGACTTGTGACTTTATATAAAAAATCGACGGGATCTTCGTACTCATGAACTTTTAAACTTCTCATGGGAACTCCAGAAATTAATTAGGCTCGTTGTTCATTATAGCATATCAACAATTAGTCGGTGGACTAGCCCATTAAAAAAGCAACGGGTTATGTAAAAGTAGGAGGGGGGGTATCGTTTCAATGTCAGATTGCCCCTTTTTTCACGCTAAGAAATATTGAATGTTAGACCTGATCACTAGCTTTGATTTATCTACTATAATTTTTGTTACATATCAATTTTAAATGGAGGTCAATTATATGCAACTAAGTCTAGAACAAGTAGCTCTTGAATTAGTTAGGCTTGAGAAAAGCAACCCATCAGTTGGGATGCCAGATAGCACCATAAATATATATGGAACATATGTAAAAAAGCCTATGAAGTGCGAGAAAACTGTGCAAATAGTTCGAGCTCAACTTAAAAAATCGAGTCAAATATTTACAAAGTCTAAAAGCAATCATATCTAATGCTCGCAGTAAGTTTACTCTACAAGTTAGGCCTGTAGTGGTATTTTGAGTGATAAGGTTACCAATCGTATCATCACTTATTTATTCAGTGGTTATAAGAGAGCAAGTTTAGAAACGATTAAATAATCATGAACATAATTAGGACAGAATATATGAGTTTATATGTTAAACAAGATAACTTTCAGCCAGCCGTTTCAGAGAAATGGGTAGCTTGGATTGATATTATGGGTACAAAAAATATGTTCACTAGAAATACCGTTATTCCGACACAATATGTACTGCAGCTCTATAAATGTTTGGAAGAAATTAATAGGTCGATCGATATGGAAATTTATCCTTTAGTGGATGGTTTTTACGCAATTTCGAATTGTTATGATACATTTTTTCAATTTTTGAAGAATTATTTCGTTAAGATGTTCACCTGGCAAGCTGGTGCAGCAGATTACGCATATTCATTTCTGATCAGGGCTGGAGTTGGGTATGGTGAAATAATATTTGGGAAAGATGTGGTGAATTCATTGAGTAATGATGCAATTAAAAATAGTTTAGTTTTTGGGCCAGCAATTGTTAAGGCAGCTGAAGCCGAACATGAATGCTCACCTTTTGGTATACATCTATATCTAGAAGATAATGTTACTTATCCTCCAGGAATATCTAAGGAGTATTATGATTGGCTTAAAGATGATCCTACTATGCAAAAAAATTACAAGATTTTATTCATAATTATTATTCATGGTGGGATAACAATAGTCATTGGAACGATTACCCATTAAGGAAACGTCAACAACATCTAAGTACGTTTGAAAAAATGTCAAAGGAATTATGGTTTGATGAAACTAAAGCATGAAATGACATCTTTTACAGATGGCTCGGAGTTATCAGACACAGAGTTTATAGATACGGATTAGTGGTAAGTCTGACGCTTTGGGACCTTATAAATATGCTATACTAGAATATCATAGTAAAACAGGATGTTCATTATGAATGAGAGAGAGCTTCTCCAAATTAGAAGGACTCATGCATGGGACTATTTTGCTCTTCATGCAACACAGAGGATATCATTGTTTGGAAAATATATTGTGATATTCGTATTATTTGTATCAAGTAGTGGCTTTCTTGTTACAAGATTTTCATATAGGCCAATGATCGATGAGATCTCTGAAATTATTTTATGCTTAATATTTCTAATTTTAACCTTTATATTTTATAAAATTGATTATCGAAATCGTTCTTTTATTAAGTTGGCTGAAAATGATTTATAAATTATTGAAAATGAATTAAAAATTCCAGAATCGTCTAAATTTTTTAATATCGAAAAGAAAACAGCTGCTTTAACGTTTTTTAGACATACAAGATGCTTCCATATAATATATTGTTTTAGTTCATTTATAGCATTTTGTGTAATTATTTATTCTTTCGTACACTTGTTTAAATAAAACATTGAGACGCATGAAAGAGCAATCGCTACAATTTTTATATTAGTAGAATATTATGAATGAGAAGTTATATGTGTGATTCACAAAACGTGTATCAACAAGATTGAACGATGCCTAAAGAAACCAGGGTATAGGCAGCAAGCGGTGAGCTTTCCATGAGGCTGGAATCTTTTAACTAAGTTGTCAAACCACCTCCACTGGCGTAGCATTCTCCCAATAAATCCGAGGTTTTGATTATGTCTAATACCATTCCTGTCATCACCATAGACGGCCCCAGTGGCACCGGCAAGGGCACCCTAGGCCGGCAGGTGGCGAGTTACTTGGGGTGGCATTTTTTGGATAGTGGGGCGCTGTATCGGATTTTGGCTTTGGCGGTGATTGAGCATAAGATCCCTGAGGATGATCTCGACACTATTGAGGCGCTTGCGGAGCGGCTCCCGGTGGAGTTCACCTTTGGGCATAATCATTGGCAGGTGATGTTTGAGGGCAGGGACGTGGTCACGGAATTGCCTACGGAGGCCATCGGGCATTTGGCTTCGCAGTTGGCAGCTGTGCCTGGGGTGCGGACGGCTTTGTTGGCGCGGCAGCGGGCTTTTCGGGAGGCACCGGGCCTGGTCACCGACGGGCGGGATATGGGCACCGTAATATTCCCTGATGCTAACATCAAGATTTTTCTGCATGCGAGCCCTGAAGTACGGGCTCAGAAAGAAAGGGGTCAAATCTAAGATTACTACCTTATTGATTGTGTGAAGGTAGCAATCTTAGATTTGACCCCTTCGTTTTGAATAACTAACAAGAAATAATCGATCAATCTTTTAAAGATAGCACAAGGGGAGATTATAATAAGGATAAATAATTGCCATAAGACTCAGGTGGTAACTAACTTTATTTCTTGCTCATTCTAGATATTGCATCATTAATATTGAAGTCACGATCATTCGAAGTTTCAGCATCTTCAAAGATAGCAATTAAATCTGAAGGTAAAAGATCTATTATTTTTTCCGCCAAGTTAACTACTTCGATAAAATCTTCTGTGCCAAACTGTCTGGCTTTTCTAGGTAATCCTGGTGCGATCTCCTCTCCTATATCATCTAAAACATTTTGTAGCCTGCCTTCTCCCCCAGGAAAACGGAGGTCGAAATAAGCATCTATCTTTTTCAATATATTGATTTCAAAATCATCTAATTTTATAAATGAAATTTCGCTCACAAGAAATTGAAGATTATGTGTTTTTACTAGCGTTTTATGCTGATAAATCCCGACTCCTTTAAGAAAGCGCTCAAAGAAATAATGAGAAAGTATTAGGCTAACTTCCCATAGAGCAGGATATTGCATTAGTTTACTGGCCGAATCGAGAAAATTAATTGCTGAATTGAAAAATCCCCAAGTTCTGCTTTCTATTTCATCATCTGGTATTGTAATCTGATCTTTCTTCAGCATGTCCATATCCTTACATCAGTAAAAAATGAATTTGAAAAGTTTCAATCAAGTAGTGACAAAATTTTCTCCACCAAATATAGAGGCATGTGAAAGACTATTTTGTTACGATTTTGATGCGGGGGATTTGCGGATAAGATGAAGGATCTTTTTGGCTCATATTTATCGATATGTTTTTGCAAGCTTTGCGCTTTTGAGTTTTTGCCTGCTTTGACTTCAATTGGAATTACTTCTGACTGATACGGTAGTAAAAACTCTATCTCTGAGCGATGTTCTTGCCAGCTGTATAATGTGTTTCCAAAAACTGATGTGAGCTGTTGGGCAATAAAATTTTCTGCGAAATATCCTTTGTAGGTACCATAATTGTAAGCCAGAATTGCACTTGGATCTATTGGGTTCATCGCACCCAACAGGCCTACATCAAATATCATTAGTTTAAATAAATTCTCTTTACTATAAGCTTTTAAAGGATGTTCAAATGCACCCACAATAGGTACGCGGATGACTAGCTCTGCTTCTTCTAACCAGTCTATTACATTGACTAATTGTCTATAACGACTAATGGTTGGAATAATTTCTTTAAATCTAAATCGATCTATACTCGTATCATAATTATTGGCAAGTTGAATGGGCACTGCTTGCCATGTTCGGTCAATGTGCATTGCGTTTACTTTACCAGCATGTTTAGCTATATCAGCATAATAGGCTTTTATGAGCTGCTCTTGTAAAGACCGCACTGCAGTTACTGCATCAAACAACGATTCTTGTTGCTCAGAAAAAACTGATACGACCTCAGGTAATCCGCCCGTAATAAAATATTGTTTAAGACGATCCCACATATGCGCATGTTTTACTGCAGATATCTCTGAATTCATGTTGAATGTCTGCACTAGCTCGGCAGCTAAATGATCACCAATACCATCCAAGAATTCTGTAAAAGTCATTGGATAAAGATTCATCATATCAACTTTACCAACAGGATATGAACCTTCATTTAAATGTAGGCCTAACAATGAACCGGCACTGCATAGTGCTAGTTCTGGAAGATCTTCACAAAAATATTTTAAACTTGTCAGCGCTTTAGGGCAGGCTTGAATTTCATCAAATATGACTAGATCGTGATCAATATCAATCTTTGTATTTAAGCGAAAACACAAATCATCGAGAATTCGCTTTGGATCAAGATCTTGATCAAAAATTTCAGATAGATTCGCTTGCTTTTCAAAGTTAATCATATGGACATTGTGGAAGTGTTCTTGGCCAAACTGAGTTAGCAGATAGGTTTTCCCTGTTTGCCTCACCCCCCTCAAGATAAGCGGTTTACGCCGAGGCGAACCTTTCCAGGAAACCAATTTTGTCATCAATTGTCTTTTCATAACACCAAGAATAGCCTAAATTGCCATTTTTTACAAGCAATAAGTGGCAGTTACCGCCACTTTTTACAAGTAAAAAGTGGCTATTTGCGCCACTTTTTGCAAGTTGGACTGTGAGAAGCCCAATCTCCGTGGGACGATCTCTCCTCATCCTAGTTATGAGACAGGCAAAAAAGTCTATCAATCGTAGGGTAACCGCAATAACGTCGCGGCACCGCCACGATCTCAGGTCTCAGGTTAACCTCTGGAGCGAATAGGTATCAGGATGATAGCGGGATGGGCCATGGATGGCCCTCTGAGCGGAAGAGGTTAACCTGAGACCTGAGGTCGGGGCCAATCCCGTGGCACCCCTCCCCATGACGAAGGATGGAGAGACACCTTCTTTTTCATAGGCATGACGAACCAGCGGGCAAACGGCTATTTTATTTTCCTGGATCAGCTTCACTTTGTTCGCGATGACAGAAGGAGGAGGCAATAAAAAAGGGGCATAAATGCCCCTTCTCTAACACTTTTAGGAATCAACGAACTATTCTGGCGCGCCTTCGCGATCTACCAGTTCTACAATCGCTATAGGAGCGCAGTCGCCTGGGCGGTAGCCGCATTTGATGATGCGGAGGTACCCACCGGGGCGTTCCTTGTAGCGAGGACCTAGCGTCGTGAAGAGCTTGCCGACGGCTACTTTGTCGCGGAGGCGACTAAAGGCTAGGCGGCGTGCTGCGACGCTGTCTTCTTTTGCGGCGGTGATCATGGGTTCAACCACCATGCGCAATTCTTTGGCTTTGGCCAGAGTTGTTGTGATCAGCTCGTGCTGAATCAATGAGGCCGCCATGTTTTTGAACATCGCTTTGCGATGTGAACTGTTACGGTTTAATTTTCTACCACTGTGACGATGTCTCATTGCTATTCCTATTTATCGGCTAATTCTTTAGGTGGCCAATTATCGATAGCCATACCTAATGATAATCCACGAGAACTCAATACACTTTTAATTTCGGTCAGCGATTTCTTTCCGAGATTAGGTGTTTTGAGCAAATCATTTTCAGTGCGCTGAACCAGATCACCGATATAAAAAATATTTTCGGCTTTCAAGCAGTTTGCTGCACGCACAGTTAATTCTAAATCATCGACCGGTCTTAAGAGAACAGGATTCACATCAGAACCTGATGATTGAATTTTTGCAATCGGCTCCGCTTGCAAATCAACAAACGCTGCCAATTGATGTTGTAAAATAGTCGCTGTACGACGAATCGCTTCTTCTGGTTCTAAAGTACCGTTAGTTTCTAAATCAATCACTAATTTATCTAAGTCGGTGCGTTTTTCAACCCGTGCATTTTCCACTTCGTAAGCTACGCGACGAACAGGACTGAAAGAAGCATCCAAATGCAACACGCCCAGGGTTCTGCCTTCTTCCGCAGAAAATCGTTGCGTTGCAGGCACATAACCTCGACCATTTTTAACGGTGAGTGTCATTTTTAATTCGGTAGCCTTAGTAAGATTAGCAATCACATGATCAGGATTGACCACTTCAACATCGTGCTCTAATTGAATGTCAGCCGCTGTAACAGGACCTTTGCCCTTTTTAATCAGCTTCAAAGTAACTTCATCACGACCGTGCATTTTCAATGCCACGTCTTTCAAATTCAATAAAATATCGATGACATCTTCTTGAACACCATCGATAGTGCTGAATTCATGCAGTACGGTACCGCCATCAAACTCAGCAGAGACAATAGCCGCACCCGCCATCGAGGATAGCAAAATACGACGCATTGCATTACCCAAAGTATAACCAAAGCCTCTTTCGAGGGGCTCCAGTGTAATACGCGAATGCGTTGGGGTAATGCTCTCAACCTTAATCGATTGGGGGGTCAACATACTGGAGTAAATATCCTGCATCATAATACTAAGCACCTCTATTTCGAGTACAACTCTACAACCAGATTAATCTTAAACTCTGCGGGCAGATCAGCTGCTTTTGGTAACGCTTTAAACGTACCAGCCATTTTGTTGGCATCAACATCGAGCCAATCAGGCTGAGCCGCTTGTTGAGACAATTCCAAAGCCGCCTTAATGCGCAATTGCCCCTTAGCACGTTCACGAATTTCTACAACATCACCAGCGACCAACAATCGAGAAGGTACGTTACACTTCTCACCATTCACTAACACAGAACTGTGTGTGACTAATTGTCGCGCTTCGGCACGTGTACTCGCAAAACCCATACGATAAACTACGTTATCCAAGCGACTTTCTAAGAGACTCAGCAGGTTATCACCTGTAGAACCTCTTTGACGATCCGCTAATTCATAGTAACGTCTGAATTGCTTTTCCAATACACCGTAGTAACGTCGAATCATTTGCTTCATACGCATCTGAACGCCATAGTCTGTCAAACGACCACGACGGGCACCGTGTTGACCAGGCACCTGCTTCAAATTGCATTTGGTTTCGATATCGCGTAATGAGCTCTTCAGGCCTATATCAGTGCCTTCACGACGCATTAACTTACATTTGGGACCTATGTATCTTGCCATCTCTGCTTAACTCCTACATTCGTCGCTTCTTGGGAGGACGACAACCATTATGAGGTATTGGTGTCACATCTTCGATTGACCGAACATTTAATCCGGCAGAATGGATGGCTCGAATCGCTGATTCACGGCCGGAACCCACGCCAGTTACCCGAACATGTACATCTCGAAGTCCCATTTCTTTGGCTAATTTTGAAACCGCTTCTGAAGCAACCTGAGCAGCAAAAGGCGTACTCTTACGAGAACCTTTGAATCCTTTACGACCCGCGCTATCGCTAGTCAGAGAATTACCCTGCATATCAGTAATCGTAATGATGGTGTTATTAAAAGAGGCCCGAATATGGGCAATCCCTTGAGACACCTGTCTTTTTACTTTCTTACGAACTCGAGTTTGTACTTTCGCTTTAGCCATAATCTTTCAGTTTCCTTTAAATCATCTATTTACGAATCGGTTTTTTGGGGCCTTTTCGCGTACGAGCGTTGGTATTGGTACGTTGACCACGCACTGGCAACCCACGTCGATGGCGCATCCCACGATAACTACCGATATCTTTAAGACGTTTGATATTGGTGCTCACTTCACGTCGTAAGTCACCCTCAACCGTAAATTTATCCACTTCAGTACGAAGCTTATCTAAATCGACTTCCGTTAGATCTTTTACTTTGGCAGAAGGCAAAACCTTCGCCAATTGGCAAATTTCTAATGCGCGAGTGGGGCCTATGCCATAAATGCTGCGCAGTGCGATTCGCACATGTTTATCGTCTGGTATATGTACACCGGCTATACGAGCCATTCACCCATCTCCATAAAAAGCTGATAATCATAGCGTGAAACCATCGAACTATCAATCAATTTCACACTGTTTATTGAGGTTTCGAGTATCTGCAACCCGACATTAGCCTTGACGCTGCTTATGTCTGGCATCTTTACAGATAACCCTAACCCCACCATTACGTCGAACTACTTTGCAATTACGACAAATTCGTTTTACAGACGCGCGCACTTTCATAATATTTCTCCGCTATCAACGAGACAAGCCAAAATGCCCACCTTTGAGATTCGCCTTTTTCATCAGCGATTCATATTGGTGCGACATTAAATGCGCTTGTAATTGCGCCCAAAAATCCATTAGTACTACCACTGTAATCAACAATGAAGTACCCCCAAAGTGAAAAGGCACGTGCCATTTCAAAATCAAAAATTCCGGCATTAAAGCGACTGCTGTTAAGTAAATCGCTCCCACAAACGTTAAACGTGTCATCACAGAATCGATATATCGCGCTGTTTGATCACCAGGTCGAATGCCAGGAATAAAAGCACCCGACTTTTTTAAATTCTCTGCTGTTTCATTCGGATTAAACATCATCGCCGTATAAAAAAAGCAGAAGAAAAATATCGCGCCTGTAAAAGCCGCCAAATATAACGGCTGCCCAGGACTAAGAGCAATACTAACTGTTTGCAACCAATGCATGCTAGGCATATTTGCAAAAAAACCTGCAATCGTCGAGGGGAAAAAAATCAAGCTCGACGCAAAAATGGGGGGAATCACACCCGCCATATTAATCTTAAACGGCAAATGACTCTTTTGAGCGGCATAAATGCGTCGACCTTGTTGCCGTTTGGCATAATTGACCGTAATGCGACGCTGCGCACGCTCTACAAAAACCACAAAACCCGTTACTAAAATCACTAAAACCAACAAGAGCAACAGACTAATACCTTGCATTTGCCCTTGCTTAACTTGGGTAAACACCTGAGCAATCGCTTCAGGAAAACGAGAAACAATACCCGCAAAAATCAACAGCGAAATACCGTTACCCACTCCGCGCTCAGTCATTTGTTCACCGAGCCACATCAAAAACATTGTGCCGGTTACCATGCTGATGGTTGCGATAAAATAAAAAGTAAAACCAGGATCAATCGGGATCCCATTACTCGCCAACCACTTACTCATACCCGCCGCTTGGAAAAACGACAAAATCACCGTACCGTATCGCGTATATTGATTAATCACTCGACGTCCGGATTCACCTTCTTTTTTCAGCTGTTCCAGCTTAGGTACAACGGCTGTAAACAACTGCATAATAATGGATGACGAAATATACGGCATCACCCCAAGGGCCAAAACGGTTGCTCGCTGAAAAGCACCCCCGGAAAACATATTAAACATTCCGAAAATACCGCCCTGCGTTTGGCTAAATAAATGCGCCAACCGTTCAGGGTCGAGTCCTGGCACGGGAACGTGAGAGCCAATTCTAAAAACGATGATTGCCATTAATACAAAAAGTAATCGTCGCTTTAGTTCAGCCAACCCACCTTGCGATAACGCATTGCCAAGATTCGGAGTCGCCATCTACGCCTCAACCTTTCCGCCAGCTTTTTCGATCGCGAGCTTGGCGCCTTTTGTTACTCGAACGCCAACAACAGTTACCGCTTTCTTTAATTCACCGCTCAGAAATATTTTCACTCGATCAATACTGCCAGAAATAAGATCAGCAGCACGAAGCGTCTCTAAATTAACCGTATCACCTTCAACATAATTCAATTCGCCCAAACGTACTTCAGCAGTAGCTCGGCTGATAACCGTTGAAAAACCAAACTTTGGCATACGACGAGCAATAGGCATCTGACCGCCTTCAAAACCCACAGGAATTGAAGAACCGGTACGCGATGTCTGACCTTTATGTCCACGACCACCGGTTTTACCTTTGCCTGAACCTATACCACGGCCCAGACGCACACCTTTAGGCTTTGAACCCTCAGCGGGTTTTAATGTATTTAATCGCATGACCATGATTATGCTTCCTCAACAATCAACATATATGCAACCTTATTAATCATGCCACGATTACAAGGAGTATCCTGAACGATAACAGTTTGGTGCATTTTCTTCAGACCTAAGCCTCGAACACAGGCTTGATGATTCTTCAATCGCTTAGCGAGACTGCGAATCAAGGTTACTTTTAAATTTTTAGCAGCCATCTTAACCCTCCACCACAGCTTTAATGGATTTACCACGACGGGTTGCAATTAATTCAGGCGATCTCATTGAAGTGAGCGCATCAATCGTTGCACGCACAACGTTAATCGGATTGGTGGCATTCACCACTTTAGACAGAACATCTTCAATACCGATAACAGTAAATACCGCTTTCATAGCATGACCCGCAATAACACCGGTACCTGTAGAAGCTGGTTTCATAAATATCTTGGTCGCCCCAAAACGTTTATTGATTTCATGCCAAATAGTTTTGCCATTGAGGTCGATACTGCGCATATTGCGACGACCTTCCGCACTGGCTTTTTTCATAGCAGCAGGAACTTCAGCCGCTTTTCCTAAGCCATAGCCCACTTTGCCTTTGCCATCGCCCACAACTATCAGGGCAACAAAGCTCATCTTTCGACCACCTTTGGTGGTTTTGGACACTCGGCCTACGTGAACCATCTTTTCAATGTAGCCATCTGACGCTGTTTCTTTATCGATCATATCAGAACCCTTCGTTTAAAACTCTAATCCGCCTTCACGCGCCGCATCGGCTAGCGCCTTAATACGCCCATGATAGGCGAAACCTGAGCGATCAAAAGCAACCGCTTTGACCTGTGCCTTTATAGCACGCTCAGCCACAACTTTGCCCACAATTTTCGCTGCATCCACATTGCCACCATTCTTGCATTGTGACTTAAGGTCTTTTTCAACCGTAGAAGCACAAGCAACCACTTGGCCATTTGGCAAAATAACTTGGGCGTAAATGTGTCGAGGTGTACGATGAACACTCAAACGCGCTTTTAATAATCGCTTTGAGATGGCTCGCAATGGTTTGGCACGTCGTAGCCGCGCAGTTCGTTTGTTTATCATTGCTTCTTACCTTCTTTCATAACAATCTTCTCGCCTTTGTAGCGAATACCTTTACCTTTGTAAGGCTCTGGTGGTCTGTAACTACGAATGTTCGCTGCCACTTGCCCAACCAAATGCTTACTGACACCACGCACGGTAATTTCAGTTTGACTTGGTGTCTCGATGTGAATTCCTTTTGGCACAAAATAAATCACATCGTGAGAAAAGCCCAAGTTCAGCTTTAAATTAGTACCTTGCATAGCAGCACGATAACCTACACCAATTAACTCTAATTGCTTGGTAAACTCATGCCCAACACCGTGTACCATATTGTTCAATATGGCTCGCGCGGTACCACCTTGTGCATCACCACCTTCTTCTTCATCGAGCACAACAATTTTTAATTCATTGGCTTCTTGAACCACTTTTACGCTGGGGTGCACTGAGAAAACTTGTTCTCCCTTAGGCCCCTTCACATGCACTTGGTCGTTGCTAATGTTCACTTGAACATTGGCAGGTATTTGAATTGGATTTTTTGCTACTCTAGACATTACCGACTCCTAGCACACGGTACACAAAATTTCACCACCAACCCCTTTTGCGCGCGCTTGCTTTTCAGTCATAACGCCCTGCGGGGTGGATAAAATGGCAATGCCTAAACCGCTCATTACTTGCGGCAACCGATCTTTTCCTCGATAAACACGCAGACCTGGTCGGCTTTGACGTCTGATTTCAGCGATAGCACCCTGGCCTCGATAATATTTTAGGGTCAGTACCAAGGTTTTTTTACCCGCTTCTTCTTGGACATCGCTCTTAGCGATAAAACCGGATTCGATCAGCACTTTTGCGATCGCTTCTTTCAATTTGGAATGCGGCATAGTGACAACATCCTTCGAACGGGCTTGACCGTTTCGAATTCTTGTCAACATATCAGCAATCGGATCTTGCATTGTCATATCATTATCCTATCTCAAAAAATCTCTTACCAACTGGATTTAACGATGCCAGGAACATTTCCTAACATGGCCATGTTACGCAAACAAATTCGGCACATTTTAAACTTACGCAACACACCGCGTGGCCGACCACAACATTGGCATCGACGACGATAACGACAAGGACTTTCATCGCGACTGCGCTCAGTCAGTTTGTGAATAGCTGTCATTTTTTCATCGTATTCAACGTCTGGATCTTTAATTACTTTTTTCAGTGCTTCACGTATATCTTTTGCTTTTGCACTGAGCTTTGCTCTCACTTTATCTCGATTTATCATGCATAATTTAGCCATGCACCTTACTCCTTATCCTTAAATGGAAAATTAAATGCATCCAAAAGCGCTCGACCTGCTTCGTTGGTTCGTGCGTTGGTTGTGATACAAATATCCAAACCACGAATTGCATCTATTTTATCGTATTCAATTTCAGGGAAAACGATTTGCTCACGAATGCCCATACTAAAATTACCACGCCCATCAAATTTTGAATTAATACCACGAAAATCTCGAATTCGTGGAATCGTAATGCAAATTAATCGCTCGAAGAAATCATACATGCGTTTACCACGCAAAGTGACTCGGGCACCAATTGGCATACCTTCACGCGTTTTAAATCCGGCAATGGATTTGCGCGCTAAAGTCTTCACGGCTTTTTGTCCAGAAATCTGTGTTAAATCTCTGATTGCATTATCGACAATTTTTTTATCCGCGATGGCTTCACCCACACCCATATTGAGCGTAATTTTGAGCATTTTGGGTACTTCCATCACAGATTTGCAACCGAGTTTTTTAGCCAGCTCTGGCGCTAATTTGTCACGATAAAGTTGTTGATATCGACTCATTATTTAATACCACCTAATCCAATACTTCGCCATCAGACTTAAAGCAACGTACTTTACGTCCATCCTCGAGGATTTTAAAACCAATCCGACCTGCTTTGTTGGTGACAGGATGTATTGGCGATAAATTTGATCGGTGAATTTTGGCTTCTTTTTCAATGATGCCACCTTGCTTACCCATTTGTGGATTTCCACGAGTATGCTTTTTCACCATATTGATGCCCTCAACCAGAGCATGCTCTTCCCCAACCAAGCGCAATACTGTGCCGGTACGCCCTCTATCGCGTCCTGCCAAGACCTTCACTTGATCGCCTGTTTTAATCTTTGCCATATCTTTCACCTACTCTCTTAAAGCACTTCAGGTGCTAAAGAAATAATCTTCATAAACTGCTCAGAACGCAATTCACGCGTTACTGGCCCAAAAATACGTGTTGCGATCGGTTGTTTTTGAGCATTCAGCAACACTGCTGCATTACTATCAAAAGCAATCTTCGAACCATCATTACGACGCACGCCATGCTTAGTGCGAACAACCAATGCAAACGCCACATCGCCTTTTTTCACCTTACCGCGCGGGATGGCTTCTTTAATTGTCACCTTAATGACATCACCGATGTTGGCATAACGGCGCTTTGAACCCCCAAGCACCTTGATACACATCACTTTCCGCGCACCACTGTTATCTGCAACATTCAGCATTGTTTGCATCTGAATCATACTAAATTACTCCAAAATCCAACTTATTAGAGACAAGACCGACCATTCTAGCTTAATTAGGCCGCGCGCTCAATAATCTTATCCAAAACCCAACTTTTTGTTTTAGAGATTGGGCGTGTCTCTCTAATTTGAACAGTATCACCCAACTTGCAGGTATTCTGTTCATCATGCGCTGCGATCTTTTTTGAGCGCTTAATATATTTTCCAAGCAGAGGATGCTTCACCTGACTGACTACAGTCACAACGATTGACTTATCCATTTTATCGCTGGTAACAATACCAATTAGCGATCGTGCAGTACTTTTAGCTTCAACCATTTTCACGCTCTCTCTCAGACAAAATTGTTTTGACTCGGGCAATGCCTCGTCGCACCAGCTTAAATTGATGCGTTTTAATGCCTTCGCTTAATCCAGTTTGCATACGTAAGTTAAATTGCTCGCGTAATAATGATTGCAATTCGGTACGCAGCTCATCAGTGGATTTTGATCGTAATTCGTTTGCTTTCATTACATCACCGTACGTTTAACAAAGACCATCGGGAGACCTAATTTTGCAGCGGCTTTTAAGAAAGCATCGCGTGCTACTTCTTCAGTAACCCCATCCAGTTCAAAAACCATTCGACCTGGCTGCATTAAAGCAACCCAGTATTCCACATTACCCTTACCTTTACCTTGACGAACTTCAAGTGGCTTCTGCGTAATTGGTTTGTCGGGGAAAATTCTCACCCACATTTTACCGGCACGTTTCGTGATACGCGCAATCACACGCCGAGCGGCTTCCAGCTGACGCTGAGTAATCCGGCCTCGCCCTACACATTTCATTCCATATTCACCGAAAGAAACTCGATTACCCACACAAGCTAATCCGCGATTACGACCCTTGTGTGCTTTACGAAATTTCGTTCGCTTTGGCTGCATCATAATGAATACCCCTTAGCTCTTATCTCGTTCTTCAGTAGCCGCTTCGGTGTTAGCGGATTTACCACTGAACACTTCGCCCTTGAAGATCCAAACTTTTACTCCAATCACACCATAGGTGGTGTTTGCTCGGGCTGTACCATAATCGATATCAGCACGCAGGGTATGTAAAGGCACTCGTCCTTCACGATACCACTCGGTACGCGCAATTTCAGCGCCACCTAAACGACCGGCAACTGCCACTCGAATACCTTCAGCACCCGCACGCAGTGCATTTTGCACAGCACGCTTCATTGCACGACGGAACATAACCCGTCGCTCTAATTGTTGTGCAATACTTTCTGCAACTAAGGTTGCATCTAATTCGGGTTTTTTAATTTCTTTGATATTGATATGAGCTGGTATACCCATAATTTCGCTGACTTTAAGACGCAAACGCTCAACATCACCGCCTTTTTTCCCGATAATAACCCCTGGACGCGCCGTGTGAATCGTAATTCGCGCAGTTTTAGCAGGACGCTCGATATCGATGCGACTTACAGCCGCTTGTTCTAGCTCTTTGCGGATATACTTTCGCGCAGCGATATCAGCATGCAGGAAGTCAGCGTAGTTGCTTCTTTCAGCATACCACGTTGAGGTCCATTCATTAATGACACCTAAACGAAATCCTACCGGGTTGACTTTTTGTCCCATACTATCTACTCACTCTCTTATTCATCTGACACTTTAACAGTGATATGACACATGCGTTTGATCACTCGATCCGCACGACCACGCGCACGTGGTTTAACACGTTTTAGCGTTGGGCCATCATCAACAAAGATGGCAGAAACCTTTAATTCATCGATATCAGCGCCTAAATTGTTTTCAGCATTCGCAATAGCTGAATCCAAGGTCTTTTTGACCATGACAGCAGCGCCTTTTTTACTGAAGGTTAAAAGCTCCAGGGCTTTTTCGACGGCCAATCCACGAATCTGATCAGCGACAAGGCGAACCTTTTGAGACGAACTTCGGGCATACCGATATTTTGCTGCGACTTCAACCATTATTCTTTACCCTTTACTTTTTTGTCCGCAGAATGTCCACGGAATGTACGCGTTGGCGCAAATTCACCCAGCTTGTGACCCACCATGTTTTCCGTGATATACACGGGAACATGCTGACGACCATTGTGGATAGCAATATTAATACCCACCATTTCTGGGAGTATGGTTGAACGTCGCGACCATGTCTTAATCGGACGACGATCGCTTGCCGCTTGCGCTTTCTCCACTTTTGTCATCAAATGATGATCAACAAAAGGACCTTTTCTACTTGAACGTACTGCCACGTTATTACCCTCTTCAAAAAAACCAACGCCGCTTTAAGCGCAGCGTTGAAAAAAATCACTATTTCTTGCGTCGACGACTTCGAATAATGTCTTTGTCGGTTCGCTTGTTCGCTCTCGTAATGGCCCCTTTGGTCGGTTTACCCGTGGGGCTCACAGGATGACGGCCACCCGAAGTACGGCCTTCACCACCACCATGTGGGTGATCGACTGGGTTCATCGCCACACCACGAACGGTCGGACGAATCCCTCTCCAACGCTTAGCACCTGCTTTACCATAGGAACGCAAGTTGTGCTCAGAATTCGATACCTCGCCGATTGTTGCGCGGCATAAAATAGGCACTCTTCTTAACTCGCCTGATCTCAAGCGCAAAAAGGCAAATTCACCTTCTTTAGCAGCGAATTGAATCGAAGTTCCCGCGCTACGCGCTAACTGACCACCTTTGCCAGGTCGAATTTCAACGTTATGAATCGTAGAACCTACTGGAATGTTCGCCAAAGGCAAACAATTACCTACAACAATCGAAACATCGGAACCGGATTGAACTTTATCGCCCTTGCTCAGTCCCTTGGGTGCGATGATATAACGTCGCTCACCATCACTGTACAGGACCAATGCAATACTGGCGCTGCGATTAGGATCATACTCTACTCGCTCGATAAGTCCAGCAATTCCATCTTTATTCCGCTTAAAATCGATAATTCTATACAACTGCTTATGACCACCGCCCTTGTGTCGGGTAGTGATCCGGCCTTGGTTGTTCCGACCATCACCGCGTTTGCCAGGTTTCAGGGCCGTTTTTGAAACGGTCAGCGACGCAAGCGGACGTCCTTTGTGCAATCCTTCTCGTGAGGGCGCGGCAACGAAGCGGCGTCCTGGAGAGGTTGGTTTAGCTTTTACAATTGCCATCTTTACTCAACTCCTATACCAAGCCGGATAAATCGATTGCATGGCCTTCACCGACTTTTACGTAGGCCTTTTTCCACCCACTACGACGACCCACACCATTTCGGCTGCGCACGGTAGAAGGTTTAACATTCACAATCCGGACTTGTTCAACACTAACTTTAAACAAAAATTCGACGGCCTTTTTAATTTCATGTTTGGTGGCATCTTTAATGACTTTAAAAACATATTGACGATGACGATCACCAATAATGCTGGCCTTCTCAGAAACATGAGGTGCTAATAAAACTTTGTAGGAGCGTTCGATATTCACTGTAGTTTCTCCTCAATCTGCTTGATCGCATCAACAGTCATCACGATTTTATCGTAGGCAACCAGACCTACGGGATCGATGTCAGCGGCTGTGCAAACATCAACATGGGGCAGATTTCGAGCTGCCAGTAATAAATTCGTATCGTGATCGTTGGTAACCAGCAAAACATGATTCACATTCAATTCATTTAATCGAGTGACTAAATCTTTGGTTTTTGGTGCACCCAAGGTTAAAGATTCAACACCAATTAAACGCTCAGATCGCACCAACTCAGACAAAATAGAACGAATCGCACTGCGATACATTTTTCGATTAACTTTTTGACTGAAATCGCGTGTCTTAGCAGCAAAGGTGACCCCACCCGACCGCCAAATTGGGCTTCGTGAGCTACCCGCACGCGCACGGCCTGAGCCTTTTTGTCGCCAGGGTTTACGTCCGCCCCCACGCACTTCTGCGCGAGTCTTTTGACCTTTGGTTCCGGCACGAGCGCCGTTAAAATAGGCGGTTAAGACCTGATGGATCAAGGCTTCATTATATTCTTGCCCAAAGACAGCTTCATTCAGAGGCATTGTTTTAGTGCTAGCTGCACCGGCGAGATTCAGATTAATGCTCATGCGTTAGCCTCCTTGTTTTTCTTGGCTTTTACACTCGGTAAAATAACCACATTAGACCCTGGAGCGCCGGGTACAGAACCTTTAATCAAAATCACGTTAGTATCAAGGTCTACTCTAAAGATGGTATGAGCTTGAACAGTCACTCTGGCATTACCCATATGACCTGCCATCTTCCGACCTTTGAATACGCGACCTGGTGTTTGGTTTTGACCAATCGAACCCGGAGCACGTGTGGTTAAGGAGTTACCATGACTTTGTGGCTGTTGTTTGAAGTTATAGCGTTTGATAACACCGGCATAGCCTTTACCCTTTGAGGTACCACGAACATCAACCATTTGGCCAGCGCTGAAGGTATCCACTTTAATGAGATCCCCCACATTGAAGCTCGCGCTTTCGCCGTCGTACAAACGGAATTCACACAGCATATCACCTGGTTCTACACCCGCTTTAGCAAATTGCCCCGCTTTTGGCTTTGAAACGAGATTCGCACGCCGTGTACCGGATGCTACCTGAATACTGCTGTAGCCGTCGGTTTCGACTGTTTTGATTTGTGTAACCCGATTTGGCTCTACATACACGACGGTTACGGGAACCGCAGCGCCGTCCTCTGTAAAGCAGCGAGTCATACCCACTTTTTTTCCGACAATACCAACTGCCATTGTTTTAACCTCTAACCCTATTAATCCACACTGATTTCGACATCGACACCAGCTGCCAAATCAAGCTTCATCAACGCATCGACGGTTTTTTCCGTTGGATCGATGATGTCGATTAAGCGCTTATGTGTACGAATTTCGTACTGATCACGAGCATCTTTATGCTTAAACGGCGATATCAAGATCGTGAACTTCTCTAAATCAGTAGGCAATGGAATGGGGCCCTTGATGCGGGCGCCCGTCCGTTTTGCCGTATCGACAATCTCTTTGGTCGAAACATCGATCAATCGATGATCAAATGCTTTTAACCGAATTCGAATGCGCTGATTTTTAACTGCTGCGGCTACTGTCATTTTTAATTACTCGATAATTTTAGATACAACACCCGCACCTACTGTACGTCCGCCTTCTCGGATCGCAAAACGCAACCCTTCTTCCATCGCAATCGGCGCAATCAAGG
>CAZMLO010000009.1:0-70837 GCA_964567285.1 uncultured Gammaproteobacteria bacterium
TCTCCAATTCAAGTTCATAGTCTTCATCACCATCGACGGCTTTTCGATCTAATTGAACCGAAATCTCATCTAATGTTTTAGGTATTAATGGGCGTAATACAGCTAGGGTTTGCTTCATCACTTCGATGAGCATCTCAGGTGGGTATTCATTCTCACCAGCCGCTATCTGATCTATCGTTTGAATCACAGTCCAAGCGGGGCCTCTGTAAACTGCATATTCGGGAATTCGGCGAGTAAGCAACCCTAATTCGAGGTGTAGACGCTGATATTGAGTCTCAGAAGGACTCGCTTTAACACCACCAAAACTCGAGCTTTTGTTGTCTGTTTTTGGTAGTCTCACTTTTTTAGCTAGCATAAAACATTTACCTCTTGTTATATGTTCTTACTGTATCATAGATACACGCTTTAATGCAACCGTATTCCAGTAAAATTAAAGGAATTTAAATAGGACAATCCTCGGCTCTGGCTATTGGCTATTGGAGTTAAAATCCAGAAACTGCTAAACTCGCCCGAGCTTGGTCACAAGGTAAAGCAAGAAATGGTCAGTACAGCAAGACTCATGAAATCCTTACGATCCTCCTGGTGGCAAGATCTTCTGGTCTTGTCGCTAGTCTTTATCGTTCTTTTTGGGGCTTTTTTGGGAAATCGGCCGCTGACTGTCCCTGATGAAGGCCGTTATGCTGAAGTTCCGCGTGAAATGGTCAGCACAGGCGATTACCTGACACCCCGGGTTGATGGCTTCAAATACTTTGAAAAACCCCCACTTTTCTACTGGATGCAGTCTGCCAGCCTATCTGCTTTTGGGGTCAATGAATGGGCAATTCGGCTGCCGAATGCGCTGATGGGGCTCTTAGGGGTGCTGTTGGTCTATGGCACAGCCAGAAAGCTCTACACGCGTCGAGCCGGCCTCTTGGCGGGCATGAGTTTGGGCACCTTTGGGCTTTACTCCGCGATGGCGCATATGGTCACTCTGGACATGACCGTCACTGTGCTCATCTCTGCGTCTTTATGTTCTTTCCTGCTGGGTGTGCAAAATCCCGCAGGACCTTCACGATCACGGTGGATGTGGGCCATGTACGCCTGTGCCGCCTTAGCCACCCTCACCAAAGGTCTGATCGGCATCATCTTTCCGGGGATGATTGTATTCACTTGGATTTTGTTAACGAATCAATGGTCCGAACTCAAAACCTACTGTATACCCACAGGTTTTCTGCTGCTCTGTGCGATAGTGCTTCCTTGGCATATTTTGGTGCAGTTAGAGCACCCAGAATTTTTTCGCTATTACATCTTAGACCAACAATTTTTGCGGTATTTCACGGATTTAAGTCAACGTCAGCAGCCCTTTTGGTTTCTTCCAGCCGTCTTAATTGGAGGACTCTTTCCATGGACCGGTTTCATCGTTCCGGCCATTATCAACGCCTGGCCTAAGCAACTGCGGCAGAGAGTCAGCGTAGAAAAACCAACATCCACACCTCAGAACAAAATTACGCCACAAAAAAAAATAAATGTTTTAACTCTCGACTCAATGAATCTTTATTTACTGCTCTGGGCCGGATTAATTTTTATTTTCTTCTGGAAATCCAATTCACAATTAATTCCCTATGTATTACCTATATTTCCACCACTGGCCATCTTAGTCGCTCATTATTTAGATAACATTTTTGACAAACCCAACACGTTCGGGGTTTATTTTGGTTTAGGGTGTTGTTTATTGCTGTCTTCCATTTTAATGATCGTCGGTGCTGTAAAATTAGATCTCGGCCAACCCACACTGCAAATTTCTTTCACTTTGCTGTGTCTCACCGCACTACTTCCTCTTCTTGTAAAATGGCGAAGCACCTTGCTGAACACTTTGATCATGCTAAGTTTATCAGCGAGCCTCTTTTTTATCTCTATTAATTTCAGCTACCCTCCTACAGACACGCGTTCCATCAAAACCTTGGCACTTCAACTCAAACCTTTGCTGCAAGAAAATGATCGCGTTTACTCCTATCAAAATTACTATCAGGATTTGCCTGTGTATTTGGGACGTCGAATTACTATCGTCGATTATTATGGCGAGCTCTGGCACGGCATCGAGCATTCCGAAACTCCCGGTCTTTGGCTCACAGTTGATGAGTTCTGGAATCGCTGGTCAAAACCTACTCAACAATATATGATTCTGAGTCTCAGCGATTACGAAGCCATCTCAATTCAGCATAAGAAGAAACTATTCGAAATTGCCCGTAATCAACATAATATTCTGGTGAGCAATTATACAAAAGGGCCGCGTGAATTATGAAACTAACCGTGTTTTCACTACTGATGCTGGGAGTACTGCTCAATGCTAGCGCACAATTACTCTTAAAAGCCGGAATGAATCGCATCGGTGAATTCGAATTTCATCTCACCAATGTGCTACCAATCGGCGTACAAGTGGCCACCAATCTGCCCATTCTCCTAGGTCTTGCCGCCTACACCATCAGTGTTTTAGTTTGGATGATGGTGCTATCTCGGGTTGATGTGAGCATGGCTTATCCTATGGTGAGTTTGGGCTATGTCGTCAATGCCATTGCCGCTTATTATCTTTTTGCCGAATCCTTATCCGCACTTCGCGTCAGCGGAATTTTCGTGATTTTACTCGGCGTATTTTTAGTGGCTCGGAGTTAAACTATGGATTCCACTTTTTTACCTTTTGCAAAACCCGATATTAATCAAGCTGCCATCGATGAAGTGATCGATTGCATAAAATCAGGTTGGATCACCACAGGCCCACGCACCCAGCAATTTGAACAGAATTTAGGAGCCTATCTTAATACACCGAACGCTTTATGCCTCAATTCAGGCACTGCCGGTCTTCATTTGTCTCTGCTCTGTTTAGATTTAAAACCCGGTGATGAAGTCATTACCACGCCCTTCACCTTTGTCGCTACTTTGAACACCATCATTCACGCGGGCGGCAAACCCGTTCTGGTCGATATTGATCCACACACCTATAATATTGATATCAATTTAATTGAAGCAGCAATCAGTTCGCGCACGCGTGCTATCGTTCCCGTTCATTTTGCAGGCTTACCCGTCGATTGCGATTCACTCTATGCACTGGCAAAAAAGCATTCACTGACGATCATCGAAGATTGTGCGCACGCCATCGGCGCACGCTATAAAAATAAATTACTGGGTAGTTTTGGTGATCTTCAAGTTTTTAGTTTTCATCCAAATAAAAATATGACAACAGGCGAAGGTGGTGCGATCAGTTGTCGAAATCTTGAATGGGCAGAAAAAATTAAAATCTTACGTTTTCACGGCATCAGCCAACCCGCCTTTGATCGATTTACCAAAAAAGGCTCTCAACAATATGAAGTGGTTGCCCCCGGATTTAAATACAATATGCTGGATTTACAAGCCGCACTTGGCCTGCATCAATTAAAATCACTCGATCATTTTATCGAGCGCCGTACTCAATTAGCGCAACGTTATTTAACCGCTTTTGCAAATTGGCCTCAATGGCAATGTCCAACAGCGCCCGACTACTCGCACCAACATGCTTGGCATTTATTTGCTCCTCTGATCAATCCGGAAGCTGCGGGCATGAACAGAGACAGCTTTATGCAACGCATGAAAGAAGAAAATATCGGCACAGGTTTTCATTACGCCGCCAATCATCTCCATCCATATTATCGCAATACTTTCGGTTTTAAAGAGGGTGATTTTCCCATCGCGGAAAATGTTGCCTCTCGGATTGTGAGTTTACCGCTATTCCCCACCATGACAAACACAGATCAAAATCGAGTTATTCAAACGATGGCGAAGATTTTTAAGCAACCCATCGACTCAGATTTTGATCTTCAACAATTTTCTATTCCTTTGGAGCCACTATGAATTTGCCCTACATCAGTATCGTCATCCCCGTTCACAATGAAGAAGAAGTCTTAGAATCGTTATATAAACGATTAATTCCTGTCATGGATGAAATGAAAAAACCCTTTGAAATCCTCCTCATTAATGATGGCAGCAAAGATCGCAGTGAAATGATTTTAAATGAACTTCACCAACGTCGCCCCGAACAAATTCGCATTATTCATTTTAATGGAAATTATGGACAACATATGGCCATCATGGCAGGGCTAGAACGCGTTCGCGGTGAAATTATTGTGACGATGGATGCTGATTTACAAAATCCCCCCGAAGATATTCCAAAATTAGTTGCTAAAATGGAAGAAGGCCACGATGTGGTGGGTGGTTATCGTCAAAATCGACAAGACCGTCTCTGGCGAAAATGGGTATCAAAATTGCATAATATTATTCGCGCAAAAATCACGCCACGCATTCCGATGAAAGATGAAGGCTGCATGCTTCGCGCTTATCGCCGACATATCGTTGATGTAATGGTCAGCAGCGGCGAGGCCTCTACTTTTATTCCTGCTCTTGCCATGACCTACGCCCACAATCCTGCCGAAGTCGGAGTCTCACACGAGGCTCGGCAAGAAGGGACCACCAGTTACAATTTGTACAAACTCATTCGGTATAATTTCGATTTGATTACCGGATTCTCGTTGGTGCCTCTGCAAGTTTTTACACTGATAGGCATTCTGGTCTCTGCGGGTAGCGGATTCTTGGTTTTTTATCTTTTAATGCGCCGACTTTTCCTGGGTCCTGAAGCTGAAGGCATGTTCACCTTATTTGCGCTGCTGTTTTTCTTAGCCGGATTATGCTTGCTAGGCCTTGGAATTCTCGGCGAATACATTGGCCGTATTTATCAGGAAGTTTTGAAACGACCTCGTTTTGTTATCAAATCCGAGGTAAATCCACCCTCTTATAATATCACCAATCAACAACGGGAATCGGTTTCTCATGACGCGTAATATTTTAATATTAGGTTGCAACGGATTTATCGGCAGCCATTTAACACAACGAATTCTTAATCAAACCGATTGGATTGTCCACGCTTTAGATATTGCTGATCATAATCTTCAAGATTATTTAGAGCATCCTCGCTTTAATTTTAACAAGGCAGATATCCGACAATCAGAAGACTGGTTAGATCGTCATATTCAACAAGCGGATGTCGTTTTGCCTCTAGCTGCCATCGCCAACCCCTTAATTTATGTGCAAAATCCAATCAAAGTATTTGAGTTAGATTTTGAAGCAAATTTAGCCGTCGTTAAACAATGTCTTGCTCATAAAACACGTTTAATATTCCCTTCAACTTCCGAAGTCTATGGCATGGCCCCAGACTCTGAATTTGATGAAGCGACAACGCACCTCGTATTAGGCCCTATCCACAAAGAACGCTGGATTTATTCTTGTTCTAAACAGTTATTGGATCGAATTATTTATGCCTACGGCCAACATCATGGCTTATCTTTTACACTATTCAGACCCTTTAATTGGATTGGTCCTCGTTTAGATAATGTTTTTGAAAAAAACGCCAATCAGTCTCGTGTCGTTTCAAAATTTCTGAGCCAGATTGTCCGCGGTGAAAACATTGAACTCGTCGATGGCGGACAACAACGTCGTTGTTTCACCGATATTGATGATGGCATCGATGCCCTGATGAAAATTATCGACAACGAAAAAGGCTGTGCCAATCAAGAAATTTTCAACATCGGCAATCCCAATAATGATTTCTCCATCGCAGAACTCGCCGAAACACTGCTATCACTGGCAAAAAATTATCCCAAATATCAAAAGGAAGCCTCTGAAGTAAAAATTATCACTGTTTCAGCGACAGAACACTATGGAAAGGGCTACCAAGACGTAAAAGCCAGAGTACCCGCTATTCACAACGCCAAAGAAAAATTAGCCTGGACTCCACAAGTCGATATGCAAACAGCACTAAGAAAAACTTTGGACTACTACCTCGGCTAGAGGCTATTTGTAAGCCTGAGCATTATTATCGCCCTCTTCATCTGCGCGATGAACAGAACCTCCAAACACGTCCTGATTATCACTAGCATCATCATCTTTTTCTTCAAGCGCTGCGCCACGATCAATCCCCTCACCACCACCGCCTCCAAATTTGTCTACACTCGGCGGCACCTGGCTCAAGGGTACCCCCTCATCCTCAAACTCACCCACTGCTTCGAAAACTCTATTTCGGTGTCTGAGACCCGCTGGAAGGCGTTGCCCATATTGATTGACATTTTGATCCCTTCTCCAATCAGGGAAAAATTGTACTTGTCCTGTTCTTAAAATTCCTTGTGTTGCCATTTGAAGATTCTGCGTATTTTCATTATCAGAACGGCTCGGATAAATACCGACTCTCCGATTCACTGTCAATGCAAGAATTTGAGTATTGGTAAGACCACGCTGACTTGCCACTTCATCAGATCCTGTAAAGCCAGTATCATAAGTGTTTAAATGTTTTTCTTCGACAGTATCATAATCCATTGAAGCGATATTATGACTGGCAATTAATGCAAATTCATCCATATCTTCACCAAAGCGCTCCCCAACATTATAAGTCGCTGAGCGTGTTATCCAATACTTAATAAATTCGATCATAAGCATCTTCAGAGTCGTATAAACTGATTCAGTATTAACTGAAAAAGCACCACCCAGTGCAATGCATAATGTGGTGAACAATGAAATGAAAGTTGCCATCTCGCAATATAAATTTTTTAATGATAAACCACCCGCAGTACCGACAGAAAAGAAACCTATAAATAAGCACACAAAAATCCAGATGATATTGGATATGTCGAATACCTTTTGCATTCTTTGATTTTCTACCAATGGTTTCACAACGTTATAGCCGTTGATATTGAATAGAGGCACATCGCGCGCAGCAAGAACTCGATTAAATAATCTTCGGTTGGCGACCGATAACAGAAAAAATCGTGTGCCACCAGAAATAAATGTTATAGCTGTTGTGCCCATATTCAAAAGCGTGTTAAAAAAGCCACCATTCAATACCCACTCAAACTGACATGGCCCTGTATTGGTACCAAAATAACTCAATGCAAGTCGATAAATTCCATAACCCACGATACACGAGTATGGCGATGCTAAAAATGCCATCACTTTGCCAACATTCTCACGAAACTCTCGAGTATCTGGATCAACAAGATACACTTCACCATGAGCAGCGCGCTCTAACAACTCCATTGTATAGAGTTTACGAGTTTCTGCTGTCATCAGATTACGAAGTTCTACCAGCATTTTTCGTTTCCACTGATAGACTGCCTCTTTTCTCTGATGATCAAAATCAAAATAATCCGTCAAACTACAGAGCGCCAAAGATCCTTCAACAATAAGTGTTAATGGAGAAACAACAAAGACCCAGCCCAACCAAGGCAACCATTCTTGCGGTAGATCTTGAAACACCAGTGCAAACCAAGGTAAAGCCGCAACAAAGGAAATAAATGCCTGTGCTTTAATGGTAGTCTTGATAAAATTATCATCAGGCAGAGGCATTCGATTATCATCCCATCGACGCCCCATCAGTTTAAGTCTGTTGTAAGCCCAGATGACTCGCGTTGAACGAACGAAAATATTGGCGAAGATGTTAGAACCTGCAGAAACAACGACTAAAAAACCGCCTGACCAACCAAAAGTAGTCGCCCAAATTCCGGCATAGCGGCCAGCAACTTTTAAGCCTGTCATACTCACAATGGTTGCTATTGCAAAGGCACCCGCACCTCTACGGATACTTCCAGCGTCGTATGGGATATAGGGCGGAATGAGTTCTGCTAGAGCCTTAAATCTGTCTTCTTGATCGCTAGTAAGAATCGCTCTTTCAATTTGGAGGGGCACATCTTCAGGCTGATGCTGAGGCTGAGCTTGATCCTGAGCTCGATCTTGAACTTCGATCAGAGCATCAAAATAGGCTGAAAAATCTTCTCCACGAAATACGTTATTATCTTCAGACTGACCATCTTCATTATCAGTTTGTTCGTTAATAAGCTTCTCTTCCACAATCAATACCTTACTCGTTGCTTTTTTGGTTGCACATCCCTCTGCACTGATTGTTATCGATCCTAGATAACCCCCATTAACGCCATCCGGTTATTTCAGCTAAACGCTGACCCATTTCAGCCGGTGATTTAACCGTAGCCACATTAGCAGCTTCTAATGCTGCAAATTTTTCTGCCGCTGTTCCTTTGCCACCTGCAATAATAGCTCCCGCATGCCCCATCCGTTTACCGGCCGGTGCGGTTACTCCTGCGATATAGGATACCACAGGCTTGGTCACATATTCCTTAATAAATGCCGCCGCTTCTTCTTCAGCGGATCCCCCAATTTCACCCACCATAATAATGGCCTCTGTCTGCGGGTCAGATTCGAATTCAGCCAGAACATCAATAAAATTAGTGCCGGGAATAGGATCTCCACCAATCCCCACACAAGTACTTTGACCAAAACCTAAATCTGTGGTTTGTTTCACCGCTTCGTAAGTCAGAGTTCCTGATCGGGAAACAATCCCTACTTTGCCAGGTAAATGAATATTACCCGGCATAATGCCGATTTTACATTCGCCGGGTGTGATCACACCAGGACAGTTCGGCCCAATTAATCGAATGCCATATTCATCGATACAGGCTTTGACAAGCAACATATCTAACGTAGGAATACCCTCTGTGATACAAACAATAAATTGAATTCCAGCTTCAGCGGCTTCAATAATTGAATCTTTGCAAAAAGGCGCTGGCACATAAATGACTGTGGCATCAGCACCCGTTTCTTCGACGGCATCTCGAACAGTATTAAATACTGGCAGACCTAAATGTTCAGTACCTCCTTTTCCGGGAGTGACACCACCCACCATTTTAGTGCCATAAGCAATCGCTTGCTCAGAATGAAAAGTCCCTTGTTTGCCGGTAAAACCTTGGCAGATTACTTTGGTGTTTTTGTTAATAAAAATACTCATGATGATTTCCCCACTTTAACCAGTGCAACAATTTGTTGCGCAGCATCCGTAAAACTTTTAGCCGCAGTAATATTTAATCCACTTTCAGACAGTTTTTTGGCACCTAAATCAGCATTATTGCCTTCAAGACGAACGACCACAGGTACATTAATACCTACCTCTGCCACTGCCCCAATAATACCTTCAGCGATTAAATCACAACGGACAATACCGCCGAATATATTCACTAAAACGCCCTTCACCTTTTCATCAGACAAAATAATTTTAAAGGCTTCAGTAACGCGTTCTTTAGTCGCACCGCCACCCACGTCTAAAAAGTTCGCAGGATTTCCACCGTGTAATTTAATCAAATCCATGGTGGCCATCGCCAATCCAGCACCATTGACCATACAGCCAATATCACCATCAAGTGCAATATAATTTAATTCCCATTGCGCAGCCCGATTTTCACGCTCATCTTCTTGAGACGGGTCACGCATCTGACGAATTTCTTCTTGTCGATATAAGGCATTACCATCCACATTAATTTTTCCGTCCAAACACACTAAATTACCTTGCTTGGTGATAATCAACGGATTAATTTCCAATAAAGATAAATCGTGCTCAATGAGTAATTGATACAGACCACCTAAGATGGATTCTAATTGTTTCATTTGTGCGGAATTTAAGCCTAAATTAAATCCGGCTTGACGAGCTTGAAAGGGCATCAGACCCACTAAAGGATTCACTGTGATCGTGAAAATTTTCTCCGGTGTTTCATGAGCCACTTTTTCAATTTCCACACCGCCTTCGGTTGATAACATAAAAACAACGCGTTGACGAGACCGATCAATGACGGCACCCAAATAAAGTTCTTTATCAATATCACTGAGTTCTTCAATCAATACTTGATTAATCGGTTGACCATTCGCATCGGTTTGATAAGTGACTAAACGTGTTCCCAGCAAAGCTTTTACCGCATCGATTAATTCATCTTTGCCTTTGACCAAACGCACACCACCCGCTTTTCCACGACCGCCGGCATGCACTTGTGCTTTGACAACCCAACGATCGCCACCCAAGGTTTCTGCAGCACTGATAGCTTCATCCACATTCCAGACAGCATGTCCACGCGGAACAGGCAAACCATATTTCGCAAACAACACCTTAGCTTGATATTCATGTAAATTCATAGCAATCCTCTTTTATAGCTCTAACAAGAGCAATGATGGCTCTTCGAGCAATTCTTTAATTGCTACTAAAAAACTCACCGATTCACGACCATCGATAATACGATGATCATACGATAATGCCACATACATCATTGGACGTATGACAATTTCGCCATTTTCCACCATGGCACGTTCCGCAATTTTGTGCATACCTAGAATTGCACTTTGCGGAGGATTTAAAATTGGCGTAGACATCATGGAACCGAAAACTCCACCATTGGTGATAGTAAATGTTCCACCTGTCATTTCTTCTATTTCTAACTTTCCATCACGCGCACGAGCGGCATAATCATTAATTGATTTTTCAACACCCGCCATATTCATTTGATCAGCATCGCGTACAACGGGTACCACTAAACCACGTTCCGTGGAAACAGCAATACCAATATCAAAATAACCATGATAAATCACATCAGTGCCATCAATCGATGCATTCACTGCAGGAAATCGTTTTAATGCTTCCACTACCGCTTTGACAAAGAAAGACATAAAACCTAATTTCACACCGTGCGTTTTTTCGAATTGTTCTTTGTAATGCGCACGCAGATCCATCACTTTTTGCATATTAATTTCATTGAAGGTGGTAAGCATTGCGGCATTGTGTTGAGCCGCCACTAAGCGCTCAGCAATACGTGCACGCAAACGTGACATCGGAACACGTTTTTCTTCTCTCCCATCTGCGGTACTGGGTTGAGAAACTGTGGCTTTAACGGGACTTTTCAAATAATTATCGATATCTTCTTTGACCAGTCGGCCACCTTTACCTGTACCTTTGATTTTAGAAACATCGACATTATTTTCACTGACCATGCGGCGCACGGAAGGACTTAAATCCGCTAAGAGCGATTCCGAGGCAGCCGATTTTGCAACAACGGATTCTGGGGCTGCGGAAACTTTTTGCGCAGGTGCTGCTGGTGCTTTTTGTTCAGAGGCCGATGGCGCTGCAGAAGCTCCCGCTCCGCTGCCAATCTTACCTAAGAGTTCCTTACCTTGAACCACTTCGCCTTCTGCTTTAATAATCTCTGAAAGCACACCATCGTCAGGTGCCGGAACTTCTAGCATCACTTTATCAGTTTCAAGATCCACTAATTTTTCATCTCGGCGGATAGCATCACCCGGTTTTTTATACCATTTCGCCACAACGGCATCCGCGACCGATTCGGGTAAAACAGGCACTCGAATTTCATTACTCATGAGTTTTCCTTTCAGTTATGATAACGCTTCATTCACTAAATCAACTTGCTGCTGCTGATGCAGAGCAGGATATCCTGCGGCTGGTGCGGCTGAAGCTGGCCTTCCAGCATAACTGACTGTTTGATTTTTCGCTAAACAATCCAGCAAACGATGATGAATACTAAACCAAGCACCTTGGTTTTTAGGTTCTTCTTGGCACCAAACAACGGTCGAAGAGTTGCTGTATTCTGCCATAATCGATTTTAATTCTTCGTAAGGGAAAGGATACAGCTGTTCTACTCGAATAATCGCAATATCATTAATATTTCGGTTTCGACGCTCTTCCAAAAGATCGTAATAAACTTTGCCACTACAAATAATCACTTTTCGCGTTTTACTTTTCTCAATCAGATCAATTTCTGGAATAACCAAATGAAATTTTCCGTTCGTAATTTCATCTAAATTTGAAACGGCTAATTTATGGCGGAGCAAACTTTTAGGTGACATCACAATCAACGGAGATCGATATGGGCGAATAACTTGTCGACGCAACATATGAAAAACTTGAGCAGGAGTACTGGGCACACACACTTGCATATTATTTTGTGCACACAATTGCAAAAATCGTTCTAATCGTGCAGAAGAATGTTCCGGCCCCATGCCTTCAAAACCATGCGGCAATAATAAAACCAATCCACAAATGCGTTTCCATTTCTGCCAAGAAGAACTTAAAAATTGATCGATGACAATTTGAGCGCCATTCGCAAAATCCCCAAATTGAGCTTCCCAAATCACTAACCCTTGAGGTGCTGCCATACCATAGCCAAATTCAAATCCCATTACTCCGAATTCAGATAGCAGTGAATCATAAATTTGAAAGTTAGCTTGCGGTGAATTTAATTGCTCGAGCGGAACAATACATTTTCCGGTTTCTTGATCGTGCAGAGCAGCGTGTCGATGGGAGAAAGTACCCCGACGACAATCCTGACCTGAAATTCGTACACTATAGCCTTCATCCAACAAAGTAGCATAAGCCAAATTTTCGCCAAAGCCCCAATCAAAAGGCAATTCACCTTGTGCCATCTTTAGACGAGCATTGATCGTACCCCCCACTTGTCGCTGGACATTAAAACCATCAGGCAAAGTAAATAATTTTTTACCCAATTTTTTAATGGTAGCTGCTGTGGCATTCGTATCGGCTGCTTCTTGCCACGCTTCATTTAAATAAGGTACAAAAGTTTTTGCTAGCTTGTGCCCAGCTCCCGTTGTAGTTCGAACAACGGTTTCACCTTTATCTAAAGCAGCACGATAATCTTCCACCATTTTATCGGCTTCAGGTTGTGTAATCACTCCCTCAGCGATTAATTGTTTGGCATATAATTCACGCGGTGTAAGATGGGCTCGAATTTTTTTGTACATCATGGGTTGAGTGGCCATGGGCTCATCTGCTTCGTTGTGACCATGGCGACGATATCCCACAATATCTATGAAAATATCTTTTTTGAATTTTTGGCGATAATCCACAGCAAGTTGCGCTAAAAACACTACGGCTTCTGGATTGTCAGCATTCACATGAAATACAGGGGCATTCACTAATTTTGCAATGTCCGTGCAATAACGACTTGATCGAGCATCTTCATGATAACTCGTGGTGAATCCCACTTGATTGTTGATCACTATATGGATTGATCCTCGGGTGGAATAACCACGAGTTTTCGACATGTTAATGGTTTCCATCACCACGCCTTGACCTGATATCGCCGCATCACCGTGCACCAAAACAGCCATCGCTTTGGAACCATCGCCATCACGATGTCGATCATGACGCGCTCGCACTGATCCCAACACCACGGAAGAAATCACTTCCAAATGCGAAGGATTAAAGGATAAAGATAAATGCACAGGCTGACCCGACAGAGTTTCCACATCAGAAGAGTAACCCAAGTGATATTTTACATCCCCAGAAGTCAAACCATATTCTTTTGTACCTTCAAATTCTTGGAATAATTCGTTGGAAGGCTGTCCCATCACATTCACTAACATATTCAGTCGACCACGGTGAGCCATTCCAAATACGACTTCTTCGATTTTATAAGATCCTGCACCTTCAACAATAGCCTGAATAAACGGAATAAAGCTGTCAGATCCTTCCAGAGAAAAACGTTTAGCGCCCGGATATTTTGAACCCAAATATTTTTCTAAACCATCTGCAGCCGTTAATTCTTTGAGAATTTTCTTTTTAAGATCAGCCGCTAATTCATGGGAATTAACATAAGATTCGAATCGATTTTGGATCCAAGCTAATTCACTCGGATCAGTGATGTACATAAATTCAGCGCCCATAGCACCACAGTAAATCGTTTGTAGTCTTGAAATAATATCGCGCAAACGTGATTGAGACACACCCATCACATCAGGTGCCATAAATATCGTATTTAAATCAGCATCGGATAACCCATGAGCGGCCAATTGCAAATCGGCAACAGGTGGACGAGACATTTCTAGCGCATCAAATTTCGCCGCCAAATGCCCATGCACACGATAGGCATTAATCAATTGATCAACACATCGTTGCTGACGTTCTTGTTGAAGATCACCACCAATGACTTGACGCTTTTTAGGTTGTCTGGCCAAATCTGAAAAATATTGGCGAATTTCATCGTGAGAAATATCACTTCCTTCAGCGCCATTCACCTTAGGCAATTGTGTGAAAAAATCTCGCCATTCTTCAGAGACAGATTGAGGTTCTCTCAAAAAACTTTCGTACAGTCCTTCTACGTAAGCAGCACTACCTCCAGACAAATAGGAAGAACTTTTCCACTCTTGTAATGATAATTTTTGCATCTTAACTCACCTCAACAATTAAGTCGCGTCTTCTAACATTTCACGTCGAATTTCACCAATCGCTTTAGCCGGATTCAATCCTTTAGGACAAACGGTTGTACAATTCATAATGGTACGGCAACGATATAAACTAAAAGCATCTTGCAGAGCCGCTAATCGACTATCTGTTTGATTATCACGAGTATCGGCAATAAATCGATATGCCCATAATAATGCAGCAGGGCCCATAAATTTGTCAGGATTCCACCACCAAGAGGGGCATGACGTTGAGCAGCAAGCACATAAAATACATTCGTATAAACCATCGAGCTTGTTCCGATCTTCGATCGATTGTAATCGTTCGGTGGTTGGCGGTTCTGAATCATTTTGTAAATAAGGTTTGGCTCGTTCGTATTGTTTGTAAAATTGAGTCATGTCGACAATTAAATCGCGAATCACTGGCAAACCGGGCAGTGGTCGGAGCACCACTTTATCCGGCAGGGTGTGCAAGGGAGTGATACAGGCTAAACCATTTTTTCCGTTGATATTCATACCATCGGACCCACAAACACCTTCACTACACGAACGACGCACCGCGAGAGTGGGATCTTGCTTTTTTAGCGCTTCTATTGCATCCAGCAACATCTTACCACTCACTTTGCTCAGATCGAGTTCATAATCTTGCATTCTTGGCGCTGAATCCGTCTCCGGATTAAATCGGTAAATTGAAAATCGCATCACTCGCCCTCCTTCACTTCGATGGCCGCTACTTCGTTGGGTTTCATATTGACGCTGCGAAACGCCAGTTGACCATTATCAAAATAGACTGAATGTTTTAACCAATTTTTGTCGTCACGCTTGGGAAAATCTAAACGAGAATGTGCGCCCCGACTTTCTGTTCGATTCGTTGCTAATACGGCAGAAGCCATAGCAACCGACATTAAGTTATCTAACTCCAACGCTTCAATCCGCGCTGTGTTAAAGACTTTAGATTTATCACTCAAATGCGCTTTTGAAATGCGCTCTTTAATCGATTTGAGTTTATCTAAACCATTTTGCATCGCAGCTCCTTCACGGAACACTCCAAAATCTTCTTGCATAACTTTTTGTAAATCTGCACGCACTGTCGACACCGCTTCACCGGAACTAGAATTTTCCCAACGCTCTAAACGCTTCATAGCATTGGTGATATCTTCTTCATTCACTGCAGGAACTTCAGCGCTTTCTTGCAAGGATTTTTCTAAATACAATCCAACAGCTCGACCAAAAACAACAATATCTAAAAGTGAATTTGCACCTAAACGATTGGCACCGTGTACAGAAACACAGGCACATTCACCTGCAGCAAATAATCCCTCGATAATTTTATCTTGGCCTTTTTCATCAAGGGTAATGGCTTGTCCGTGAATATTGGTTGGAATGCCACCCATCATATAATGACAAGTCGGCACAACAGGAATCGGTTCTTTTGCAGGATCTACACCCGCAAAAGTTTTAGCTAATTCAGTAATCCCTGGTAATCGTTTGTGCAATACTTCTTCACCCAAATGATCTAATTTGAGCAAAACATAATCTTTATTGGGACCACAGCCTCGACCCTCACGTATTTCAATCATCGAAGATCGCGCCACGACATCGCGACACGCTAAATCTTTAAGGTGTGGTTCATAACGTTCCATGTAACGTTCACCGTTTGCATTAATTAAATAACCACCTTCGCCACGAGAACCTTCTGTAATTAATACACCAACGCCTGCAATACCGGTGGGATGAAATTGCCACATTTCCATATCTTGTACCGGATAGCCTGCGCGCAGAACCATCCCTAAACCATCACCGGTATTCGTGTAGGCATTCGTGGTACTGTGGAAAATTCGTCCTGCACCACCGGTTGCTAAAACGGTTGCACGGGATCGTAAAAAAACGGTTTCACCGGTTGCGATACAAATTGCAATAACACCCGCCACACCACCGGTTTTTGATTTCACCAAATCAATCGCTAACCATTCAGAATAAAAAGTGGTTTTGTGGGCGACATTTTGTTGATACAGCGTGTGCAACATGGCATGACCAGTTCGATCTGCTGCACAACAAGTGCGATGCGCTTGTTCACCACCAAAATTTAACGTTTGCCCACCAAAAGCGCGTTGATAAATTTTTCCGTTTTCATCCCGAGAAAAAGGTAGACCCATGTGTTCCAATTCAACCACCGTTGCAGGTGCTTGTTTACACATGTATTCAATGGCATCTTGATCACCCAAATAACCTGAACCTTTGACGGTGTCGTACATATGCCAAGGCCATTGATCTTCAGCATCGGTATTACCCAGAGCAGCATTAATCCCGCCTTGAGCAGATACGGTATGAGAACGCGTGGGAAAGACTTTCGAGATACAGGCCACTTTTAATCCGGATTGAGCCAGCTGCAAGGAAGCCCTCAAGCCAGCGCCACCACCACCTACAATCACCGCATCAAAATGTTGTTCAGACATTACCATAATGTTGGCATCCCCAATTTATGACCAAAAAATCACAATGCTCCAGGCCATCAAAGCCATCAAGCCAAGAAAAGTAGCAATTTGCACAATAAGTCGCAAAAAAGTCCACTTGATATAATCGGTATAGACTGTCCACAAACCGATCCAAGCATGCAGGACAATGCTCAATACGACTAACACACTTAAAATTCTGATCGCATTGTGATGAAATAAATCATGCCAAAATTGATAACTCAAATGCCCTGCCGATAAGACCGTGCCGATAATAATAATCGCATAAATGGCCATAATCACCGCAGTGACGCGCTGAATTAACCAATCACGTAAACCGTTTCGACTGAAACTAGTGATAGAATCTAGCATAGCCAAATCCCTCCGCAAATGATCAAAATCAAGGTTGAAACAACCACTAAATAAGCGCCTAATCGGGCTTGGGGCAAGGTCTCAGCCCAACCAAAATCCATTAAAATATGACGGAGTCCTGCGCAAAGATGGAAAGCCGTGGCGCCCCAGATCAATAAAAAAAGGATTTGACCAGCCGGTGTAAAAAGGTAATTAGCCACTGATTCGTAGCTTTCTGCGCTGGATAAGGCCAATGCCAAGGCATAGAGCAGCAAAGGCAAAGAAAGAAATAACAAAATCCCGGAAATCCGGTGCAAAATAGAAACAACCGCTGTAATGGGCTGTCGTATAGTCAATAAATTCAAATTTACCGGTCGTTGATCTTTCACGGTCTTCAATCCCTGTGGTTGATACCTCTTAAGCCAAAGCAAAATGATAACATAGGGGGCACTGAAGGAGAAGGGGGCAAGGGCCGTCATTGCGAGCGCAGCGTGGCAATCCAGGAAAAAGGTGCGCGTTTCCGAAGCATTCTGGGAGGCGAAAGATTTGCCCATCCCTAAGATAGACGTCAATTTGAGATTATTATACTATAATGCTCTGAGTAGCAAAGGAGCCCGAAATGGATAAATGTCAGTTAAAGTTAAACGACCAAGTTTTTGATTTACCCATAAAGCATGGCACTTTAGGGCCCGATGTGATCGACATAAATTCGTTGGCTAAAAATAATGTCTTCACATTTGACCCCGGCTACATGTCTACGGCCTCTTGTGAATCTAAAATTACCTTTATTGATGGCGACAAAGGTACTCTTCTGTACCGCGGCTACCCTATCGATCAACTCTCTGAACAATGTGATTTTATGGAAGTTTGTCACCTCTTGCTCTTTGGTGAACTTCCCACTGCGGCTCAACATAAAAACTTTGTGGATCAGATTAATGCGCATACCATGGTCCACGAGCAAATCAATGATTTTTTAAACGGTTTTCGTCGAGATGCTCACCCGATGGCCATTATGGTGGGGGTGATTGGGGCGCTTTCTGCTTTTTATCACGACTCCCTCGACATTGATAACCCAGAACATCGGATGAAATCAGCCTTTAGAATCATCGCGAAAGTGCCTACTATTGCCGCGATGTGTTACAAATATTCTATCGGCCATCCCTTTGTTTATCCACAAAATTCAATGTCTTACGCGGAAAACTTCTTGCACATGATGTTCAGTGTGCCCACTCAAGAAAAAACACCGGATCCTGTGCTAGTCCGAGCAATTGATAGAATTTTTACTTTACATGCGGATCACGAGCAAAACGCATCCACCTCAACGGTTCGACTCGCTGGCTCAACCGGTGCCAATCCCTTCGCCTGTATTTCTGCGGGAATTGCGGCGCTCTGGGGACCTGCTCATGGTGGTGCTAATGAGGCCTGCCTCAATATGTTGCATCAGATTGGAGATGAATCGCACATTAATGAATACATCAAGCGCTCCAAGGATAAGAACGATCCTTTCCGCTTAATGGGTTTCGGGCATCGGGTCTACAAAAATTACGATCCCCGTGCCAAAGTCATGCAGAAAACTTGTTATGAAGTCTTGGAAGCCACAGGTCGTCACGACGATCCTCTCTTTAAACTCGCCATGAAACTTGAGAAAATCGCACTCGAAGATGATTATTTCGTCGAGAAAAAGCTCTACCCCAATGTCGACTACTATTCAGGTATCACACTCAGCGCCATCGGAATCCCCTCCAACATGTTCACCGTCATGTTTGCCATCGCCAGAACCGTCGGCTGGATCTCCCACTGGCACGAAATGATCGGCGACCCCGATCGCCGCCTAGGCCGTCCTCGCCAACTCTACACCGGGCCAACTGAACGCGATGTAACGGCGATAGATAAACGTAAATAACCAGCCTCAAAAGAAAAAGGGGTTACAGCTTTCGCGGTAACCCCTTTGTAATCTGTGCTTTAGGCTAAGAAGCTTTCTTTTTAGCCGCATATTTTTGCTTAAACCGATCAACACGGCCAGCCGTATCAATCAGCTTTTGCTTACCGGTATAGAAAGGGTGGCACTCCGAGCAAATTTCGATGTGCAAATCACCAGGTCGAGTTGAGTGGGTAGTGAAGTTCACACCACAGCTGCAATTCACCTTAATTTCATGGTACGCAGGATGAATATCGTTTTTCATTAGCCTTCTCTTCAGTCGTCAAAGCTAGTTATTCTACTAAGGCCGCCCCCTTTACGCAAGCCCCCCCATTTAATGAGCCTTCTGCATAGGAGAGACAGGAGATCCTCAATGGCGGGTTGTACTGCTATACTAATAGTATCGAACACGCGGGAGGTTAGTAATGGAATATCATTGTTCAGATTGTAATATGGCTGTTAAAGGGTTGACTTGCGGTAAATGTAGTACACCCTTGGTGCATGACGAAATCACAACCCCAGAGGGTAAGAAAATCCAAGTGGCCAAATGCCCCAACGATTGTGGAAAAATCAAATCGCCACAATGCTGCGGTCATGATATGGAAGTGGAGATGGATGTACAGAAAAAATAAAAAGGATCTTTAAATGAACATCACATTCTTAGGTGCTGTTGAAACAGTTACCGGATCTAAATATTTATTATCCATCGGCGATAAAAGAATTCTTCTGGATTGCGGATTGTTTCAAGGACTCAAAGAGCTTCGCCTCCGAAATTGGAAACCCCTCCCCTTTGATCCTGAAAAAATCGATGCTGTAATTCTCACTCACGCCCACATTGATCACAGTGGTTATATTCCATTATTAGTTAAAAATGGTTTTAAAGGAAAAATTTATTGCACAGAAGGTACTGCCGATTTATGCGCTATTTTACTGCCCGACTCTGGGCATCTACAGGAAGAAGATGCAGAACACGCCAATAAATACGGTTATTCAAAACACAAACCTGCATTACCTTTGTACACACTGGAAGATGCTAAAAAATCACTTTTATATTTTGAACCCGTACCTCTCAATACTGTGATAACACTGTTCGACAATTTTCAATTTCAATTTCTTTCGGCCGGCCATATTATTGGTGCATCCTTCGTTCGTATTCAACATAACGATACTTCTGTTTTATTTTCTGGGGATATGGGGCGTCCACAGGATCCTGTGATGAAAGCTCCCACTTTTGTTAAAGAGATTGATTATTTAATTTTAGAATCAACCTATGGTGATCGACAACACGAACCAGGACAGCCCAAGGATTATTTAAAAGAAATTATCAATAAAACTTATGAGCGCCAAGGCAATCTGATTATTCCCGCTTTTGCGGTGGGACGTGCACAAGCTCTGCTCCATTATATTTCCCTGCTCAAGAAAGAAAAAACTATTCCTGATATTCCTGTTTATTTAGATAGCCCGATGGCAATCAACGCTACTCAGATCATGCTCAATCACCGTGATCAGATCCGTTTAACAGAATCAGAATGTCATCAACTTAATAATGTTGCTACTTTTGTAAACACACCCGATGAATCCAAAGAAATAGACCGAAGCACCGAACAAAAAATTATTATTTCAGCCAGTGGCATGGCAACAGGTGGTCGGATACTTTTCCATCTAGCCAACTACGCTCCCGACAAACGCAATACTATTCTTTTTACAGGATACCAAGCCATGGGCACCCGCGGCTCCAGAATGTTAAATGGAGAAAAAGAAATTAAAATTCACGGCGCCATGGTGGAAGTCAAAGCAGAAATTGCCAACCTCTCCGGAACCTCCGCCCACTCCGACTATTCAGAAACCCTAGAATGGCTCAGCCATTTCCAAAAACCTCCAAAAAAAATCTTCATCACACACGGCGAACCCCAATCCGCCGAATCCCTCAAGAAAAAAATCCAAAAAAAATTCGGCTGGCAATGCATCGTCCCCCACTTCGAACAAAAAGAATCTTTACTCTAATCAATCAGGGTAGTATGGCTTAGCAAGCTGAACCTGTCTACCTACACCCGATCAGCCATTTCAAGTCTACTTAAGCTGCCCCTGTATTTGCATAGGGATAAGGCATCTAACGCTACAAAAATCTAGCACAATGTCTCACATTATTCATTTTGATAATGCTGCCATAAATCATAAACTGGGCCTGGTTGGTTGAGCAATTCTTTGACTGAACCGCTTGCTACTATTTCTCCGTGGCTCATCATAATCACGCTATCAAATTTAGGAAGAAGATGCAGACGATGCAGAGAAACAATTAGTGCTGCATCGGGATAGGTTTCGATGACATTTGAAAGAATTATTTTTTCTGTGGGTAAATCAACACTCGAAGTCGGCTCATCCATTAAAATTAAGGAGCTAAATCGAGCGGCGAATAATCCTCGTGCTAAAGCGAGTCGTTGTTTTTGACCGACCGATAAATTTAATCCTTTTTCTCGGATATCTGTTTCTAAACCCAGTGGTAATTTTTCTAAAACTGTAGAAAAGCCAGCCAAATTGACGGCTTGATGAATCTCATCAGGCTCAGTGGGAAGATCCATGGTAATATTAAAGGCTATGGTGTTTTCAAATATCTCTGGATCTTGCGGGATAAGTGTGGTTATCGCTTGCAAAGGTTCCAAATTATCAAATTCAATGCCATCAATATTAAGCTTGACGTGTGAAGGTGTATAAAGACCAGACATCAAGTTTAAGAGCGTGCTTTTTCCACCACCACTCATACCGATCAGCGCAATTTTTTCACCGCGTTTTATTCTAAACGCTAGATTCTCGAAAATTTGTCCTCTCTGGTCGTTTTCTGCATGGTGAAATTGAAGATCCGAAATTTCAATTGTGTGCCACTGACGCGCCGTTGCTTCTCCCTGAGGCACATGAGCATATCGATTAATGTCATCGAGTATAGGACCTGTGCTTTTTACATCCGTATCCATCTTGACGATTTCACCATAATACATACTCAATTCGAAGAATACCGAACCAAGTTCCCACTGATAACGAAAAATCATCACGAAAATACCGATCATGATGGCATTGGTTAGACTGAGTTGATAGACAATATAGCCAATCAATATCAGTGCTTGCCCTAATGCCAGCGAAATACCGACAGAAAACCATTTGACTTCATTGTAAACCGCTTCTTTTCGAAAGAAGGGCCATATGGCCATAATTCGCTGAAATAAATTTGAGTGTGTTAATTCACCTAACCTTAGGGTCAGAATGGTAGTCATATTGCTGATATAGTCGAACAGCACCGCACCCACATGATTCTCAACTTCATTTTCACCATCATAGAGTGGTATTAATTTACGATCGAACAATAGAATCGTTACCACTAAGGATATTGAAAGAAGCACACTTAAAAGACCTACAGGCACAGAAATCCAAAGCAAGAAAGCAATTGATGTCAGGAATTTAACAATTGTTTCAATATACATGAACTGATTTTCTGCAAAACGATGCAATGAGGTTGAGGCTCGATTAATTCGAGTGATGCTATTGCCAGAGTGGTGATTTTGATGCCACTTCAAAGGCAAGCGCGTCATATTCTGATAAAAATCCAGACGATACTTCTGCTGTATCTTAAGGGCCACTTTCCGCTCCAAAATCCTAGCGGGACCATGAAAGAACCAGAAAATGAGTAAGACAAGCACATTGATTGCGAGCCAAAAAATCACTTCGTTCAGACGGTCGGCTTTAAAATGCTGCAAGACATCAATTGCTTTACCAAAGGAATAGGGGCTCAAACTCAGCACTGCCTGAGCAACAATATAAGCTGAATAATAGAGCACAATCGCTGGTCGCCAGCGTTTTCCATAATGCCAAACAGTGCGAATTAAACTAAAATAGGGATTCGACATGGTTTTCTTCCAGACGTAAAAAGAGGTTGAGATATTCGTGAAAAAAAGAATCTAAGCGACGTTTCAGGACTTAATACACGTTTGTGCTCGTCAAGATGACTATTAGTTTTGTAATCCTAACATATCTACTCCTACATTTCAACTGCAGATGCAATTTCATTGAGCATCTGTTACACTCTCTTATCTGTCGAGATTGGCTCCAAGTACTCGATCTAAGGCTTGAAATATAATGAAAACTGAAATTGAATTACTAGTCAGTTATTTAACTGGGAAGGATCTCAAGTCATTTGAGAAAAATCTGCGTCCTGAGCTTATTAATACCTTCGAAGTTTATACTGTCTATCAATATCACACCCCCTATTCGGGATATGATGGGCTAAAGAAGAAAGAAATTCAGCGTAGACTTTTGATCTTTTATGCCTTGGAGCATCAATCATATCATGCATTTCGGTTATTGCTTGAACAGGGAGCTGATCTCTTATTGTATGAATCTTACGAAACCTTTGATTATGTCTCTGGTGGTTTAAGTCCCAAACCCATAAAGAAATATACGAATATGGCACTAAAGTGCATTTCTGAGTCTGAAGATAATAGATTTATTCAAATGACCTTCGATCATATCTGTGAAAAAGACCTGTGCAAAAATCGTATTTATATTAATTTTATTATTCGACATATCAGAGAAGTCAATCGAGATAAATTCGATCCTAAATACCTGTACATTGATGTGGGTACTCCTTTACCTGTCTATTTCAAGACGATGGAGGAATATCAAACCTTTCTTATTGAAGCTAGCGTCAATATTAGCGCCATTTTTTTTACAAAACGCGATTATTTAATTTTACTTTTAGATCCTTCGAAAATTTTTGACAAACGCTTTTTAAATCATGCTTTATCAGTAAGCGACTTCAAACTCGATGAATTGAAAAAAATCTATGAATCTCTAAAATCAGATGAATTAAAAAGAACGGTAGAAGATTTTAATCCTGAGGTTAATCCGGAATTTCTCTCTGAGTTAAATGCGCTGTGTCAGGCAGAAGAAGAGAAACAGTCACCTTTGAAAAGAAGACTCGATGAACACTCTGATATACCCGCCTCCTCAGCACCAGCTGTAGTTCCAAGCAAACCTGTAATTCAAATTACTTCTGTACAAAAACAAGAATATGAGCATCTTAAATCTAGAATCAAACGTCTTGAAGAACGAGAATCACAATTAAGGCAGAATCTGAGCGTAGGAAAAAAACGCAAAAAGGACACAGACGATCTTGCTTCAGTATTAAAAAGCTTAAAGAACTGTCGAGAAAGCTTTTTCAACAACCCTTGCTTCGCACTTGAAGCATCAGATAAGAACGATGAAAAAATAGATGAAAACAGCATCTCCTTATAATTGAACTTGAAATTAGCATTTATTCACATTCAGAAAAGAGGCAATTATACTAATCGAACATTTTAGAAATTAAAGGACCTTTTATCCTGACCCTTAATGAGACTCAGATGCTCAGATAAAGCAGCCGAATGTGCTTCGAATAAAGCATATTGTTCTCCCTGATACCCTCTTTTGCTTGAACTCGTCAAAGATAATGAACTTTCAATAATCTCATTCCATTGCATCAGTTTTTTTTGTGCTGAATCGAATGTTTCACTACTCCTTACAACATCTTGAACTGCTTTGTGAATACGATAAGTAGCTTTTTTCTTATCATCTTCAACCAAAGATTGAGCTCGAAGCACATCTAATACTTCTTCGATGAAAATTTCTCCTTCATCTTCTGGCAGCCATTTTCCTAATAATACTTTAGGTATAGCCACTTCCGGCGCTATGAAGCTTGCAGCAGTCAATACTCTCATAGCCCGCTCAAATGCATCTTCAGATTTACATAATATTTTAACTTGCTCTAACGATAACTGAACAATTTCCTTCATGATGGTTTTAACTTTTGTATTTGCAGATTGATATGCTTGCGCACATTGCTCCTCAACGATAGAAAGTTTTTCATTAGGTAAAGTAATCATTGATGTAGACAATATTAATGGATAACAATCTAATGTTCTGGCTAAGACTTCAATATCCTGTTCTGAGTGCGTTTCTTTGAGGAATCGGTGAATATAACACTTTGCATCTTCTAATGAAAAAACATCTACAATAAATTTTCTTATCAAGGGCCCGAATGTTTGTCCATTTCGCGTTGTGATCAACACATCCATATTCCAACGTCCAAAACTTTCGGGTAAAAATGTTTTTAGAACTTTGTAGTTAGGAGCATCATCAATGACCACTAACCCACGACCTTTTTCGCCTAGCTTTTCATAAATTCTTAGATATAACGGATCACCTTTGAGCTGATTAACTGGTAAACCCAGGGCACGTCCTAGCTCAACAAATTGTGAGGACAAACTATCAGAAATTTTTTGAAGATCTCCTCCATTCAGCCAAATGATCCACTCATAGCATTTATTATTAAATTCCGATCGTGCATAGTAATTAGCGAATTGAGATTTTCCGATGCCACCGGTTCCTGCAATTTGTAAAATTTTTTTATCTTCATCAGGAAAAGATCGAAGCCGTGTTAATTCCTGTTCTCGTCCTGTAAAATGTCTATGTAGAGGTGGCAATCCGTACAAGGGAATAAATGTTTGTTCTGGAATACGAAAGATGATACGAATCCCCGTTTTTTTAAAATTTAATTGACTCACAATCGAAGGATTTTCCTTTAAAAGACCAAAAAGATTTCCTTTTTGAGTGTGAGACAATGAAGCGGGACTATGGTTACCTAAAAGCTCTAATAATTTACCTAAAGAGGTATCATCCAGAGGTTGCTCAATAACAATTTCCACAGGTTGCTCTTCCACAGTCAACCTGTGCTCTGAAGTAGCTATCGGAGCTTTTGGAGGGAAAAATTGTACAACACTCAATACCTCAGTTCTTGGGACAACTCCAACCGCCTTACTCACTTGACTGTTAGGGGGTTCGTAAGTTGATGCGATTTCCAACAGAGGTCTCAAGTGTACAATAAATGTATCTTTTAAATTTTCGATACTGACCGTACTCAGTTGTGAGAATAATTCTACTTCTTTCGATGATTCCATTAGTCCTGACCCCAAATTAACTATAGCGTGTTTCTCTCTCCGACTATCTGCAAAATTGTCACAGCTAATGATTCATCCTTTTCTTCTGCCAGCATTAAAGGAGTAGCGTTCTTAAAATCTTCACGAAATGGATCAGAACCGGCCTCAACTAACAGCTTAATCAGTTTTTCATCGCCTTTTATTACCGCTAAATGCAACCCAGTTTGTCCTGTATTTTCATCCGCATAGTCCACAAGAATTTTTAAATGAATCAATAGTTTTAAACCAGTTTCATCACCCGCTTCAACACAACGGCACACCAGCAAAGGAAGCAAAGCTTCTTGATGAATCGCATAATGAGTCATCAACGCTGTTTTAAAATGATCAATAATCACTGCATTCCCCGCTTGAAGCGCATACTCCAGTGCTGAACATCCTTTGGCATCTTTTAGGTTGGTATAGCCAATGTAGGCAAGTAATAAGCCCACATGCTCAGGACGATTGTTAATCACTGCCCAATGCAGTGGCGTTTTCTTACTCTCTGGTTTTCGATCAGGTGCATCAGCAAATTGGAGATAGTTTGCAAGCAGTTGCTCAAGTTCTTCTAGCGTTCCTTCAGCGGCTGCTCGACGAATTTCTCGTGCAGGATCAAAGGGTTGATTTATTACTGATTTGCCGAGCCTTCTATCAGCCAAGCTTACGAGACCTGCATTTGCTTCTTGTATTCCCTCCTGACAAATGCTCACTATCTCATGATTATTTCCGTATAGTCGTTGATAAATTCGTTGGGCAACTCTCATGCATTTGATCGCTTCTTCAAAATCATTCGTCGAAAGATGGGCTCCCCCGAGCCTGAGCCAACCTCTTCCGACAGTTTCATTATTCTCCGTCAAAGCGGCCGTGAGTATGGGTAATGCTTCTTTCATGTACTGTTTGGCCAGCTCAATTTCACCACAGTCCAATAATATCATCCCTAAATTCAATCGAGTTGTCCCGACGTCCACATGATCTTTACCTAATTTACTTTCAAGAAAAGGTAAGGATTTTCCGAGATATTCTGTCGCTGTATATGGATCACCACATCTGAATGTTGCTGTCGCCAGGTTCACAAGACACTTGCTTAAATCAGCATGCTTTCCGCCGCCCGTTTCTTCAAGAATAGGCAAGGCCTCTTTATAATGCTCCTGTGCGATTTGAAATTCATTTAAACTCAAGTATACCGAACCCAAATTCATTAAACATACCCCCACTTCCGCATGTCTTTGTCCTAAGGTCTTTTTGAAAATGGGTAAAGCAGATTTTAAGTGGCCTAAGGTTTGTTGGAGGATAGATGAATCATAGGTGACGTGCTCTTTTCCCATCTGGGGAGTACCACACATCATTATGGTCATCCCCAAATTCATTTTACAGATTCCTACATCAGAATGACTATCCCCATATGCCGTTTCTAATATTGGTAGGGCTCGTTCAAAATATTCTTTCGAAATTTTCGCTTTTCCCTGCCCTAAATTCACCGCACCTAAATTCATAAGAGTCAATCCTACGTAAACATGCTCTGGACCTAGCGTAGATTCGAGAATAGGTAGTGCAGATTCCCAATAAATCTGACTTGTCTTATAATCTCCCATTTTATAGGTAATTGCGGCTAGATTAGACAGACAGCCCGCCACATCAGCATGCCCAGTACCAAATTTCGATTTAAAAATTTCTAAGGCTTTTTCTACTTTTTCTTTCGCTTCTTCTAAGTCCCCAGAAGAGCATGCAGCCATTCCTAAATTCATCAAACAGTAGGCCACAACAGTCGAGTCTTCTCCCCCAAGAACTTTGCGAATGACTAAAGCTTCGTTCAAATACCGCTTTGACTCTTGAGGATTCCCACAAGCACGAGCAGCTATTCCTAAATTTGAAAGACAATTTCCCTCTTCTACACTCATACGATTTGTTGTAGAACGTTGACGAATACACTTCAGTGCATGTTCATAGTAGGATTTTGCAATGTGTTCTTTTCCTTTATATCGCGTTGCATTTCCTGCCATCGTAGATATTGAAGATTCTGCTTCCAAAATATCATCAGTACGCGGCTGTCGATTCAAGTACTGCCCCAAAACGATCAAATGCGCTTCAAGCGACTTATGTTTCGCTTCTGATATTGCTCGAAATTTCGGACCTGAAGAGATTATGTAACTGTCAAGTATTTTATTCCATTTTAATAGCCTCATTTCTGTATCTTCAGGCGTTTCTTCAATTCTCAAGGTATCCTGAACCACTTGATGAATACGATAAGTAGCCGTTTCCGCGGCTTCTTCCAATAATGAAAGAGTGCGAATAGCTTCCAATACTTCAGTGATCTGTATTTCATTTTCATCATCCGGAATCCATTTTCCTAATAAACCTTTGGGAATAGCCGATTCGGGTGCCAAATAAGTAGTCGCAAGTAATACGCGAGTCGCACGCTCGTAAGTGTCTTGCGTTTTGCAAAGTACTTTGACTTGCTCCAGGGACAGTTCCACCACTACTTTCATCGTTGCTTCAAATTGTCTTTTTCGTTTTTGATGCTCGAGCTGATAGGGATCGTCTTCATGAACCGGCGTTTCTAAATATTTATTTTTCGCGGCACGTAAAGTAGTATAACGTTCGCAATATTCTGCTACTGTACACTGATTATTGAGAATATAAGCCAATGCTTGCGTTAAAGCCAAAGGATAGCGATCTAATGTGAGAGCTAATACTTCAGCATCCGCATCCGTGGCCGTTTCTTTAAGAAGACGATGAATATAATGCTTAGCATCCTGCAAGGTAAATACATCTAAGAGAATTTTAGTCAGAACGTATTCGAAAGTATGGTTATTTCGAGTCGTGATGAGCACTGCCATTTCAGGGTGGCCGAATCTCTCCGGTAAAAAGGATTTCACTACCGCATGATTTGGCGCATCATCAATCACCACCAATCCTCGTCCTTTAGCAGAAAGCCTATCGTAAATTAATTGATACAAAACATCATCTTTAAGTTGTTCTACATCGAGCCCTAGCGCAACACCCAAATCCGCGAATTGAGATGATAAATTATTGTAGGCTCTTTGATCATCTTCTCCGCCAGTCATCCAAATCACCCAATCATATTTTTTATCTCTGAACTGTGAACGCGCATGATAATTGGCTAATTGCGATTTTCCGATCCCACCCGTTCCTGAGATTTGTGAAATGCTTTTATCCTCTTTTTCTTCTACGGATTTGTTTTCACGTGGAGCAATTACTTTAACGGTATCACGCCCTTCACGCAACGCGGCTAACTCCTCTGTTCGTCCTGTAAAATACTCAAACTGCGGCGGTAATCGATATAAGGGCCTGAACGTTTGTTCGAGAATGCGAAAAACAAAGCGCACTCCAGTCGATTTAATTTTTAAATGTTCTACTTGGTTTTTTCCTAAAAGCGCGATCAGTGAAGTCGCTTCTTCTTGAGAAAGGGATGTGGGGGTGTGCTCCCCTAAAAGTCTTGATAAATTAACAAGGGATTTTTCATCCAAAGGATGTTCGATGACGATTTCTAAAGGGGGTTCTTTTACCGTTAAAGCGCGTCCCGAAGTTTTTAACGAAACATTGGAGGATGATAAATGAAGAACACTAGCAGATTCTTTTATCTCTGAGGCCATTTCAACAGCACTACTCGGCACACTATTAGACACCAAAAAAGCACTCGCCGTTTCTAATATCTCCTCTAGGTGAGGTTGTAGATCCACCAGGATTTTGTCATGATAATTTTTAATACTGACACTACTGATCTGAGAAAAAAAATCTACCTCATTTACTGATTCCATTGTGTAGCCTCCTAACGATTCTTACTGAAACTGAAGTCGAAATTGGTGAGAATTCTCAGGCTCGGAAATCTTCAGAAAAGATAGAGTTTTCTGAATTTTTTCTGTTGAGTGAGCAGATTCAATAATTTTCAAGCGAAGAGCTTCTGCATCTGGATGCCTCTTTAATTCTAAACTATTTTCTATAAATCTGAAAGCCTGACTCCAGTTTTGATTTAAAAAATGACACCGTGAGATTTGATAATAAGCGGCACCTAGCATATTAGAATCAAGTGATGACTTAATTAACTCATTCAAAATAACAAGTGCTTGGGAGGGCTTTCCGATAGAACATAAAGTTCTAGCGAATATGATTTTTTCACGTGCATCCATAGCTTGAGTTGTTTTGGTACTTTGTACTTTTGTAGTTAGACCCTCATAATTATCACGTACTTTTTTTAATTCTCCAGAAGCCGTTAATCCATTGAAATCAGCATTTAAAGATTCTGCGATTGCTATACATTCTTCAGCTTCGTCAAATTCAAAAGAAGCAATATGGCAATGGACTTTTAACATTTGTGCTTGCGCATGCAGCGGATCAGCGTCAATGATTAAACTAAGTACTATCGTTGCAGATCTAAACTGCTCAAGATTGTATATATATTCCGCCAACTCGAAAGCCAAAGCTGATGACAAAGGCATCATATCTTCACTAATGAGATCAACAATTGACTCAGAAGAAGGTTTCGGCAGCTCCCTTGAACCCAAACTTAAAGCTGCTTTATTTGAAGCTGCTCTCTCAGCTTCAATCGCTTGAGCCAAAAGATCACGACAGGTTTTTAAGAGATCGGCATTATTATCCAGATAAAAGAGTTCTAAAATTCTTAGGCCCGCTTCTAGATTAATTTTGGCGCTCTTCGGATCACCAGTGAATAAGTAGGCTTGTCCTAAATTCACCAAACAGCGTCCTAGATCTGGATGATTAGCGTTTAATTTTTTTCTTAGTATCTCTAATGCTGTATCAAAATACTTCTTGGCGCCCTTTGGATCATCATTCGCCAAGGTTACGCTGCCTAAATTCATCCAGCCCATTCCCACAGCAGAATGCTCCTTGCCCAACTTTTCTATTAAGATTGGCAATGCTGCTTTAAAACATTTTTCTGCACTGGAGAGCTCCTGAGCATACAAATGAGCCACGCCCAAATTCATCATACACTCCGCTACTTTTGCACTCGTCTTGCCCAAAATGTCTTCGAAGAGTAGCAAAGCTTTCTTTAAACTTTCCTTCGCGCTCACTAGATCTCCAGCGCTTAATGCAGTTAGTCCTAAATTCATCTTACATGTTGCGAAATCCAGGTTCTGTTCACCCATGGTCGCTATTAAGACCTCTTCAGCAACTACCAAATAATCCTTCGCCTTCTGTATCTCACCACAACCGAGTGCGATTCCTCCTAAAATCGCTAAACACTTCCCATAATCCGCATTTCTTTCACTTCCTGTCGTATTTAAAATCGTTAAGGCAGATTCCGAGTAACTCTTCGTATCTTGTGGTGGGTCACCACACGCTATGCTTGCACTCAGTAAATTCGTCAAACACGCTACGGCCCTGGCATGCCCTTCGCCCAATTTTAATTGGAGAATCGGTAAGGCAACTTTCAAATAACTCTTGGCAGCTTGAGGATCACCGCAGGATAAAGCGACCACACCTAAATTTGCCAAGCATTCTCCCACATCAACATGTCCTGCGCCCACAGTGGTTTTGAGGATAGGTAGTGCAATTTCCAAATGACTCTTCGCTTCTAGTGGCGAGTCACCACATTGTAATGTAGCCATTCCTAATGTCATGTGACATCGCCCTACATCCGCATGCTGTTCTCCCCACGCCTCTTGGAGTATCGATAATGCTTTCACTATATGCGGCTTTGCCGCACGTGGTTGACCGTTCATTAAGAAAGCCTGCCCGAGACTTGATAAACACAACCCAACACTACCGTGCTTTTCGCCTGCGGTGTCTTTTAGAATGGGTAATGCAGCTTCGTAATATTCGATGGCGCTTTTTGTCTCTCCGCACATAAACGTAGCAGTCCCTAAATTTGTTAAACATGCTCCCACAAACGCATGTTTATCCCCCGACGAAGCTTTGCTGATTAATAAGGCCTCTTTAAAATATTCTATGCTGCCCTTTGGATCACCAGCTGATAAAATGGCATTCCCTAAACTCATCAGACATCGACCCACATTAGACTGATTTACCTTAGACTGCTTTTCGTTAAAGATTTTTTTAACAACTAGCAACAACTGGTTCAAATATCTTTTTGCAACTTCAGGCTCACCACAAGCAGTAGTGATCGTTCCTAAACCTAATAAACAATCAGCTTCAATCTGTGCATTTTGTGTGGACATTTGACGATAGCATCGCAGCGCAGTTTCAAAACAAGTTTTTGCAATTTTATCTTTTCCTTGGAAAGAGGAGGCTACCCCCGCTTTCCGGTGCATGAAAGACTCTGCGACAAGAAACTCATCCGTACGTGGTTCTCCGCTCAAATGCTGAGCTAAAATGATCAGATGAACTTGGAGTGATTTATGGTTTTGTTCATCGAGTTCTACTTGCCCTTCATCAAACAGGTCTAAACACGCGCTGACAATTTTATGCCATTCCAACAATCGCTGTCGTGTAATCTCTTGGCTATCCTTAAGTCTGAGTGTATCTTGAAGAACTTTATGAATACGATAGGTGGCAATTTGGCTATCTTCTTCCAGTAATGAAAGTGATTGTAGTGCATCTAATACCTCATTAATCTTAATTTCATCTTTATCCGTTGGTACCCATCCTCGTAGTAAACTTTTAGGAATAGCCGCTTCAGGAGCCAAATAGGTGGTGGCGAGCAATACTTTTATAGCGCGCTCAAAAGCCTCTTCTGTTTGACAGATCGCTTTGACTTGTTCTAAGGACAGTTCCACCACCGCATTCATTGTGGCTTCCAACTTTCTTTTTCGTTTTTGATGCTCAAGTTGATAAGGATCATCTTCATGCACTGCCGTTTCTAAATATTTCTTTTTTGCCGCACGTAATGTGTTGAAGCGCTGACAATATTCTGTGATGGAACATTGATTATTCAAAATATAGGCCATGGCCGTCGTTAAAGCCAACGGATAGCGATCTAAGGTTATAGCCAACAATTCAGCATCGGCGTCTGTGATCATTTCTCTGAGAAGACGATGAATGTACTGCTTCGCATCGTGCAAGGTAAATACGTCTAAGAGAATTTTGGTCAGCACGGATTCGAAGGTGTGACTATTACGTGTAGTGATCAGTACTGCCATTTCACGATGCTCAAATCGTTCAGGCAAAAAGGATTTGACAGCATTGTAATTGGGAGCATCGTCGATTACCACCAAACCTCGTCCCTTTGCGGCGAGCCTTTGATAAACTAATCGAAGTAAAACACCGTCTTTAACTGTTTTAACATCTAAACCTAGCGCGAAACCCAAATCCGCGAATTGAGATGATAAATTATTGTAGGCTCTTTGATCATCTTCTCCGCCAGTCATCCAAATCACCCAATCATATTTTTTATCTCTGAACTGTGAACGCGCATGATAATTGGCTAATTGCGATTTTCCGATCCCACCCGTTCCTGAGATTTGTGAAATGCTTTTATCCTCTTTTTCTTCTACGGATTTGTTTTCACGTGGAGCAATTACTTTAACGGTATCACGCCCTTCACGCAACGCGGCTAACTCCTCTGTTCGTCCTGTAAAATACTCAAACTGCGGCGGTAATCGATATAAGGGCCTGAACGTTTGTTCGAGAATGCGAAAAACAAAGCGCACTCCAGTCGATTTAATTTTTAAATGTTCTACTTGGTTTTTTCCTAAAAGCGCGATCAGTGAAGTCGCTTCTTCTTGAGAAAGGGATGTGGGGGTGTGCTCCCCTAAAAGTCTTGATAAATTAACAAGGGATTTTTCATCCAAAGGATGTTCGATGACGATTTCTAAAGGGGGTTCTTTTACCGTTAAAGCGCGTCCCGAAGTTTTTAACGAAACATTGGAGGATGATAAATGAAGGACACTAGCAGATTCTTTTATCTCTGAGGCCATTTCAACAGCACTACTCGGAATGGTATGAGACTGTATAAAAGAACTTGCGGTTGCTAATATTTTGTCTAAGTGAGGCTGCAGATCCACCACGATAGTATCATGATAATTTTTAATACTGAGAGTACTGATCTCTGAAAGTAAAGGAAATTCCCTAACTGATTCCATTCTTCTTATCTCCTAGTAGATACATAATGTCAACCGAAAATTAATGACAATTGAAACATATCTAATCTGCATTAGAAACATATTTTTTTAGACATAGGAAGTTTTAACGCACTCTTCCGATGAGGGTATAAAAAAATTAATAGGGAAGATGGTCAAGTCTAGAATATTGCATATTCAAAACTTGACCCCATTTTTTAGTGAAGTGCAGGACTTTCGTTGGAAGATTTAGAATCGACCCCGTGAGTAACGCGGCAGAAGCTCTCTTTGAGGAAGAAGCTCAGAATAACGGAAAGCATTAGGCCTACAGGAAGAACTGCTAAGGCAATTCTGAAATTGTCAGCGGAGTAGACATGTAATCCATTGACGATTGTGCCATCCCATAAGAAGTCTAGAACGATTCCAATAACTGGCTGCAGGACAGCACCACCAATCATAATAAACATATTAGTTAATGCAATTGCAGTACCAGCCGATTCTGAAGAGGAAATTTCGCGGCCAATAGCAAAGACCAATACTTGCGCACTGGAGAAAATACCGAAGACCAAGAATACCAAACTCACTTGTAATGCAGAGAGACCGCTGGTAAAGAAGACGACCGATAAGAGTGAAGCGGCCACAATCGATCCGATTGAAATGGGTAAACGACGTTGATGCAGTTTATTGGATATCCAACCAACCATGAATCCTCCAATGGCCCATCCTAAATAAATACAGGATACAACCCCCGCCGCTTTGGCATTGGAGAAATGATAGACTTGTTTTAAAAACATAGGGCCCCAAAGATCCGCGAAAACGACCGTAGGCAAATACAACAAACAACCAATTAGCCCATTAATCCACATCTGACCATTGCGAATAATTTGAATTAATCCTGAAAAAGCTTTGGTGAGTGAGCTGACTTGCTGCCCCATTGAAGCGCTGTGTCCTGATCGAAAGCCGTCTTGAATAAACATCACCATAATAGCCAATAACACTGAACCAAAAACAACCGAATAATAACAGGTATTTTGCCAACCAAATTTACCCACTAAAGCAGTAAGCAAATTAACGCCCGTTAATCCGCCAATTTTTCCCAGTGCCATCGCCATACCGGAAACTATCGCAAAACGTTTTGGGGGCAGCCAAATGATTGCCAATTTTAAAACGCCTACAAAGGCAAAAGCAGAACCAAAGCCCACTAAAAATCGACCGACAATTCCGATAGTTAAAGAATGAGAACAAGCAAACAAATATGTACCAACGACACAGGCTAGACAGGCTTGAAGCAACAAAACCCGTGGACCGTATCGATCCATGAGCATACCGACAAATAATTGCAGTGGGGAATAAATGTACATGTACACACCACTCAAAAGGCCAAAACCGGCCGCACTGATGTGATAATTGAGCATCAGATCGTTTGTCATAACAGCGGGTGAAACTCGAAGAAGGTATTCATAGAAGTAAAATAAGGCGGCTAAAGCGCAAATTAGCCAGCCCTGTAGAGCGGTAGATTGTCCTAAGGCACGGGCTTGTGCTTGGGTGTTTAGTGTTGTTTCTGTACCATAATTGGTAATTGAAGCGTCATTTTGCATCTTACCTCCACTCTTACTAGCGTCCGGTAGGTCTCAGGTTGCTGAGACCGCCCGTTCTTCAACATGACCGGAATCCTGCTAAAGTCCAGATTCCCATCGATGCCCTCCCCGGTATCAGTTGGTCCATGCAATGAGAATTACGCGCATGGTACTGATCAATAATCTTTATAGCAATAAGAAAAGAGGCCACTCTATCATTTTTATATCAATGTGTCAATCCAAATCTGTTTTTACATGTTATTTCAATGAAAAACATCCGCCCTAGAGCCTTATCTAGCCTGAATCTATCGGATATGCCGATTATTCCTAAGGATTGAATGGAAGGGGGCAAATCTTCACAAATAAGCTAATAGACGTAGAGAGAGATAGATAGATCGCCACTTGCTGCCGAGGAGGAATGTGACTTTATCCTCGCGGGACCGCCCTGCAAGTCCATCCATGGAGGGGCTGCGGGTTCCGCCATCCTGGCTCCACACGCTCCCGCGAGGATAAAGTCACATTCCCCCTCGGCAGCCGTGCCAGAATAGCTTTTTTTCAGATAGAGCAGGACTTCGATTAGATGATGTTATACACAAGCATAGGATCGACTTAAACTAACATGATCATAATCCTGGAGAAAGAATCAAGAATAATTTGCAACACATTGATAAATATAGAATTAATGGCGATACCAGGGTCTTTGTTCAATCTAAAAAGTTCTTCTTATATCAATAAGATAGGCTCTTTATTGAACTGTTATACACAAAGTTATCCACAGGTTATCCGTTAAAAGAGCCCAAAAACCAACAAAATCTTTTTATATTGTTATTTTTCAATGGGTTGCGACCAAAACATGAAGCGATATCAAGGTTTGTAAAGTGTGGTCATTATAGCCCAAGCGCAGAGTTTTAAGGCTATCAGGGAGAATAAACCGGCGATGACATCGTCGAGAATCATCCCAAAACCGCCCTGAACCTTGTGATCTACCCATCGAATGGGCCAGGGCTTCCAGATGTCGAATAGACGGAAGTAGGCAAAACCTAGGATTGGCGCCCACCAGGCTATCGGAGCCCCTATCATTGTCACGAAATAGCCCACAAACTCATCAATATTCATGCCAGGATCGTCATGAACACCCACCTCTTTGGACAAGGTATCTGAAAGCTTCACTGCATAAAACCCAATTAAAGCCACAATAATGAGATAGGTGAGCAGATCGAATTTAGCCAGTACAAGATACAGAGGGATTGCCATAAGAGTTCCCCAGGTACCCGGCATTTTGGGCATAAGCCCCGTCCCTAATCCATAACCGATGAAATACCGCGGATCTGTCCAGACTTTACGTTTAATGTCTAAGGCATCCATTTTCAGGCCTCCCTTTAACCTGTATTCACAAACAATCTTCTACGAAGCAGAATATCACAAAAAGCATCAGCAGTTCCCGCTAAGCGGGAACTCCTGAAAAAAACGTTTAAAAATGCAGGTACCCGGATGATTCCAGAGGATAGTGCGAGCCATCTTCCTGCAAAAGCTCCACACCCGAATTTGCCACAATCCGACCGATACAGGTTAGTTGAGTCGCCGGGGGCATTTTAGCCCTCAAGGTAGATTCGTACTCCGGTGGAAGCGTGAAACATAGCTCATAATCTTCACCGGCACTTAAAGCCAGGGTTAAGGCCTGATCAGGATCCAAGGCTTTCAATGCCGCTGATAACGGTAATTGATGGACAAAAACCTGCGCCCCTACCCCGCTTTGCTCTGTGATATGCCCCAAGTCGGCCACCAAACCGTCCGAAAGATCAATGGCCGCTGTCGCCAAAGATCGCAGAGCTAGGCCTTCTGCAAGACGGGGCACTGGACGTAATAAATGAGGATAAACCTGTGCTTTGGTCATTGAGTCAAGATATTGCTGACCTAACTGGTCAGCAAGCGCCAAACCTGCATCGCCTAAGGTCCCTGTGACGAAAATTTTATCACCCGCTTTGGCGCCAGAACGTAGAAGACCCTCTCCTTTTGGAACGAAACCGCTGAGCTGAGTCGTTAAACCCAAAGGACCTCGGGTCAGATCCCCACCGACCAAGGCGACATTGTATATTTTTAGGGTGGCAAACAATGCTTGAGCAAATCGTTCCAACCAAATGGGCTCCGGTTTTTCCATCGACAAACTGATTAAAATCCACGCTGGCTCGGCACCCATAGCAGCAATATCACTCAAACTCACTGCTATCGCTTTATAAACTATATCGGCAGGATCCATGGATTTGAGAAAGTGCACTCCTTCTAATAGAGTATCGATTGTCATCACCAAAGACTGGCCGGCTGGAGGAGAAAGAACGGCGCAGTCATCACCACTGCCCAAAATTACATCAGATCGTGTGTGATGATCTTTTCTAAAATATTTTTTGATAATACCGAATTCATCCAACATCAATATCAACCTTATATGACTATAGCAACACTTAGATCACTGGGTTCAGCTGTCATTTTTCGGACCTAGAAGACTATGATCCATTCGCTTTTCCTAGAAATTTAGCTGCCTGCCCTCAACTACTGCTCAGACTCATTTTCCTAGAAAAATAATTCCGGCAATCTTGTCCAACACACCATTCACATATTTATAACCTTCAACAGCACCAAATTTTTTTGCCATTTCTAAGGCTTCATTAATGACAACTTTGTAGGGCACATCACTTTCACAAAGAAATTCGTAGACGGCAACTCGCATTACTGCAAGCTCTACTGGATTTAATTCTTTTATCGGCCGATCAGCAACAGAGAGTATTTTTTGATCAATATCAGCACTGCCTTGAGTAACACCTTTTAGAATTCTAGAAAAATATTCAGTATCGACTTTATCCATATTATTATTTTGATGGAATTGCACTTCAATATCCGTAGGCGAATCTTCAGTCAATTGCCACTGATAAATCGCTTGCATTGCAAGCTCACGTGCTCGACGCCGTTCTTTAGGACGATATTTTTTCATCTGATTTCTTACCCAATTCTAAGCGCATAATTTCTTCGCGGAATGCATTTACATCTTCAAAACTACGATAAACAGAAGCATATCGCACATAAGCGACTTGATCTAAATTTCTGAGTTCTTCCATCACCTGCTCACCAATATAAGCCGAATTAATTTCTCGTTCACCCGTTTCCCGAAGGCGGCGTAAAATATTATCTAAAGCAGCCTCAAAATCTTCGACACTCACAGGCCTTTTTTCCAAGGCCCTTCGCATACCTAAGCGTAATTTTTCAAGATCAAAAGGATTACGCGCACCATCTCGTTTGATCACATAGGGCATTAATAACTCAGGCATTTCAAATGTCGTAAATCTTTCCCGACAATCACTGCACTCACGACGACGTCGGACCTGATTCCCTCCCCCCACCAAGCGAGAATCAATCACTTTTGTATCGTCAGCCCGACAAAATGGACAATGCATTTACAATTCCACCTTAATCATAAACCGGAAATTCAGAGCACAAATCACAAACACGCTCCTGCAAATCTAATCGAAATTCTTTGTTATCAATATCAGCCAATACCTCACAAATCCAATGCGCGACTTTTTTAGCTTCGGCTTCTTTAAAACCGCGCGTGGTAATAGCAGGCGTACCAATGCGTAATCCGCTGGTAATAAAAGGCGAACGTGTTTCACCCGGTACTGTATTTTTATTCAAGGTAATTTGTGCTTCACCCAATGCAGCCTCAGCATCTTTTCCGGTAATATTCTTATCGGTTAAATCAAGCAAAAACATATGATTATCGGTACCGCCCGATACAACTTTAAATCCGCACTCCATAAAAACGCTGGCCATTGCCCGTGCATTTGCGATGACTTGTTGTTGATATGTTTTAAATTCTGGGGTCATAGCTTCTTTAAAGGCAACTGCTTTAGCAGCAATAACATGCATTAACGGTCCGCCTTGTGAACCCGGAAAAATAGCGGAATTTAATTTTTTTTCTATTTCTGCATTGGACTTGGCCAAAATCAAACCACTGCGAGGACCCCGCAAAGTTTTATGCGTAGTTGTTGTTGTGACATCAGCTATTTGTACGGGAGAAGCAATTAATCCTGCCGCAATTAAACCTGCAATATGGGCAATATCTGAAACCATGTAGGCACCAACTTTATCTGCAATTTCTCGAAAACATTGCCAATCAAGATCGCGAGAGTAGGCAGAAAATCCTGTCATAATCATTTTAGGTTTGTGTTCAAGTGCTAATTGTTCGACTTGATCGTAATCCACCAAGCCGGTTTCTTTATTTACGCCGTATGCAACAGCGTTGTACATTAACCCAGAAAAATTCACTTTTGATCCGTGTGTTAAATGACCACCGTCACTCAATCCCATTCCTAAAACAGTATCACCCGGATTCAATAGTGCGAGGTACACCGCAAAATTTGCTTGAGATCCTGAATGAGGTTGAACATTGACATAATCCGCACCAAAAAGTTCTTTTGCACGTTGAATAGCGAGTTGTTCAGCGATATCCACATAATCGCAACCCCCATAATAGCGTTTTCCAGGATATCCTTCAGCATATTTATTGGTCATCAAAGAACCTTGGGCTTCTAAAACACGAGGACTCACATAATTTTCTGAAGCAATTAATTCAATATGCATCTCTTGACGATGGGCCTCTGCTTCGATCGCATCCCATAATTCATTGTCATAACCTTCAATTTTTAAATCATCTGCAAACATTATCCTAATCCCTCTCTATTAAAGGCACGCTAATGCCTCTGATAATTGCTTCACCGCCATCACTTTCATACCAGGAATTTCTTTTTTTGGCGCATTGGCTAGCGGTACAATCGCATTCTTAAAGCCGTGTTTATGTGCTTCCCGCAAACGTTCCTGACCACTTTGCACAGGCCGAATTTCACCGGATAAACCAACCTCGCCAAAAACAATCAAATCCAAAGGCAAGGCTCGATTGCGCAAGCTGGATAATACCGCCAAGAGCAGGGCTAAATCTACCCCTGTTTCTGTGACACGCACACCCCCAACCACATTCACAAAAACATCTTGATCATAGGTAACCACACCACCGTGCCGATGTAAAACAGCGAGCAGCATCGCCAATCGATTTTGCTCGAGCCCCACACAGACCCTCCTAGGATTTCCCAGATGACTTTCTGAGACCAGAGCCTGAACTTCGATCAACAATGGCCTGGATCCTTCCCAGGTGACCATTACACTGGACCCTGAAACTGCCTCAGAATAACGCGACAAAAATATCGCTGAAGGATTGCTGACTTGTCGCAAACCTTTGTCTGTCATCGCAAAGACGCCTAGTTCATTGACAGCACCAAAACGATTTTTCACGGCGCGAATCATGCGATAACGACTGTCTTGTTCTCCCTCAAAATAAAGCACCGTATCGACCATATGCTCCAAAACACGAGGCCCCGCTAGAGCCCCCTCTTTGGTCACATGTCCCGCTAAAAATAAAGCCGTTCCAGTTTGTTTTGCAAAACGGACTAATTGTGCGGCACATTCTCGCACTTGTCCTACACCGCCTGGTGCAGATGATAATAATTCGGTATAAACCGTTTGAATCGAATCTACCACCATAAATTGTGGTTTTTCTGCTTGTGCGATCGCAATCATTCTTTCAACAGACGTTTCGGCTAACAATTTTAATTTTTTATCTGGCAATTCTAATCGATGCGCACGCATTGAAACTTGTTGTAAGGATTCTTCGCCAGTAACATACAACGCGGGAAATTGTTCTGCTAAATGACACAGCGTTTGCAATAAAACCGTTGATTTTCCCACACCGGGATCGCCTCCGATTAAAATCACCGAACCCGGCACAAGGCCACCACCCAAAACCAAATCCAGTTCTTCCAAACCCGTGGGCACCCGAACAGATTCTTCAAAATCGACTTCCGCAATCAAGCTCAGCTTCGATCCTGCCGCATCGGCATATCCCGCAAAGCGCCCCTCAGACGGTGCGGCTTTTTGAACTATCTCTTCAGCCAGTGTATTCCAAGCCCCACAATCGGCACACTGCCCCACCCATTTCGGTGAAGTAGCCCCGCAGTCACGACAGCAAAATAGTGTTTTTACCTTAGTTTTAATGGCTGGATCTCCTTTGTCCGGTCTCAAAGCGCATGGAAGATATTGCACATTGACTCTACCCCTAAAAAACCTTATCTTCAATAGGATAAACACGTTTGAACTCAGCTTGAGGACCCTCATGACGACACATCACACCCCCTTTCCCCTAACACGCATGCAACGCCTCCGACAACACCCTCAAATGCGAAATCTGGTTCGTGAAAATCGATTAAACGTCGAAGATTTGGTGTACCCGCTTTTTATTCATCACGGCACAGGAATCAATATTCCGCTTCAGTCTATGCCGGGCTGTATCCAACAATCCGTCGATCAGCTAGATTCAGAAATCGCTGAAATTACCCAATTAAAAATTCCTGCGGTATTACTGTTTGGAATTCCTGATTATAAAGATGAAGAAGGCTCCAGCTCTTGGCAAGAAAACGGCGTTGTACAACAAGCCGTCCGCAAAATAAAAGCTCTGGCACCCGATCTTTTAGTTATTGTTGATCTTTGTTTTTGCGAGTACACCAGTCATGGCCATTGCGGCATTATGAATGAGATTAATGGTAAACGCGATTTAGATGCCAATGCGACTCTACCATTGTTAGTCAAACAAGCGCTAAGTTTAGTGAATGCCGGTGCCGATGTCGTTGCACCGAGTGGAATGGTAGATGGAATGGTCACTGCATTGCGTCAAGGACTGGATAAAGAAGGGTTTACCCATATTCCGATCATGAGTTACGCCATCAAATATGCCTCCGCACTTTACGGCCCTTTCCGCGAAGCCACGCAAGGCGCGCCCTCTTTTGGCGATCGACGTAGCTATCAAATGGATCCTGCTAATTCGAATGAGGCGATCAGAGAAGCCGCCGTTGATATTAGCGAAGGAGCAGACATGCTGATGGTTAAACCTGCTCATGCTTATTTAGACATTATTTGGCGACTCAAAGAACGCTTCCCTGAATTGCCCATGGCGGCCTATCAAGTCAGCGGTGAATATTCAATGATCAAAGCAGCCAGTGCCAATGGCTGGCTCGATGAAAAACGGGTAATGATGGAAATTTTAACCAGCATCAAACGAGCGGGCGCTGATATCATTATTAGTTATTATGCTAAAGAAGCGGCAAAGCTCTTATCAAAATAATCTCATTCATAAGAATGTTTGCAACTGCTCATAACTCTCTAGCTATTCTTATACTGCTCTCGCGCTTTTCGACGTTTTTCCATTTCTTCTCTACGAAGTTTTCGTCGTTCATCGGCTTCTTGATAACGTCTTTTTTCAATAAACGATTCCGGGACCAGAGGAGGAACGCGAGTCGGTTTTCCCTCATTATCCAAGGCGACAAAAGTTAAATAAGCCGATAAAATATGATTGGTTTCGCGTGTTTTATAATTTTCGATAGTGACTCGGACGCCAATTTCCATTGAACTGGTCCAACTGCGATTAACAGAAGCACTGAATAATAACGTATCACCGCGCGTTGCAGGTGCTAAAAAATGAATAGAATCAACCGAAACAGTCACACAAGGAGATCCACTGTGCCGCTCTGCCACAACTAACGCCGTACGATCAATAATAGACATAATCAAGCCACCAAAGACATTTCCCATCGAATTAAGATCGTTTGGAAACACCTTATAGGTCTGATTTTCTATGGCTGATGCTTTAACCGATCGGCCCGGAAAAGGTTGATGCGACATGATTGCCTCCCCTTATAGTATAGTGAAAAACGCACAAAATATCCATATATACTATAATTACCACAGGGGTAGGACCGACCATGTATTCATGGTTAAGGGGTTTAGCGTGTTGGAATTGAAAATAAGAATCACTGAATTTAATTTCGCAAAAATTAAAGCGGCTCGGGCTAATCGTCAAATTACTCGTAAAATGCAAATACTTCTGAATGGACTTGAGAGTGATTATAGGCGGATTCAATGGGAGGTAAAAGATTCAGCGATTCGATCCCAATTATTGCCAAATTCAGTCGCCGCCAATGTTCAATCTGTTCTTAAAGAAGCGGGCCTCAATTGTTCGATTATCCAAGCCGCTGAAAAAGGTCGATCGACTATAATAATATCCACAGCGGAAGATGAAATTGATGTAAAAAAGCTCATAGCAGAACACCAAAGAAAAGCACTTGAAGAAATGAAGGTACCAGAAGATGCCATGATCATCAAAGAACTGGCAAATACGATTAATACTACATGGAGAGAACAATCAAGACCTGCCGAAGATGTTTTTAACATATTACGTGATGCACCACTGATCCTCATAGAATTAGCCGAAAAGATAGACGATTTATTTATGGGTTTCAAAAGCAGTACGACAAAAAAAAGTACAGCTGAAACAACAACACTCTCTTCAGTCTATTACACGAATCTATTTATTAACATGTTTTGCAAGGCAAGTCCTGATTTATTTAGATTGATATTTAAAAAAATACCCATAGGGCCTGTTTTTATAGCGGGTTATCAAATCATCAACGATGCATTTTATGCCAGAAAATGGAAGGAAGGTCGTGAGCAGCATGAAGTTGCCTTGCTTACATCGGCGGAAAAAGCCAAAGTGATAACAGCGATGTGTGAAGCTGTCATACAATTCCTAGATTTTCAGATTCAAAATAAAGAAAATGAGTTAACATCGTTGATCACTCTGAATACTTCTGAACTCAAAAACCTTGAAGAAATGAGGAGACAACAAAAACTAGAAGCTCTACCTAACGATAAACGAGACAAAGCAATCGCTCTAGTTGATGAAATCAGAGAACTACAAAAATATCGCGAACAGGCTTTAGAATCAACAAAAAATTTGAGTGTTAATCTACGACAAAAAGCCAGCAGAATTAATGTCGCTCAACAGGTGATGATGGCTACAAAACACATTGATAGAATTTTCAATATTGCTTTTATAGGTCTTGGCATAGCGACATTTTTCTTTCCCCCTTTAGCCATTCCAGCAACTATCATTGCTATCGGCAAAGGTCTAACCAGAAAAAAACTCGAAGACAGAATTCGAACGGGTACTGAGATTGTCCAAGGAATCTATGATACCGATGATAGTGTTGTGCTCACAGCAGGTAATAATAAAGCAGCTATCAAAAAATCAAAAACTATCAAAAAAATGGTATTACATTATGCACCTGTAGCAGTGGTTTCAATTAAGTTAGGCATAAGACGAAAAGCAACCTATGCAAGGACGAAAAAAGTCATTCGAAAAAATCCTCAATACATTCTCTACCTCCCCGATTCATTCAGCTATCAACCCTTAGGGCTTGAAGCAACACCTCGGCAAATCCGAGGACAAGTAGATTCCTATTCAATGACTTGTCGTGAACTGATCTTTCATCTGGGAATGATCGAAGGCAGGGATTTAAACGGAAAATTGCCGACCCCACCCTCTCCCTTACACCCACCCCATATCACCAACATTAATGAAATAAGGGATATGATTAATGATTGGGCTGAGAATCTGATTCAGCAAATTCGAGACCAACAAATCAATCCACAGTCCTCGAGAAATAGTTACTTCACTGACAAGCAAATTGAAACAATTAAGGCAATGAGAGACGATGCTATGATAAAAATTGATGCCTATCAATTTAGATTAGAAGAGCTCGACACTAAGACAGATGAGCCTGTCAGAGTCTCACAATTTGATCATGATTATGCCATAGCTATGCGTGAATCTATTTATCAAGAAATATTCGCTCTCAGAGAAATTGCTAAAAATAAAACAAATGAGCAAAGTATTGCAAATATTGATCAGATCAAAGAACGACTCAATAATAGAATTGATGCTTTAGCGAATTATTGTATGAAATGCCCCGATCGCATAAAGCGTAATAATTATGGGATCGCGATGAAATCCTTGAAGCATGATGCAATGAATGTGATTAACGATATGCAAGTCAAAAAAGTTAAGAAAGCTCCAAAAAAAATGAATCCGACAAAAAAGAATCTAGGGTACGAAGTATCGGAGGATTCAAAAAAGAACCAAGTCTTCGTTCCTGTTCATCATCACCGATTTTTTGAAAGTCGCTCTGCCATGGTAAACAAATACAAGGAGCATATCGCGAAAAAAAGAGCTCAAAGTGAATCAACACTTCCAGCTGAATTGGTTTTACTACCTGTTTCAAAAGTCTCCAGCAAAGCCTTGTTTGAATATAAAAATAGCTACTGGAAAATGATTTGGCTCGTTCGAGGCATCAATAGAGCGGTTGAATCCATTGATCTTACACTGAAAAACAAGGGGAAAATAGGTGCCGAAATGAACCCCAAAAATCTAGAAAAGCTTTTAAATTTTTACAAAGAACAACTTGAAAAAATCAATGCTCATAGCAAGAACTTCACCTTCTCAGCTTACGGACAAAATGTTGTCAAGAAACGAGTTGAGCAGACTATCAACCGAATTGAGAACTTAATCAGAGAGAATCAGCAACAGCATCCTCAACCGCCCAATCCATCATAATACAGACAAAAGCTAAAAAGGCCCACAAGGATAGGTAGGCAATCAAAACAGATTTGGGTGAATAATTTTGACTGATTATGAAGGTTACTAGTACCGGACCCAATCCACCAATCGCAGCCCCACCCATATTATAACCTAATGCTGTGGCTGAATATCGTATGGAGGCTGGAACTAAGCTGGGTAAATAGGAGGTTAAGGGTCCATCAAAGGCACCCAAAAGAATGGTTAACATGATGATGAAGAACAAAAACACCATTAAGCTTGTTGATGTTCCCAGCAATATCAAAGAAAGAGTCAAGGTGCCAGCACAAGCCAATAACATGATTTTCCCTTGCCCCAATTTGTCAGATAGCCAACCAAAATAAAGACAAGCCATTGCCTCAAGACAGGTCAGAAGAATTGTAAACTCTAAACTCTGAGTAGAGTTCAAGCCAAATTCTTTCTGTAAAAAACTCGGCATATAAACCAATAAAAGATAAGAAGCCGAACCCATATAGGCAGAACAAATAACATTAACCAGCACAGAAAATTTATAGTGCTTCACAATTATTTTCAAAGGAAATCGCAGCGTATTTTCTTTGACAAGTAATTCTTGAAATTCTTGTGTTTCGGGAAGATTCCGACGCATCATCCAACCCACAGCGCCTACCACGAGTCCTGCAATCACAAACGGTACTCGCCAATGATGACTGCAGCATAAAGCCAGCAAAGAAGCACAAAGCATTCCTAACCCGCAAGAAGCTGGCGTTAAAGAACCTAAAAAGCCCGGTCTTGCCCAATTATTTTCTACACAGTATACGCTGAAGCCATTATATTCTGCACTGATCGACAGACCTTGAATCATCCGAAACACTAAAAGCGAAATGGGTGAAGCCCAGCCCCAGATTTGATAGGAAGGCAATAAACCAATCGCAACGGTCGGTAAGGCCATTAATAAAATGGTATAAGGCAATACTTTTCGACGACCAATTCTGTCTGCAATGTGCCCAAAAAGTATGGCACCCAGCGGTCGAACTAAACAACCAATTGCAAAAACCATCCAAGTCGCGATCCACTGTATTTGCCCAGTATGATAAGGAAAAAACTGTTGAGAAATAGTAACTGCAAAATAGGCATACAACGTATAATCAAAAAACTCTAAAAAGGTCCCTAATGAACATGAAATTATAAACTGCCATGAGGGACCTTGAGATTGAGGCATCTCTAATTCTTTCGCTAATCGCTTAATGATAATAAGGTCGCATTACCACCCGTTGCAGCTGTATTGATAGATAATGTTCTTTCAACACAGAGACGAGGCAAATAATGCGGACCACCTGCTTTGGGCCCAGTACCTGATAGACCTTCACCACCAAAAGGTTGGACGCCCACTACAGCGCCGATCATATTGCGGTTGATGTATGCATTACCCGCACAGACATTTTGTTGAATATATTCTGCGGTACTATCAATCCGAGTGTGAATACCGAGTGTCAAACCATAACCGGTATTATTAATCGCAGAAATGACATTAGGTAATTCATTGGCACGAAAACGAATGATATGCAAAACAGGACCAAAAACCTCCCGTTTGAGAAAATCTAAGCTATCAATTTCATAGGCGCAAGGCGCAAAAAAAGTGCCTTGTTCACAGTCTTTTTCGAGATTCACTCGATAAATCAATCGACCAATTTTATCCAAATACTGGGTGTGTTCAATCAAGGTTTTCCGAGAGCTCTCGTCGATCACTGGACCAATATCCGTGCTCAAGAGCGCCGTATCGCCAATCGATAATAGGGCCATCGCGCCTTTTAGCAAGCTGATTACTTTGTCGGCAATATCATTTTGCACAAATAACACTCGCAAACATGAACAACGTTGACCAGCACTGTAAAATGCTGATGTCATCACATCGATCACTAATTGTTCGGGTAATGCGGACGAATCTGCGATCAACGCATTTTGCCCACCGGTTTCAGCAATAAAAGGAACTAGTGCCCCTGAACGAGCCGCCAATGTCTGATTAATATGCCGAGCGGTTTCAGTAGAACCTGTGAATAGAATAACATTCACTCGCTCGTCGCTCACTAACTTATCTCCAATCACAGAACCACGACCGGGTAAAAATATTAAAACTTCTTTGGGTATTCCTGCTTGATGCAGTAATTCAACAGTACGCGCACCAATTAAAGGGGTTTGAGCTGCTGGTTTTGCAATCACTGCATTTCCAGAAGCTAGGGCTGCGACAATCTGACCTGTAAAAATGGCCAGAGGAAAATTCCAGGGACTAATGCAGGCCACTACTCCACGTCCGACCAATTCTAAACTATTAAATTCCCCCGTAGGGCCTACTAATTCTTGTGGCGTCAAAACGTCTTCAGCTTGATAGGCATAATATCGACAAAAATCGATGGCTTCTCTGACTTCTGCTATGGCATCAGGTAAGGATTTACCGGCTTCTCTGACCAGTAATGCCATTAATTCCGCACGATGATTTTCTAACAGTGTCGCCGCTTGCTTCAAACATTGCGCTCGCTTCGTCACAGGCCATCGATGCCAAGACTCATATCCATTCCTCGCCTGCGCTAAACTGAGGTCTGCATCTGTAACAGATCCTTCAACCACTTCACCCACAACGTTTTCCCGCGCTCTTGGTTCAGTCACTTTTTTTGTAACGCGTTCTTTATCTTCACGCTCGATAGAGGGCGCAGCTCGCCAACGATATTCACCGAATTGGTCCAGTTCTTTTTTAAGTGAGGCCGCTTCTTTCTCATCCGAAAAATCAATGCCCAACGAATTCTTTCTTGCAGCACCATAAATATCACGAGGCAAAGGAATTTTAGGATGAAATTTTGATTCTAAAGACGCTAATTTTGCGACAGGATCAGCCACTAAATCATCAATCGGTGCCGATTCATCAACAATGCGATTCACAAAAGAGGTGTTGGCTCCATTTTCTAATAAACGCCGTACTAAATAGGGTAAAAGATCTTCATGTGAACCGACAGGGGCATAAATTCGACAAGGTTTTTGATATTCTCCCGGTACCACAATCGAATCGTAAAGTGCTCGGCCCATACCTTGCAAACACTGAAATTCGTAATCCTCTCGACCTGACATTAAAGACATTATTGATGCCACTGTTTGGGCATTATGTGTAGCAAATTGCGGGAAAATTACATCCTTTGCAGCGGCTAATTTTCCTGCACAGACAATATAAGAGACATCGGTAGAAACTTTGCGGGTATAGACGGGATAATTTGAATAGCCTCGAACTTGGCTTTCTTTGATTTCAGAATCCCAGTACGCTCCTTTCACTAAACGTACCATAATTTTTCGCCCAGAATTTCGAGCTGTTTCAATTAACCAATCGATAACAAAAGGTGCGCGTTTTTGATAGGCCTGAACAGCTAAACCAAATCCATCCCATCCTTCCAACGACTCATCTTGTAATACTTTTTCGATAATATCCAAGGACATTTCTAAACGATCTGCTTCTTCAGCATCAACAGTAAGCCCAATATTAAAACGCTTCGCCTGAAGGGCTAGGCGGAGCAAACGCTCACTCAATACCTCAACTGATTCTGACCATCGCCCAATTTCATAACGGGGATATAAGGCCGATAATTTAATTGAAATACCAGGCCCGTGAATTGGGCCACGACCTTGTGCGGCAGCACCGATGGCATCAATCGCTTGTTGGTAAGCATTAAAATAACGCTCTGCATCTTCTGATGTTCGAGCTGCTTCACCCAACATATCATAAGAAAAACGATAACCTATTTTTTCTGGTTTTTGTGCTCGATTCAGAGCCTCATCAATATTGCGACCTACAATAAATTGTTTACCTAAAATCCGCATCGCTTCACCAACCGCTTTGCGAATAACAGGCTCACCCGCGCGTTCCACTAAACTTTTAAAAACTCGCTTAAAATGATTAGCGCTATCGTTCGCGGATAAAACGCGACCGGTTAGCATCAACCCCCAAGTCGCTGCATTCACAAACAGTGAATCGCTTTTTCCTAAACTGGTTTGCCAATCGGGTGTGGTCAATTTATCTCGGAGCAAAAGATCGATGGTTTCTTTATCGGGAATCCGAAGCAAAGCTTCGGCTAAACACATTAAGGCAATTCCTTCTTCTGAAGAAAGATGATATTGATAAAGAAAAGCATCAATACCCCCTTTGCCCAAACGTTCCTCACGGACTTGTTTTACCAATGATCGGGCAGTTGCCTCAATTTTTTTGTGCGCCTCTGAATCAAAAGGAGCTTGTTTTAATAAATAGTCAACGCTCTCATTTTCGTCTCGACGATAAGCGGCAGTAATCGCCTGGCGAAGTGCATTTCGAACCGGAAGATCCTTAACCATAAACATCTGCGTTTCCCCTTAACAGCCTGATTATTTAAATGCCTATTATTTCTGTTCCGTTTCGTTATAGCGTCTTATGCTATCCAACACTTCTTTTTTCGCTTCTTCAGCCCCAAACCAGCCGTCAATATTCACCCACTTACCATCTTCTAAATCTTTGTAATGCGCAAAAAAGTGGCTGATAGCATGAATCGTCAGTTCGGGCAAATCACTGTAATCACGAACAGCGTGATAAATCGGTGTTAGCTTGGGTGCAGGAACAGCTAAAATTTTACTGTCGCCACCTTTTTCATCGGTCATATGTAATACACCAATCACCCGACAACTCATCACGCACGCGAATTGAAGGGGATAGGGTGTGACAACCAAAACATCCAGCGGGTCCCCATCTTCACAAAGTGTTCGTGGTACAAAACCATAATTACAAGGATAAACCATGGAGGTCGCCATAAATCGATCGACGATCATAGCACCCGATTTTTTGTCCAATTCATATTTAACGGGATTAGATTGAGCAGGGATTTCAATAATCACATTCACACATTCGGGAGTATTATCCCCCGCTGTAACATCAGAAAACATAGCGATCCACCTTATAGTATGTTCGAAAGGGCGGATTATATATGAAGGACAGAGACAGGTCGAGTGATAGACTCACGGATGCCTATTTACTCCAGAGAAGGCGAAGAACTGATTGCTTTAAAACCACGGTTAGGGAGTGACCCTAAACTGCGTCTATTGAGTTCCTGCTCGAAAGATTGGCTAACACGAAAACTAACGAAAATTTCTTTGATACAATGAAGTGTTATAAGTAAAACCCGAGGGCATGGCCCTCGGGTTATTTTGGACAAGCGCCCCATCAATCTTCTTCATGAATCGAATTTTCATCATTATCATCTGTTGTATCATCATCCAAAGAAGGTAACTGATACATGATGACACGGTACAGATCCTTTTGAGTATCGATACAATTTATCCCACACGCAGGATCTGGAGTAGGCTTACGGCTACCAGTGCTAGCAAACAGGTTCCTTCCTACACTGATAGTTCGGCTATAGATCGGTGGCATTGCTATAGGCTTGTCGATATCCCCCATGGGTAACTCTTTGAGCAGTTTACCCGTGCTAGCATCTAGCAATAAAATCTCGGGGATAGGTAATGGGGGAGGATTTGGATTGAAACTACCATCGACGTAGTTAGTCACCCCAGAAACTATCAGAATTCCATTCGCTAGAGAAGGCCCGGCGTTAGCATTACGGGGGGCACAAGTCTCCCCTGCAATGGGATGATCGCGGAGCGGATCGCTAACAGGGAGATTTTGATTTTGAGGGTCTACGCACTTCTCTATAGGTGTCTTTGTCTTCAGAGTCCGGTTCTTGTCACCGATCATGCCAAGAGCACAACGCTGCCAAACAATTTGTCCCTTAGCAATATCTACAGCAACATACATACCGCCCTGACCCGCATTTCTAGGAATACCAAAGATGGTATTGAAAGTTGTACCACCCCAGGTTTTATCCGTAGCAGGTACAGTAGGGTCATACGGATTCGTATTGTAAAACGCATAGAAGCCTGATCTAATGCAAGAGTCCACTATGATTTTCTTAGGATTGTTAGATGGATCTGCTTTAGCATTCTCCCAGTCTACTAGAGTAATATTGTTCGATCCACCGGTTGCACCATAGACCCGCTTTCCGTCGGTTGCCAAACCCCATGAGAAGCCTCCTCCATCGATAGCCCCTCTACCAAAATTCACCCCAGCTGGTTTAGTGTTACTAAAAACATTTTGAGGTATGGGGGTGGGCTGCCATAATGGTTCCCCTGTTTTTGCGTCAAATGCAAACAGTGTGGCTCCCTTGCCGCCCGTTATCAACACGTCTCGGACTGTGCCGTCAGCCATTTTGATGTTTTCAACCAAAACAGGATTACCTGACAAATCCTTATCCTTCGTTGATAATTGAATGAAGGGATATGTCACTAAATCGGCGGAACAGAAATAATTGTTGAGTACAGTACCAGTGAACAAACAGCTGACATTCCAAATGTCAAAACCCTCAACGGGCTGAGCCCATTTGATCTTGCCTGTATTCACGTCCACAGCTACCACCGAATCAGCTAATGGCAATTTTGGTGAATAAATCGATGGAGAAATACCATTCGAGGTACTTTCTTTGACAATATCCTGAAAATTCCTCGGGAAATTGGCATCGATTCTACCTGTTTTGTCGTACTGTAAGCATTCATTGCTATAAGCATACAAGTCAGGATCCGTTGAAGGTGTGGGGTTCAGTAGCGCTACACGATTTAATTCACATTGCTGCGCCTTTATTGGTGCTGAGTAGGCTTCACCTGTGGTTGCAAAAACCAAACCATGTTTTTTGCTATAGGGCATATGACCACCACCCCAAATATTACCACCAGTCCAAGCGTCAACCTTGCCATTTGCGATAACAGTGGCCGTTGAATCAAAATCTTGTTTGGGCATCATGTAGGTTTTCCAAACCACCCTCCCGTCAGACACCCTAACTCCGGCTAATCCGGCACGACCATCACAGCAATGACCATCGTACGAATCCACGGGAGAAACAGGAAAAATCCCGAGATTTCCCGCTATATTGGATATTATAAATGGCACTACAACGATTTGCCCGTTATCGGTATTTTTGATAGGCGTGATACCCGTAAGGGGTATTGCCCCCTGAGGATGATCATCTACCACAATTCTCTGTAGTAATGAAAGATCACGCTTATCGAGTTTATACAACACAGCCCCAGCATTGACATAATCAGGAGCACTAGGGTTAGAATAGTGCAAACCCATCGTATTGAATTTGGCGCCTACAGCTACATCTTCAGTACGAACACTGAAATAGCCATGATTACCAACATAGAGTGCATTCCCAACTAAAGTTGGGTAAGCGCGGGAAATATAAACATTTTTATCCGTAGTCGCATTAGGGTCAGGATCAGTATACTTTGTATAATCTGGATCCCCATAAACCCAGAAATCTGCAACATTCAAGACCTTAGGTGTAGGCAACACTGTCAAGTCTGGTCGCAAAGAGCTAACTGTGTTCTTTGAGTCCAAAACAAAGAAACGACCGTCAAAGGTTGGGAAATAGACCCGGCCTTTACGGTCAACAGAGACCCCATTAGCCGCACCATAGTATGGACGAGGCTGCTCAGCAGGATTGGTCCCCGCCTTGATCATGGGACAAGGAAATACCAACTTCCCGTCCGGAGTAGGCCCCGGGTAAGTACACAGCGGATTCGATGGGTCTTTGGGCTGTATTGGAATGGAGGGTATATTAAAAATCCACTTCAATTGGACATTTTGGTAGTTGGTTTTATTCAAGCGAGAAATTCTTGATGAATCTGCGCTATTTTGCCTATCAAAACCAAACAAATGCCATCCACCATGATTATTACCCCTGCTGTCAGTATCTGCCATAATCGCTGTAGGTGGTAAGCCTAATGCGACAACCGCAGCAAGGACGAGCGCAGTCTTTGTTAAATAACTCTTAGTTGTTGATTTAGGAGTCGATTTTATGCCAATGTACATGGTAACTTCGAAACCAAACCTTTTATCATCATAATTGGGTTTAATCCAGTTCATAACACACCTCGTATCGTTACTTGTGAGTTGGTACTTATGAGGGCTATTTAGCCGATGGGCTACCGGTGTCCTATTAAAACTTGTCGCCCTCTAGTACACTTTCGACATCCATTCCTAACGGGACTTTTACACCCCCGCTATCCTAAGTATAGTATACTTTTGGGAAAATGTGGTTTTGAATGCCAATGCTTTGTAAATGGGTTTTCGGCATTCATAAAAGGGCTTAAAAATAGGTCATTTCTGCACTTTTGAAACAACTAAGAAATTTTCCCAACGTTCAGATACTACTGATAACCAGGTAGTTGAATCACCTCGCAATCTTTACCTAGAGATGGGTGTTTTAACTCAACTTCGCCAAAACCTGACCCCATTCCCGCCCCTAATTGATGCATTTCCTCATGGCTCAATCTTTGCTACACTCCTGGCTTTTTGCTGGATTCAGACATGTCTACTCATGAAATTGCGAAACGCAGGACCTTTGCTATTATCTCGCATCCGGATGCGGGTAAGACGACGGTTACTGAAAAATTGCTGCTCTTCGGGGGTGCCATTCAGTTGGCAGGTACCGTTAAGGGTCGTAAGGCTTCGCGCCATGCTACTTCGGATTGGATGGCTATGGAGAAAGAGCGTGGAATTTCTGTGACGACTTCTGTGATGCAGTTTCCTTTTCGTGATCATATTATCAATTTACTGGATACTCCTGGTCACGCTGATTTTTCAGAGGACACCTATCGTACGCTGACTGCGGTTGACTCTGCTTTGATGGTGATTGATGCTGCTAAAGGTGTGGAAGCCCGGACTATAAAACTAATGGAAGTTTGTCGGCTACGACACACACCCATTATGACTTTTATCAACAAATTAGATCGTGAAGGACGAAACCCTATTGAATTGCTGGATGAGATTGAAAATATTCTCAACATTCAATGCGCCCCTATTACCTGGCCAATCGGAATGGGACAACGTTTTAAAGGGATTTATAACCTTTATGAAGATCGAATTTATCTCTATCAATCGGGACAAAATTTAAAAACTCAGCAAGCAACAATTATCCATGGTTTGGATAATCCCAAGCTCAATGAGATTTTAGAAGACTCGATCGATGAATTACGTCATGAATTAGAATTAGTACGGGGCGCGAGCAATCCTTTTGAAATTGAAGATTATTTAGCGGGCCGACAAACTCCCGTTTATTTTGGCTCAGCCATCAATAATTTTGGCATCAGTGAATTGTTAGCCGACTTTATAAAATTTGCACCGGGCCCTCAACCTCGTGATACACTTCAACGGGTTATTGAACCTGAAGAAAAAGAATTTTCCGGATTTGTCTTTAAAATCCAAGCCAATATGGATCCCAATCACCGCGACCGTATTGCTTTTTTGCGCATATGCTCAGGAGAGTACCGTAAAGGGATGAAGCTCAAGCACTGGCGAATTAATAAAGACATTCAAATCAATAATGCACTCACTTTTATGGCTGGCCAACGTGAAAATCTCGAAGTGGCCTATCCGGGTGATATTTTAGGATTACACAATCACGGCACTATACAAATTGGCGATACCTTCTCTCAATCTGAACCTTTAAAATTTACGGGCATTCCCAATTTTGCTCCCGAATTATTTAAACGCATAATTCTCAAAGACCCGCTCAAACAAAAATCGCTGCTCAAAGGATTATTGGAATTATCCGAAGAAGGTGCGACGCAGTTGTTTCGGCCTAAAAATAGCAATGATTTAATCTTAGGCGCCATTGGTAGCCTACAATTTGATGTAGTTGCCTACCGCTTAAAACATGAATATCACGTCGACTGCGCCTACGAACCTATCAATATTGCTTGCGCACGCTGGATTGTCTGCAACGATCCTAAAATGCTCAAAGACCTCGAACGCAAAGAACACACCCACCTCGCCATCGACAGCGCCGATCAACTCTGCTATCTCGCCCCCACCAACGTCAACCTAAACCTCGCCATGGAACGCTGGCCCGACGTGGAATTCACAGCAACCCGAGAACATTAATAATTATTTAAGTAGTAATGCCCGCAATTACCTAGATTTAATGCGAGCAATTACTCAGATATTATGACCTATAAACATCTATTTGACCTGGAAGTTAAATTGAGATAGCCTAGAACTTGACCAATAATCAAGGATGATTTCGATGTCTAATAAAACTTATGCAGAACATTTGGATGGTGAACTTCAAAACGTCTTACAAGACTATCTCAACTATTCAGATCAAGAGTTGCAGTCAAATGCTGCATTAATAAAAAGACTCAAAGAACAACAAGCCGCTAGAAGAGCAGCAGCTACAGCCTTACCGAATAATGAGAGCACTACAAGCCAGACCACTAGAAAGCTCTGACTTGCCTTTGAACGTTTCCTCTAGGCAATTGTTCAACAATAGCATCTATAACCAATTGCGGATTATTCATAGGAGTAGGTACCCGACGGGTAAGTAACCTAGCAACCAGTGCTTTTCCTGAGGTAAATTCAGCCTCAAAGTTCAACCCCTCTTCACCTCTTCGGTGGATTTCCTCTTGTACTCGGTGATAAATTTGCTCTTCAATTTGTTCGATACTGAGATTAGGAGCTAATTCAAAGAGCCGAACCAAGCGTTTTGCATAATGAGTATATTGCCAATCCAATTCACGTAATTTCCGAATCGTTCGTGTTCGATCCTGAATAGACTTGTCCATACCAACAAGAAATTGTTTGAGATCGGGGTCACCCATCTGAATACCTTTATAGCGCGAAACTATTGCGCACTTTAATTCGATCAAACGGTCTCGTGATTGACTTAAAACACCATAAAATTGTCGCAATTGAGTTAGTGAAAAATGCGCCAACGCTAATTCATGAGACAAGGGAGCAGGACTAAAAAATTCCAGACAAGCATCTTTAAAAGCGGCTTTAGACACCTGACCTCGCCCTAATTTAATCGCTTGTCTTTCAATATTCATGAGTATTTGCTTACGTTCAGCGTAGGGAATGATATTAGGTTTCATTATGTTCAACAGATTACCCTGTCTGCAATCTGCAACCGTTATTAACTCAGAAAGCGCTCCCTTATAATACACTCTTAGATTGGGAACTGTTGTCAATGCATTTCGGCCTTCAGCATTCACTAAAGCTTCATAATCTCGGAAAATGTGATGCTGTTGATCCGCTGTATCTACAATAACAACCACACATTCTTTCCCCAATCCATGCGGCCAATGCGTTGAAAAATCTTCGCCAGAAAAGATATTTTGGATACGACGCGGATAAGTCATCAGGCATTTCACAGCACCTAACGTGTTTTTTGTAATAATATGCAAGGGATAAACGCTATCATCCTGGTCTTTGACAACAGCAGAAACCCATGTTCCTGAATAAACCGTTTTTTTAGATACAGGAGGAAGAAAAATCTGAGCGTGTCGAGCAATATTTGCTTGGAAAAAAGTTTCTTGCTGAGATGGGTAAGATCCCCAATATCTACCGCCTTGCGAATTCAAAGCCAGAAAACGTTTACCTTGCCTGTGTAGTATTTCAAAAATATTTTTATGTTGACGCTTCACCGGTTGATTTAAAAAGGGGGGGCAAGCGACATCCTGATGCGGATAAGAGTACAGAAACGACTTAACATCAAAATTATGTGGAAGCTCTTCCAGATTCAATTCTGGTTCAATAGCATGATCCTCTCGGACAATTCTGACTACTTCTTCCTCGGCTGGATTCCTCAATTCTTGCCAAGGAGCCCCATTATGTTGCGCAAACTCAACTGCGGCTTCTCTTGGTAAATTAATATTCCCTGCTCTTTCTGCCTCTTCTGCCTCTTCTGCCTCACGCAGTAACTCCAGATCAAGTTCATCGAATTTTACACCATCATCTTCAGAATCTCGACTTGGGGGTTGATCTCGTTGAGGTTGTACTAGACTCGATACAGAATCAGGACCACTCTCTTCTCGTGAGTGAATAGTGCGACTAAAACTGAGACCAATCCTCAACCTACGATGGCTATTTGTAACGGATGACTTTTTAGCCGAACGGGTGTCCTCATCACCCTCAATTCTTGCTCGCTTACTCGCAGCAGAAGCATCTTGATCGTTCGGAGCACGATTCTGACCTGGATTTCGATAACCTACTACCTCATCATCTAACTCGAGCCATCTTTCGTCATTGTCTGAAAATCCACTTGTATCTCTTCGCACAATATCCCCCTAATGTATATGTTATATTCGGCGTTAATTTAATTAACTATTCTATTTAGACGGCTATTATTGATGATTTTGCGTGCTCAGTCAAGCAAAATGAGGCTCTCAGGACTTTGGCATCACCACAACGACATCGGCTACCGGCATAAAACTCGGCAGAGAAAGCTCAAAATCCTTCACTTTGGCATAGAGTTGCGTTGAAGAACCACCATCCAGATTAATGGCTTGCCAGCACTCTAGACCTTCCTCAGCGGCTGAACGACGTAAGATATTAGCAAGTTCGGTGGTAGACAAATACAGATTTTGCGTTGCAATGATTAGGATCTGACCATCTCGCAGGATTCCCAATGCAGAGCGATTCGCCACACCAGGCCGAAGTTTAGGGAGTTTGCCATCCACCACTAAACGAGGACCACTCTGTACAGCAAATTTAATATTCGAATTTTGTTTAAATTGACTCGCGGAAACAATTTTTGCTTGATTATTTTCAATCAGAAACACACCCCACCAAGGAGAATTTTTAAAGCGACTTAATAATTCTCCATTACTTACCCGCAAACCTAGACTATCCATCTCAGGTGTAAAAAAACCACCATTAATCCCCACAACGCCTTTAGTGGCTAACATTAAATTTTGCGCAGAAGAAAAAACGCCATCATAATCTTTAGCCAAGGCTAGAGACAAATTAAAAAGTTTAAGATCAACGCGAAAAGCGTGAATACTTCCAACCGTGGTGAGTGTAGGCACCGCAATACGCGCATAGGATAATCCTGGTGAAACTTCTTGCCAGGTGGTTTTTGAAAATGCAGCATTACTGAAAAAACTGATCGCTAACAGCGTTACAATTGTTCTGTGTAATGTCTTCAAATCCCTTCCCCTCTAAAAAATTTCTCAGCAACTCATAGCCATATTCCGTTAGCACCGATTCTGGGTGAAATTGTACACCAAGAACCGGCAAACTGCGATGCTCCAAAGCCATAATTTCGCCTTCTGCGCTCCAAGCCGTTACTCTGAGAGACTCCGGCAAAGATTCCGACTCTACAATCAGAGAATGATAGCGCGCCACAATCAATGGATTAGGGATATTTTTGAAAATCCCGGTGCCCGAATGCGAAATTTGACTGGCTTTTCCATGCATCGGACATTTTGCTCGGACCACTCGTCCACCGAAAGCTTCTCCCAGGGCTTGGTGCCCTAAACACACACCTAAAATGGGCACTGAGCCAGAAAAATGATTAAAGATCTCAAGGGAGATTCCCGCCTGTTGTGGATCACCTGGACCCGGTGAAATAATAATATGCGAAGGATTTAATGTACGTAGCTCATCAATGGTAATAGCATCGTGCCGAAAGACTTGGTGCGCATAACCCAATTCCCCCACGTATCGCGCCAAATTGTAAACAAATGAATCATAATTATCGATTAAGACAACCATTTTTTTATTCCCGCTCATTCTGCACAAACCAAGGTTTCTATCATCGCCACTGCTTTGTCGAGCGTTTCTTGATACTCCTGTGCAGGATCTGAATCTGCAACAACAGCTCCTCCTACATGAAACGCTAATTCTCGATCTTTGATAGCATAAGTTCGTATGGTAATTGAAGTATCCATATCACCATTGAATGCTATAAAACCAATACTTCCGCAATACGGTCCTCGACGATGTGATTCTATGTTATCAATAATTTCCATCGCCCTAACTTTTGGCGCCCCTGTAATTGAGCCCCCCGGAAATGTGGCTTTTAATAAATCAACCGCATTATATTGAGAGGCTAGTCTTGCCTTAACTACAGAAACTAAATGATGTACGGTTGCAAACGATTCTAGTCCACAGAGTTGTGGCACTTTAACCGAATGATCTTCACAAACCCGCGAAAGATCATTACGCATTAAATCTACGATCATGACATTTTCCGCTCGATCTTTTTCACTCTTCAATAATGCATCCGCACTAGCCTGATCAGCTTGAGCGTCTGAAAAACGCGGTGAAGTGCCTTTGATCGGACGAGTTTCAACATCACGGTCGGTTAATTTTAAAAAACGTTCGGGTGATGCTGAAGCGATTACAATATCGGAATAATGACAATAAGCCGCAAAAGGAGCTGCATTTCGTGCCCGTAATCGTCGATATAATTCAAAGGGCCTCAAATTGTGTGGCAATGTTGTACTAAATCGCTGCGAAATATTCGCCTCAAAAATATCACCTGCCAAAATAGAATCAATGACGGATTGCACAGCGCACTCATAATTTTCACGCGCCGTATTGCTGACAATAGATTCTCTAATGCAAACAATATCGGAATAGTGATTTAATGGGGGCACTTCGGAGAAACGATTCTCCCATTCCGCTAATCGTTTCTGCGCTTTTTCCAAACGTTTTTCAGGATCTTTTTCAGGTAAACCGGTCGATACTATCCAAGCTTTTTTTTGCTCATGATCAAAACTCAGAATCAGATCATAAAATCCTAAATTTAAATCTGTGAAATTATAATCATCGATTGTTGTATCTGGCAAACTTTCTAAATGCCTTCCTAAATCGTAGGAAAAATAACCAACGGCCCCTCCTTGTAAAGGTGGTAGTTCTTCTAATTTAGTCGCTGATAAAAAGGATAACTGTTCTTTCAATATTACCCAAGGGTTTCCTAAACTGGAAAGCCCCTGAAATTTAATATGTTGATTTTTTGAAGACAGTATCCAAAATGGATCCACTGCAATATAACTAAAGCGCCCCAATTCAGTGGATTGTTTTGCACTATCTAAAAGTATCGATCCTTCTATTTCTGCAAAGGGCGCAAATACCTCGACCGGATCTTGGTAGGGAATTTCTTTGTAGAGTGGGGGTTGGGTCATGGGGAGTTTTTATCCAAGCCAGTTTTAATCTGGCTTGAGTGTATCTACATTCTCCGATCTGAATCAAGAGCTTCACATGGATATCGCACAAACAATCGACTACTAAGCGAAATAGCACTTGAGTCTCAGACTTTTACTTCTCACTACGATTTGCTGCGCAATATCCGGGTATAAGAAATCCTTGGGTGTGCTGAGAAATGATTTTTTTAGCAATTTCACTTCCGGTGTCATGCCACAAGTCCACTGCTTGTATCAGCGTTAATTGCTGCTCAGAACCTCCCAGCGCACGGATACTTTGCAAAACATCCATCAATCGCACAAAGCTTGATCCCAATTGATCCAGCAAAATGGAGAATTCTGATTCCTTACGAAGTTGCATAGCTGCCGATGAATAGGATCGTTGACCCAATTTGACATAATAGCTCACTCTACAGCGACGTTTCTGAGCTCGGGCGGGGTACAAGCCAGAATATAACAAACACTCATCACCGACCTTCCTTAAGGCATCCCAGCGACCATAGCCACTTTGCTGCTCACCCAGCAAGTACTCCAGCCCTAAGACCGTATTGGCCAGTTCGGGTTTATTCATGAAACGGAGTAATAAGTTTACGAGGTAGTGCTCTAATTCTTCACCGACAATCAGCCCAGAGCTTGATTCCGCCTGCTTTACAAGCTCGAACCACTCTGAGATCGCGGTTTCTTTGGGTTCTAATAAGCTACTCATACCCACCTCTGCCCGAAGCCTACCTTACGCTAAAATACAGGTCCATATGGTCATTATAGCTCATTTCTGATATTCTTATCCGTTTTCGCTTTTCAAGTTTAATTTGTAGTTTAAATAGGATTCTCATGACAGAACAATTACGCAATATTGCTATCATCGCTCACATCGATCACGGCAAAACCACTCTCGTTGATAAATTACTTCAACAATCAGGCACTTTTTCTCAACAAAAACCCTTAGTTGAAAGAGTCATGGATTCTAATGAACTCGAACAAGAGCGCGGCATAACTATTCTCGCAAAAAATACAGCGATTCGTTGGAATAATTATCGCATCAATATTGTAGACACACCAGGCCATGCTGATTTTGGCGGTGAAGTAGAACGCGTTTTGTCGATGGTCGATTCTGTATTATTGTTAGTGGATGCTGTCGATGGTCCCATGCCACAAACTCGATTCGTTACACAAAAGGCTTTTCAACACGGATTAAAGCCCATCGTTGTTGTCAATAAAATCGATCGACCAGGCGCAAGACCCGATTGGGCTGTTGACCAAGTTTTTGATCTTTTTGTAAACCTGGGCGCAACGGATGAACAACTCGATTTCCCGATTGTTTATGCTTCGGCCTTGCGCGGTTTTGCCGGATTAGAACATGATAATCCTGCATACGACATGACACCTTTATTTGAAACCATTATTCAAGCCGTACCAGCGCCCAAGGTGAATCCCGACGGCCCTTTTCAAATGCAGATCAGCCAGTTGGATTATTCCAGTTATGTGGGCGCCATTGGAATTGGTCGGATTACTCGCGGAAAAGTTCGGCCCAATATGCAGGTTACAATTATTGATCATGAAGGCAAAACGCGATCAGGAAAAATTTTGCAAGTACTCGGCTATTTAGGCCTTGAACGTAAACCTGAAAATGAAGCCACTGCAGGTGATATTGTTGCTATCACAGGTATCGATAACTTACGTATTTCAGACACCCTTTGCCAACCTGATTCTGTTGAAGCATTACCTGCGCTGACCGTAGATGAACCCACGGTAACCATGACACTACAAGTTAACACTTCGCCTTTTGCAGGACGTGATGGAAAATATTTAACCAGTCGACAAATTCTGGCTCGACTCGAACAAGAATTAATTCACAACGTCGCGTTGCGTGTAGATAACACGGAAGATCCTGATAAATTTAAATGTGCAGGACGCGGTGAATTGCATTTATCGATTTTGATCGAAACCATGCGACGTGAAGGTTATGAATTAGCAGTCTCTCGTCCACAAGTGATTATTAAAGAAGTGGATGGCGTACGTACGGAACCTTACGAGGCTGTAACCGTTGATATTGAAGAGGAACATCAAGGTTCCATCATGGAAGCTTTAGCAGAGCGCAAAGGAAAAATTAAAAATATGACGCCTGATGGAAAAGGTCGCATACGCTTAGATTATATTATGCCCACACGCGGGTTAATCGGTTTTCATACAGAGTTTCTAACTCAAACTTCTGGGACTGGATTAATGTATCATCTTTTTGATCACTTCGGCCCCGTCGTTGAACAAGAGATTGGCGCTCGTCGCAGCGGTGCTTTAATTGCTAATGCAGCTGGAAAAGCAACGGCTTATTCTCTGTGGAATTTAGAAGATCGCGGAAAATTATGCATCGGCCCTCAAACAGAAGTTTATGAAGGTATGATTGTGGGATTTCATAATCGTTCGAACGATCTCGTAGTGAATGTAATTCGTGCAAAACAGCTCACGAATATTCGTGCTTCAGGTAGCGATGAAAATATTATTCTTACACCTCCCATGCGTTTAACATTGGAACAAGCTTTAGAATTTATAAACGATGATGAACTGGTGGAAGTCACTCCGCAGAATTTACGTTTGCGTAAAAAACTATTAAAAGAACACGAACGAAAAAAGGCCGGACGTGATTAAACCACCCCGATAAATCTTTACGGGTGTTGTATTCTCTGTTTTATCGAGATAAGCTTAGATCGCGAACTATGATTCGCGATCTAAAATTGTCAAACAGGAGTAACTGATTATGAATAAGAAACTGCTCATTGCCCTCGCCGCAATCAGCTCCATCGCTTTATCCACCCCAGCGCTTTCAATGTCAAAACCCGGCATCTATCTTGGTGGACAGCTCGGATGGGGTAATACTGATTACAACATCGACAGAACATTCAGACACCATCACGTAAAAGAACCCGGTGAAGATGGCTTTGCAGGTCGTGTTTACACGGGCTTCCAATTCAACCGCTATTTTGGTTTAGAAACAGGCCTGGCTGCATTTTCAGATGTCGACCTGCCAAAAGGTTTCGGCAACATCAAAACCCTACAATGGGACGTATTAGGTAAAATCGGTACTCCTTTTGGTAATAGCCACTTCAGAGGTGATATCAAAGTAGGCGCGGCTGAAATATTCTCTGATTTTGATGCCGGACACACTGCTCACGAAAACGGTGTCCACAGTGGTGATCACGACGTAGTGCGCCCTGTAGCTGGTGCTAGCATCACCTATGATTTCTGTAACAACCTTTACATGGATCTGTCTTACCTCCATGCATTTGGCGATCTCGATGGTGATAGCAAACACTTCTCACCCAACACTGACTTAGTCACTTTAGGTCTGAGTGTTGCATTCCCTCTGTAATTATTCTTCATCAAACCGCGGGCCACTCGTCCGCGGTTTTTTTAACGGATTTAGCATGTACATTTTTCTTGTCATTTTACTTTTTTTCAGCCCAGTTTCTTTTGCGGATAATACACCGCAACTTTACGTTGAAGTGGCAACAACGCATGCCCAACAAGAATGGGGTTTAATGAATCGTACTTCTCTTCCTGAAAATCAAGGCATGCTTTTTATCTATCCCAGTTCTCGAAAAATGAATTTCTGGATGTTCAATACCTTCATTGATTTATCGATTGCTTTCATCGATCAAAATAATATTGTTCGTGAAATTTATTTTATGAAATCTTACCCAGAAAAAATGGACCCCAAACGCCCCGTAAAAAAATTATCAGATATCGACCTCTATTCTGAATGGGGCCCAGAAAAATCTTTCTTCATCAAACACAGCACAAGCTCACAAGGCCAATATCCTTATGCCTTAGAAACGAACGCGGGCTGGTTCGATCAGCACGGTGTGAAAATTGGCGATCGAATGATTTTCGACAAATCACAAAATCTGATTACTTTTAAGCATTAAAATTCGTTCTTGGCACATACAAAGCATTATCACTGTCTCCTCAACCAAGGCCTCATAATAACAGTGATTCAATGCGAAATCAATACACCGATACCAATTGCGAGCATTATTATGTTATATTTTGCTATTTTGTTTCAGATTAACTCACCTCAATCCACTGACGGCTTGGTTACTCCAAAGCACATACTAGATTTTTATTGTGAATTTATTTAGAATCGCCGAATGCCTAACTACTTGCTAAGGAGTCAGCATGGATCTAAAAGGTGAAGTTCTTCATAAAATTCCATCAACGGTAACCGATAACTCAGAATTAACGGTTTTACGTCGGCAGCTCCTTCAGATCTCTCAAAAACACTATCAAGCGCTTTGGGCAGACCATGGCCCCATGTGGCAAGCGTTGCGAGGAAAGTTTAGCGGACAGCAACAGTTCGAAATCCTGCGTCCCGATATTAAAGCCATCCACCAGCCCGATGCAGAAAATTCAGAGGACTACCAAGCATTTACCAAAAGGTCTGATTTTGAAGCAGAGAAATATCGTCTCACCGCTTCAGCAATGGATCTTCGAAAAGATAAAAAGACACCTATTTTTGCCTATCAAGTTCTGGCGAAGATTTATGCGGGTCAAGTTGATGATTTCAGTTTATTAAACGAAGCTTATGGCTTAGCTTTTACAGCGCTAACAAACAGCTCCGAAGAATTCAACATGCATTACACCCCCTATCATGTGCATAATGGTGTAATCACTACCATCAACAAAGCTCTTGAACAAGAAGCACACAAGGGGAATCCTGAATCTAATCGCTGGAAAGCACTCGTTACTCTCACTAGCGCCACCACGACTTTGAATAAAGATATCAATCCAGACCGCGGTGACAATACCTACCCTATAAACTCAATCACCACAATCTATAGTTGGTTAGAAAACTTACGAGAGCCTCTGCATCATTTAAGACCAGCAGACTGCAAAGCTCTGACCGATCACGTTCAGTCATTTTACGAACAGTCTCATGAAGAAGTATTTAAATACCTTTATTTCAAAAAAGATCAACAACGTGCGCTCGCCAATTATTTTGGACTTTCTCTCCCTGCTAAAGGCTTAAACTACCGAGAATTTCTTGCAAAAATTGACGATCCAAGATTTCAACAGACTTTGGCTCCGCACAAAAAACAATTGGCTACAGCCATTCATAAATTTGCTCATGGCCAATTGAATCACGTTGGTTTCCAAGCGGAAATCATTAAATTAAGAAACCTAAGACCATCCTCATTTTTAAATCGTTTTGCAAATTATATTATCGCCATTTTCACGCCTGGGAGGGGAAAATTCAGCGCATTGTACAAACTCTATAACGATACATTTTTTCTTGAAAATAATATTCATCCCCAATTCAAAAAAGTCCGAGAAGCGCATCGTAGAGAACTCGCCCGTGAAGAGGTTAATTCAGAACACCCTAGCACTACCTATACGAGTGTCTTATCAAGATTATCGAGTGAGCCAAAATTGTCAGCTCCAAAACCAACGCCAGTTTCAAACAATAACCCTAAAGATCCAGAAACCCAATCGAAAGCTCAAACTCAGCCAGCAACTCGCATCTCCAAAGAACAACTAACAACAGCATTAATAGAGCTCCGTAAACATCAATCAAAAGCCCTCGTAAGAGCCCATTTACAAAAAGAAATTGCTGAATCTGAAAATCAAATGATCACCGTATTTTAAGATACGGTAGAAGTAATCAAGTGATAGTGTCCAAACACTATCAAATGAGACACCGCCCATTTATTTTTCTCTTTTGAGGATACTAAAAAAGCATTGTCAATAACTGGATCCGCATGATAGATTTAGGTGTCCAATACGACTTGGCCACTAAAGTTGACAACTTACAGGAGGTTTCACCGATGAAATTATTTCGAAAAAAGGAAAAAGTCACTGGGACGGCCTCTGACCCCTTTAGCTCAACAGATGAAACAGCACCAACACCATCAGCACCCCCATTACCTGCTAACTCACCCGCTGCGGTATCCAAGTCATCTGCAGTAACAACAACTGTAGTTACAGATCAAAAAAACAATAGCTATGGAGCAATTACGACAGGGCTTGGAGGACCTCAAGATCCAAATCAGTTAAAACTTGAACTCGGAAAAGAGCAATATTTGGAAGGCGAAAAGTACATGAATCTCAGTCAATTCTACAAAGCAATTGATTGCTACAAACAGGCAGCGCCCCATTATTTACCGGCTTATTACAGACTATTTTATATCTACTACTTTTGTATGCCAGGAAAATTTGACGACAAAACACCGGAATTATACATTGAGCTTGGCAGGTCACTTTTAACGATTGAAACAGCCGTTTTGGAGAGGAAAAGTTCAGATCCAATCGATTATTTTACGGTAGCATGCTGCTATTTTTATCAATGCGGGGGCATGTCGAAAGATCCCATTGATGCCGTAAAACTGTTGACGCTTGCTGCCGAAAAAGGCCATGGTTTTGCACAATGTATGCTAGGTAAATGCTATCTTAAAGGCCAAGGAATCGATAGAGATCCCAAACTAGCTACGCACTGGTTTAATCAAGCAGCCTTACAGGGAATTGCTGAAGCGGAATATGAATTGGGGATGTGCTATAGAGATGGCAATGGTGTCACATCAAATCTGAAAACTGCACTAGATTTGATACAAAGAGCTTCGAATAAGAACTATATGGATGCACAAAACGTACTCGGTAATGCTTATTTCCTAGGCAGTAAAGCGGGCCCTAGAGGGCTTGGTCTTAAACAAGATTATGACAAGGCCTTTCAGCTCTACAAAGATGCCGGTGAAAGAGGACATGCTAAAGCACAAAATAATCTCGGTACTTGTTATAACCAAGGTAAAGGTGTTAGAAAAGATATAGGACTGGCCAAGGAATGGTGGAAAAAATCCGCTGATCAAGGTCTTGAGGCGGCAGCACGCAATTTAGGAATGGCGAATGCGCCTAAGAAGAAACCTAAAAGAAGATTTTATGTACATGGGTATCACTTTAACTATTAACTTAAAGGAAAAATTGAGGTTCGGATTTTGTCGCTAAATTACCTACAATAACTTCAGACTCTACCCGTATTGTCGTTACTATTGCGCGAGGATATCAGGACAAGATGTAGGTAAAATACCTACAACCCTTTCAGTCTCTTTCTATTTTTTATCGGCAAGCCTTGTTTTAAAATACAATAATTATTTTTGCTATTCGCCATTAGAAAAGCAGGAGAACATCATGTATCGCGCATCAGAAGAAAAAAGTACTTCCCCCCCGAAAACCTTTGAATCAGATCAATCAACAAATAATAAGGGGAATCTGTCCATTTTACCGCCTCGCAGAACTATCCCTCTCTCCATTCTACTCATTCAAGATAATCATAGCGAAACTCATTTTCATAGGCTTTTAAACGTCATTATTAAAGGTAACTTTCGTGCTGTTTTGCTTCCTACACTGAGAAGATTAGTTGCAGATCAACCTTCGGAAGCAACCGCCAAAATATTAGCACTGTTGCATCGCTTATACGACTTTCGAAACCATGAACTACCCTTTTCCAAAGGATGGAATAAGGGGTATACATACCCTCCCTTGGATTTATCCTCGAAATGTTCAACAAGGCCAACAACTTGTTCCTCTAGGAGTTCCAGTGCAAGTTCCCCACCAGCCAGCTGGTGAACTGGAGCCTAATGAAAATGCCGCTGGAACTCAAATACCCGCATCACCAAGAGGTCAGTGATTATGATCCACATCAATCATCATTGTGGCGTAGAAAATCTACGATGGTTTTTCTCCTTAGAAAGCAGTACTATTACAGCTCAACAAGCCATAAAATTACGTTCAACGAGCGACTACCCAGCCACACTGAATAGAGAATAGAGGCCTTTTATGCGTGAATTCGAAGACACTAAGGTTAAATACAATCAAGCCACCGGTGATCCTTCTCTAGAGGGATCAGCTGAACACCCAGATACTTCAGCTGTACCAGTCACCACAGAGAATTCAGGCAAAGATAGGCCTGAGAAAATTGTAGTGCCTCAGGAGTGGGCTCATTTTCTAGAACGTTTATCGGATGACAGTGCTTCTGCAATTTTAAAGCACTTGGAAACAACAGACCTGCAATCAGTATCTTTGGTTAATAAAAAAGCCAATTTTTTGGCTCGAGACATTCAGCTTAAACGTTATAAAAAAGCCCTTGAATTCAGTCAGAGTAGTCTTTGGCAGTATCTCCCCGCCATCGCACAAGATGTACCGAGCGTCGAAGGCAAAGCGTTTCTTGATTATATTGAGAAGATGACGAACCTCACATTCAATGGTGATAGTCGAGCACCTTGTGAGAAATTATCCAAATGTATTCACTACTTGAGAAATCGACCCGGTTTACCAGTCAATTAGAGTACTCCTCTTACGCAAACAGCGAATGAGCTACAAACAATAGCTCAGGAAATTCTATCGTTTTATCCCACTGATACGCATAGAGAAATGCCACGCACAACGCTTAAAGCCTTTATGAACTTATGTTCAGCTAAATTTACCACACAGTGGGAAGAATTAAGCTTATGGCAAAAATATCACAAACTCGATTCAGCGCTTTCAATATTCTTGTTATTTTTCAAAATACAGTGGATACAATGGTACAATCAGTTGCCTCAAAATCAGCAGAATCAACAGAATCGGTTTAACATCATCACGGATCTCGTTAATCCTAAACTCAGTGGGCTTTTAACGGGATCTGGCTTGATGTTATTGGATAGATGCGTACCCGGAATTTTTTCGCAATTAGTCAGAGAAGCACTCTGGTGGTTTAAAAAAGCCGATAAAGTGGATTGGGAAATTGCCCGCTTAAAAAACATTGAGTGCTTGCTGGAGCGCTTAACTGAGGCTGATTTGTTGGGTTATATTCCCACACAATACTTTAGTCCAGAAGATGCGGCTAAAGATACCAATACTGTTTTTGTAGATCTTCGTCAACGACGGGTAGTTGATCCGAGAAGAGCACTAATGATAGAAGTGATTCAAGCTAATTATGAACCCATGACGAAGAAATTCAATTCCGCAATTTTGTTTAAAATTGAAGATACCGTATTTAAAAATGATCCTCCTTGTGGAGAATACTTTCTGAATGAATCACGTATCATCCCTCTTATTCTTACTAGACCTGCTCTACTCAGGCATCTAGGGAATGCAGGTATTGTGAAGTTGGTATGTATACTAAAAGAAAATGAAGAAATCATTCCAAAGTACCCCTATCTCTGGCCATTATTGACCTTTGATGTGATTGAACAATGGTTTAATATCGATAATAAGGTTGTTTTCGATTTAGCGAAGGTCGTCCTCTCCAATGCAATAATACTTAAGTCTCTGACTAACACTCAAATCCTTTTAATTGCAGAGAATCTTGGTCCTGAAGAAATAAAATTTATTCTCGATAGTCCAGCATTTCAAAAAAGACTCGAAGTAGACAAGGCAGATAACGATATTCAAGAAAATACACTCTTAATGCAATTAGCAGAATTACCGAAAAAAAAGATGGGAGGTTTTTCATTTTCTTTTGCGCCTACGATTGCTGAAAATAGCTTCACACGCGCCTTGCTAAGCCATGCTGAAGCCAGGGCATTACTATTTGATCCTAAATTTAAGGATTGCCAAGCTTCTATCATGAGCTCTTTATTACAGAGAGAAGATTTTATCTATACCCTCTCGAGTGCTGAACTGTTAAAAACAGTTACTGCTCGTACAGAAAGTTGTGTGGCTGTCGCTAGATCATATTTGGCGCGCTTTAATGTAGACGATCTCATTGATTTTACAGATAGTTGTGTTCTCTACATTACAGGCAATGGTAGAGTCGAGCTCAATATTATTTTCGAAACACTACCTCATGAATTAGAAAAACGCGCAGAAGCATTAACCAACACTCAATGGCTCACCTTTGCGAAAATGCATCCT
>CAZMLO010000010.1:0-59008 GCA_964567285.1 uncultured Gammaproteobacteria bacterium
GGGGAATCCAAATCTTTAAGCCTGAAGAAGCTCATATTCTCTTGGGTTGATAATATTGTTCCTCAAGAAAACGACAAATGTCGATTCCTTGAGGAACCCTCACAGACTAACTTCTTGAGTTACAAATAAGCCTAGCTAAGGCGTTGGTAATAAGTTAAGCGTGCTAGCCACTTGAAACGTAATCACAACAATTGCGCCGATCATACAGAGAATGAGAACAGGCTTACCCCCTTTAACTCGAAACCCACAATCGAGATTTTCTTGATAACGGGCTTTCCAAATCATTAAGGGAGGCAATATTCCATATAAAATTGCGACAAAAACTCCTGCATAGCTGATGGCCAAAACGAAGCCTGAGGGGAAATACAAAGCAAAAATCAAAGGGGGAACCAAGGTGAGCAATAGCAAAAATAGACGACCTTTGATGTCTTTTTTCATTTGAAAACCATCTGAAAGAAAATCAATCAGACTTAATATAACCGCCAAAAAAGAAGTGACTAAGGCGAAAAAGGAGAAAGCGCCAACAGCACCGGCAATCCAACTCAATCCCAAATAAGAATGCAATGCCTGTGTGATTCCAGCCACGGGGTGAGGACGAGAAGCAATAGCGGTTAAACTGTATTCACCAGTTCCGGGGAGCACTCCAACAATTAAAAATTCCCAAACCACATAAAAAAACAAGGGCACCAGAGAGCCATATAATAAGGATTTTTTTAACTGCGTGAGATTATTCTGCATGTACATCCTTAGGCTGGGCACGATCACATGAGAAGTAAAGGATAAAACAACCACGGGAACAGCCGCAAATAAATATTTAGAATCACCCACGTGTAGATTTGAAAAAGTCACATGAGGGGTTACAAAAAACACCAGGATAAAATATGAAGCAATGAGCCCATACATAAATAATCGATTAATATGATCGACCAACCAAGCACCAAAAAATACGAACAAACCACCCACCGCTGCAAAGCCAATAATTGTCATGTTGGTTCTTGAAAGCGATAATTCTTTTCCGGCTGAAATCAATTCACTGATTAAAGATCCTCCTGCCGACATATAGGCAGCAGCAACGGCATAATAAAGCAGCAAAAATGAGGACCAACTCGCGATTTGCCCAAGAACACCCAGACGTCTTCGTGCCATCGAAATAATATTCGCTTCCATACTGGGCTCATACAAATTGGCCTCAAGTAGAAGGAATAAGGTCAACATCATGTAAGCAAAGGAGACGAAAAATAAACCGATTGCTGAATAAAAACCGCCTATGCCTGTGGTAATTGGCAAGGCTAGCATTCCTGCACCAATTGACGTACCTGCGACTAATAAAATCCCACCAAAGGTTTTATTTTGATAAATGCCTTTCATTTCGCCTCACATGCTGCAATAAAAATTGACCGGTAAAAGAAGCTGAATTATTCATAACTTCTTCCGGTGTCCCAGTGGCTACAATTGAGCCACCGCCTTCCCCTCCTTCGGGTCCTAAATCAATAATCCAATCAGAAGCCCATATCACATCTAAATTGTGTTCGATCACAATAATGGTATTACCCTTATCTCGCAAGCGATGCAATACTTCGAGCAATTGTTTAATATCGTGAAAATGCAAACCCGTTGTAGGTTCATCTAGAATATAGAGCGTTTTTGCCGTATCACGTTTCGATAGCTCTTTGGCTAATTTTACCCGCTGTGCCTCACCCCCGGATAAGGTGGTCGCACTTTGCCCTAAATGCACGTAAGACAAACCCACATCCATCAAAGTCTGTAATTTACGTGCCACAATGGGAACAGCATCAAAAAATTCACGCGCTTCTTCGACGGTCATTTCTAGAACTTCGTGTATATTTTTTCCTTTGTACCGAACTTCTAAGGTTTCTCGATTATATCGTTTTCCTTTGCACACATCACATTCCACATACACATCCGCTAAAAAATGCATTTCGACACGAATCACGCCTTCCCCTTCACAGGCTTCACAACGTCCACCTTTGACATTAAAGCTAAATCGGCCAACATGATAACCTCGGGCTCGCGCTTCTGGTATGCCTGCAAATAATTCACGAATGGGAGAAAATAAACCGGTATAGGTGGCAGGATTTGAACGCGGCGTTCGACCAATCGGACTTTGATCGATGCCTACAACTTTATCAAAATGACCCAATCCGCCAATGGATTCATAAGGTCCTGGAGTTACTAAGGTTGCACCATTAAACTCCCTTGCCGCAATCGGATAAAGTGTATCATTAATCAAACTGGATTTGCCTGATCCTGAAACCCCAGTAACACAGGTAATTAATCCAATTGGAAATGAAACGTCCACATTTTTTAAATTATTTAATGAAGCCCCTTGAATTTGGAACAATCGTTTAGGATCTCGAATTTTCCGCTCTGACCTTGACCACACTTTTAATGAACCGGATAAATAATTTCCTGTCAGTGAGGTTTTGTGTGCTTCAATATCTTGGGGTGTTCCTTGTGCAATAACATGTCCACCATGCAAACCGGCCCCAGGCCCAATATCCACGACATGATCTGCTGCACGAATAGCATCTTCGTCATGCTCAACAACAATCACTGTATTTCCCAAATCACGTAAGTGTTTTAGTGTTTTAAGAAGCCGATCATTATCGCGCTGATGCAATCCGATAGAGGGCTCATCCAGAATATACATCACCCCCACCAAACCTGATCCAATTTGACTGGCCAATCGAATTCGCTGTGCTTCACCACCCGATAAGGTTTCTGCGCTGCGTGAGAGTGTTAAATAATTGAGCCCTACACTCACCAAAAATCCAAGACGTGCTGTAATTTCAACCAGAATTTTTTTTGCAATTTCTCCACGCTGCCCTGTCAATTTAACTTTCTCAAAAAATGCCATCGCTTTACCAATAGGCATATTCACTGCATCAGGGATACTACAATCTTGAATATAAACATGACGAGCCTCTAAGCGCAGACGATGACCCTCACAAGTTTTGCACGGACTTGCGGTTAAATACTTGGCTAAATCTTCACGTACCGCCAGCGATTCTGTTTCTGCATAACGACGTTCCATATTCAAAAGAATACCTTCAAAAGGATGCACTCGTTGAACGACTTTTCCTCGCGCTGACATATATCGAAATTTTATTTCTTCATCACCACTGCCATACAGCAGTATTTGCTGTATATCTTCAGGTAATTGGTTGTAGGGTTTTTCAACATCAAATCGATAATGCTTTGCTAAAGATTGCAACATTTGGAAATAATAAAAATTTCTCCGATCCCACCCTCGGATAGCACCACCCGCAATGCTCAATTCTTCATCCACAATGATTTTTTTCTCATCAAACGCTTGATTAACGCCTAACCCATTACAAGTAGGGCAAGCTCCCGCGGGATTATTAAACGAAAACAAACGGGGTTCTAATTCAGCTAAACTATAACCGCATTTTGAACAAGCCATTTTCGCTGAAAATAATAGCTCCGGACGATCATCATCGATAAATGCAATACTTGCGATACCACCCGTAAGTTCAATCGCGGTTTCAAAAGATTCAGCTAATCGTTGTGTCAAATCAGCGCGCACTTTTACCCGATCAACAACAACTTCGATGGTGTGTTTTTTTCGCAGCGATAATTCTGGCGCTTCATCCAGATTCACAATCTCACCATTAATTCGGGCACGCACAAATCCTTTACGACGCAGATCCGCAATAACTTGTAAATGTTCACCTTTTCTACCCTGAACAACCGGCGCAAGCAACATCACTTTTGTATCTTCTGGCAAGGCTAAAACTGTATCCACCATTTGACTGATTGTTTGCGCTTCTAAATTAATGCCATGCTCGGGACATCGTGCAATTCCCACGCGCGCAAAGAGGAGCCGTAAATAATCGTAAATTTCTGTAATGGTACCGACTGTTGAACGGGGATTATGCGAAGTCGCTTTTTGCTCGATTGAAATAGCGGGTGACAAACCTTCAATATGGTCTACATCCGGCTTTTGCATCATCGACAAAAATTGTCGTGCATAAGCCGATAAAGATTCCACATAACGCCGCTGACCTTCCGCATAGAGTGTATCGAAGGCTAGAGAAGACTTCCCTGACCCAGAAAGCCCTGTAATGACAATCAACTGATCTCTGGGTAAAATCAAATCAACATTTTTCAAATTATGGGTTCGCGCACCACGAATCGTAATAGTATCCATATCCCAACCTAAACAGCCCAAGGATCGGTGATTCTACCCTATATCAGAAGGCCAAAAAACCCCCTATCAACCAATCCACTGTCAAAGCAAGACAAACATGCTACACTGCCTCCTTTATTCTCGGCAGACAACCTATGAGCATGCATCAACATCCTTTTCAGCACGAAATTCGGTCTACTCTGTTCTTGTCGTTGATTTTTGCCTTTCGCATGTTAGGGCTATTTATGATCCTGCCTATTTTTGCGATCGCAGCTAAAGACTATGTGGGCACAACACCCATGCTCATCGGTATCGCCTTAGGGAGTTATGGGTTATCACAAGCCTTACTTCAGATCCCGTTTGGCCTCTTATCCGACCGCTTAGGACGTAAACCCATCTTGATTGGCGGGCTCTGTCTTTTCGCCTTGGGAAGTCTCGTGGGGGGATTTGCCACAAGCATCTATGGCCTTATTTTAGGACGTATTTTGCAGGGCGCAGGTGCGATAGGCAGTACTATTATGGCAACCCTGGCAGATCTGACTAAAGTGGAGAATCGAACGAAGGCAATGGCCGCCATTGGCCTTACTGTTGGCCTTTCTTTCAGCGCTTCTCTGGTGATTGGACCAGTTATCCATCGCTCTCTCGGTCTCAGCGGTATTTTTAACTTAACCGCCGTTTTTGCCCTGTTGGGTATTTTGATCGTGATCTTTGCCCTGCCCCACCCCCAACAAGCACTACGTCCGCAGGGCTCTGAAACGCTGCTGGCGCAAATGGCCAAAACGCTCAGGAACAGCCAGCTCATATACCTCAATTATGCCATCTTTATTTCCCATGCTCTGCTCACCGCCTCGTTTATGGCCTTACCTCCGATGCTTCAATCGGCAGGATTGTTGCCAAACCATCAATGGCAATTCTACCTACCCATCCTGGCCTGTGCTTTCGTGGGCATGCTGCCCTTTATGCTCGCAGCGGAACGTCATCGACAACAGAAAAATCTCTTAATAGGATCCCTTAGCACGCTGCTGCTCAGCCAAATGATGCTTTATTTCTGGCATTCCACCGTCTGGGATTTCAGACTGGCGCTAATCCTTTTCTTCACGGCTTTCTCACTGCTAGAAGCCTTATTGCCTTCCCTGGTCTCAAAAATCGCCCCCATTCACAGCAAAGGTGCTGCACTCGGTGTTTATTCCTCCAGCCAATTTTTGGGCATTTTTTTCGGCGGATCCACAGCTGGACTGGTTCAAAGCCTATGGCAGCCTGAATCCGTGTTCATTTATTGTGCGATATTGGCTGCTTCATGCTTACTAATTACCCTGTTTATCTGTAAGCCTTTGGCTCTTGAAACCACCATAATCCCCCTTAAAGCCTTAAAACACGAGGATGCAGACAAATTTGAAAAACAACTACGCAACATCCCTGGCATCATCGAGACCATGATTTTACTAGATCACGGTATTGCATATCTCAAAGTAGACAATACAATACTCGATAAGTCAGCGCTCAGTAGGACAACGCAGGCTTTTATTCGAGACTAACGATATTAAAATTGAACTTGGAGTTATATTATGGCTAGAGGCGTAAACAAGGTTATTCTGATAGGAAACTTAGGTAACGATCCAGAGGTACGATACACCCCCAGCGGAAGCGCAGTTGCTAATGTAAACTTGGCTACCAGCGAAACATGGCGTGATAAACAAACCGGCGAATTACAAGACAGAACAGAATGGCACAGGGTTGTATTTTTTAATCGACTTGCCGAGATTGTAGGCGAGTATCTACGCAAAGGTTCAAAAATTTACATTGAAGGAACTTTACGTACACGCAAATGGCAAGATAAAAATGGCATCGATCGTTACACCACAGAAATCATCGCGAACGAAATGCATATTTTAGATAGCCGCAGTGGCGGTCAAGAGCGCGGTAATTTTAGTGACGAAGGCGCTATCACAGTCACTCATGGCACGCATTCTGCCAGCCCACCACTTTCAGTTCCTGAAAGCGTTGGCGCCGCTCATTTTGATGACGACATTCCTTTCTAAGAACATCCTTAGGAATTTTCATTCCCCCCAAAAACCCTCTTAATTGAGGGTTTTTCTTTTCCCACTAAGGTTTTTCAGACTGAGTAAATTTCAAGATTGCACGAAGATGAGCAACTAGATCTAAAAATCATCTTTAGATGAAATAATTACTCCGCAACAAGCAAACTTGATAATTCTTTTGGCGCGGACAAAAATGCCGAGTGATCTGTCGTTAGTGTAGAAAATTTACCCTGGGTTCTTGCTGAGAGCCATTGCTGGTCTTCAAATTTTAAAGCTTGATCCGATTCGCAGAGGATATAGTGGGTATCAATATTGTTGTAGTCGAGCCCCACTAAATTTAATACGGCGGCAAAAGGCGAAAGCGGTTCTGGTCCGATTTTTGATACTGCTACAGTTTGTTTCTCTGATGGCGTGCAATTATACAGTATTCTGGGCAAATTCTCCGTTTTTAAACAAATACTACTTTTTTCTTTATCTACAATCAGCTCGGTCGATAATTTTGTCTGTGAAAGCTTTTCAGAAATTCTAAAAAATGATTCTCCGGGTAATGGAACATAAGCGCTAAGATAAATAAATTTTTTTATCTTCTTGGGATAGGTTGCAGCGATTTGAGATAAAAACATCCCAGCGAAACTATGGCCTACCAGAATCGGGGGTTGATCAGATTTCTCCACACATCCCATAATGCATTCAATATAATCGTGAAATTTCACGTTGGGATGTGCTTTAAAATTTGCCCCATGACCTGGCAGATCGGGCGCTATCACTTGATGTCCAGCTTCAGATAATTGTGTTGCCACTTCTGTCCAACACCAGCTCGCGTGCCAAGCGCCGTGTATTAAAATATAAGTCGACAAATACTTCTCCCATATCTGATTTCAGAGTGGCTTTCCTAGAATTTTTCTCGATCAGAAAAATTCTCACTCTCCACTAAAAATCAGCAACAGCTCATTCAGATGCTGCTTCCCAAGTGGTGTAGTTTCTATCACACCCTCAGTCAGCGTCAACAGCGCTTTTTCTTGTGCTTGCTCAAGTTTTGAATTCAACTCACTCGGTGAGATTCGCGTACGTTCTTCGAAAAGCTCGAGCGATATCGGTTGATATAAACGCAGTGCATTCAACATAAATTCTAAAATAAAATCGCTTTGATTCAGCATCTGACTGCCCTGAACAAAAGAGTCTGATGCCTCTAGATAGGTTTTCGGATGACGTATCTTCCAGGTTCTCTTTACCTTTCCACGAATAGGATCGGTGATTTTACCATGAGCCCCTGCACCAATCCCCAAATAATCGCCGAATGTCCAATAATTTAAATTATGACGACATTGCTGATTTTTTTGACTGTAAGCTGAAATTTCATATTGGTGAAAATGATGTGTGGCTAAAAATGCTTGGCCTGCTTGTTGCATAGTCCAAATATCATCATCGACCGGTAAAACAGGCGGTTGATGGTGAAACAATGTATTCGGTTCGATGGTCAATTGATACCAGGATAAATGAGAGGTATTAAATTCAACCGCTTGCTGTAAATCTGATAAAGCTTGCGCTTCTGATTGTTCTGGCAATCCAAACATCAAATCAATGTTGATGTTATCAAAACCTGCCTGCTGAGCAGTATTAATCGCTCGTTTTGCAGTATCGCTATCGTGTATCCGACCTAATTTTTTTAAGTGATGATTATCAAAACTTTGCACACCAATCGATAATCGATTGACCCCTGCTTCTCGAAAGCCTTCAAATCTGCTTTGTTCAACAGTACCAGGGTTTGCTTCCATTGTAATTTCAATATTCTGTTCAAAAGGAATTCGCTCTTGAACAAGCAACAATAAACGCTCAATTGCAGCAGAAGAAAACAAACTGGGAGTACCACCACCAATAAAAATAGAAGTTAAATGTCTATCAGCCACCCCCTCCAAATCTAATGCCAAATCGTTTATCAGTGCATTAATATAAGTATTTTCAGGCAAATCTTGCTTAAGCTCATGAGAATTGAAGTCACAATAGGGACATTTCCTAACACACCAAGGCATATGGATATACAGTGATAATGGGATATGATATCGCTCTTTCACTTTAAATTCTCATTCAAGTATCAGGCTCAGTCGGGCCTTGTATGAAGACTTAGAATGAAGCCGCTACAACAGATGACGAAACATTTTGATGATCAGCGTTAGTTACTAAGGTCTTCTCTTCTTCTGCAGAGGCTTTCAGCGCAGTGAGGTAAGCTGTCGCTCTACTGACCATCTCAGATACGGAAGGTAGGGTATCAGATTCTGGTAGAATTGCCAAAGAGACTTTTCCTTGGGACAAAAGCCGTATAGAGATATTGCGTGCTTTGTTATATAACGCTTTAATATCAGCAATTACTCTATCAGAATCAAGACTCAATACCACCGCTTCAATTTCTTTCTGCAAAAGATCAGATTGGGTTTGAACCAATTTTTGCTCATTCGCACTGAGTTTTTCTAGTTTTCTGCTTTGATTGTTTTGTATTCGAGAATTAGCCGTTTGTTTCTCATCAGTCAAAGTGCCTTCTTCTGCATTCATGACCAGCAACAGCTCATCTTCACGTAGTTGATTCAGTTTGACATTGGAATCTACCATCAGACTCTTCTGCGTCTCTAGGCCCTGCAGTAACTCATTGAGTTCGGACATTTTTTCAGCCATCTCATTTTTAGCTGCCAACTCAACAGACAAAACTTTACCTGATTCTATCTGAAGTTGTTCTTTGTAATAAAATTCAGCTGCACGGTAGATAGCAAACAATTTAGAAGTTCTGCCATTCCATCGACCTTTCGATGCAATATTTTCAGCACGGATCAAATCGAGCAATCTTCTATCTTTTTCGAGCAAGCTCAATTTGTCATCAACTCTCAACTTGCATGCTTCGGAATATATTTTTTTGGCAGAATCCATTCTATCTTTTGAATGACCTGGGCTGTGAATATATTGATCAAGCAAGCTTATAATATTGTCACACAGACCTCGCTTAGCTTTTAAAGCAAAGTCTTTCTTGTTATTAGATTTTGAGACTAAAACTTGAGATTGATCTTTAAAAAATCCGAATCGTCTTGCTTTATGTTTTTTAGCTGCTGGGGATTGAAGACCATAAGACTCAGGAATAGTATCAATTAATTGGCTTAAAGTCTCATAAACTTCATGCGCTTTTTTGTTCTTCGCTTTTTGTTTATCTAGACTACCGTCTGCTTGTTTGTTTCGTTCACTCACCCTTAGCATCTTTTCTTCTGAACCTTTCAAGTCATTATTTAGCCTAGAAACATAGGATCGCTTCAATTCGAGAGCTTGCTCTGAAGATACTTTTTTCGTAGCTTCATTTAACTGTGGCAGCTTAGCGATTCTGCTCTTTTGAGCTTGTATATCATTAATCATGTCTTTTGGCTTTTTAATTAAGCCTGATTCTATCGACTTTATTTTCTGAATGGCTGCATCAATTTCTGAAACTGCCGTCAATCCGGATATGCCATTCTTTTCGGCCAAATCTTGTATAACTTGTTCTTTTTCAGCTAATGCGAGTTGCTGCTCTTCAACTTCTTTTTCCAAAGCGTCAGTAGACTCACGCACTATATCTCGAAGCAACGAATATAAGTGACTGGGCTCAGCACCATTGTGGCTAGGAAGTGATTCAACCAAGGGTACAACCGCTCTTGCTATATACAAACTATCGGTCAGTGCCATATTCTCTAAGGAAGTTAATTGCTTAAAAGCCTCTTTTTCTTCTATAGAAGTGAGCGTATCAAAACACTGAGGAATATGTTGATGTTCACCGTTTTGCGCATAACGACACAAAAGATTCACAATTTTCTTTGCAAGTCTTTTATCATTCGCCCGACCTTCAATACCAACACTGTTTCTTTTCTCTTTCATGGGATCTCACCTTTTTAAATCACCATGATTGAATAATAACATACTAGTCTGAAGGCAATATTAAGCCTCTAGGGATAAGGGTGAAATTTGAACGAAAGGGCTCTTTACCAGACAATAAGCACACTTCATAGGAGTTCCTGTTAATTCAGCCCCCCCTGCCGAAAGATTCCTGTATTAGCGGAATCTTTCCTCGTTTTGTGCTGTCTGGCTATTTTGATACTCACCTGAGCGAGTTTTATGGTGTCTGAGTACCTGGAATAAATTGTCATAGACATTGTTGGCGCTCCAGACATACCATCCTGAAACCCCTTCTGCATCCTCTACTGCTTGAATTTCTTCAAGCAAATAGTCTTGTTTTTCGGCATTCGTAGTCCTGCGTAGATAATGATAATTAGCAGCTTCGATAAATGCATGAACTTTGAAAGGCGGTTTATGGTTAAATTGACCCCCTAATGAATTCAATGATTGGTTAATTGTCTCATAAGGTTCTGCAGAATACTTTTGATAGGGCCAAAAATGGGAAGGATAAACCATCGGATTTACGCCATCCACACTGTCCGCAAACATTTTTATGTCTTGACCAATATGCATAGAAGGGTAATAACTGACTTCACCAAAAATATCGATTTCCATAGGAACATGTTCAGCGTTGATTTTTTCTTTAAACCAACGAATAACCTGATAAACGTCTCTGGCATGCTGTGGATTTGCAGGTAATTTTGAACTATAACGAATATAATCCAGTTGTACAGCATCAGCTCCTGCCCTGATTGCATCTTTGACTAGATTGAATTTTTTCTCCCAATGCGCACGTGAATGAACTTGCTCATAAGTACCGCCATCGGAAAAAACGACGATTCGAGGAACAAATTTAATTCCTGCCGCTTTTACTTTTGCAACAGCCCGCGCATAATGAGAACTATAATAGTCATGATCAACCACAAAAGTATTAATCCCTGTGTCTTTTGATTGACGTATGAGATAGTCTAATTTGCTGGGTTTTTCTAATGTGTATTGTGTCAGATAAATTCCTTTATCCCACGCATTCACCTCTAAAACAAACGAGCCTAATACTGCAAAAAGCAGAATTACTGGCATGCTAACCTTGAACATAACTCACTCCTTGTTTTGTTCATCTGATATTAGTATAGCGTAGATTTGAGATTTCAATTTAAACAAACACCCTTATTTGAAAGATTATATTTTCGTTAAAAATGATCAAAATATAGCAAAAACGTTTTCAAAATCTGGACTATACTTAAACTGTACCTAGGAGCTTGAAGCCAGTTTTGGTATTCAACTCTGGACTCCAAGCAAGATTTTAATTATTTAAGGAGAGAGAATCATGGCAACTTTAAGAGATACATTGACCCAAAGCATCAAACAAGACCCAAAAGCTTTTTACAAAAAAGTAAAAGCGCAAAATATTGGCCTAAGTCAATCTGAATGGTCTAGTTTAGAAGCAGGCAGTCTCAAAGCTTTTACCGACCAACGTTTAGAAGATCGTTTTAATACCAAAGTACTCGGTGCCCTGGGAATTAATTATAAACAATCCTCGCAAACACAAGGTCGTCACTATGAAAGTACCAGTAAGACTGGCAGCTCAGAACAATGGAATAAGGGCAGTAAATCTTACAAATCAGATAAAAAGGACGATTCCAGTAACTGGTAATCGTTAATTATCTATGGCTCGATTGTGCTATGCTAGCAGACAATCGAGCCATCTTTATTAGAAGAGACAATTGATGATCGAACTATCAACCCGAAAAGAATTAATTCGACATCACCCATACTTTAGCAGCTTAAATGAAGCGGGAATAGACGAACTCGCAAAGTGCTGTATCGAAAAGCACTGTGGCCCCAATGAAATTATTATTGCCGAAGGTGATATTGTTGATGCCGTGTATATAATCGCAAAAGGTGAAGCAGAAATTGATGTGCGAGTGAATCTAAACGAAAATATACCTCAATGTTTGCTTCGCGCTGGAGATGCAATAGGACTGAGTCATGAGGGCTTTTTCAGCCAAACAGGCCTTCGAACAGCCACCTTAATCAGCCTTTCAAACATCAACATGATTGGATGGCCCATTGATGTTTTCAATGATTTCTTAAAAAGACACCACGAATTTATTACGACGAGAAAGATCGCTTCTGATAAAATGTTAAGAATGTATTTTATCAAGCAAGCAGAACCTTTTTCCGATCTCCCGCCTAAAAGGGTTGAACATTTGGCTGAAGAAATTGAAGAGATTGAGCTTCAAAAGGGAACTGTTTTATTTAAACAAGGTGATGAAGCGGATCATTGCTATCTTATCTGTTCCGGTGAAATTGAAATGTATAAGACTCAAATTGATGGCAGCGAAAAAATTGTAGCGATTCATAAGCCTTGGCGACTCATCGGTGAAAGCGTTCTATACACAACTGCAAAACGATATGCCTCTGCAAAGATATCAGAAGCCGCAAAACTTCTTATATTGAAAAAAGAAACGCTTTATGAATTAATGAAATATAAAAATACTGCTGAATCCATTATGAGCTTGATCATTGAACGTTGCTCTCCAAGCCAAGCACCCGGCATCGAACATTTTCATCGTCTTGGCGATGAAGACCAACCTATCATAATTTTAAAAAACAAATCTCTTGGGCGATATTATCAATTATCTGAAGAAGGCTGGTTCGTTTGGCAGCATTTGGACGGTCATAATAATTTGCAGGATATTACAACCCTCTTATACAACGACCGAAAAATATTCGCGCCACTCGCGATAGCAGACACTATTTTAAAATTATCCGACGAAGGCTTCGTTAATTTCCCAGATATACATATTCCTCACAACCCTTTTTCAGAAGAAAAGTTAACAAGGGTTCAACGATTTTTGAATACACTCCATCAATGGCGATACCTTCAATCTGTTTTTTATAATATCGACGATTTTTTCACATCTACCTATAAGGGTGGGATATATTTACTGTATTCGAAATTTGCTCAAATTCTACTCGCACTCATTTCTTTGATCGGTGTTTTTTGTTTCGCCTATCACACCCATCATTTCAATCCAACTCAGGTCCAGATCACACACTATCTGTTTTTTTTACTCGCACTTTTTCTGATCAATCTACTGTTGACGCTTCCTCATGAAATGGCTCACGGCTACACAACTAAATATTATAACCATGAAGTGCACCGTGCCGGTATAATATTCAATTGGTTAGGCCTAGCCGCTTACGTTGACACCTCTGATATGTGGCTGTCCACCCCACGATCAAGAATATTTGTCAGCCTAGCGGGCCCTTACACCGACTTTATAATCGCTGGATTTTTTTCAATTTTAGCTTGTACGACTAGCCCAACAATTTTAAGTCTAATGGCCTGGTTATTGGCCCTATTGCTCTATTACAGCGTCTTTAAAAACCTCAACCCTTTACAGGAAACTGACGGCTATTACATCGCCAAAGATTTTTGTGGCGATCCTCACCTTCGATTTCATGCCTTTCAGTGGCTAAAAAGTCAACCACTTGGAAGGCTGCTCTCTCATTATGACGACTATCGCTGCGAATCTTTGTATTTGCTCGTCTGTGGACTTTTTCAAATTCTTACATTAGGCATTGCAATAGTAATAGCCTATTACTTACGGTTGCATTTACCCACCACACTATGGGGTATACCGACTTATCATATAAGCTGGATCCTACCCACCCTAGTTATACTACATTTCATTCTAATCATCCGGCAAAAAGGATCTACCTGAGCCCACTGTTGACTGCTCACAACCTATCTAATTGACATTGTTCAGTCCAATGGTTACCTTTTAGCATTTAAGGATTCAGTAATCAAAGGGAGAAAAATTTGGCGATTTTTGGAGTAGGTCCAACATTAACGCAAAACTATTTGGATCGAACAGATCTACGACTTAAGATACAAAATCATTTTCTTGATCATCAGAACACTTCAACCTCTGTTGTTATTGCTGGTATGAATGGCTCTGGTAAAACTCAGCTCGCCGCTTTTCTTGCCCAAGAAGCTTCGAAAAATGGGGCTCTAGTGGTATGGATTACACCGACGAGTTTAGAGCATCTACACTCTCTGCTGGTTTCATACACAAAACAGCTCAACGTGCCTAACAATGACAATATCCATGATCTTATCATTAGCATTTATCAGGCAATAGCCACACAAAACAAAGCACCACTCATTATTTTTGATGATATTAATTTTGAGATTGATCCCGAACTTTTACGACCGGATAGCTACAATATTAACGGTGTAGTTCATGCCATTTTCACCACAATTAACCCACAATTCTGCCCTAATGCTTATAAAATCTCCGAATTTACTCAGGAAGAGTCTTTCAAATATATTCAAAAATTTTATCCTGACGAAGACCCTTTCACAATTGATAGTTTAAGAGTCAAATTAGGCAGCCATCCATTAGCTTTAGCGCAAGCCATGTCCTATATGAAAATGACAGGGGAAAATATCCGAGGCTACCTCTCTCTATTAAATGAAAAATCGAGCAATCAACAACATTTGTACAATATACAAATTAACGATTCTATCAAAACCATTTGGACAACTTGGGATGTTTCGATTGAACACGTCTTAAAAGAAAACGAATCTGTATCAAAATTATTACGTTATTTCACTTTACTCTACTTCGATAAGATGCCTCGAAGTCTGCTGGCTAATTTATTCCATGACCGCTTAGAACTAAATGAAGTGATAAGCGTACTCTCAAAGTACTCCTTAATTTGCCATCACTCTGATGGGGATTACATTTCTATTAACGGTATGACCCAGCAAGTTCTTCAACTTAAATATATGGATTTACTTTTCAAAGATACAAAAATAAAAGCATCCGTTGAGGAATTATTAGCAGCCATAAAAAATTACTTTAATTTTGATACGCGCCTCATAAAAAATGCCAGCAAGGAAATTATTGATATCCTACCTCATGGGATGTCAATCATTAAATTCGCATTACAGAAGAGCATACTGAATCACGATTTATATGAAATTTTACATACTCTAGGGTTATATCAATATTTTACCCTAGGACATCCAAGAACAGCAATGAAGACATTGACTATCGCACGATCGATTTTAAAAGAGCTCGACCACAGTTCCTGCTTAGAACTTGCTAGGCTAGATGCCGACTTAGCGGCTGTTTTCACAAGCTTAAGCTATTATCAAGATGCTGTTATCCATCACCAAAGATCCGCCCGGTTTTTTTACAATTATAATGCTGAATATGACAACCCTCAAATCGCATTAGCCGTTAGCAACCTTGGAGTCGCTTTACAACAATCATTACTTATAGGAAGAATTCCTGCCTCTTCTGGCCTCATTACTATTGATCAGCAATTTCTTTTTGGTAAGGAAGATTCAGAGTACAAGTCACCTTATAATCTTGTACCCCAACTAGCCCATAATATCGATAATATTATCTCACACCACGAAGCATTACTGCCAATATTGTCTCAACACTTCGGAGAAACCCATTTTTTAATTGGTAGAGAACATTACAATCTTAGCTCCTTATATTGCTACAAGAATGATCTAGCGAAATCCCAGTATCATATTAATATCGCCATTAAACTCTATGAAAAACGTTGGAGCCCCAATAATATAGAATCCCTTTTGGTCCACAATCTCAATGGTATTATTCAATTTTTGGGAGGAAAGTTAAATGAGGCCTTAGATATACATCAACATGTCTATGAACTCGCAAAACTTTACCAGCATGAAAATGATCACGTATTTGCAAATCTGATATTTCACTACGCCTCTATGCTATTTGAGAACAACCACATCGATGCTGCCAAGGAATTTTTCATTTTATGTGATGAACTCGAAGAAAAATACGCACACGCCAATAATATCAAAAAAGCTAGCATACTGATTCAAGCTGTAAAATATGGTTATCACCGCACCGCACTTTGGCTCATTGATAGCGGTTTTTCTTTAATCACCGAGCGCGATCAAGAAGGCAATACTGTAATTCATGCCGCTGCTCTGACTAATACAGCGGATTTTATTACTGATTTAATTAGCCGGGGAGTGAGCTTAGAATTTCGTAATGCCTATGGCTATACCCCTCTGGGCTCAGCCATCCAAGCTGGCGCAATCAGTGCATTTGAAGCAATAATGCAACACCTACCTTCAGCAACTGATAAAAATATCTATTTATCAGATATCGATTCTCATCAATCTTCACCATTAGTTGCCGCCGTTACAACGGGTCAATATCAAATGATCGACCATCTTCTAAGAAAATATTCGGAATTCGTCAAAATCGACTCATTTAATGACTATGGCTATAGCCCTCTTTTCTGTGCTAGATTAGTAAAGCAAACGTTAATCAGTGATTTACTGATTAAACATGGCGCGAATCGTAATCTAACTAATCAATTTGGTTTAACACCTGATACCTTGATCAACATTATGTGGTCGATCATTAACTTCTCTGAAGCCGATTTCCTTTTGGCAACTCATGATCTTCAGGAACTAACTTTATGTGGCAAGGCTTTTTTTCAGCTGACAACACGTCAGTTTTGCTTTTTATTAAATATTTTAAAGTCTCATCCCACTATCAATAAAATAAATCTTCCTGCTCAACGCTACAATAGTAAAATATTGAAGCACATAGCTGATCTTATTATGAGTAACTCAAAAATTCAAACCATTGATCTTAGTGCGCATGCCATATTGCAAAACCAATATAAACTCTCTAATAACGATGCAGCCATCTTGCTGCAGGCTCTTCAAACTAACTCCTCAATCACCCTGATCGGGTTCAAGAATCATTTATTATCGAAAGAAACTCTTGAAAAATTTTATGCGTTATTTCAAAGAAATCGAGAATCTCAGGATAAAGAAAGTCCGCATAGGCGCAGAGTATTTTCTATTACCTTTGAAGGCGAAGTTCTAGAACTGACACGACGTGAAGCACAATGTTTATTGTTTCTTTATGATGGCCTATCTGCCAAACAAACAGCTAATGAATTGCACTTGTCTCAGCGCACTGTTGAAATTTACCTTGATAAGTTGAAAAAGCGCTTTCATTCCAAAACTAAAATTGAACTCATGTCTAAAATAAACCTTCAAATTATTAATTCAATCCGTAAACAGCTCAATGATTCTTTGATAACCAATTAAAAAGGACAGCTCCTGCCTCACACAGGAACTGCCACGCCCCCCCCCACTCTGATAAATCAATGAGACGTATTTTTCTCTCCATCATCCCGTCTTGCAATTACCGCGGCTTTCTTCAACATCGCTGCAATATCATGGGTAGTATTGCTGATTAGCTCTGGAATTTCTTCTTCACAGACTCTCGTCGATTTATCTAAGTAGTTATCGAGTATTTGTTCGAACTCAACACGTAAATGGCTGAATTCAGGTTTTTGCAAGAAGGCTAACAATTGTGGAATCTTGTTACTAATAGGATTCTTGCTAGTACCGTCTGACTCAAAAGCTTCTAAACTACTCATGACACCCCCTAAAGATTCGATTGACACGGAGCTACAATAGCATAAGCCTTACAGGGCCCACCATCCGTAAAATTACCTATATTGCACCACTGGTGTTACAAGACAACCACTAGCAATAACCCCCCGATGATGCTGAGATTCGAAAGAAAGGCAAAATAGGTCATCTGTCGCTCCATTCCCGCCTTAGCCCAAAAATTATCAAATATAACCGTTGCCATCACTGTAAAACCGAGCAATGCCAATGCCCCTAGATTGGGGTATAGCTGGAATATCATCATTAATGAGGCTACATATTTCAAGACTGTGGCCATCAACAACAATATTTCTGGCTGTGGCAATCCACGCGCCTTCATTATCCCTACAGCACCTTCCCATTTGAATGTTGTGCTAATAGCAGACAATAAGAATGTCAGCGCCATAAAATCGGTCGCTATCGTATAAACTATTTGTTTCATATTCGTTCTCCTATGATATCCCTGAGCATTATTACTCAGTCTTGAGGTCACTATAGCCCGCTTGTATGTATAAATAAAATAATATAATATTATATTATCTATAAATTATTTTATATATAGAGGCCCTGTGTCGTACCGTGAATGTCTACATACCTTTTTAACTGTTTATCGCCTAGGCTCTCAAACAAAGGCTGCTGAATCCTTAGCCATGACACAGCCCGGAGTTTCGCAGCATCTAAAAATGCTTGAACACTATCTGGGCAAACCCCTATTTTTGCGCGTTGGCAGAAATTTGGAGCCCACCGCTGTGGCGCACCAAGTAGCCCTTAAGGTGACGGACGCCATCGATATACTAGACGACACGCTCAGCACGATGAAAGAAGGCGTAAAAGCGCTGAGTGGGGATGTTTATGTGGGCGGGCTTAGTGAATATTTTGGGAAAATTGTTGTGCCATTATTACCGAAGTTACTAGACTATGATATCAATTTACGCTTTGAAATCGATTACTCAACTTTACTACCTCGAATCTTAAATAATGAGCTAAATCTTGCACAATTTGTTGAATATGTTAATCACCCACAAATTACGATTGAAAAAATCCATCATCAGAAATTCATTCTGATTGGTCATCCCAAATACCAAGCCTTGATTAACAAGAAGGAATTAGACAAGCAAAATACCAATTGTTTAAAAAACCTGCCATGGATCACCTATGATCAAACCTTATTATTTATAAAACAATATTGTCAAACCGTGTTTAGCCAAGAATTCAACGGCAAAGTAAAATTCATGATCAGTGATCTCTACGCTATATTAGATGCTGTTCGTTTTGGTTTTGGAGTGACTGTTTTGACTTCTTACTTTTGCAAGGAGTATTTAGAGGATAAAAAAGTTGTAGTTCTCTATGAAACAGAAAAAGCACCACGCCACTATTTTTATCTTGGGTGGAAGCAAGGGGCCCTTCGTGACCCTAAGGTTAAATTAGTTTATGATATTATCAAGGAAGCCAGTTATCAACCTGAATAAAAAGGATAGACCCAATGGACAGTCATTTTAATGAACTTGGAGAAAACACGGTACCTCTTGAACTTTCTATTAAATTCGCCGGACTACTCATTGATATGGTGAGGCGCGTAAAAGCAAATAGACGAGACGCTCTCGAGCGTAGAGCACGTGGAGAGCAGCAAACCAACGTTGAGTATTTTATCCATACAAATGATCTCAAGGACTTCTTTGGCCAAGCCCATAACAATCTTAAGCTTTATGTACCCATTAGTGTCGGACAGCCCTACCACGAAGGGGATTCTGCAGCATCTCAAGTAGCTTGCTTGTTCAATTGCCGAGACAGCTATGAATCTTACCTTCAAGGCCTTTTAACACAGCATGCCATCGCCCCCAAAAAAACCAGACTAAAGTGGGAAGTCTCACTTGTTCTTGCCGATGTTACACAAGCTCTGAACAAATTACCCCCTGTAGAAATCCAACTTGATACTCCTATAGGTCAATGTAATAGAATTTTGACAGATGAAAATCTTATTCCGCTAGAATCCGAATTTATCGCTAGAGGAGCAGAACTTGAAAGATATTACCATGAACTGTTTTCACAACAAGAAATGGATCGGCAAAAAGACGTCGAAGTCATTTTGAGAATGAGGAGATCAATGACAATTCGTTGGTCAAAATTAAAAGAGCTTTATAAAAATCCCATAATAATAGACCTGACGAACAAACTTGAACATTGCTTCAAATTAGGTGCTCTCGCCATCAATGCAAGAAGCTCACACAATACAAAATTTCCAAAAGAAATCGAAAAGATTTTTTCAAGCCAAACTTTCAACAACTGGGAAGAAGACGTAAAAGTCAATGATTTAGCCTATGTAATCATTGAAACCATAATGATTCATTGCCAAATTTTACCCATATCCATGACACCTGTTGAAGAAATTTTTACAGCGATGATGTACCCTGGCCCTCTCAACATGATATTAGATACAGGAAAAAAAATACTCTCGTGCGTCTGCAAGGATCTTATAGAAAGCCCTAAGATTTCAGACGCAAAATGTATATATTTGCAAGCAGAAAAATATGACCCTAGTAATCGAGAACAAGATAAATCTGCCGCTTTGTTTTGCGGAAAATTAGATGAAGATCGTCGGCGAGCATTAGCCACTGAAGAGACCGTATGGCAGCGTAAAGGTTTTATCCAAAAAGCAGCGCCTAAAGATCTAGGCCTTAAAGTAGCAAACGCATCAATGAGAGGCTCATTAAAAGACAAATCGCGTGTTGACGAGAAAAAACAAAGTGTATTTGCAACTGGCCCTTACGCATCCTTTTTAAACACATTTCACGAACAATGCGGTCATTACGCCGGTCTTTTTTCTCAATTATGCAATGAAGAGAAATTACCTTGGGATAGAGACCGACCGATCGCGACAATTTTAGAATTTTTCGAACCTATACTAAGTCATGCATCTCCTATGGCAACTTTAGACCTTTTTTATGAACACAGTCGCCCCAAAGAAGATTCATTAGCACAGAAATTTATACAACTCGACGAAAAATTTCGAGAACGGAATGACAATCAAATGCGTAAAGAATGCTTAATCAGAGTTGCATGCCGACTAGTTCGTTTTGCGGTAGAATTACAGGAAGAAGATGAAAATGAAGCACCGTTACTCCTTAATCGAAAAAAAACCAGGTCTATTTCAAGCAATTTTTTTCATCATAACCTTTTAGAAGGCGATAATGTGGAGGGCCAAGCACTCTCAACACCGATAGTAAGAGCAACTTCCGAACAAATGCCTCTCATAGGATGTTTTTTTTATATTAGTAAAATTCTAGATCTATTAGGCAACAACATCTCGTTACTGAATAATCATGTTTATTATCCAGATCCCGTTGCAACAGTGGAGTATCTCTCTAATCCTGACTCTCAAGGAAGCATTTCAACACCACTCACTCAAAGCAATTAACTTTATCTGGTTTTAAAATTGCCAGCGAGCTCTTTTAATAATGCGCTTATCGATTCGCTGACGTTTTAACTTAGAGAAATAATCAATGAAGATTTTGCCATTTAAATGATCGATTTCGTGCTGAAGGCATTTAGCCATAAAACCTTCAGCATCCATTTCAATTGGTTTACCAAAACGATCTTGAGCCTTAACTTTAACTTTTAGAGAACGACCGACAGTTTCATAAATCCCACCCGGCACTGACATACACCCTTCTGCTTCATCAAATAACTCTTCAGATTTCCAAACTACTTCTGGATTTACTAAACACAGAGGCTCATTCTTTTTGGAAGAAAAATCGATAACAGTGATCGCTTTAGGATTTTGAAAATCCAATTGGGTAGCTGCCAACGCAGCACAATTATCGGTATTATAATGAGTCTCGAACATATCATCGATAATCTTCTGCAACGCGTCATCAAACACTTCCACCCGCTCTGCTTTTGTCGCCAAACGAGGATCCGGATATTTTAAAATACGTATAATTGCCATATTTTCTGCTCTCAATTTATCTAATGCGCTAAATATTACACTAAAACCATTTGCCTAAACAAGCAACCACACAGTTGAGAGCCTCGCCTGGAATACCTGCGATCTCTCGATTTTATTGTCACAAGTGGAATTAAATTAGGGTACTGCGTAACATCCATGCTGTTTTTTCATGAGCTTTTAAGCGATCAATCATTAAATCAGCCGAAGCCTCGTCGCAAGCTTTTTGTACTTTGGAGATGCTTGTGCGAAGAATACGACACATTAATTCGTGATCATTTAGTAATTGCGCGATCATTTTAGTATCTGCAGGAACAGCCGTTTCTTCTTTAATTTCAGCCAATTTACTAAACTGTTTAAAAGAACCTGGTGTAGGATACCCTAACGAACGAATTCGCTCTGCAATTTCATCAACAGCTTCCGATAATTCTTCGTATTGCTCTTCGAACATCAGATGGAGAGAGTGAAACTGTTTAGATTCTACATTCCAATGAAAATTTTGCGTTTTCAAATACAAGATATAAGTATTGGATAACAATACCGCCAACTCATTAGCAACCACTTTGCTTTGATTGCTCGCTAATCCCGTTTTAACAGCCATCTCAACCCCCTTAAAAAGTAGTGATATCTGTTAAATATAACATAAAACCTCGATATTTGCCATCCGCACCTTTTCCCATCAGGTGTTAATTCCCACTCCTCTCTGTTATACTATCCCTTTATAAACACAGGGCAGACACACCATGACACCTCGATTAAGATCAGAACTGAAAAGTCGTGCACACCACCTAAAACCTATCGTTATCATCGGCGGCGACGGCCTCACACCCGGCGTACATAACGAAATCGATCGAGCCCTGAACGATCACGAGCTCATCAAAATCCGCGTGAATGCCGAAGACCGCAACGAACGTAAATTACTGATAGAAGAAATTTTAAAATTTCATAAAGCTGAATTAATTGGATCGGTAGGACATATTGCTATTATTTACCGCCAGAACGATGAGCGGTAACTTGTACGCGGTCATTTTGGGATTGTGGAAATTTTAAGATTTCTTTCTGGGAACAGTGATACTATAGTTGGTTTTAGGGTGGCGAAATGAGAGTTATAGCACTATTTTTAAGTCTTTTTTGTATTGCCGCAAAAGCGGCTTCTCAACACACGATCTACGTCTATGCAGACAAGGGCGTGAGCTCCGAAGCCTTAGAACAAACTCTTCATTCCACAAAAGCCACTTTGAATAAAGAATACAACATTAAAACGATTAAAGCCAAAGCGGTTAAAGAAGGAAAGTGGCGTAAAGATGCCGCACTTTTTATAATGCCTGGGGGCGCAGATATTCCCTATGTTAAAGCGCTCAACGAAAAAGGAAATGAACAAATTAAGGCTTACGTACAAGAAGGCGGAGCTTATTTGGGAATTTGTGCCGGCAGTTATTATGGCAGTCAAGATATTATTTTTGCCAAAGGCACACCCATCGAAGTAACAGGACCTCGTGAGTTAGCTTTTTTCAAAGGCACTGCAGTAGGACCAGCTCTTGCCCCCTTCGATACTGTAACTTACAAAGGCACACGTGCCGCCAATCTTGTTTTATCAAACAACAAAGAAGCTACTGTTCTTTTTTTTGGGGGTAATTTTTTTGAAGCAAAACCTATGCCCAAAAACACCACTATTATCGCCCGCTATAAAGACCTCCCACAACAACCACCTGCTATTATACGAATTCGCGTAGGGTCCGGCAACGTTGTTTTATCGGGGGTTCATTTTGAATATAACCACTCTCAACTGAATTCAAAAGATCCCTACCTCGCAATGATCATACCGACCTTAAAGTCTCATGATAATGAACGCCTACAACTCACAAAATCCATTTTTTCTGAGCTGGGCCTCCACGTCGCACAACAATAATTTCACTTTGGCGTTTTATTGATAATCATAAAGAAAAGGAGCCGAGCAATTTTTTGGGAGTATGGGAAGGACCAGGGACCCGTTTACCAGTCATTACAAGATAATACAACGGCCATTATTTGCATTTTCCACAGTTGATTCTTTTTTAGGAATTAGAGGATCTGTATCTTTAGGTGCAGGAAGATCAGCCATCACCGCAGCACTTCTAGATTGATGGAAATTTTGGGGATTTTGACCTAAGGCAAGTGGTTTTGGGGCCTCATCAGCGATATCTTCTACACGAGGTCGATTATTTTGATTTCTCACTGCTGGCTGACGACAGTTCGTATGAGTACGATAAATAACTGCAGGTACTATAAACAGCCCCAGGAGACAACCGATTAATATTGCAGACCAGGTAGGTACCCTATGATTTTCATTAGTCCCCGCAATTATACTAAACAGTAGAATTAGAAATGAAGAGGCGAATGCACCTGCTTTTACAATAGTCCGTATAAAATCAGTTAATTTTTTAAGTCCATCAATAAGATCATATTTTTCTTTAGGCAGCACTTCAACCAACATATTTGCACCAGCCACTGCTGCAGAAATAATAACCACATTTTGCGAACTTATTTCATGAAAACCTGCCACTAAATTTAGAATCACGCTCATACCCGCATCAGCTCCAACGCCCTGACCTAAAACTTCAAATATTTTTACAGTAGCCGGATGCGCAATACAGTTTCGTTCCGATCTTCGTGCTCGAAAATACTCTGCAATAGACTTATGTTTCTCAATAAAGACTATGGGGAAAACACCCAATAAAGCGAAACCAGGAACACCCAGTTTAGCAGCGAGTGAAAATTTATCGCCAGGCCAAATTTGCAACACAATGCCTTGGCCAAAAAAGAATGCACCACCCAGCATCACACCGGTGACCACACCGGTAAATACTTTCATTCCAGTCTTATGCCGCTCTTGCCAAAACTTATCTTTATTATCGAGTATGGCATAGGTCAACGTGGTAGCACCAACGAAGGGCGGCAATATGCCCCACAGTGCACTTCCTAACTTGAATTGAACAATTGTGGTATTCACAAACTGAGCCGCTACTCCCACCCCTGCACCAAAAGCATATTCATAATCTAAGGCATCATATTTGTGGGGAAATACTTCAACTTCAAATTCAACGAGCTGATAATCCTCGTTTGTCGCGGATGCCTGAGAATTAGCAACATCAACGAGCTCATGATGCGTTGAATTAAGCGAAAATGAGGTGGACGAATCTCCCAAAACTGACTCACCCGGCATAGCAGCAGATAATTGATCAAATTCTCTCTCAGCGCCTTTAGTTACTATTTTTTTCACAAACCTACACCTTGATTGCTAATTTTATCGGTTATGAGCTAATCGCCAGCTTTTTCTAAGAGGGAGACTCAAGTTTTGAATCATGGATCAGAATGAAGCAAACTAAACAAGCCTAGCTTGCTTCTTTCTAATTCATGATTCGAGACTTAACCCTCTTTATGTGCTTTTATTGTCCACAAAATCCGCCACAACTAGACCAGGTAAAATCACCATCCACTTGGGCTGGATTGGTGTCGTTTTTAGGGGTTATGGGCGTTTCATTAGCGTCAGCGAAATTCGTTACAAAAACGGCAGCTGCGATTAACCCAGCAATTATCAGTTTGAAGGCGGTGTTTCTGTATTTCATGTTCATCATCCCAGTAATCGGTCTGTTGACCTTTGTTAGATCTTATAGCCCTGTAGCTTTTGACTACGATGCTGATTCTACCCTATTAATCTTAACATAATATGAGGAGCCACAAAACCAAGAAAATAGGAAATTTTCAATCTAAAATGACAAAACAAGTGACTCTTGCCTGATATTCATGCATAATCCTCTTCCAGATGTAGGCGAAACAGTAAGAAAGTAGAGCCTACTACCAGACTATAACTTAGTGAGGGCAGGTCATGGAAATCAAAGAAGTGAACGTGTATTCACGTGAAGAACTGAGTGCATTACCAAAAGAAGCAGTTGACAGGGTTTTGATCCTTGATTTTGATGATACCTTAGCCGCCTTTGATCTGGCTAATATGGCCGATGAAGATGGAGCCCAAAATCCGCGTTATCTGATCGGCGGTGACGAGACAAAACAAAAGCTTTATGATCTTTATTGCCAGGGTATCAAACTTTGTATTGCTACCAATAAAAATAAGGATGGCGCCATTGAAGCTAAGGCATTCTTAGCAAAAGAAAACATTAAGCACCTTTTTGACCTGATCGTCTACGAAAAAACTGCCGATAAAGCGGCTTTATTAGCAACGTGCAAAAGCCATTACAACAATGATCAGAACACGACACAATTTGTCCTCATTGACGATAATGAACAATGCCGCGCAAGTGCCACAAGGATAGGGATTACTGCCATAGACCCGCTAACCCAATCTAATAGCACTCCAGGAGCAAATGGCCTTTTGCTTTCTACAGCTCTCGATCATGCAAAAGAGGGGTTAACTACACTTCAAGATCAAAGACAAGATGAGCTAGACACGGTTACTAAAGGGAATTCATCCACTACTAACTCCAACGAAACAAAGTCACAACAGAATCCTAGACAACTCTTTTCTGCAGCGATTTTCACGCCTCTTAATCCCCTGGCTTGGTTAATCAGTGCCAATACCAGTCTAGCGGGGGCGATTTCTATACATCGCGATGCAAAGAACTTTAAGCAAGGCACCCCCCTCTCAGATAAACTATTAACTGCATGTAAATGGTACTTTCCTAACCTTATGACCATAATGAAAACCCGTTTTGTGAAAGCCATTGGCTTTGATGGCTACAATCCTATTACGAACCTGATTACCAGCGCTGATGGTGAAACGGTCGAGTATACCGGATCTTCTATCCCTTTCTGGCTCATGCTGGCTTCTTTCCTAGGATTACCCTCGCGCCCTGAAACTGTTGTAAATGGGGTGCCTCAGTTCAGTGGGTGGCAACTTCTGAGAAACTTATTTGGGGTCTGGAATCCTGTCAAAGAGACTCTGAGCAATGAAAACGGCACACTAAGCTTCCACCAAAAACGATGGACTGAGAAAAAAATTGTCCAAATGGTCGCGTTGTTAGTCAAAATACTGGTTATCTTTCCGCTCAAATTGGCCCTCATTCCTTTCAAATTGATGCTGAATCTTGTCAAGTTGATCACTGAAATGCTAATACCAACCTTTTCAGGGACCATATTGGCTTTAAGTCTTCTAACAGGCGGATATACCCTTAAACTTGCTTCAATAGCGAAGGAGAAGGGATGGTTATCAGGTCTTGTGCTGAGTATACCGATTCTGATTTTGGGCGCACTGACTGCTGCACTGACCGTCATCCAATACGGAACCATGCTCGCTGTCCGAGCTGGCCTTGCCTTAACATCCCCTTATCTGAGCGCACGCCTAGCTTTTAGCTTAGGTTATCGATTGACCATTGGCAAACCAGACTCCCTCTTACAAAAAAGTATTTCATCGATTATGGGCGTACTGGGAGTCGCGGTAAGCTTAACCCTAACAGCGGTATTGTGGACCATCACCCTACCATTAGCCCTGGGTGCATTGACCACCGCGATCCCCTCGCTCCTTAGCGCTATCACGTGGGTATCGCAGTCTTCCGTGGTTGCTAGCACCCTCAGCTGGGTCAGTCAGTTCCCGCTGATCATCAACTCAATGAACCTGCTAAGCGGTCTCTTTGGCACCATCGGCACAGCCCTAACAGCAGCCTTCGGCTCTACCATCGCAACTTTAGCTAGCCTTATCCACGTTCAAATACCCCTGATGGTGATAACAGTAGGCACCACCCTAGGACTTCTCGCTGTGCCAACTGCTGCATTGCTCAGCAGAGTGGCCGACGCTTTTAGTACTCTCTGGGTAACTTGGGTTGAACAAAGACCCTTTGCGGGGCTTGCCGCTCGATCAAAACGGAACGATAAAACTTCAACAGATTATGTAGAACTCAAAGACTCACCCTCTCAAGATGAGCCAAGTGAGAAGAAGGCTGATAACTTCGAAGTCTACGTCTACCAACCCGAGGCGGGTAAAGAATATATTGTCAGCACTGAACTCTTGTATCTCACAAGACAAAATAATGCGCTGCTAGAACATATACATGTCAGAGAGGTAAAAGCTGAGCGTTTATACCAACGCGCTCTCTCCAACGATGAAAACATCCCCGGAACCAATGCCAGATTCCCAACTGAGGCGGAAAAAGCTGGCAAACTAGAAGTACCTGCTTTGGTCAGTTGCTAGTAATAATGGTGACTCAAAAATTGAGGCAGCTCAGGCTAAACCAACAGAGCTAAGCTGCCTTCATATAACCCGATTCAATAAATTTTGTATGGATGGCCTCTAAGAGCTCGCGAAATTTTGGGCGGTTATAATACATATAATCATAAACTTTAAAATCAGCTCCTGTCGGTACCTGCGGAGCAATCATCGTGGTGTAGGTATCGATAATGATAGTTGCCATTCTATCTAAGTCTTTCGCTGCTTGAATACAAGTTGTCGACAGGTGAATGGCATCTTGATAAATCACCCGCAAGATTATTTCTTGGTGATCCAATTGTCCTGGAATTTGCATTCGATTGAAGGTCAGCAATTGTTCGAACACCGCTAAGGCTATATCATGTACGCCATCATTATTACAATGTAATATAAAATTCATAATTTCAGAACCACGATCCAGTATAGAATCGATCTTAGAAGCATGATCTACCAAAATAAGATACTTCAATATAGCTTTCATTTGCCTACTGGAAACCACTTTGAGTGTCCCATTATCAACCGCATTACGATAAGCATCGAGAAAGCATACTTTCCAACCGGAAGATGCCGTTTTAGGCAACGCTAAGATTTCGTTCACAATAAGTCTGAACTCTTTTAATTCATCTTTTTTCATCCGTAACATGGTTGAGAGTAAAACAGAATCTGGATGAGGCTGATATACTCTAAAACCTTGATGGAAAGCAACTAAATCTTCAGTAGAGAAGGTTTGTAACAAATATAATATGTTTTCTTTGCAGTCGACATGGACAAACAACGGGTTATAAGCAAGAACATGACGGTGAAAATGATTTATTTCGTAGCAAGTGTAAAAATACTCTGTGATCTTGACCAGTTGTTCATATTGATACGTGTGATAAAAAAGTTCACATGATTTTGCATAATCTTCAATTATAAGCTTCTGCCATGTTACTAATAAAAGTGTTCGTATTTCATCGTTAAGGAAGGAGAGATTAACTTTGCGCTGCTCTGACAATAGCGAAACAAGGTGCTCCAAGGTAACTTCTGGAATAATGGGCATATCAGCCTTCAAATGACCATTCAAATCAATATCAGCTCGTTGTAATTGTGAGTTCATGTCGGCATAAAAGATTTGTGCCAAAGAATGCTCGAGCTCATGAGCGCGTGCAATACATTTTACAGAAATATTATAAACCTTAGCACCCTTCTCTCTTAAATTTTTGTCCAGCGGATTAATCATCATTAATCGCTTGGCAATGTAGAAGGCAACAAAGCCACCAACATACATCGGCATAGGTCCCATAGTAAAATATTCCTGGAGATATTCTAGAGATAAATAGTAATCATCGAAACGGTTAATAATGAATTCATCATCTGGAAAAGGCTTGATGTTCTCATAAAGATATTTTAAAAATAACAATGCCAAACCTGCCCGATATCGACCTTCATCCGTAACAGTCATTCGTCTTTTCAGTGTAGGGTATAATCCAATATTAAATTCTGCAGGCATTGAATCCATGATAAATTTGAAATTGGACTCATCTGATAGCAAAGCGCTAAAGTCTTTATTGGCCTTTTTGTAATCTAAAATCACTTCTAGGGACTCTTTCCCTTCAGTGGTGAAGGTATGCAATAAAATATGCAACATCAATTCGCGAGGTAAGATGTTGAACGGATTAAATTCTTGACTACTTATCATAATAGACTTCCTTGCCGTGCAATCACAGGCTAAGTATAGCAGAAAAATTGAAGTCAAGGCCGTGGAGCAGGATGGGCTGAAAGGCACATGCTTAATGTGTCTTAGCCCCCTCTGAGCAGATGAGCCTATGGGTTAAGCACTAATCTCTCGAGGTGTACGCCCAGAATAGAGGGGGCATCCATATATCGATAGGCACCATATTGATAATCGGTAAGATAATCAATAATGGGTTGCTCTAGGACACGATTGCAGAATGTATACTTGGAAACATTTTTAGGTAATGCTCGCGTACATGCATATTCATTGTTAGGACTTTTATACCAGTAATAATTTTTTGGCCAAGCATTGGATGCGTGCATAAACATCAGTTCATTACAAGAATTTTTAGTGCATTTAATGGGCTTCACTCTGCATTTTTTTGTATTCTCATGATCGACCGTGCAATTTATTTTCTGATAAATAACATCACCTTTTTTAAAGTTTTTCCTGTAAAGAATCCCCATGTGCGAAACGCTTAGCTCTGAACCAATGGCATCTTTGATATTTTTGCCTTCATAAACCCACTGCTTAGGGTCTCTGACAATCTCTAGTACAGAAGGAGTTGGTAATTTAGCCAACAATACTTTATTAGGAAGATACTTACCATTCGCTCCCTTAATCGCTAATTCAGTCTTGGGTATATACGACATCTCCACCACTTCCCTATTAAAATGTGGATAATCCAAGTGAGTATACAGGCCTAAGTACCGATCAGACATCAAAGAGCCAATATTATTGTCTAGGACTCGAACAGTGCTCTTTAAGTATTCAGATTGGAGAGCAAACCAATTCTGACGATTTATTTCTGAAGGAACACTCTTGTAGAGGGATTTAAGATCTTTTTCCTGAGCAACATCTTTTAGAAATCCATTTTGATGATTAACAGGATTCCAGTCCCCATCGATAAAATTATTTCTGTTGAAATAACGCACAATTTCTCCGGAAGGATCTCCTGCTGCCCCATAACTAATTTTCAAAATATTCTCATCAAACTCGTTTAGGTTATTTGAGGACAATATTCCCATGATAACCTGAACAAAGGTCTGGCAATTAAGCCCATCCATGCGATACACCGGATCTTGTTTAACATGAGCAGCACCTGATTTGTACACTCTTGAGTTTGGCTGCCAATCACCCTCCCCTACAGCACCGCTACCCATGTAGGGAATATCAAAGAATTGTTTCGCAATCAGCCCTACCTGCTGATTAAAATCGAGATTCGCATTCATCCTTAAATCTTTAATCAAATTTTGAATAATTAAACGCGATTCCAGCACAGTTAATTGATAATGAGCAGCATCCAAAAGAGTGTATTGATCATTCGATCTGAAAACATCATTGAGTATTTGATTATTTTTAGCGTTGAAAGGGAAACCCGATAAATAAAGCTCATTTTCTTCGATATTTTTGCCATAGGTTACTATTGTTGACATTATCACAATAAGGGAAGATAAAAGTATCGATAGTTTTTTCATTTCAATTATCCGACTTTAGAGCCCTGTACCAGACATGATTAATTACCTAACAATCGCATAGTGGGAGGCTCCATTATAATCTTTAATAAGATAACGGGTCAACTTACGAAATTATCTCGTCTACCCTAATGTACTACAGGAATTTCGAGACTAAAAAGCCGGCTTATTCGTCATTAAATAGCCAATAATAGACCCCAGCACCCAAAAGGTGCTCAAAGGGTATCCGACTAAAAAAACCATCCAAAGCCCGGTAATGGCCTGCACCAAGCCTGATGAACCCGTAAAAATCCAATCAGCTACAACCACATAACGCGTAGTGAATGATAGCACTGCTCATGAGAAGATAGCCTGATTGTGATAACATTGCTCATTCCACAACGACCTGTGCAAATTTAGAATGAAATTAAGTCCTGACTCAAGACTTGACTACGAAACAGAATGATTGTTTTATAGAGCTTTGGATAAAACATCACCCAATCGAGTGAACAAGGAACAGCCATGCAGGAAGCTCAACAAGTTGAAGATAGAAATGATGATAGAGTAGATATTCTTGCTCGCTCTCTCGCTTCTATTTCATGTGAGAAGAGAAATTTCAATACCCTTTGGCATGTGCCGCCAAGATTTTCGGCTTTCACGGGCAGAAAGCAACAATTGGCTACGCTGACTCAGTCTGTTTCAATCAATCAGCAACATTGGGTTATCAGTGCGCCTAAACAAAATGCCAATCAAATTTCTGGAACCGGGGGAATTGGTAAAACTCAAATCGCTGTTGAGTTTGTTCATCAGATTATTTCTGCAAAAACTTTTGATGTGATTGTCTGGCTAAATGCTGATTGCACGATTCATGATCAATTGAACATTCAGTTTTTAGAATTAGCGGCGGATTTAAATATTGACGCACATTCTATGTCGAAAACACAACTCATTAAGACAGTGTACAATAGTCTTTGCATGAAGGGACGTGTGTTAATTATTTTCGACAGCGCATCAAGTTATACACACGTTGTTGATTATCTACCGAGTCAACATCTGCCCGCTTCTACAGTAATCACCACGCGTGATGATCAATTATGGTCAGAGCACTTCAAACCATTATCAATCGGAATTTTTAGCGAGGAAGAATCTTTAGAATTTTTATCAAAAGTTTTAGATAACCCGCATTATGATCTTCAAGATGCAAAGCGTCTCGCTGAAGAATTAGGTCACTATCCGCTTGGATTAGCCCAAGCAGCGGGTTATATCAAAACTACCAATATATCCATCGATACCTATATACAATTGTTTAAGCAAAAGCGGAGCAATAAAAAAGCATTACTCGATAAAAAACCATTAGCAACAGATCCCCATATGGATACAATTTGGGTGACTGTTAATATGTGCATAGAACAACTCATCGACGTGTTGCCCTTAAAAATATTACCGATAGTCGCATATCTTGCTCCAGAACAACCATTGAGTACAACACTGTTTCGATATTGGATTAATGACCAGGAACAATGCAATCAAGCAATTAGCATGCTAAGAAAAACAAGTTTATTTGAAAACAGTAATGACGAACAATGCATCCGCATGCATCAACTTGTTCAGGAAATTATTCGACTAAACCACGATCAGGGGACGACTAACGATCTATTACTGGTCATCGCTAAATTTGTTGAACACAATTTTATTGAAGAGCATCAACCACAAGTAACTGAGAATAATCGTAAAAGATTATTACCCCATGTGCTACAACTCATACATCATCTTCAAGGACAGTCTGAATTTCAATCAAATCAGTTTCAAGGTGTATTTGGCCCCTTAGCCTATTCGGCAGGGTATTGCTACCGTATTCTAGGAGAGTCAAAGCAGGCAGCTATTTTATTCGAACAAGCATTGACCGCCCATCAACAAATCGGCTCAGATATTCGAATAGCGAGTTCACAGCAAGCTTTAGGTTGCGTATTGGGCAAGATGGGTGATGTAGAACGTGAAGAAGAATTATTGAATCTGGCGCTGGAGCGACGAAAGAAAATTTTTGGTTCTACTCATTCTGAAGTGGCAACCGTACAAATTAATCTTGCTAATTGCTTGCATGCGCGCGGTAGAGATAAAGAAGCACTGGATATTTTATTACCCGCCCTCACTGTCATAGAGAGATTTTCTAGCCCGAATGATCCGGATCTTGCAATAGCATTGATTGGATTAGCAAATATCTATAGTCATAACGAACAATTTGAACAAGCTTTGTCTTCTTTAGTACGAGCCCGCACTATCATTGAGCGCTGTTATAACCCTGAGCATCCACAAGTTGCAAATGTATTAGGGAACTTAGCCGAAGCCTATGAAGATTTAGGCCAATATGATTTGCATGCGCAATATGCTTTTGAAGCATTAGGAATCTTTGAAAAAGCATTCGGCAAGGATCGACCCGAGGTTGCGGGACAGCTCAATAATTGTTCAAAAATTTTTGCGCGTGATCAAAATTTCAAAAAACAGAGCGAATATATTGAAAGAGCATTAAAAATTATGGAAGATCATTTTGGTCTAGAGAGCGTACAATATGCGGGAATGTTACATAACAAAGCGATGGCTGATTTGCATAATGGAAAACCTTTTGAGCACGTTCAACAACTCGAACATGTGCTGAGTCTTTATAAAAAATATTATGGTGAAAATCATACTCAGGTTGCAATGATCTTGAATGACATTTCTCATGGATATTTTGAATGCGGAGAACCGGATAAAACACGCGAGTCTCTGGAAGAAGCAATTAGAATTTTCACCCTAAGCCGAAGCCGACGCTCTCGTAATGCGGCTATGACATTAGGTAATCTCGCCAATTATTATGGAAATATCGGCAACGTGGACAAGCGGATAGAATTGCTTAAAGAAGTTTACCAGATATTCCTCTCTATCTATCAAGAAGATAAGAACCCAAACATTGCAAAAACACTCGCCCACTTGGGTGATGCGTATGGCCAAAAAGGGGATTTTATCCAGAAAAAGAATTATTTGGTTCAAGCCTTGAAAATGAAAATTCAACTTTACACAGAGATGCATTTCGAATGTGCAATTACCTATAACTCCTTAACAGACTGCCATGAGGCATTAGGTGAACTACCACAGGCGCTACACACCGCCGAACGCGCTTATCGTATCGCACTTGCTAAGATAGGAGCGAGTCATAACATCACTGAACAACTCAGGCAGCGATGGCATCACTTAGCCCAAGTTTCGCAACAGCGACAGGTCAGTCTCTTAGACACCTCTAGAAATGTCCCCGTGAATGCTAATACCGCTCTCATTTTTGCAAAGGAATGTCTTGCCTATGAGCAATTTCAATCCGCATTACATTTATTTAATTACGTACTTAGCAATCAAATAGGATCACCTGAAATCCTTGAAATGGTCGCCACATGTCATCTAGAACTGGGTGATTTAGCAAGTGCCCAAGCTTGTTTATATGATTTACCACGGACATCGTTGAGTAAAAGAATCTCTGAACTTGAAGCGGAAAACGAGGAAAATGAAGCGACTTTATTGTCATTTGAGTTAGCACAAGAAAGACTCTCTGCAGAGCAATTAATCATGAAAGCGGACTGCCATTTCAAACTCAAACAGTTTCAACAAGCCGTTAGAATATTGGATGAGGTTCTAAAACAGATAAAAGACGATCAACCACGGGCAGAATTGCTTTATAAAATAGGTCGTTGTTATTTTTATCTTCAAGACTATGATTTGGCTCTGACCTGCTTATCGAAGAGCCAGGGATTATGTGCAAACCAAAAAACACCTTCACTAATCAATAAAATAAAAACTGTACAGGGATTTAACGGAAAATTAATAGCGATATTAGCTCATATCAGCCAAGAAGAATCAAAGGGCCAGATCCCCGCAATTCACTAATGATAGGTCATCAAATATACACGGACTTGTCGGGCATGGCATCAATGAGTACCTGCACATTTAAACACTCAAAAAATGTGTAGGCACTCATAACTCACACCACCGCACACTGATAAAAATCGAGCAACCTTGCCCTAAAAATGCCCGCTCTTGTAGGCAATCCCTGGGTTAGATAAGATTGCGCCTGTTCAATAATTTTTTTCTCGAATGATTCTCGTCGAATATTTTGCTCGTTTGAAAAATTATCGATGCTGACTACAAAATTGAATTTCGCCGCTTTTGAAAATAAATACTCTATTGCTTGAGGCTTAACCTCGGCTTCCTGGAACAATGTCTGCTGCTCTGTATTTCGACCTTCAGGATAATACCAATAACCATAATCAACCAACTCGCGACGCTTATCTCCTGCAACACACCAATGCGCAACTTCATGCAAAGCACTTGCAAAATAATCTCGTGTAAAAATTATACGATTGAAAGGATCGCTTTGGTCAGATGGCAAATACAGCGGCTCTTCTCCATTTCCAACCAAGATTGTATTCTCACTCTCTTGAAACAAGTCATTAAACAGCACAATTAAATCTTGGCAATCGTGCATAAACTAAGGCTTTTCTGACGTGTTTGCAGTACAATCGAAAATCAGTCTGCATTCTGCAGATGCATTACTCGTATCACATAACTGAGCATCCGCACCCAGCCGCAATAAGCATTCAACCGTTGGCAATTTATTACTGTCTATTGCACATTGAAGGGCTGTTTTTCCCGATTGGTCAGTAGCATCTAGGTGATGAATGACTTTAGCAAGCGTTTCTACTTGTTCAACGGTGCCATTAACAGCTAGATATCGCAAGGCTTCTCCCAGATCTTGGGTCTGATTAATAACCCCTTCTAAGGGCGATAAATCAATCCAACGACTGCGCAATGTTTTGTTGTACCAATACAAATAACCGCCTTTACCTAAAACTAAACCAATAATGTCTTGTTTGTAAAATGTGCCTTGACCTGAGTCTTTCAATAGATTGCAAACCTCAACCACAGGATTTTTACCAGTCAATGCAGCTCTAAGCTTTTCTGCTAATTGAAAATCTTCTGGCGTTTCTGGGCGGGCCCCACCGTTTAGCTCATAAAGAAGATTGATATTAAAATAAAGGGGGCCATTATTCTTGAGTAAAAAAAGTTGGATCGTATGGCTAAGAATCACACACAGTGTCGCCATGTCATCGGTGGGACTATCAATGAGCTGTTTCAGCTCTCGAGGCAACTTACTCTCAACATCAAATAGGTTAGTCGTGTTTTCAAAACCCTTTAGATCTCTTACCATCAACAGAGCCAAGTATTCACGCACCGTTTTGTGTATTTCCCAGAGACTGTTACGCCAATTCACCTTAAGCGCTTTAATTGCTTCTCGCGTTTTCGGATGCAACACTAAATCATCGGATTGTAATTGCTGCCATTCCGTACCATTATAGAGTAGCAATTGCTGACGCAAGTTATACAATTCGCCAGAGGACAGTAGCTCATTGAGTTTGGCACAATATTCGATTTGCGATGCACAAGGATGATAAACAACCATAATATTAGGCGTAGCGCTGAGCTCAGTTGTCAACATCTGCACCTCGCCATTTGAGCGTAGCAACAAAGAAATAACGTCGTTACCCATATTCTTAATCTCAAATTGGCAAGAACGCTTCACTTTGGGATCTTCAATCAGAGGCAGACCAATAACAACTTCCTTACGCGTTTTAAGATCATAAGTCTTTCTATTTCGCGTATAGACAGTACAACGCCCCCCCTCACCAATCCACAGCGCCTCCTCCAGCAAAAGAGAAGCCACATTTTGGCGACTAACATGGATAAGAGACATACGGCGCTTATCTTTACTTTGGTAACAAAAAATAGGACAAAGACTAAAATCCGAAGTACAAATACCACGATAAGGTGTTTTTCCAAGCTCATAACGAATAACGCGTGCTTCATGGCAGTATAGGAATTTTTCTGTGGGGGTTTGCATAATAATAACCTTGTTAGAGATTTGTAAGCAAATATAACATTCTCTTAGCTTGGGGTCAAAGTTTATGCTCATCGCAGAGGGGGTAATTGGTACCCTCTTGATTGGCAACTATCAACTGGATAGATTTCGTTGAAACGATGTCATCATAGTGGTATTATAGCAGCTCTAATGATGAACTATAATCTGAAATACTATGCTATATTCACCAGAATTCTTCACAAACTTCGGTAGTGCAAGACTATTCGAAGATCGAACTGAATCAACTCCCGAAAAGACCACTGATCCAGCTGTTGTGGCCGCACAATTACAAAAAGCCTCTACTGAAGAACAAAAACTATCTATTGCTCAAACATGGCTGCAAGAATTCACTGCCTTATCTGATTTTTTTCGCATGGCACAGCGGTGTTCTTCTGTGGAAGGTGTTGAAGTTCCAAAAAAATTAGCTAAGACTATTTTTTCCGACGACATTTCAATTGAGCGATCTCAGCTCTTTTCTCGATTTTTTGCAAAACGCTCATCCGGGTGTATTTCTCGCATGATTTGTTTCCTACAAAAATCATTACCTCATGGTCATTATCCTGGCAATCCTTATTTGCCTTCTTACAATTTTCGCACTATTTCCAATTCAGAACTTAAGATCGTCCTCGCCATGCTAAATATCTATCATCGCGACGATCTCGATATCATGGAGCGTCTAGCCCGTATAAATCAGCTCCCCGATTTTTATCTTGAAAAAACACCCACCTCTGATGATCGGATGAGTTTTATTAATATTTTCAGGGATTATCTTTGGATTGAACACCATAACGAGTACTACCTTACGGACGAAGCATGGGTTAAGTTTTTTAAAATCTTGCAAATGCCAAACGAAAATTTTCAAGGCTTGTTAAAAATTAAAGAATCTATCTCTGAAAAATACTTTAAATTTTTTATCCTATGCTTAGTCAAACGCTACAGCACTGATGAGATAAATACAATATGCGATTCAACAGAGAATGAACTGTTGAATGCCATGCCATATTTAATTTTGATCGAAGGCTTAGACACTCTAGCAGCTTTACGTCAACATTTTACAAACCCCTTAATACAGAATTTCATACAAAAGTTTCGTGAGCACGAGCTGTTAAAAAAAGACTATTCAGCCACAGTGTACACAAGGGGGATTTATAATGAAGCCGAACGATATCTGAATGATTTTTCATGGGATATTCAGACGCTTGAGCGCCTGTCACAGCGCTCTCGACAAGGCGTCACCTTGTTTTCGGCTCTGAGTCAACTGATCGCAAAAAGCGAAGGGGCCGCACTTCGAACATTGAAGCAATGTTTAGCACCCAAAACGGAAAGACAACTAATAGCGCTTGAAGCGATGGTCTTTGATCATCCTGTTTTTTGTACAGAACTGCAGTATTTAGATTGCACTCTGAGTGAAGAAGATGAGACGAATAACACCTTTGATCTCGAAGAACATTTTGTAACATTTTCACGCTATGATAATAAAGAGATGGCAAAACGGGTATTAGAACATCCAGCCATTGCAAGATTGTGTTTATTTAATCCTGGGCCAAAAAGTGATCATTATCAAACGTTAGTGCAGGAAGGAATATTTGATGTATTGCTCGATGCCGAGAAGCAGAGTCTTCAAACTTTGCCACATCTTCTTAAGGTGCCAGATGATGAAGATGGCATGGACAATTATTTTTTCTGTATATCGACACTTCTCTTTGCTCACAAGACAGTCCTTTTCCAAGAAAACACATTATTGTGGACTATTTTAACGACTGATCCTTCCCGATTTTGTATATTAAACCAATGCATTCAATTATTCGAAAAGCAATATGGTGTGTGTTCAAGTTTTTCTGACTATGGAACTCTCTGTATTAAAATTACCCAAGATATGATTGAGTGCGGATTGATGCAAAGTATCTTCCTACTTGTACCTGCGAACCTTCCTTGTTTTGAAGATCTTCACCCTGCTGGGGTCATGTCACGCTTTATTGACGATTGGAAACCCATGCTGAAGCAACTTACAAATAAATTACAGCTAGTTACACTCAACATGTTAATAAATGTAATAGGTACTGCCGAAGGTGCCCAATCATTTATCTGGATTCTTGCCCATCAGAAGTCTGTAGAAGCTACCCTCCAATTCTTCGCCGACAAGGCAATAACCTTTATTGATGAATGCAAAGATCGGATTCCATCATCTGGTTTACACAATGAATCACTCGATGAGCGCGTGCTTAAATATTTGCTAGAAAACTCTAATCAGACTCAACTCGAGTTTAAAGAGGAAATTATTCAGATTGGCAGGGATTTGTCTGAGCTTCACACCTTCACAAATGAGCCTGGAACCACTCCGTTACTATAAATCCCCCCTAGAACTTGCTACAATTTCCTTCGTCCTCTAGCTTAATAGGAAGTATCTCATGAAAGCATTACTTATAGCCTGTACCGCCAGCATTGCCCTAACAGCGAATGCAGCTCCTTGTAATAAGGCCAACATGGAATCATTTATCGCAGGCAACTATACCGTTATAGCACAAGAGCCAAATTCGAATCATACTTACTCTGGCACCATGTCTATACACAGCTCAAAAAATAATATTATTCGCCTCGATGAAAAAGCAAACAATCAACCTCTACGAGTTTGGCAGGGACAATTTCGACAGGCCGAACCTGGAGAAGGATGCGTACTAGAACTCGAAAGCAAGCAATACCACATGGCCTGCTTGGTCTCTTCAGATTTGGATAATTACGCTCGCTTAACCTGCCTGACAAAACACAAAAAATCAAAAACCACCCAATTAGGACTTTTAGCATTATTTCCAGCCCAATAAGGGAAAAGCGCAGGGAACGATTATTACTTCACAACTAAAGCCCCCAGACCAAGCCTAGAAAAGAAGGCTGTAAAAATTAATTAAAAATAAAATGAAGACCATAACCATACCAAACAGGCTAATTACCGGGATATTTTTAATATTAACGGGTATTCTATACGGCCTTTCAATATGTGGGTGTCGGATTCTCAATATTATAACGGCGAGATTAACTATAAAAAAGGTTATGAAAATGAAAATATTCGCAATCATCGCCACAACCTCTATCTTTCCTATAATAGCAAACGATGTCATAAGCAGTAATATTAATATCAAGGCTCTAACCGGTGTCTGTCTTGTTTGAGAGACATGTGATAAGTGTGTAATTTTTTTTGCTTCTCTTGACATACTGAGCAAAACTCTTGAGCTGCTAAGCATATTAGATAAAATGGTATTCGACGTTGAAAACAAGGCGATTATCGAAATTACCACCAACCCTGTTTGGCCATAAGTCATTTTCACTACGCCAGCTAACGGATTTTTCGATAAGCCTAATTGCTCATAAGGGATGACGCTGACAACAGAAACCGCAACTAATGTATATAAAACAAAAACAATAATACCCGCACTAAACAAGGCTCGGGGAATTGTTTTTTCAGGATTTCTTGTTTCTTCAGCTAGTTTTACTATATCTTCAAATCCGACATAGGCATAAAAGGCTAGGGCGGACGCACTTAATACTCCACCAATACCCGTCGATGGGACTTCAAAATAATTGACCTTGCCGAGATAGGGAAGCGCGCAATAAATAACTAAAACCAAACCACCCGCTTCGAGCAGTGTAAAAATAATATTAACGAAAGACGATTCTCTAACCCCATAAGCATTCACGCTAAAAATAAGAATAATAATTCCTTGTGCCGCAACAATTAAGTTAACCCCAGTTAATCCGCTCAAATAACCAGCAAATCCTAGCGAAACTGTTGCACCACTTATAATCCCATTAATTGTAATAATTGCCCCCAGAAAAAAGCCCAACTTTTTCCCAAAGGCATGTTTTGCATATTCATATTCGCCACCCGCTTTGGGGAAAGCAGAACTGAGTTCTGCATACGAAAAAGCAGTGAACAATGCAGTAATCGAAGCTATAAAAAAAGAAAGCCAGATTAAATTTCCAGAAACCCCAGCCACTTTCCCAACCAGCGCATAAATTCCCGCACCTAAAATAGAACCCACACCAAAAAAAACACACTCTACTAGCCCTAAAGTCCTTTTCAGCTCAGTCATATATCCTTCCCTCTATAAAATCGGCCAAACTCGGCTGCCTGAGCCAAAATTCCCAATTGTCTATTTGTCAAGACTTGCCCCCTTCTTCACCTTCTCTACCTCTTGCAATTGGAATTGCAAAATCATCGACTAGATATTGCCAGAACGCGTCGAATAAATGCTGCTGCAAATTATGGGGTTCTGTGGTTGGAAACCAGGGGCCGTGGTTAATTTCTAAGAGCCAGAGTTGCATGGTGTCGTCCAGAAGAAAATCAAAGCCAAGAATGTCGAAGGCTTTATGTTGAGCGGGTTCGAAATATTCTGGGGTTGCTTGGGCAAAGGCTCGCATTGTTTGGTCTACAATCAATTTAATTTGTGGCATGAGAATATGAAATTCTGGAACCCTATTGGTTGGCATTTGTATGACGTTGGGTAGTGGCTCAGTCAGATGCTCATTGGTGAGATGAGCACTTAAATCACAGATGTTTGTGAAACCAGGGTATTTTTGTCGACCTATATTATAGTAGCCATGTTCATACAGTTCATAGCCTCCGTAGTTTGTTAAGATCACATAGAGTCGAAGCGTGTATTTGTGACCATCGAGTAAATGCGGATTGTTGATATATTGCTGAACGACAAAATCGCCCCCTAATCGTTGCTGTGTTTGGTAATGTAGAGCAATGTCATCGATGTGCGCGAATAATTTAATTCCTTCACCGTTGTTGAGTGTCGCAGGCTTATAAATCCAGGTATAATTGCTCTGAGCATATTTTTTCTCTAACAGCCCAAGCACATCCGCAAAATTATTATCGTTGATATCATAGGTGGGTGGTATAAAAAAACAGTTTGCGCTGTACAATAAATTGGCCAGTAAGTTTTTATATTCTAGTTTCGTCAATGCAGTATCATTTGCGCCAATGTTTAGATCAGAAAAATCCGCATCTTCTCCTTCCTCCACTTCGACAAAGCTTTTTAACAATAGGCTTTTTCGAATGTTAAATCGAGTGGGGTCTTGAATGTTGAAATGAAATGTTCGCTGTCTCATAACAATTCTTTGAAATGACCTTAATTAAATATAAAAAATGTTCCTTCCGATTTCGAGCAATGTAACGGTTATCAGGAGCTCTCGCTTTAGCCAGAACTCCTGACAAAATACCTTAGGGCGCTTCTACCACAATATAGCCATTACCCGATCGTCGGTAATAGTTTGGACCACAGCGGTAATATACTCTTCCGTAAGCATACTCCTTGTAGCAATTTCGTGGCAAGGTTGAAAAAAATGTACCAATTACTATAGCACCACCCACACCAATTGGCACCCCATAACGATAGTAATTACCATAATGATAGTAACTACCATAATTACCATGATGCCAACCACGATGTCCTCGATAATGATGACCACCGTGACCACGATGGTGGTAACCATGACCTGACCTATTAAAATGACCATCTCGCGCTTCAGCTGATTGCACTGAGACGCTCAAACCACTTTGCATTGAAAAATCCAACGTAAACATCGAAATAACGAAAATAAACGCCGTAAAGAATAATTCTTTAAACACTCGAGCTTTCATTTGAATCCCTCCTATTAACAAACATGTTCGGGGTCTTCTGCATTAATACTACCCCCAAATAAAAAAATGTGGCGAAGACAAGCAAGAAATAAATCTCCACATTTAACATTATAGTATACCCCTAAGAGTTATCATGTTTGATCCAATAGCCTATGCCCCCCACCATGAGATGCCACAATAATATATTAATATTTGGCATTTAAAGAAAGTAATAGGGGTCAAATCTAAGATTGATATATTGTCTATTTGAATATACGGGAAATTGAACGGCGAGATTGAAGGACATGTCTTAATACAGATTATAATGTATCTCACTAGATGAATTGCATAACCATCACTCTCAACCAAGATCGATTTATACCGCCCACGAAATAGGGCCCCATCTTTTTTCTCTATTTTGTTGTATTTAATCGTATATACCGAGTTAAGATGTCGCATTGCCTACGATAGATTGGCAAGCGGTGTTCTAATCAACAGATGATAATGATTATCCATTAAACAGTACGCATGAATCTCAATTTTTGAATATGTGAACCGTCTGGGCCAATAAATTCAAAAAAAGCTCTCTATGGTTATTTGAATTGAAAATGGGCGCTCTAAAAGCCCCACGATTCATAACGTGGTACATCGCTCCTTCGTATTTGATTCTCAGCGGCCTAGTCATTCAGCGATCATAGCAAACTGATTTGATGAATAATACTCGTGTTTACATGTGTTAATTAGGCTGAACAGGGTACCAATCTTAGACTTGACCCCTTTCTTCTTCTACATACCCAATATAACTAGCATAACTTGACTCCGCTTTGTGACACTCCTTGGAATTATTTACATTGTTTGAAATTTAGCTAATACTCCGAACCAATGCTGATAATTATGCCTAAGGATGGTTTAATTATTCGCGATCATGGATATCAAGCAAAAATCAGGAGTGATTTTGTGGAAAATAAAGATGAATTGCGTAATAGACTAAAACATGTAGTTTATCGCCTAACACAATCCAAATTTGCAATCTCGACCGATAATCTTAATAATTTACAACTACCCACCAATCTTAAAGATTACCTGGGCGATTTAATTAGTTATTCACAGAATGATCCAAGCTTATCACTCGCCCCTCATTATTTAGAGGATATTCTAAAATTAGGCGTTACTGACATTGAGGAGATCTTAAGAGTTCTCGAGATAGTCATACATCCACCCAACCAAACAATTTCTCATCAGACAATAGGCAACCAAATTAATATATTTTCTAATAGCGATACCGGTGCACTACCCAACAATCAAGGCACTCTCGTTTTTAATTCCGAAGCTAACATCGGCTCCATCGAACAGCACTTTCATCTGACATCCCCGAACCCAGCGCAGCAAACTGATATTGATCTGCTTATCGCCAAGCTACATCAAGCCCACCGCCTTCACTTCAACTCAGATCCACTATTTAAAAATAGCCTCTTGTTTTATGTCCCACTGGATGGATGCGACCATCACATCCCACATCACTGTCCGCAAGAATCTTATAAAAGATACCCTCTTCTCGAAGGAAAGGTTATGCCCTTTTTGGACTCACCTTTTCCACTGATGCTGTTACTCGGAGAATCAGGCAGCGGAAAATCTACCTTCGCAAAGAAACTAGTTCATGATATGTGGACAGAACATCACAATCGTCCCAAAGATAAATTCCGAATTCCACTATTTATCGATTTACGATCCCTTGAAAAAGATACCCCACAATCTTTTATTACAAAATTGCTCTCTCAAAAACCTTATATGTTATCAGAGGCTGAAATTAATACTTTAAGCCAACTCCCCACTTTATTAATATTCGATGGGTTTGATGAATTAAGACAAAAGCCTTTTAACCTGTACCTGAGCAACGACTTTAGCAGCTGGGATACGAAAATTTTGATTACCTGTCGCGAAAATTTCGTAGCGGAGATGCGCAACTATAGACATTTTTTTTCTAAACGCGGAAATTTTGAGTGCCAAGAGGTTCACGTTGCACCTTTTTCATTTGAGCAAATAAATGAATTCATAAAAAAATACGAGACTGATATTTTACAATTTAAATCAGTGTTGGTAGATAAATCAAAAGAGGCCGTGCAATTTTTATCTAATAACTTCCCACTAATTGACGCATGGGGCTGGGCCGAGAATTTGGCCCCGGCAGATCTATCAAACTTTATCAATGGGGCGCATAGAATCTTAGAAGCTGGAAAAGCAGTGGAAAATATAGAATCGAGCCTTAAACAGCTGATTTATCAACATAAGGAATTACGAGAAATTGTAGTAAGCCCCATTGTGTTGCAAATGGTTGTACGCGCTATGCCAAGAATTGTGCAGATGCGCATAAAAACACCTTCAGGAAGTCATCGAGACCCTCGAGTGATGCACGTGCCTTTAATCTCCCGAGCCATCATCTACGAGGCTTTTTTTGCTGCGTGGTTTGACCGAGAATCTCAGAGACTGTTTGATATTACAGGCACAACTCGAATAAAACTCTGGGACTTCAATCTACTGAGCCACCAAAAAGCTTTCAGTGCGTTTTGTCAGAGCTTATCCTGGAAAATGCTTTTATCTAACGTCCTTGAAGTTGAATATGAACCGGATGCCCCTCTTATTTTGCTCGGCACAATTCAAATTGCTGAAGAAGAGCACTCAAGCCTAAATGATGTTGAACCATGGTCTCGTTTTTTTACGGATGAAGATGAAACCATTGTCGACGCAAGAAGAGCCTGTCCCTTACAATACATTAATGGACGTTATTCATTTGATCATCGTTCCTATATGGAATATTTCGCGGCCTTAGCTATATATGAAGAACTTTTATCAGAAGCAAGCTTAAAACTGCCTTTCAAATCCTTGACGAAACTACTAGAAAGAAAGACTTTAAAAGTGAATCAATTTTTATTGAAAGATCAGCCTGAAGTTTTAGCCTATTTGGGTCAAATGATCCGCGGCGATACACAGAAAATTGAACGCTTACTCAGCGTTGTAAAACTTTCTAATGCTGAGTTCTTAGGAAAACAAGTATGCGTTGCTGCCTCGAATGCTATGATGATATTAAAATCAGCCTTTTTTAATTTTTCAACACTGGACTTCAGTAACACTTGCATTCGTTACGCAGATATGGTCGGCGCTTATTGCGATCAAACTAATTTCTATGGAGCAGACATAACAGGAGTCAACTTCACACGTGCCTGGCTAGCTGGAGCAAATCTCAGAGCGACGGATGCGAAAGATCTAGAATTAGGGGAACCTCCCTATGTTTATCAATGTATTGATAGCAAAGCAGCGATTGTGGATATCGTCTACCTCTCTGAACAAAACAAAGTTCTAGCAGCCAGCGGCAAAGAAGTTTTTGTTATTGATACACTGAGGGAAAGAGTTATAAACAAACTAGCGCATCATCAGCATAACATTTCCACTCTAGCCATTTCAGGTGATCATGAAACCTTAGTTTCAGGTGATTGTAATGGGCATCTCGTTTTTTGGGAGCTAAATTCAAATCTCCATCGAGAATATCAAATAGATTCTGTACGTATTACTGCCATTGATCTCAATTCCAATGGATCGTACTGTGCTGTAGGTTTATCCGACAATACCGTCAGGATATTTCAAAAAGACGAGGGTCAGCTGGCTGTATTGCGCAAACATCGAGACTGGGTAATGGATGTCAGCATCAGCTCCGAGGGTACAACCGTTCTTTCAGGGGGGGCAGACAACAATGTATTTCTCTGGGAATGGAGCACAGGCTCTATTAGATATAGCCTACAACAAACCTGGCGTATCAGACGTGTGGCCATCCACCCAAAATCCCATTTAATAGCCTCAAGTGACGAAAATATTTATCTTCATGATCTACAGACCGACAGAACACATGTACCACTTGATTATGAGTCCCCCATTACTGCCCTTTGCTTTACCTCAGACGGTTCCCATCTGATTTGTGGAAGCTTCACTGGATCTATTAGGAAATGGAATGTAACTACGGGTGAACATTGGGATTGGCAAACTGAAAAGGGATTAATGGGGATCTCTTTAGACCAAAATAACAATGAAGTTGCCATATTAAATGTTGATAATTCAATACGTATTTTAAAATTAGATAAAACAGAAGAAGCGTCAGTCTGGTGGAATCAATTCTGGGAATGGAATGACGACGAAAGAGCAAAAAGCAACATTTCCAGTGAAGCACCCTCTTTCCCAACTGGAAAAGATGCAAAGCCCCCAGTGCAAGAAGCTAAAACACGAGAAGAAGTATTTAACGGAGCAAAACAAACTTGGTTGCTTGAAAAAGGCAGAGCCACTCTCATTCGATCATCCATTTATCCTAATAATAAATTGATGCTCACCAAAACGAATACACAGGGAGCCAAAAATCTATCGGAGTCTAACAAGAGATTAATTTCACAGCAAAATGGTATAGTCGATGATAATAACCAGATCACAACACTGGGCCCTATTGCTCACAAATAATAGCAAAATTCGTGAGAAACTGAAGCTAGACACCTGTACCATGACAACAAATCTATTAACGCCAAACGAAAAACTCTGGATATAACCTTATTGTGTAAGCATATTGTTCTGAGAAAAAAATATCAGATACGCGCTTATTGAACGATAGTAAAAAGGAAGGGGTCAAATCTAAGATTGATACATCTTTAAAAACCGATTTAGATAATGGCGAAGTGCTGGGTAGAGAATGTAGCAATCTTAGATTTGACCCCTAGGTTTTTTCTCCAGGAGAATGGCAATAATATCGATAGTCCTCAAAATTGAAGAGAGAATGGGGTCATGGAGAGAATGGCGGCAGGTCTAAGATTGAAACTGGGTTAATATGAGATCTTACCCTATTTTAATAGTGGTAACGACATTGAGCGATATATAGGATATCATTATGTACCTTATATACTAATCGATGCTCTCGATTAATCCTCCGAGACCAATAACCTTTATAAGCGAACTTTAGTGGCTCTGGCTTACCTATTCCTGTAAAGGGATGAATTTTAATATCTTTGATAAGACTATCAATTCGTTCAGAAATTTTGGGGTCACTCTTTTTCCAATGATCATAATCTTCTTGTGCACACGAAGTAAAAACCAACTTCATTGTTATTTTTTCTTTTTGCGTGAGATTTTATTTTCAATTTCTTCAATTGAAGCAATTAAGCGAAGTGCGTTTGCTGGGCTCTTCATTAAATGATAGGTTTCTTCCATAGCTTCATAATCTTCGAGGGACATCATAACAACAGATTTAGCTTTAGAGCGGGTAACAACCGTTGTAACATGATCTTTAGTCACCTGGTCCATCGTTTCTGCTAGGTTTGCCCGTAAGGCTGAATAAGATATAGTTTGCATGAAAAGCCTCCAATTTCAAATATGAGATATTGTACAATATATTGTACCACAACTAACCACGATGTCAAGCCTCGGATATTATCGAGCAAATTGAGTCTGGCAGGCAATTTTGGGGAAGTTGTCAGATCTAAGATTGCTACATTCTCTACCCAGCACTTCGCCATTATCTAAATCAGTTTTTAAGGATGTAGCAATCTTAGATTTGACCCCTAGTCTTCTTTTCATGGACATTGCAAACATTCTAACGGTACTGTTTATGTTTTAGAGTGGACTGTCGTTGATCCTGAAAATAACATTATAGCTATAACAAAATTTGATAATCATGAAAACTTTCCTTTCACACAGGCTCCCCTCAGCGACGCTCAAATTAGTCAAATTCTTAATAACCCTAGAAATATCGACTTAATTCAGAATGTTCAATTAAAACGCAAAGAGGCAATGGATAAAGTGGCTAGAATACCTAGAGGGGCATCTTGAAGAGCATGGGGTCAAGTCTCAAATTGCCTTCTCATTAAATTCGATTGAGATTGTAACTACATGTTTGTGCTATACCCATTATATAATTTGCTGTAGAGTAATTAGAGATTTGACCCCTAATATTGCTAGTCTTCAGGCCAGATCGGTCACATTCTTTGCAATGAGCAGGCCTGTAATTTCACTAAAATGTTTGTCATAAGTACACATAACGCAGCCGTGCTCAAGAGCTTGAGCTGCTATCCAAATAAGATGAAGGGGTCAAATCTAAGATTGCTGCATCGTTAAAACCGATTTAGATAATGGCGAAGTGCTGGGTAGAGAATTTAGCAATCTTAGATTTGACCCCTAGTCTTTTGACCCCTAGTCTTTTTTTCAAAAGTAGAATTTTTATGGCACAATAGAGCGATAGGAGTTTTACGATAAGAAAAATCGCCTGTTCAGTATTGACAAACGGGAATGTTAATACCATGATGTTCTCTTTATGTCCTCATTGAGTCATATTCTACAGGAGCACCAACATGAGTACAAAGCAAAAAGCAATCATTAATGTTCAAGGGACTACTATCGGCATCATATCGAGTCAGAATACGGATTTTATTTCACTTACTGATATGGTTAAAAACTTTGATGGTGGAACTGCATTGATAGAACAATGGCTAAAAAATAAAGATACAGTATTATTTCTGGGCATTTGGGAGCAAATCAATAACCCTGATTTTAATTCCCTCGAATTCGAGGGAATTAAAATTGAAGCAGGGCGTAACAGCTTCTATTTATCTGCTAAAAAATGGATTAAGTGCACTCAAGCACGTGGCATTATATCAAGTGCTGGCAGATATGGCGGAACCTATGCCCATAAAGATATTGCTTTTGAATTTGGCTCTTGGTTAAGCCCTGAATTCAAACTGTATCTTATCAAAGAATTCCAGCGCCTCAAAGAGGAAGAAAATTATCGTTTGTCATCAGAATGGAGCATTACTCGCACCTTGTCCAGGCTTAACTATCGAATACACACTGATGCTATAAAATCGCACGTAATCCCAACTATAAAACTTAGTCAAATAAATTATGCTTACGCTAATGAGGCAGATATGCCGATCAGTATTACAAAAATACTCATTCATCTTGGTGAAGAAGTCGAAGCGCCAAAGATGCAATCTGCAAGAGCACCGCCTGATGATTATCAAATTGAGCTAGAGCAGGAATTTGTGTTTGATCCTGAACCTGACTATCAGATTGATCAAACGGTCAGTTGGTGAAAACCCCGCCAATAAGTGTTTTCGTCTGCGAAAAAGTCACTAGAGAAAATGATGTGCTATTTCATGATATTAAAATTAAAAAATAGAGTTATATATTTTTCAATTGAAAGAATTTTGCGATGCAGTAGAGAGAACGGCTTTGAAGATTGACGAGAAAGTTTCAGATTTGTAAAAAAAGTGCGTTTGAAATCCCTATAAATTAAAAATTTGCAAAGAAGAACTTGAGATTCGAATTCAAAAAATACAGTCAAACTTATTCAAGACTGAATAATGTCTCATTATGTAAATTTATAGGACAAGGTGTCAGATCTAAATTTACATCACAGCACATCCACTGTATTTTTCATCTTCACTCTCATTAAGTCTCACAGTGTCAGGCATAGGCGTGTCGGTTTTTGTTACAAAAAATTGTAGTGTTTTGGCAATAGCCTGTGGGTGATAGACTGTTGTACGATGACTATTTTCAACGTATTCCGTGTGCTCAGCATCCAAGGGAGATGTATTATCAGCTCTGCCCTCAATACAAAGGAATTTAGTTCTGACGGAATCGTAGTCGCTATAGCCGTAGGGAGTACGCCCACCGCCAAAAAAAGCTACTTTTCCAATCTGATCTCGGTATTTGATTTCTCTCTTGTCCCCATCACTAACTTCAGGTCTTAGCTCAAATACCTGATCTGAATTGAGTTTCCAATGCGCAGGTTCGATGGATACATAATAGGCCACTGTAGCCCCACGTGAATGACCAATGAGATGTATAGTGGGATTATTGTTGCCATATTTTTTGTATAGCGCTTTAATTTCAGTTATTTTCTCTTCTATGCTGGCAAAGTCCTCTTGACAATACCGAACTTTATTTTGAAGATTCAGAGTAAAGACAGTGCCAGGAAAATCTTTTTGAAATTCTTTGCCAATCGTTAATCCGGAAGACTGATTAGCATTAAGGCCATGTAAATAAAGAACGGCTGCAGACTTAGCCTGTATGGGCGTTAAAGCAGATGGATTGAGTCCGTAAAAATTGAACCGGGGTAACCAACCAAGAGGGTATGTAGTTGCCCAGTAAAGATGATTCATCGGCTCATTTTTAATTTGAGTTAATATCTCTGCAGCTTTTGTATAGCCTCTTCTGTAGCAGAAGTTAATTATAGGATTTATTAGAAATTCGAATAACATTGATATTGTACCTTAAGTAGCTTTCATAGTGGCTAATGATTTTATGAAGTATATACGCTTTTTTGTTAATTGCAAAAGACTATATTGGGAAACTACAGAAAAATACATACCATATTTATTAAACCCGTAAAAAATATTAATCATGATGCAAGAGCTGATTAAAGTCAATAATATAAGTGAAATGGCCACTATCAGGCACTGAATCTGAGACACCATTTATGTGGATCAGTACTGGGTAGAACGCGAAGCCACGTGGCTTGGATATATTGTTTATTTTATTTCTCACCTCACTGATGATCGATATATCTAATTTATTTTTTGAGAATCGTATTTCACAAACAAAAATCGTATTAAATTTGGTTTGGATTAAAAAATCGATTTGACACCCATTTTGAGCATTAGTCTTTCTTTGGAAGTATGGATTATTTGCTACTATATGTGCTGGATTTATACCTAATAATTTAATAATGGCTTTCCGATTCTTTAGCACTAGATTTTCGAATTGATTCCCCATTACTGTATACCAATCTGGTTGACTCATAAAATCTATGCTCTCGTATAAACCCTGCTCAATCAGATCTTTGGAAGGCTCTATATACTTGAGATAGAATAGCAAATAATTATCACTCAAACGATATTTGCTTAGTCGCGATGTTTTACCATTTTTAAAATGCCAAGTGTAGTCTCGACTAAGAAACCTAGCGACAATAAGATCATTTAGATATTTCGACATTTTTCCACTTCTTGGATAACTCAAAGCATCACATATTTCATTATATTGCAAACTTCCACTAGCCAGTAATGTAACAATTTTCTTGTACATATCACTCTTTGAATTGAATATGTCATGAAAGATTAAATCGAATTCTTTTACTAAGAGTGAATCTTCCTCAAAGCATAAATTACGAATGTTTTGATCAGCATTAAAATTGGGCTGGATTTGTTCAAGATAATATGGGATTCCGCCAGTAATCGACAAAATTTGAAATTTTTCATAATTTGACCCCACAAATCTGAGGCACTCTAATAATTCATTGCAATCTGGCAATGGTAGTTCATCCAGTGAAATTGTGACGGGAATCCGACCAAAATATCCAGTACTACTGATAATATTTTCTTCAATCCAGCCAGACACTGAACCACATAATATCAAAATAAGCTCATGGTTCTTTTTGAGCTCCAAATCCCAAATATTCTTCAGCTTACCCAAGAAAGTAGGATCATCCATTGCCATCCAGGTAATTTCATCCAATAAAATGATTACTCTACCTTTACGAGTTTGACTAGCCAAAGCATTAAACAAGTCAGTCCAATCATCAGCTCGAAGCGGGGGTAGTTTACAATAGTTTTCCAACCGTTTAGCGAATATATTTCTTTGATGCTGCGCCGTCACTTCTACAGCAGGGTAGATACCCGCAAATTCAAGAAACCGATATCCCTTAGCAAACTCCTCTATTAATCGGCTCTTACCAATTCGTCTACGTCCTTTTACTACAGCCTAGTTGCTGACATCTTACTAATCAGCAATTTTAGCTTGTCCAGGTGACGCTGGCGTCCTATAAATGGTATCTGCTGAGCTTTAGCTGAGAGCATGGTCAAGTACCTCTGTAAATACTTGATCCAATAATAGAACCCTTTGATTTTATGTCCTACATGTTGATATTGCATTGGTCTGCCTCCAGCATCGCTGAGTGCAATATCTGTTTGGCCTTATGCATAATTTAGGTGCGCAAAATCAAGATTTTATGATTTTGCGCACCATCTTGATACCCCTGTCTCTGTCTTCCATCTCAATATCTTCTCAATCACTTGAGAACAGGTCAAGTGTCAAATATGGACCCACCCTCGATTGTAGCGACTCAGCGTGGAAAAGGTGGATATTGAAAGAACTGAGGGTTGGTGACTCGTCGCTTAGGCGTAAAACGAGGCAGATAACTCGGTAAACGGGGCGGAAATCAGCAAAACTGAAGCATAGCCAAGCGGCCATTTGTACTACTTTTGACCCATTATTATCAAGCATCTATTTAGCTTCAATGAAATCAGAAAACTTCTAATTTATGTCAAAAGTGCAAAAAATGCTTATTTTTAAGCCCTTTTATGAATACCGAAAACACATTCATTAATACATGACATGCCAACTTGAATTTTCCCATAAAGTATACCACTCTGAAAATAACAGAGGTGTAAAAACCACTGCTATAAAAGGAAGGCGAAGGTGTACAAGGAGGCGACAAGTATTGATAGAGCACCGGTTGTTGATGGGCTGAATAGCCCTTAGAACAGCGGACTCTCGAGAAAGGGGGTAAGTATCATGAATTTATTAAATAACAATTTCTTCCACAGCTGGAATCAGATAAAGACTCTAATAAGAGACCGCTCGAAATCCCTAAACTTGATAAAGCTGAATATGGTGGTATTAGCTACATTAATATATTCCGAAGCGTCTGCAGTAAAAAAACCTGATATAATTGATTTAACTCAACCGCTCTTTACCTTCCATCCCCAAACAGGCCCAACCGCTGAAGATGCAACGTATCATGGACCACAGGGGAATGGTCTATTTGGTGTTGTTCAAGGGTACTTCCCGAAAGTTAATTTTGGGGCGCCGATTAAGGATTTTTGCAGACCTCTCACGCATGTTTCTCCAGCATTTGATGATTTGTTTCAGACGGTAGGTAATCCTACTTTAGACATTACGAGCACTCTTTCAGGTGTACGTGTTCTCAATCAGGGTAATTTTTCGACACCGGAACATATCGGTACTCATTTGGATTCACCTTATCACGTTGATCGTTATCCCAACGCGGTTGACCAACGAACGGCTGATGAAATTCCAGTTGGAAACTTAGTTGGCCCTATTGTGTTTATCGATATTAGCGATCGTGTTCAATCTGAATTAAATAAAAATTCAGGTATACCCACTTCGCAGAATATTACAGATTTTTCTAATAACAGTGCGGTCGCTTTGAATGCTTCTGACATCGATGCAATTGCGCCAAAATTAAAAAAGAATGCTTGGGTTGTACTAAGAACGGGATGGGAACAATTTTATAGCAATCCTGCGAACATAAGTATTTTTACAAGCCTTTACGGAAATTGTGGCTTCGTTGTCCAATGTAATTTCCCTAGTTGGACACCTGCTGCAGTTGACCGATTGATTAGCATTTTGGATAGAAAGAAAATAAGGATTAATGGATTAGCAACAGACTCACCTTCTGCTGATAGCGGTGATTCGCTCATTTCAAATAATCCAAACCTAAATCTCTACGTACATCTTCGGGGTTTGGATGAGCAAGGCTGGACGTTCATAGAGCAAATGGGTAACCTAAATGGACTTGCTGATGCAGGAGCTGAAAATTATATACTGGTAGCCGGCACCCCTAAGGTTGTAGGTGGAACAGGTACAATTACGAGGGTTATTGCAATTAGAAAAAATATAAAGTTTGAAGACAATAAATAGCATTTAATCTCGAAAATTACGAGTCGGTCGACGTAAAGCGGCATGCGACCTAATCCTCAAATCTGTAGGAGATGGTGTCAGATCTAAAATTTATCTATTCCCATCTTATTTTTGATGGATTGGATAAATCTTAGATCTGAAACCTTGTTGCATCTTGTGTCTCAAAAAAATCGCAATGTTATTTCATTAAACACGGTTTGCATTTCAGGAAAATATTTTTTGATATCTAAATAAATTCGTTTAGCCATTTTTTCATCATAGACATGGGACGTCTGATTGCGATCGCTGAGCATTTGTAGCCATGCCGTTTCGTTGTGTAGCCAACCTAGCTGATAGGCTTCTTTCAGAAAGAGGGAGGGGTCAGGTCTCAATTAATAGACTAATGGATATCCACATTCAATAGCCGTCTCTCAATAGCAGCAATATGTTCACCAAGATCACTATTGAACTCAAGATCCTTTTTGATGATCTGACATATGCGTGATATCCCGTAGCGGCTGGTATTACCAAAAAAGCACGCGATCATGTGGTGTGAATGTGTGGTATGTTTGCCAGCCAAATAGATTGCAACTCGCCTAGGTAAGTTTCCAATTTTTTGTCCTGATTTGAACACTTCATCAGGATCAATCTTGAAATAATTTTGAACGATATCTCGAATTGTAGATAGTGATGGTTGTAGTAAGTTAACGAGAAACTTGTGGTCTGGAACTTCTAAAGCAGGGATTTTATCAACCTTTTTTGCCAGTGATTTAATAAATTGACTACTCCCAATTATCGGTTGGCTTATTTTCTGCGACATTAATTTAGAAGTTTCTTCATCAACTCCTTCATTAACGAAGTCTCGATAACTAGTCACCGTATTGTGATCATTTTTATTTCCAAAATAAGAGAGCGTTTCATCACAAAAAAGCCATTTAGGTTTGTGCGTCAACCCAATAACGGCAGGATAGCTTGACCACTCATATTCTTCTGGAAGTTGAATCATATTTGCAGCGACTGGATTTAAGTGAATGTATCGGCTTAATCGGGTAAGGTATACCTCTGATTCAACAATCTTTGACTTGTATCGACCTCTAAAAAATGGACCATCAGTTTTGTGGCTTCGATTAAATCGTTGTGTATATAGCCCACCTAGATGTCTCATTGCCTTACTTAAATTAGGCAGTGGTGTATTCACCATTAGATGATAATGATTGCTCATGAGGCAAAATGCATGTGTTTGAATCTGATACTTCTCAAAGATCTCCTCTATGAGAGCTAAGAATTCATTTCTGTCATCGCGTGTAAAAAAGATATCTTCACGTCTTAAACCGCGGTTCATCACATGATACCAAGCATTTTTGTACTCTATTCGTAAAGGTCTAACCATAACCACTCCAATAATTTTTAAATGGATTGGAATATTATGTGATCAGGATGAGTAAAAATACCGGGGTTTGGATTTTTTTATTAGTCTATTAATTGAGACCTGACCCCAATCCACAATCCACCACCATCCCCACTCGCACCGTAGTGGATGATCATGGTAGGCTCAGCGAAATAAAAGCCTGCTTCCCTCTGGGGAGGCGGGCTTTTTTATCAGAGATTTTACGTATCAAGCCATGAGTGAATCCAATACTGTCATTCCTACAACACTCGGTCTCGCCGGATCTCTTATTACCTCAACCATAATGAACGCCGCATTAAAACCTTTCTTTACTGGAAAATACTCAAACTTAAATGGCAGCGTGCCCATGTTGTGCTTGTATGATATTATAATCAATCATGATGACAGGTTGTGATTTAAAATTGTAGTACTTAAAATATATTGACAGTGGAAAAAGGCATGCAAAAAATTCATGATATTATCCAGCGCATGGCAGGGGGTGAAGATTATATTGATATATTTAGAAAAGAACTTAACGATGCTGATGTCGCAGTGATCGCCAAGGTGCTCAAACACAACCACACCCTGAGGGTGCTTTACCTTGGTGACAACCAAATCACCGATGCTGGCGTTAAAGACCTGGCCTCGGCGCTCAAAGACAACCACACTCTGATAAGTTTCGATCTTGATGGCAACCAAATCGCGGATGCCGGCGCCAAAGATATCAATGACATCAACAATTTCCTCGCTAGAAATCAGGCTTACCGAAAGCAGCATGATGAAGCTCTGAAGTACCTCAGCTGCTCCAGGTCGTTGGTTTATGACTTAGAAATTAACGAAGCATGTCTAAGCTCTCTCAACGAAGCCCTTAATAATGCTAAGAAAATCATCGAAGATTTAGAGGAAGAAGGTTATAACCAAGCACCCGCTTTATTTCGTACATTGAATACTTTGCATGCAATAGCGCTATTTCAAGCCAATAACATCCATTCATGTTTAGATATTTACATCAATCAACTGCAACCTCAGCCACCTGAAGCTCTTTCTTTCAAGATAGTCAACCTAATATTAGACAAACAACCTCTCGATGACCCAATCAGTAATCAAACGTTAATATTGATGTGTCTGCGCGGCACAACAAATTACAATGCAATACAATATAATGCGTTACAAGAATTAAGAGGCATAATAAAAAATGAACAAGCAGAAGGAAAAGGATATTCAGGATCGCAGCCCCTTAACGAAATAGTGCGAGACGATAAAAACGTTAGTGTGACAAAAATCGTGAGTGTGCTGGATGTTTCCAAACCCAATAACAATAATGCAGAATTTGAGACATGCGTTTTCTACGAAGAGCTCGCACTAATACCTAAAAACCCCACAGTCCACACTGTACACGCAGGAGAAATCCCGGATAGTGGTGACCTCGACAATCAATTTGAAGCTAAGAAAAAAGAATTGCTACAAAAATTGCTACTCAAATATCCAGAAAATCCTGACCTTGATATGCCAAGCGAATCTACGCCATTCAGCCAATCCTCGAAATAATTTTGCACTATTTGATACAATAATGTCGTTTCTGGATCGCGACGTTTATAAATTTTAGGTATACAAAAACTCATGCTTGGCGAGGACGCAACATATGTCGAATAAATTAATAATGTGATTAAAAAAGGCATTTGAGTGTTTTACCACTTCCAGCAATTGAGGTGAATGGTTACCTGCCTATTATCTTAGTGAAAGTAGAAATCAATGTGGCGAAATCAGTTTTAAATTTGGAAAGTATCCGTTGTACGGTTTCACATCTCTTGTTAATACATCAAGTTTGGCTATGGTTGCATGAGAACCGATAAAAAAATCGGGTAATGGTAGGAGTTTTTTACCACCGCGCTTACGATATTGTTGAAATATTTTAGCGACTAAAAATGCTGCTTCCCATGGGATGGATACATGATTAAAAATATCACCGGGTAATGCCTCTTCTAGATCCTCTATTTTTTCAAATACCAATGATACTTCTGAATAAATGATTGGATTAATAAAAAGCCCGCCAATGATTCTCAGCGCCACAGAGTTGTTTGACAATCTTGCTAAACTCATCCCGCCACCGCATCGCCATCGACACCACTACCATGGCGTTTTGGCGCCCAATTCAAAATACCGCGCCAAAGTTACCCAGTTTGCGAATGAGTATTACAGACCCGACACTTCAGAAAGTGTGACATTACAAGCCACTCTTCACATCGAAGCTGTCGCCAGCCAGTTAATAGTAAAATCTCAACAGAAAGTAGGGTCAAAAAACTGGGGAAGATTAATCGCAAAGGTCTATGAGGTGGATCCATTAAAGTGTGGGGGTTGTGGTGGAGAGATGAAGTTAATCGCTTTATTAGAGATGCGATCAAGATTACGAAAATACTCAACCATCTTGGTGAAGAAGTTGAAGCGCCAAAAATGCAATCTGCAAGAGCACCGCCTGATGATTATCACATTGAGCCAAAGCAGGAATTTGTATTTGATCCCGAGCCAAACTATTAGATTGATCAAACGATCAGTTGGTGAAAACCTAGCCAACTAAGCAAAACTTAAACTAAAATAACTTTATTAAGCAACTAGGTTAGTAAAGGAACTCGTATTTTTTTAGTTGCCACCACCAATAAAAAAGCCCCGAAGAGTAAACTCTCCGGGGCTTTCGCATTTAAATCCTGGCAGCTACCTACTTTCACATGGGGAGACCCCACACTATCATTGGCGTAAAGCAGTTTCACTTCTGAGTTCGGGATGGGATCAGGTGGTTCCTACTCACTATGACTACCAGGAAACTGGTCGCTACGTTTCCGTAGCTTGTCTTTGGTGTTTATGAATAAAGGCGTGAATACCTTAGAATGCGCTTTTTAACATCCCATTCGCTTTGCGAAACTATTGGGTGTTATATGATCAAGCCTCACGGTTAATTAGTACACGTTAGCTGCATGCATTACTGCACTTCCACACCGTGCCTATCAACGTCATAGTCTTTGACGGACCTTCAGGGACATTAACATGTCCAGGGAGATCTTATCTTGAGGGAGGCTTCCCGCTTAGATGCTTTCAGCGGTTATCCCTTCCGAACGTAGCTACCCGGCAATGCCATTGGCATGACAACCGGAACACCAGAGGTTCGTCCACTCCGGTCCTCTCGTACTAGGAGCAGCTCCTCTCAAATCTCCAACGCCCACGACAGATAGGATCCGAACTGTCTCACGACGTTCTAAACCCAACTCACGTACCACTTTAAATGGCGAACAGCCATACCCTTGGGACCTACTACAGCCCCAGGATGTGATGAGTCGACATCGAGGTGCCAAACACCGCCGTCGATATGAACTCTTGGGCGGTATAAGCCTGTTATCCCCGGAGTACCTTTTATCCGTTGAGCGATGGCCCTTCCATT
>CAZMLO010000011.1:0-57839 GCA_964567285.1 uncultured Gammaproteobacteria bacterium
AGGATGCATTTTCGCAAAGGTGAGCCATTGAGTGTTGGTTAATGCTTCTGCGCGTCTTTCTAATTCGCTGGGAAGTGTTTCTAGTAGGATGTTCAACTCAACGTTATTTTGGCTTTCTATTAGATGAAAACATTTTCTTGAAAACTTAACGAGATCATCATGATTGAATTGTGTCAAGTATGATTGGGCCACTATTCGATGACAATCATGCCCATCTTGAATGGCTTGTAAGAGCTGAGTGCTTGAAAGCTGTATTATAACTCCCTTATTGTGTAATAAAAAATTTATGACTGATAGCATACATTTCCCGGATTTTGGAAAAAGGATAGCCGATATTTCATCTCGGGTTAATAATCCTACTGCAAAATTACATTGTGCTATTTGGTATAGAAAGTTTTCGGATAATCCTATTAACTGCATTAGGAGTTTATTTTCTCGATGATCATTTCGCGCCTTGTCTTCTTCCAGCCTCGCTCTAAACGCAGGGCTGTCAAAAACAGAGACAATTTCCTTAGGGCCCAAATGCTGGGCAATTAATAGTATTTGCTCATTGGTCAAGGATCTAAGGATGACTGCATTCGACAGTATAAATTCTGCATAGCAGTGTGTCATATTTGTATCTATCTGAAACCAATGAGTAATGACTTCAAACGTAAGGAACGGCCATAAAGCAGGATGAGATCTGATAACCTCGTTTAATGAAAACAACACAGATAGTATTTTCACTATCCCATCACGATCTAATTTTCTCAGTAAACGGGGACTGCAAAGAATGAGTGAAATAACCCGAGATTCATTCAAAGTGAATTCACTTGACGGACGACGGGGGTCATAATCTGTTCGTTCAATCTTAAACAACACGTCTTGTGTCATTTTTTCTATCAAAAACTGATAATCAGCTCGAATAACTTCAATTAACAGAGTTCGCTGAGTATCATTGGGACTGCGTGTAGGAAATGGTACTAGTAAAGCTCTAGGATCATCTGGTCTTTTGTCGGAAGCACTGTATTCAAGAGGAATATAGTCCAACAAATCCCTCTCCGTTACCCGCTCCAGCAAGCACTCAATGTTTTTTAAGCGGGCAATTTCCCAATCCACTTTATCGGCTTTTTTAAACCACCAGAGTGCTTCTCTGACTAATTGCGAAAAAATTCCGGGTACGCATCTATCCAATAACATCAAGCCAGATCCCGTTAAAAGCCCACTGAGTTTAGGATTAACGAGATCCGTGATGATGTTAAACCGATTCTGTTGATTCTGCTGATTTTGAGGCAACTGATTGTGCCATTGTATCCACTGTATTTTGAAAAATATCAAGAATATTGAAAGCGCTGAATCGAGCTTGTGATATTTTTGCCATAAGCTTAATTCTTCCCATTGTGTCGTAGCTGTACAAAGGTTCATAAAGGCTTTAAGCGTTGTAGGTGGCTTTTCTTTATGCGCATTGGCAGGATACAATGCCAGAATTTCTTGGGCCATTGTCTGTAGCTCACTCGCTGTTTGCGTAAGAGGAGCACTCCAATTGGCAGGAAAACCGGGTCGATTTCTCATGTAGGGAATACACGTGGATAATTTCTCACAAGGTACCCGACTATCACCATTGAATGTGAGGTTCGTCATCATCTCAATATAATCAATAAACGCTTTACCCTCGACGCTCGGTAAATCCTGTGCGATGGCGGGGAGATACTGCCAAAGACTACTCTGACTGAATTCAAGGGATTTTTTATAACGTTTAAGCTGAATGTCTCGAGCCAAAAAATTGGCTTTTTTATTAACCAAAGATACTGATTGCAGGTCTGTTGTTTCCAAGTGCTTTAAAATTGCAGAAGCACCGTCATCCGATAAACGTTCTAGAAAAGGAGCCCACTCTTGAGGTACTACAATTTTCTCAGACCTATCTTTAGCTGAATTCTCTGTGGTGACTGGTACAGCTGAAGTATCTGGATGTTCAGCTGATCCCTCTAGAGAAGGATCACCGGTGACTTGATTGTATTTAACCTTAGTGTCTTCGAATTCACGCATAAAGGGCCTCTATTCTCAATTCAGTGTGGCTGAGTAGTCGCTCGTTGAACGTAATTTTATGGCTTGTTGAGCCGCAATAGTACTGCTTTCTAAGGAGAAAAGCCATCGTAGATATTCTGCACTACAACGATGATTTGTGTAGTTCATAATCACTGACCTCTCGGTGATGCGAGTCTTTGAGTTCCAGCGGCATTTTCATTAGGCTCCAGTTCACCAGCTGGCTGACGGGGAACTTGCACTGCAACTCCTGGAGCAGCAGGTTGTTGGCCTTGTTGTGGGTCACGGGCTGCTTCTGGTACTGGAGCCTCATTGTTATTGTGTTGTTGATTGGGAATTTCAGCGGGTCTTTCCGGCACTAATATGCCTAACCTTGCTTCAAGCTTAGCTATTCTTTTGTGTTGATCAATATTTTGGCGTGTAGCTTCCTGCAATTCTCTCTGCATACCCTGAATTGTTGCTTCAGCTTTTTCAGCTCTTGTAATAGCCTCTTTCGCTTTACCTTCTGCTGCTTCTACACGTTTTTCAGCCTCAACAAGTTTTTTAGCACTTTCTTTTGCTTCTTCAACTAATTTTTTTGTTTGGCCCTCTAACTCAGCTATTCTTTGCTCTGCAGCTTGTGCTTCTTCGGGTCTCACAACCCCTTTTTGCTCCAGAACCGTCACTTTCCCTTTAAGCTCACTCACCTCAGCCCCTTGCCTTTTTTGCTCCACTTCTAGCGCCTCGACTTGCGGCTCAAGCTTATCCAGTCTTTTCCTGAGCTCTTTCACTTCCGCAGTAAGTTTATCGAGACGTTCGCTTATCTCTTCTATAACAAAGGGGGATTCTATCGCCTTCAATTCTCCCGCATTCACCAATTCTTTTAATGTCGAGACACTCAGCTTGTATAACCCACAACGTGACACCAAGGCGTTATCGCAGGTCCATCGAAAGGGATCTACAGGAACATATTCTAAGGTTACAGGATCTGACAACAGCAGATGTCGATATGTATCCAGATACAACAACCGCACGGTTTTTTTGGGTTCTTTGGGGCAGACGTTTGTATAGTGAGGATGAGGGCTCATCTCACCGGATTCATCCAGTTGATAAAATTCTAAACGAATCGCTAAGACCATCGCTAAGGCTCTGAGAATATTAGGGTGAATCCAACCCCCATGCAATTGCCTCATTTCTAAGGTAAATCGGAGAAATTTATCGGCTATGTCCGTATCATTGATATGATATTTCAGTTTCAAAGTCCAGTACGTTTTCCAGCTACTCTTCATGAAATGCGCGCTACGATACTCAAGAAAAACTTTATGGAGGTTAAAGATCTTCCAAGGTCTAGAAATCATATTCCACCAGAGGTCTTCACCCCAGAGGGTATAAGGAAACGTCGGAGAGTCTAATAGAAACTCATCTTCGATCAGCGGCTGGATCAGTGTTTTTATTGTGCCGTAGTGTTCGATCATGCGTGCGATTGCTTCGGATAATGGTTCATTCAGCATCGCTTGTAGAGGTGTTTTATCCTGGGCAAGGGGTGTTAATGAGGTTATTTGATAACACTGATCATTATAGAGAATAGAGAAATGCGATTGAGACACTTGAGCTTTGTACTCTTTTACCATGAGATTAACAGTATTGAGCATGGTTTGACTTGCTCTCAAACAACCCAATTTAGCACGATCTGTTTGTGTCCACTCCTTTCCGGCCTGGCTGTTCATTTTTTTACTGATATCAAAACGAATATTGCCTGCGCACTCACATCCTGATCGCTGAAGAAGATCTCGCACCCACACCATTGACGCTTCATTTTCTCGGATTTGATCATGACTCAATGCCCGAACCTGAGAATGTGTAAGAGCATTTTGATGCGTCTCTAAAAACGCGGGTTCACTTTGACTCGTTGCTGATGGGTCCTTTTCTAGGATTTCCTTTTTACCAACAGGTTCACTTGTGAAACTCACAACTTGTATAGAGTCTGTCCCATAACCCGCTAATTGAATCTGACTGAATTTAATAGCAACTGTGATTTGACCATTGCGCTCATCTTTCTCGACCTCGGTCTCATCGACACAATCGATGCGTTTTTTACTTCCGGGGTGCTCATAGCTTGCGCAACTGTCTTCAAAATAAGGCACAATTGGCTTGCCTTCTTTATTACTATATTCCCAAATCTTCAACGTGAATCCTTGAAGCCGAGCCAGGGCTTGTAATAAGGCAGGATGCCAACAGCACTGATCTTGACCGCCTGATTGCAGTGTGAAAAAAAGTGTTGCCAATTGTCTTCGTTTTGCTGTTACTTTCTTAGGAGGGTTACGATGAAGGGTAATCAGCTCATCCAGTGTGAACGTTAAATCGTTATCTGCTATAGAGTCGCTTAAACTATCATAAAAATCCACTCTCCGTGGTAGCGTACGATTAAAATAAATCGGTAGTGCTGGAACAAAATAAGTGTCAAGCGCACGTTTGACGAGCATTTCTGATAAAGAAACCTTAATCCCCTTAAAATCCTCAGGCTTGGGATGCTCCATAATTTGCTTCAGCGCTTGTGCTCGCGTAATACCAAAAATATCACTGAAACTTTTTTCTCGTTGACGAACATAACCCTGATGCACAACGTGTCGGAATCGAATTGTTTGAAATAAGTCGAGTGACATCATTTGAACGTTTTTTAAAAGCAAGTCGGGCATCTCATCGACAGTAATGTCGCCCGATAAAGACAATCCGAGCAAGCCAGGTTCTATGATTGATCCGAGTTCTTTTGCAAAACGTACCGCTTCTTCCGTATTGAGGCGGAGGATCATAGGATAATAACCATGACTCAATGCCATAACGATCTTAGTTCTAAGACTCTTACTGTTAATAAACAATTTAACAATCGCATAATACTGAGCGTGTAGGGTATCGATGGCCTCTTTTGCTGCAGGGCTACTGTTGCTTAATTTTTTTCCCAGCGCCATAAGTTTCGTGTACTGCTCTTTAACTTTTTTGCCACCTTTAAGACCGTCTTTGATCACTTCATAGAGAAGATGAAGATTTTCTAAGGATAACAATTTTTCCTCTTCAGGTGTCACAGTTTCAAAAAAAGATTTAATACCCTCAATCAGCGCCTCAGCCTTATGAACGATTCCGGGAAACCCAATTGCTTTAGTAAGCGCTCCTATTAAAGTGGCTAATGGACTGACTACTGTTCCAAGTCCACCCAAGGCTATTATAAGAACATGAACAAGTTTCACATAATAGTCCATCGCGGCAGGATAGTGTTCGGGTTTATACTGAGCAAAAATTCTCTCCCCGACAGTACGTAAATGAAAATATTTTAATTGTAAGAATAATTCTAACTGAAAAGCCTCGAGCGGATTATTGGCTCCCAAAATTCTCACAGGGTCTATCGGAATTGTCTTTGAGGATTCCAAAGAGCGGGGACCTTGTACAGCAACGGGCTCCAAAAGGCCGGTTTTTTCGAGCACTAGAGATAAAACGGGATGATTATTTTTATAACGTTTTTCTAACATCGATCTATAGTGTGAGCGACCATCCAGCGTAATCGGATTATTCGTAATATCAACCACTCTCAGCCTAGCATTATCGCTCAGCATTTTTGCTAACGCTTCAAAATCGACGCCATTGATTCCGGTGTTAGCCATGCGAAGAATTTCAAGACATTCGTTGTAAAACAGCGCCTGGATAATGTGATAGATATCGGATCCCCAACCAATGGCATAAATGCTTCCACTGCCTCCTAATGCAGGGTTATCACTGAGATTCAACGATTGTAAACGGCAACTCGGGTGAGAAAGCCAAACGGCTAGATGTTGGCTAGCAGAAGGTATTAACTGCCTGGCAACTCGACTTGTCGGTTTTAATTGATTATTGGATAAATCGATATGCTGAAGAAAGGCGCTCGTTAGAGTAGATTGTTTGCTTAAGCCCGTTGAATCCGGTAGTGTGTCACAATATTGTAGCTTCAGTTTTTTTATCAACTCCGACAGTAACGAATCGGATAACCCGCTCGAGGATAAATCCAAGGGAGGGTATATATATCCCTTGTTCCATCCAGTGGAATAGGGCACCTCATTGTCTCGAAAGTCGTATAAGCGATGCAACAGGGTTACTATTTTGGCGGCTGCTTCTGAAGGCTGATCCCCAACTAATCTTCTCAGTGCAGGAAGCAAAACAGCACGAAAGTTACCGTCAAGAATGAAGTTTGAAATCCTATGAAAATCAAGTTCGCTAAGATTATCTTGAGCGAGTAGAATGGAGAGGGGGATGGTTCCGGGATGTGCTATAACGGGTAAATTATCTTGATTATTTTTTTTTTAAGGACTCCAAAAGTGTGTACTTGAGATGATCTTTTTTCTTCTGTTGGGCCATACATGATTTTCTCCTGATTTTTTAGCAGCGAACAGCAAAAATAGTTATTGTATTCTAGAACACTTCCAATCGATAAAAAATGGAGAGAAACTGAAAGCGTTGTAGGTACTTTACCTACATCCTGTCCCTGATACCCTCACGCAGTATCTCATCAAATCGCGTTATCCTTAGCTCCTGTAGCTCACCTATCCTGTTCAATTTTTAGCCTACTTTTTGATCGAAAAGCGGCTATCATGAACCGGGCAGTTCTGTGCTACCTATCCCGGACAATTGACTTGCTACTGACCATGGTGACATAAAACACAACCTTCGTTTTTTGTATTGGGCCACCACATATTCACTCAACGATGCAGGATACAGACCAATCCGATATCCACTTGGCCTTATACACAGCTCCATGCCAACCATTGAAGTCTCTCTCTACATCTATATACTCGATTTACTTGCACCATCAAAAGGAAAGATCTATGAAAATATATCGGACACCCACCTCTGTTTTTCTAACCCTTTACTTACCTTTTTTTGTTCTATATACAATCTTGTACCTATTTGAATATCAACAGTTACTGTCTCTACGCACTATACATTGGCTTTTTTTAGCACTTGCTCTGAGCCTAATAATATCGGCTCAAAGAAATCAACACACACCTACTGAAGCAAGGGCTTTACCCTGGCCACTCTATTTAGGTGCTATCACCGGATTTGTGAGCCTACTTTGCGCTTATTTTTATTTTTGCCAACTTTTTTTGGGCAAAGTACTGCTAATCAATTCACATCAAACGCTTACAAACCCATCTTTTTTTAACCAACTAAAAAATAGCGGCTTATTTCCATGGGCCTTAGTGGCCTTATTTGCCCTTACACTTCAACGAACTTACAACCAAGAAAAAGGCTGGGGCTATTTTAGTCACTGTTTGCTACCCGTTTTTAACAGCGAAATATTGAGTGAGGTCGGTAAATATTGCAACACAACATTTCGTTATCCTATTATTTTTTCCTTAGCAACCACATTGATGTCCGTTGGGTTAGCCGGGCTTTATTTATTCAGCTATTTTAGCGACATACCCATGTTATCCGGCATTAATTTGCTGACACTCTTTACAAGTTCGATATTATTTTACGCGATTACTTATTCACAGTGGCCTCAGACCATAAATAATTTGATAAAATACCGCTGTCCCTCGCTACTGAGCCTACTCATTATGCTTATTTTTGGTTGCGCGATTTTTGCAGCACCCACTGTTCTGATTCAATCGCTTTCAGATCAGAAATATTTAACCGTAGAGTATTTTAATCCTGCTGCTTGGCCTCTTTTCTACGAATTAGCATCTCTTTTTATCGTATTAACTTGGGTACCCTTAGCCAGCGCAACCATCGCTGTAATCTCACGAGGCTATGCAGTCTGGCAAATTATTGGTTCTACGCTGCTCATTCCCAGTCTTTTAATGATGAGTGAAAAATGGGAAATTCCCTTAGAAAATTCAACCATTGCTATTGCTTTAATTATTTGTGCTTTAGCCTTATTAATTTTATTTTTCAGGCCCTGGGTAATCAGCCATATATGGCGAGGTCTTTTTCCCACCACCATGCAGCCCAAACAAACAACCCCTGTTGCCTACATGCAATCCTTGCTTGTAACTTCGTTAACTCTGATCGGTATTTATTGGGTTGCCGACGTCTACCTGATCACCTTAATTTTGAGCGCCTACACCATCAGCGCTACTTTGATGATTATGATATCCGTCGGTTATTGGACAATGCGGTAACCGGTGCATCTCTTGCAAATTACTCAACAACAACCTCTGAAGAGGATGAAGATGACTCAGATCCACCTGACTCGTCACCACCACCACCTTCATCACCACCACCACCGCCGCCGCCGCCGCCGCCACCAGGCATGGTCATAGATTTAGCACCAGCTTCACCGACGGCTTTACCATGAGACTCAGCAACTTGCAAGGCTTGACCAGCACCACTGCTTTCCACTTGCTGACCCAACCAACGCAAGACTCGGTCAGGCACAGCGTAAATTAAACCATAGGCCTGAGTGACAATCTGCACCACCAAAACAACGTAAATACCAATTATCGCTTCTTGTAGCCCCATCAAGAGGTTACTATTATTTGCCATACGGGTAACCACGGAAACCACATTAAGGAAAGGATAATTGAAGAGCTGCAACCCAATATAACTGAGCACCATACCTGCTAATAAACCAATGATCATACAGACGGGTCGCAAGAATACACCCAACAATAACATAATTGCCTGTTCACCTTTACCCAATAACCCTTGCCCTTCTGGGTGAGTCACTCCTAGGGCGACTAGAGGAGCTGCAACCATTGCTTCGATTACATGAATCAACCAACCTATAGCTGTAAATGTGAAAATAATAAAGGGAATTAAGGGAACATAAACCACACAAACCATACCTTGGGCCAAAAGAACTCCCAGTAAAGCCATATAAAGTGGGACGAAGAAAAAAATCATATCTCGCACTGCGTAGCCTAAGGGGCTGATACTCGACATACCAGAAACAATGAGTGATACGAAGAAATAGCCAATCGCAAAACTAATCCAAGAGCCTACCGCATGATCAATAAAGGCTACACCCATCATCTGAACTTTGAGAATAGGATCTGCAGGCGAGGTCAGGATCATCAAGGCGCTTGACAAATTGGCGGTTAAAGAGCCCAAAATCATTCCGATCAATGGTTCCGAATGTCCACCACCAAAATGAGCCGTAGGCACCTGAACGCCTTGCGTATTGGAAGACTGGATTGTTTGCGCTAAGGTTATAGAAGAGCCTACATAATTAGCAGCTGTCTGATAGAGCTGATCAAATGAGGGATTGGGAGTTGCCGTACTCTTATAACCTTCTTCCACTGAATTACAATCGGTGATACCCACCCCAGGGAAAGTCATGTAACCCTGAGTAGGTGTCATACAAGTGGGTGGCTGCGTTACTCTGAATGTGACATTTGATACTGCACTCACCGTGCGCTGAAGACTGGAAAGCTGGTAGTAGTATGAGCCCGCATAAATCCACCCATCTTTTTTAGCTTGGGCAAAGAAAGTGTTCATTACACTAGAATTCCCAGCCGATGCTCTGATAGGCATAGTGAGGTTTACCCAATCCTGCGCTGCTCCTACTACAGCATGTTGAACGATCGCTTCCATTTGACTGACTGTCCCACTCCCAGAAGGCGATGCGACTTGTCCACTGAGATTTTGAGCCGAGTAAACCATCTGTCTTGCTACAACGGAGAGAGACCCAATCACCTGCTGCAATGCCTGAGCAACAAAGGCGTTATTGTTAGCCAGCTGAGTTCCGATGGGCAAACTTGAATTTCCGGGTGGGGTAGGCTGTCCCCAATAAAATTGACCACAGCCTGCATCGTTGGCTGCATTACCGCGACTAGCAGGGAAATTCACTGTCATGGTCGAGGAATTAAACGTTGGCGTATAGGCAGGAAAAAAAGCAGCGCGGGCAGTAAATATTGGCGCATTGTTACCCGCAACAATTTGGGCTTTTGCATCGGTCTGCAAATCTTTCTCTAACTTTTCGTGATAATACATACATAAATTAGCTTCTAAAACCGTTCCAGCCATATTCAGGTAAGGCACTATATTAGTCGATGGCGGAACCAGAGATTGCCCCCCTTGCTCAAGATAATCTAGAGCAGCATTCCATGTGGTGTTGGCAAAACCAGCCCCCTGCAGCACTGCCCACATCACGATAATTTGAATGATAGAATAACCTGCTGCACTCGGTGCTAATAATCCAATACCTAAGACCGTACGAATAATATGAAAACCAGCATTAACCTCACGACTCATAAAAGTACCTTCTTGAGACGAATGAATTAACACTTTCATTATTGTCCAGGCAAGAAAAATACCGGCAATCATTAATATGCCGAGATTAAAATACTGAAACAAGGTTCCTAATAGTTGGCCACTAGTACCGTGAAGAACAGGACCTACAGTGCCAAACAATTGACCCAGAAAATTCAAGGAAGGGTCTGTAACCGGCAAATCAAACAACGCGGTTGCATTAGACTGTACAGTCGAACTTAATGTTGAACTCGTATTCTGACCAGACGGAGAAAAAGTATTCGTTGAAGAGCTGCTCTGAGCGAAGATCACTAAGGGTAAGGATAAAACCCAGAAAACAATAAGAGCTTTGATTAACTGTTTCATCCCTTATTTCCTCCCTGTCAGGTACATTAAAAATTCTCGATGAGTACAGCCTAATTTTTTAATGGTCATTTGAAAATACCAAAAAGCTTCGCGGTAAGCATTAAGGCCTGCGATTAGAGAGAAAATCAGTGCGATAAAAAAGCTCAGGACATGATCAGACAAGAGCAAATAGAATGAGTATCCCACTAATCCCAACGCGAGAACAACATATAGCCAGGCGGAATATAAACATTGTCGTTTACGTTTACTGATGGAGTCTTCATCGAGCGAGAGGCGAGCAACCGCTTCATCAAAGGTTTCTACACGGCTGGTGACATTGATTTCCTTTAAACTCTTAATCGTATCACCAATATTTTCACCGGTAGACTTAATGCTATCCATACTCATCCAGGTTCTGAAATCCACCATCGAGCGAAAAAATCCCTTTCGCTGCCGTTTTTTTGCCATATCAATCCCTCTTGATAGCCAAAACTGATTAGTCCGCAATCCTCGGACCTAACTTCCTGTCGGGGAGGTATACCACAAATAATTCCCTACTTCAAAAAATATTTCTCGAATTTACTCCCTACTTTTGAAAACTGTTGCTATAATGAATATAGGTGCCTCAACAGGGAAACAAGGAGACGTTATGCCCGACCTTAGCAACGAAGCCTGCCATGAATTCTGGCATGATTATCGCGATCCTATGATTTATCGCGTTGTCAGCTTTATGGAAAGCGTTGAAGAATGGACATTAGACGGCGATCCCAACTTAGAAGAAGCCATGCAACGTCTGGGCAATTGCTTAGAAGATATAGGTAACATCGATTTACAACACGAAGACGAATTTATCAAAGTAGCCGCTTATATCAAAGCAGGACGCGGATTACGGTTATTACAAACCCTGGATACTGCATTCCCCGGCGCTGCTTCAAAGCTGTTAATGTACGCTGAAGAACATTCGACTTCAAATGACGACATTCCAGGTCTATTTTTGCGTCGTAATATTGTATTTGAAAGATTACGATTACTGGGGCGTGTTTTCGCTCCGGATCGTTTTGCCCTAATTGTAAAAGCATTGGAGAGTGAATAGATGAAACACATACTGACTACAACGACTTTAATCGCTGGTTTAGTCACCAGTTTGGCCTGCGCCGCACAAAGCGAACTGAGCGCTTGTCTGGCTGATAACGCTGACAAGCAAAATAAAATGACTGTCTGCTTAGATCAGTTACACAAGTCCATGGCAGATTCCAAAAAACAAGAGCTACAACAGAAATATGAACAGACCCTCACGGATTTAAACAAGCAAGACCAATCAAAGAAAAATGCGAACCCAACACCTGAAATTCCAACACCGCCTAGTACTTCTGCGACTGAAAGTACCAGTACCGGTTCAAGCCCAACAACATCCAGTGCGCCCACTGCGGACTCTACAACAACGACAACAGCCAATACATCTAGCACTTCAAACTCAAGCGATCAGTCCACAACACCACAAAAAAAATCTGTGGATGTAAGACCTGAACCCAGGGATAAGCCCAAAGGTGTTCAGTGGTATTGATTTTTATTGCGTAGTTAATTTACATACGAGAGGTTTCCCATGAAAAAGTTCAGTTTAGCAACATCAAGTACCATTCTAATGGTAGGGCTCAGTGGCTTCACACCGAATGCTTTTGCACAAAGTGCCGATGCGCAATATATTGTGAGCCGCATTAATGCAAATGCTAATACAGCAGCAGCATCAATCGTTTCAAAGATAAATGAATTTTATTCTTATATAAAAACAAACGTCGCTTACGATTGGACTGAAAAACAACCTAATTTATCGGAGATCACAGAACCTCAAAATATTTTGGGCACACAACTAACCATGACTCAAAATGCTGCAGTGAATGGGCTGAGCTCAGCATCCATCGCTTCGTCTATAGGGCCCCATGGAAAAGGTGTGCTCGGCGGCAGCACTCTTGGTGCAGCATTAGCCAGTAACTATGCATACGACGTCTTAGCACCCACTCAACAAGCAAGCCAAACTTATGGTGCCTCACCACAAGTTCTGATGCTCTGTGGCAATAACATGCTAAACTTTGAATCCCTGATGGGCTATTCCACTTACGGAAAACAAACCCTCGCTTGCAATCCAAACAAAGGCGCCCAAGATGTTAGTCAATATGCTTCCCAATATATTCAATATGTTACCGATTTAGGAAATGCTATAAATAATTACGATATCAATTCCGCGGTCAGCTCAGGTGCTATATCTAGTGATGATGCAACTAAAATTCAAGGCTCACAAGAGTGGATTAATTTTACCTTAGCTCGTCGTAATTTACTCGCTGTCCAGTCTACTGCAATTAGCAATCTTAATTACCTCTATAATCAACGTGCTCCTGATGCCAATGGCAATAGCCCCGAATCAGTTGCTAATTACGTTGCAAATTGGCGCGCACAAAATGTGAATGGCTGGTACGATGAAATGTCAACAAAAGTTGACCTCCCCATTCTAATGCGTGAAACACTATTTGTATTGGTGGAAATACAACGAGATCTCCATGAGATGCGCAAAGAGAATCAACGAATTTTAGCTACAAATTCAATTTTGTTGGGTCAAGGGATGACAGTGAGCAAACCAATACTGAACATGCGATATCAAGTACTTGAAAAGAAAATATCTGATATTAAAAACGGCACAACATCACCCGATCTTCCTACCGCCGCTGACGTTATGAACATGCCCAATACTACCCCAACTGGCTCACAACTGCAGGATTATCAGAATCAGCTGAAATCGAGCAACTCAGGAACGACAAACCAAGCAATTATTGATGCCACAAAAGCAGCAGGAAGTACAAGCACAACATCGGGAAAGACACCCTAGTCAGATATCAGAAAAGAGATCCTCACCCCGTGGGGATCCCTTTTTTTATGCATTTAACCAATCTAAATATTTCTTAACACCGCTGGCAACGTCGTGAAAATTTTCTGAATAACCAGCCTTTCTTAAAGCACCGAGATTGGCTTCTGTAAAACTTTGATAGCATTTCTTTAAATGATCAGGAAAAGGAATGTATTCAACTTCTCCACGACCGTGCCATTTCAACACTGCATTAGCAACGTCGTTAAAGGTTTGACTGCGCTCTGTCCCCACATTAAAAATACCAGATTTATTTGGATTATCGAGGAACCACAAATTCACATTGACAACATCATCAATAAAAACAAAATCACGTCGCTGCTCACCATCGGCATAACCATCGGTACCTGCAAATAATTTTACTTTTCCAGCCTCTTTTATTTGATTATTAAAATGAAAAGCAACACTGGCCATTGAACCCTTATGCTGTTCACGGGGTCCATAGACATTAAAATATCGCAGACCAACAACTTGCGAATGATCATCTGGCAAGGTGCGTCTAACATAACGATCGAATTGGCATTTTGAATAGCCGTAAACATTAATCGGTGACTCATTCGCAGGATCTTCTACGAAGGTTTCATTTGTGCCATAAATGGCCGCACTGGATGCATACATAAACGGAATTCGATACTGTAAACAAAAATGCAAAAGAGATTTTGAATAGGCATAATTATTACGCATCATCATGCGACCATCCCACTCTGTTGTACTGGAACAAGCGCCCTGATGAAAAATAGCTTGGATTTCTTTGGGATTAATTTTGCCTGCGAGTAATTCGCTCAGAAAATCATCTTTATCCTGATAATCGCGGATTTGACAATCAACAATATTGAGAAATTTTTTTCCGTCTGATAGATCGTCGACAACTAATACATCAGAAATACCTCTACGATTTAGCGCGTGAACAATATTACTACCAATAAATCCTGCACCACCGGTTACAATTATCATACTGTTTCCTCCTCTTGAAGTCGTTTAAGAATTTTCGTTGTCGAAAGTCCATCAACAAAGGGTAAAATTTGCACTCTTCCACCATTCGCTATTACTGCAGTAGAACCTGCTATTTCATGAGGTTTGTAATCACCCCCTTTAACCAAAATATCTGGTAAAACACGTGTAATTAATCGCTCTGGCGTGTCTTCACTGAAAGGCACTACCCAATCCACCACTCGCAAGGCAGCGAGCATGGACATTCGATGCTCTAATGAATTAATGGGGCGAGAAGGTCCCTTTAATCGCGAAACTGAATGATCATCGTTCACTGCAACAATTAATCGAGTTCCTAACGATTTTGCCTGCTGCAAATAGGAAATATGTCCAAAATGTAAAACATCAAAACAGCCATTGGTCATCACAATGGTTTCACCATGGGCACGCGCATCCGCTACTGAGACAATTAATTCTTCTTCGGTAAGCACACCCAGCTCTGTATTTTCTTGGCGTTGTAAAACGCGGCGCAACTCGGGAACAGTAACAGTCGCTGAGCCCATTTTTGTCACAGCTATACCTGCAGCGGTATTCGCTAATAAAACAGCATCTGCCAATGACGCACCCGCTGCCATGGCTGCTGCTAAAGTTGCGATGACGGTATCACCGGCACCGGTGACATCATACACTTCTTGGGCACGCGCAGGGACATGCAGAGGTTCTTGGCCGGGCTGGATTAAACTCATGCCCTGTTCTCCACGAGTAATTAACAGAGCCCCGAATTGATATTCTTTGATTAAAGCCAGAGCATTTTCGGTAATGGCTCGTTCAGTGGGAGATGAGCCCACAACGGCCTCAAATTCTTTGAGATTCGGGGTAATAATCGAAGCCCCAAAATATCGACTAAAATCTCGTCCTTTAGGGTCAACCAGGATAGGAAGATCATAACGCTTAGCTAACTGGATAATGGTTTGGACATGGTGTAATGCTCCCTTGCCATAATCGGAAAGGATCAGGGCATTCGCTTCAGGAAAATGAGCTTGGCAGAGATTGAGGAGCCCACCCGGATCAACTTCATGAAAGCCTTGTTCAAAATCCAACCGGATCAGCTGCTGATGACGACCCAATACGCGTAACTTACTGATCGTGGGCATGGAGGCGATACGCTCTAGATCACAACACACGCCTGCAGAATGCAAACCTTTTTCGAGCATTTTACCGGCATCATCGTCACCGATCATGCCTAATAGATGCACATCACAACCCAATGCACGCAAATTTAGCGCTACGTTTCCTGCGCCACCGGGCCTCTCCTGCCGCTGCTGAACATGCACAACGGGAACTGGCGCTTCAGGAGAAATTCGCTCGGTTGCCCCATGCCAATAACTATCCAGCATGACATCCCCGACAACGACAACTTTCGCTTTTGAAAAATTTGGCAGTGTAAATGTCATCCGGATTCCCTCATAACTTACCCTATGAAACAAAATGTCATATTTCGCCCGACCTGGACAAAAGCCGATCATTTTACCACTTCTCGCTTATTGCAGCTAAAACATACAAATGTTATTTTTGATGTAGGCGAGATACTATCAATTAACTTCCACGGATTCCACAAACAATGAGCAGACTCAGCGTCATTTTGATCACGAAGAATGAGGCGCACGACCTAGGCGACTGCCTAAAATCCCTCAGCTGGGCGGACGAAATTATTGTCTGCGATTCTGGCAGTACCGATCAAACCCTCGAAATTGCCCGTCAGTTTACGAGCCAGGTCTTCAGTACGGATTGGCCAGGCTTTGGCCCTCAAAAAAATCGAGCGCTTGCCAAAGCTACTGGGGACTGGGTCTTGTCGATCGATGCCGATGAGCGTGTCACACCCGAATTGCGGGAAGAAATCTTGAGGGCAATCGCAAGTGATAAGCCCGCCACTGCCTATTCTATCCCTCGCACTTCACTGTACTGCGGACACTTGATTCGATTTGGGGATTGGCGTGATGACCGCGTTGTTCGTCTTTTTCAGCGCAGCAAAGCCAAATTCTCTCAAAGTTTAGTGCATGAATCATTAGAGGTAGAAGGCTCTATTACCAAACTCAAAAATCCGCTGCTTCACCACGCGTTCAAAGATTTGGCCGAAGTGCTGGCAAAAATTGATCAATATTCCACGCTGGGCGCCCAACTACATCATCAAAAAGGCCGATCAGGATCTTTAACCAGCGCCCTCACACACGCCTTCTGGACATTTTTTCGGGGCTATTTCTTGCGTTTAGGGTTTTTGGACGGCAAAGCGGGATTTCAGCTGGCTGTATCGAATGCTGAAGGTTGTTACTACCGTTATTTGAAATTAAGCGCCCTAAGCAAAGCCACCTAACATAACCTGGATAGTACTCACACATTCTACGCAGTTAAGCACTGTAAACCGTAAATTCTGCACTGCGGCGGAGCCGATCCCAATCGCGATTTTTGGCGATTTCAAATTTTTTTGTGGGCTGTGAAAAATAACGCATATGATCCAGATCGAGCACCAGCGGTTGACGATCGACTAACAAGATATTATGGAATTGCCAGTCATCGTGAGTGAGACCGGCCGCGTGCAAGGTCTCTGTGATTTGATTAATCGCCTCTCGCACAGCCTGTCCGTGTTCCCAATAATCTGGGCTTGAGCGAAAAAATTCATTTGCCACAACACCTTCTTGAAATTCGGTGATAAAGTAAGCAACGCCTCTAAGCGGACCAAATCGCCTTTCGATCACGGCAACAGGCTTGGGCGTTGCAATACCGGCGTCAATCAAACGCAGCGCATTAAACCAAGAGACCATAGCCCGAGTAGGAACCAAACACCGGCGCAACCAATGTCGAAATCCCTTGATATTATAGCGCTTTACCACAAAATCATGCCCAGCAATCTGTACTCGCACAACTTTGGTGGTATCACCCGGTTTTTCTTTAAACACATCCAGGCGATTCGACTGAATAAAAGGATCAGGATTATCAAAAAATGCCTGTAATTCGGGTATGTCATAGCGTGACTGGCAGTAAAAATGCCGCCACCAACTGCGCTTTTCGATGTTATTGATAGAGTTCATAGTGGGGCGATATTACACAAAGCACCTGCAGCAAACAATCTTCCAGTTTGGTTTGACTCTAACACTCAAAACACTTACGCTTTCGTCCCTGGCCCGGCAGTGGGCAAAGGTGACAATGTTTAAACAGAAGGACCTCTCTCTGTGCTTACAGGACAGTTAACAGAAAATGCCTACAGGGAACTCGTGGCAGATGCCCAAGTACTTAAGTTGCGCCGAGGAAAACCCGCAATTTTATTAACCCCTCAGCAACAAATTGTAAAACATATTTACCGACGCTCCTGGTTTTCTTCTTCTCGAATTTGGCCTTACGCACAACGTTTTATCAATAGCGCAGAAATTTTAGGGCAGCGAGGCATTTTAGCACCCACCATCCAGGCGCGATATTATTATGCACCTGAACGATGCGATATCTTAGTTTATACTTATTTAGAAGGGAAAAGTTTACTCACGCTCGCGCGTGAAAATAATTTTTGCTATATGGAAAGAGCCCCTCAATTTCTGGCCAAGCTTCACAGTTTAGGCATTTATTTTCGGGATTTTCACCTTGATAATATTATTATTCATCATGATGAGTTCGCTTTGATCGATATCGCGTCTGTTAAATGTACTCGTCATCGCCAAAGTTTGAATCTTCGTTATCGAGCAAAAAATATCGTACAAATCTTCTCAAAAAATGAAGACCAAGAAGCGTACAGAATTTTTGGAAAAGAAAATTTTCTTCGCCGATACCTGGAAAAAGCCAATTTACCCGCTCGCAAATTAGCCAGTCTTCAGACCCTCATTAAGAAGTATCAATTGAAAAAATCACCGCAATCCGAAATCCATTTGAGACAGCCCGTCGCTCAACCCTAGCCTAAACTCGTTCTATATTACGGATCCAAGCAGAGTCTCCTGGACGTACTACCAAGTATCAAGTACCATCAGCTTTTTGATCTAAGACAATGAGCAGGGTGATGGCGTACCCAATACTAGCAGATATGGATTATTTAAAGCTTACTGAAGGTGCAAAGCTGGTTAAACGCACTCGCACTAAAATACGCCTTTTGCTGAGCCCGCAAAATAAAATTATCAAACATATTTATCGAAGAAGATTTCTTTCAACCTCTACATTATGGCCCTATGCCGGGCGATTTATTAAGAATGCGCGCCAATTACAATCAAAAAATATTTCTGTACCAACGATTCATGAGGTCTATTATTACCCGAAATTAAATAGCGATATTATTGTTTACGATTATGTAGAAGGCCCCACTTTGCACGAAATCGCGTCGAATAACGATTTTTCATTCTTTCCTAAATTTATTAATTATATTGCACAGCTACATAAAACTGGCATTTATTTTAAGGATCTTCATCTGAGCAATATTGTATTTAAAAACGATGCCTTCACTCTACTGGATCTCGAAACAATCCACTGCAAACGACGCCCCCTCAAAATCTCAGAGCGCGCAAAGAATTTAGCCTATCTTTTTAGCATCAAAGAACACACTCACTACTACCAAAACTATGGCACCAATCGATTTATTCATGAATATTTGGAGTCAAGCCAACTCTCTGAACGAGCTCAGAAAAGGCTTAAGAAAAAACTTATAACTTAGCAATAATCTGCTTCAGGCTATCAATATGCGCTTTAATGGTCAGATTATGACGCTCTGAAAAATCTTCTGGTATGGAAAATTTTCGTTGAGAAGCTTGTTCGATGGCTTGTTTTATCGCATTAACACCCACCGAAGGCATTACGATACCATAATCATCACAAAGTAAATCTTTTGCCCCAACAAAGGTTGAGATCAGCACGGGGGTTCCACACGCTAAAGATTCTGGCACAACCAAACCAAAAGGCTCGTAATAGGAGGGCATAATCGTAAAATCCACGGCAGCATAAAGCTCTGCCATGTTTGAGACAAAGCCTAGACAACGAACATTTTCGGGGATTTTATTTTGAGAGAGTTTATCTCCCGCGATTAAAAGTTCGTAACGATCCTGAGGAAGTTGCTCTAGTGCTTTCAACAGTGGCTCTAAACCTTTTCTTTTGTGTCCTGTCGAAGGAAATAAAAGTGTTATTTTTCCGGATTGAATATTCCACTTTTGGCGAAAAGCTTCGCGATGCTGCCGAATTCCGGCATGAAACTGAGCCGTATTAATGGGTGGCAATAAGCAATGTATTTTTTCTGGCACAATCCCATAATAGCGCTGAATTTCTTCAGCAATCATTCGAGAATGCGCGATAATACCTTTTGAAACAATAAAACTGTTTTGCTCTGCCATGATCTCAAAACGATCCCAGAGGCTCGGTTTTTTATCTGTGTGCACTAAAAAACCACAGTGCGTACCCCCACTAACGACTAGCTCTTGACTGGTGGATCGCATCAGACTGATAGTGCAATCAAAAGCTGTTTGATTGTGCGAACGAGCCAAACGACGAGCAAAATAATATTTTCTTAAAATCCTAGGAAGCCAACTCAACGAGTGCTTGATCACTTGGGAACCCGGGAGCAAAGCTAAAGAATTATCCTGCTTGTAAACATGAAGTGTCGTACTATCATTTTGCTCAGCAAAACCCTCTAACAAATCGAAAAGATATCGCTCCATACCACCTTTGCGTTGATATTGATGATGTATTATTGCAATTTCCATAACCTTTCTCGCTCATCTTTTTTGGCCGCTAAAAATACTGAGAATAATATCACAAAAACTACACCAGAGGGATTAACAAATAATGATGCATTGCAAAGACCCAAGAGCGCAAAACACACCAGAAGACCCTGCAAATAAAAGCGTTCAGCCTGAGGTAATTGATTAGCATCTCTCCAGAGCGCATATTGCCACAATAAAAAAATAAGCAAACCAATTGCCCCAAATTGAAATAAAATCAGAACGTATTCATTATGAGGGTGCCCCAAACGCGTATCACCGATGGTCGGCCCACCACCTGCCCAATAAACATCATAAAAACTACCGGTCCCATTGCCCAAAATTGGATGCTTTATAATTTCTCGCCAACTATATTCCATAAACCCCAAACGCAATCCTATTGAGGAAAGCCGTATTTCAGCATGAGGATGCAAAAACCATTGTTCTTCATGCAAAAAACCATACTGGCTCAGATATGCGTCATATAAAGCAGGATACCGCTGTGTTGAAAAATCATTGGCTTCAGGAAGCTTATATGCTTCTGTGATGAGCCCTAGGCGCTTGCCAATAGCTCGACTTGTTTTTGCTTCATTTGAAACATATCCACGCGCTTCTTGCAGACCCTCATCGATACGATGCGCAAAGCTTGGGTTAAAAGAATAAAGAGTCAGAACAAATGGAACTATCAGAGCAAGACCCACAACGAAACCTCGCCACCGAAATTGCTGCCAAAATACAATACCAAGACCTCCTAAGAAGATCAGATATCCTGTTCGCTCAACATTATAAAGCAACAAATAAGCTGCAACGAAAGCAAATAACACACCGTAGATCCAAGCCCCTTTCTCCGCATCAAGGGACTTCCGTAGAAGTAAAAAACTGCTAACACCAACGATAAATGCACTATCGATAGCATTAATCAATGGCTCCGGTTCAACTAACCCGGTCATAATGATCAAAATTGAGACCAACGCTGAAAGGATAAAAATGTTTAGAAGTAAATCGCGAAATTGCTTCTCCAAGAGCAAAGGGAAATAGGCGATGAAGAAAAGGATTTTTTCGTATTTGACAAATCCTTGCCAGGCATATTTTACACTGCCTTGAGTATAAAAAACGCCAATCAAGAGGAGCAAAGAGAAGAGTAAAGTCCACTGAGTAGTGCGCAACTGATGAATCAGCTTCCATTTTTCAAATACCTGACCTGATAATAAGGCAAAGACCACGGTTGCGATCAATACGTCGTTCATAAACCCAGCACCCGTTGGCAATAATATCACGGCAAAAAGAAGCAAGGATTGCGCCATTCTAAAACTTAACAATCGCCATGAAAATGCCTGGGAATATTCTATTGTTGTTTGCACAATTTGATTCTCTCCATTAAACGTTGCCAATTTTCGGCTTCGTGTTGTCTATCATTTTCTTTATGCCATAAATGCAGAACCGTCACAGCTTGTGTTGCATGTTTACGTCGAACGTTCGCCTGCAACAGCCTGATCACCAAATCAGAATCTTCATAACCCCAACCCGTGAATTGTTCATCAAAACCTTTTATGCGATTGAAATCCTCTCGCCAAATGGCCAAATTACAGGTTTTTGCACCACGCCACTGCTGGCTACGATTTTTTAAAGGAAATACAGCAATTGTCAGCAGGGGTAATATTCGATTAATTTCTCCCTTGAGCCTAGCCATCAACCAATTCGAGCCAGACCAGCCCAATATCGTTTTTTTTCCACTGATTGCTTCATCTGTTAAAGAAGGATTTAACAATATCCGACTACCCGAAACAAACCAACCCCATTCTGCCCGTTCTCGATGTTGACGAATAAAATCTGAACGCGGCACACAATCACCATCAATAAATATTAAATATTCACCCGAAGCTTGCTCTACCGCTAAGTTACGAATTCGAGCCGCACGAAAACCTTGATCTTCGTGCCATATATGTTTTATTGGAAAGGGCCAGTGATTTTTTTCTACCAGCGATTTTGTTGAATCCGTAGAACCATCATCAGCAACTAAGACTTCAAACTGCTGATCAATTTGCAAAGATAATCCTTGCAATACCAGTGCTAAGGCATCGGGTCGATTATAGGTTGTGACAACAACAGAAATCAGCATGCGGCGCCTATCATTTTTTGCAAGCTGCCCCAAACAATCTCAGGTGTTAATTGTGCAAAACAAGCGGGCTGAACAGCGGCCTGATTTTTATATTGACATTGCTCACTCAAACAAGGTGCGCAAGAAAATTTAGCACTCAGATGTAATTGATTTGCCCCCATTGCACCGGTTGCCAAGGGATCAGTTGGTCCATAGAGTGAAACAGTGGGCAAAGCTAATGCAGCAGCTAAATGACCAATTCCGGTATCAACCGCAATCGCTCCTCGAGCATGCGCCAACACAGCAGCTACTTCTAACAAGGATAATTTCGGCAAGACTTCGGCACTGGAATTAACCGCAGCAATTGCTTTTGCGCGCTGATGTTCACGCTCATTACCCCAGGGAATTAATACTCGATATCCATCAGCCGCTACGCGATTGCATAAACCTTGCCAATATTCCACGGGCCATTCTTTGGTATCCCAAGTTGTGCCATGAATAAAAATAATATCGTTTTGCGATGAGCGTGAATCTGCCGAGAGTGGTAATTTATGGGCAAATAATTGTTGAGTGTTAATACCATAATCAGGCGTGGCTGCAGGACATTCATAGCCAAGGCAAGCTGCCATTAAACGACGCATTCGAACTACGGCATGTTGTTTAGGATCAACACTCACTCGATGTTGATACAACAAAGAAGCTAACGGTTCCCAAGCAGAACGAAAATTCAACCCATAACGAGGCCCCAGTGCATACCGAGTTAAAAATGCACTTTTCATTAACCCTTGCGCATCAATGATTTTATCATAACGAGTTTGTCGCAAAGTTTTTTTAAATTCACCCCAAGCTTCTCGTGTAGTTTTTGCAAAGATTTTTTTACGCCACTGTCGTAATTTTACGGGAATAACTTGGTTAACCGCCTCATGCCAAGTTGGCACTTCTTGAAAAGAACTTTCAACAACCCAATCAAATTGAATACCGGGAATCGCTTTTTTAGCATCGGTCAGTGCAGGCAGCAAATGGATTAAATCACCCAAGGATGTTGTTTTAATTATTAGCACTCGCATAGAGCCCCCTATTCTGTCAACAGATTATCAATGCCTGTTAACACTTTTGCAGCATCTAAATTATTTAAACAAGCGGTATGTCCAAATTTGCATGTGCGCTCAAAACATGGACTACAAGGCATATTGATCGTCGCAATTTCGATTTTCTTGGATAAAGGTGGCGTAAATCCCGGGGAAGAAGATCCATACACCGCAACAATGCGACGATTTAAAGCGGCAGCAATATGCATTAAACCAGTGTCGTTACAAACGACGGCAGAGGCCAATGATAATAAATCTAATGCTTCGGCTAAACTCGTTTTACCGGTTAAATCGATGCAACGAGACTCAGTCTGCGCTTGAATTTCTGAAGCCAAGGATTGTTCTTTAGCGGAACCAAAAAGCCAAACCTGCCAACCTTCCGCTAACTTCGTTGCAGCCACTTTGGCAAAATGTGAGGTGGGCCAGCGTTTAGCAGGCCCATATTCCGCACCCGGACAAAGGGCCAAAATAGGTTTTTTACCAGCTTCTAAGTTAAATTTTTTGCACGTTTGTTGAACTTCGTCGGGATTAATTCGCAAATTGGGCCACTGCGCTTCAGGTAGCGTTGCATTTTTCACAAGCCCCAAGGCCATAAAACGTTCAATCATCAATGGATAACGCTTCTTATCCAAAATTCTTAAATCGTTAATTAATCCATAACGCATTTCACCTCGCCAACTGGTGCGTTGTGGAATTTTCGCAGCAAAAGGTATAATCGCCGATTTCCAAGAATTGGTGAGAATAATGGCCTGATCAAAATGTCGATCGCGCAAGGATTGTCCAAATTTCCATCGAGCACCGAATTTAAATTCACCGTGTCCGAAAGGCAAAACGAGGGTCTCATCAACTTCAGGCATTCGAGCTAGCAGCCCACTGCTCCACCCCCCCGCTAAAACCGTGATATGACAATTGCGCTGTTTTTTTAACTCCGAAAACAATGTCTGAGCCATCACCATATCCCCCACCCAGGCGGGACCAATGATCAAAATTTTTTGAGCAGCCACACTACTGTTCATGAGGTACTTTCAAAAAATATTCAGCGTCACAATAGGGACAGACAGCGTGTCCTGTGTGTTCTATGGGTAGGTAAACCCGTGGGTGCGCATCCCAGAGCCTCATATTCGGCATAGGACAGGAAAGGGGGAGATCAGCTCGGGTTACATCATAACGCCGTAGCACACAAGCTCGTTCTTTTTGGACCATCCGAAATTCCTCACTGACAGAATGATCAGCATTATGCTACACCAAAGACAAGGGGTCAAATACTGACCCCTTGATAGAGACGGAGAAAATAGCCTATGGCCCACAAACAAATTTGTAATACAAACCTAGCGCATAGAAATCAGTATCAGGCAGATATTTATTACCGATTTCCTGATCACCGCGATAGAAGCTCCATGACAGATCGACAGACCAAGATGGCGTAAATTGGTAGCTGGCACCCACGCCGAAGAGAATGCTGGCTGATTTTCGATCCACATCGCCGTAAACAAAAGGCGCTACGTCTGTGAAGGTAGGGGGCATCGTTGCAACAAAATATTGCGCACCGAACTTGGTATAAAGTCTGAAGCCATTGTCGAGTGGTAAACTGAGCTTACCTACCAGATCGATGGCATAGGCTTTCATATCATGATGATACAATTCTGCCCCTGCAGGAATGGGGGGGATTGGCGGTGGACCGATGACAGATTTGGAGTCCGCGCTGTTATTGTTACCTAGAAAATAAGCAAAACCTAATTCGATCGCTAGCAGCTCGTTAAAATCGTAACCTGCCAGTACACGTCCTGCAAAATCACCACGACTACCATGAAAATCAAAAGGAACTACGTTGAAATCGCTAAGCCCATCGAGATCTTGCCACCAGGTTTGAGCGTAACCGCCTTGCAATCCAAGGTAAAATCCTGCAGGAAATTCGTATGCAGCAGGTTCGCCGATGTAGGCTGAAGTATTTGCGCTTATCCCTAGAGAGGCAGCTAGGCCTAATGTCCCTAAGAGTAGTTTGTTAGCATTCATGCTTAATGTCTCCCTAAAAAAAACCAGTACACTCACTAGTTCAGCAGTTGCTTCTCTTCATGAGAAGCCAACTCCCTGTGTAGAGGTACTATAAATGCCTTCGCGCCAATGGTCAAACAGTTTCTACAGATGAGCAGCGAGTCTGAAAAATGCTCGCACTTTGTCGCCGCTGTGCCCAGATAATTCGTTAGCCAAAACATCTCGAGTTAAGGGTTTGGCTACCACCAAATCAGCGCTGAAAAATCGCGTAAAATCGCATCGCAAACCCGCTTGAACTGAGGTCAAGCTTTGATGATGGAAGCGATGAGAGGCGTGACGAATCCAGACTTCACCCGCATCATAAGCGATAAAATACTGCGTATTTTTATTGAATGGCGCCCCAGGCTTGGTGTCGTAACGCAGCTCTACAGTTCCTACGAGACCGGTATCGCCCATAATTTCAGACCAATCATAGGCGCGCCCCCAATAGCGTCCGCCTACACCGATCAATTCTGCAGGTATGAGTTCATTGAATCCATATTGACCCTGCCCACCCACTCGCAATGAAAAATGATTGTATAATCCACTGGTATAATTCACGTTGGCATTTAATTTTGTGAAATCAACTTCACCTCGAAATTTTCCAAAATGAGGGCTGCGCGGAGCAGAGGCGCCTAAGATATCAAAACCATGACTTAAAATAATTTCAGCTTGAGTTTCTCCTTGCCAACAATCATGAAAATCATAATTCACTGCGGCTTCCAAGACTCGATCACCATCATCAATAAATCGGTGGTCATGAAGATTAATTTTCTCATCGACAAAACGCAGCCCGAGTTTCGCCCAAAACTCTTCTGCTTTTGTGAGCAAGATAGGGTGACTTGCAACAGCACCACCGGAAAAAGCCTTACTTTCAAAATCAAAGGGATGCATCGTAAATTCAGGTTCATTTTTAGCGTAATTCGCCCAGAAAATTAAGCGTGTGCCTGAATAACCTATCGGCATATTATGTTCTGCGGCATAATATTGTAATTCTTTTCCATCCGCACTGATCAATCCGTTGATATGCGAATGATCCCCCGCTTGAACAATTGAATTGGCAGCGAAATTTGCCGAATACTCCTGAGGCCCTTGCCAACGAACGCCGTAATTATCATAACCTATATCTGCACTGAATCGTTTCAAATCAGCGCTCAAATTTACTTTTACACAGCCAGGATATTGTTCGTCAGGTAAAATTTCGGCTTTTAGACGTGAACCAATAATTTCACCTGCCAGAAGAATTTGATTTTCAAGGTTTTTGGCGGTCAAATTGTTGATACGATGAATTTGATCTGCATAATATTGCAATGTCGGTTGTATGCGAGAACTTTTATTTTCAATCTGAACCTGACTCACTGCGCCTACGTGTACAATCAGCACTAAATTTCCTTTGCGAAACGATTGCGAAGGCACCTCAACTTGTGCAGCAAAAAAACCTCGTTGACGATAAAACTGTGCTACCCTATTTGACAATTGTTGAACATTTTGTTCGTTGATTAAATAGCCCAAATATTGCTGAGTGATTTGATCAAGCTCAGTGTAACTTAATCCATTTCGCTGATGAATCAAAACTTTATTGAATCGTATTTTTTTGTTGTGAAAAACGGAATTAATTTTGCAGGTGGGAAAGTCAGCATAATGGATTTGAGTGGCGGGCAAAGGACGGGGCAAGGGCACCACTTCTGTCTGTATTCGACTGGGGATGATAGAGCCCGGAATCCGATGTACTGCGGCTAAACTGGGGGTTGTCACGGCAAAAGCCAGGGTGCTTGTCAGTAGTGTGTTTAGAAGTCGTGGCGTAGATGTCATTGTTTCAATTCCTTATGATAATGGCTGAAATTCTGCCCATCCTCAGCCTAAATGTCAAACCCTACAACATGCACTCAATTCGTGTTACCATCTCACTTTTTCAAGAAGAGTAAGCCATGGCACAATACATTTTTACAATGCAACGATTAGGTAAAATCGTTCCACCGAACCGACATATTTTAAAAGATATTTCTCTGAGTTTCCTCCCAGGAGCTAAAATTGGCGTGCTGGGATTAAATGGCTCAGGTAAATCCACCTTACTACGCATCATGGCGGGTGTTGATAAAGAATTTATCGGGGAGGCAGTGCCACAACCCAACATTAAAATTGGCTACTTGGCTCAGGAACCCCAACTCGATCCCCAAAAAGATGTGCGTGGCAACGTGGAAGAAGGGATCGCAGAAATTAAGGCTATTGTGGATGAATACGACGCTATCAGCATGCGTTTTGCTGAGCCAATGTCAGACGAAGAGATGAACAAACTCATCGAAAAACAAGGCGATTTACAAACCAAAATTGAAACTCTGGGCGCTTGGGATATCAATCACAAATTAGAACGCGCAGCGGATGCTTTGCGATTGCCAGCCTGGGATGCTGAAATCAGCAAATTATCCGGGGGTGAGCGACGTCGGGTAGCACTCTGTCGTTTATTACTTTCAGAACCCGATATGCTGTTACTGGACGAACCGACCAACCACTTAGACGCCGAAAGTGTTGCTTGGCTGGAACGCTATCTCCAAGAATTCCCTGGCACCGTGGTCGCTATCACTCACGATCGATACTTTTTGGATAATGCTGCACAGTGGATTTTGGAATTAGACCGTGGAGAAGGCATTCCATATCAAGGAAATTACTCCAGCTGGCTCGATCAAAAAGAACAACGATTAATTATGGAAGGCAAACAACAAGCCGCCCATGAACGGGCTGTCAAAGCAGAACTGGAATGGGTCCGAAATAATCCCAAAGGTCGTCATGCTAAAAGTAAAGCGCGCTTGGATCGATTCGAAGAATTGAACTCCAAAGAATTTCAACAACGCAGCGAAACCAATGAAATTTATATTGCACCTGGCCCTCGACTCGGCGACGTTGTGATTGAAGCGAACAATATCGCAAAAAGTTTCAACGGTCGTTTATTGTTTGAAAATTTAAGTTTCCGATTACCACCGGGTGGAATTTTAGGTGTGATTGGCCCTAATGGCGCTGGTAAGTCCACCTTACTTCGATTGATCACTGGCATTGAAGAGCCTGATGAGGGCACGCTGCGTGTTGGCGAAACAGTGAGCTTAGCCTATGTAGATCAAATGCGAGATCATCTGGATGATAAAAAAAATGTGTGGGAAGAGATTTCAGACGGACAAGATATTATCCAAGTGGGTAAATTTGAAATGCCCTCACGCGCTTATGTAGGGCGATTTAATTTCAAAGGCAGCGATCAACAAAAACGCGTTGGTGATTTATCAGGTGGTGAGCGAAATCGGGTGCATCTAGCCAAATTATTGCGCAAAGGCGGAAATGTCTTATTGCTCGATGAACCCAGTAATGATTTAGACGTTGAAACACTGCGTGCGCTCGAAGAAGCCCTCTTGGCTTTCCCAGGTGCCGCCATTGTTATTTCGCATGATCGGTGGTTCTTAGATCGGATTGCCACTCACATTTTGGCCTTTGAAGGTGATAGCTCAACGGTTTTCATTGAAGGAAATTATCAGGATTATCACAATGATCTTCGGCGACGGCTGGGTGATGAAGCGGATAATCCTCGTCGGATTAAGTATAAGAAATTAGTTAAGTCTTAAAAGAGAATGGCTCAAGTCTAAACAAATTGATTTATTAGAGAGAAGGGGCAGCCCCCTTCTCTTCAGAAAATCACATCGCCTAAAAAAATCCTCTGCGTTTCCTAGCTCTTACACTTAAACCTGGATATTGCACAAAGCGTAAGAGAAAGCCGGTTAAATTTAAAAAATCGTCTCTTCTGGAACTCTCTGACGCGGGCTGGATTTTAGTTGCATAACAGCCGGTTGATTCGCAGCTGGCTGAGGCCATCGTGCGGGATTGCGAAGGACTTCACGTGGTGCTGGAATTTCTGATCGATTCATTCCCAGATGTCTATTTAAACTTAACTCCCCTCGATCTGCACGATGAGCATGAATGCGTACAGCATCGTAGCCCACGATACTCATATTCGGTCTGCCGCCTTGTTGCCGCAAATGTTCGAGATACCAATTTCGAGCAGCTACTTTCTCATTTTGTTTTTCAGGGAGCCCCATGGGAGATGTACATCCTGAGATCAATATCGTCGTTGAAATAATGCACAGGGAAAGCAAGAGGGCAAATCGCTTCATCATTCAATTCCTTTGATAGAGAGTTTGTCAGCCTGAAATTCTGTTACTAAAATGACTTCCTGTCAACCGCCAGTCATTGCAATTTTGGCTGGCCATGATAACATGACACTCTTTGCCCTTCAATTCACGAAATAGGATTCCGATTATGCAATGGATGCAGATTAGACGACCCCTATCGGCCTTTGCTTCTGGCCTGAGCTTATTATTCTGTTTTACCGCACTGCCAGCTCAAGCCGCAATGCCACCCACTGCGAAACAGATTCAACATCAGCGGCAAAACCAATGTGGCCATCATTTTAAAGATCCATTGCCGGGCGCACAGCAACACTCTGTTAAGTATATTGAACCTCCCGAAGCTCTTAAACGCTTGCCACTTTCCACCGTGCTTGAAACTAAGCAATTACCCATGCGGTTTGAAATGGCTCAGGTTTATCGATTACCGCCCTTTCACGCGATTGTTGCACGTGGCGACATCAATATCACTTTACGTAACACCCAAACCCCACAAGTCGCCATCATGAACCTTGCCGAACCCGGTCGAGACATGGTGCATAGTACCGTTAAAAATGGCACGCTTTATTTGATAGAAACACCCAGACCCACAGCACAAAGAAAATCACCCATACAAGTTTTGGTTGATGCCAACAATATTCAATCAATTCGTTTATACGAAAAGAGTTCTTTGTATCTGAACAATTATCGTACTCCTATTTTTAATATTTATTCTGCAACCTCCGGCAATATTTTGTTACACTCTCAATTGAATGTTAAACACATCGAACAAAACGGTTCTGGCATGATCAGCATCGACTGGGTTAAAGCCAACGATATCGATATTTTCACACGGGCCCCCGGCTTAATTCGACTGGCAGGATCCGCGAATTCTCTCAATGTCCGTGCGATTGGCAATGGCAAAGTGGATGCAAAATATCTGAGAACGGAAGACGCCTTGGTTCAAACAGGAAATCATGCAGAAGTGGCTGTACGTCCACACCTCACACTGAATGGATTCGCCGCTCAAAACAGCTACATTTATTACTACAAAACGCCTGATTTTTTCACACCACGCACTTCGGGCAGTGGTAATATCATTCAAATGCGCTACTGGGATTGAAGTAGCGCAATAATGGCAGGGCTGATATCAATTTCATTAGTATGATGAGGAATAGTGTTCGCACTGACTATCTTTTCAGCCCCTGCTGCCAATAATTTCTCTTCAGCACCTTTCGCAAATACAGGATGGATCCCGACACAAATCGGTTTTTTCATGCCGGATGATTGCAATACTTTTACACCCTGAATCATAGTACTGGCAGTGGAAATTATATCATCAATCATCACCGGTTTATGATCGCGATACTCTGCCATCAGTGGCGCACTAATCGAAACCGTTTCATCACCATAACGTTTCTTTTTAAACACCACAAAAGGTATTTTAGCTTCATGAGCAATCACCTTAATCCATTGCTCAGATTCTTCATCAGGACCTATGATCAGAGGATTATCCACATGACGCCAAACCCAATTGGCGATGAGGGGAGCTGCATGAACCACTTCAGCTTTTAGGGCGTAAATATCAGACAAGCTTCGAAAGCGATGCAAATGAGGATCTACCGTGATTAACCGATCAAAATATTGGCTGATCAGCTGGGCAAAATATCTCGACGTTAGCCCTTCACCCGGCCTTGATACTTCATCAAGTCGCATATAAGACAAATAAGGGGCAATCAGTGTTACTGTTTTTGCACCAGCATCGCGAATAGTCTCAGCGAAAAAAATAAGCTTGATGAGCTTTTCATTGGGTTGATGCAAATTAGTGATTAAAAAAACATCCGGTGATTTAATCGCCGACATAATGCGTAAAGAAATTTCGCCATCAGGAAATTCATGCACTTTCACAGTGCCCTGTTGCCAACCTAAACCATGAGCAAGATCAAAAGCGAGTTTTTCGTCTTCGGTAAAATTAAATAATAAGGTCATTTCAGTTTCCTTGTTCATCTAAATGAATGGCGGGTGATTCTTCGGCCATCAGAGCTAATGCATAATTGAGCTCGCCCTGTGATTCTGCGTGAATAATAAAAAGGGGCTGATCTTTTTCAATAGTTTGCCCCACTTGTACAGAACAATAAACGCCGGCTGTTTTCGCTTGCGGTGCACCTGCTGTACGCGCAATTCGTGCAATCACGCGATTATCGATGACCACTACTTTCCCAGTTTTTTCTGCAAAAACTTGATGTTGATGCGAAGCGGTACCCGGCTCTCGCAGTCCACCTTGCACAGCACAAATCGCTTGAAATTTTTTCCAGGCCTTGCCAGAGCTCAAAATCTGTTCTGCGATTGTGTAACCTGTTCCTCGCACTACAGAAGGTGAAAATTCAATAATCCTTCCGGCTAATTGTAGCGCGTGTTCACGCAAATCTGCTGGCGCATTGGGGTGTCCTTGCAACACTGACAATACATCTTTAGCTTCTAACGCGGGACCAATGCCTCGTCCAATAGGTTGAGAACCATCAGAGATATAGGTACTAACATGAATACCTAATTCCGCTCCAACCTCAATCAAATAATGTTCGAGTATTCGAGCCATTTCCTGACTGCGCACTTTGGCGGTTTCACCAACCGGTAGATCTATTAAAACATGAGTCGATCCCGCTGCGATTTTTTTTGAAAGTACTGAGGCAATTAATTGTCCTTCAGAATCCAGATCTAATCCGCGCTCAACGCGAATAAGCTGATCATCGGCAGGGCTTAATGAAACACCACCACCCCAGACGATACAACCGCCTTCTTTATCAACTGCATGCTTTATTTCGGAGAGGTTTAAGGAAACAGGCGCCAATACTTCCATGGTATCCGCTGTTCCTGCAGGAGATGTAATAGCCCGTGAAGAAGTTTTAGGAATCATCAAACCAAAACTGGCCACAATAGGCACAACTATTAAAGAAGTACGATTTCCTGGCAGACCTCCCACACAATGTTTGTCTACCACCAGGGTAGCATCCCACTTCAATCGATCACCGTGTTGAATCATAGAATGTGTTAGCGATAAAATTTCATCCCGATTCAAACGGCCGCCCGCACAAGCCGTTAAAAATGCAGCAATATGAATGTCAGAATATCGTCGCTCAACTACGTCTGAAATTATATCGTCAATCGCTTTGGCATCTAAGGCATGACCATAAATTTTACCACGAACAGCACTCAATGAACTTAACGGTGAAGGATGGGAAAAATAAGCTTTCTGACCTTCTTTTGCTTTTAACAGTTCCCAAGCAGATTCCGAAAGCCCAACCTCACCCAAAGCCAAAATATCTGAACTCACAATATTTAAAGTTGCTATTATCGAAACATTTTCCACCCGAATACGAATACGAGTCTGCGCCCCAAAACCCTCTGATTTACAAATCAGACAATCACTGCGCATAAACACCACAGTTTCTTGATAGGTATCAATACCCAATCGTCGAATGCGAAGCGAGTCTTGCTCGGCGCTCATATAACCCCTCTCTCAGAGATAACAGCAAAATTACCAATCCATTAAATCATAAAAGACCTTGATTTTCTAATAATACAAACCAGCGATTCCCACTTAAGCGGTAACTCCTGAGCCCTAATAACTTGAGATGTGGCGACAAGGACAGTATATTCTGACTATTGATGCAATTAGGAGCTCAACTTCGATGAAAACCGCTATACATACTGCCAATGCACCTGCAGCTATTGGGCCTTATTCGCAAGGTATTCGATATGGTAATTTGGTTTTTTTGTCGGGGCAAATTGCTTTGTTGCCCAGTGGGGAATTGGTAGAGTCTGGAGATATCGTGACTCAGACTCGGCAAGTTTTTTCTAATCTTCAGGCAGTGGCGATTGCAGCGGGAGGAAATCTTGATCAGATTGTTAAGCTAACCATTTACTTGATCAATTTTGAACATTTCTCTGCGGTGAATGAGGTAATGCGGGAATTTTTTAATGAGCCTTTTCCCGCTCGGGCCACTATTCAGGTGGCGGCCTTGCCTAAAAATGTTCCGATTGAAATTGATGCTATTTTGGCGCTGGATTAAATGCAAAAAGTTGCACTCTATATTCATTCGGCCTGCACAGAATTAAAAGGTGTAGGACCTCGTGTTGCTGAGCGACTCTCACATCTGGGTATTTTTACGATTCAAGATTTGCTCTTTCATTTGCCTTTGCGTTATGAAGATCGCTCTCGCATTCAACCCATCAATCGTTTATCTGTCGGACGTTCTGCGCTGATAGAAGGGCGCGTCAGTAAAATTCAAACCCGATTTGGAGGACGTCGCAGTATTGTGGTACAGCTGGAAGATGAAACGGGCAGCATTGAGTTGCGATTTTTTCATTTTTCTGGACCGCAGCTCCGACAATTACAAATTCCTCAGATTCGATTACGTTGTTTTGGTGAAGTACGTTTCTTAGGGAATCAACGAGGTATTGTGCATCCTGAATATCAAATCGTATCAGAGAACACACCCCTAGAAATTCCCGAATATTTAACACCGATTTATCCGACAACAGAGGGATTATCACAAACTGTTTGGCGCAAATTGATGGGCCAAACTTTTTCATTGATTCCGAATTTAGCTGAGATGCTAGAAGATTATTTACCCACTGTTAGATTGAAAAATGGGAATTATCCTACTGTATTTGAAGCTTTAAAATCACTGCATTTTCCGAGTAATCAGTTGGATTGTGCGATTGTCAATTCAAATGATTATCCCGCAAAGCAACGCTTAATTTTAGAAGAATTATTAGCACATCAATTGAGTCTACAACAAATCAAACAACAAGCCCAACAAGAATCCGCTTATTCTCTGCCCAAAGAAAATACACTCGCAGTACAATTTCTTCAACGTTGTCCTTTTAAATTAACCCAGGCACAAGAACGGGTTCTTGCAGAAGTCAAAGATGATTTGAATCAAGATTATCCAATGTTACGTCTAATTCAAGGCGATGTAGGTTCAGGCAAAACGGTGGTAGCAGCTTTGGCATTATTACAAGCAGTTTCAGCAGGATATCAAGCTACTCTGATGGCACCGACTGAATTATTAGCGGAACAACATTTTCGAAATTTATCAGTCTGGTTCGAGCCTTTAGGGGTGCGTTTAGCTTGGCTCACAGGATCTCAAAAAGCGGCAGAGCGTGAAGCTTCAATTCAAGCTATTGCAACGGGAAAGGCGCAGATTATTGTGGGAACGCATGCACTGTTTCAAGCGGAAGTTCAATTTTCATCCTTAGCGCTGGTGGTCATTGATGAACAACATCGATTCGGCGTTCATCAACGTTTAGCACTACGAAACAAGGGGGTTTCTGAAAAATATTCCCCTCATCAACTCGTGATGACCGCCACACCCATTCCTCGAACATTGGCTATGACAGCGTACGCAGATTTAGATTATTCTGTCATCGATGAGCTCCCACCAGGACGCACTCCCATCACCACAGTGACTGTACCCAATTCTCGCCGCAGTGAAGTGATCGAAAGAATCCGAGCCAACTGTGCAGCAGGAAAACAAGCGTATTGGGTTTGCACTTTAATTGAAGAATCTGAAGTATTGCAATGCCAAGCGGCAGAAGAAGTCTACGCTCAATTGCGTGATGCACTACCTGAATTTAAAATAGGCCTGATTCATGGACGCTTAAAGCCTAGCGAAAAAGAATCCATCATGCTCTCGTTTAAAAATGCAGAAATCGCTTTGCTGGTGGCAACCACTGTAATCGAAGTGGGTGTTGATGTACCCAATGCCAGCTTAATGATTATTGAAAATCCAGAACGCCTTGGCTTGGCCCAATTGCATCAATTACGAGGACGCGTGGGTCGAGGCCAAGCTCAAAGTTTTTGCGTTCTGCTGTATCAACATCCTTTATCAGAAATGGCACAAGAACGATTGGCAATTTTGCGCCAAACAAATGATGGATTTGTGATTGCACAAAAAGATTTAGCCCTACGCGGACCTGGCGAAGTGCTGGGCACACGTCAAACCGGATTATTACAACTCAAAATTGCTGACCTACAAAGAGATGCTGACCTGCTCACAGAAGTTCGAGACTTGACCACCGAAATTCTCCGCACAAAACCTGAAACTGTAAAACCCATCATTTCCCGCTGGATTCACTCAGCTCAAAATTATCTGAAGGCTTAAACAACCATGGTAGGGGTCAAATCTAAGATTGATTCATCTCTATTTAGGTCTCGAATCCATTTTTGACGAAGCCTTATCTTCTTCCGCCGATGGCTTTTTGGCGGGCGATCTAGGAACCAGCACTGCTTTCTTCAAAGGCGGCAGTAGTCGGGGAAGCTCACCACCACCAAATACAAGTTCGGTTGCTTCCTTGGGTTGAGTCACTGCTTTAACAGGTGACCGGGGACCCAGGACTGCTTTTTTAAGGGGTACTCTTGCCACTGACTCATCGCCATTACCACCAAAAAATTGGGGGGCTGTAGCCGGAGGCTGAGGAGCTGCATTATTCACAAACGACCCGGTGCCTTGTACCACTGCCTTAGGAGATTGCGCAGCGTCTTTAGAAGGCGATCTCGCAGCTAGCACTTCCTTTTTACGGGGTGCTTTTGCTAGGAGGCCCACATTACAGCTACCACCAAAAAATTGAGGTTCGGGTGCGGCAGCAGGCTTTTTCACAACCGAGACAGTTCTTTCGGGAGCAGTTTCTGCAGCTTTTAACGGCGCTGGTTCAGGTTTTCTCTCAACACCCAGTCCAGCTTCAACGGCAGTAATAAAGGCTTCACCGTAGTTTTCAAAAGGAACCAATCCTTTTTTCTCATAAAGCTCATCATAATTAAACGCAGCACCCTTTTCATCAGAAGCACTAGGAAATAATTCACGTGGCATGAAAGCTGAGAGCTGTTCGGTCTTTCCTTCTTCGTAAAAACCTTTAAGAACCAACAAATAGCTATTCAATGCTTTAGCGCATAAGGTACGAGCGAATTTCAGTCTGAAGTCTAGATCTTGCTCGGCGATGTATGGGGCCATATACCTCAGTTCTGCATCTGTTGGCTCAAATCCAGCATCAATCATCCCCAAACAAGCCTCCAACATGGGTCGCGCTTTTTTTGCATCGAATGGAAATCCAAAATCGGTATAGTTCACACGAAATACACCTTTTTTGATAAAGTCAGGATCTTTTTCTAATGCTGCATTAAAAACTAAATCGAAAGCTTCTTTGCTAAATGCTGCACTAATACCCCTAACATTTATCATCAACTCCAACATCACTTTTCCTACTCGTTTAAGATAGGGGAACAACAATAACAACATGGGAATGTTTCTCTGAATTGCAGCCAAATGAAATGCATTGTCTAAATTCCGCTCAACTTCAGCACCCTCACAATCTCTTGGAGAAGGCCTGCACTCAAAATCAAGATAGAGCTTTAAGACTGCGACTGATTTCGCAGAACTATTTCGGCAACAAAAAATAATAAACTTGTAACCAATCAATAGAATATAATCTTTGTAGGCGGGTATTGTTGATGCCCTTTGAAGCAAATGGGCAACATTTTGTTCATGATAACAGCGATTAAATGCATTCTTATTCATGTCATTAGTATTCAGCAGAACAACCCGTTTCCCTGTAAAAACGGTTAATAACTGAATGAGAGGCTCATTTAAATCACCTTTTTCAAAGATATGGTCAAAAATCGGCTTTAAAATCTCTTGATCCAGATCGGTGAAAGAGTCAACCACATTGGTAAAAAGCCTTTCCTTCCCTTTCAATTTAAAGAGACGATCGAGTAATTTAGGGTTCTCAAATAGCTGTTTTGTGACGGCCACATACCGAGCCCCAAATTCTTTATGCTTACAACCGTTGACCAATGCTAAAATCACTTGTTCGAGTTGCGCATCATTATCAGATGCATCAAGAACGCTCTCTAATAAATCTGTTACTGAAACGCCTGGGCCCACTAGAAGATCTAGAAATTTCAGAAAATAATCTTTGAGCAAAATATCTTTTAATTTAGCGCCATTCTCTGGATCTTTAACATCTTCGGTAAACATAGAAACAATACAGCCAACGTTGTTTTGTCCTTTAAAAACCTTGATCAACTGATCCAAAGCTCGTCGGCATTGCACTGCACTTCTGAGCACTAAAATACGTAGACACTCGGATGAAAGCGCTAATGGTGCAGGATTAGTGAGTGCTTGAATCATAGGGACAGAAATCTGAACACGGGGATCACTTAACACAGTACGGCGTTGTTCTTCACTCATTGCAGGAACTAATTGACCACAGAGGTGAGCAAAGGCTTCGGGGAAAAGCGCATTATGAAGCGCCGAATCTGTTTTTGATACTTCTGCAAAAAGGGAGACTAACACGTCGATAATTTCGGGTTTTAATTTTTTACCCTCACGACATTTCATTAACATTGCTTGCAACTCATCTGAACGCTGAGTGGCATTTAAAGAACCAGTGAGTTCAGAAAACTGCTTTCGATCCATCCTTTCCATCAACACACCACCGAAAGGCGATAGTGTTTTTTTAAGTTCTGGGTCAGCCTTCGGATCTAACATAACTTCCAAATAGGGCTCGATGTAACCATCCAACGCTGCATCACTGGTTGTAGGTTGCCAAATTAAATCAGGAATTCGCGGATGAAGTGTTTTATCATTGATCAACAATCGAAGTAGATCCTCTGATTGATCTTTATCCATACCTCTTGCCAAAGTACCGCAGCGTTCAATAAAAGGAATCGCTTTCTTACACAACTCAGAACGTGGCTTATCATAATCCTCAAATGTAAAAAGGGTCGTTCCACTGGCGGTTGTTACCCTTCCATGACGAAAATGCGGCTGAATAAATGAGGCATAGTTACGAACGGATTCAGCCGGTGTTTGAAGAAAACACATTTTTTTCATCGTTTCCGACAATGAAAATTGCTTGAGAAGAGCCAATAGTGCAGGTACTGAAGTCATTGCATTGAATTGATAGATACCCCGCATCGGATATGTCAACGCGTCAGAAAATTGCGATTTTGCCTCATCCCCCCAGGAAGCTGCATCACAACACTCCACTAATTTATCAACAAGCTTTTGGGGTAGCCGAGGATTAGCCTGGCTTTTAGGATCAGGATAATAAATAGCGGCAGAAAGTTTATTAAGAAACGCCAACGTCAGCTTTTCTTCTTTTTCCAACATTGCAACTGCTTCATCAGGCGTTAATTTTAAGACTTGATCAGCCACAGGTTGATTTTGTTTAGCCGCTTCAACTGCAGAAACTATTTTTTCTGATTCAAATACTTCACTTTGCATGGAAATTACCTCGATTTTAATTGACTACTAATTAAGTCCCAAATTCATTTTTGAAGGAGTGTTACCTCCTTCCGCCGATGGTTTTTTGGCGAGCGATCTAGGGACCAGCACTGCTTTCTTCAAAGGCGGCAGTAGTCGGGGAAGCTCATCGCCACCACCAAATACAAGTTCTGTTGCTTGCTTGGGTTGAGTCTCTGCTTTAGCAGGTGATTTAGGAGCCAGCACTTCTTTTTTAAGAGGCGCTTTTGCTAGGAGCCCTGCATTACTACCACCACCAAAAAATTGGGGTTCGGTTGTTGCCGGACGGTCTTGGGCTGCACTTTTAGTCTCTTGGGCAGCAACTTTAGAAGGCGATCTCGGAGCTAGCACTTCCTTTTTACGGGGTGCTTTTGCTAGGAGCCCTGCATTACTACCACCACCAAAAAATTGAAGGGGTGCTGGTTGTGCTGGCTGAAGAGTTACGATTTTAGCCTCAATTCGAGCAATAAATTCCGCGGACCGCTGATTACTGCGCGCCCATTTCAACAAATCTTCTAGAGTGAGTTGACTAAGCTTGTTCTCTTGTTCATGGAAAATTCTCTGAACATTTTCTGAGACCCTCGCTTTTTCTTCCTCAGAATTAAGCGGGTGCATTACAATTTGATAGATCAAGTAGCTATTTGGCGCGTGGACTTCTAATGCTCTTCTGAAGTTGCCCTCGAATTCTTTATCCTCTTCTATTACAACCTTGAATACTTCAGGTATATCTACACAGCTTGGCTGAATTCCAGCTTCAATCATTGAGAGATAGGCTTCCAGTATTGGGAGTCTACTTTCATCCCTACTGATAGAAAACCTAAACATCTTGTAAAGACTGCAGAAAGCAAAATCTTTAAAACAGTCTGGATCTTTAGCCTTTGCAGCATTGAAGACCACATCAAAAGCTTCTTTACTAAACGTAACATCCATCTCACGAGCGCTGATCATCATACCCAGCATCACTGGCCCAACACGTTTCAAATAAGGAAGCAACAGCTCTAGCAAAGGAACATTTCTGTAAAGAGCTGCAAGATGAAAAGGATTACCAATATCAACTTTTGCAGCTTCACCACTCATATGCTCTTCGGAGGGTCTGCATCCAAACTGAAGATATAATTTCAGTGCCGCTAATGCCCCTACCACATTCCCAGCCACATCGCAACATCGAACAATAAAGCTCGTACCTACTTTACGAATTTCCCCACTATAGGCAGAAACTTGTAATGCCCGATTAAGGAGATAGCTAATATTTTCATTCAGAAAGTTATGTGTCCAAATATTTTCCAAATTATTGTTGGTGTTTAACCTAACAACTCGCATACCTGTAAAAATCTTCAAGAGCTGAACAAGGGGTGCTGCTAGATCATCTCTGCTGAAAATAAAATCAAAAATAGGGTTTAAAACTTCCCTATCCAGATTCGCGAAAGAATCAACAACGCTTTTGAAAAGCTCAGCGGCACCTTTATCAGTGAATAATCGAGCATGCAGTTCTGGATTCTGGAATAATTTTCGCGTAATATCTGCATATTTCAGCTCATCAGTGCTTCCATTACAACCATTAATCAATGCCTCTATCACCTGCTTTAATTGAGCATCATTATTTTTGGCATCAAGAACGGTTTCTAATAAGTCCGATACTGTCTTAGTGCCAACAGCATCTTTATAGAATATATTGACTCGACTCATTAAGAGTGGCAACTGTTCTAGGAGATGGTCTTTGACTAAGATCGCTCTTAATGCAACCCTATTTGCTCGATCGCTCTCGCTATCACTCGGCTGATCTCTTAAATACTCTGTGAAAACAGAAGCAATAGCATCTTTATCTTTTGTGGCTACGATAGCAGCAAACAACCCATGCACAGCGTTTCTGTACTCTGTTGCACTTCTTAACATCAATATGCGAACACACGCAGGCGAAAGCACTAATTGTGCGGGACTATTTGCGGGTACAGGTGTTTGCAACAAGGGTAACGCTTTCATCATAGACTCAGAAACTTTAACTCTGGGGTCTTTTAAAACAATTAGGCGCTGTTCTTCACTCATAGCAGGAATTAATCGGCCACAAAGAGTATCAAAGAATAACTGAATAGCCACATCGTCATCTTTATTTTCTTTAGAAATAATACTCAAAAAGTATTTCACCAATTCTTCGACAATAGGTTGTTTTAAATCTTTACCACCCTCACGGCAGCCGCCGCGAACTACAGTCAATAATGTATTGATATTGTGATTTAGAGCGCCAAGCAGTTGGAGAAATTGATCGGCAGTCATCATCTCCATCAACACACCGCCTAAAGGTAAGAGTATACTTTTAAGCTCCGGATCAGCTTCCTGATCTAAAATGACCTCCATATAGGGCGCAAGGTATCCTTCATATGCTGCGTCATTGGTTTTAGATTCCGTAATTAAATCCTTAATCCGTACATGAAGCGCTTTATCGTTTATCAAAAATCTCAGAAGCCATTCTGCTTGCTCCTTGTTCATCTGAGTGGCTAGTGTTTGGCATGACTGAACAAAAGGAATTGCTTTTTTACTCAGATAACTATCACGATCATAACATTCCTTTAATGAAGAAAGATTTCTGTTCGAACGATCTACCTCCGACATATTACCCTTATGCGATTCACGCGCTATGAGATAATTCTTAATCGACTCAGATGGGCTCTGAAGAAAAAACATTTTTTTCGTGGTTTCTGATGATCCAAACTGCTCGAAAAGAGCGAACAATGCAGGAATATTTTTGATTTCACCGAATACCGTCAGCGCTGCGATGGGATTTTCCAATGCACTAGAAAACTGCGATCCTCCATTAAAGCCCCATGAGCTCGCACTGTAAGATCGCGCTAAAGCCTCAGTCAGTTTTTTTGAGCGCCGCGGGTTGGCCTGCTCAAGCGGAGTTGGATAATGAATAGCGCTAGACATTTCATCAAGATATTCACGTGTTGGTTCTTTTTCTTGAACCACAATTTCACCCACTTCTTCACTGGTTAATTTCAAACATTCATCCGCTATAAGCCCTTGCTTTTCTGCCCGTGATAATAGGGGAAATAAGCGCACAGTAAGGGGACGAAAGCCAAAGGTAAAATAGGCTGTGTACAGCTTTCCCTCTACTCCACTCAAATTTCTAAACAAACTCAGAAGATCGGCCACAGTCTCTTTGCTCAGTACTGATCGTTGAGCCATGCCGTTCAAAAATTGCCCACATACGGGGTACGGGTTTTGTTCCTGTTGGCAATAAGACAATACTGCATTAAAAATTTCTTGTTGCTGCGGGCGGGTTAAAAAGTCAACTGATATTTTAGAACTCAATGCTAATAAACCGGGGTTCTTAAGATTTGACATAAAGAATTTTATCATTGCCTTTTTTATTGAGTCTATTGCTACCGCGTTCACCAACTGAATAATGTCATCATACATTTGATGTGTAAGGAGCAATCCCAAAACACGTTTAACTTGTTTTACACTTGCTAAATTAGCGAAAGCACTAATAAGTCCCGCAAAAATAGGCCCTTGGTCTTCATTTTTTGCAACACGTTGTAATTCTTCAGCATAAGGCTTCGGAGGTTGATAGCTTTCAATGGCATTATGATCAGCGCTCAGCAAATGACAGAAGACTAATTTGTAGCTCAACTCTGATAAATGCTGGCTCGGTCTTAAACCATTTTCGGGCTTTCCAAAATTGAGAATTTCTTCCAGCACTTTAAGTATGTCATCAATTTTTTCTTTGGCAAAGCCACCGCAAGGATCAATATTGAGAAGCTGAACAAACTTCCCCGCTAAAACCAATTTTGGTGATTCTGATTGACCTGATGCTGCCACTTCTTTTTGCATGGATTTTTCCTCTATTCTGATGATAAATACTGGCAAATTTAACATCTTTAGAGGCCCGGGTCAAGAAAAACCCCCCGCCGCCCCCCCCGACAGCCCACGACCAGTGATTGAGTTTTTCTGGATCGCCACGCTTCGCTCGCGATGACGGAGTAGCGATGCATCTTCTTTGACCCACCGTCATCGCATCCAAAGCATAGAGGTGCAGATCATCACCCCACCCCTAAGTCATCGCGAGCGAAGAGTGGCGATCCAGATCTAGCCAGCTGCACCAACCCTTGATTTAACCGAAAGTCTTGATTACTCTAACCGAAAAATTAAACTCCCGGAGTTCAGATGCTAAATAAAACCTACAAAACAAGTATAAAATTACTCTGCCTGCTACCAGGCCTAGCCCTATCCACGGTCGCTATGGCCAATCCCGCACCCATCATCATGAGCTACTGGGAAAATTGGGCCACTTATCAGCATTTTCCGATGCCTGGCGACACACAAGGCAGTAAAAACAAGGTACTGACTGAGCAGCTCGCGGCAATGAATGCCCTGGCCTATGCCTTTTTTACAGTAGGCAATGACGGAAGCATTCAGTTTTTTGATACTTGGAGCGATCTGGCCCCTAATTCGGAGCAAGACCGCCGATTTTGCAATGCATCTCCCAATAGCTGTGTGAATTTCCCTCAAAATGCAGGGCTGGGTAATTTTAGCGCCTTCACCAAAACGGAGATCAAACATCATTTTATCTCAGTCGGTGGGGGCGGAAATGATAAGGCCTTTGAAATCGCCATGGATCATCCGGAGCAATTTGTGTCCTCCCTCAAAACCCTGGTTGAACATTACAACATCGATGCGCTCGATATTGACTACGAACCCGAACGCGGTGTGCCCAAAGCCTATATTCCCCGTTTTATCGCCATTACCGAACAAATTAAAACGGCACTCCCCTCTTTAATCGTCTCTTATGCGATTAGTTCCAACAGCAACAATATCAACCGATTTGGCACCGATAACTGGAAAAAGCTGGAAAAAAATCTGGATTACATCAGCATTATGGGCTACGACATGCACGGCACCTTTGATCGAGGCGCACCCTACACAGCACTTCACTCTGCGCTCATGACCGAACACGCCGATGGCAGCATCGAAAATTCCTTAAAAGCCTTAAATAAGGCCGGGATCCCTAATGAAAAAGTGATTCTAGGTATGCCTTTGTATGGCCGAGGTGTGGGCGGTGTTAGTGAAGATGGGTTGCACCAGATCTTTACTGCCGGTTACCGCGGCGATTTAGACTCCAATAAATGCAGCACCGAACTCAACGCCAATAATATTTGTTCAGGCATGATTCAGTATAAAACACTGGTGGATCGAAACGCCCGACCTGTGGAAGTTAAAGTGGGCAACCAGCTGGCGGGGGTTTATACCTACGATGCCGCAAAAGGAATCTTCATTTCTTACGATAACCATGATTCTGCGGCCGCCAAGGCTGAATATGCGCAGAAGAATCAACTTGCAGGCGTGATGTTCTGGGCCTTACGCTTCGATAAACCTGTGAACGACCCCCAATCAATACTGGGCGCAGTGGCTAAAGTTTACGGTCTGACCAAATCCTAGTTTTAACAAGCTTGCGTGTACATTAAACCCTTGCCTTTCAAGGGAAATTCCACGTAGACTGTCCTCGGAAACTGCGGGAACAATCGCTACGATTTGTATCGGCTGTCTGCGCAATATCCAGGAATAGCTTCATCGCATAAGGAGTATGCAAAACTATGGATAAACAGCCTTTAAAACCAGTCTTTTATGACACCCATAAAAAACGCTGGCCCCGAGTAAAATATGGAACATTAACAATCTTCGGATTATTGTTTGTGACATTTGCCGCCTTTATTCTTAGCTTATTAATGGATGCTCGCTTAGAAAAAAATCCTAATATTCCGGCACAATATTCCTTGAATAATATTCAAACAGAAACTGCGAACTGCACAGAAACTTTCGATCTCAATTCCGATAATAATTTTCTGGCATTAGTTTCTACTACACCCATGGATGCATCCTGCTTAATTGAACAAGGACTCCGAATCAATACTTTTCAAAAAATGGCCTTTCTCTCTTACCCGGACATCACTTCATTGAACTCACTCAGACATCATCTCTCTGATCTTGATGTGGTATTTATTCAAGGTGCGCATTTAAAATCTGCCAATGCCGATATTATTGAAGACGAACCCGAAACGATCAACAGGCTTCCCAAAGAAATTCATCGTCGCAACACCCTGGGCAAAGCTATTTTAGTGCTAGATAATCCTTGGTCAAATCTAACACCCGAATTTTTAGCACATTCTGAATCACGCCAAAAAGCGATTCAATATGAAGTCAATTATTTAACCAAAAATCAATTTGATGGCCTGAATATTCACTTTGAATATGTGCCAGCAGAAGCTTTTGATAATATGAACCAATTTATGCAGGAGCTGTCTGCTGCACTGCATGCACAAAATTTATCCCTTTTTATCACAGCTTCTGTGCAAGATTCTATTCAAAATCTCAAACGATTAACCAAGAACGTAGACCATACTATTGCACTGCTTAACAATGAGCATTCCGCAGAAAATAATGCAGGGCCTCTGGCTAGCTTAGCGTGGGTTCAAAAAAATTTAAAAAATCTCGCGAATGAAATCCCGGGAGATAAACTAGTGATTGGCCTGGGAAATTATGGCCTTGATTGGAAAGAACATCAGAACAATGCGCAAATGCTCAGTTTTTCTCAAGCCATGGCTCTGGCCACTTCCGCCAATGCTCAAATTACTCTCGACCCCATCTCAGGAAATCCTCATTTTAGTTACAAGGAAAATAATAATACGTTACACACTGTGTGGTTTTTAGATGCGGTGACATTATTCAATCAACTCAAATTAACGGAATCTATCCACCCCGCCGGTATTGCACTTTGGCAAGTGGGAACCGAAGACCCAAGCCTATGGTCAATTTATAACGAAACTGGCACCAGTAGAAATTCAGCACTGAAACTCTCCCGAATTAATCCTTCAAAATCTTTGACAGAATCGGGCAAGCCTGGCGGAGAAATTTTTGTCATCAATCAAATGCCTCAAATCGGCGAACGAGAAATCGCTTTTGATGATGAATCAGGTTTCATTGTTAATGAACAATATACAAAGCTTCCTTTAACGTACAACATTCAAAGCTTTGGCGTTAACGACAAAAAGAAAATTGCTCTCACTTTTGATGACGGCCCTAGCGCTAAATATACACCGCAAATTTTGGGAATTTTAAGAGACACTCATACTCCTGCCAGTTTTTTTGTACTGGGAAGAAACGTTTTAAAAAATCCCGATTTGGTAAAGCAAGAAATAGCAGAAGGTCATGACATTGGCAATCATACTTATTCCCATCCGAATATTGCAGAGATCAGCAATACTAAACTTGCTATGGAATTAACCAGCACCAAACGTTTGTTAGAATCCACGACTGGCAGAAGCACATTACTGTTTAGAGCACCGCACGGCATCGATAGCACACCAACAACTTTAGCGGAAGTAAAGCGCAATGCCGAAATTACTCAATTAGGTTATTACACCGTTGGTATGAGCATTGACCCCCGAGATTGGGAAAGGCCTGGCACGGATAAAATCGTTCAAAGCGTTTTAAATCAAGTTCATCAGGGTAACGGTAATGTTATCTTATTGCACGATGGTGGCAATAATCGACAACAAACCGTTAACGCTTTACCACACATTATTGCCCAACTCCGTCAAGAGGGCTATCAATTCACCAGCATTTCTGAGATTTTAAATATCGATAGAAATGTCCTGATGCCTGCCCACACCCCAATGTGGTATCACTGGATCAGTCGCTTTACTTTTGAGATCCTTCAAATCAGCAGTTATTTTATTCCCTTAATTTATTTTATTGGTATTGTGATCGTCACTGTAAGGTTGTTTGGTCTCACCACCTTAAGTCTTTATCAAAAATGGAAAACCCGACATTCTGTAGCGGTCGATGCCAATCATGAATTATTTTCTTTAGCTGTCATCGTTCCTGCCTACAATGAAGCCGCCAATATTGTCCGAACGATTGAATCACTGCTAGCTGCAAAAAAACCAAAGCGTTTTGAGATTATCGTAGTGAACGACGGTTCAACAGACAATACGCTCGATGTTTTGAACCAACATTTTTCAAATAATCCGCTGATTAAAATTCTGAACCAAACAAACTCTGGCAAAGGGGCAGCATTGAACTACGGCCTGAGTCAAACCAATGCTGATTTTGTGACGATCATTGATGCTGACACTTTGATCACACCAGACACGCTCTTACATCTAATGCGCCCACTGCACAATCCTAAAGTGGGAGCCGTAGCGGGTAATATCCGTATAGCCAATCCCACCAACTTAATGACCAAATGGCAAATCTTAGAATATGCTACGGGTCAGAGTTTGGATCGACGCGCACTCAGCGCCATCGATGCCGTTGTAGTGGTTCCCGGTGCCTTAGGTTGCTGGCGTCGTGCTGCATTGCTCGAAGCAGGATTATTTACGCCTGATACCTTAGCAGAAGATGCCGACATGACAGTACAAATTAAACGATTAGGCTATCAGGTTGCCGTTGCAGAAGAAGCCGATGGTTATACTGAAGTACCAGAAACCATCCGAGAATTTTTACGTCAGCGTTTTCGTTGGATGTACGGCACTTATCAAGTGGTTTGGAAGCATATCGATGCCTTCTTTAAGCCACAATACGGCAAACTGGGCTTTATTGCTTTACCCAATTTGTTTTTAATTCATGTGATATTACCGCTGATTGCTCCGCTGACAGATTTGATCTTTATTTTATTATTGCTCGCCATCAGCTTAAAAGCCGCCTTCGGATACACACTGACACCTGATAATATTCTACAACTGAAGACTATCGGATTTTACTATGTGATTTTCACAGGCATCGATCTGCTCACCACTTTCCTTGCTTTCTTCTTAGAAGGCAAAGAGAAAAAGAGCTATCTGATATGGTTAATTCCACAACGATTTTTTTATAAGCAATTAATCTACTTCGTTGCTTTCCGCAGTGTGTTAGCTGCACTACACGGAAGAGAAGTCTGGTGGGGAAGAATGACTCGCAAACAACCGGCAGGAGCATAACAATGAAACGATTCAGCATAATTTTTGCGATGGCGTTATTAAGCAACGTCAGCTACGCGGCACCCAAAGCCAACTTAGAAACGCTGCGAAAACAAGCGCATTATTCGAAGCTCCATTGCAGCCCCAGTGTTATGGAACTGAAATACGCACAAATTTTAAAATTTAAACCCAACGATGAAGATGCCGCTTTTCATGTGGCATTGGCACGATCTTGGCAACCCCAAAAAATGGATCAAGCGTCAGAAAATTTCGCTGTATTCATCAAACAACACCCCAATTATAAAGCAGCTTGGATTGCCTATGCTAATGTAGAAAATTGGAGACAGCATTTAGACAAAGCCTTTGCAATTCTAGAAAATTACAAACAACGATTCGGTGTTACGGAAGAGTATCTCAGAACACGGGCCCGATTATTGACTCATAGCGGCCATTACAAACAAGCTTTGGCTATAAACACTCCGTTATTAGCTGCTGACCCCACCGATTATGACCTAGCTCATACCCAAACTCGAGCCTTACTCAAAGCTAAACGTTACCAAGAAGCCAGAGCCTCTTTGCGTCGATTAGAACAAATGGAATGTAAAAATGACGATACAAAAGACCTCGAAAGCGATTTTATTTCTTTGTCTGAATCACCCTTAGCTTTTGGTGTTGATTATTATTTCGATAATCAATCGCTTAAAAATACGATGTTTCCCCTTTCTTTCAATTGGACAATCAATGACAACACACGCTTTGTATTGAGAGCCCTACATGAAGTTTTGAGCGCCGGATCTCGCTCGGGCGTTCAAACAATTAAACATCACTCTAGCATCTACGACGATAGCTTCATGGCAGGTATTGAATGGCGAGTAACTCCCATCGTTGCAGTCACCGGTTTGGCAGGAGATTTAAAAATAGAAGATTTGGATGACAAATTTATCTATTTTATTAATGCCAATTTCGCGCTGGATGATAATGTTAATTTTAACCTCAGCAACTTGCACAACCTATACCGACCCTTTTTATACCCCACATCACCCAAAGCCGTTTCAATGGGTATCACAGAATATTTAACCTCTGCCAATTTAAATTGGCAACCTTGGTTATACACCAACATGAATATTTTAGCCGCATACTCCATGTTGTCCGATGGCAATCAATATACGCATATTGATTTGGCGCCAAACCGTGAATTTATTTTAAATTCTAAAATGACAGCAACCTTCGGTGCCGACTACGAATTGTTGATTTTTTCAAAAGAGCCTCACCATGGCTATTATTCACCGAATCATCATCAACAATATTTAGTGACTGCAGGCCTCACCTACAGTCCGATCTCTCAATTTACTGCCACCATTACTGGCGGCATAGGTGTCCATGAAGACAGCTTTTCCGATAAATTTGAACCTGCAGCAAGAGGTTATGCCGGCCTCACTTATGTAGCCCGACCTTGCGAATTTAACCTCGGCTTTGATTATACCTATATGGATGCAGGACATGAATTCAGAGCTTATCAAGGGTTCTCGACAGAAGCTGAGATCGTTGTGCGGTTTTAAGATCTAACGCGATTACGGCCCTGTCTTTTCGCTTTAAATAGGGCCTTATCTGCTCGTGCGAAGACATCGGCAGGTTTATCGCCTTTTTTAAACTCAGCAACACCTATTGATAAGGTAATCGGTATGAAGCACGTAGAATTTTGAAAAGTGGCTTGCTGAACTGCTGCCCGTGCTTTTTCAGCGACTTTTTTTGCATCAGCAAGACTGATCTTATCCAGCACAATAATAAATTCTTCCCCACCTACTCGCGCCACAAGATCATAAACTCGAAATGATTTTTTCAGTAGTTTGGCGACTTTTTTTAAGACCTTATCACCCACTAAATGACCGTAGCAATCATTGATTTTTTTGAAAGAATCGATGTCTGCCACCAACATCACCAATCCATCATTATGACGTTGCCAACGGGTAAATTGAATGTTGATCTGCTCTTCATAAGCACGGCGATTCAGAAGGCCTGTCAACACATCTCGCTGACCCAAATAAATCTGACGCGCCAAAAGTGAACGCAAACGATCCGCAGTATTTTCAGCGCAGGCTAATTTCGCTTCCAAATCCGCTATGCGCTCTTCTGCAGACAGCGTAAAGCCATGACGAGCAATGTAGGCATCTTGAACTAATTTAGACAATCTAGTCATCAACAGAATCCATTCCTTTGAGCTAGTCATTTAACTATAGCAGAGGATCCTGTTTTTGCCAGTTTAGCTTAAGGCTTGCTCTAAATCAGCCTGAAGATCAGTGACGGACTCTATACCGACAGAGAGTCGTATAAAATTATCGGTAATACCCAGCGATTCACGCTGCGCTTCTGGAATAGAGGCGTGAGTCATGATGGCGGGGTGTTCGATGAGGCTTTCAACACCGCCTAAGCTTTCAGCAAGAGCAAAAATTTTGCAACGCTCTAGCATTGTTTTAGTGCCGGCTAAATCTTTATTGAGGTAGACTGAAATCATTCCCCCAAAGGCGGACATTTGTTCATTTGCCAGATTATGTTGAGGATGACTGACCAAGCCAGGATAAATAACTTTAGAGACGGCGTGATGTTTTTCTAACCATTGGGCAAGCTGCAATGCATTGGCACAATGACGTTCCATTCGTAACGCCAAGGTTTTTAGACCCCGTAGTGCCATGTAGCTATCAAAAGGAGCTGCAATCGCACCGACTGCATTTTGTAAATATTTCAATCGTTGAGCCAAATCGGGATTATCACCCACCACAACCACACCGCCAATTAAATCAGAATGTCCATTAATGTATTTACTGGCTGAATGCAGTACAATATCGCAGCCTAATTCCAAAGGTCTTTGTAGCATAGGCGTTGCAAATGTATTATCAACTACAGTTAAAAAATTATTTGCTTTGGCTATTTTCACCATTGCTTTGATATCAATGAGTTTTAACAAAGGATTTGTCGGAGTTTCAATCCATAATAATTTCGTCTTTTCATTGATCGCGGCTCGCACAGCTTTTTCATCACTCATATCGACAAAACTAAAATGAAGCCCAGATGAGCGTTCTCGAACATTGGCAAACAATCGATAGGTACCACCGTAAAGATCATCCGTAGACACTACATGATCGCCTGAATTTAATAGTTCTAAAACGGTTGAAATAGCTGACATACCTGAAGCAAAAGCAAATCCTGCAGAACCTGATTCTAGATCGGCCACTGCTCTTTCGTAGGAAAATCTTGTGGGATTTTGAGAACGAGAATATTCAAAACCGCTGTGTTTTCCAGGACTTTCTTGCACATAGGTTGAGGCCGTTACAATCGGCGGCATCACAGCACCCGTTTCTCGATCGGGAGTTTGACCACCATGAATCACACGCGTTTCTAAATCCAATTTTTTGGTCATGAGATAAATCCTTGCGCTTTCATCCACTCATCATCCACAAATTTGCTCATATAATTTCGTATTGAGTCAGGTAAAATGACACAGCATTTTTGCCCTTTTTTGAGTGATTTTGCTGCTTGAATCGCAGCCCAAACGGCTGAACCGCTCGACCCACCCACTAATAATGCCTCTTCACGAATTAATCGTCGTGCTGTTAAAAAAGAATCCTTGTCAGTCACTTTCACATACTGATCAATGAGCGCGTTATCCAAAACATCGGGAATAAAATCATAACCAATACCTTCGACCTTATAAGAATGCACCTCATCTCCACCACCTAAAATTGAACCATAGGGATCAACCCCAATAATTTGAATCTCAGGATTCACTTCCTTTAATCGCTTCGCAACGCCTGTGATTGTTCCACCGGTACCCACCCCCATTACTACCATTGCTAGATTTTCAGCGAGATCATTTAAAATTTCTTCGGCGGTAAAATGATAATGAGCTCCTGAATTCGCAAGATTGGAGTACTGGTCTAAAATATGTGCACCTGGAATTTCTTTTTCCAATCGTTTTGCTACAGAAATATGACTTTCAGGAGAATCCCATGCCGCTTCAGTGGGTGTACGAACAATTTTTGCACCGAGAGCCTGCAAAACGATTTGTTTTTCGTGGCTCATTTTTTCAGGCATCGTGATAATAACTTTGTAACCTTTGATGACAGCAGCTAATGCAATGCCAATGCCTGTATTGCCAGAACTGGGTTCAATCAAGGTGTCTCCAGGGCGAATTTTCCCCGCTTTTTCTGCTGCCTCAATCATATAATAGCCAATACGATCTTTAACAGAACCACCCGGATTTAAAAATTCACATTTGCCATAGAGCTCACAAGCCAACTCCTGTCCGAGACGATGCAGTCGGACTGTGGGTGTTTTACCGATTGCCTGAAGAATATTGTCAATGACCATTAGCTCATCCTTGAAACTAAATCATCTATTTTACTACTCGCCCCTAGATACAAATTTGCCAATCCAAGCTTGAAGGGATGAGCAGATACTCACCCGTAATAATAGCTCAAATTCCACGAAGCCGCTGTAAATTCACAAATTCCATGGCATATTGATTGAGGGGGTCGGCCGGCTGAAATTTGCGATCAATTTCGATCCACTCAGAATGATTCCACTCCGGAAAGAAGGCATCCCCCTCGATTTCTGCATCGATGAGGGTTAAATACAAATGCGTTGCAACCGCCAAGGTCTGTTCATAGAGCTGCGCCCCACCGATGACCATCACTTCAGAGGCTGAATCACAGGCTAAAAGTGCTTGCTCCCAGCTATTTACCGCCGTTACACCCGAAGCCGACCAATCACGGTGAGTGGTTAATACAATATTCTGACGGTTGGGCAAGGGCTTGCCGATCGATTCGTAGGTTTTACGACCCATGATAATGGGCTTTCCTGTCGTAATCATTTTAAAATGCTTTAAATCGGCCGGTAAATGCCAAGGTAATTGATTATTCTTGCCAATCACCCGATGATGCGCCATGGCGGCAATCAGAGAGATATTCATGATATTCGATCCTTGCAAGCTTCAGAGTACTGCTGCCATTTTTGAGACAAACGCAATACAGAAGCGTCTGTTTTGAGACTAAGAATTTCTTCCGCAGAAAACCAGGCCAAATCAATGGATTCTTCGCTGATGATCAGCGGTTGATTTTCCTCCATTTGCAAAAAAAACCGAATATCGAAATGATAATGAGAAGGATCCTGCCCCACTTCAGGAATACGATGCACGTCCACATCAAAAATCCCGGGAACAACGGGCTTTAAATTCACTAGCCCTGATTCTTCTCTAACTTCTCGCATCGCCACGCCCAATAAATCAGCATCGCCATCCGTATGACCACCCAATTGCAACCACAATCCAATTTTTCGATGCAAAGTAAGCAGTGCTTTTTCACCTTCAGGATCGATGACCCACGCGGATGCAGTAATATGGCCATAAAAATTATCCCTGGCCAAACAATGAGAATTGTTTTCAACAAAATGATGAATTTTTTCTCGAAGATGAGATTGCTCCGAACACTGGGGTTGATAAGCTTCTAATAATGCGAGAATTGATTTCATCGAGGCTTATTCAAGCGTATTCCAAGCTCAACAAGTTGTTGAGTATCCACCTCACTCGGCGCTTGCGTTAATGGGCAATGCGCTGTCTGAGTCTTGGGGAAGGCGATGACATCTCGAATTGAAGTAGCACCTGTCATCATCATCACAACACGATCCAATCCAAATGCAAAACCGCCGTGAGGAGGTGCACCTAAACGCAATGCACTCATCAAATGTCCAAATTGTTCGTTGGCTGTTTCAGCACTAATACCCAATAATTGAAACACCGCATTTTGCAAGGCAACATTATCAATACGAATTGAACCACCACCAATCTCAGAACCATTCAACACTAAATCATAAGCGCGCGAAAGGGCTTGCCCAGGATCTGCTGCTAATTGCTCTGGATCGGCGATAGAAGGCGCGGTAAAAGGATGGTGCGTAGATTGCCAACGCCCGGTTAAACTTTCGCGTTCAAACATGGGGAAATCAGTAACCCACAGAGGACGCCACCCTCCTTCCACCATACCCAAATCTTCTCCCACTTTAATGCGCAAAGCTCCCAAGGATTCATTCACAATTTTTGCAGTATCAGCACCAAAGAAAATGAGATCGCCTGTTTTTGCTTTGCAACGTGTTAAAATAGCTTCAACAACGTCGGCGGGCAAAAATTTTAAAATTGGTGACTGCAGACCTTCCATTCCAGCACCACGATCATTCACTTTAATATAGGCCAAACCTTTGGCTCCATAAATCGTGACAAAATTGCCGTAATCATCAATCATTTTTCGACTGAGTTTTTCACCCGCCGGCACCGGCAAAGCCGCAACGCGACATCGTGAATCGTTAGCGGGGCCCGAAAATACTTTAAATTCCACCTCGCGTAATAAATCTCCGACATCTACTAATTCCAAGGGAATTCGTAAATCGGGTTTGTCCACGCCAAATCTTCGCATAGCTTCTTTATAGGTCATATGTGGAAAAGGATCAGCTAAAGTAACATCCAACAAATCTGCAAATAATTTTCGCGTCAAACCTTCGACAATATTTTGCACATCTTTTTCTTTAACAAAAGACATTTCCATGTCGACTTGCGTAAATTCAGGTTGACGATCTGCACGTAAATCTTCGTCTCTAAAACAACGTGCGATTTGATAATATCGATCAATTCCCGCTACCATTAATAATTGTTTAAAAATTTGCGGCGATTGTGGCAAGGCATAAAACTGACCAGGATTTACACGAGAAGGCACTAAATAATCGCGCGACCCTTCCGGTGTGGATTTTGTGAGAAAGGGTGTTTCCACATCGTAAAAACCATGATCTTCTAAATATTGACGTACAAGACGACTGACTTTCGCACGAAATTCAATTCGATACGACATTTCAGATCGTCGTAAATCTAAATAACGGTAACGCAGCCGTACGTCTTCTGAAACTTCTTGATGTTCATCGATGCGAAAGGGCACCGGATCAGCACGATTTAAAAGCACTACATCTTGGACCAAAACTTCAACAGCCCCTGTGGGCAACTCAGGATTAACCGTTCCCTCGGGCCGATGACGAACCAACCCAACCACTTTAATCACAAATTCACTGCGCAAACTTTCGCCGATTTGAAATTGTTTGGGATTTTCAGGATCAAAAACAACCTGCACACGTCCAGCACGATCTCGTAAATCGACAAAAATAACGCCACCATGATCTCGTCGACGGTGAACCCACCCGCACAATTCTACTTGCTGACCAATTAAGGATTCAGAGACTTGTCCACAATAATGACTACGCATAAATAACCTTCTATTAACGTAACTACTCTCCCCTTGATGCAACGTTCAGATTTTGCCATCTTTAGTTTGAGGGGGTGAGCCGATACCTATTAATCTAACTTTTGTCCGCGATCTTTTGTCCCTCTTGAGGAGGCATCACTACTCCCAAGGATATTACCATTTTGAGTGCCTCATCAACACTTAAATTCACTTTGAACGCGTCTTTTCGGGGTACCATAATTAAAAATCCCGAGGTTGGATTCGGCGTGGTGGGGACAAATACCGTAATCAACTCCTCACCTACCAAGCCTGCAGCTTGGCTAAAACCGGTACTCGTTTGAAAGGCTATACTCCAAAGCCCTTTGCGGGGATACTCTATGAGCAAAACATTCCGAAAAGATTCTTCCGAGGAAGAGAAAACTGTGGTCAGCACTTGTTTGACCGCTTGATATATCGTACGAACCAATGGAATACGGGATAATAACCGCTCCCAGATGCCGACCAAACGATTACCCAAGATATTGGTGATCAACATGCCCGTTATGGCCACAATCACCAAGGCAAATACCAACCCCAAACCGGGCACATGGAAACCCAACAAATAATCGGGCTGAAAATGACTTGGGATTAATTCTAGGGTGCTATCAAATAAGTCCACGATAAATCGAAGAACGAGCAAGGTGACCCAGATCGGTACCCAGACCAAAACACCCGCGATAATATAACGACGAAGGGTGGCTCGATTATTCAATTAACACTCCTTTTTACTTGCAGCCAGTTACTAGATAGGCATTATTGCCGCTGCGCTCTAAAACATTTGAACGTATCTTATCTGATGATCAGGGTCAAGAGAGTAGCACCTTCAGACCCAGACCTTGCTCTCACTAGGCCCGCGCAGTATGATCCTCTATTAAGCCCTTATCGAAATAGGAAATCTATGCGTACTTCACAATTTTTACTGTCAACCCAAAAAGAAACACCGGCAGATGCTGAATTAGTCAGTCATAAACTCATGTTGCGAACCGGGATGATCTCGAAACTCGCATCGGGCATTTACACCTGGCTGCCTCTGGGGTTACGAGTGCTTAAACGCGTAGAAACGATCGTTCGCGAAGAAATGACTCGGATCGGGGCAGGTGAACTCTTAATGCCAGCCATTCAACCTGCCGAACTCTGGCAAGAATCGGGGCGCTGGGAACAATATGGCCCTGATATGCTACGCATTAACGATCGACACGAGCGGAATTTTTGTTTTGGCCCTACTCACGAAGAAGTTATTACCGATATTGCTCGGAATAAAATTCGCAGCTATAAACAACTGCCTTTGGTTTTCTTCCAAATTCAAATGAAATTCCGCGATGAAATTCGTCCCCGTTTTGGTGTAATGCGCGCACGAGAATTTTTAATGAAAGATGCTTATTCATTTCACCTCGACAACGAATCGCTTGTAAAAACCTATGAACAAATGTTCCAAGCTTATACGGCTATTTTTACGCGACTTGGACTTAATTTTCGCGCCGTACTCGCCGATACCGGCAGCATTGGTGGTAATCTTTCTCACGAATTTCAATTGCTCGCGAATTCGGGAGAAGATTTACTCGCATTCAGTGACGGTTCTAATTATGCGGCAAACGTTGAACGTGCAGAAGCATTAGCACCTAATGAAAATAGATCCACCTCAAATGCTCCGATGGAATTAGTCGATACCGGTGATCATTACACCGTAGAGAATGTCTGTCATTTTCTGGGCATTTCCTCCAACCAGTTAATCAAAACTTTATTGGTTAAAGGTGAAGAAGATGAAATCGTGGCGCTCGCTCTGCGCGGTGATCATGAACTCAATCCGATAAAAGCTGCAAAACATCCTAAAGTGGCAAACCCTCTGACCTTCGTCAACGATGCCACCATACAACGCGTACTCGGGTGCAAACCCGGTTGTATTGGCCCTGTGAATCTCAACATCCCATTAATAATAGATCGAGATGCCGCAATACTCAGTGATTTTGTCTGCGGCGCGAATCAAGACAATCAACACTACCAACATGTGAATTGGGAACGCGATGCGCCACTGTCTGAAATCGCTGATCTTAGAAATGTGGTTGTGGGTGATAAAAGTCCTGATGGCAAAGGACATTTGCAATTTGCGCGCGGCATTGAAGTGGGGCATATTTTTCAACTCGGTGATAAATATTCTAAGGCAATGAATGCCAATGTTTGTGACGAATCAGGCAAAGCAAAACCCATGTTAATGGGTTGTTATGGTATCGGCGTTTCACGAATTGTCGCTGCTGCTATTGAACAAAACCACGATGAAAATGGTATCATTTGGCCAGAACCTTTGGCACCATTCCAAATCGCTTTAATTCCCATTAATTTGCACAAATCCAATCGCCTCCGTGAAGCCTGCGAAAAAATTTACAACGAATTGCGCGAAGGGGGTTTTGATGTGCTTTTCGATGATCGCCAAGAACGCCCCGGCGTTCTCTTCGCAGATTGCGATCTGATCGGAATCCCACATCGGCTCGTCTTAGGCGAAAAAGGTTTAGATTCAAACACCATTGAATACAAAGCCAGAAAAGATTCAGAAACCCAAGAGCTCTCGATAGAGAATCTTATAACGGAATTGAGAAACACTATAGCATAACTCTTATCTGCCGTTGAGATTTGACAGCAGCTCGTTCAATGGGAATATCTTGCTAGCGAAGCAGGACTAGCGTCTACTTTTGAGTAGTATAGTCCGTAGGGGCTTTACAAAGAAGAATACTGGGTGGGATTTTTAGTGGAATCCTTTCATTTTAGTGCCTGACCCAACAGCTTCTGTTC
>CAZMLO010000012.1:0-43627 GCA_964567285.1 uncultured Gammaproteobacteria bacterium
CTAAGATTGCTACCTTGTTAGGCTAAGAAGGTAGCAATCTTAGACTTGACCCCTCAATTCTCAATTTATGCCACCCTCCGGTACTGCACTGCCTCATACCAATTGTGATAGAAAAGTAATGGCTGGAACGACGATCGGTTTACGGAACTCAAAGCAATCTTTGTCAACATAATCTTGATTAATCACCACCTGAAAGGCATATTCAGCTTGAGTTTGTTCTTGATATTTATATAAATATTCACTGATACTATTGTTCCCTGAATACTTTGCTTCAACTAAAATCCAAGGTACGTCATTTTTCGTGATCACAAAATCAACTTCTTCTTTATCGAATGTACGCAAATAATAGAGGTCATACTCACCTAGGCCGATGTCAGTCCACAAATGGACGGCCTTAAGTAAATGACTAGCTATAAAATTTTCTGCACGTGCTCCTTTGTCTTGTATGAGTGACCAATCCCAAAGATAAACTTTTGGTTCCTTCAACAAAGAGCGTGCGATATTTTTATGCCAAGGCCGAATGGTGTAGCAGTAATAGAGTGATTTTAAAGATCTTACCCAGCGGGTGATGGTATCATTGGACACTTGAATCTTTTTTGCAAGTTTATCATAGTTAAGACGTTCGCTCGCCTGATGGAATAACAGATCCCCCAATAATTCAAGCTTCGCAAGCTCTTCTATTTTGGTTAAGTCACGAATATCTTCACGAAACAATTGCTGGCGTTTCAAACGTTGCCATTTATTGTGGAAAGCTTTATTTGCTTTAATAAACGGTTTCGGGAAGCCTCCATACAGGTAGAGTTGTTCAAATTCTTCTTTTGACAATTCACTCGGGGGTGAAATTTCTTGAGTAGGGATCTCTTGGCGAAGCAATTCAGCCACAGAGAGCGGATGTACTCGATAGGAGAAATAGCGTCCCATCATACTGTCCCCACCTTTTTTAAAGGTGTCTAGCTTTGCACTACCCGTAACAATAATATCAACTCGATCTTTATAAACGTCGTAAAATCCCTTCATAAATTGTTTCCATCCGCTGTATTTATGTATTTCATCAAGGATAATAATGGTTTTTTTTGCTGACATTTGATCGAGCTTTGCTGTTTTGGCTACTGAGGCAGCACCATGCAAAATGATAAGCCGATGCTCATCATTGTCCCAGTTAAGATAACATACTGGGTTACCTAAATTCGCAACGCTCATGCTTGATGTAGTTTTACCCACCTGGCGTGGCCCGGTTAAGAACAACATGAGGTCATCATCATTAAAATGTTGTGCGATTAGATTGTCATACAAGCGTTTCATGAAGATCTCCCTGTGTTTTATATTGAGAATTATAGGGCATATCGTAAAATTCTCAAGAGAAATTTTGGGTCAACCCTAAAATTCTCTGAACATTATTGATTAATAATATGGTTTTATGTCAAAAAAATGCTAAGTTTAAAGTCTAAGAAGTCTAAGGGGTCAAGTCTAAGATTGCTACCTTGTTAGGCTAAGAAGGTAGCAATCTTAGACTTGACCCCTCTGATTCTGCAATAATACCCCTCGCTTCTTCCATAGCGACGTCAAAACTTTATTACCCGCTCCCGTCGTCGAAGCCCCTTCAGTTTCGCCTGAAGACCAACAGCGTTCTGATCTAGAATTAAAATAGAAGCCATAAAGCAAACCTAAAGGGGAATATTCAAAAATCTTCCCCTTTTTCTCAATACCCTGCAAACTACCTTATGACAGAATCACATTGGGCTCATCTACAGATGAATGGATTCACAGAACGCTGAGCATTCCAGGAATTAATGTAGCCCACTTAACACCCGAAATAATCGTTGATAGCGTTAAATTGCCAGACAATTTCCATAAAGATCCGGCCGATAGGATGATCGTTGCATCTGCAAGAACAATGAGCCTAACGCTTGTTACTCGAGATAAACGCATTTTAGAATACAGCAGCCGGGGATTTCTCAGCACTATCCCTGCTTAAATAACTGAGCTTTTAGGAGAACCGATGACCACGCTTCCCAAATGTCCGAACTGCAACTCGGAATACACCTATGAAGACAATGGAATATGCATTTGCCCAGAATGCGCCCATGAATGGCCAATACTACAAAGTGGGCAACCTGCACAAACCCAGGAGTTGATCGTTAAAGATGCCAACGGCAACCCGCTTGAAGAGGGTGATACGGTTACTGTAATAAAAGATTTAAAGGTGAAGGGTTCATCCTCCGTCGTTAAGGTTGGAACAAAAGTCAAAAATATCCGTTTAGTCGAAGGCGACCATAATATTGATTGTAAAATAGATGGCATTGGTCCAATGAAATTGAAATCAGAATACGTTAAAAAAGTGTGAGTTATGTCTGAGGGGTCAAATCTAAGATTGCTACCTTCTTAAGCTAAGAAAGTAGCAATCTAAGATTTGACCCCACAGACTTTTCTCAATACGCAGCAAACTAGCGCTGTGCCCATCAGCTCTCCGACTACTGAATTGAAATCCTAATCAAAGCCTGCTATAATATGACCATATAAAATGACCATTTTTGGAGAGTGATATGTTGAACACATTGCATGAAATTTCAGCGACTGAATTCAAGGCAACTTGTTTGAAAGTGATGGATGAGGTGCATGACAAACATATTGAAATTGTCATTACTAAACATGGCAAACCGATAGCAATGATGGTTCCCGTGCCCGAAGCTGATGCGAAGGAAATCTTCGGCTGTATGGCAAATACAGCAACTATTCAAGGAAATATCATCGAGCCCATCAAAACCAAATGGGAATCCAATGAATAATTTACTGTTAGATACTCATATTTGGCTATGGCTCATCTTGGGTGATAAAAGCCTGAAAAAAACGGTCGTTAATGTGATTAAAAAAGCAGCAGTTCAGCACACTATTTATGTATCAGCCATTTCAATGTGGGAAATAGCAATGCTTGAACATCATGACAGAATCACATTGGGCTCACCCACAGATGAATGGATTCACAGAGCGCTGAGTATTCCAGGAATAAATGTAGCCCACTTAACACCTGAAATAATCGTTGATAGCGTTAAATTGCCTGACAACTTCCATAAAGATCCGGTCGATAGGATGATCGTTGCTACTGCAAGAACAATGAGCCTCACGCTTATTACTCGAGATAAGCATATTTTAGAATACAGCAGCCAAGGATATCTCAGCACCATCCCTGCTTAAATAACTGAGCTTTTAGGAGAACCGATGACCACGGTCTGAGTTGTATCTGAGGGGTCAAGTCTAAAACAGTGACGTACCTTCCTCGTGCGCTTTGATGGCAATATCACTTTGCAGTAAACGGAACCGTTGTCGAACTCACAAAATCAGCAACTTTAGGCCTATATTGAGAATTATCATTCCATCCAAACGAGATCAATTTAGCCAGTTTATCGGGTACATTTAATTCAGGAGGAAATTGAGGTCTAAGTTTAGCTGTCACAACAGAAAAAAAGAATGTTACAAAGCCATCAGTATTTAAATTTTTAAATTCTTTATATGCAACATTGGATGTCAAAATATTATATGCCATTAACGCAAAAGTATATATTTCATCTTCACGAGAAAAGATGGGGCGTGAGGTGTCAACTTGATTAGCTTGCTTCAGTGATTTTTCACGATTAATGACTTGCAAAACGTTAGGAGATTGGAATCGTATAGCACCATAAAGAAATGAAGTATCTGTTGGGTCGCTTTTAAAAGTGCTTTAAAAAGCATTTTAAACGACTTAATCTGCTCTTTAAAGCATATTTATACCCATCTCAAACCTTTCTCTATAATCATGAACAAGCCTTCGTAACGAGCACATTGAACGCCCCCCCCCTTTGAGTCAAAGGGGGCCTCGTTTTCGTATCTGATTGTTACTGCGATTAATTCTCAGTTTTTATAGGTTGAGGATCAGCGTTTTGGTTATTGTCTGGCGCCTGTTGATCTGAACTTTCCTGTTTCTGAGTCGAATCAGAGGTTGTTGCAGATTGCTTGGTTACTTTTTTTATCACCTTTATCGACAAATCATCCTGCTTTGAATCCTGTGGTTCAGTCGTGCTGGGTGGTGTTGGAGTGCTAATCTCAGGTTGTGTAGATTGCTGTTTTGAAGTGGTGCTAGGTGGGGCCGGGCTTACGACAACAGGCGTTTGTTGTTGAGTTGAGGTTGTACTCGGTGGTGCAGGACTTACAACCACAGGGGCTTGTTGTTGCGTTGAGGTTGTGCTCGGTGGAACAGAGCTCACTTCGACCGGAGCTTGTTGCTGAGTTGAAGTTGTACTCGGTGGAACCGGTCTTACTACCACCGGTGCTTTATGTTCAGTTGAGGTTGTGCTCGGTGGTGCTTGATTTGAATCGATAATAATTTTATCAGGATTGTTGTTAGAATGAGAATGGCCGTGATGATGTTTGTGATGTGACTTCTCATGAGGTTTAACGATAATTACCTTTTCCTCAGGTCTTGGAGCCGGTTTCACGATAATGATCTTATCCACGGGTTTTGGAGCTGGTTTTACGATAATAATTTTTTCAGGCTTTGGCTGGGGCCGTGGCTCTACAATAATCACTTTCTTTCTTGGTGGCTCGGGTTGCGGATGCACAATGATGACTTTTTCACGATGCCGTGGTGGAACCACAATAACCCGCTCAGGTTCAGGCTCTGCAGGCACTAGAATGACGCGTTCTTCAGCAGGCTGCTCAGATTCAATAATGACCTTCTTGATTTTTTTGGGCTTCGCTGGAGTCGGTTTTACTTTTGGCTTCACCGGCTCTGCAGGGGCAGTCTTTTGAACTGGCTCTGCAGCTTCAGGGGCCGTTGTTGCCGTCGGTGTTTGTGGCGCCACCTGTTCTTGCAGCACAGGTTCATTAACAGGCTTTTGTGACTCTTCTTTACATCCACTGAGTCCCCAGCAAGCCAGGCATGAGATTAAAAAAATTGATAGAACACGCATTATTTCATCACTCCACTAAGGTATTTTGATGAGAAGATTATATACAATTATCTCTGTTTGAACATTAAAACATCCTTAAATTTTCACTTATTTTGCATTCCGGAGACACCGCCTACCTTATCTTAGCTTGTAAATTTTTGAATAATCGAGAGGCAAACCACCCAAAAGAACTCCAGCACGATCCCTGATTAAATGTATTGCACATCCGAAAAACCGCTGCTAGAATGTGCCGTTCTTTAACTAATGCGTGCAGTGATGTACGCCTGTATTAAACCGATTAAGGGGAAAGATATGTTTAAGAGAGGTCTAATTGCACTTAGCACTTTGGTCTTCGCTCTTAGCCTCGTTGGCTGTGGCGAACGTGAACAGGCTAAGGAAGATTCTGAAGAAGCAGTATCATCTGCGCCAGCCACTTCTACTGAAGCGCCTAAAGCTACTGAAGAGAAGAAGCCTGAAGCTGCTGCGCCTGCTGCTGAAGCACCTGCTGCTCCAGCACCTGCTCCTGAAGCTAAACCAGAAGAAGCTAAGCCAGCTGATTCAGCTGCACCAGCTGCTCCTGCTACAGAAAAAGCTAACTAATTCAGTTAGTCATCTGTAAAAATTGCCCGCTCCAGAGACTCTCTCGAGCGGGTTTTTTTTGGCCAAAAATTCACTGAACTGAATTACTTCAAAAACTCCATCGAGGCAAGTCTGCTGAGAAATCAAGAACATAGATTTTCAATCTCGAGAGATTTTTGGGCGAATATTATCAAGATCTGATCACATCCTTACCAACAAGACCCCACTCTTTTTCAAAAAATCCATCCAGAAACGACTGCCGATAGGCAATGAGACAACTTATGCCAAGGCCGTAGAAGTCTTGCCTCTCACAGCTGTGATAATCTACACATTGGGCTGTGTCATAGAATGAGCAACTCTTCGCCTTCTATCTTTCTGTGCCAAATCGTCTCATTCGCCCGGTCTTCAACCTCAATCCCCATCGCATGCAACTCATTCCGAACTCGGTCCGCTTCGGGCCAATTTTTATTGGCTCTCGCTTCGGCACGGTCTGAGATTAATTGTTCGATGCTTGCCTTTTGTTCTGCCGTTACACCCGTTTGCAAAAAAGACAAAGGATCGCGCTGTAAAATACCTAAAACACCACCCAAACGCTTCAATTGCACCGCTACTTTTGCAGCCTCATCACGCTTGTTTTGCTTCTTCAGTCGATTCACCTCTCGCGCCAAATCAAAAAGCACTGCGATCGCTTCAGGGGTGTTAAAATCATCTTCCATCGCAGCCACAAAACTCGTTTCATAAGCGTTCTGATCCCCTTCTGCAACAACAGGACAATCCCGCAGGCACAGATAAAAACGCTGAAGCGCCAACTCCGCGCTCGATAAATTCTCCGTAGAATAGCTGATTGGGCTGCGATAATGGCTGGCCATCAAAAAATAACGAACCACTTCGGGATCATAAACCTTCAGTACCTCCCGAATCGTGAAAAAATTGCCCAAGGACTTTGACATCTTCTCTTGATCAACATGCACAAACCCCATATGCATCCACGTATTCACCATCTTGCAACCATTGGCTCCTTCCGATTGAGCAATTTCATTCTGATGATGCGGAAAGACCAAATCCAACCCACCCCCATGAATATCAAAATGCGGCCCCAACGTTTCGGTCGACATCGCGGAACATTCAATATGCCAACCCGGCCGCCCAGCACCCCAAGGTGAATCCCAACTCGGTTCCTGCGGTTTAGCTAATTTCCACAACACAAAATCCAGCGGATCACGTTTTTCATCCAACACATCCACCCGCGCCCCGGCACGTAATTTGTTCACATCTTGATGAGCCAACTCTCCATAACCCGGAAAATTTTTCACCGCATAATACACATCCCCATTACCTGCCACGTAGGCATAATCCGCCTTAATTAACTTCTCTATCATATTGATAATACTGGAAATATATTGGGTCGCTCGTGGCACAATATCGGGTGATAAAACTGAAAGTGCCGCTTCATCTTCTTCCATGGCTTTAATCGTTCTTGATGTCAACTGATCTATGGGCTCTTGGTTTTCATTCGCACGATTTATAATCTTGTCATCGATATCCGTGATGTTACGTACATAAGTCACTTCATAGCCCCGATACCGTAAAAACCGAGTCACCACATCAAAGACCACAAACATCCGCCCATGCCCAATATGACAATAATCGTAAACAGTGATCCCACAGACATAAATCCCGACCTTCCCCGGCACCCGAGGCACAAAATCCGCTTTCTCTTTGCTCAAACTGTTATAAATTCTCAACATGGAACACCTTGATAAACGATGATGATGAATAATCTTAACACAGCGATCGCAGCCATACATCTCTACCCGCATCTCCCAGTTAAGGAGCTTAAATTTTATACCCCATAACCATTATTCGCAGCAGTCTCAAAAAATTCATTGAGGCACGGCTGCTGAGAGCCTAGATAAACGGTTTAGCAAAAGGAGAAGAAAGAAATTTATCAAGGCTGAAATCTTCTTGATTAATAAAGCCGTGGTATTGATCTACATTATTGAGAACCAAGTCGATCACTGAAGCGGCACTGCTCGCTGTGGCTACTTGAATAGCTGAACGACGTTGTCCGTACAATTCTTGGGGGTATATTTTTTTTACTGTATTTTCTTCGACAAATTCTCCGTTTTGGCTGCCAGTCACGGAGACATAAATAATCATCACATCGGTATCAGTTTTGGGTAGCACACGGAGCAACATTTTTTTTAAAGCTTCACGATCATCATTCAGTTGCATATCTTTCATTAAAAAACGCATACGCTCAACATGCCCCGGATAACGCATGCTTTTATAATTGAGGGTATTCACTTTACCTTCCATCCGCGTCGGCAAACCACCAATTCCACCCGAGGTATTAAACGCCTCATACATCACACCATTGAGCTCTACCATTTCTATATCTTCTAAAGGTTGCACTAACACTTTTTTGCCCTCGACAATCGCTTCGCACAAATTACCGTATTCATTAATTAATCCATCAATCGACCACGCAAGTGCATAATGCAAACTATTGCTAGCATGCTGCGGCAAACAACCGGCGCGTAATTTTATCTTATCTAAAACATCAAAATGTTGGGTTAAATGATGCGCTAAAATATTGATATAACCGGGCGCTACACCACAACGTGAAACAAAAGCTTGAGATTTTCCGAGCGCTAATTTTTGCACTGCAGCAACAGTGCCCAAATCTTCTGTCAAATCAAAATAATGACAACCGCTTTTAGCAGCCTGCTCTGCAATTTTTACATTCGCAAAGTAAGGCAAACATGCCACCATAGCTTCAATCTTGTTGTCTTGAACAAATGCCTCTAGGTCTTTTTCTGAATTAACATCAACAACCGCTGTGATCAAATAGGCTGAAGGAGAAATTTTTGAAAAATGCGCAGAATTAGCATCAATTAAAAAAACAGAATGCTGGGCGGACGCCAACATTTGCGCCAATAATGAGCCAATCTGCCCCGCACCAGCTACTAAGATATTCATCCTTTTTCCTTATTGCCACTTTAGTTATTATAGATGGAGTTCAGCATTGCCGCCAGGCGATAGCCGGCCAGGGCAAGTCGCTTTTCAGCGATCACCCTGCCCTGATTAATATACTCTTCAGAGGGGCTAGTGTTTTCGTCTAATTGATAGACAAAAGATTCTGCGAACCCACGACTTTCTAAAGCCCACTCAATGGGGGGAAGAGAGAGTTTATCGTGATCTTGAGTCAATTGAGGGGTTTCGGGTTCTGTAGCATTTAAATTTGAAACTTTGGTCTGTTGAAAATATTTAAGCGGATAACGTTGCTCAATCCCTTGAGCAAACAAATAAATCATCAACCCTGTTTGAGCCTTTGATTTTTCAAAAGGCCGGAATTCGCCTAAGCCCCGATCCCAAAACAAATGCAAATTATTGGCAATCCGACTTTTAATTTTAAAACTATTGCCCCCGTGATCACCTTTGGGGTGCTGCCGATTATAGAGCGTTGCAGCATGCAAGGGCTGATGAATATCGCCTACGATATGAACCAATAATTTCAAACAGGTCTGTTGATCTTCCAGGGTTGAGCGCTGGTTTTTTAAGACCAAATTGCAATGATTAATACCAAAAATCGCATTATTGGCACGAGGCGGGCGTGTTGGCCAACCATCTTCTGAAAGGGGCAAATCAATATAATGCCATTGTCGAAATCGCGTATCGCCATGTTCCCTGGCCCAATCAGCCCAGGTCGAAATATAAACAAAGCGACTCCGTGGTGAATAAGCATTACCCTCATCCGTCAATCGATCCACGGCTTGTTTTGCCATAGGGGTTAGATGATCATAGGCAATATGAGCGACCACCCGATGACCAACATAGCTCCAAGCCATCGAAGCAGAAGAAAATAAATATACAAAAAAGAACACTGCTATTTTTAAATTTGCCTTCATAGTAATTACCCCTTGCCGTCTTCCCGTTTACAACTTTCTCAATTTAATTTTTTGCACCACATGATCATGACCTTTGCACAAAATTAGATTAGCACGATATTGATAGGGCGCTACATTTTCGTGAAGGTTTTTGGCATTGATACTCAACCAAATTTGACGCGCCAATTCTCGGGCCTCGTCATCCGATAAAGCTGAAAATCGATTCATGTAAAGCTCTTTGTTATCAGAGGATTGCGCTCTAAAGCTCATAAATCGCTCGATGTACCAACTCTCGATAATTTCAGGGTCTGCGTCCACATAGATACTGAAATCAAAATAATCAGAAACGTGAACGCGGGGTTGATTATTTTGCAGCGGCGGCCCCACCTGCAACACATTGAGCCCTTCCACAATCACAATATCCGGTGAATGCAAAGTGTCCATTTTTCCCGGTAAAAGGTCGTAATATTCATGAGAATATAAAGGCACTTGGAGATCGGTCTGACCGCTTTTAATTTGCTCCAATAAGGCCAGTAATTTTTGCACATCGTAACTTTCAGGAAAGCCTTTGCGCTCCATCAAACCACGCTTTTCTAATTCTGCATTGGGATATAAAAAACCATCGGTGGTCACAATCGAGACTTCTCGATGGGCTGGCCAGCGTGATAATAAAGAGCGCAATAATCGTGAAATGGTGCTTTTTCCGACCGCTACACTGCCCGCTACCCCAATAATATAGGGAACTCGCGGCGCCGGGTTTCCTAAAAATCGTGATGTAGCCTTATACAATTCTTGAGTCGCCTCAACATACAGATTTAAAAGTCGCGCGATAGGTAAGTAGACTTCCTCTACTTCGATCAAAGAAGTTGGCTCGTTCCGACCACGGATACCTTCCAATTCTGATTCAGTCAGTGTTAAAGGAGTATCATGACGAAATTTTCGCCAATCAGCGCGATCGAATGCCAGAAAAGGTGAATGTTGCAGCATACTATTATTATCACTTAGAATGAGCCATCATCCTAGGCCCTTGAACTGAATAATGCAAGATGAGTGGATACTGTATTGAAAGACATCACCCGATTTTTTAGGATTTTAGGTCCCGGCATGCTCTTTGCGGCGGCCTCCATGGGCGCTTCGCATTTGATTCAGTCCACACGCGCCGGTGCAAACTATGGCTTTATCATGATCTTTGCTGTCTTGCTAATCAGCATCATCAAATACCCTTTTTTTGAATACGCGCAACGACTCACTGTTAATACCAATAAAACCTTATTACAAGGCTATGCTCACCTTGGTCGTTGGATTTTATTAGGTTATATGTTGATCACCGCCTTGGTCTCTTTCACCACCGTCGCCACCGTCTCTTTTATCACCGCCAATATTTTTACTTATATGATTGGCGCAACGATCTCGCCACTGGTTTTTAGCATTGCTATCATCTCATTTTGCGCTTCCGTCGTTTTTATTGGGAATTACATTTGGCTAGAGCGTTTTGTAAAATTAATTTTAGTGATTCTCGCCGCTTCCACCATTACCGCCGTAGTGCTCGCTTTCCCGCACAATGTCGGCCGGGTTGCTTCCACCCCTCATCCTGATCTATTAAATCTCGCGGGGTTCAGTTTTATTTTGGCATTGATGGGTTGGATGCCCGCCCCCCTTGAGGTCTCTGTCTGGCTCTCGTTATGGACTAAACGCCGACACCGCGATAGTACTCCCCCACCCACGCCTAAAGAAGCCATGCTTGATTTTAAAGTAGGCTATATTTTCAGTGCAGCTCTGGCCCTTATTTTTGTCGCACTGGGAACACTGGTGATGTTCGGTAGCGGTGAATATTTTTCAGATTCTGGTGTTAAATTTACAGAGCAATTGGTCACTCTTTACACTAGCCATATTGGGATTTGGTCTGAACCCATCTTAGAAATTGCGGCACTTACCACTATGTTTAGCACCACCATCACCTGTTTAGACGGCTACCCTCGCGCCATTTCAACAGCCGCTTATTTAGCTTTTCCGCCACTCAAAAAATATTTTCCGTTGATGTACTGGTACAGCGTGCTGATTCTCTTTTTTGGCTGCATTATTTTATCGGGCTATTTTGTGAAAAATATGACCAAGCTTTTAGATTTCGCCACAACCTTTGCTTTTCTGTGGACACCCGTCTTCGCTTTTATCAATTATAAAGTGATTACCAATACCGAAATTATACCCAGAGAATTTCAACCCGGGAAAGGGTTATTGAATTTAGGTCGATTCGGCATCGTGTTTTTGAGTACTGTGAGCTTATTTTACCTGTCTTGGCACCTATGGAATCATTAGAAATTGTTGAGGCCACTTGGCCTGCACCTTCATCCGTCGTGGCCTTAACAACAACCCGCAAGGGTGGTGTCAGTGCAACACCCTACGCTAGTTTTAATTTAGCCCACCATGTTGGTGATCAGCCAGAGGCTGTTCAGCGTAATCGTCATATTCTGCAAAACGAAATTCTACGCATCAATCAAGAACCGCAGTGGCTTAACCAAGTTCATGGCATTGACGTTATCCATCTTAACGCTACAAATGTCGCAGAAATCCCCACTGCCGATGCCAGTTATACACAGGAACCTCAACGCATTTGTGCGGTAATGACCGCCGATTGTCTGCCCGTATTGATTTGCAATAAAGCGGGCACCGAAGTGGCTGCTGTGCACGTCGGTTGGCGCGGATGTGTCGCGGGCATTTTAGAAAATACGGTTTCTGCCTTTAAATCCCCTGCCTCAGAATTACTGGCATGGCTAGGCCCCTGCATCGGCCCCGAGGCTTTCGAAGTAGGAGCCGAGGTTAGAGAAGCCTTTGTGAACCAAAATCCTGATACCCACACAGCTTTTGTACCTATCCTTAACGATAAATTTCTAGCAGACCTTTATCAACTGGGTCGCATTGCACTAAACAAAGCCGGCGTTCAAGCCATTTATGGGGGTGACTATTGCACCGTCAGCGATCAAAAAAGATTTTTTTCCTATCGCCGAGACGCTGGAAAAACTGGTAGAATGGCCTCATTAATTTATTTAGAGGAAGGTGTCAGGTCTCCCGTTGACTATTTAACCTCGAATGTTAAATAGTCAACGGGAGACCTGACACCTTCCTTAATTTAGGCGGAGAGACACTCATGAGAACAATCAAACTTTTTTTTACCACCCTCGCTTTCTGTGCTCTGACTTCAGCGGCCCTTGCAAAAGCGCCGATAGCAACCAGCCCCTCGAATCCTCCTTCCATGGCCACCATGTTGGAAAAAGTCATGCCCGTGGTGGTCAATATCACGGTCCGGGGCAGCGTTCCTGTCCCGCCGAGCCCACAAGAGAGCCAGAAAGGCCCTGCTCATTCCTCCCAGGCTGATGAAGAAGATTTAATGCCCTCACGAAAGTTCGAAAGTGCCGGTTCGGGTGTTATTGTCGATGCTGAGCATGGTTATATTGTGACGAATGCGCATGTGGTCCGAAATGCTTCTGTTTTGATTATCACCTTAAATGATGGACGTAAATTAAAAGCCGACGTGGTGGGTATCGATCCACCCACCGATGTGGCGGTTCTTCAAGTCAAAGACAAATATCTCAAATCCATCCCTCTCGGGGATTCCTCAAAAGTGGTTCCTGGCGATTTTGTCGCAGCGATCGGTAATCCCTTCGGCTTGCAACAAACTGTGACCTCCGGCGTCATTTCAGCCTTAAATCGCAGCATTGGCATCGAGGGCCCCGGTGGTTATGAGAATTTTATTCAGACCGATGCTTCCATCAATCCCGGCAACTCGGGCGGTGCGCTCGTGAACATGAAAGGCGAATTAATCGGCATTAATACCGCCATTTTAGGCCCGCAGGGAACCAGCGTTGGCATCAGCTTTGCGATTCCCAGTAACATGGTCGCGCAGGTGATGGATCAGCTGATCAAATATCATAAGGTTAAACGCGGAATCGTCGGTGTGATGGTGCAAAGTCTAACCCCCGCTCTGGCCGATGCGCTCGAGATGCCTAATACTTCCGGTGCACTGGTCACCCAAGTGAACAAAGGCTCTGCTGCTGATATCGGTGGCCTCAAAGAACAAGATGTGATTGTCAAAATAAATAACGAAACTATTCATAATGCTGAGCATCTGCGCAGTATTATCGGCACAGCACAAATTGATGATAAATTGAAGATGGTCGTTCAACGTAAAAAATCCACGGTGAATTTAACCGTCGGCATCGATACCGTAGAAAAAGCCATCAAAACCATGGAAAAAGAAAATTCCCTGCTGATGGGTGTGCGCTTAAACAATATTCACCAAGTCGATACGCAGAATCAAGAGATTCAAGGCGTACTCGTTTTAGAAGTGAATGATACCTCAAATGCTTGGCTGGCCGGCCTAAGACCAGGCGATGTGATCCTCAAAGCAAACGGGATAATAACCAAGGAAATCAACGACATAGCAAAAATAGCTCAAGCCAAACCGAGTAAATTATTGCTGGGCGTCCGCCGAGGTTTGGCAAATATCTACGTCGTTATAACCTGATGAGGAAGGAGGTCAAATCTCCAATTGGAGATCCACCCCGCTCTAATTAATAGAACTCATCATCAGGCGCTATGGCCATACGATAACCCAAGGAGGTCTGTTGCTCTTCCTGAGCTGTCTTCTCTTCTGGCAACAACTCAGCTCGGGGCGCACTCTCTCCTCGTTTCCAAAACTGCATATTGCTTCGCAATTGATAGTGCATTGATTGTCTTTCAGGTCGAGGGCTTTTGAGAATCAGTCGAATAATATCATCAAAGCAAAGCCCCTCATTACCCTCTTCATCGATCGGCGGATTTCTTTGCATCACATAGAATCCGAGGGTGCCGGGATAAAGTAATAAGACACTCAAGGTAGAAAAAATGGCGGAATTAATCAGATAATAATAAGGGCCATTATTTTCTGGTGTCGCCTGATAAATTCTTGCGGTAATCACCACAAAAGAAAGACTGTGAATAATCCCACCTAATATTAGCCCCACTTTGGTGACAGGATGAATTTCAAAATCGGGGGATTCTTGAACGGAATCATAAGCATAAGTTTCTGAAATGCTTTCAAAAATAAAACTGGGCAACGAACATAAGCCAGCAATCAGAATACTACCCCAGCTGGGTAGATAGGCAGCCAAACCTGTAACGATGAGCATCGCATTAAAGTTAAATAAACCAGCACCGCCATGATGAATCATGATGATAAACTTTATCCAGGTCTGGTGTAATTTCCACAAGAAAGAATGATCGGTGTACCATAGATTGGTACCAAATGTCCTCACTAGAGGGTGTTGATCATCAACATCCTCAGCAGCATGATTAAAATAGGAATGCTTGATCCAATCCGCAGCACCCCCTACAACGCCACAACCTAAAGAAATGATAATTCTCAGAGGGAGCGGTAAAGAGCCGAGCACAAAATAAGCGGCCGAAAACCCTAATGCACCTGGCGTAACCCCCATTAAAAAGATTTCCTTGATCGTTTCACCGGCACTGTGATGATGGCTGTGATGTTTTTTGTGTTTTGGCACAAGCGATGTACCATGACTGTGGTGATGGTGATCATCGTCATGATTATCTTTAACAGGCTCAAAATCATCCGCCTGATGCTGAGCCTCAATATCCTCATCTTTACCTTGTTGAGCCACAAACAAATCATGCATCTCATCGGAACTCACATCAGCTTCATCATGCTCCTCACGAGCACGTCGGTTATCAGCTCGCGCTTTTCGCAAATATAAATCTTGAAGTTTTATCATCAGTAAACTAAAAAGAAGCAGCGCTTCTGCGAGATTGGGAACTGAATTCAGGCCTAGTCCGATAGCCCAAGTAAGCCAGCTTTGTATCTCGGCAGACATGATGTACTCGATCATTTCATTGACGATATAGGCATCGCCATTGGTATCTTCTATGTACCACAGTAGGCAAAAAAGAGCTGTCAATAAACCTGAGAAAAATAAAGCAACTCGATGAGTTTGAGGATAATTCTCAGATACCTCAGGATCTGTGTAAGTAGTGAGTGCATAATCCGGTTCAACAAATTCAGCATCTCTTGTTTGAGCTAATGCAAAATCTTCAGGATGACTCTTCGCCAATAAAGAGGCAAATTTGCCGCCATCGTAATTAAAACGACCTATCTGTTGGGTCAATTCTACTACACCATCATCTGTACCAAGTTCTTGAACTTTTCTTGCACACATTATGAGCTCCAGAGCAATTATCTTTGGTAATTAATCACCACTAACATTTATAATGGTTAAAACCTTGCATTTAAGGACGGGCACCGACCATATTTCTTAGTATTACATGAAAACACAAATGGGGCTTCTTTGCAATAGCTAGCCACCATACTAATGAGAATGATTATTATTTGCAACAATCCCGGGTCCAGGATTACTCTTCTGACAATTTTGGTTCACGCCATAAGGTGCTAAAGAGAACCATCACCACCGGCCCAATAAATAACCCCACTAAACCCAAAGCTTCTACGCCACCTAAAATCCCAAAGAGAACCGCCAAAAAATGAAGCTGGGTGGCATTACCAATAATCACCGGCCGCACAAAATGATCTGCAATAAACATCACCACAGCACCGATCACCAAAATAACCACAGCACTCGCAAAACTGCCCTTCATCAATAAAATCAAGGCGACCGTCACAAAGGCAATCGGGGCACCAAAAGGAATCATGGCTAACAGGGCCGTGGCAGCTCCTAACATAATTGAAAAAGGAACGCCCAGAACGGCATAGACAGATCCCATGATCACACCCACGCTCAACCCCACCAGTACGATACCATTGACGGTTGCTTTGATCGCACCAGGTAGATTACGGGCATACAGATCCCACCGATGGCCCAGACAATATTCACCTAAAGCATTAATTTGTTTGGCCAACTCCTCTCCATCGCGATAAAAGAAAAATAGACACATCAAAGCAAAACCAAATACCACAGAACGATGCGCCAACTGCAAACCGACCGATTTGGCAAAATGGCTCATGGACTTAATATTGATAGTATCCGCATCAACCAGATCCGCCATAGCACCCGGATGAGCTAGTTTTTCATCCCACCAAGCTTGCATATAATCACCACCCCAAGGCAAGCTCTTTACCCATTCCGGGAGCGCAATGCCGGTTTCATTCGACTGCAACAAAAAGTTCGCTAATACTTTGGCTTCTTGCACACCTTTGATGGTGAGCCAGACCAAAGGGATCATCACAAGCAGCGTGAATACCATCGTTAACAATACTGCAACAAAAACCTGCCGATACCCAAACCATCGCTCTAATCGCTGAAAAACAGGCCAAGTTGCCATGGCGATAATGCCCGCCCACATTAAGGGCAACAGAAAATGCATAGCCACAACTGCTGCCATGACCACAACTGCCACTGTAAATCCAATGCTGATTAAATCGCGATGATTTTCATTCACAAAAAATTCTCCATAAAAAAATTCATGTTAACATAATTAAATAATGATACAAACCTTTAATACAGAATGAGAACACAAGATCTAGTTGTTTTAATTTTATTAAATGACTAGATATTGTGTCGAAAAAATATTCTGGTCAATTAAAAATTATTGTGTTAGGATTTTTTTAATTAAACGGATTTTGGAGCACTCAATGGAAGAGGCCTCAAAGCGATTTCTGTCTACTGAAGACAGATTTAAATCGCTATTGCTTCGCTATAATAATGATTTAGTTAAATTATTGCTGCAAGCAGTAAAAGACGATCATTTACTTTCTGAATGTTTATCTGACGAGCTTGAAAAAACCTGGGAACTTTATTGGTTAAATGAAAGCAAAAGTCCTAAATTTGTTGCTTTAATTCCATCCACATGCAAACCCTCTTTTTTTGGTGCAGCCATTAGCATCTTAAATAATCGAAATCAAAAAGCCGCCGTAATCCAGTACTTGGAAATTTTTTCTGCGGCGCCTCATTTTAATTTTCACGCTCAAAAAGTGATGACAAAATTATTAATAAAATCAATAGAAAGCGAAAAAGAAAATTCGGCATCAGAAGATCAATTATTTCTTCAAGCAAAAGTTCATGCAGAAAATGCAGCCAAAATTCATCACTCACCAGGATATTTTTTATTAGCCACACTACACTACCGCATGGCTCAACGTAGAAAAGATCTTGCTCTGAATCATTATGAAGTTGCCTATAGAAATATTCTCATTGGTGAAAAATTAGCGGAACACAGTACCGATCCTATACAAGTGGATCATTCTGAATTAACGCTGGTTGAGGAAATGACTCGGTTTTTAAAAACAACGATTTTCACACTTCAACGTGTTTTTGAAAAAGTACGGGCAGAAAGCGCTGCGGCTAAAGAAGCAACGGAAATTATAGCAACATTCTACTCTGCTGATGACCCTACAGATAACCCTACATGGCTGACATTCTGAGAAAATGCGATGGAGGGGGCAAGTCACTGCCCCCTTAAGCCTTAGTTATTGAGCAACAGTCTCTGCGAATCTCTAATCGATTCTTCAAAATCAACTAATAATCCCCTGGGTTCTCTGTGCTTAACTGGCGATAAACCATCCTCAACAACACCCTCTTCCTGCTCAAGAACATTTTCCTCAGTAGGTTCAGACAAAACTAAATCTCTCATTTGTTCCAAGAGTAACGCTTCTTCCTGACGGAATGCCTCAAAAATAGGAGTAAGAGCTTCTCGATGTGCATCGATACACCGAACCAATGCAATATTACGCTCATCAGACAAAAGTTGATACAAGAGCACATCGGATGCATTGGGAGATAAATCATTGGAGCGCTCTTTTTCAACCAACCCTGTAAAGCAATCCATAAAGCATACCGTACCAGATGGGAAATTCTGCCAATTGCCATCGATCTTAGCAGGACGAACATCAGCGCTTCTCAGAAGGCATTGAGACAGCTGAGTAGAAAAAGCGCGAACCGTTGGTTCATGATTAGGCTGCAAGACTAACCAGGATCCCCATTCCGATTGAGGCCTGAAACTAGCACCAATAATGTTGCGATACTGCTCTAACCATGTAGCAACACTCAAAACCCTTCTTGAATGCTCAGGATACTGACTGGTTATTTTGGCTAATTCTATTAATAACTGTAGACGATTATTGATAACATTGCCAACCAACAATTTTAATAATCCAGCATAGTACTCTAATTTTTCAGGATTATTCATCAGTTCGAGAATATTATCTTCTGCCAACAACGCTCTGAGCTTTACTGCGTAGTGCTTCCCTAATTTACTGGCAAAATCTTTGGCGACATGATTAGATCGAACATAGTCTATAAAACGTTGACTAAATATTACGACATCATTCAGAAGACCGCTAAAAAATCTTTTGTTTTCCGATACAATAATTAACGCTTGACGAATTTTCATATTAATTAAATCAGGAGCAAATCTTAACATAAGCTCAACACTGGGCAAATGAGAAGAAAAACTTAACAAGGCTGAATGATTTTTTCGAACACAGAGCCGATTAGCAATTAATTTTTCGTTGGGTTTAGGAAATTGTGCGCTGTAAACTAAATCGATTAACCAATCGATATTAACGTATGGCAAAGTGATCTGAGCTTCACCCACTTGCAAAGGCGCACCAGCACAATGTGTCAATATTTGAGGATATAGTTGACGTCTTCTGTATAACCACTTAATAATTTCAGAATTATTTATAATCCATTGATGAGCAGTCCAACGTGCCAAAATTTGTTCCAACTGATTGAAAATTGAGAGCACTTTTTTTGTCGGTTCTTGCAATTCAAAAACAGGATGTTTTTGCCCACGCACCGGTGTATAAGCCCGAGGATTTAAAACCGACCCCTTACCTAAAACTTGAGCGTAATTTTCAGGACTATGCTGACGCAATTCACGCAAAGGCTTTACACAAGTCTGAAGTAAATCGAGACCCTGTACAACATCCTTGGAATAAAGCGTCGAAAAATCTTTAAAATTCTCAGTATCAATAATTGCCAGCAAAGGTCGACTACGATACAAAATTTCGCAAAGTCGAATAAGATAAGCTTTTTGGGCTTCTGTAGGATCTTGAGACCATGCAGATTCCATGCTCCTGCTCTTTTTTTTCATAAACCACCTTGTAGTAAATTAAAAATTTTTTCTCTTTATGCCTTAATGGCACTCGTATTGGTGATTATCCTAGCTTTTTAGTATTGACAGGTCAAGCTTTTTAATAAATTAAGAATCTGCCACAGCAATAATTCCAAGAATCTGATCTGCCAACTGGGCAGTCCCGAAAGTGCAGAATTAAAGAATTATTCTTACTCAGCCTTAATTAGGTAAAATAGGGTAATGAACTTGGTTTTCATCACTCTAAGAGGAAGTCTCCGTTGAAGATCGTTTTATTTCTACAATTCGCTGTATTGTTGCGCCCAATTGCGTCAGCTTTTCTTCGATTCGTTCATAACCTCGATCCACATGATAAATTCGATCGACGGTGGTTTCGCCTTCAGCAACCAATCCCGCCAACACTAAACTGGCAGAAGCGCGTAAATCAGTGGCCATCACGGGTGCACCCGCTAACTTTTCCACACCCTGACAGGTCGCCGTCTTTCCATTTAAATCAATTTTTGCACCTAAACGCTGTAATTCTTGAACGTGCATATAACGATTTTCAAAAATATTTTCAGTGATAACAGCAACTCCATCCGCAACGGCATTCAAAGCCATCATTTGTGCTTGCATATCGGTAGGAAATGCAGGATAAGGATTGGTAACAATATTGACGGCTGTGGGTCGCTTGCCTTTCATATCCAATTCGATCCAATTATCACCCAGGATTATTTCTGCGCCCGCTTCACGTAATTTTGCGATCACAGCACTCATGCTATTAGGATCTACGTCTTTAAGTTTAATCTGCCCTCGCGTCATGGCAGCTGCCACTAAGTAAGTCCCTGCCTCAATGCGATCTGGCATGACGGTATAATGACCTCCACCCAATTGCTCAACACCATCAATAACAATAGTTTCCGTTCCTGCACCTGAAATTTTTGCACCTAATTTATTGAGGAAATTCGCGAGATCGACAACTTCTGGTTCTAAAGCAGCATTGCGTAAAATTGTTTGTCCTTCTGCTAAACAAGCCGCCATGATTAAATTTTCAGTACCGGTTACAGTCACCGTATCAAAAAGAAATTCTGTACCTTTTAAGCGCTGCTTGGCTGAAGCTTTGATAAAACCATTTTCTACCTCAACCTCTGCACCCAGTGCTTTCATTCCCTTAATATGAATATCCACCGGACGTGATCCGATGGCACACCCTCCCGGCAAAGAAACTTCTGCTTTACCATAACGCGCTAATAATGGCCCTAAAACTAAGATAGAGGCACGCATGGTTTTAACTAACTCGTAAGGTGCAGAATAATTATTCACCTGCTGAGGATCGACTTCAATTTGCATGGGATCATGCACTGTCAATTTAACACCCATAGAACCCAACAACTGCATGATGGTTGTCACATCTTTGAGGGCCGGCACATTGCCCAAAGTGACAGGGGCTTGAGCCAATAAAGTGGCAGCCAAAATAGGCAAAGCCGCATTTTTTGCGCCTGAAATTTTAATCTCACCTTTGAGCGGCTTTCCGCCTGTAATAATCAATTTATCCATTCGATCTGTTCCCGTTCAATAGATCTAGTACGCCATAGACTCGAGCAACATCTAATAATTGTTGTGGAGGATGGACAAAGCGTAGGACTTTACCGCTTTCCTTGGCATCTCGCAACCAGGCGAGTAGCAAAGCGACACTCGCGCTATCACAAGAGCTGATCCGTTTGAACTCGATGATGGGCTGCTCAGCCTTCTGGATGTATCGACGCCCCATTCGACGCCAACGCGAAACGGTCGAAAAAACTAGTTCACCGCTGACTGAAAAAGTGTTATCACTCAGGCTACCCATCAGGCATCCTGCTTAGAATGATGCATTTGCCCCAAAAGACCCGCAATGCCCTGATTTTCTAAAATCGCCGCAAATTGAGAGCGATAACTCGCAATCATGCTGATGCCTTCGATACTAAAATCGTAGACTTTCCAGTTGCCATTTGTATTTTTTAAACTGTAATTTACAGCAATTCGCTGACCTGAGGGTCGGACGATCGTCGTTTGCACCGCAATACGAGTTTGTCCTTCGATACTGTTCCGTAACGGAGAAAATTCAACACGATCGCCGTTGTAATCTTGCAAGGGGGCGGAATAAACACTGATCACTAAATTCGTAAACTCACGGATAAAAGCTTGTCGCTGAGCGGGTGAAGCAGATTCCCAATGTCGTCGCCCTACTACCGATTGCGCCATTGAAGTCACATCAAATTTCGGCACAACGATGCTGCGAATTTTACTCTCTAAATATTCTGGGTGCGTTTTAAGGGTTGGCTGTTGAGCCTTTAATACTGCCAACATTTCAACGGTGGATTGTTTTAGTAGGGTTACCGGTGCAGGGTCATCCGCTAGTACCGTGGGTTGATAAAAAATAGCGGCCAAGAAAATTAAAAAAGCGCTAAAAGTGCCTCGGAATGAATGGAAGTGATTATTCATGAGCAGATTTCTCCTTGACTTTAAATAACAATTGACCAATTAAATTCTCCAGAATTAAAGCGGGTTGTGTCACTGTAATTTTTCCACCGTCGGTTAAATTGGTCTGATCAAATCCGGGGGTCAAAGCGACATAATTGGCCCCTAAAATTCCTTCTGTTTGAATTCTCGCTTCGGTATCAATCGGTAAATATTTTTCGGTGTTGTGAATCAAAAGATGAACGGTTGCACGATAGGTTTTGGGATTTAGAACAACAGATTCCACGCGGCCGATGGTGACACCCGCAATGCGTACCGGCGCACGCTGTTTCAAGGCACCAATATTATCGAATTCAGCGGCCACACGGTAATAATTATTTTTTGAGACCTGCGTTAGACCACTGACCTGAGTCGCCAAAAAAACCAAAGCCAACGCTCCGGCGATCATAAATAAGCCCACAAAAATTTCTAAGGTTTTATTACGCACACTTACCATCCTTTTAACATCATGGCCGTTAAAATAAAATCAAGTCCTAGGATACTTAATGAAGCATAGACCACAGACCGGGTTGTTGCCAAACTAATACCCGGTGCCGTTGGTATAGAATAATAGCCTTGGTAAACAGCAATCCAAGTCACTGTAAATCCGAAGACCACTGTTTTGATAATACCATTGAGAATGTCTTGGTAGAAATCCACGGAACTTTGCATGTTATTCCAGAAAGCGCCCATATCGACACCCAACCACTCTACCCCCACCATATAACCACCCCAAATGGCGATCACATTGAATATCATGGCCAATATTGGCATGGATATCACACCCGCCCAAAAACGCGGAGAAACGACTCGCCAAATGGGATCCACTGCCATCATTTCCATACTGGCGATTTGATCGGTGGCTCGCATGAGTCCAATCTCAGCCGTCAGAGCAGAACCCGCTCGGCCTGCGAACAATAAGGCCGTTACAACAGGACCTAATTCGCGCACCACGCTAAGCGCCACTAATTGCCCTAATTGAGCCTCAGCCCCAAAACGTTGCAAGGTGTTTACCCCTTGTAGCCCCAGCACCATCCCAATAAACAATCCTGAGACCAACACAATCGGTAATGAAAGCACTCCCACCACAAACAATTGCTGGACCAATAATTTAAATCCGGCCACAACGCGTGGCAAACGAAACAGAATCCGAGACAAAAATAGGCCAGAAGAACCTAACTGTTGGCATTGCTGAATACTTGCGGAACCGACTCGACTGATGAAGCTGATCATAATGCTAAATCCTCGGCAAAATCTGGGGCAGGATATTGATAAGGCACTACACCATCTGGTAATCCCTGCATAAATTGCTGCACCACCGGTGATGTTGAATTCATGAGATTAGCGGGCGTACCCTCACCGGCAATTTTTCCATTGAAGAGTAAATAAATGTAATCGGCAATACTGGCTGTTTCATTCACATCATGCGAGACAATGATAGAGGTTAATCCCATGGCATCATGCACTTCTTTGATGAGTTTAATGAGCACACCCATGGTGATCGGATCTTGGCCAGTAAAAGGTTCATCATAGAGCATTAATTCGGGATCCATGGCCAATGCACGTGCCAGAGCAACACGATGTAACATTCCCCCTGATAATTCGGAGGGCATCAGATCTCTGGCTCCGCGTAAACCTACTGCATTTAATTTCATCAACACTAAATCATGAAGCATATCTTCAGATAGTTTGACATGTTCTCGCAAAGGAAATGCGACGTTTTCAAAAACGGATAAATTACTGAATAATCCACCACTCTGAAAGAGCATTCCCATCCGCTGCCTTAAAGAAAATAATTCGCTTTGGGATAAATGATGCAGATCCATTCCATCAAAAAATACCGACCCTCGATCGGGATACAACTGCGCAGAAATCAACCTTAATAATGTCGTTTTACCCGTACCACTGGGCCCCATAATAGCTGTAATTTTTCCACGAGGAATATCTAAAGAAATGCCATCAAATATCACACGATCGCCTCTGGCAAAACGTAGATCTTCGACTTTAACGATGGCTGATGTTGAATTCACGTTAGCTCCGCCTAAGATGCTCGATATCTAAGAATAGACCTTAATCTCAATTCTTGCCAGGTGCAACACCGTGTTACAGGTGTTCTCGCTAGCGCGTGAAAACCCCCATCGCTTAGTGTGCTAGCCATTTTATATAGCAATTTGCCGACCTATTTCAACGACATTATCCACAGGCAAACTGAAAAAGTCGCTGATTTGGGTCGCGTTGCGTTCCATCATTGCATAGAGATTTTGCTGCCAAGGCGGCAGGGCTTTCTTGTCCGAGCTTGCTATTATTGTGTCTCGCCCAACATAATAAGTCAGATCGTTGAGGTCAATCGCACAACCGTGTATTTGGCATTCTCGCATTATTTCACCGATATTGGGTTGTTCCATAAAACCATAACGCGCCACCACTCGCCAAAAATTATCTCCTTTTTCTTTGATCGTTAGGCGCTGACTTGGATAAACCCGAGGCACTGGTTTAACAACCACACGCAGAACCAATATTTTTTCATGCAAGGCACGATTCTGTTTCACGTGCCAAGCCATCACCGGTGGGATGCCTTTTGTGGATCGCGTCAGAAAAATGGCAGTACCGGGCACGCGAGGAATCTGATTCTTTTTAATATTTGACATAAATCGCGAGATGGGCAAAACGGATTTATGAATCCGAGAAAGGACTGCCTTGGATCCGCGATGCCATGTCCACATCAATCCATAAATAATAATCGCTAAGAGCAAAGGAATATAACCCCCTTCTGCAACTTTTGTTAAATTTGCAATAACGAAAGAACTGTCAATAAAAATAAATAATGCGGCTACAGATCCTGCTTTGAATTTATTCCAACCCCATATTTGTCGCATTGCAATAAAGAGTAGAAAGGAGGTCATGAGCATCGTTAAAGACACCGCAATGCCATAAGCGGAAGCTAAATTACTGGATTTTTTAAATACAATTGTTAACCACAGAGTGACAACCATCAATAAAAAATTCACCACGCCAATGTAAATCTGACCATAACCTTGAGAAGAGGTTTGTTTAACAAATAAACGCGGCAACCACCCCAACAAAATAGCTTGTCGTGTCATGGAAAAAGCGCCGGTGATAATCGCTTGACTCGCAATGATAGTGGCAACCGTGGATAGAACAATCATTGGAATTAACAAAGAAGAAGGACAGAGCGCATAAAAAGTATTGCTACTCACCGATACTACCCCTTCAATCACAAGAGCAGCTTGGCCAGCGTAATTCAGCACTAAGCAAGGGAAAACAAGTGCAAACCATGATAGGGTGATGGGCTTTCTTCCCATATGCCCCATATCGGCATAAAGTGCTTCAGCACCCGTGACACAAAGAAAAACGCCTCCAAGCACCAACCAATCCCAGAATCCGTGATTTAACAGATAGTGCACAGCATAGTGCGGATTTACCGCAAGCAAGACTGATGGATGCTGTAAAATGCCTGATATTCCTAAGAGTCCAATACTTAAAAACCAGAGCAACATAATCGGTCCAAAAACTCGTCCAATCCATGCCGTTCCTAGTGATTGAATGGAGAATAACAGCAGCAAAATCAGCACAGCGACAGGCACAATGTGAGCCTCAAAACTAGGATGAATGCTGACGAGTCCTTCTAAAGCGGATAAGACTGAAATGGCGGGTGTGATAGCCCCATCGCCATAAATGAGCGCAGCGCCGAAAAGTCCGAAAGCAATAATACCGAGTCGACGTTTCTTTTTTGCACCGAAGAGTGACATTAAAGCCATTATTCCACCTTCACCATCATTATCAAAACGCATGGCGAAAAATATATATTTGATGGAGGTGATGATAATTAAAGTCCAAATCACTAAAGAAAGGAGGCCTAAGATGCTGGTTACTTCCGGTGTATTATGACGCAGATTTAAAATGACTTTGAAGGTATACAAAGGACTGGTACCAATATCTCCAAACACAACGCCCAGCGCCCCTAAACTCAATGCTGAAATTGATCCCTTTGTCATGTCTACTCCATATTATTGAGCTTTTTATCCCTCTCTCAAACCTAAGAATAGCCCATTGTTTAGAAATTGCCCTCATTGGGGTCAAGATCAGACCCCATCCCCCTACATCTTTTCCAGAACTTCCACGCCCAGTAGGTTCAGACCTTTTTTAAGCGTTTCACTCACAACACCGCAAAAAATTAAACGACTTTCTTTGGTGGCCTGATCAGGCGCATTTAGAATTTTGCAATGTTCATAAAAGCGATGAAAAAGCACAGCGAGTTGATGCAAATAATTACATAATTTGTGAATCAGAAGATCTTCCACTGTCCGTGCGATAACTTCTTCGAATTCGAGTAAATGAATGCCAAGCTCATGTTCAATGGGATCTGTGATGAGAATCGCTCTGTCTGAGCCAAAATGGGCTTGATATTGGGAGGGATCAATATTTCCCTTGCGAAAAACCGATTGAATTCGCACATAAGCATTTTGCAAATAGGGTGCAGTATTGCCTTCAAAAGATAACTGAGTGTCCCAATCAAAAACATAATCTTTGGTGCGCTCAGAACTTAAATCGGCATATTTTAAAGCACCTATGCCGACCGTTTTAGCAATCTGTTTTTTCTCAGATTCGGCAGCATCAGGATTTTTCTCATTCACAATTTTATACGCACGCTCTTCTGCTTCCTCAATTAATTCCAGCAAGCGAATATTTTCACCGCTTCGTGTTTTAAAGGGCTTTTTATCTTTGCCCAGCACTGAGCCAAAAGGCACATGCTCAAATTCCACCGGTTTTTTAATCCAATCGGTACGCTTCACTGAAGCAAAAACCATGGCAAAATGTTGTGCCTGCCGTATATCGGTGACATAAAGTAACCGATCCGCCTTGAAATGGTTCATCCGATATTTTGCCGCTGCCAAATCGGTAGTAGAATACAAATAACCCCCATCAGTTTTTTGTATCAAAAAGGGCAGTGGATTTTTATCCCGATCCACAAAACCTTCTAAATGAATAACCCAAGCCCCCTCGCTTTTTTCTGCAATGCCAGCTTCTTTCAACTCCTCGACGATCCTGGCCAACATAGTATTATAAAAACTTTCCCCGCAATCATCTTCTCGGGTTAAAAGCACACCCAACCGTTGATAAATACGCGCGAAATAAGCCACAGAAATATCCACCAAGTGTTGCCACATCGCCAAGGTTTCAGCATCACCACTTTGCAATTTCACCACTCGCTCACGGGCGCGATCAGCAAAAGCAGGATCAGCATCAAAGGCCACTTTAGAGTTTTGATAGAGAACCGTCAGATCTTTCATATCACTGAGTTCAGACACAGGCACTTTTTTCGCCAACATAAACTCAATCAACATCCCAAATTGCGTCCCCCAATCGCCCAAATGAGATTGCCGCACAACCTTGTATCCCACAAAAGTCAAAATCCGAGTAATCGCATCCCCAATCACCGTTGAACGTAAATGACCCACGTGCATTTCTTTAGCAATATTGGCACTGCCATAATCGATAACCACTACTTTGCCTTCATGCTCTGCCCGCGCAGGATAGTAATCAGGATTGAATGCGTTGAGTTTTTGAATCAAATAGGCGTCTGTGAGCGAAATATTAATAAACCCCGGCCCCGCACTCTCACATTTTGCAAAAACAGGAATACCCTCAATCTGAGTATCCATCACCCGCTTAATCAACCCATCCGCCAGCTCCTTAGGATTCCCCCCCAGCTGCTTGGACAAACTCATGGCAAAATTCGCCTGATAATCCCCAAACTCTGGACGCCCCGCCCGCTGAATCATCGCATATTTAATACCATAGTCCGCGCCCAACTGCTCGCGCACAGCCCCTTGAAAAATTTCAAATAAGTCTTTTCTGATAGAGTGCATACCCTTCCCCTTCCAACCAAGAGAAGGAGTGTCGCACATTCAACTAGCCTTGTGGAGAGGGGCAAGAGATCAAATTTGTATTAAATTAGACATACACCCTCACAGCCTTCTTGACTGTCATTACAAATCACACTGAAATTCTAAGGTCAGCATTTGGAACTTTAGGGTAAAAATGTCTATTAATAGTAACCCTACTATGGGTAACTGTCACATCACATATGAACTAGTACAGTCAGAATCTTCCGACTTCCTGTGTCCTATTGCACTTGAATATCACACAATCAGAGCATTAAGGAATTTCTTATTTTTTTGAGGATCTAGAATCATCTACATTCTCTTTGCCTTCTTGAGGCTCCGAAATACGTCGTGATAATTCATTTTTTAAATCTCGATCCAAGCGTTCTAAGACACCTCGCAAGGTCTTTGTATCTGGCTCAGACTCTGATTTTTTTGATTTGAGCATACTGGTAACTCGAGATGGAAACTTCTTTTCATCTCGTAACTCTTGTTGTATTTTACCTCGTAAGATCATAATAATTTCTGGGTCACCTGTCTTACCATAGACTTCTAGCTGTTTTGAAATTTCAGAGAGATATTCAAATCTTTCTGAAACATCTGATTTCTTTGTCACTGCTGCTTGCAGTTTATCTTTAAATTTATACAAAATCGCTTTACTCCGCGCTTCAATATATTCACTGCCCAATCCTTTCTCGCCAAAATATCGCTCATACAGTTCAGTTCTTTTCTGCGGCGCTGTATCTTCTGCAAGTTCTTGTTTCGCTTCAACACTGACAGCCGGTTTCGCCAGCGACTGATAGCGCCGATCAAATTCTTCAAATAATTGCTGATGAGCCTCATTTTTACCGAATAATTGCTCACTCATAACCTCAGTATCTTTACGCGATTGTTGCAAACTCTCTAAGAGGTCTGGATCCTGAATACCACTCTCTAATTCATTCATCAAAGTTTGAAATTCTCTTACAAAGGCATTTTCTGCATCTCGAACCAAGCCTGAAAATTCCACTTGATGCTGAGTTTGTTCAACCCTATAACGCTCAATTTCTCCTTGGAGATGTTCTTCTTCTTTTTCGACCTCAACGAGTTCTTTTGCCACTGCTTGATTGATCTGATCAATTGGTGCTGTCGAGTATCTGATCATAACACCCAAGCGCCCTACCACCCCTTGTGATTGTTTCAAATATTCCCATTGTGAAGCTTCAGCGTCTTTCCACCCCATCGCACTTTTGATTTTAGAAAAAAGAACATCCGTGATAGGAATAGAAGCGCCTTTTAATTCACTCAAAACTTCATTCAGTGCTGATTTATGTTGCCTCACAACTTCCAACCGTTCATTCAAAGCCCTAATTGATTTTTTAATATCACTCAGATCACCAAAAACATGCCGCGTTTTATTCCCCATCACAAAAAAAGAAGCCGTTCTATATTCCAGCGGAGTTTGATCAACAATCGTTTTCAGCACTTCTTGAGCCTCCCGCAACGACTCTTCAGTCTCCTCTTCAATAGCTCGATGACTCAGATTCACTGAAGGTCCCAAAGGCATCGATTCTTTTTTTTGCAATTCTTTTTGCACCGCTAATTCTTTGCGAAGTGCCGTTTTAAGCTCATTTAATTCAGCTCTTTTTTTCTCATGATTTTCTTGCAGTGTTTTTTCTGCATCATCATATTCTTTTTTGAGCGCCTCCTTTTGCTGCGGATCCAAAGGCCTCACAACATCTGATTCAGGTTCACCTGAAAAAATGACCAGCGCATAATTAGGATCTCTGATTGAATAGAGAGAATCTACCGATTTTTTTTCTTGCTCTAGTTCATCAAGATTCTGTTGAAGATCAAATTCAACGACATTTTCTAATTGCCTAAGTCGTTCCTCTAATGCTTCGACTTTAGCGGCAGCTGGCTTTATCTCACGATATTCCAGCCCTTCCAAAAATTGCCGCGTTTGTGAAACACTTTGGTCAACGGCATCACAATATTCCTCAAATTTTCTAAGCCGTTTCTGCAATCGACTTCTGATAACTTCTTCTCTGATCACCCTATCTGCACCGTCTTCGACATGCAAATTTTGATTTAGCCTGGCTTCATAAATTCCGATACGTTCTGAGAGAGCCTGCTGTGCCAGTGAAAATTGTTTCTGGAATAGCGCTTTATTCTCATTAATTTTAGAAGCCGCTAACCCACCACCACTAAAGTTTGCAGCGGATAATCTCATTGCTTCCAATGGATCTTCATCTTTCACCATGACATCAACAAATTTTTTGTAAATTTTGGCTAAACGGAATGTCTTAGGATCAACAACCTGAGGAGCCTGGGTTCGATAGTCCTTACCCGCCTCTGGCCGATTATCATCCATATAGTCAAAACAGGCATTCATTTTTTCTTGGGTTGTTTTAAATTGTCCTGCAAAAGCTGAAACAGGAGAATAGGTAGATTTCACCTCCAATAAACCTTTCAAAAGCTGTGCAGAATTCCAATACGCTTTTCCCACTTTGATGGGATAATCACTCTGATTAGCATCCACCCACGTTATTTTTTTACTGTCAGGCTTTAGACCGTCATCACAATGCTCCGGATCAAAAAAGTGTTGATGAGAAGCGCCGCGATCGCTTAATTCAGACTCGGGGTATAAAGTATTACCTTCGGGTGCAATACCAAATTCCGTGAGCGCAGCTCGCAGATCCACGATCAACGCTTCAAGCGCTATTTTGAGAGTAGTTTCTTCGCGTGGATCTTTCTTCATACCGCCTCTGATAATCCTTAGCCCTACTGTTGCAATTGTAGTGTAAAACTAAAAATATTGCGCTGAAGCACAGAAAATATGAGCTCGCGGGTTAGAGCAGGTATCTCGCTAATGTTCAGCGAAAACGCCTGAATAATAAGAAATAAGGTGATTAAGTAGCGGGAAAATACTGTGTGGGTTGTCTTTCACGTTCCAACATCGATTCGATATCTTCCGAATAATGGCTGGAAACGGCGAAAAACGCTTCAACGAGAAGTCTAAACTTTTCGACAATAACCTCATCATTGACCCTTTCACAATACTGGAAAGAGGTTCGAAAGCCAGCGGCGGCACTAGACAATTTCCTTTCGAACGCCTGAGGATTTAACTCCCGATGGCTTGACATTTCTTCCTTCAAACTAACCAGATATTCATAATTCTGACGACGCGTAATATCGATCCCGGGGTAAAGATTACGCCAAAGATGCAGGGCTTGAATCAAGTCTTCCACAAGAGGTAACCAGCGCTGCTGACGCTCCTGGAAAAAGCCATGATTAAATTGTTCCGCGGTATAACGCATATGCCGAGGAAAACGAGAAAGCGTTTGCCTCAATTCCCAGACGGCATCTAAAAATGCCTGCCGAGCTGTTTCTCTCTCTTGATCAGTTTTAGGGACTTCAGTACCTTCGTATTTTGGCCAACCCACTATTTCATTCTGAGGAAGCAACTTTCGCCAAGTTTCGACACCAGAACTCTGCTCTCTGTTTACACGATTTTCGCTGTTGACTTTCATTAAAGTCTCCTAGAAAAGTTTAGGGTAGTTTACACAGAATCAAGCTCAATTTCAATGCCAAACAAAGGTATTTCTTAGTTCGATAAGTCATATAAATACTATTCTTTAATGAGAAAAATTTAATTAACCCACCCCGCCACAACCTCAACACTGCGCAAACTGCCAAATTCACCAAAAAAGCCTAGTTTTTACGCCTATTTTAATTAGCTATAGATTGTTTGTGCAATAGACTTTAGCTTAAAAAATCGTTATAATGACCACATTATGCAAGTTACACCCATACCAGACCTCTCCACAGAAAAACTCTGCCAATTAGGCAAATCAGTGATCCTTGCTGAGGCTAATACCATCACTGCTCTTCTGGATCGGATCGACAATAATTTTGCCGAAGCTTGTCGGATGATGCTCAGCTGCGATGGGCGTATTGTCGTCATCGGTATGGGCAAATCGGGCCACGTCGGCGGCAAAATCGCCGCGACTCTCGCCAGTACTGGTTCTCCTGCGTTTTTTGTCCACCCTGGTGAAGCCAACCACGGCGACCTTGGCATGATTACCTACCGTGACATCGCCTTAGCGATTTCAAATTCTGGCGAAACCGCAGAGATAGTAAGCTTGCTACCCTTGATCAAGAACCTCCAAATTCCGCTGATCACAATGACAGGCAATCCTAATTCAACACTGGCCAAACGCGCCGACATCAACCTCAATATCGGCGTAGCCCAAGAAGCCTGCCCTTTAGGTCTGGCCCCTACCTCTAGCACCACCGCGACGCTGGTAATGGGTGACGCCCTCGCTCTGACCCTCTTAGAAGCCAAAGGCTTTACCGCACAGGATTATGCCCGCTATCATCCCGCTGGCAATTTGGGCAAAAGACTTTTACTGCGCATCGAAGATGTGATGCGCCGGGGCGATGCGATTCCCAAAGTGAATCAAGAAGAATCCATCCAGTGCGCCCTGGTGGAAATGACAGGCAAACAATTGGGAATGACTTCCATCAGCAATCATTCCGGTGAGCTCGTCGGAATTTATACCGATGGTGATCTTCGACGAACACTAGGCCAAGGCCTCGATATCAAAACCACCCAGATCCAACAAGTCATGACAAAAAATTACAAGAAGATCTCACCGCACATGTTGGCCTACGATGCCCTCATGTTGATGGAAAATCATAAAGTCACTTCGATCTTAGTCGTTGATGACAATCACACACTGCTCGGTGTCGCACATATTCATGATCTTCTCAATGCAGGGCTCTAGACGATGGATGCTTTGCTCGAAAAGGCGCGCGCAATTCGTTGTTTAATCTGTGATATTGACGGCGTACTGACAGATGGCCGCATTCTACTCTCCCCTCAAGGTGAGGAATTTCGGATTTTTCACGCGCATGATGGGCTGGGCATTAGAATGCTCATAAGCGCTAGCATCGAAGTTGCCCTGATTACTGCACGAGATTCTGCCCCTCTCCACAAAGACCGCTTAGCAGAGCTCGGAATCCGCCATGTCTATCATGGTCAAATGGATAAACGTGCTGCCTACGAAACCATTCGAGCCGATCTACAGCTTGATCATCATCAAATGGCATTTATCGGCGACGATCTGGTCGACCTCGCTTGCATACGCAAAGCCGGTTTGGGCATCACCGTACCCAATGCCGTTCCGCTGCTCGTCGAACACGCTGACTGGCAAACCACTAAAGCCGGAGGTTTAGGAGCCGTCCGCGAAGTCGCAGAATTTCTGCTCCGAGCTCAAAACAAACTCGACTCAGTTCATGAGCATTTTTTATGAGCAAGTCCACTCTAATGCGCTATTCCACAGTGATCCTGGTGATCTTACTCAGCTTTTTGATATTCTGGCATGTGAATTCTGATAAAAACACCTCACAAACCCAAGCGCTTAATCCCCTACATCACGATGCTTACATGATCGGCGCGCATTACCACAGCACAGATTCTAAAGGCAACCTTCATGAACAATTAACCGCTCAATCCGCGAAACATTATCCTTATCAGAATAAATTTGAATTCACCGCACCAGAGCTGAAGATTTTCGGCCCCAATGGTGAAACCTGGCACATCCGTGCAGGCCGAGGATCCAGCACGCATGGTACAGATACCGTGGTTCTCAACGACAATGTCCATATTGAACATCGTGTCAACCACAACGCCCCCACCGTGGTGGTCACCACTGACAAGCTGATTGTTCACCCCGACCAACGCACTGCCGACAGCGATTCCCTAGTCACCATTACCTACCCGCAAGTCGTCCTGCGTGGACAAGGCTTGCATGGCGATATGAAAGCTGGCACATTAAAATTAATGACTCAAATAAGAGGACACTATGAACCGCTTGTTCAGACCCCTCAGCATACTCCTATTGCTCAGTCCGAACCTAAGCTTCGCACTGCCCTCTGATACAAAAGCGCCCATTTCAATTACCTCAAACGAAGCGCAATTTGATCAGAATACTCGCTCGCTGACCTACAAAGGCAAGGTGGTCGCCATTCAAGGCAGCACAAAATTACTGGCCGATAAAGTCATCGTTCATTTCAACACGGAAAATAAAATTGACAAGTTAGAAGCCTTGGGGCATCCTGCGCTTTACAGCACACTGACCCATCCACAACGAGAACGACTCAACGCCTCTGCCAATAAAATTGAATTTAGCCCACTCCAATCAATCGTGCAGTTAATTGATAAAGCGCATGTCTCACAAGCGGGTAACGTGATGGATTCGCCCCAGATCGAAGTGGACATCGCCAATGAGAGGATTGTCTCCAAGCCTTCCGAAAAAGGCCGGACAACCATTACCCTACAACCTTTAGAGCGTGTGAAATCGAATGACAAACTCAGTTTCAGTCAAAGAACTGACCGTAATAAGGCGTAAACGACAACTCGTTAACGGCGTCTCACTCCATGTGAGCGCTCGCGAAGTTGTGGGGCTCCTAGGACCCAATGGTGCAGGTAAAACCACGATTTTTGAATCGATTATTGGTTTGCACCGCCCCAGTCGAGGTCAGATCGTGATCAATCATATCGATGTCAGTGGTGTGCCTGAATCCTCTCGGGCTCGGATGGGCCTTGGTTATCTACCCCAAGAACCCTCAATTTATCGGGGTCTTTCAGTGGAAGATAATATTCTGGCAACCCTGCAGATGCGAGAAGACTTAGATAGACAAGGACAAATTCAAGAACTGGAATCCCTTTTAGAGGAATTTAATCTCGCCCATTTGCGTCAGAACAAAGGTACCACACTTTCAGGGGGTGAACGGCGTCGAACTGAGATTGCCCGGGCCTTAGCGGCAAAACCAACGTGTATTTTGCTGGATGAACCCTTCGCCGGCGTGGATCCTCTTTCCGTCGAAGAAATCAAAAAAATGATTATCCATCTCAAAGATCGTGGCTTAGGCATTCTAATCACCGACCACAATGTCCGCGAAACCTTGGACATCTGCGAACGCGCCTACATTCTCAATAATGGTGAAATCATCGCAGAAGGCCCACCCAAGGTGCTCCTAGCCAATCAAAAAGTTCGTGATGTATACCTCGGCCAAAATTTCGAATTGACCGGTGATTAAAAAATTGTAAAAATTCCTTCCGCCGGTCATCGCGAGCGAAACGCGGCGTCCCAGATCCTTGGCCTATTTGAGGCTACCTCCTATCAAGCTCGCAAAAATCTAAAAAAAGGGGTACAATAATCGCCTTTCAATCAAAAGAGAGGCACAGATGCAACTTCAATTGACCGGGCAAAATATTGAGATTACTGAATCTTTACGTGAATTCACAGAAAATAAATTTCAGCGCTTAGTCCGCCAACACGACCGCATCACCAATATCCACGTGGTACTTTCAGTAAACAAATTGATCCACAGCGCCGAAGCCAAAATTCACATCCCAGGCGCAGAGCTGCATGCAGAAGCCAATTCGGAAGAAATGCACACTTCTATTTTAGAAGTCATCGACAAACTCATTCGTCAAATTGAAAAACACAAAGAAAAGCATTAATTGTACTCATGAAAATCCTTGACCTTCTCTCTGCAAATAACATCGCGGCGAATGTAGCGAGCGTCAGTAAAAAAGCTGCTCTAGAAAGTGTTTGCAAATTAGCCACCCAAGGCCTCTCAGGTATTTCTGAAAAAGAAGCCCTGAATGCTCTGATTGAAAGAGAAAAATTAGGCAGCACTGCCATCGGTTTTGGTGTAGCACTACCTCACGCACGACTCATGGGCTTGAAAAAACCACATGCTGGTTTAATTCGATTATCAAATCCCATTAATTTTGATGCTCCTGATGATGAAGATGTCGACTTATTATTCGCGCTGCTTATTCCCTACGACAACACAGAAGCACACTTAAACATCCTCGCCGAACTCGCCGAATTATTCACAGTAAAATCTCTGCGTGAACAATTACGAAGCGCTAAATCGGATACAGAATTTTTTCAAATACTCACCGAGATTCATTCATGAGCGTTGCCCTACTCATCGTCAGTCACCATAACATCGGAAAATCGCTGGTTGAAGCCTTAGAAACCAGTTTTGATCATCAACTCCCATTAAAACTTTCTACCGTCGATGTCCCTGCCGATGGTGATCCCGATAAATTAAAAATCCTCGTTAAAAAAGCGATCGCTGAGTTAGATCAAGGTCAAGGTGTACTGATTTTAACGGATCTTTATGGATCTACACCGGCTAACATATGCCAAGATAATTTAGAAAATAATCAGGTTCGGATGGTCACTGGTTTAAATTTACCCATGATGTTACGGGTTATGAATTACCCTTCTCTTTCATTAGACGAAATGGCAAGCAATGCTGTCACAGGTGGGCAAGGTGGTATCGTCGAATGCGGTCGAGATCATTAAATCATGCAAAGCGAAAAAGTCATCATCTGCAATAAACTCGGTCTCCACGCAAGGGCTTCAATTAAATTAGTGAATCTCGCCAGTCGCTTTTCATCCGATTCTGAACTTTCCACTAACGACAAAAAAGCCGACTGTAAAAGTATCATGGGAATTATGATGCTAGGCGCCAGCAAAGGTACCGAACTCACCCTCACCGTCTCAGGCCCCGATGAACTCGAAGCCCTCAATCAAATCAAAGCCCTAATCGCCAATCGCTTTGATGAAGCTGAATAATTGATATTAATGCGCGCGAGTATCATCAGATCGTTTTGAGGAAAGGTCTCCAGCTTTTCTTTCATAATCCACACCCTGTGTCTTTACTATAAGGAGAGCTAGCAGGCATCCTTATAAAAAGGAAGGTATAAACAGAAACCATCTTTGTTTGGAAGATGTCATACAAACCAAAACCATTAAAATTTATCAGAATAGATTATTTTTTAATTGTTAAATGCATACTATACGAGAAAACTCGATTGCTTTGGGCATAATACAACACGAGTATAATCTTAGTTGCAAAATGCTTACACTCCGCTCTAGCTCCACCGAGTGAGGGTAATGAGCCTAATTTTAAGGCTGCAGAACTAAAAGCACAACCCCATTGGGGTTGACAAATGCCGGGTAGTGGAGTATCCTCAAATGAAACATTGGATTATTTTACAGTCAGTAGTAGAAACATGTGAGTTTGTGAAACAAGCAAGTGATTGTATGGACGATGAAATGCGTAATGATTTTATTGCATTCATCGCAGAAAATCCTCTGGCGGGCGATATTATTCAGGGCACGGGGGGCTTACGGAAAATTCGTTGGCAAAGCGACGCTTACACTGGCAAACGAGGTGGCGTAAGAGTGATATATTACTACCACGATGATGAAATACCTATTTTTCTGTTTACTGTCTATAAGAAAAACCAAAAAGACTCTATATCATTAGCAGAGAAAAAAGAATTGAAGAAAATTTTGCGTACGATTGTTTCAATCTATAAGGGGAATGAAGATGAGCAAAAGCGGAGAAAGCATATTGAAAGGTGCAAGAGAGGCACTTGAATATGCACGGGGTAAAAAATCTGAAGCCAAAACACATAAAATATTAATTCCGAAACATATTGATGTTAAGGCTATCAGACTCAAACTGCATTTGACGCGGCTAGAATTTGCGAATCGCTATGGGTTTAGTATTCGTACTCTTGAAAAATGGGAACAGGGGGTTCGTGAACCTGATGGCGCTGCTCGCGCATACCTGGTTGTCATTAATCGCAATCATAAAGCTGTAGAGTCAGCTTTATCGAAATAGAGTTGACTCCATTTTCTCACATTTAATGCGCGCGAGTATCATCAGATCGTTTTGATTTTTTTCGGATCTTGGTTTTGCCCACGACATTAATCTCACTTTCTTCGATCAATGGATTGGGTTGATAGGTTAAAGAGCGCTCAAGAATTTGATCAATCCAACGTACGGGAATAATCTCCAAACCGTGGGTGATGTTCTTGGGAATTTCAACGAGTTCGCGTTGATTTTCGGAAGGAATCAATACGGTTTTGATACCGCCGCGATGAGCGGCAATTAATTTTTCTTTTAAACCGCCGATCGGTAGAACTTCTCCGCGCAAAGTGATTTCTCCCGTCATTGCGACATCAGCGCGTACGGGAATTTTGGTAATGGCAGAAACGATCGTGGTGACCATACCCACACCAGCACTTGGGCCATCTTTGGGTGTTGCACCTTCAGGTACGTGAATATGAATATCATTCTCTTGGAAAAACTTATCAGCAATACCCAATACATGAGCGCGTGAACGGACTACTGTCATAGCGGCTTGAATCGATTCTTGCATCACATCACCTAAACGACCAGTGATGGTTGTTTTACCTTTACCGGGCATTACAGCGGATTCGATTTTGAGCAATTCGCCACCCACTTCTGTCCAAGCCAGACCAGTGACCTGGCCAATTTGATTCTGCTCTTCAGCCAAACCAAAGCGGAATTTTTTTACACCCAAATATTTTTCGATATTTCGACCAGTAATAATCGCTTTCTTTTTCTTGCCTTTTTTCTCAGAGAAATAAATTTCCTTCACAACTTTTCTGCAGATTTTTGCGATATCTCTTTCAAGATTTCGAACACCTGCTTCGCGTGTGTAACGACGGATAATTTCTTGAATAGCGCTATCATTCACAGCAATTTCGTCTGCTTGAAGACCTGCTTGCTCCATTTGTTTTGGAACCAAGTACTTCAGTGCAATATTTAATTTCTCATCTTCGGTATATCCTGCCAAACGCAGGACTTCCATTCGATCTAAGAGCGCAGGTGGAATATTTAGAGAATTTGAAGTCGCAACAAACATCACGTCCGATAAATCATAATCCACTTCTAAGTAGTGATCATTAAAGGCGTGGTTTTGTTCAGGATCTAATACTTCTAGCAACGCTGAAGCCGGGTCACCCCGAAAATCCATGGCCATTTTATCCACTTCATCCAACATAAATAAGGGATTTCTTACTTTGACCTTCGCTAATTTCTGAATAATTTTACCGGGTAATGAACCAATATAGGTGCGACGATGACCACGAATCTCAGCTTCATCGCGGATACCACCCAAGGAAATTCGCACAAATTCACGGCCGGTAGAACGAGCAATAGATTCTCCCAGTGAGGTTTTACCTACGCCTGGCGGCCCAACCAAACAAAGAATAGGACCTTTCACTTTTTTAGCTCGTTGCTGCACCGCTAAATATTCGATAATCCGTTCTTTGACTTTCTCCAATCCGTAGTGATCTTGCTCCAAGACCTCTTCCGCTTTGGTTAAGTCGGTGCTGACATTCGATTTTTTCTTCCAAGGCACTGAAATCAACCAATCTAAATAGTTTCGAGATACGGTGGCTTCTGCCGACATCGGAGGCATCATTTTTAGTTTATTCATTTCAGCCATAGCTTTGGCTTTTGCTTCAGGCGGCATGCCCGCTTTTTTAATTTTATCTTCCAATTGCTCTAATTCTGTCATCCCAGTGGATTCGTCAATCTCACCCAATTCTTTTTGAATCGCTTTCATTTTTTCATTGAGGTAATATTCGCGCTGAGATTTTTCCATCTGAGTCTTAACACGCTTTTGAACGCGTTTTTCGACTTGCATCTTATCAATTTCAGCTTCCAGATAAACCAATACTAATTCCAGACGCTCACGAATATTTCGGGCTTCCAAAATCATTTGCTTGTCATGCAAACTGAGCGGCACATGCGCCGCAATGGTATCTGCCAGTCGAGCGGGATTTTCAATATTGGATAAAGATCCTAAAATCTCTGGCGGGATACGCTTATTAATTTTGACATATTCTTCAAAGCAATTGAGCAATGAACGAATCACCACCGATAAATCTTCGTCGGGACCTATTACCTCATGCATTAAAGAAATTTCAGCTGTGGCATATTCTGCACCATCTTCAAACTTGACCACATTAGCGCGCTGATTACCTTCAACCAAGACTTTTACCGTGCCATCCGGTAATTTGAGCATTTGTAAAATCGTAGCCAAGGTACCTATATCATAAATATCCTGAGGTTTAGGATCGTTGATTCCACCCTCTTTTTGAGCAACCAAGAAAATTTGCTTGTCCCCTTCCATCGACACATCAAGTGCCTTAATGGATTTAGCCCGTCCAACAAAAAGTGGAATCACCATGTGAGGATAAACGACCACATCTCGTAGTGGTAATACTGGATATGTGGCATTAGTCTTCGTGGCCATAATTAACGCTCCCTATTTTGATGCGGCTTCTTTCGAAACAGACGGATTAACTTTGGGCTGCTCAGATGCTTGAGTATTTGGAGATATTTCTTTATCCCCAGAATAAATCAGTAAAGGCTCATTTTTGCCCTCTATTACACCAGCATCGATAACAACCTTTTCCAAATTTTCCATGGAAGGCAAGTTAAACATGGTATCCAATAAAACATGTTCCAAAATTGATCGTAAGCCACGCGCTCCTGATTTTCGCTTCATTGATCGCTTTGCGACTTCACGTAAGGCTTCTTTACGAAACTCCAATTCAACTTCTTCCATGCTGAATAATTTCGCATACTGTTTGGTCAGCGCATTTTTGGGTTCCGTCAAAATTGAGATCAAGGCTTCTTCATCCAGCTCATCGAGCGTTGCTATAACAGGAAGACGGCCAATAAATTCTGGGATCAATCCGAATTTTATCAGATCTTCGGGCTCTGCTAATTTCATTAACTCAGAGAACGCCTTTTGATCTTTTTCTGAATGAACATTGGCAGAAAATCCGATACCACTTTTCTCGGTGCGCTGACGAATCACCTTATCGAGATCAGCAAAAGCTCCTCCACAAATGAATAAAATATTGGAAGTATCAACGTGCATAAATTCTTGCTGAGGATGTTTTCTTCCTCCTTGAGGGGGAATACTGGCCACTGTTCCTTCAATAAGTTTTAATAGCGCTTGCTGTACTCCTTCGCCTGAAACATCACGAGTCAACGAAGGATTGTCAGATTTTCGAGAAATCTTGTCGATTTCATCGATATAGACAATACCCGTTTGAGCTTTTTCAACATTGTAGTCGCATTTTTGCAGCAATTTGTGAATGATATTTTCAACGTCCTCACCCACATAACCAGCTTCAGTAAGTGTGGTTGCATCCGCAATGGTAAAAGGCACATTGAGAATCCGAGCCAAAGTTTCGGCCAAGAGGGTTTTACCCGAACCGGTAGGACCAATCAGTAGGATATTGCTTTTACCCAGCTCTACATCTTTATCACCATCGTCGCTATAAAGCCGCTTATAATGATTGTAAACCGCGACAGACAGGGCTTTTTTTGCATAGTCCTGACCAATCACGTATTCATCCAAGGCAGCTTTAATTTCGGTGGGTGTGGGTAGCTGAGTCTCCGCAGAAGGCTCAACCAGACCTCCAGCCTCTTCTTTGATAATGTCGTTGCAAAGGGCAACGCACTCATCGCAGACAAATACCCCCGGAGGACCCGCGATTAATTTTCGAACTTCATGCTGACTCTTATTGCAAAAAGAACAGAACATACCTTTCATTTCGTCACTCATTTGTTACCTCTGACTTACGGTATATGGGGGCAATGTTTATAATATCAATTATAGCGCTTCTAGGGTTCTTTCGCCTACTGGCTATACCACAGGCTCTCCCGCCGACAATAAGCTCCCAACATCCGTTCTTGAAGTAATGATTTTGTCGACCAAGCCATATTCCACAGCCCTTTCGGCAGACATATAATTGTCGCGATTGGTATCCGCTTCAATGGTTTTGACGTCTTTACCGGTATGACGTGCTAAAAGACTGTTTAGCTGATCACCGACACGCTGAGTCTCCCGAGCATGAATTTGAATATCCGTACCTTGTCCTTGATACCCACCCAAAACCTGGTGAATCATCACAGTGGAATGAGGCAGACAAAAACGCTTCCCCTTTGCACCCGCGCAGAGTAATAATGAACCCGCACTAGCCGCTTGCCCCAAACATAAAGTACTAACATCCGGTTTCACAAATTGCATGGTGTCATAAATCGCCATACCTGCTGTCACATGCCCACCCGGTGAATTAATATAGAGACTGATATCTTTGTCGGGATTTTCGGATTCTAAAAAAAGCAATTGAGCAATCACCAAATTAGCCATGTGCGGCTCAATTTCGCCCACTAAAAAAATAACGCGCTCTTTCAAAAGACGAGAATAAATATCGTAAGCACGCTCCCCCCGTGCGCTTTGCTCAACGACCATGGGGACTAATTGATTTCTCATATTTACTCTTCCTTTTGTTTGTAGTTGATGAACTCATCATAAGACAGTTGCTTTTCAAGCATCTGTACTTCTTCCAAGAATTTATCAACGACTTGATCCTCAAGAACCGTTGATCGAAAATATTCCATGCTTCGCGGATTCGATTTATAAAGCTCAACCATTTGAGCAGGATGTTCGTAGGAAGCTGCAAACTCTTCCAATTTAGCTAAAACACGACTTTCATCAACAGCTAGCTTAAAGGCCTGAATCGCTTCTGAAAATAAAAGCCCTAGCTTCACAGAATTAATAGCTTGTTTTTCAAAATGCTCTCGGGGCAATGAATCGATTAGATTCTTATTCTTGCCACCAATTCGCTCTAAAAATTCTTCTTGCGAGCGTTTAATTTCTCGATCAATTAAAGCAGTTGGCACTTCAAAGACATTTTTTTCAACCAAAATATCAACCAAAGCTTTTTTTATCCGATCTTTAATGCGCAGTTCCATATCTTTGCGCATATTTTCTTCAACATCTTTGCGTAAAGCTTCTACACCACCTTTTTTGACACCTAATTTTTTCAAGAAATCATCGGTGAGCTCAGGCAATTCAGGCGCAGAGATTTTTTGTACGGTGACATCAAATTCAACTGTCTTCCCCGATAGATCTTGAGCGTGATAATCTTTAGGAAATGATAATGACAAGGTTTTGAGTTTATTTTTTTCTGCACCTACCAATCCCGATTCGAAACCAGGAATCATGGACTGAGAACCTAATTCTAATTCGAAGCCTTTTGCACTGCCTCCTTCAAATTCTTTGCCATCCATCTTACCGACAAAATCAATAATTAATTTATCACCGTTTTGAGCGGGTCTATCCACTTCTTTCCAAACAGCATTCTGATGTCGCATTTTTTCAATGGTATTTTCAACATCAGCCGGTGTAATTTGAGTACTGAGCTTTTCGATTTTCGATCCTTTGAGAGAGGCTAATTTAATTTCAGGGTAAACCTCGAAAATGGCTTCATATTGAACTAATTCATCCGGATTTCCCGCTTTTTTCTCGATCTGAGGAGCACCTGCCGGTTTTAATTCTTGCTCTTTAACAATTTCTTCGAGTTTGGTCGCAACAAGATTATGAACCACATCATCACGAACGGATTTTCCATATCGACGCTTCACTTCGAGTAAAGGCACTTTACCAGGACGAAATCCTTTGATTTTTACCTTACCGGTTAATTCAAGCAGTTGCTTGGCAACATCTTGCTCAATATCTTGATCAGGAATCGTAACCGTTACTTTTCTCTTTAATTCACTCAATCGTTCAACCAAAACAGACATTTTTGAACCTCGACATTATATAATTAACTGCAGCCCCATGAACTGCACCTTCGAAACCTGGTGCGAGAGGAGAGACTCGAACTCTCACAGGTTACCCCACTGGAACCTAAATCCAGCGCGTCTACCAATTCCGCCACTCTCGCTCGTTCGCTCGCTCGCTATATTTTCGCTTCGCGAAAACTTCGCTCCTTTTATTGATGCTCATCCAAGCATAGCTTGGATTTCGCACTTAGAGGGAAGAGTTGCACTCTCC
>CAZMLO010000013.1:0-32887 GCA_964567285.1 uncultured Gammaproteobacteria bacterium
TAAGCTTTTCCCTTAGGTAATATAACTGCCTTTCTACGAGCTGGGTCTTTAGGTGATTTAACTCCAACTTGATCTGGTGCTTTACCAGGGTTGGGCTCCTGATCTTCACTGCGAGTAGCAGGGGCTTCCTTATCCAGAAACGCGGCCTTTTCTACCATCGCCTTAGATATTTCAGAATTCTCCCCCAGTGCTAAGGGTGTCTCACCGTTATTATTCGCTATTCGGGGATCTGCGCCCAGTTTTAATAACCGTGTAGCAATGTCATATCTCCCATTTTTAATAGCTTTATGAAGTTCGGTATCACCATTATGATCTTTAGTTGCGAGATACGTTTTCCAACTCATCCCATATTCAAACGACGCAGACAATTTTTCCAAAAAATCATCCTCACCCCGGCTATAATCCACATCTATCTTTCTGGGGATTACTGTTGAAGCCTGCTTTTGTTCCTTATTAACCGATGAAGGTCTACCTTGAGGCATGGGAGGACGATTTTCTCGCTCGGCTTCAACAGAACTCCGAGAAAGTCGAGCAAATAACCCTCCAGAGCTACCACTGCGCCTTTTCGTATCTCTAGTTGGCCCTTTTTCTTCTGGCATATTTTGCTCGCCAGCACCAATAAGTCTTCTGAGAACACCAAGAATACCTCTGCCCTCATTTTTACCTTTGCTCATACACCCCCCCCCACATTAGATTACGGCATCAAATATAACCGTACACACCTACTGCCATTATAGTCTAATTCCTGAGTTTTTGCCGAAAGGCAAGGGGACCAAATATGTTAGATAAAAAGTTCTCTGCTTTTTAGGGTTCTTGAGCCTAAACGTAGCTGCAGCGCCAATCGCATGATTTTTTTTGCTGTTTGTAGTACATCGCTATTTTCAAATTGATTCTTCGCGATAGCGATAATATTTGAACCATTAAAAACAGCGAGCTGGTTGTAGGGTGATATTTTCTCGATAAAACCCTGATCGGGATCAAATGCATACTCACGCGTTGATAATATCGGCGCCAAAGTATCGATCGCTTGTGTCCAAGAAAATCCAAATCCCAACGCGACCAAAAAACCTTTTTCAAATTGTCGCAAAATAGGTTCAATGCTGCTGTTATTTTGATTCAGCGCTTCTAATGTCTGATGATAATTGGTAAATATTTCTGAATGAGGATCATACTGATGCAATAATCGCACCAGCAATTCATTTAAATACATTCCCGCTAAAAGATCACGACCCTCTAATAAATAGGGCGAACCATTCTGCTCAATTTGATTCAACGACATTAACTCCGACCGCCCCGACCAAGAAGTCAAAATCGGTACAAAAGGCCTTAAAAAACCCCGATAACGAGACTGCTGCGCCCTAGCCCCTCGCGCCACCGCACTCACCCGCCCATAATCCCGCGTCAACAAATCCACCAACAAGCTCGTCTCCCGAAACGGCCTGGCATGTAACACAAAAGCAGGTTGTAATATAATGCGTTCTTGCATGGGTAATACCACTCTTCATTGAATCTCTATTGTGCTTCTTAATCGATACAGTATGCAATACCGGTGCTATGCCTCAATCCACCACAATTCTCTCTAACCCCCATTGCAGGCGTAACGCAGCAATCTCACTAGCCGTCATTGCAGACGTAGCGGAGCAATCCACCTCACCGTCATTGCGAGTGTCGCGTACTAACCATTGGCGAAATCAGCAAAGGAATCGAAAAATTACCGGATCATCGTCGTCGCGAAAAAATCAGACTCTGGCTAGAAAATGAAATTCCACAATGGTTTGAACATAGAATTTTACCCATCAACATCGATGTCGCTGAACGCTGGGGCCGCCTGCAGCACGAAGTCAAAAGACCCGTTTCAGCAATCGACAGCTTACTCGCCGCCACCGCCCTGCACTACGAATTAAGAATGGTCACCAGAAACGAAAAAGATTTTGAATTCCCATCCTTAGAAGTCATTAATCCCTGGAAAGCATCTTAGCCCACACTCTCTAGAATTTACGGAAGTTCCAGTAACAACAGGTGTCACTATTGATCTATCCATGTTGATTCCGTGTCAGTATGTAGGTTTCAGTTGACATTGAACTAAATATAGACTAGATTGTATAATAAATAAACTAGTTTAAAAGGTGAACTATGCATACTTATGGTGCGTTTGAGGCCAAAACTCATCTCGGTCAGATACTGGATGAAGTTGAGCAAGGTAAAAGTGTTGTGATTAGCCGGCATGGCCGAGTGATCGCGATACTGAAACCCTACACTCAAGCCGAAGAAAATGAAAATCGGGCCCTCAAAGCAATTCGAGCCATTAAAACGATGAGAAAAAATGTGAAGCTAGGCGCTAAACATAGCATCAAAGACCTCATTGAAGAAGGTCGACGATAGTGAGTCTCGAGCCTGATTTCGTTTTGGATTGTTCTGTAACGATGGCCTGGTGTTTTGAGGATGAAACTTCTGCCTATACCGATGCAGTGCTTGATTCTTTAAGCTCGAAATCTGCTATCGTCCCCGTAATCTGGCCACTAGAAGTGACGAATGTATTATTGATGGCAGTAAAACATAAGCGCATATCTAAAATTAAAGCAGCGGGCTTTTTTGATCGAATCAATGATTTACCCATCAAACTAGCCAACAACAAACCCTTAAGTGCCATGATGAGTATTTTTGAGTTGGGGCATGAAAGGAAAATGACCAGTTATGACGCCTCTTATTTAGACCTTGCAATCGCTCATAATCTTCCCATCGCCACAATGGATTCTCATTTACTGAGATCAGCAAAATTAGTACAGCTATCTCGTTTCGAGCCATAATTCCACTATAGAATCTCAACTAAGCTACTGAATCCACTTCAATAAAAATCCCATAATGACACTGCTTGACATGCTCTCTATGCAAACCAAGGATCAAACGAAATGACCTCATCAATTTCGTCCATTAGAACTGGGAAGTCAGGAGTTTTGTCTAGCAAACCAAATTCTACATCAGGGAAAGTCGCATCACTAAAAAATCCTGTGGAATTATAGTATCCATCATAGTCAACTTTTGATTTCTTCTGCGCTACTTCTATTGCACCATAGTCATCAAGTAGAAACTTACAGTCCAACATTGATGCAAGGGAATGAATATTTTGAGAAATATATTGATCAGGGAGCATAACTTCTTTCAGAGACTGATATCTGATAGCTGTGAGCGCCACCCTTAATTTTTCCAAAGACTCTGCACTCATTAAGAATTGCAAGAGTGTTAAAGGAGCTGTGCATTGTTCAACTTGAACACTACCTAGCCGAGCGAGCACATGTGTACCAAACTCTCGAATAAGCAAAACGAGGTATTCCGGATTAGAAAAGCTCTCGTTGTTAATTAGAACTCTTAGAATGTCCAGAAAAAAATCCGCCGACATTGAAGGACCAGCGTTAATAAATAGCAATATCATAACATTTTCATATTTTTGAAAAAAATGATCACAAGAATAAGCTCTCAATCCTTTCGATTGATTCAATATTATACTGAGCGCCGATAGAAAATCAGAATTGAACAACAAGGAAAGAACCCTAGGCTTTTCTGAATCATCATTTAATCTTTTAAGTCGCTCATCCAAATCGTTCTCGCAAGCTTCTGGATTGTCGAGCATTTCTTTTTTTGCCCAAATTTTTAACAGATCACCCGCTTCGTCATTGAGCGAAGTAAGCGAGCAAGCATTAGACTGCTCAGAGGTCATAACATAGTATGTTCTTAGGGAATAATGATCCACAGAAAAACTAATATCTTTCACAAAGCTTCCCTGTCTTCCAGAGTAGAATAGAAATTTACGTAGAACTCTCTCATGCGTCTTTGAACACAACCATTCTCCCCACGTTTTATTCTTATAACAAGACTTCAGATCCTTTTCTTTCAGTTTCAGCAATTGCACCAAAACTTGATGCTCTGCTAAAAAAAAATCTTCACACGGATTGGAACATTCATAGTAAGATACAAAATGGCGAATAATCTTCCCGTCTGACATTTTAACGTGACGCAACCCTTCAGGAACAGCCGCAAACACTTCAAGATAATCACGCTGCACTACTCTCTCAAGTAAATTAGAGCTTGGATTAAAAAAAATCTCACAGAGTGCATCAGGCGGAATGACTATTTTTGGACGTTTGAAAGCCAATAATATAATATCGACTAGACAAACGAACGATCTCGTCTTGACTAGCGACGTTAACCATATCCTCCCCCCTGTTTTATCGTCCCTGAGTGGTTTTCTGAGATGGATATCAACCTCCCGATCAACGGACCTCAACTCTAACAAACGAATCAGCGTTGCTAGAAAAAAATCTCGGTTTTCACTCAAAACTTTTTCTAATGTTTTTATATTGTTTGCACACCACACAATAAACATGACATTCTTAACTTCCTTTTTTTGTAATTCATCCCACACGCTTGATTTAAAAAATTGTTCGAGGAGGATTGGCTTCACACTCTTGAGAGCATCCGCAAAATCAGAAAATTGATAGTAGATATCTCCTACTGAAGTGAGTTTATATACAGTATCTGCCAAATGTTTAGAGGCAATGATATCATTAATAATATAGGTATCGATAAATATTTCACTGATCCCTAGTGAAGAAAAATGGCATCGTAATTCATAACGTAAGTGGTTTTCTCTTAACTGTTGTTGGCTCATGTCAGTGTCTAATAGGCTTGAAGGAAGTTTCTTTACTGATATCTTCTGTAAGCACTTTATGTTTTCTGCCATAAGCAATTGAGAATCCACAAATAGTCGTCTACGCAACCATAGCGGCGCAAACCCTTCTCTTTTAGGGATATAACTGGGTAGGCGAAGCTCAAATATCGGCAAGTCTTGTCTGGCTAAATATTCTTTCATAGCAGTTTGATCAAAATAAAATCTAAATTGATCGACAAATGAAGAAGCCCCCAAGCTCCTAGATAATGCTTCTGCGACAACGGGATATCGTTGAGCACTGATAAGATATTCACTGCGGTTATCTAGAAGCAATCTGGGGATGGCTGGGGTTCCAAGATAGCGTGTTATATCTACTCCAGCCTGAGTTAAATCCCGGACCTGACATTCAGATATGTAGACATAGTGTCGATGCCGTGGAGGTTTGTTACGCTGAAGACGGACCATTTCATCAGGTGAGTCAATTGAGACAGTTTCAACCAGCTTTATTCGGTCCTGTTGATCAGCGCTTAAATCATTTCGACCCTTAACATCAATCAAATATTGAAGCACATCAAATCTTATATACCTAGCAAAGACAAAAGGGGTTGAATACCCACGTAATTCTTGTTTTTTCTGATAATACATCGCATTAATTACAACACTGATGAGCAGAGTATGAAGCGTCGAAATATTGAAATTTTTCTGTTCATACCGATAAAATCAAATAGTTCAGACATTGTCTCTGTTGCTGAACCAGCACCCTCATAATTGAATCTCAGCGTCTCCAACAAATGGATAAGTCCCTTCATTTTTTGTAGAGAATATTCCTCGTCTGCCTGTATTTTGAAGGTCATTGCGTCCAGATCAGAAAATTTAATATCATAGCCCAAGCCTCTCACAATCTGTCGTAAAATGATTGTCATAGGCTGCAGATGCAAGTCACGGAAAGCCTTTGACCAAAACCGTGAAAGGAGTAATTCATAAGGCGTAAGATAAGAAATAATTATACCCCAAACTGTTTTGATAACCCCTTCGTGAAGTGGATTACCTGAGAAATGGGGGAGCAGATTTTGGTACGGCATGGGTTTAAACAAATCTTTAATATTGAATTTTTTTTTAGACCTTGTGCTACTTTCTGTTTTAGCTACCGTCATAATTAACCTCAACAATACTTTAGACTACGCTATTGAGCTCTATTTAGTTTAAAAAGCAGCACTTCCAGGCACCCGAGGAAATGGTATCACATCTCGCACATTTTTTACACCCGTAATATAGCTAATTAGACGCTCAAAACCTAAGCCAAATCCCGCATGAGGCACGGTTCCATAAGCACGCAAATCGAGATACCAACGGTAGGTATCTTTATCGAGATGAAGTTCAGTCATACGTTGATCGAGATTTTCAAATCGCTCTTCACGCTGACTACCACCGATAATTTCTCCGATCCCAGGCGCTAAAACATCCATAGCTGCCACTGTTTTTCCGTCGTCATTTTGGCGCATATAAAAACCTTTAATATCTTTAGGGTAATTTTTCATGACGATGGGTTTGCCTACATAATCTTCGGCCAAATAGCGCTCATGTTCGGATTGTAAATCTATACCCCACGCTACATCATATTCGAATTTTTGATTGGCCTTTTCCAAAATACTGATCGCTTCAGTGTATTCCATATGAACAAAATCATCTTGAGAAAGTTTTTCTAAGCGTTGAATACATTCTTTATCCACCCACTGCGCAAAAAAGGCCATATCGTCGGGGCGCTGCGACAAAACTGCTTTACACACATGTTTTAACAAATCTTCAGCGAGCGTTGCAATGTCGGATAAATTCGCAAAAGCCACTTCGGGCTCTACCATCCAAAATTCTGCTAAGTGACGACTGGTGTTTGAATTTTCTGCCCGAAAAGTCGGACCAAAAGTATAGACTTTAGACATAGCGCAGGCATAAGATTCCGCATTTAACTGTCCTGATACTGTGAGAAAAGTTTCCCGACCAAAAAAATCTTCTTTAAAATTAATGTTGCCTTTTTCGTCTCGCGGTAAATTTAAAAGATCCAAAGAACTTACTCGGAACATTTCTCCAGCACCCTCACAATCACTGGCTGTAATAATCGGCGAGTTAAGCCAAAAAAACTCACGTTGATCAAAAAACTGATGAATAGCCATAGCCAGAGTATGACGCACACGGGTCAATGCACTAAAAGTATTGGTACGAGGACGCAGATGTGCAACAGTACGCAAAAACTCCATAGTATGCCGTTTGGGCTGAATCGGATAAGTTTCAGGATCCTGAATCCATCCCAGCACATGAATTTCTTTGGCCTGAACCTCAACGGCTTGCTCTTGGCCCGGCGATTGAACCAATACACCTGTAGTGCTCAGCGAACAGCCCGCCGTGAGCTTCAAGATCTCTTCCTCATAGTTTGGAATATCCTGAGAAACCACGATCTGTACAGGCGCAAAACACGAGCCATCATGCAACTGAATAAAAGACACCCCCGCTTTAGAATCCCTTCGCGTTCGGACCCATCCCTGAACGGTAACTTCTGAATTGGCGGGAACCTCTCCCGATAATAGCTGCTTGACGGTTTTGATCATGTTTGCCTCGATAAAAATAACTTTTTCATTTTTAACATCCTGGAAGGCCTAATTGCAACCACTAGCAACTAATGCCAATAGTAATAATCCAGGCTGATACCTTTCCATGACTCTTAGGTGACAAATGAAACTACTGAGACTTCAGCACTGATTCTACCTCAAAATTTCATTCCGACATTCCCACAATGACAATTTTTTTGCAAGGGGCAATCAATGCAATGTTGAGGTAGTTAAGGCTGAAACGATAATGACTTTCTTTTCTCGATTGAAGCGGTCGAAATCTTTTGTGTTGAAAGTGAGTAGTTTGGTTACGCCGGATTTGACAGCTGCGTGATAAATCAGATTGTCATAAGTGATTCCTCCTTTGAAATCTTCTGCAGCTAAATTTTTAATCACTTGATGATAATCCTTGGAAGTTAAGCTCACTAATTTGGCACGTTTAATGATGTTATGCTCAATAAGCATTACTGCTGTTGCAGGAGAAATTCTTGGGCTAATCGGTAATTTTGTAAGAACTGAATACAATTCTGCTAGCGTGTGATTACACACATAAAGAGAGAATTTTCCTTGATGGGCTTTGGACAACCATGATTTAGCCCTATCGTGATGTTTATGACCGGCTACCATGGCAGCCAATAATACAGAGGTATCAAATAGGTATTTCATTTAATGTCACCCATCAGTTTGTGGAGTCGTTCATTTCGAATTTCATCGACTGATTCTTCGATGTCTGTTGCTACATTGCCTTGAAAAACAAGAACTGAGTCAACGATTTCAAGAACGGGTTTATCGTGTTTAATTTGTAAAACGATGTTTTCTTCCCCCATTTCTTTTAAAGTAATTGCGGTTCCAGGTGTAATGCCCAAGTGGTCTCGTAATCGTTTGGGGATCAGCAAGCGACCAAATTCGTCTACCTTAACTTCGAATACGTTCGTCATGGATATGAGCTCCTATTCATACAATATATTATACCTTAAAATCTAGAATTGTCAAATAGGATTGCCAATTGCCAAAAATCATTGCCAATTTTTAAGATTCCCCATTGGAAGGTGTACGATACTCGTGTTTTTTAAACATGGCACTTACAGAGTTACCCCTTGTGGGACGACGAAGAAAAATATTGAGACTGCTGCTCTAGCTCAGTGGAAGAGCCCGTTAAAGAGATCCCCACAACAGCCAGTTTTTTGTGCAGAAATTTTCTGATTTGTTCTCGATTAGTGTGATTTAATGCTTCAAACTCGATGTGATTAACCCTCACAATCGGCAATCCAATAATCCTTTCATGAAAAGAATCTCTGGTACTGCGCAACAAGGGTAAGTCTTCGTGAGGGAGAGACTTCATAAAATGATAGGGCCCATCAAATTCTACTACAACCTTAGCATCCTGGAGAAAAATATCAACGTAGAGACCATTGACATATTTCTCTAGACATACATCTGTGCGATAGTTGCCGAGATATCTTGCTAATCTTGCTTGTGATTGCGAAGGTGTAGGCCTTTGGTTTTTAAGCCACTGCATCATTTCGAGGAGCTGAGGCTGAAATTTTTTTCTCAGAACCTGTGTTTTAGCCACAATTGTTTTATCAATATAATTTAAACAAAGAAATAATTGGTACAGATCAATCATTGAAAATTCAGCAGGATTAATTTCAAGAATTTTCTGCAATGCATTCTCAAAGATTTCAGTCGTAGAAATATTATCATTCTTGATTTTATGATAGGCATGTAAGACACACAATGCTTGCAAACTTTTCAATATTTGCCAGGCGTTCATTTTAGTAATTTGAACACTCGATATCGCAAGAGCAGCAATCAATGTAGAACTAAATGAGTCTAAAGATAGAGGCAGGTCACTTAAGGAGCTTAATAGCATACATGATTGATACGGGGTTAAGAATAAATTTTCAAGGTTTAGTCTATCCGAATGATATTCATGAAGCTTTTGATAACAATGACTCACCAAACTGGATCCTGGATGAATCTTTAACTTCGCCAATCCAACTGCAAGCTCCATATAGGCTTCATTATCTAACGGATTAGCCACAATTTCAGCAGTGAGTTGATTAAAACCGCTAAGATTATCTACTAATGCCCCAAAGCCATCTTGGTTTATTGCAAGAATCTCACCAATACGACGAAAAGCACAGGTTTTTGACCTATTGGAACCACAGAAAAGACCCATTTCTAAAATACCTGCTATCCGATCTGCTATAGAGACGGTTTCTACTTGTGCTACACGAGTAATCGCTGAATTGACGCTGACAATTTCTGTATTAAGTTTTGTGTTAACCTTCGGGAAATACACTTTCAAAACTTCTGTGACATTACCCTTGGTGGATTCTTCTAAAGCATGAATCAATTTCACATAGAATGAGAGGTAGGTATCTTCTTTACGCAAATCCATGGGTAATGCACGTCTATAACGCTGCTCAAAAGATCTAAAAAACTTAACTAAACTTTTTTCATCTCCATTGGATTCTAAAGCTAATTCATAGATGAGCAAATACAGATTATGTCGGGCCACAAGATAATCCCGAGCAATCGCGTCTAAATACAAAGGAACCGCGAGCTCTCGACGAAAGCCTGGACGTGTATGATAAATTACCGCAAGATTATACTGCGCAGATGGCAAACCTTGATCAGCCAACTCAGCCAGCATATCAGCAGCTTGCTTTACTTGATCCTGGCCAGCGTCAGCTTGATAGAGCATGATACAAGCTCTAATATTTTTAGCTTCATCTGGAGCAAATTTCTCGACAAGGGGAATAAGCTGATATAACTTCTGCTTTTTTTCAGGATAAGCATCGTAATTTGCTAAAATCAATCCACAATAAAGCACTGCTGCACTGGCACCCGAATCCAAAGGCAGTGCCTGATTCAACCAATACTCAGCTTTGTCAAGGTCAACAGGAATACGGTCTGATTTATAATAATGTATTGCACAAGCGACCATCGCATCATAATGGCCTTTCTCTGCAGCACGTAAGTGATATTTTAGAGCTTCCTCTTCATTTCTTTTAACGCCCTGACCATCATTCAACATCTCTCCATAATTATGCAGTGCCATAGGGAGATCTTCACGCACTGCCTTCAATCGCCATTCCAATTCTTTGGGTGTGTTTTTTAATTCGCAATATATCTGAGCAATTTTTTCTGCGAAAAAACCTTTTTCATTCTTAGCATCTAATAAAGTGTCACCTTTTTGTTGCCGATCAACAATGTACAAAAAAAAGAACAGGGCTTTATTTAAATTGATTTCTATACCCTTGCCACCCTGAGATAAAAGGACAGCATAGTCATACAATAGTGTTATGGGTACGGTTTTGTATTTACCTTCCAGGAGCAAATAAGGGTAGGCACGACCGTAATCCCCTCTGTTATGTGATATTGCGAACAACTTATTAAGCGCCTCTTTAACACCACCATTATATGCCTTTTGATAGCATTCCAGGCTTTGCTCCACTTCGCCCATCTGTAATAAACACCGGCCACAATCAAAATTTAGCGAGCCTATAAATTCATTCAGTCCACCGAGATAAGCTCTTTTCGTTGATTTTTTACAATAGGCAATGGCCTTGTTTACAGTTTCCAAGCCCTTTTGATAAGATGTCAGTGCCTCTGTCCACGCTTGTTTATCTGCAGCAATATGCCCCAAATCAATACAAACACCAATTTGCTTATAAAAGCCCCTGAGCTTCTCATCTCGAATAACGATTTCTTTAGATTGACTCACATCCGCACCTTTTATGAATTTAGTCTTTAATTTGTTAAAACTTATGTTACAAAACTTCCCCCCAGAGCGCAAGCCCCAGACAGTCCGGCCCCCCTGAAGAGGCTAAAATAAGACTGGACAGAGCCTAAACCCACTGCTACACTTGGTTTTTTCTTGCTAATTTAGGAATCTTAATCGATGAACAAAATCTATGTAGGCAATCTGCCTTTCTCCGTTGACGAACAAGAGTTACATCAAATGTTCGAACAATTCGGCGAAATTGAGTCCGCAAATCTAATCATTGACCGTGCTTCTGGCCGTTCAAAAGGATTTGGGTTTGTATCTTTCAAAGACAAAGGCTCTATGTCAAAAGCTCTCTCTTTAAACGATACTGAAGTCAACGGTCGTAAGCTCCGTGTTAACGAAGCTCGCGAACGCGAACGCACCGAAGGTGGTCGCGGCGGAGACAGACGCGGTGGCGGTGGTCGAGGCGATCGAGATCGTTACTAAAAAACGATGGGCAAACACTAGTTTGCCCATTTTTTTTCACTCTTCATAACCCAAGTCACGTAAAGCCAGCTGGTCATCAGCCCAATGCTCTCTGACCTTAACCCATAGCTTTAGATTCACCTGAACATCCAGATTCGTTTCCAAATCATGCCGAGCCTGTTGGCCGACATTCTTAAGATTAATCCCGCCTTTGCCAATCACGATCGCCTTCTGACTTTCCTTCTCTACCCAAATGATGGCATGAATGTGAGTGATTTGATCTTCTACTTCGAAGCGTTCAATTTGAACGGAGATGGCATAGGGTATTTCTTGGCCCAAGCATCGAAATAATTTTTCCCGAACAATTTCAGCAGCAATAAAATTCATACTGCGATCAGTGATTTGATCTTCAGGAAATAAATGGGGGCCTTCTGGAAGATAACGATCCACTTCTTTTTGCAGCACATCAATTTGTTTATTTTTCTTGGCAGAAATAGGAATGCATGTGGCGAAAGGATAGCGTGAATTCATTTCAGCTAGCTTAGGTAATAAACGTTCTTTTTCACCGATCATATCAATTTTATTCAATGCCAAGATCACAGGGCATTTAATATTTTGCAATTTTTCTAAAACTAACTGATCATCATCAGTCCATTTTAAACTATCGATAACAAAGATCACCAGATCCACATCCGCTAAAGCGTTGGTGGCTGATTTATTCAACTGCCGATTTAATTCTCGTTTTGCCTGCGTATGCAAACCTGGTGTATCCACGTAGACTGTTTGCACTGAACCCTGCGTGTGAATACCCAAAATACTATGACGTGTAGTTTGTGGTTTTCGCGAAGTAATGGAAATTTTTTGGCCGACCAAGCGATTTAATAATGTAGATTTACCAACGTTGGGACGCCCAACAATGGCAACAAATCCGCAACGAGATTTTATTTCTTCACTCATGATACACGCTCTCTATTAAATTGCTTCACTAAAATAGTATTGACTTGCTCCTAGATGCAAGGCTTTGGTCTGCCAGTAAATCATCAGCGCACCTTCGATTTTTGTTGATTTTCTAGCGCTAATAAAAATTCTTGAGCCGCTTTTTGTTCTGCTTTTCGACGCGTGGTATCTGCACTTTTGGTGACAATATCAAAACCTGGCACCTGGCACTGCACGTAAAAAGTTTGGGCATGGGCCTCACCTTCAATGGCTAAAATAGTGTACACAGGCAAAGCCATTTGATGCGATTGCAAAAATTCCTGAAGCAGCGTTTTGGGATCTTTGAGCTTGTCTAAAGAAGGTCTATCCAACAAACGTTGTTCGTACCAAGCCAGTAAACGTTCGCGACAAGTATTGATATCACTATCCAAATAAATGGCTGCAATAATCGCTTCTAGGGTATCGGCTAAAATAGAATCTCGCTGAAAACCGCCACTTCTGAGTTCACCTATACCGAGGATCAGGCACTCACCTAACTGAAATTCTCGAGCAAGCTGAGCCAAAGTTGTGCCATTCACTAAATTCGCTCTTAATCGTGACAATTCACCTTCTTTTAAATCAGGATATAATCGGCACAAGGCTTCTGCAATGATAAAATTTAACAGCGAATCGCCTAGAAATTCGAGTCGCTCATTATTTTTGCCGGACACACTCCGATGCGTTAAAGCCAATTGAAGTAATTCAATATCCTTAAATTCATAACCTAAACGTATCGCCAAAAATTGGCCCGGCTTTTCCATTAATGCACTCCGGTGAACATGCGATTCCAACGGGGCCGAGATTTATTACTGTCCCAGCTGAGCCAAATAGCGAAAGCTTTACCAATTAAATATTCTTCAGGAACAAATCCCCAATAGCGACTATCCGCAGAAAAATCGCGGTTATCACCCATCATAAAATAATGTCCGGGTGGCACCACAACATCAACATTCTGAAACCATCCTCGATCTTTGCTCACAAAAATATTGTGTGAGACGCCATCCAAAACCTCATGTTTACGAATAACCGGTTGTGGCAATTCTCCCGATTCTTCACTGAGATCAGGCCCCACCACAGACTGAGGCATTTCTTTACCATTGACTGTTAAAATTTTATCTTTGTAAACAACATGATCCCCAGGCAAACCCACCACTCGTTTTACAAAACGCACTGCCGTATCTTCAGGATAATAAAACAAGGCAATATCCCCGCGTTTTGGTTCACCGGTAGCATAGATTTTTTTCTGCAACACAGGCAAACGTAATCCATAGGAATACTGTTGAACCAGTATAAAATCGCCCGGCATAACGGTTGGCTCCAATGAGCCAGTCGGCACTCGATAAGGTTGAACAATAAAGGATCGTATGATCAGGACTAGTAGCAGGGCAGGAAAGAATGATCGAGAATAATCAAAATACCAGGGTATTTTAGCTCCGCTCTGCACACGTTTTTTTTCAAAAAAGAATTTATCGATGAAGGTTAAAATGCCGGTAACAATCACCGCCAGGGTCAAATAAAAAGGAAAGTCGAAATTAATCGGCATCGCCACAATCATTCTCCTAAAGTTTATTTATCCACTTTCAAAATTGCTAAAAAAGCTTCCTGCGGAATCTCAACACGACCAATCTGCTTCATTCGCTTCTTACCTGCTTTTTGCTTCTCGAGTAATTTACGTTTACGAGAAACGTCACCACCGTAGCATTTCGCGATTACATTTTTTCTCAACGCTTTAACGGTTTGTCGGGCAATAATATGATTTCCGATAGCCGCTTGAACAGCGACATCAAACATTTGGCGTGGAATGATCTCACGCAATCTTTCGGTTAATTCACGGCCCCGTGTAAATGTTTTATCTTTGTGCACAATAGAAGCCAAAGCATCCACTTTTTCCCCGTTGATTAAAATATCCAACTTAGCCAAATCCGCCTCTTGGAAATGATTAAAACTGTAATCTAAAGACGCATAGCCACGACTGACTGATTTTAATCGATCAAAAAAATCGAGCACAATTTCATTCATGGGTAGTTCATAAACGAGTTGAACTTGATTACCCAGATAATGTAGTTTTTTCTGAACCCCTCGACGCTCAATACACAGTGTTATGACATTGCCCACAAATTCTTGGGGCACTAAAATCGTCGCAAGTGCAATTGGCTCTCGCATTTCTGCAATATAATTGGGCTCAGGTAAACGCGAAGGATTATCGATTTTGAGTACATCGCCTTTGGTTGAAATCACTTCGTAAATAACGGTGGGTGCACTCGTGATTAACTCTAAATTATATTCTCGCTCTAATCGCTCTTGCACAATTTCCATGTGCAACATGCCTAAAAATCCGCAACGAAACCCAAATCCCAAGGCTTCTGAATTTTCAGGTTCATAAAACAATGCCGCATCATTTAAGCGCAATTTTCCCAGTGCATCGCGAAATGATTCATAATCATCTGCGTTGATAGGAAAAAGACCTGCAAACACTTGGGGTTTCATTTGTTGGAAGCCAGGCAAGGCTGTTGTGGCGGGATTATTCGCGTGAGTTAAAGTATCACCAACCGGTGCACCATAAATATCTTTTATTCCTGCAATGACATAACCCACTTCACCGGCCGCCAAAGTTCCTGTTGAGGTTCTTTTTGGTGTAAAAATTCCCACGTCATCAACAATGTGCGTTTTTCCGGTCGACATAACCATCATTTTGTCGCCTTTTTGTAGTGTACCTTCCATTACACGGACTAAAGAGACAACACCAAGATAGGAATCAAACCACGAATCGATAATTAAAGCTTGCAGAGGATTAGAATCTAATCCAGTGGGCGGTGGAATCCGTTGAACCAAAGCTTCCAACAATTCATCGATGCCTAAGCCCGTTTTTGCGCTGACATGCAGAGCATCTTGAGCCTCAATTCCGATAATTTCTTCGATTTCATGTTTCACTCGCTCAGGCTCAGCAGAAGGTAAATCAACTTTATTGAGAACAGGAAGCACATCCAAGCCTTGCTCGATGGCGGTATAGCATACCGCCAGCGTTTGAGCCTCTACCCCCTGAGCTGCATCAACCACTAACAATGCCCCTTCACATGCCGCAAGAGAACGCGATACCTCATAGGAAAAATCGACGTGGCCAGGTGTATCAATAAAATTGAGCTGATAATTTTGGCCGTCTTTGGCCTTATAGGTTAAGGTTACGCTATGGGCCTTAATCGTAATTCCACGCTCTTTCTCCAGATCCATGGAATCTAAGACCTGTTCGCTCATTTCACGCGAGGAGAGGCCCCCACATAATTGGATAAAACGATCCGCTAAAGTGGATTTGCCATGATCGATGTGCGCAATAATCGAGAAATTTCTAATGAGTTTCATAAGCAACTTTTATTCAGTACCGCACCTAGAGGAAAAGGGTCTAGGTGCTAGTAAAATTAAATCGGATATGATACACCACTCGCTAAGTTCTTTCTAGCCAATACCGGAGTTTTGATTATGTTGAGCACTTACCCCGCTATCGCCCCCTATGAGCAACATATGCTGAATGTCGACGCCCCTCATCAGCTCTATGTTGAGGTTTGCGGCAATCCAGAGGGTATGCCTGTTTTATTTGTGCATGGCGGGCCCGGTGCAGGCTGTTCAGAAGATCACCGTCGCTATTTTGATCCCAATCAGTATCGGATTATTTTATTTGATCAGCGTGGCAGTGGTCGTTCAACACCTCATGCTGATCTCACAGAAAACACGACTCAAGCATTGGTCGCTGATATGGAGGTCATCCGCAAATTTTTGAAAGTCGACCAGTGGGTGCTTTTTGGGGGATCTTGGGGCTCCACTTTAAGTTTAGTCTACGCACAAACCCATCCCGACCGAGTGGCCGGGCTTATTTTACGCGGCATTTTTCTGAATCGCCCCCACGACATTGATTGGCTTTTTAATGGTGCTGGTGCCAATTTTATTTATGCTGATTATTGGGACGATTTTATTTCAGCCGTAAAATTAAATGGCCACGCGAATTATGTACACGCCTACAATGAAGTATTAACCGGTGACGATGAAATTGCTCGGATGGCGGCGGCAAAAGCCTGGTCTACCTGGGAAGGCCGGTGCTCTTCTTTGCGATTGACTCCTGAAGGTTTGGAGTGGATTACCGATCCACACACAGCACTAAGCTTAGCGCGAATTGAATGTCATTACTTTATCAATAATTGCTTCCTTAAACCGAATCAGATTCTCAATGATATGCCAAAAATCCAACACATTCCGGGCATTATTGTACACGGGCGTTACGACATCGTCTGTAGCTTTGAAAATGCGTGGCGTTTGCACAAAGCCTGGCCTAATTCTACGCTACATATTATTCCGGATGCAGGACACTCTAGCAAAGAACCTGGCATCACGGATGCCCTGGTTCGTGCGACTCAAACCCTGATTGAGCAGATCCGCTAGCTCCCCAATCCTGGATATTGCACTAACAATCTACTAAGAAGCACAACAACAGAAAAACTCCGCCATTTTTTGACCTATCCCTACGTTTGACTGTGCAATATCCAGGGCAACCCACACGATCCCTACTATTTAAATAAATAATATATAATATTTGTCATTTTTATCTTTTTATTGGCACAAATAATCTTCGCCGTGCGCTAAAATATACAGTAGGGCCGATGCTTTTATCGGCTTAATAGCGTGGATATTATTTAACGAAGTTAAGGAGAAGTGTTATGACAACTGCAACATTAGAAAAAGAGTTTTACGTTGAAACATCTGACAAAGTTGGTACCGCAAGCAATCTGACATCAGTATTGTTCGGCAATGGCAGCAACAACATCAAAGCTATGTGGGGATCGACCTACGGTGGTAAAGGACATTTTTACTTTATCCCAGAAAACTGGTCCAGCGCAGAACAAGCTCTGAGCAGCTCTGAATACAATAATTATCGTGAAGAAGAAGTGGTCGTGGCTTATATCGACAATAAACCTGGTACCATTACTGAAGTCACCTCAAAATTTTCAAAAGCCAATATTAATATCAATTGGTTTTACACAACCTATTACAACGGAAAATCTGCGGTTGTATTTTCAACCAGTGATAATCAAAAAGCTTGTCAATTATTTAATCAATAATTTTCTAGAAGCACGAAAAAATCAGCTCCCGAAATTCGGGAGCTGATTTTTGAATGCAACTATTTTTTCAAAGATGCGGTTTTTTGTGCTTCATGAGCCCTTTGTGCTTTTTGAACTGGTCCTGCAACTATATCTTTAGCATTATTCGGCAATTTATCAGCAAAGCTTTTAAGTGCACCCCTGATCGCCGGATCAGTTTCTACAGCTTTCTGAACACCCGCTGTGTTCATAAATTTTTGTAAGAGATCTTTCTCATCCCCTGAAATTTTTGTAACCGGAAGTCCTTTCACTTTTTCTGGATGTATTACAGCTGCCAAAAAAGTTCTTACAGTATCAGTTGATGCTTTTCCTTCTTTCAAAGCACTCTCTGCCTCCTTAAGAGCGTTTGTTGCGATATAACTGATACCCTTAGTGCTGAGCTCTTTAAATGCATTTAACATATTTTCCTTTTGAGGATCCTCTTTTGGAGCCGGCGCCTCAAATTGTTGCCGAGATCTATCCATGAGATGTTTAATCATCTGATGTCCTACCAGTGCATCCGGTCCAGGCATTCTTGTTGTCCGCTCCGCTGATGTGACTGGTGCATTTTGAGGGGGTACTCGAACCGCATTTGCGGACGACTCGCCCTTAGGTAATTTGACTCCTGCATTTTGAGGGAGTTCTGGAACCGCTTTTGCGGGCGGCCCACCACTAGTTGCCTTTTGGGGTAAGGGAGGTAAAGGTTTAGGAGATTGCCCCATGAATTGACCCACCACCTGCAGATCTTTTGTATCAAAATCTTTATCCTCGAGATTATTGATGTATACTCTATTCAAGACATCACGAACCACCGTGTATTGCGGGGGAGATTTCTCGCCTTTCAGATATCTCTCAACCTGACCCTGAATTTTGGCAAGTACATCTACACTACCTTGGGTAGCAGTCCCCTCTGTCTTAATTTTTTCAATCTGGGATCTCAAAGTGTTTAAAACCTCAAGAACCTCACCTTCTGGCTTTTTCATCGTTGCTCCCTCTTAATGCGTATAAACCATCTAACGTTATGCTACGCCGAAAATCCTCGAGGATCATATTCGAGTTCTTTAATGCAACTCGCTCTGCCATCTTATTTTTTTTCATAAGCCTACCTCTGTAAAATTATCTCAGTTCACTACTTTTTAACCACTGCTTGTTTTTCTACGGCTGCGGGTAATTTGTCCGTAATTAATTTCCCACTTTTTGGTGATAAGCTCTCTGCTGCAGTTCGAAACGCCTCTTGAACCTTTGGATCCTCCATCGCCCTCTTCACGCCTTCCGTCGCCATGAATTTCTTTATAAGGTCATCCTGTTTTGAACTAAGAACTTTTTTACCAGAGACATCTTGTAAAAATCTATTTATAACATCGGCTGAGGAACCCTCACGTTTCGTGGTCATTATTGTGAGTTGAAGAGAATCTTTAAAATCTCTAGACAAAAACGGATTGTGGCTATGCTGGTAAGCGTGTGAAACCTCTTCAAGAGCGTCTTTAATATCTTGATCAGAAGTCTTAGATTCGGTCACGTTCTGACGTCCCTGAGATTGACTGAAAATGCTTTTGGCTAGTGCCCCAAGTTGTCTGTTAGAAATTTTACTCGGATCGCTCAAATCAAGTTTAGATAGATCTTCTTCTACTGGCTCAGGAGAAGACCTACCCTTTCCGCCAATTACCCTTCTAGCTAACTGAAAAAGCTCTTCATCTGAAATACTATCACCGCGAGGTGGCTGTACGGGAAATCTTTGCGCAGATGTTATTCTGGATTCTTGCGCAGCTACAGGTTCCCTTTTTGTCTCTGATTTGAGTGACCCAACCAAAAATTTATCGACTACCTCAAGGTCCTTTTGGCTAAGTTCCGTATTATCATTTGGACCAAAATCCCCATCTGCGTGGTATTTTTGTATTATTCCATGTAGCTCCCTAACCACTGAAAGAGTAGGAGGTGATTTCAACCCTCGCGCGTATTCCTTAATTTTTCTTTGAATTTCTTCAAATTTTTCATGCCGCTGATCTTCTGGGCGCATTTCTTTTTGCATTTCCGACATATAAGCCCCGATTTCTTCCAATTTCTCAAGTAGCTCACCCTCTGGCTTTTTAAGCAGATCACCTTCTGATTTTTTCATAAATAACCACCTATAGCTACCAAACCCTCCCATGTCTCAATTATAGCGCATTCTCAAGTTTTTGCCGGATCTCACCCATTTACTGGCATCCTCGCAGTGCCAATGCATATGCCTATATCGGCCTGTAAATAGAGCTAACTAATAAAAGCACATTCACAGCACTTACCCGACGAATGATATTAAATACTTGTATTTCATTGTCGTTTATGATATAAAATTATGATCATGCTGGCACAGGTAATTAGAACAATGAGAGAGAATCAGGAACATCCCTTCGTCACCTTCCCCCTGGAGATAATTGGTATTGTATTACAATTCCTTTCTATGCGTGATGCCCTAAACTTCTCAGCAACATGTAGCCTACTCTGGACAAGACACCAACACCTCCTACTTACAAAGCTGCTGAAAGATCCTTGGGTCCTAAGCAAGGTAGATGGCTTTTACACCTTACAAGAGATGTTCGTCTTGGATCCCTTTTTCACAGATCATCCCCCTGTTTATACTACATTGCTACCTTCAACCGAATCAGAGGAACTCAACCCTGAAATAGATGCTGTTGAGCCTAAAGATGACCAAAAACTAGATGCCAACCTTCAGACACAAACCGCTGAATCTGAAGATCACGCGCTATCTCTCAAAAAAGAGCCTGGCCCAGTTGTAGCTCTTGGACACATCCTAAGCTGCACTGGCCACCTCCTACCAACGCTTATCCAAAAAGATCCCTACAGCTACTGGAAAATAGCTACCATTTGCGGTTTTGAGGCCTTTTTAAGAGAAAAGACGGATGACCAACTCATACTATTACGAGATCATCACGGTAGGGGCTTTGTAGACTATTCTTCCCTGGGTGGGCAATCGAACTCTGTTGAGCATTGTTTGCCTGAGAAACTTGAAGAAGGCTCCGACCCTGATCAATCAGACTCACCCCCACTCATTAAACACGCTAGTAAAAATGCGTTTGATCCCTACAAAAAAGCTTCCATCATGGCAGCGGCGGGTGGACAGCTTAAAGTCCTTAAAATCCTCGAAGCCAGGGGCTATGATTTAAAGTGTGTTTTTCCAGAATCTGCACCAACTAACGAACAAGAAACACTACTCACCTACGCTGAGATGAACGGCAATGCAGAAACCATTAAATACCTTCGATCGAAGAACATTGATTGCAAAATTGGAAAAGGATTAGCCTTTTACACCGCATACCGAGGATTTTGGAAACGCACGACAGAACTTTCTGAACAACGCAATCCGTTGAGTGAGGTTGATGAAGCAAAGTACTGGCTTCAAATGGCTGAATTTGCTATTGAAAAAGGCAACTTAAAACAAGTCCTTTCACTGATGAAAGAACACTCAATTTCACATGAATCACTGACACTTTCTGTGGTTACTGCTGGTAATCCCGAAGTATTTTGGCACTTTATTGAGCAGGGTTGGCTAAGACTGGATCAACGGTTTGGCACAGGACAAACGGTACTGCATATTCTGGCCATGAGAGGCAAATTACCCTTGTTCATCAGTGTTTTGAAAGACCCGCGATGCCCAAAAGATTTACTCACTACCTTAGATAATTCAGGTCAATCTGTTCTGCATTCCACAGGCCGAGGTGGCCGTTGGGATATTTATTGCTATTTACTGGCGCAAGATGAAACCTCAAAATTACCTCTGGTGGATGCAGCAGGTGTTACTGTTGCCCATTGCGCTGCTCAAGAGGGCGCTGTCTGGTTTCTAAAGCGCCTGAAATTGAACAACTCACCACTACTCAACGCGCTCGATAATGAAGGCCGAACTATTTTACATTCCGCATCCTTCTGCAACTCTCCCCAAGCATTAATGATGATCAATGAAGATTTTGACATTTCATTTGACGCTGTCGATAAGGGGAACAAAACACCTTTGGATTACTTAGTAGACGCTGCATCAGAATATCCAGAAAATTGGGCCACGCTCAATACAATTTTAGAATATACCGACAATTGGCCTTTTTTAGAACGACCTCACGCAACGGCTGGAACCATTCTTGGTTACATAATTGACCAAAACGCAACAGCCTATTTCCCGACGCTTTTCAAAGCAGATGAAGCCTCTTTCACCTATTAGACCCTCTCTATTTCTTAGCAGAATTTTCTCTTTTTTCTTCATTGGCGTAGCATTTTTCAAGCGTCTGGTTAGCTTTAATTTCCGCCAGACATTCACGCACCGTCGCATTATTTTTTTCTTTATTAAGAGGATTGGATTCTACGCTTTCACGAAATTGTTTATCCAGTTTTTGCATGGCATCTCGTGCAGAAGTAACTTCAGGTGAAACTTCCATATTATATAAGTCTTTACGTATCAGATAAATCGCCGTTTCGAGGAGAGCCCTTGCATCTCCTTTGGCCCCAACATGTCGTGTAGCGTCGCCAAGAAGGTAATGAATTGCATCATCCACACTCAACAGACCCTGAGCTTTTCTTTCTGGTTTCTTGATGTCCAAGACCTCCGCCCGAGCAACAGGGGGTGGTAACTCTTTCAAAATAAACTGTCTAGATTGTTGAGGCAAGCCCTGTACTGATGCTCGAAAATCTTCTCGAAATTTAGGATCCTTCAATGCTTCCTTGATACCCTCAGTATTCATGAATTTCGCTGCGATGTCTTTCTGATGTGAACTGATGTACTTGACTCCTACCCCAGGCACTGATTTCGGATTCAAAGTCTCTAAAAATTTTTGTACAGCTTCCACATCGGATCCGCCATTTTGATACCTCAACTTCGCATTCTGTGCCCCAAGTAGAACTTTAGAACCCTCTCGATCCAACCAGTCTCTTCCATTATTTTCGAGTTCATCTAAGGCCTTGAGAATGTCTTTTTTATGAGCCTGATTAGATTCTGAAGATGTGGCCACTGCATTTTGTTGTGTGGATCTTTCAGTAGCTTGAACGGCTAAAGGCTCTCTGAATCTTCTGGGCGGCAGAGGCGGCTTCTGGGCTGACGTGAGTGCTGCAGCTTGAGCAGGTACAGCTTCGATTTTTTTTTCAACAGCTTTGAACGCTTCCAACACCTTTTTATCTTTCTCATCAAAATCTTCGTCACTCATATAATTGATATAGACTCTATTCAATACATCACGAACAACGGTGTGGTGAGGAGGTGACTTCTCTCCCTTAAGATATGCCTCAACGTAACCCTCAAGCTCAGTAAGAGTTACACGCATGTCTTGAGAAACACCTCTCTTTTTTCGAATTTTTTGAATCTGTTCTTTGAGGTTTTCTAGTACCTCTAGCACTTCACCTTCTGGTTTTTTCATAACACCCTCACCGATAGACTGCCAACACGTAGGTCTATCTACCATTATAGACTATCTCAGAGCCCCTCGTGGGCTGTTAGTCTATTGCTTTAGAGGACAGAAAAATCGCATTGACGCCAAGCTTCATAGAGAATGATGGCAGCTGAGTTGGATAAATTTAAACTACGACTGTTGGGCAGCATGGGAATTCTGAGTCGTTGTTGGGTGGGTAATGAATCTAAAATTTTATTCGGCAATCCTCGAGTTTCAGGGCCCAATAAAAAATAATCTTCGGGCTGAAATTGAATTGTACTGTAATTGACCGAACCTTTTGTGGTTAAAGCAAATAATCGCTTCGGCTTCCTTTTCTCAAAAAAATCTTCGTAACTGGGATAATTTTTAACCGCGGCCCACTCATGATAATCCAATCCTGCCCGACGCAATCGGGCATCATCCAACTCAAATCCTAATGGTTCAATTAAATGCAATTGTGCGCCAGTATTGGCGCACAATCGAATAATATTGCCCGTGTTCGGAGGAATTTCAGGTTCGAATAATACAATGTGAAACATTCTTTGATGACTCAGTGATATTGGTGGGAACAGCAATTCTTACATTAACAATGGGGTGTTCTTAGAGGGGAGCAATGTAATGCTCCCCTCTAAGTGCGAACCCAAGCTTTGCTTGGGTGTAGCATATATAAAATGGGAAAGAATTCCCCGCTTTTGGGGGAATTCCTGGGGGTGTGGAATTTTCAAAGAAAGCACATCGGGCAAACTATTGCTCAAAGATTTCTGCGGAGATCTTTTTACATTGCGCATATTTTTTGCCGCTTTTTCTTTCACAGGGCTTGTGTCCTGATTAAGCACTGTTTGATCCTCTTGCTCAGCGGCTGGCTTGATGTCAGGATGACGGCCTGATTTTTGAATACTGATATCTTGTTTTCGTTTTTGCAAATAAGCATCGCGCACTAAAAGATACGGATCAATGGCTTCATCGATCACTTTATCCGTAGGTCGAAGCACCGATCGATCGTGAATTAATTCCAAGAAATACAGTTCCCAAGAAAGGCTTTCAGGTCTGAGATAGGGCCAAAAAGTAAAAGCATAGCTATTAAAGGGAATTGCAGAAAAATCACGCACCGTGTACACACCTAAAAACGGTACGACTAAAAAGGCGGATTGATCCCAACCCCAGCGCGCCATCGTAATACCAAAATCCTGATTATGCGGTGGATACCCCAGCGATTGCGCCACATCAAAAAATCCGACCAAACCCACCGTGGTATTCACAACAAATCGTGCTCCATCTTGGCAAGCATACAAACCTTCGCCTTGTAAAATATCATTAATCACACGAGAGGGCTCATAGAAGTTGGTATACATTCTTCCGATACCACCTTGGATGGGCTCCGGAATCACAGTATCATAAAGATCAGCAACAGGCCTCAAAATCGCATAATCAAGCCCGCGATTAAATTTAAAAACCACCCGATTATAATTCTCATAAGGATCCACCGGATTTTTCGTAGTCGCACAACCCGCCAATAAAAATGCCGAGCTAGCAAAAAGAACATGCCTGAAAAATTTGTAAAGGTTTTGCGATGCTTTCATTTAAGACTTCCTGTCGCTATTAAATAATTGATAGCGACTATATCAGAATCAGATCTTCCTCAAAAGGGGTCGGACCCCTTCTAGATTCCTCAGAATTTTCAGTGTATAATGGCTTTTTTCATATAGGGTTGCTAAAGGCTCAAAACGGCTGCAGACAAGTCAAAGTAATCTTATTCAGTGTAACAAAAGCAGCCCCATTGAGGATCCTATGACAACTTCACCTTCCTTCGACAAACTTGGCCTGAACCCCAAACTATTGCCTATTTTGGCCAATCTCGGCTATGAATCGCCGACACAGATTCAAGCAGAATGCATTCCCGTGATGATGAAAGGCGGTGACGTCTTGGGCCTCGCAGCGACTGGTACTGGTAAAACAGGGGCATTTGCACTACCCATCATCTCTGATCTCAACATTGCACAAGTTCTCCCCCAGGCCTTAGTTTTGGCTCCAACCCGAGAATTGGCCATCCAAGTATCTGAAGCCTTCCACGCCTATGCCAAAAACGCTTATCCGGATTTTCGGGTACTGCCTATTTATGGGGGCACTGATTATCGAGGACAACTAAACGCTTTAAAACGAGGTGTTCATGTAGTCGTCGGCACCCCTGGCCGAATTTTAGACCATTTACGTCGCGGTACCTTGGTCTTGTCTCAAATCAAAACAGTCGTGTTGGATGAAGCCGATGAAATGCTCAACATGGGTTTTCTTGAAGACGTTAAAGAAATTCTGAAACAAATTACCATTCCTCATCAAGTGGCTCTTTTTTCTGCCACCATGCCAAAAAGTTTACGCGGCATCGTTGAAGCACATTTAAAAAATCCCACTCAAATTCACATCAAACATCAAGGCATTGCCACTGATAATATTGAACAATTGTACACAATCGTAAGCCAACAACATAAACTTGAAGTTTTAACCCGCTATTTAGAAATTGAAGACATCGATGGCACATTAATTTTTACCCGAACAAAATTAGGCTCAGATGAATTAGCCAACAAACTTGAAGCACGAGGTTATTCCGTTTCTGCCTTAAATGGTGACATGAATCAAGCGGCTCGCGAAAAGGTGATGAAAAAAATTAAAAGCGGCGGACTCGATATTATTGTCGCCACTGAAGTGGCTGCCCGAGGTCTTGATGTAGATAGAATAAATCATGTGATTAATTATGATATTCCACAAGATCTTGAGTCGTACACACATCGGATTGGACGAACGGGTCGTGCAGGTCGCAAAGGAAAAGCCTTATTGTTTGTCACCCCCCGAGAGATGCGAATGTTTCGAATGATTGAACAAAATAATCGCTCGGCTCTCAAAGAACTCACACCGCCCAGCATCAAACAAATTAACAAAAAACGTGCTGAGTTATTAAGTGCAGAAATAGGCCAAATTCTCAGTAACGCACAGTTAGATTATTACCGAGAATTAATCGAGCAATTAGTGCACGATCATGAATGCTCCGAGCTCGATATAGCCGCTGCTTTTGCTTCATTAAGTGGAAAAGCTAAACCTTTAGCCCCCAAAGCGGAAGAGCGTTTTGTAGACAATGCAGACCGCCCCAAAGAGAAGAAAAAAGGTCACTTTCACAAGAAAAAGGAACACTTCGGCAAGAAACCCTTCGAAAGCAAAAAGCCCTTTGAAGGTAAAAAGCACAAACGAGGGGATAAAAAGTCTTTTTCGAATAGCACCCCTCGAAAGCGAAAAGAGGGCACCCCCCACAGCCCAGCACAAAAAAATAATAAAAAGAGATCACCCTATTGACAGAATAAGCTAATTCAGGCATAATTTCCTAATATTTATTGTATATTAAGTAATTTTTTGAGGTACATATGCGAAGCTCTGATGAATTAGAATACTTCTCCGAGGATGACGGTTCAACTAAACCCATGAACATCAGCCAAGATAGCGGCCTAAGAGCCCTTTCTTCTGGCTTTTGGACACAATCATCGGTTGCCAGACAATTTGAAGCGTCTCAGGTTGCGCTTGATGATTCGACAGCCACCCCCGAACGTACTGCTACTCCTGACGATGAGCACAACTTGTCCTCGAGCTCGCTTAGCGCGACTTCCGATGAAGAGCTCAACCAACCCACAGCGAAGTCTACTCGGGACAATGACAAAATCAGATCCCGTAGTACATCCGTTGAAGATGAAGAAGAAGAAGAAGAAGAAGAAGAATTAGGTGCGCCCTCTACCGACAAACGCGCAAAATTGAGAGCTGCGCTCACCAGCAGTATGGGTCGTGAAATTCACTCCATCGCCAATTTAAAATAGCAGAACAGGAGATTCTCCCGAAGGAGAACTCCTGATCTGAAATTGACGAAGTAATCTCGATCAGTGTAAGATAACAAGATCAAAGAAACTGGGGAAATGTATGTTTATAATCAATCCTAATCCAATCCATATCAATCAAAAACAACAGGGTATAGGCTTCGGTCAGTGGATTAAAACTCAACTTGCTTATTGGTTTATCGGCAACAATCTGCACCTTCACGATAAAACTCATCCAGATCGCTCACTATCCCCGAATCCCAACCCTGGAAACAACATAGGGCTTTTTAAACAAGCGTTATTAATGACTTTTCCTTGTGATGGTTATGATATTAGCAACCACAACATCACTGATTTCAATGGCAAAGTCAAACCCTATAATGGCACAGAGTCTTTCGCTGCCCTGATACTCACCACTTTTTTTGGTCTGCCTAATCGACCCTTATATGATGCTGGAAAATTTCAATTTCCATGGCAAATCATCGCTTTTAATTTCTTTGGTGGAATTGATTTTTCTGAGGATATATCTACAGAAAAAAAAGTTTGGCAGGGAATTTCCTTCATTTTTAAAATACTGATTATATTCCCTCTGAAGGTCATTGCTATTCTACCCAAAATAGCGCTCAACATTCTTAAAATATTCACAGAACTTCTGCCCACATTGAGTGCATTTCTCTGCGCGCATGCTTACCGGGAGCTCTTTAAAGAACGAGAGCAAAATGAACCTCACAAAAATCAGAATTATGCTCTGATCGCATTCCCAACCTTTTTAATGGTCATTGTCAGTTTCCTGCATTTTCTGAGCAAAACGATTTCTCTGATTGGCAGAATGATCACCTCACCCGAAAAAAATGCGCGGCTGGCTGTTGCTTTTGCGCACGAAATCAAAGGGAGAGTTTTAGGATTGAATGCAGGCACTGTTGTTGGTTTTATTGTTGGCACTGTCAGTGTTGCCTTCACTGCGACTCTCTGGGCTACTATATTACCCTTAACCATCGGCTTTGGTATCAAATTTTTCCCTACTGCAATGAATAATTTGTATCAAGCACTGCTCTGGTGTTCAAACTTACCCATCGTTGCTCAAACTCTGAGTCTTCTCAACAGTATATTTGTTCCGCTCATTACTGCGCTGAATTCCTTAATCGCACCGATTCTGTTACCTCTGGCTAATTCTATTGGTCTTCAAATTGCCGCCAATCTATTTTATATCGGCACTGCCATAGGCCTACTCGCTTTTCCTATTACATTTTTAAGCCGTGTGGCGGACAAGCTCAGTAATGCCTGGGTAAAATGGCACAAAAGTGGACCTCTGACCATATTATTCGACGGCTCGAGTAGTTCATCCACTAAGAGCACCCATAGAGCCAAATCTCAGAATGGCCTAGATGCAGCCGAAAAACCTCAAACTGATTTGCCAGCCAAGAAAGCAACAACACCTCTTGTGGGAGAACAGCCTGACACAACTCCTTCTGCTCAATCAAATAAACTGGTTAATGGCAGTAATAAAAACTTATCAACAGCATCAAAGGCTGCAGGTTATCCAGCACCTGGCCTAACACCTAAGCACTCCGCTGTAGTGCCAGCTAGTCGAAAATCTGCTCCTGTAGAAGACGAACACTGGGCAACACAAATGTTCAGAGGCTCAATGCAAGGTATGCCCGATCAACGTAAATACGAAACATGGTATCTTGCGGCTTTAATGCCTGTATTAATGAACGCGGAATTTAAACATGATCAAAAATCACCCATCCTCTATTTTGCGCCTAACCAAAATCACAAAAACGCAACTATCCCTTATAGCCAGCATCTCAAATGTTTAGCTACTTTCGCAGGAGAACAGAAAAAATTCGCGATTATGATCAGTACGGAACCTGGGGCTGGCGAAAATCATTTTGTCATTACACTGATTACACCCTCACAAGAATTATTTTTTATCAACCTGACAACCTCGAAGCACAAAGATCCAATGAGGATTTTTCGAGAGTTGCAAAGAGATAAAACCATCACAGAATTTTCAATTTACAATTCAAAAACACCATTACAACATGACGAGGGACCTATTGTTTCCTGCGGCCCTCTTTGTATTGAAGTGGCACGATTCATCGCACGAAGTGTCGGTGAAATTATTGCACAGATCAAAGCAAAGCGTATCCAAATCGACGATCATTTTGAATTTGATCTACTAGAAACAATTAACGATCGCTATCTGGAATTATTAGCAACTATCCCAGATCAAGCAAATTACCAAAAAAAGCTAGTCGAAATTCGCCAATCCCACGATCTGTTACTGGCCTCATTAACTGCTGAAGCAGTAGACTACTACGCGACACAACAACCCGTCAGCCAAATACTCAGAACGGTAGTAGGCGAAAAAGAAGAACTCACTGCAGATGATTTTGATCAGTATGTCGATGATGATAACGTAGGCAATCCGGATTTCGATGGTGAAGATGACGATTCTGGCACTGAGCTGACAACTACAGGAAACAAAAAGCGCTAATATTCTTTAGCTAACTTGGAAATTGTAGACAACCTGCAACGAACAAAAATAGCGCATTAAAATTTTATATCGATCGCCTCTCAAGATTTGAAAATGCAAAAACAGTATTCGGGCTGCGAATTAAATTGCTATTCGAATTTCACACTGCGCATCAACAAAGCCTGCACCGCTTCCGTAGCACTCATTTCACCTTCTACCACTTTTTTCACTTGCTCAATAATCGGTAATTCAATGCCCAATTCTGCAGCACGTTTGGCTACAATAATGGCATTTTGTCGTCCTTCAACCACCTGGCCCACAGCTTTCTCTGCCTGATCAATCGGCTGACCTTGTCCCAGTGCATAACCAAAACGCCAATTCCGCGACTGACTGCCCGTACAGGTCAACACCAAATCTCCTAAACCCGACAAACCCATAAAGGTATTCATATGACCACCCAGCGCCATTCCTAAACGACTCATCTCAGCCAAGGCACGAGTAATTAATGCACAACGCGCATTCGCACCATAACCCAAACCATCCGAAATACCCGCCGCAATCGCCAAAGGATTTTTTGCCGCTCCACTCACCTGCACGCCGATGCGATCAACATTAATGTAAGGGCGAAATGTTGCAGAATGAAAACGCGTCACTAAATCTTGAGCAAATTGCACCTCTTCTGAGGCCAGAGTCACTGCTGTCGGTAAATTACTCGCGACTTCTGCGGCAAAACTAGGACCTGCTAAAACTGTGGTGGGAATTTTCCAAGGGACAATTTCTTCCACCACTTCGTGCAATAATTTTCCGGTGCTAGGATCTAATCCTTTTGTTGCCCACACTAAACGCGAATGTGAATTGAGCAAAGGCAATAATTCAATCAGATGTTCACGAAAAGCATGACTCGGCACCACAATCAAAATGTCTTGAACATTTTGCAGAGCTTCTGCTAAATCAGATGTCACACTCAATGTTTTTGGGAAAGGGTGCTGAGGGAGATAATAACTATTCACGCGTTGCTCGGCCATTTGCGCAACGCGCTCAGCGCTACGACCCCAAAGTCGCACTGCTTGACCACGCCCCGCTAATAAAATGGCTAAAGCCGTCCCCCAAGAACCAGCACCCATCACGGCGATGGGTGCTAGTGTCGATTGAATTTTCTCAGACATTAATTCGCTGTTTCACTTTCAGCTTGTTTCAACTGCTGCTGATATACAGCATCAAAGTTGATTGGCGCTAAATAAAGCTGCGGGAATCCACCGCGGGTTACCATCGATGTTAGCGCTTCACGAGCATAAGGAAACAAAATATTCGGACAAAAACTACCGAGTAATTGTTTGCGTTGATCTTCAGGAAAATCACCCACAGTAAAAATACCGGCTTGTTTAACTTCAGCCAAAAATGCAGCCTTTTCTCCGATTTTAACCGTTACAGTAACGCCTAAAATCACTTCGTAAATATTGCCTTCGACCACAGAGCTTGCAGTATGCAAATCGATATTCACTTTGGGCTCCCAGTTTTCACGAAAAATCCCCGGTGCCTCAGGTGCTTCGAATGAAGAGTCTTTGACATAAATTCTTTGAATCGCAAATTCTGGCCCTTGCGCTGGGTCTTGAGCCTGATTAGCACTCCCTGATGTTGACATAATAGTACCCCTAATTAGTTTAAAAACCTCAGTATAGCGAAGTCTGTCTAACTTCGCGAGAGTGGAAGGTGTCAGGTCTCCCGTTGACACCTTCCACTCATTGATTTAACAGCAGATCCAGCTGACCCGACTTATCCAGTGCATAAAGATCATCAGACCCACCAATCGGTTGATCATTGATAAAAATTTGAGGCACGGTTCGGCGACCACTGCGCTCCATCATAAAATCCCGTTGAACCGGATCCAGATCCACCCGGACTTCTTCATACTGAATCCCTTTACGATCCAACAAATCTTTTGCTCTTATACAATAAGGACAAGTTCCGGTGGTATAGACAACAACTCGTGCCATCAGATTCTCCCACTATTCATTAATAGTCGTAAGTGGCAAACCCTCTTCACGCCATGCAGCCAAACCACCCGCTAAAACGTGAACATCCAATCCTTCTTTACTCAAAATTTTCAACAGCGAACCCGCCGATGTACCATTATTATCCACTAAAATAATAGGCCGAGCGCTGTGTTTGCGAAATTTCGGAAGATGATCCTCTACTGTTTTTTCTGTGACATTAATCGAACTAATAATATGCCCTTGAATAAAATCACTACTCTCTCGAATATCTAAAATCTGCGCATTTTTATGATTCACCAAATACGTTAATTCCGAAGAATTAACCCGCTTACCACCACTCTGCCGATCACGCAATTCCAAAAAAATAATCGCGAGCAAGGTCAAAACAAAAGCCAAAGACAAAGGCCAATGCGCCATCAAAAAAGGTAAAAGCTCTTTCAAAATAATTTCCTCTATTCACCATCTAATCCAGTGATCCTATCATAGAGGCAAGGGCCAAGGAAGGAGGTTTGACATTCGCAGGCACAACACATACTCTGAGCATCTTCAAAAATTCAGCGTGCTAGCAATGAATCATAAACCCGTCGTATTAATCGTCCTGGATGGCTGGGGTTACCGAGAAAACCCTGCCTACAATGCCATTTCGCAGGCAAATACACCGACCTGGCACCGGCTTTGGTCCACCTACCCCCATACACTCATAAATGCTTCCGGACACGCCGTCGGCCTACCTGAAGGCCAGATGGGCAATTCAGAAGTGGGCCATCTGCACATGGGCGTTGGACGAGCCGTACCCCAAGATTTGGTACGCATCGACCAAGCCATCCAAGACGGCTCCTTTGATCAAAACGCCATCCTCAATCAGGCCTTAGATCGGGCAAACAACCTCAACAGTACCGTGCACATCCTGGGTTTATTATCCCCCGGCGGAGTCCACAGCCACGAATCCCACCTTCAAGCCATGATTCAGCTAGCCGCAAAACGACAGGTCAAAAATCTCAGTATGCACGCTATATTAGATGGCAGAGACACCCCCCCGCGCTCAGCCATGGCCTCACTGGCCTTCATTGATAAAACCTTGAGCGATTGCAATTACACTCCCATCCGCTCACTTTGCGGTCGATTTTATGCCATGGATCGTGACAAACGCTGGGAACGGACTCAAGCCGCTTACACCATGCTGACTTCAGGAAAAGCTGCTTTTTATGCAGATTCCCCCGCAGACGCTTTAGAAATGGCCTATGAAAGAAACGAAAGCGATGAATTTGTGCAACCGACTCTGATTAATTTTGAATACAATAAATCCTCCTCCATCATCTCCGATAATGATGTGGTAATCTTTATGAATTTTCGCGCAGACCGCACCCGACAACTCACGCGCGCTTTTATTGACCCTCATTTCGATGCCTTTGAGCGTGAAAAAAATCCAAAAATCGCCTCTTTTGTATCACTCACACAATACGCTGCCGATCTCAAAACCGACATTGCCTTTCCACCCATCAACTTAGTGCACAGTGTGGGTGAGTGCGTCTCCGATGCAGGGCTCAAACAATTGCGCATCGCTGAAACAGAAAAATACGCCCACGTGACCTT
>CAZMLO010000014.1:0-31405 GCA_964567285.1 uncultured Gammaproteobacteria bacterium
CGGCGGTCTCCAAAACCGCAGGTTGGGGGTTCGATTCCCTCCTGGCCTGCCAGTCTTGGTAAAAATGTGTGAGCGCTTAGTAATATGGGTCAGAAAATTGAAACATCGGTAGAGACCTCTGGCAAAGATCGGCTAGTGTGGAGTTTTATTGTCCTGCTGCTGGCTGGCGGAGTTGTCGCCAATTATTATTATCCGGATATTCCTTGGGGATTGCGTGCAACAGGCTGGATTCTGCTAGCGTTGATTGCTGGCGGACTTTCTCTGCTCACCGCAAAAGGCCAAGAGATCAAAGCCTTTGCTAAAGATTCGCGGGTTGAATTGCGTAAAGTAGTGTGGCCCACACGTCAGGAAACAGTCCAATCGACGATGGTCGTGGCAATAATGGTGATTATTATGGCCATTTTATTATGGGCAATAGACTCAGTGCTCATGTGGCTGATATCGACCTTAACGGGGTAATTTTTATGTCGGAAGCAGTAAAGCGTTGGTATGTCATACAGGCACGGTCTGGTAAAGAAGACAGTGTAGTAAAAATGCTGCACCATCGTGCCGGTTTAGAAGGCGTGGATTACAAATTTGAAGAAATCGTAGTCCCCACCGAAGAAATCGTCGAAATGCGCGGAGGCGTAAAACACCGTTCTGAGCGCAAATTTTTCCCAGGTTATGTGCTGGTCCGCATGGAAATGGACGAAGATACTTGGCATCTCGTGAGAAACACACCGAATGTTTTGGGTTTTATTGGCGGTGAAAAACCAGCGCCCATTCCTGATGCCGAAGCAGATAAAATTTTACAACGTGTTCAAGAAGGCGCAGAAAAGCCCAAACCTAAAATTCTGTTTGAGCCGGGCGAAGTGGTTCGAGTTACTGAGGGGCCTTTTGCGGACTTCAATGGCGTGGTAGAAGACGTCAACTACGAAAAGAGCCGCCTCCGAGTGGCTGTATTAATTTTCGGTCGTTCAACACCCGTAGAATTAGAATTTTCTCAAGTGGAGAAAAGTTAAAAACGGTGAAATCACCGTTTAGGCAGTTAGTTTAACCGACTAACTGATCAACAGGGGAGCTGTCTAAAACACAGCGTTAAAACCCAATTGGAGTAATAGAAATGGCAAAGAAAGTTACAGCGCTGATTAAGCTGCAAGTCAAGGGGGGTATCGCTAACCCGAGCCCGCCAGTCGGGCCCGCTCTGGGTCAACATGGTGTTAACATCATGGGTTTTTGTAAAGAATTTAACGCCGCTACACAAGATCGCCAAGGAATAACCTTGCCTGTGATCATTACGGTTTATGCGGATAAAAGCTTTACCTTTATTATCAAAGAACCGCCTGCCACTTATTTCATTAAGAAAGCACTAGGCATTGAAAAAGGTTCTGCCGTTCCTCAAACCGATAAAGTCGGTAAATTGAGCCGTGAACAATTGCGTCAAATTGCTAAAGACAAAATGCCTGACTTGAATGCCGGCAGTCTTGAAGCTGCTATGCGAATTATTGCCGGTTCTGCCCGTTCGATGGGTGTGGATGTTGAACAGGAGACTAAATAATGACTAAACCAATGCCAAAAGTCTCAAAACGTCGCCAAGCAATTAATAAGCTGGTTGATTTTACTAAGCAATATCAGCCTCTCGAGGCTTTCGCGATCCTGTCTTCTTGCCCGATGGCAAAATATAAACAGGGTGAAAGCGTTGATGTGGCCATTCGTTTGGGTGTGGACGCGCGTAAATCAGAACAAATGGTACGTGGCGCAACATTACTACCCAACGGTACGGGGCGTACTGTCCGTGTTGCAGTATTTGCTCAAGGTGCGAATGCTGATAAAGCCAAAGCAGCGGGTGCCGATATTGTCGGATTTGATGATTTAGCGGAAGAAATCAAAAAAGGCAAGATGGATTTCGATGTGGTTATTGCAACCCCCGATGCGATGCGTCTAGTTGGTCAGTTGGGTCAAGTTTTAGGACCCCGTGGCTTAATGCCAAACCCCAAAGTGGGCACTGTAACGCCTGATGTTGAAGGCGCTGTGAAAAATGCTAAATCTGGCCAAGTGCGTTATCGAATTGATAAAGCGGGTATCATTCACTGTTCTATTGGTAAAGCTCAATTTACCCCTGAACAACTCAAGCAAAATCTGGATGCTTTAATCGCCGATTTAATCAAGGCGAAGCCCAGCCAAGCCAAAGGTGTTTATATCCGAAAAGTAACAGTTACCACGACAATGGGCCCAGGCCTGGTCTTGGATGTGCTGTCATTAACGACAAAACCCTCAGCTGCATAGCAGGGTAACGAAATTCGCGGTTAGGCGCATTGCGCCGACGCCGTCGAAGACCGCAGGTGCAACGGCTTAATGATGAGAATCAGCCTGCGCAGACGGTGACCGTATTCAGATTTATCTGAGGATGGCCACCAAATTGGGTGTCAAAGCGAAAGCTTTGATAATAAGTGGAGGTTAAATTGTGGCACTAAATCTTGATGCTAAACAAGCGATCGTTTCAGACGTCGCGAAGTTTGCTGAAAAGTCAGTATGTGTGATTGCTGCAGAATATCGTGGTTTGAAAGTGGCTCAAATGACAGAGCTCCGAACTAAAGCACGTGAAGCTGGAGTGCATGCGCAAATAGTCAGAAATACACTGGCTCGTCGCGCATTCGAAAATACTGATTTCGCTTGCATGAGCGAAGCTTTGGTCGGCCCCATGATTTTACTTTTCGAACCTGAAGATCCTGGTGTAGTGGCAAGACTCGCACGAGATTTCATGAAGCAAAATGAAGTTTTTGTCGTCAAAGCCTTATCCATGGGTGGTCAGCTGCTTGAAGGCAAACAACTTCAAGCCGTCGCTGATTTACCGACACGTGAGCAAGCAATTAGCATGCTGATGTCGGTCATGCAGGCACCGATTGTGAAACTGGTCCGTACCTTGGCTGAGCCCCATGCTCAAATGGTTCGTGCGTTTGCAGCTGTTCGTGATCAAAAGAAAGCTGCTTAGATTTTTTTAAAGATGAGGAGTAATTAGTAATGGCAAGTATTTCAAGAGCCGATATTCTTAATGCAGTCGCAGACATGAGCGTTATGGATATTGTTGAATTGGTTAAAGAAATGGAAGAAAAGTTCGGCGTTTCGGCCGCAGCACCTGTTGCTGTTGCTGCAGTAGCTGCTGGTGGTGGTGCTGCCGCTGCTGCTGAAGAAAAAACCGAATTTGATGTCATCATGACTAACGCTGGCGCTAACAAAATTGGCGTAATCAAAGTGGTTCGTGAGCTCACAGGTCTTGGCTTGAAAGAAGCTAAAGATTTAGTCGAAAGCGCACCTGCAACCATTAAAGAAGCGGTGAGTAAAGATGAAGCAGCCAGCGTCAAGAAGAAACTTGAAGAAGCTGGTGCTACTGCCGAGGCTAAGTAAGTTAGATTTGACAGAAATTCCCGTGAAAACGGGAACTACTGAGCGGGTGTCGCGCCCTCTGTGGTGCGACACCCTATTGATTTGGGTTTATAGAGAGTACGAGGATCACGCATGCCGCAATTAACTGCTAATGGACAACAACGTCCCACCATCCAGGCTTTATCCTACACAGAAAAGAAACGTATGCGCAAAACCTTCCGTAAAAGTAAGGAGGCAATGACAGAGCCTTACTTGTTAACGGTTCAGCTCGATTCATACGAGCGATTTTTGCAAGCGGATATTGCACCCGAAGAGCGCGGAAATTTTGGTTTAGAAGGCGCTTTTAAATCAGTATTTCCTATTGTTGGATACTCAGGACAAGCGCAACTGGACTACGTTAGTTATGAATTAGGTGAGCCCGCATTCAATGTTCGTGAATGTAAATTGCGCGGTGTTTCTTATGCAGCACCTTTGCGTGTCAAAGTGCGTTTAACCCTTTATGAAAAAGATAGCTCAGGCAACAAGCAATCTGTTAAAGATATCAAAGAGCAAGAAGTCTATATGGGTGAAATGCCTTTAATGACTGAAACCGGTAGTTTTGTCATTAACGGTACAGAACGCGTTGTGGTTTCACAATTGCACCGATCGCCAGGTTTGTATTATGAGCATGATAAAGGCAAGACTCATTCCTCAGGAAAATTGCTCTATTCTGCACGTGTTATTCCTTACCGTGGTTCATGGTTAGATTTAGAATTTGATCCTAAAGATTGTATTTTTGTTCGTATAGACCGTCGCAGAAAATTACCCGCTAGTATTATTTTGCGTGCATTAGGTTTTAGTACTGAAGAAATTTTAGGGCTGTTTTTTGACAATAATACCATTCACCTTCACGATGATTCTGTTGTCTTGGATCTAATTCCGGAACGAATTCGGGGTGAAATTGCGCCAATCGATATTAAAGACAAAAAAGATAAAATTTTGGTTCAGCAGGGTCGTCGAATTTCAATGCGACATGTGAATCGAATCGCAGATGCTGGCATTAAAACACTCACTATGCCGGTTGAATATTTATTCGGCAAAACCAGTGCAAAAACGATTATCGATAAAGAAACGGGTGAAGTGATTGTTAACGCAAACGATCCTATTACACCGGACTTATATGCTGCTATTAAAAATGCAAAAATTAAAACCATCGAAGTCTTGTTTACCAATGATTTGGATTGTGGTCCGTACATGTCAGACACTTTGCGTATCGATCCCACATCAAATCAATTGGAATCATTGGTTGAAATTTATCGAATGATGCGTCCAGGTGAGCCGCCTACAAAAGATGCCGCAGAAAATCTGTTTCAAAATTTATTTTTTGTGGAAGAGCGCTACGATCTTTCGCCAGTGGGTCGAATGAAATTGAATCGTCGCGTTGGTCGTGATACCTATGAAGGTCCTGGCGTTTTAACCAAAGAAGACATTATCGATGCTATTCGAGTGCTGATTGATATTCGAAATGGTAAAGGTGAAGTGGATGATATCGATCACTTAGGCAACCGACGTGTTCGAAGTGTCGGTGAAATGACTGAAAATCAATTCAGAATTGGTTTGGTTCGAGTCGAACGTGCTGTCAAAGATCGTTTAAGTTTAGCGGATTCAGAAAATTTAATGCCGCAAGATTTGATGAATGCAAAACCGGTTTCAGCTGCGATTAAAGAGTTTTTTGGTTCTTCTCAGCTTTCTCAATTTATGGATCAAAATAATCCTTTGTCAGAAGTCACGCATAAACGTCGTATTTCTGCCCTTGGGCCAGGTGGTTTGACCCGAGATCGTGCTGGTTTTGAAGTGCGAGACGTTCATCCTACTCATTATGGTCGAGTTTGTCCGATTGAGACACCGGAAGGCCCAAATATTGGTTTGATTAATTCATTATCAGTTTACGCTCGCATTAATAATTATGGATTTATTGAGAGTCCTTATCGTCGCGTAAATAATTCAAAAGTCACGAATGATTTCCATTATTTATCGGCAATTGAAGAAGGTGATTTTTATATTGCGCAAGCCAGCACCACGTTGGATAAATCAGGCAAAATTGCTGATGAGCTGGTGGCTTGTCGATACAAAGGCGAATCCACATTTGCTTCACCAGAACAAGTCGATTATATGGACGTTTCACCGAAACAAATCGTATCTGTGGCGGCTTCATTAATTCCCTTTTTAGAACACGATGACGCGAACCGTGCGTTGATGGGATCGAACATGCAACGTCAAGCGGTACCCACGCTTCGACCCGAAAAACCTTTGGTCGGAACGGGTATGGAGCATATGGTGGCGATCGATTCAGGTGTTGCTGTGGTTGCAAAACGAGGTGGTGTTGTTGATTCTGTCGATGCCTCTCGAATTGTGGTGCGTGCTAATGAAGAAGAATCGACCTCAGCGGATGCTGGTGTCGATATTTATACGCTCACAAAATTTCAGCGTTCAAATCACAATACCTGTATCAATCAGCGTCCTTTAGTGAAAGTGGGTGATGTGGTTGCTAAGAACGACGTTTTAGCCGACGGTCCTTCAACCGACTTAGGTGAATTAGCCCTGGGTCAAAATTTACTCGTTGCGTTCATGCCTTGGAATGGATACAACTTTGAGGATTCCATTTTAATTTCAGAACGTTTAGTGGAAGAAGATCGTTTTACCAGTGTGCATATTCAAGAATTAACGTGTATTGCTCGAGATACCAAGTTAGGTGCGGAAGAAATTTCTGCGGATATTCCTAATATTGGTGAAGGTGCACTCGGCAAATTAGATGATGCTGGTATCGTGTATATTGGTGCAGAAGTTGAAACGGGCGATATTTTAGTGGGTAAAGTGACGCCCAAAGGTGAATCACAACTCACCCCCGAAGAAAAATTACTTCGCGCTATCTTTGGTGAAAAAGCGTCTGATGTGAAAGATACTTCATTGCGAGTTCCGCCAGGATCAAATGGTACTGTCATCGATGTGCAAATTTTCACTCGAGAAGGCACGCAAAAAGATGAGCGCGCTTTAGCGATTGAAAAAGCGGCTTTTGCTCGAATCAAAAAAGATTTACAAGACCAATTGCGAATTCAAGAAGATTCTTTATTCGCACGTGTTGAAAATCATTTGGTGGGTAAAACAGCAGCGGGTGGTCCGAATAAACTCAAAGCGGGTGTGAAAATCACTAAGGGTTACTTGGAAGAATTAGATCGCCAAAAATGGTTTGATATTCGCCTGAAAACGGATGAATCTCAATCTCGTTTAGAAGCCGCTGAAAAGCAATTGAAATTGTTGCAAAAAGATCATGATAAAAAATTAGATCATGAGCGTAAAAAGTTGCAGCAAGGTGATGATTTAGCGCCAGGCGTGATCAAAATTGTCAAAGTATATTTGGCTGTTAAGCGACGCATTCAGCCGGGTGATAAAATGGCGGGCCGACACGGAAATAAAGGGGTTATTTCAACCATCGTTCCGATTGAAGATATGCCTTTTACAAAAGATGGTACCCCTGTTGATATCGTCTTGAATCCCTTGGGTGTGCCTTCGCGTATGAACGTGGGGCAAGTTTTAGAGACTCACTTGGGTTGGGCAGCAAAAGGCTTAGGTTTGAAAATTGGCCGTTTGTTAGATCAGCAAGCAAAAATAGCTGATCTTCGAAAGAATTTATCGGCGATTTACGAAAGCGATAAAGATCAGTTAGATGCACTAAAAGATTTAACGGATGATGAAATTCTTCATCTTTCTGAAAATTTGCGTGCCGGTGTTCCGATGGCAACGCCCGTATTCGTTGGTGCAAAAGAATCAGAAATCAAATCGATGTTGTCGTTAGCTGATCTGCCAGAATCCGGGCAATCCATTCTTTATGATGGTCGTACGGGTATGGCATTTGATCGTCCTGTCACCGTCGGTTACATGTACATGTTGAAACTCAATCACTTGGTTGATGACAAAATGCATGCGCGTTCTACAGGCTCATACAGTTTGGTCACACAACAACCGCTGGGTGGTAAAGCACAGTTCGGTGGTCAGCGATTCGGTGAAATGGAGGTCTGGGCACTTGAAGCGTATGGTGCTGCTTATACTTTGCAAGAAATGCTGACGGTGAAGTCGGATGACGTGCAAGGTCGAACTCGCATGTACAAAAATATTGTTGATGGTGATCACCGTATGGAAGCTGGGATGCCAGAATCGTTTAATGTATTGGTGAAAGAAATTCGGTCGTTGGGTATAGATTTTAGTCTTGAGCAAGACTAAGCCACTTATTGGAGAATAGCTTTGAAAGATTTGCTGAATATTCTCAAGCGCGAAAGTGCGCAGGATTTTGATACGGTTGCTATCGCACTGGCCTCGCCTGATTTAATCAGGTCGTGGTCGTTTGGTGAGGTTCGTAAACCGGAAACCATTAACTATCGTACCTTTAAACCGGAACGAGAAGGTTTATTTTGTGCCAAGATTTTTGGTCCTGTTAAGGATTACGAATGTTTGTGCGGCAAATATAAACGTTTGAAACATCGCGGTGTCATTTGTGAAAAATGCGGTGTGGAAGTCACCTTATCGAAAGTACGTCGTGATCGAATGGGCCATATTGAATTAGCATGTCCTGTTGCGCACATTTGGTATCTTAAATCACTGCCTTCTCGCATTGGTTTATTGCTCGACATGACTTTGCGCGATATTGAACGAGTACTTTATTTTGAAGCATTTGTAGTGACTGATCCTGGCATGACACCTTTCGAAGTGGGGCAGCTTTTATCAGAAGATGCTTATCTCGATGCCTTAGAAGAATATGGTAATGATTTTGAAGCGCAAATGGGTGCTGAAGCAGTTCAAAAACTGTTGCGTGGAATTAATACCGAAGAGCAAATCAGAGCGTTACGTGAAGAGTTGCCAACAACAACATCAGAAACTCGCATTAAACGCATCAGTAAACGACTCAAAGTGCTGGAAGCATTTTATGATTCAGGCAATAAACCTGAGTGGATGATTCTAACAGTACTTCCTGTATTGCCACCCGATTTACGTCCATTGGTACCCTTGGATGGTGGACGTTTTGCAACATCAGACTTGAACGATTTATATCGACGTGTCATCAATCGAAATAATCGCTTGAAGCGACTGCTTGAGTTAAACGCGCCTGATATTATTGTTCGTAACGAAAAACGAATGCTGCAAGAAGCGGTGGATGCGTTATTGGATAATGGCCGTCGTGGTCGTGCGATCACAGGTTCTAACAAACGTCCTTTAAAATCGTTAGCAGATATGATTAAAGGTAAACACGGTCGTTTCCGTCAAAACTTATTAGGTAAACGCGTCGATTATTCTGGTCGTTCTGTTATTGTGGTGGGTCCTACATTGAAATTACATCAATGCGGTCTGCCGAAGAAAATGGCGTTGGAATTATTTAAACCTTTTATTTTCAGTAAATTGCAGTATCGCGGTTTAGCGACCACCATTAAAGCTTCAAAACGCATGGTGGAAATGGAAGAGCCGGAAGTATGGGATATTCTCGAAGAAGTGATTCGTGAACATCCTGTTCTACTCAACCGGGCACCGACTCTTCACCGTTTAGGTATCCAAGCGTTTGAACCCGTGCTTATCGAAGGTAAAGCGATTCAGCTGCATCCTTTGGTGTGTACAGCGTATAACGCCGACTTTGACGGAGACCAAATGGCGGTACACGTACCCCTAACGCTGGAAGCCCAGTTAGAAGCCCGTGCCTTGATGATGTCATCAAATAATATTCTTTCACCTGCAAACGGTGAACCCATTATTGTTCCAACCCAAGACGTGGTTCTAGGCTTGTATTATATGACGCGTGAGCGCATTAATGCGAAAGGCGAAGGCATGTTGTTTTCAAATGCCGACGAAGTACAGCGTGCTTATTCGAATAAAGACGTCGAATTACATTCAAAAATTAGCGTGCGAATTAGCGAAACAACGTTTGATGAAGAAGCAAATCCTTCTGAAAAAACGACACGTTATGAAACAACTGTCGGTCGCGCTTTGTTGTGGCATATTATTCCGAAAGGATTGCCATTCTCGATGATCAACAGAGCGCTTACTAAAAAAGTCGTTTCTAATTTGTTGAACAGTTGTTATCGACAATTAGGTTTGAAAGATACTGTTATTTTTGCTGACCACCTAATGTATACCGGTTTCCGATATGCAACCATTTCAGGGGTATCAATTGGTATCAATGATTTAGTAATTCCTGAAAGTAAAGCGGCGATTATTGAAAGTGCTGAAGATGAAGTCCGTGAAATTGAAAATCAATATTCTTCAGGTTTAGTGACTCAAGGTGAGCGCTACAATAAAGTGGTTGATATTTGGTCTCACATCAATGAACAAGTGGCCAAGGCGATGATGGAAGGATTGTCGACTGAAGAAGTGAAAAATGCCAAAGGAGAAAAAGTTTCACAACCTTCTTTCAACTCTGTCTTTATGATGGCGGATTCTGGTGCTCGAGGTTCTGCAGCACAGATGCGTCAGTTAGCCGGTATGCGAGGTTTGATGGCGAAACCGGATGGCGCAATTATTGAAACGCCGATTACGGCGAACTTCCGTGAAGGATTGAACGTACAACAGTACTTTAACTCGACTCACGGTGCGCGTAAAGGTTTGGCGGATACTGCGTTAAAGACAGCGAACTCTGGTTATCTGACACGTCGACTCGTTGACGTAGCTCAAGATGTGGTGGTCACTGAACAAGATTGTGGTACTACGAACGGTCTGACCATGACCTCTCTCATCGAGGGGGGTGATGTAGTTGAGGCTTTACGTGACCGCGTACTGGGTCGTGTTACTGCTGAAGCTTGTCTTGATCCTAAAACCCAGAAAGTTATTGTTGAAGCCAATACACTGCTCGATGAAGGTCTCGTGGATGTACTGGAAGAACACAGTATTGAGCAACTTAATGTTCGTTCGAGCATTACCTGTAATACTCGTTTTGGTGTATGTGCCCTCTGCTATGGTCGCGATTTAGCTCGTGGTCATCTAGTGAACATCGGTGAAGCGGTGGGTGTTGTGGCGGCTCAGTCGATTGGTGAACCAGGTACACAGTTAACCATGCGTACCTTCCACATCGGTGGTGCTGCTTCACGAGCCACTGCTGTTAATAATGTTCAAGTGAAATCGGAAGGTACCGTTAAACTCCATAACATGAAGACCGTTAGACACGAACGCGGACATTTAGTGGTAGTTTCTCGTTCCGGTGAAGTAGCGGTGATCGACAATAATGGTCGAGAGCGTGAACGTTATAAAGTGCCTTATGGTGCGAATATTTCTATTGATAACGAGAGTAGAGTGGCGGCGGGGCAGGTGATTGCTCAGTGGGATCCGCATACTCATCCGATTATTACTGAAGTGAGTGGTCGTGCGAAATTCATTGATTTTGTCGATGGTGTGACTGTTACTCGACAAACGGATGAAGTTACAGGGCTCACATCCATTGTTGTGATGAGTTCGCAACAGCGTTCAATGGCGGGTAAAGAACTAAAGCCAATGGTTAAATTGGTGGATGCTAAGGGTAAAGATGTGATTATCCCTGGTAGTAATCAGCCCGCGCATTATTTCTTACCAAACGGTTCTATCGTCAATATTGAAGATAAAGCCGAGGTGGGCGTCGGTGATATGATTGCTCGTATTCCCCAAGAAAAATCTAAAACTCGCGATATTACCGGTGGTTTACCACGCGTTGCTGATTTGTTCGAAGCGCGTCGTCCCAAAGACGCAGCGATTATGGCGGAAGAATCAGGGGTGGTTATTTTTGGTAAAGAAACCAAAGAAAAACGTCGCTTGATTATCCAAGGTCAGAACGAGAAGATTTTTGAAGAGTTGATTCCTAAATGGCGACATTTCACTGTGTTTGAAGGTGAAACCGTTGCGAAGGGTGAAGTGATCGCGGATGGTTCGCAAGATTCACACGACATTCTGAGATTGTTGGGTGTGACTTCTCTAGCGAATTATATTATCAATGAAGTGCAAGATGTTTACCGACTCCAAGGTGTGAAGATTAATGACAAACACATTGAAGTGATTATTCGTCAAATGCTCCGCAAAGTTGAAATCACGGATCCGGGTGATACTAAATTCTTGGCTGGTGAACAAATCGAGCGGAATGTAGTGCAACAAGCCAATGATGTGGCTGTTGAAAAAGGCGGCAAACCCGCTACTTACAACCCCATTTTGTTGGGTATCACCAAAGCGTCGTTGGCAGGCGAATCGTTCTTGTCAGCGGCTTCGTTCCAAGAAACGACACGCGTCTTAACCGAAGCTTCTGTGAGTGGTAAACGCGATGTGTTGATGGGTCTGAAGGAAAATATCGTGGTCGGTAGAATTATCCCTGCCGGTACCGGTTTCGCCTATCATCAACGCCGCCGTGCTGGTATCGAAGATGAAGCTGTTGTAGAAACACCTAAAATGTCTGCCAGTGAAGCCGAAGAAGAGTTAAGTAAAGCGCTTCAATCTTCCGCTCGCCAAGCAGCGGAAGCTGCGGGCGATACTGCTTCAGAGTAACTGAAATTAATTGTGGGTACGCCTTCCTGGCGTACCTGCCCTTAAGAAGAACGTTTATCATTCTCGGGATACATCTGTTTATAACTAAGCAATCTTTTTAATTACTAGGCAGTTTCAAGTTGCGGGGTGGCTTCTTCAGCGTTTCTGGCGATTAAGCTGGCGATGCACATGAGCAGGCAGGCTGTTAGAAGTTGAGGAGTGAGATTGGCGAAGTCAAAAAAGATCAGTAGGAAAATAGAAATGATCGGGCTGGAGTAGGATAAAATGCTGAGGAGCCTATAATTTCCGTAGCGTACTCCATGATTCCAGAGCATATAAGCGATACCTTGGGTAAGAATTCCCATGACGACCATCGTTACCCATTCCATGGAAGTGGGTACTATCGTTGCTTCGAAATTAAAATGAAGCAGCAAAGAGAGCAGCATGCAGCAGCCCGCATAAATGGTCGTCGTTTCGATGGTTGAGTCGCAGTAACGGTGTGAGGTCAGTGTATAGAGGCAAGCCATGCAGGCGCCGAGGAAAGCTAAAATGTAACCAAGCCAGTGATTATCTCCAATGCTGATCCACTGTTGGTCGCCGAAGATAATGCAGTAGACACCGAAAAATCCGATGATGGATGCCACTAAATAGCGCGCGAAAAATTTTTCGTTGGGAATAAATACAGAGCAAATCACGACAAAAATCGGCCACAGCGAACTGATGAGATCCACGTGTGCGGCAGGCGCGTATTTAAACGAAGCAACGTACAACGCTTCGCTGCCGTAAATTCCTGCGACACCTAAAATCCATGTGTAAATGGGGCGTTTGATATTTTTGATGCTGCCCCAAAGACTCCAGCCAAAACTACTGAGTAAAAAGCTGATGCCGAATGCGATGGAGAGGACTTCAAAAGTGGGGACACCGCTGACAGCGGCAGTAAGAATACCTGATAATGACCAGAGTATGATGCTTCCGTAACCTACAAAGGTTGCGGATTTTGCGGGTCCCGAAGGTCGCAGGGGCGTATCTAGCATCCCATCTAATTCCCAGTGTTGACCATCAAAATGATGGTTGACTTAAATGCTATATCCAATACATAGCATAGTCAACCTAAGAGTAGCACATATTTGAGATTTTGCTTCTGTCTTCGCCATGGGCAAATTTTTCTTAAAATTTTTCTTCGCTGTGGCGCTGATAAATACTCATAAATGCCTATTTTTACAGCGGTATTTTGAGACAGTAAGATTTTCATTTTTACTCAGTCAAGCTGTTGAAATTCGGGGGCGGTGTGGATGAGACAGAAGTTCGTAAGTGAGCTATACTGAGGAAGTCGCAACCAGCGAAAGGAATCTGGATATGGAAATTATCAGTAATCCCCGAGAGATCAGCAAAGTTTGGCGCAGTGAACCAACGATTGAAGGCGCGGGTGTGCATCTTAGACGAGTTTTTGGTTTCCATGAACTTCCACAACTGGATCCTTTTTTGTTGCTGGATGATTTTCGTTCGGAAAATCCAGCCGATTATCTTGCCGGATTTCCTTGGCATCCGCATCGTGGAATTGAAACCATCACGTATGTGCTCGATGGGGATGTGGAACACGGAGATAGTATGGGCAATGCCGGACATATTATGGCCGGTGATGTTCAGTGGATGACAGCGGGGAGTGGAATAATCCACCAAGAAATGCCGAAGGGAAATCGAAAAGGGCAGATGTTTGGATTTCAACTCTGGGCTAATCTTCCCGCAAAACAAAAAATGATTGCGCCGCGTTATCGAGGTGTGAAAAGTGCTGAAATTCCAGTGGTAAAAACACCGGAGGGTGCCTTGGTTCATGTGATCTCGGGAGAAGTCAATGGTACCAAAGGCCCGGTACAAGAAATTGTGATTGAGCCAGAATATTTTGACATTGAGCTTCCTGCTGGAAAAACCTTTATTCACAAGGTGAATCCTGAGCACACAGTTTTTGCGTATGTGATCGAAGGAGAAGCCTATTTTGATCAGTCTCGCACACCTTTTTCTTACGACACGGCAGGCTGTAACTATTTCGATTTCAAGCCGCCTTGTGCTTGCCTTGATGGTAGTTTAATTTTGTACAAAAAGGGAGGTGACCAAGTGGTGGTTTCAACCGACAAGAAAAATGCACGATTTTTATTGGTATCTGGTAAGCCTCTTAAAGACCCTATTGCTTGGTACGGGCCGATTGTAATGAATACCCAGGCAGAATTACGAACTGCTTTTCAAGAGTATCAGGATGGCACTTTTGTGAAATAAGGCTCACAGGGAGATGTCCTTTCAATGATAGATGATTTCACCAAGAAATTATTGCCTTGGTTGGTGGCAGTAGCCTATTTCATGGAGTCACTCGATACCACTATTTTGAATACTGCAGTTCCAGTGATAGCAGAAGCTATGAATGTTGTGCCACTCAGTATGAAAGCAGTTCTAGCTTGCTATACGCTGAGTCTCGCTGTATTTATTCCGATCAGTGGTTGGATGGCTGATCGATTCGGCACTCGGCGTGTTTTTGCCGCCGCCATCGGGATTTTTATTTTGGGGTCTTTTCTTTGTGGGATTTCTACCAACATCAACGAGCTTGTTTTTTTTCGTATTTTGCAGGGGTGTGGTGGTGCGATGATGTTGCCAGTTGGTAGAATTACTATTGTACGTTCATACCCACGATCAGAATTAGTTCGCACCTTGAGTTTTGTTGTGATACCCGGTTTGATGGGGCCCATATTGGGGCCGATAGCCGGAGGTCTGATTGCGGGATATTGGCATTGGAGCATTATTTTTTTTGTGAATATTCCAATCGGTTTGGTGGGCTTATACATGGTCTACCAATATCTGCCGGATTATCGCGAAAAAGAAAATCGGCCGCTTGATATCATCGGTTTAATACTATTTGGATCTGGAATTTCTCTGCTATCATATGTGTTAGAAGTTTTTGGTGAGCACACCTTATCCAGCACAGAGATTCTGATATTATTGGCTGTTTCAGGGTTGCAGCTGACTGCTTACCAGCTTCACTCCTTCAGAATTAAATATCCCTTACTGCATTTAAAATTATTTCGAATTCGAACTTTTCTAATTTCTATCAGTGGGAGTGTTTTCACTCGTTTAGGCATTGGAGGAATTCCTTTTTTGCTCGCTTTGTTATATCAGGTGGGGTTTGGCTTATCGCCTATTCAGTCAGGCTTGTTGATGATGCCACAAGCCTTTGCCGCAGTCAGTTTGAAAATAGTTATGCCAAAAATTTTGGGACGATTTGGTTATCGTCGAGTGCTGATCAGTAATACCCTTGGAATGGGGTTTATGATCATCTTGTTTTCCATTATTGGGATGAGCACACCCATTTGGCAAATCATTTTGTTGCTATTTTGCTTCGGATTTTTAAGCTCCTTGCAATTCACTTCCATGAATAGTCTCGTTTTTGCTGATATTACTGACTCAGAAACCAGCGGAGCAAGTACTATTTTTAGCACGTCTCAGCAGCTCTCAATGAGTTTTGGTGTGGCTTCCGCCTCGCTGATTACGGCCTTTTTTGTGCCTGAGCGCTTTAGTGCCACCTCAGCAGATCTCATCCACGGAATTCAGTTTGCCTTTATCGTCTTAGGGATTATTACAGTGTTTTCCACCTTGGTCTTTTCGAGTCTCAAAACTGACGATGGAGAGGTACTGAGCCATCGTCAAAAAAGAGTGCGATGAGTCTGAAAAGTGCTGTATTTGTAGGCAAAATGCTATATACTCTCTGCTAGAAACAAAAAATAACTGAAAATAGAAAACTAGCTCAGTTTGATCTTAAATTTAATGAGGAAAAAAATGGAAGAGTATATTGAAACTAAAGTTAATGATGAAATTGAAGTGCGCGAAATTAAAAAATGTCCTGTGGCATTGGTCGATATTGATCATACCTTGGTCTATTCTGTCAAGGGTGGCAAAGCAAAGCTGAACAAAAAATTACTACAAGCCTTAGAGGCAAAGGGAATTAAGGACCTCTATCTCTTTACTGATATGATGATCAGTGCGGCATCCCTTGAAGATAGGCTCAATTTAATTAATAAATTAACAAAACGGGGCTTTGTTGTTCATGGGGTCATCACTCCCCTCGACTATTTCTGGGGATTTGATCAAGAGATTTTAAAGCAGCTAGATGAAGCCATTTTCAGGGCTAGAATCATCATGAGAGAAGAAGCATCGAGAAATTTAGAAAAAATCGAAGAAGTTTTGCCAAAATTTCCCGCTGTTTTTGAAAGAGTTGACAGTAAAGACTATCCAAAATTCGGTCAAGCTTTTGCAGAAGCTGAAAAGTCTTATTCGATTCAAAATGACAATCAAAAAAAGGAAGTCATCACTAAGCTTTCAGAACGTAGTGTTTGGTGCAAAGCGGCGATCGATGCTATCTCATACTTAAGAAAATTACCCTCTTGTAAAGCGATAATGATGCTGCAATTTCTCGTTAATTTGCCAGCTTGGGTATTATCAATAAAAGTGCTTGATGACAGAAAAGAAAATATTGAATCTGTAAAAGTTGCTAAAGAGCTATTATCAACTCAAATACCTATCGAAGCTTATCTGGGTGAGTTCAATGAGCGTGGTGAAACTTTTGCGATCCAAATAGCGCCAGAGCTGTTTTTGCTGCCGATGCCAGTTCAAGCTGTATTGCCTCAAAATAATGGAGATGAAGCCGGTCGTCGTGTTATTGATATTGCTACAAAGTTGCAGAAGGAATTTAAGGAGTTACAGACAACTGAGTTTTTCGGTACGTTACGATTTAAGAAAGAATTCGGTCAAGCTCAAAAGTTTTTCTCAATAATTATGGATTCTTCTGCTCATTTTGAATCGATCTGGGAATGTGTATTAGACCATTTAAAAACGATACCCGCTAACCGCGCGGGGGGGTATCAGCTCTCTGGTTTTGATCAAAAACTGCTCGAAGCCCTTTTTTCAGACACAATTATTTGTGATAAGATTTGTACCCTGGGTGATCATTCCAAAATGCCAGATCTTGCTAAAGCGATGGCTGATGCCAAATTCCAAGTGTTCATTCAAATGATCTTGGGTAAAGTAAAGCCAAAAGAACAAGGAGTCCTATCGCAGAGTATGGGATCCATACAGCCTTTAAAGCTTGTACGTAATTCCTCGCTCGGAGGGGCAACCAAGAAAAAGCCTGCCAGTGTAGAGCCTTCCTCTCAGGGGGCATTGCTAGGGATTATGAGAAAAAGATCGCTCACTGCTGATTCAGCACCCAATTTAGATTATTTGAAGCCCTCATCATCTCAGCCTGTTGCTCCAAACGTCTCAAAAAATGAATCCCCAGATTCTTCTCAAGAATCTGGAGACACGCCCGAGAAAACGAGTGGCCTATCACAATCGAACATAAAGTAGTTACTAAGATTGTTCCTGAATGAAACTCACATAATCAGCGACGAATTTTTTCAGGTTATTTTTAATAGTTTCATCCTGAAGTTGCAGATTCGCATCAAATTTTTCATGAGCGGCTGATACATAGATTGCATTAGCAAAGCAGGGGCGTAATCTAAAATAGCGAATAATGGGTAGCCACGCTGTTTGTGCATGCAAGGTTCCAAATCCACTGGGCGAAGCTCCGATCAATGCAAAAGGCTTGTTAAAAAAAACTTTTGGCAGGTCGGTGCCTGGTCGGGAAACCCAGTCAATGGCATTTTTCAATACCCCAGGAATGCTGTTGTTGTATTCGGGTGTGCTAATAAGGATGCCATCAGCCTGAATAAATTTTTCTTTCAGCGCATACACTGTGGCTGGGGCTCCATCTTTCTCTACATCCTCATTGAAGAGTGGAATTCCTTCGATAGAAACAATCTCAAAATCCACATCGGCCGGCATAAACTCTTTGGCAGTGCGCAATAAAGCCGTGTTATAAGAGCCTTTGCGTAAACTCCCAGAAATCCCGATAATGCGGGTCATTTTGTCTCTCCTTGACTTAGAACAGTAGGGCAACTATAGCCCACGAGCCCTTTTCCTTCAAGGCTTTTTATGGTATTATCTAGCAAAAATCGTGGCCTATCGCTTTTTTTTGCGTGGCAGTCCATGGGTTCAAGTTGGGTAAAAGAAGATGAATCAGAAGTTAAACCTGGATGTGGTACAAATTGTCTTTGGTTTTTTACAGCCAAAGCCCGGTCCTATTTCGAAAGATGCTTTGTCATTGGCATCAACTTGCCGGGGATTTTGGCAGTGCGCTGTTCGCACGCGGCGTTTTGAAGCTCGCACTCGCACTTTGTACGCAGTGATTATTGATTATAGCCGGGAGTTATTTCCTAATGAGCCTATCTACACAAGACCAGCAACAGGATTTAATTTTGATGGTATTGCGGAGTGTTGGAGAAATAAACCTTTGCAAGCTTTTGAAGAGTACGAAAAATGCTTAGCCTATGCCAAGGCAGGTAGAAAACCTGATCGATTCTTAATTTTCGAGCTGAAATTACCCTTGCAAGCAGTGAAAAAGACTGTCGAAAAAGGAGTTTATGAGCTTGAGCCGGAATTCATTCAGGGCAGCAATATTCCCAGAGTAAAGCTGATTAGCAATCCCGCAAGGCCCATTTTTCTTAATCATGAGCAGGGATATGATATTGAGGTAGATCGAAGCAAGGTTCTATATCCCAATGATTTCGATAACAAAGCTTTTTGTGAACCTAAAATAGCACTAAAGAATATTGATAAAGTAGAAGTTCAGGGCCTGTCCTTATAGTAAAAGCCTTTAGGCACAGGGGCGACCACCAGAACCTCAGGTAATGCGCTATACTTTCGGTGTGTAGTTTGATTAAGTGTAGGGTTAGAACCATGATGTTCGGTACTATAATGTTCAGTCATATAGCAGAAGCCATGGAAGAGTATGGCAAAGCTCTGCAGCAACGCCTAAATAATCCTAATATGGAGCCATTGAGAAGGCTCGTACTACAACGTAAACTTGACCAGCATAGTGCATTTTTAGGGGCGCTAAAAGGTGATCTGGATTCCAAATCATTGATGAAATTAGCGGAAGATGCGAAAGAAATCGACCGTGCTGTATTTAAAGGTTATACCACTCCTGAATTGGGTGAGACACCTGTTCAATCCTTAGTAAAAGATATGCTGGCTATTTGTAAACAACAAGAAGAAGTTGATAGAAGACAGGTTAAAATTAATTACGTTGCAGTAGCAAATGATCAGGGAAAAATAGAAGCCCCTCTCGTCGATAATATGATAGAGTACACAGCAATAAAAGAAGGAAATAAAAATAATCGAGAACAATTTCTGAGTGATTATTGTCGTGGTTTGATTGTCATCGAGGGTAAAAATTTATCCCATTTAAATGAAGCTCAGGTTGATCAGCATCTTCGGGTGTTCCTTGGAATAAATGAGCCCTATCCAGAAAAGATACGCGATGCTGCAAAAGCACTTCAGTATCAGTTAATTCTAAATACCGGGCAAGAAGTTTTCGAGCCTTTTGCACTTGATGTGAATACCAAGATGAAGATCGAGGGGAAGCCAGCGGGATTTTTTGTAGACTGCAAAGCCAGTGCAATGAACTGGCATCAGCGAGATGGAAAAATATGCCTTGAAGTGCAATATGAAACTAAAGTGCTGAAGCTCAACGATGAAGAGGGTCAGGTGGTTGTGAAAAATTCAAAAGGGCAGCTTGAAAAGAAAGATATGGAATCTAAATTAGAACTTCATAGTAGACCATCATTAGTAGTCCATCATTATGAAGCAGAGATAGAAGTTGTGTTGGGGAAAAGCCCAGAAGCTCGCCTTAACACAACTCTCTACACAGTGAGTTGTGATCCCAGAATACAACACGAACCTGATATGAAAAACTATCACCAGGTTGAAGCTACTCAAGTAGTTGTTATCGGAAAAAATAAGTAATCAGGTGGCCTATTCCCTTTTTTTAGAAGATTATGTTAGAGTTTGTGTCAACGCTCATAAAATGGAAGATTGACACTTGAAACAACGACTACCCCCGACACCCGATAATCCTGCTATCCAAACGTTATTGTCAGATCTTGTTATGCAGGATCCCGCCGAAGCTGAGCAGGAACATCAGCAGATGGTTGGAGAATTGCGAGGTGTCATGGATCAATTTTCTGCCTATTGTCTCACTGTATTGAATAGCAGTGATTCAAATAACTCGCAAATTAAAGGTTTAAATCTCACCGCTGCAACTCATCTGAATGATATTGGTACTGTTCGCTGCCTCTTAGAGAACTATGATCGTTCGTATGAAGAATATGGTCCAATCGCTGCAATGCAAGCTGCGGGCTCTGGTTATATTGAAATTGTTCAATTACTGTTTGAGCGCGCGTCACATTGGTTTGATTCGAAGAAGTCAAAAACTGGCTTTTTACCTTACCCGTTTCATCTGGCAGCAATTAACAATCAACGTGAAATTGTGGCGTATTTGTTACCGCAGACCCCGGCAGAGATTATCAATGCTTCTGGTAAAGAAATGCCAATCGGGTCTTTTCCGCCTTTATTGGTAGGTCTTGTTAAATGCAATTGCCTTGATGTTTTACGACTGATTCTCGAGCGTAAACCGGATCTAGAAATTCGTTCAAGCGAAGGTCATACGCCTTTATCACAAGCTTGTTCAAATTGTAATTATGAAATTGCTGAAATTCTTATTGCTGCAGGTGCAAAAGTGGATGTGTCTGCAACAATTTCAAAGGGACAAGATCCTAAAAAAAGTGCTATTGCTAAAACAAGTGCCAACCCACTCGCTAATTTGCTGGATGTTATTAAGGGTGAGCAGGGGATATCAACCACGCCTTTGGAATATGCAGCGGCCAATGGTCATGTCAGATTGGTTTATCTATTGCTAAAATCGGGAGCCAAAGTGAATGTTGCTCCTTCCATGCTAGGTACTGCTCTTATGTTAGCTTCTAGAGCTTCACCTTTAAATCCTAGCCTTAAACACTTTAGACGAGATTTTCCGAATGTTGTTCGTTTGCTGTTGATGCACGGTGCCATGGTTGATCAACGCCACCCGTTTAGCAACGAAACTGCGCTGCTCTCGGCTTGTATGTATAATCAGAATGAAATTGTTCGGCAATTATTACTGGCTGGAGCAGATGTTTATATCGAAAGCAATATGGGAGAAAAAATTACAGCTTATCTCGATAAAATGAGCATAGAATGGCGACAAAAAACATCGCCTAGTCAAAAAACGGCAGCGATATTATTGCGAGCACAAAAACAGCGCCATGAGCAACAAGTTGAAGAGGAAAAAAAGCTAAGAAATGAGCTCATTAATGCCTTGTCGAGTGGAAAATATAATTCTGATGTTGATAAAAAAGGCTCAGATCCGAAATTGGAATCAGTGCCTCAGAATGAATCGGGAAAAAGTGTTGCGACAACGAAGAAAAAAAAGAAAAAGAAAAAAAATAAGAAAAATCGAGCAAACACAGAAAAAGATAATAACGCTGTATCACAACCTGCCCAATCGGTACTTAAGGCATCTGATCCTGTATCAGATTCAACAATAGTCCCGCTAGCTCCTGAGGCGCCTCTCAATATCACTGAGCATAGTTCTGCGATAACATTCAGTTCAAATTCTGCTTTAATAACAAATGACCTTGAATCAACTGCTGCAATCAAGTCGACGGCTGATGAACAGCACGATTCTCGGCCGGATAGTAATGTTAAGAATTCAATAGGGGATAGCAGTGTGGCAATCACCAAACAAGCCATCAAAGCACCACAACCTGTTGTAGCGATTGCCATACCTAAAGCTATTTTTGATAATAATATACCTACGGGTGATAAACTCAGAACTTTTCCATTGAGGCTTGCTGGTGTTAGTCATGTATTTTATTTTGTGGCGCTTGTTCCGGATGAGTTAAACAAACAATTTGATCGGTCTCGTCTTCCGCAATTAAAGAAAATGTGGGCTGCAATACTGACGGAGCGATTATTGCCTGCCAAAAGTAAAGATACCGCTGGCGTAAAGTGTTTGGCGGCGATAGAAATGTCAAAACTTAAAGGTACTTTTTTCAAGAAAGCAACTCACAAAGTAAAACACCCTCGTGAAAACACTCGAGTATACCTGCAATCCACTTTACCTAAAAATGGCGCTGTGAATGAAATTCATCTTGAACTCATAGGCCCCGATTTTCGTGCGCACTAGCCGTTTATTTTTTAAAAGTATAGTGTGTTTTTTCAGTCTTGCGAGCTCCGAAACTGGGCTTATCTCTCCAATCACTTCTGAGCTCATCAACATTTCTAGCGAATTTAAATTTGTCAAAAAAGTAATCCAGAGCGTAAGAGGGGCCCAAAATTTCTTCTTGGAGTACATGGCCATTCTCATAGATAGATTTTGAAAAAAATACTCGTGCTTCTTTGGTGGTCAAATCCAGTCTAACGCCCGATCGCCATTCGCACATATCGCCTGTATGAAAGGCGGCGATGACTTCGCCTTTATCATTTTTCTCAAGGCCCCAGCCATAACCCCATGCCAGGTGATCTAAAGTTCTTGGGGGAATGTGGTCTCTCTGGGCCCATGCATCTTTGGAGAGTGATGTTTTGCTTCTAAAAGCTTCTTGCACGAGAGGGTCTTTATCGTTCATCCAGTGAATACAAAAAAGCAAATAGTCTTTAGCGGTAGTGTATAAGCTGTTAGCAGCATTGCCTATAGGAGTATTGAATGTCGATTTTTTACTCATTTTGGCAGGTTCAAAAACGTATTCTCTTGCAAGACTCTCCAGCGTTCTGCCCGTTTTTTCTTCAATCCATTGCTGCAGATACATCATGTGTAGCCCTGAATATCCGAATTCTTTGCCGGGCTCAAATTCTAAAGTTAAGGCTGCTGGCTTGTTGCCATATTGTGGATGGGGTCTTTTGTCATAAGTAATTGGAAGACCTGTTTGGTGTGTTAAAATCAATTCAGGTGTGAAGTGATTCGCGCTTTCTCGATTTTCTTGTGAGTCGGCCCAATTGAACTCCTCTCTTTCACAAAATGCAGCGAATTTGAGGACTTTTTTCTCCTGCTGAGTTTCTGGGTCATAGGTTGTTGCTTCATTCAAAGGAGTATCTAGCTGCAGGACGCCTTTACTAATGAGTTTTAACACTAAATAGGTAAAGACGGGCTTGCTTAACGATGCTGCTCCAAAAATTTCTTCCCGTGACTCTGCAGGTATGCGATCTTCGTGAATGTTTTCTATGCTATTGCCTGAAGCGATAGCAACAGCTTGAATTTCTGCTTCCTTCATGGTGGCGTTTATCGCTTCTGTGTTCAATTTTTTCATAAGGAGTTTCTCTCGAGTTGTTTGTATGGTTCTACGTAATTATAGCAGATGAGCTCTATACGTAAAACAAGGTGGGTTGCTTATTAAGAGGACTGTTCTTAGAATGATTTGCTGTTACAAGAGTAAGGGAAAAGGGTATGAGTACTGGATTTTTATCGGCTAATGATAATCTGAGTCCTGAAATCGTCAAATGGGCTTTGGCGCAGCTTTCATTGCTCGGATACACATTGAAAAGCGATCAACCAGAAAATGTGCTGAATACACACTGGTCTCATGTGCTCAGATTTGAAACAGCTGCGGGATATATTTATTTAAAACACACGCCAGATCTTATTGCTTTGGAGGCTCAGATAATAAAAATATTGCATGAACAATTTTTCGCCCCTGTTCCTGAAGTGATTGCAGATAATCCTGATCTCAACTGTTTTCTAATGAAAGATGCAGGAAGGTCGTTGCGCGGCATTCTAAAACAGAAATTTGATACGAACTTACTTTGCAGGGCCATCAATGAGTTTTGCAAGTTACAGACGAGCGTGGCAGATCATGTCGCTGTTTTTCTTGATATTGGTGTGCCGGATTGGCGATTAAATCATTTGCCCCAATTATTTCAAAAATTACTACAAGAAAAAGAAGTGTTGCTAGCAGATGGGCTAACAGAAAAAGAAATCTTCGAATTAAATCTTTTCTCCGAAACGGTTCATGACTTGTGTGAAAGATTGTCTGCCCACTCTATACAACAAACTTTAGTGCAAAGTGATTTTCATGACAACAATATTCTCATCGACGAAATTAACGCCCTAATCACATTTATAGATTTGGGTGAGATAGTGATCTCGCACCCTTTCTTTTCATTGATAGGTTGTTTACGTCAGACGATAAAGCATCATGGTCTCACTGAACAAGATCCTCGTTATCAGCATATCCAAGACGCCAGCCTTCAATATTATCAACAGTTCGAATCTCAACAAGCCTTAAGAAAAGCTTTTGCCATCGCGCAGGCACTATGGTTTGTTTATGATGCGCTATGTCAATATAGACTGATGCTTGCCTGCGGTATAGAGAAAATAATGTCGTATCAGCGCGGAAAGATGGCCAACGGTCTGAAGCAGTTTATGACTGCTTGCAAGACTCTTAATGACAGTTGAACACTATGAATCAGGTGTCAGACACCAGCTATCTCTGATCGTGTTGCTCCCCGCAGAGTTCCTATCCAATGGCCATGTATTTAGACGGTATTCTTTACGGTAATTATCGAGATTTCCCTTTTGAAGTGTATTGCTATCTGCTAAAGTTTGGGTTTGTAGCTGATAAGGTTTGATGAAGATCCTGATTTAAAATTTTACTGGGAGAGGATGGGATGGCAAAGAAAAGTGTATTATCTACAATTATGTTGTTGGCGCCATTTGTGTTTAGTTTTGCTTTCGCCATGGATATTTACATTCCTGCCATACCCACAATGAGAGAAGTGCTGAATACCAGCCAAGAAAATATCCAGCTCACCTTAAGTCTTTTTATGTTGATGACAGGGTTAGGTCAATTAGTATTTGGTCCTATCACCGATCATTTTGGTCGACGCAGTTTGGCCTTGTTGAGTGTCGCTTTTTTTATTTTCGGTTCGGGGCTATGTGCATTATCGAATTCAATTCAATTATTGATTATAGCAAGAATCCTTCAGGCATTTGGGGGATGCGGAATGCTCGTTGTGGCTTTTGCCTCGGTGCGTGATCAATATTCCGGCAATGATGCCGCTAAAGTTTATAGTTTTCTTAATTGTGCCATTGGATTATCGCCTCTTTTTGCGCCGATAATTGGAAGTTATTTGTTAGATTGGTTCAATTGGCGTGCGGGATTTATTTTTTTGACTATCATGAGTTCTCTGATTTTTCTGGTCACTTGTTTTAGAATGACAGAAACTTTGCCCAAGGAAAATCGTACAAAGCTAACAGGGGATGTATTTTTACGCTATTTCCAGGTGTTAAAAAATCGCACCTTTATCTCTTATGCTTTTAGCGCGACGGCGGGATTAATGACCTTCTTTGTATTTTTCTCAAGCTCGCCCTATATTATTCTTAATTTATTGCATGTGCCTGTTAAATATTTTGGCTATTACTTTTTTACAGTCGGCGCAACATTTTTCCTGGGTAGTTTGATCTGTGGAAAATTAGTCCATAAAATTGGCACCTTTAACGCAGTGATTATTGGTATTCTCTTGATGTTCCTAGCCGGAGTAATAATGTTTACCTGGTACCGTATAAGCGGCATTAGCACTGCCCAATATATTTTACCCTGCATGCTCGCCGGCGTTGGCGGATCCTTCATGATGGGGGCTGGAGCTGGTGGAGCCATGGAACCCTTCGGGAACTCAGCAGGTTTAGCAGCAGCCCTCATCGGTTGCCTAGAATTCCTATGCGCATCAATCTTCGGCACTCTCATCATGAGCTGGCCCGTCACCTCCACAATCCCGCTATCGCTCACGATGATGGGGTGGAGTGCCAGTGCTCTGCTAGTTATGATCTCGTTTCGTTGTGCTCGCGCAACTTTGCTGGAGTCTAAAGCCACCTAATAATAGGCGGGACACTCCAAAAGCCTCGCGTCTTCCATAATCTCTAATACCCGAGTTGCTTAAGTGGGCGTCGGATATGTAGGTAAATATACGGATGTAAATGCATGATGATAATGTTGTAATTCGTTTGTGTCTGCGATAAAAGTCAGCAGGAATTTCGGTAGCATCACATAGCGTATCAACTTTACAAATTGTGAGAGCTTATGATCAATCACTTGAAAAAAGTTCTTGAAAAGATTGAAAAAATACCCGGTACGATTAGGAAAAATACAGAATGGTTCATTAAAAATATCGAATCGGTACTTGTACAGATCAAAGGTCAACGGGGTTTTGCCACTGTTAGCCTCAGCAAGCCTAAGCGAATAGGGTGGATTCCCATCTCATTATTCTGCATGAGTGAACTTGGTACAACATCAGACCCGTTTTCTTCAGGCAACGGTGTAGGTAGATGCTCAAATCGACGTCTTAATAGCGATGAATGCTATCCTTTTGGCCAAAGATACGAGACGTCGCTGCTATGGCGTGACGCCGAAATAGACACTTCCATTGAGGCCAAAATCCAAGACTTCCTGAAGCTCGTTATTAATTACTATCAACGACTGTATGTCATTCTACACAATAATGACATTTCCACTATTCTTGAAACTTGCCATAGAGGTCAATAGACATCATGACACAAAACATAACTTTCATACCCATAAACAATACGCGAAAAAGTAGAAAAATGCCGGTAACAAACATTACCGATTTCCAATCCCCGGTGATTTTTATGTGCAATGGCATAGGAGATGGTTTGCTGGCATTACCGGCTATACGGGCTTTATCGATGCTCTTTGAAGATAAATTAACCATCGTCTATGATAGCGTAGTTACACCTTATTGGCTGTACCAGTTGCCTATAAAAAAATTAATACTAATAGAGTCATCTCGTGATAAAAATGATCTTATTTTTGACTATAGATCAACGTTAGAAGAGATAAATAACTGTGATCTCTTCATCTCTTTGATATTCGTTTACTCTAAATTTTTGATAGAATTCTTTGATAAATTTAAGCCTAAAAAAACGATAGGATTTCATCAATCATTTGACGTTTACATAGAACAGTGCAATATGCAACATATCTCTGACGTGTATTTCAAAATACCAAAATTATTCTCCCCATGCCTCAATATCAAAGATTATCAATACCCCCTTGATAATCTGCATACAGCAAGTATAATTGCTGATAGAATTGTGACGCACATAAAACCAACGGATGGAATGAAATTTATAATCGGTATTCACGCCGATACTCAACCTGAAAAAATGTGGTCAGAAGAATCATGGCTAAAATTATTTAAACTCATCAGGCTGAAATACCCCGCTGCTGTTTTTTTTATTTTCGGCATGAGTTTGGCATTTGAAATGGAATCCGACGAATCATACGATTTTACACGACTCCCATTCGAAATATCTCTTGCGCTTATGAGTCGCTGTGATTTCTTTATAGGAATCGATTCCTGTCTATTGCATGCCGCTGATTTATTGGATATTACCGGGGTGGGACTATTTTTCAGTACGGATCCAGTCATTTGGGGTTATCGTTTTGCATCCAGATTCGTAAATATTAGACAGACTTCTTCTGAGCCCATTACGCCAGAAACAGTGTTTCAATTTTTAACTCAGTGGCGCTGAGAATTGATGAAGCTCATTTTTTTCAAAACTTTTTATACCTATCAGCTTGCAATGGTGTGCCATCTGCCGTTTCTGCTTTCTCGTATAGCAGTTTTAGCTGTTCTCCTGTAAATGCCAGTCTGGCACAATAACGTATCAGCCTTCAACTTTAAGGTCTACAGCTAAACCCCACAATACTATTACTTCCATTAATTGTATTGATTTTGATATTACTTGAAGATGAGTCTTACGGTTTATTAGCTGCGGCAATTCCGCGTTTAAGCATGAAAGTAACATCAGGGCTAGCATTAATATAATTGAATCTCATATCAGGATGTTGATTTGCATAAACACGAAAAATCTCATCGACAAATCCTTGTCCTACCATTTTAACCCCTGAGAAATCTAATGTTACCCGTTTGAACTTATTGAGATCGCGCAGGATGCGTTTAGCTTGTGAACGAGAAATTAGTTTTTCTTCTGATAATCGTGCTAATTCAACGATTATTTCTGTTCTATCGAAAGCAAGATCCTCCTCTTCTTGAAAGGCTTTAAAAATATCAACGAGATGTGATGTGGAATTTAATAAAAGTGTCATCTCAACTTTTGAGCCAGTAGGAAATGACAGACTAGTAATGCCCCAATCATGAACACGATTGTCACGATAGTAATGAAGATTGTTAGAATATATCGCAAAAATATCAAACACTCGAGCACAAAAAAACAAGCCTTGTCCTGAGTGATGCAGGGGGTCTGTTGTCATTTTGCCTTTATTAATTTGCAAAATGCTTTCACGTAAATCCTGAAGATGAAAATAATCATAAATATTTTTGAATATACCAATGCCATTGTCAGTGATGGTTAAGGTAACAGATTGGGAATCTGAAGAAGTTGCCGCGATAATTTTTGTGCCATGAGAGTGGTCTATAGCATTGTTAAAAATCTCAGTAAACGCGTACTTGCATATGTCGTAGATATTTTCAGGTAGTTTTTTGAGCGCGCTGTCGAAATCGTTTTGAAATATGCGGGATTCTTCTAGTTGAGGGCCGATGCGATACGTGAATTCACGAGTTAAATCATCAGGCAGTGAATAAGAGGTGTTTCTGGTAGTACCTGCCTTGATAATCTGTTTATTTTTGATCAAGGAATCAATGTGCCGATGAATGGTAGTTCGAGTCACCTCAAATTTTTGGGCTGCAACTGCAACAATATCATGAGGCTGCTGAGGGATGGTCTTTAATAAAAAGGCCTTAATTTTATCCGCTTGAGTCTTCATTTGCCCTCTTTGTAACTAGTTACAAACTTTATTGTAACTAATTGTAAATGATGTTCTTGTATTTTTCAAGCCCCTAAGTTGTCTTACATTAAGCTTTTCTAGTTTAGCAACATGGCTTTAGGGATAAATGCTCCGGTTTTTGCTTGCAATACCCTCACCCCTTGTGTAATATCGCTCGACTAGCTAAGTGTCAGTCGTGTTTCCCTCTTGAAAACATGCCGGAAAGCGGCTTAGTTGGCTTGAAAAAGCTAGCTAGACAAGGCATTTGCTTGACAGCGGACTAGGGCTCTTATATGATCCCGCGTCCGTTCTTTTTTATATGTAGCTTTTTTGCTCATCTATAGATTTTTGGAGTGTGTTTTACATGGCTCGAGTGAATCAGTTGGTTCGAAAACCACGTAAGAGATTGATTAAGAAGTCCAAGGTTCCAGCCTTAGATCGGTGCCCTCAAAAGCGCGGTGTATGCACTCGCGTCTATACCACTACGCCTAAAAAGCCTAACTCGGCTTTGCGTAAAGTTGCTCGGGTACGATTGACTAATGGCGCTGAAGTCACAGCTTATATCGGTGGTGAAGGCCATAACTTACAAGAACACTCGGTGGTCACCATCCGTGGCGGTCGTGTAAAGGACTTACCCGGTGTGCGATACCATATCGTACGCGGTAACTTGGATACAGCGGGTGTTGATAAACGTAAACAAGGCCGATCTAAGTATGGCCAGAAGAAACCGAAGTCTTAAGGGGTAGCTAATGTCTAGACGAAACGCAGCACCAGTACGCATCATCGCAGGAGACCCACTCTTCAAAGACGTGGAGATTACTAAATTTATTAATAGCGTCATGCGAAATGGGAAGAAATCGGTTGCCGAAAAGATTGTTTATGGTGCCCTGAACTTAGTGGCAGTGCGCTCTAAAGGTAGAAAGAAGCACGAAGAAGAAGGTGCCGAAGCCAGTAGTGCGGGTAGCAAAGGTGGTAAACCTGCAACAAATCAATCTATTTGGAATTCTGAAGACTTACGTAAAGTTGCTTTAGAAATCTACGAAGCAGCCTTAGAAAATGTGATGCCTGCTGTCGAAGTGAAATCTCGACGTGTGGGTGGTTCAACTTATCAAGTCCCTGTCGAAGTTCGTGAATCACGACGAAAGGCATTGGGCAAACGTTGGTTAGTGCAATACGCACAACAACGCGGTGAAAAGTCGATGCCAGAGCGATTAGCTGGCGAACTTTTAGATGCAGCAAACAAGCGTGGCGGTGCCTACAAGAAGATGGAAGATGTCCATCGGACAGCGGATGCCAATAAAGCGTTTATTCATTTCCGGTGGTAATTTAAGATGTCAACTCCACGTCAAGTCCCTATTGAGCGAACCCGTAATATCGGTATTATGGCCCACATCGACGCCGGTAAAACGACGACGACCGAACGTATTCTCTTCTATACTGGCCGATCTCACAAGATTGGTGAAGTTCATGAAGGCACAGCCGTTATGGACTGGATGGAACAAGAGCAAGAGCGCGGTATCACCATTACTTCTGCAGCAACCACTACTTTCTGGTTGGGTATGGACAAGCAGTTCCCACTCCACCGAATTAACATCATTGATACCCCTGGGCACGTAGACTTTACCATTGAAGTAGAGCGTTCATTACGCGTACTCGATGCTGCTGTTACTGTATTTTGTGCAGTGGGCGGAGTAGAGCCTCAAACAGAAACTGTATGGCGCCAAGCGAACCGTTATGGCGTACCCCGTATGGGCTTCGTGAACAAGATGGACCGCGCTGGTGCGAATTTCGAGCGCGTAGTCGATCAAATGCGTGAACGTTTGGGCGCCAATCCTGTGCCTATTCAACTGAATATTGGTGCAGAAGAAAACTTCAAAGGCGTGATCGATTTAATTCGTATGAAGGCTATTATTTGGAATGAAGCGGATCGTGGTATGACCTACGAAGCGCAAGAAATTCCTGCTGATTTACTGCCCAAAGCGCAACAAATGCGTGAGACGATGGTCGAAGCTGCAGCTGAAGCGAACGAAGAATTAATGAACAAGTATCTCGAAACCGGCGAGTTGACGCCTGAAGAGATCAAAAAAGGTCTGCGAATTCGCACGATCAACAATGAAATTATTCCCGTTCTTTGTGGTACAGCCTTCAAAAACAAAGGCGTTCAAGCCATGTTGGATGCGGTTATCGAATTGTTACCGGCTCCGAACGATGTACCGGCTATTAAAGGCACCTTGGAAGATGAAGTCACTGAGGTTGAGCGTCATTCTTCTGATGATGAGCCTTTCTCAGCACTTGCGTTCAAGATTGCTACAGATCCGTTCGTGGGTACTTTGACGTTCATCCGAGTTTATTCGGGTGTGCTGCAATCCGGTGATACGGTTTATAACCCCGTCAAACGCAAAAAAGAACGGATTGGTCGTTTGCTACAAATGCACGCCAATTCTCGTGAAGAAATTAAAGAAGCGCGAGCCGGTGATATTGCTGCTGCAGTGGGTCTGAAGAATGTTACAACAGGTGATACCCTCTGTGATGTTGATAAAGTGGTTACTTTAGAGCGCATGGTATTCCCAGAACCGGTAATTCACGTTGCAGTTGAGCCTAAAACCAAAGCGGACCAAGAAAAAATGGGTATTGCTCTTGGCAAATTGGCCCAAGAAGATCCTTCGTTCCGCGTTCGATCTGATGAAGAATCAGGCCAAACCATTATTTCGGGTATGGGTGAGCTTCACTTAGAAATTATCGTAGACCGTATGCGTCGCGAATTCAGCGTTGAAGCGAATGTGGGTAAACCCCAA
>CAZMLO010000015.1:0-28563 GCA_964567285.1 uncultured Gammaproteobacteria bacterium
GCGCCCGTAGCTCAGTTGGATAGAGTACCTGGCTACGAACCAGGTGGTCGGAGGTTCGAATCCTTCCGGGCGCGCCAAATAAATGGGGACCAATTGGTCCCCTTTTTTATTGGTGCACCCGGAGAGGTTCGAACTCCCAATCAATTGGCCGTTAGGAAAAAATGCAGGACAGCAAGGAAGGCTCGAATCAATCTCTCCGGGGGTGTAAACCCCTTCTTTTATTTATAATTCATGCTAAAATAAATGTATGAACACTCAATATTTAAATCAGGTTGAAAAAATTGTCATTTCACGGGTGAAAAATTTACCTGTAAAGGTGTATTTTTTTGGTTCTCGAGCAACCGGTGAGAATCGAGCTACTTCAGATATCGATATTGCTATTATGCCTCAAGGTAAAATTCCTGCAAATTTATTTACTGAGTTACGTTATATTTTTGAAGAAAGTAACATCCCTTACAAAATAGATCTCGTTGACTTATCAACTACAGATAAAGCCTTTTATCAAAATGTCCTCAAGACAGGTATAATATGGAAAGAATAATTCAACGTTGTGAATCGGCTAAAAAGTCTCTGGCCAGTTTAGAAGAAGTACTGAATCTTGAAAAAAATACTATAGTTCGTGGTGCTTCAATTCAACGTTTTGAATATACACTTGAGGCGATGTGGAAATTAGCACAAAATTATTTGAACCAATATGAAGGTATTGATTTAGCATCTCCAAAAGGTGTATTACGATCTTGTTTTGAAGTTGGTCTAGTCCCTGAGGTTGATGCCGGAACATTACTGCAGATGATAGATGACCGTAATTTAACAGTACATCTCTATAATGAACTAATCGCTGAGCAAATTTTTCAACGTCTTAATTTATATCAAGTCGTTCTAACAAAATTATATAACTCAATTGTTAGCAAGATACCAGCCTAAGTAAGATTTATCACATTGGCTATGAACGAGAATTACATAAGGCTACAAACTATGATTCTGTATTCAATCGGCTATGATGCCGGCTATAAATGAAGTAGATAATGATGCCTAAGCCAAACCACACGATGAAACGCCACCAGGTGACGGGGTTGAGGTGTAGGATGAGGTATAGGCAAAAACCTGCACCTAGAAGGGGGATGAGGGGCATCATGGGGGTTTTGAAGGGGCGGTGGAGATTGGGTTGGCGGTAGCGGAGGATAATGGCGCCTAGGCAGACGATGACGAAGGCGACGAGTGTTCCGATGTTTACCAACTCGGCAAGTTCATGAATAGGAATGAAGGCTGAAAATATTGCCATTAATACACCGCTGCTGGCGATTATGCGAACGGGGGTTCGGGTTTTTGGGTGAACATCAGAAAATACTTTGGGTAGTAAACCGTCGCGAGACATGGCTAGAAAAACGCGGGTGAGTCCGTAATACATCACTAATATTACCGTTGTTAATCCAGCGATGGCTCCTACGGCAATACTACTGGCAGCGGTGCGATAACCTAAATCGAGTAACACATTACTGATCGGCGAGCTGACATTGAGTGAAGGGTAGGGTGCGATCGCGGTGAGTAATCCTGAAACCACAATGTAAATAACCGTGCAAATTGCCAAGGAAGCAATAATGCCGATGGGTAAATCTCGTTTAGGATCAATGACTTCCTCCGCTGTTGTAGAAACAGCATCAAATCCAATATAAGCAAAAAAGACGAGGGCAGCGCCGCTCATAATCCCATGCCAACCAAAGGGCATAAAAGGATGCCAATGATCAAAATTGATATGATGTGAAGCGATATAAATAAATAAAGCAATAACCGTTAATTTGGTAGCCACCATGACTTTATTAAAGCGCGCTGTGGATTTTACGCCAATAATAAGCAACGCTGAAATCAATAACACAATCAGTAGCGCAGGTAAATTTAATACGCCTCCATCAAAAGGACTTTTTGATAAGGCATCTGGAATAGGCCAACCTAAACCGGTCATCATATTTTGCACGTAGCCGCTCCACCCAACGGAAACGGCAGAAACAGAAACAGCGTATTCTAGAATTAAATCCCAGCCAATAATCCAAGCAATAAATTCCCCCATGGCAGCATAGGCATAACCATAGGCACTGCCGCAGCCGCCAACGGTTGAAGCCAATTCCGCATAAGAAAGCGCCGCAAAAGCACAGGCTAATCCGGCAACAATATAAGAGAAAACGATCGCAGGCCCGGCTTGAGTGGCCGCAGCGAAGCCGGTCAACACAAAAATACCAGCACCAATAACCGCACCGATGCCTAAGAATGTCAAATCAGAGGCCGTTAGGCAGGGACGTAATTTGACGCCAAATTCCTCGTAAAGATCAGGCACTGGTTTTGTGCGAAACAACGATTTTTTCATCGGTCACCCTTGATAAATTCCCATCTATAGAGCGTTCAAAGTCCACAGTGATATCTTTCAAGTGTAGGCTACGACTTGAATAATGGCCACTGATCACCAATCGACAACAGCCCCCGGGAAAGTGAGCCAAATCATAGTTGGCTCACATTCCTGATAATAGAGATGATTAAGGGCAGAAAGGTAGTGTACAGGTTTTTAAATCCTGATCGCGTGCAACAGCGCCACTAAGAATACCATTCAGCTTTACGACACCACCATAAGGCATAGGAAATGTCTTATTTGAAAGCAGAATATTGGTGCCATTGAATGCAAAATCAGTTCTTCTGCTAGTTGGTTGAAAGAGAATGACCGCTGAGGCAGGATCGTTGCGAGCATCTAAAAAAGGTGTTTCAGGTGCTGCAGCAGAAACAATATTAGGCGCTCTAAGCACGTAATTAAACACAAAACCATTAGCCCCTTTTGAGAGGACTGCATAAGTCTTCATCCCACTCCTAAGGTCGTGATTCACAGTCAAATTAAAATCTTTGAAAGCAATATGCACCGGTGTTGTTCTAGGAATGCCAAAAGCATCAGAGATTGCATCAGGATAATTGGCATAAGTCACCAGTTCAACGACGACCGGACCGTACTCTGGGTGTGCTAAAGAAATTGCTAAGGTCACAAATACATTGGCATAACCCGGAGCCTGACCTAAGCTAGGCGGCGTGTTTAATGCTGGTACACCTAGATCAGACACAATAAAATTCAATCTCGTACCCAAAATGATCACACCTTGATTAGGTTTTGGGACGGGTCCGTAGAAAGCTTCAGCAGGCAATGCGACATAAGCTCCGCCTGCATGATTAATTCCGGCATCCAGTTGTGCTTGAATTTGATTAATATCAGCATAGGCATTGATTAGAATAAGATCGGTTGTTAAAGCTACACCGTGGTTAGGATTGCTCATCAAAGCATCGCCAGGATAACTGGGAGTTTGAATGCTTAAAGGTACAACACTGGCATTAACAACCCCCGAGTTTAAAAGCAGAACCAACGAAACACTTAACAATCCTTTGGCAAATAACCCCAAACCTTGATGATACTGAGTTTTGTTTGTGAGTTCGGGGTTCACTGCGCTAGATTGCCCCCCCCCTCATAATTCTTTCAATAATCGATTTCATCGTATTTCTCCTTCTTATGGGCCAGACTTTCCAGGGCTAAAACCCCTCAGAACTCAGCCCAATTCATACCATTGCATCCCTTCAACCAGTCGCGATTCTTCTCGCTCAGGATGCCTGTTTTTATTGCACCCGCGGTCTAATTATAGCATATTCTAGTAAGTCAGTGGCTGAGCATGCTTTATTCTTACATTTGGGTGTAATTCGGCCCACTTCCGCCTTTCCCTTTTCCCTCGCAAACTGCAGTAAGTAGCAAGGCAAATGTTTGGGATAGGTGGTATGCGGTGTTCGTTAAGCTGGCCAATCACGGAAATTTGCCTTGCAACTAACGTTGATGTAACTTTACATTTGCAAAAAGAATTGTCCTAAGCTACTATTTGCAAATGAGAAGTGAACCCTTGGCCCTTGAACATTATGTTGATAGCCTTCAAAGTGCAGGTCAGTACTGGTTTTTACGCTACGAAGCAATAGAAGCTTTGGGAATATCTGATACGGCATTTAAATTTGCAGCAAATCGCCTGATCAAGAATGAAAAAATAAAGCGAATCTTAGCTGATTTTTATGTGATAGTACCTTTAGAGTATCGGGTAGTTGGTTGCTTGCCAGCCCCGTGGTTTATTGATGAGTTGATGCATTACTGTAAGAGCGAGTATTATGTTTGTTTTCTTAGTGCTGCTGCAATATATGGGGCTGCTCATCAGCAACCAATGACATTTCAGGTGATGACGAATCGAGTGCTAAGATCAAAGCGGGTTGGAAAGCTACAAATCAAGTTTCACTTTAGAAAAAAAATTAAACCATCTTTTAGCCAGAAGGTTAAAACCTCGACGGGCTATATGTTAGTTGCTACGCCTGAAATGACCGTATGCGAAATCGTTCGAAATATGAATGTGGCAGGCCAAATTCACAATGTTGCAACCATAATTGGTGAGTTAGGCAGCCAAATAAAAATATCAACGATAAGGAAATTAAATCAAATGGCCGATGTAGAACTTACAACGATTCAAAGACTGGGTTATCTAATGGAATTCCTAGAACTTGAAGTAGATTTGACACCGTTATTGCAGCTGATTGAAGAAAAAAAACCTAATTATTTCCCATTGGTTGTAGGTGGGAGTGAAAAAATTCTCGAACGTAATAAACGTTGGCGAATACTAGTTAATGAGAAAGTGGAGACTGATTTATGATACCTCAGGCGTCTATCACTGCTTGGAGAAAACAAGCACCTTGGATAGGTAGTGACCAAGTCGAACACGATTTAGTATTGTCTCGTGCGATTTGTGAGTTATATCAGGACCCTATTGTCTATAATCAGCTCATCTTTCGTGGGGGCACAGCACTGCATAAATTATTTTTTAATTCAGCTGGTCGATTTAGTGAGGATTTAGACTTTGTGCAACGTGAAGCGAGCCCAATTGGTGATCTTGTTGATGCGATACGGAGTCGTTTAGATTATTGGTTGGGCTCCCCTAGTTGGAAACAAAATGAAGGTAGATTTACTCTGTATTACCGTTTTGAAACGGAGATCGAGCCTGTCGTCAAGCGTAAAGTCAAGATTGAAATTAATACCCGAGAACACTTTAATGTTGAGCCATTATCAGATGAAAAGTTTGTTGTTGTGAATAAATGGTTTTCTGGTCAGGCAGTTGTGCATACGTACTCTTTAGAGGAGTTGCTTGCCACTAAATTGCGTGCCCTTTATCAGCGTAAAAAAGGCCGTGATTTATATGATTTTTGGTATTCAATGAATCAACATCACTTGCTGGATTATACTAATATAGTTAACATTTTTCATCAATATATGAAATTTTCTGGGACGCCTGTTTCGAGGGCTGAGTTTGAGCAAAACATTTATTTGAAAAGAGGTGATAGGATTTTTAATACCGATATCGAGCAGCTCTTATCTGGAGATCAGATAGATCAGTATAATTCCGATGAAGCTTATAATTTTATACTGAAGCAGTTTGTTGAAAGGATGGCAGGGCTTCCATGGAAAGGTGTCCAAGACAAATAGTTTCGTATGTAATTTTGAGTGTTAAACCTGGATATTGCACAAACAATCTACTGCGAAGCAAAATAGCAGAAGGCCACTTGTGAAGAAAAAGAAAGAGAAAGAAAGGTGCGTGTCTTGCGTTGTGCGAGGTTTTAACAAATCACTATACTGCTACGCAGAGAATTGAATATAACACCCTCTATTCAGTGGCATACTTACATTTGGGTGTAATTCGGTCCGCTTCCGCCTTCGGGGGGAACCCATTTAATATTTTGCTCGGGATCTTTGATGTCGCAGGTTTTGCATTGGATGCAGTTGCTGGCATTGATTTGGAGTTTGGGGGAGTTGTCGAGCGTTGTGATTTCGTAGACTTTGGCGGGGCAGTATCGTGTTTCTGGGCTGTTGTAGGTTTTGTAATTGATGTCGATGGCTAGGGTGGGGGTTTTTAATATTAAATGGACGGGTTGGTCTTCGCGGTGTTGAATATTTGCCAGATAAACTGAGGATAATTTATCGAAGGTGATTTTTCCGTCGGGTTTTGGATAGGCGATGGGTGAAAAATGTTTGGCAGCCTTGAGTTGTTTATGATCCGAGTGGTGATCGAAAGTCCAGGGAGCTTTGCCTTTGAAAATATAAGTATCGATTGCGGCATAGAGCAAGCCCAGTTTGAGTCCCCAACGAAAAGCAGGGCGAATATTTCGGGCTTGATATAATTCTGTGTACAAAGGCGCCATTTTAATATGCTTGGAATAGTGGGTTATTTCGCTGCCCATTCCCATCGGAAAACTCGCAAAAGTTGTTTCTGCAGCAATAATGCCGGATTCCATGGCAGAGTGAGTGCCTTTTAAACGTGGGACATTTAAAAATCCTGCCGCATCGCCGATGATGAGCCCGCCCGGAAAATTGAGTTTAGGGAGCGATTGATAGCCGCCTTCACAGAGTGCGCGTGCACCATAAGCAATGCGTTCTCCCTCAGTGAAAAAATCTTTAATAGCGGGGTGAGTTTTAAATCGTTGCAATTCTTCAAAAGGATCGAGATAAGGATTTTTATAATCGAGGCCTACCACAAAACCGACCGACATTAAATCTTGATCCCACTGGTATAAAAAGGATCCCCCGTAAGTACTATTTTTGAGAGGCCAACCGATGGAGTGAATGACTCTCCCCGCTTGATGTTTTGTCTGAGAAATTTTCCATAACTCTTTGATTCCTAATGCATATGTTTGTGGTTTTTCGGGATCGCGAAGACCGAATTTCTCGATGGCTTGTTGTGTTAAAGAGCCATGACAGCCTTCAGCTAAAAATGTTTGTTTGGCAATAATTTCAATGCCGCGTTGAAAGCGTGGACCTTTTGCGCCGTTTTTTTCAAGACCCATATCACCGGTAATGATACCGCAGACAGTACCTAAATCATCATAAAGAATTTCCGTTGCGGCAAACCCTGGGAAAATGCTCACGTTCAGTTGTTCAGCTTGTTTAGCCAGCCATCGACAGAGCTGACCTAAACTAACGATATAATTTCCCTGATTGCGCATCTGTGGTGGAATCGGTAAACGACGGGCGCGTGACTTTGTTAACCATAAAAATTCATCTTGGGTGACAGGAGTTGAAACAGGTGTGTCTAATGTTTGCCAATTTGGAAAGAGTTGATACAACGCGCGAGCGTCTAAAATAGCGCCAGACAAAGTATGAGCGCCGACTTCAGGGCCTTTTTCGATCACTGCAATAGAAAGTTCCCGCTTATGATACTGGCTTAATTGTGCTAGTCGAATTGCTGCGCTCAGACCAGCGGGCCCTGCGCCTACAATCACAATATCAAAGTCCATCGTTTCACGTGGCATTCTGACGCATCCTTGTAACTTTTTCAGAGGTGGTCAGAGTATATAATGCAATTCTTAGCTTGAGAAGATTGAGGAGATCTTCTATGCTGCCAAAGTTTCAAGAGCTAGGATGCGTTGAATGAAAATCATGGTTGCGCTTAAACGAGTGGTTGATTACAACACTAAAATTCGAGTCAAATCGGATGGGAGTGGTGTGGAAACTCGCAACGTGAAGATGTCGATGAATCCTTTTGATGAGATTGCCGTTGAGGCGGCAGTTCGTTTTAAAGAAGCAGGGATAGCAACGGAAGTGGTGACTGTTTCTTGTGGGACCACTGAATCCCAGGAAACCTTGCGTTTATCGTTGGCGATGGGTGCAGACCGAGCGATTTTAATTGAGACTGGTACTGAGTTACAGCCTTTGACTGTTGCGAAATTATTGCAAGCCATAGTAAAAAAAGAAGCGCCTAGTTTGGTCATATTGGGCAAACAAGCCATCGATGATGATTGCAATCAAACTGGGCAGATGTTAGCCGCTTTATTAAATTGGCCTCAGGGCACTTTTGCGTCTGAAGTAGATTTGAAAGAAGATCAATGCACAGTTATTCGCGAAGTCGATGGTGGGCTTGAAACATTAAATTTAAAATTACCTGCGGTGATAACCACCGATTTGCGTTTGAATGAACCTCGTTTTCCCAGCATGCCCAACATCATGAAAGCCAAACAAAAACCCTTGGATCTGATTCAAGCTAGTAGCTTGGAAGTAGATATAGAGCCCAGACTGAAGACTCTAAAAGTAGCATCTCCGCCTGTTAGAAATCGTGGCGTTAAAGTTAACTCAATCAATGAGTTAATTGATACTCTTCATGTTAAAGAGAAGGTTCTCTAATGCTTAAAGAACTTCCAAGAGCAGTCAAACTTTTTAACTCCCAGGTGCGTTTATGGCAGTCTTAGTCATCGCAGAACATGATAATCAACATTTAAATCCATCGACGCTTTCTACGATTAAAGCGGCTCAAGAAATTTCCACAGAGATTGAGGTTTTAGTCGCCGGTTCAGAGTGTGAAAAAGTTGTCGAAGCACTGAGTCAGGCTGAGGGTATTAGAGCTGTTTTATACTGTGATAATGTTTGTTTTGCTCAAGCGCTTGCTGAAGATTTAACGAATTTAGTTTTGCCGCTGAGTTCAAATTATTCTCATATTTTGGCACCTGCCTCGACCTTTGGTAAAAACTTTATGCCGCGTTTAGCCGCATTATTAGATGTGGCGCCGATCACCGATGTGATTGCAATTGATGATCATAACACCTTTCAGCGTCCTATTTATGCGGGGAATGCCATTGCTACAGTACGCTCGGAAGATAAAATTAAAGTGATGACGATCCGCACAACCATTTTTGCAGCGGCGGGAACTCAAAGCACAAAAGCCCCTATAAAAACCTTATCTTTTGCTTCTCAAAATACTGCGAGCCAGTTTTTGAGCATCAACGCGAATCGTAGTGAACGCCCTCAACTCACCAGCGCAAAAATTATTATATCCGGTGGACGTGGCTTGCAAAATGCGGAGCAATTTAAGATCATCGAGCGCCTTGCTGATCGCTTAAAAGCAGCAGTGGGCGCGAGCCGAGCGGCTGTTGATGCGGGATTTGTGCCTAACGATTATCAAGTGGGTCAAACGGGAAAAGTAGTCGCACCGGATTTATATATCGCCATTGGCATTTCGGGGGCGATTCAACATTTGGCGGGGATCAAAGACAGTAAAATTATTGTCGCGATTAATAAAGATCCTGATGCTCCTATTTTTGAAGTGGCGGATTATGGTTTGGTGGCTGATTTTTTTGCCATTTTACCGGAATTGGAAAATGAATTAACGAAACTCGGTTATTGAGGAGATTGATGATGATTATTGGTGTACCAAAAGAAATCAAAAAAGGTGAAAATCGTGTCGGGATGGTACCATCGAGTGTGATGGAATTAGTCCATGATGGACACACTGTTTTAGTGGAAGCCGAAACAGGTAAGGGTATTGGTATCGATGATGAAGTCTACGAACAGCATGGCGCAAAAATTGTTGCCAGTGCTGAAGCGGTGTATTCACAAGCAGACCTGATTGTAAAAGTCAAAGAACTTCAACGCAGCGAATACGATTTAGTGCGCAAAGGTCAGCTACTATTTACCTATTTGCATTTAGCCGCAGATCTTCCACAAGCGGAAGCGTTGATCAAATCCGGTTGCACAGCGATCTCCTACGATACGATCACCGACAGTTTTGGTGGCTTACCTTTGTTAACTCCGATGAGTGAAGTTGCCGGTCGCTTAGCCATTCAAATGGGTGCGCATTGTCTAGAGAAAACTCAAAATGGCCGTGGAATTTTATTAGGCGGTGTACCGGGAGTGAGTCGTGGGCATGTGGTGGTTATTGGTTGTGGTGTTGTTGGGTCTAATGCTATACGAATGGCCATTGGTACTGAGGCACGAGTCACAGTGCTGGATAAAGATTTAAATAAACTCAGGATATTAGATCAACAGTATGGATCAAAAATTAAATCCTATTATGCAACGGCCAGCGCTATTGAAAAAGCACTCCTCGATGCCGATCTAGTGATTGGTGCAGTCTTGGTGCATGGGGGCGCAGCACCGAAAGTAGTAACGCGCGCGATGATTTCAAAAATGCAACCCGGTAGTGTGATTGTTGACGTTTCGATTGATCAAGGTGGATGTATTGAAACTTCTCGACCCACCTCATTCGACGATCCTACTTTTGTTGTTGATGGGGTCGTTCACTATTGCGTTACTAATATGCCTGGTGCAGTGCCTCGGACTTCTGCTTTTGCGTTGAATAATGCAACGCTGCCCTATATAAAAAAATTAGCGAATAATGGATTAATGGGTGCTTTGATGCACGATGGGCATTTTTTAAACGGTTTGAATGTGCATGCGGGGCAGATTACGCATGAAGTAGTGGCGAATGATTTGAATAAGCCTTATGTTCCGGCTGTCGAAGCACTAGGCAGTTGAACACAACATTTTCTGCTATAGTAGAATAATTGAAATTCTAGGAAATTAACCATGCTAGCTTGTTATTCAGATGCCTCAACATCTTCGGTACCCATTTTTGTCGTTCAACGGACTGAACTCGAGTCGTGGCTAGACCAAAAAGGAAATCCCATTTCATCCTGGGCAAAGCAGGTCGGCTTTCAAGCAAAGCCAGGGGAGATTTGTATCGTGCCCTCAACAAACGGTGAAATAACGGCTGTTTTGCTTGGCATTGTTGATCCCAATAATGCTCTGCAAATCGGAAATTTAGCCACTCGCTTACCCAAGGGGAATTATGCTTTGGCCATGGATTGGAAGCCGGAACAATTGCAGTTGGCTGCGATGGCATGGGGCCTTGCTCATTATCGTTTTACACAATACAAAAAAGCGGATCCTTATCCGGCTAAATTAGTGATTCCTTCGGGATGTAATGCCGCAGAAATCCAACGAAACGTTCAAACATTTTATTTTGTTCGCGATTTAATCAATACACCACCCCAAGATATGAATACCAATCATTTGGCTGCGGCAGCCAATCAAATGGCTGAATTTTGTGGTGCAGAATTTGATCAGATTCAGGGTGTCGATTTATTGACACAAAATTTTCCGATGATTTACGCCGTCGGAAAAGGATCTGAATTCGAACCTCATTTATTGGAATTGCGCTGGGGAAAAAATACGGACCCTAAAGTCACATTGGTGGGTAAGGGCGTATGTTTTGACTCAGGCGGATTAGATATTAAACCGGCCGACGGCATGCGAAATATGAAAAAAGACATGGCTGGTGCTGCCCATGTTTTGGGTTTAGCTCGCATGATCATCGAAGCCAAATTACCGGTAAAATTGCGCGTTTTAATTCCTGTGGTTGAAAATTCAGTGTCTGGTGGCGCTTATCACCCCTCGGATGTGCTCAGATCTCGGAAGGGATTAACCGTCGAAGTCGCCAACACCGATGCGGAAGGGCGATTGATTTTAGCTGACGCGCTCACAGAAGCTTCCAGCGATAATCCTGATCTGATTATCGATATTGCCACACTGACCGGTGCAGCACGAGTTGCTTTGGGTAATGAAATCGGCGCTTTTTTCACCGATGATCAAAGCTTGTCAGACTCTCTGATGCAGCATGCCAAAAAAAACCAAGACCCTTTATGGCCCTTGCCCATTTATATGCCTTATCGACCTCTGATCGATAGCCCTGTTGCGGATATTGCTAATTCAGCACCGCCACCGATGAGTGGTGGTGCCATCAACGCCGCAATCTTTCTCAAAGAATTCGTGGGCCCCAACATTCCCTGGGTTCATTTCGATATTATGGCCTGGAATACTCGCGCCACCTGCATAGGTCCAGAAGGGGCTGAAGTCAATGCATTGCGAGCTCTTTACAGCTACCTCAAAGAACGATTCACTCCCCAAAAATAGTCTATAATGGTTAGTGTAGTCAAAAAGGAGCGTTTGGATGCTAGGGATAGCCGCGCTAGTAGCACTGTTGATAACTTTCTGGGCTTTGACGTTTTATCGAATTCGTCTAAGGTTGAGTAGCTGCCTCATTTTACTGGAACTCGTATTATTTTGGATCTTGGGTCTTTTTCATATGACCACGGCCATTGTGCTTGGTATTATCATTTTACCTATTGTTTTAGTGATCAATATTCCTTGGCTACGTGCGCATCTCATCACGACTTTTTTTCTGCGACTGATTAAATCGACCTTGCCACATTTGAGCGAGACAGAACAAGAAGCGATTGCTTCGGGCAGTACGTGGTGGGAACGAGAATTATTTTGTGGCAGACCTGATTGGAATAAATTACACACATTTGGGCAGCCCATTTTATTATCAGATGGCCGTGATTTTCTGAATAAACAAGTACCGACCCTATGTGGCATGTTAAACGATTGGAAAATCACCCACGATCAACAAGATTTACCGGCTGAAGTGTGGAACTATTTAAAGAGAGAAAAATTCTTTGGTATCACGATTCCTAAACGCTATGGGGGACTTGGATTTTCAGCCTATGCGCATTCATGCGTGATTTCGATGATTGCTTCTCGAAGTTACACGGCGGCGGTCACTGTGATGGTCCCTAATTCATTGGGCCCTGCAGAATTATTACAACATTATGGTACACCCGCTCAAAAAGATTTTTATTTACCTCGGCTGGCGATGGGTGAAGAAATCCCTTGTTTTGCACTGACTAGCCCACACGCTGGATCCGATGCAACTTCAATTACTGATACAGGCATCGTCTGCAAAGGCGTTTATGAAGGAAAAGAATGCTTAGGCTTACGATTAAATTGGAACAAGCGGTACATCACTTTGGCACCGGTTGCGACATTAGTGGGATTGGCTGTTCATGTTTATGATCCTGATCGAATGTTAGGCGATAAAAACGATATTGGTATTTCAGTGATTCTTGTTCCAACGACATGTCCGGGTGTTCAAAGAGGAGAACGACATCTGCCTTTGCATCAGGCCTTTATGAATGGTCCACTGCGCGGTAAAGATGTATTTGTGTCTTTAGATCAAGTCATTGGTGGAGAGCCCATGTTAGGCAAGGGTTGGCATATGCTGACGGATTCTCTCGCTGTTGGACGTGGGATTTCGTTGCCTGCAGTCAGTTCCGCGGCTACAAAATTATGTTTTAGGATGAGTGGTGCTTATGCCCGAGTGCGAGAGCAATTTGGCACTCATATTGGACAGTTTGAAGGTGTAGCCAAAACCTTAGCACGAATTGGTGCTAACACTTATTTGTGCGAAGCAGGAAGAATTTTCACCACAGGTGCCATCGATAGTGGGGCAAAACCTGCCACTGCAAGCGCAATTACTAAATATCATTTGACTGAAATCAGTCGAGAAGTCATCAACGATGCCATGGATATTCATGCAGGTCGTGGGATTATGATGGGACAAAATAATTATCTTGCAAATTTATATACGGCAATACCCATTGGTATCACGGTTGAGGGTGCCAATATTTTGACGCGTAATTTAATTATTTTTGGGCAAGGAGCATTTCGTTGTCATCCTTATCTGAGTAAAGAATTAGAAGCATTAAACTTAGCGGATCCCAAAAAAGGTTTGCTCCGCTTCGATAAAATACTCTTCAAACACATTGGCTATTTTATTTGTAATTTTACAAGGGCCTTAACGTATGGAATTACTGCTGGGAAAGCGATTCGAAGCTCAGAAGATTGCCAATTGAAAGAATATTATCGACAACTCACTCGAATGAGCAATGCTTTGGCTTTGGTGGTGGATGTGGCCATGATTACGCTCGGCGGAAAATTAAAATACCGTGAAAATCTCACCGCCAGATTGGGGGATGTCTTGAGTCAATTATATTTGGCCTCCAGTGTGCTTAGATATTTCCGTGATTCGGGGCAAGCTAAAGACGATTTACCCTTTGCTCAATATTCACTGGACCTCTGTTTATATAAAACGCAGTTAGCTCTGATGGGCTTTTTTGACAACATGCCGGGTCGAATTTGGCGTCGAATTTTGAAAAAAACGCTCTATATCTGGGGATTGCCTTATCATTTACCTTCAGATGATCTCGGTGAAAAAATTGCTCAAGCGATGATGAAACCCTCCGATCAACGGGATCGACTGACTCAATATTGTTTTGAAAGTTTGGATGAGCAGGATGCAACACGGATCATGGAGCTCGCATTCATCGCGGCTGTTGAATCAGAGAATGCTCGAGCGAAAATACAAACTGCTGTTAAAGCTGATAAAATTCCACGGGATCTATCGCCTGAAGAACGGGCCAATGTTGCAGTGCAGATGGAAATTATCAGTGCAGAAGAGTTGGGTCAGATTATTAGCTTTTATCGATTACAAGAGCGTGCCATTCAAGTAGATGCGCAGGGTGCGTCACTAGTGTAAGCTATGGCAGAGCGATTTTTTAAGTCTTAAGATAAGGAAATGAAAGATGACAAAAAAGTCAGGGACGACCTATCAACGCGATGTCTATATTGTCGATGGATCTCGTACGCCCTTTTTAAAAACACGCGGTGGGCCAGGGCAATTTAGTGCTTCCGATTTGGCTGTGAATGCAGGTCGAGAATTATTAGCACGCCAACCTTTTTCACCCCAAGATTTAGATGAAGTTATCGTGGGCTGTGTGGCACCTTCTGCCGATGAAGCCAATATTGCTCGCATAATATCGCTACGTTTAGGCTGTGGGAAAGCCGTTCCCGCCTGGACCGTTCAACGCAATTGTGCTTCAGCCATGCAAGCCTTAGATACCGCTGCCACTAACATTGCCAGTGGTCGGTCCAACTTAGTGTTGGCTGGTGGAACAGAAGCGATGAGTCGGGCACCGTTACTCTGGAATCAAAAAGCTACGCAATGGTTTGCCGACTTTATGGCAGCGAAATCAACGACCGATAAAATTGCTTTGATGGCTAAATTACGACCCAGTTTTTTACAACCGGTAATTTCTATTTTACGAGGTCTGACTGATCCTGTGGTTGGTGTTTCGATGGGACAAACGGCGGAAAATTTAGCGGCGCGCTTTTCTATTTCACGAGAAGATATGGATAAGTTTTCTATGAGCTCTCATGAGCGTGTGGCCAACGCACAAGCCGCCGGTTATTTTTCTGAATTAGTTCCTATCATTGCGGGTAATGGTCAATTATTTAATCAAGACGATGGCGTTCGTCCCGATACCACGCTTGAAAAATTAGCCCAGCTAAAACCTTTTTTCGATAAAAAATTTGGGCAAATTACTCCCGGTAATAGCTCTCAAATTACTGATGGTGCTTCACTGTTGATATTAGCCAGTGCCGATGCTGTAGAACGCTATCAACTACCCGTGATAGGACGCTTGCTCGATTGTCAGTGGGGTGCCCTAGAACCTGAACAAATGGGTTTAGGCCCTGTATTTGCCGCAACACCCATTATAAAACGCCGGCATTTATCATTGGCGGATATCGATTATTGGGAAATCAATGAAGCTTTTGCAGCACAAGTGATAGCTTGTCTCAAAGCTTGGGAGGATCCACAATTTTGTGAGCAAGAATTAGGATTGGATAAAGCCTTTGGAACAATTGATCAAAATCGCTTGAATGTGGATGGTGGGGCAATTGCACTGGGACATCCTGTTGGTGCCAGTGGTGCCCGAATTGTTTTACATTTGCTCAACGTGTTAAAGCGAAATAAAGCGAAGCTAGGCATGGCGGCCATTTGCATCGGTGGGGGACAGGGTGGAGCGATGTTGGTTGAACGAGTAGAGGAGTTACAATAATGAAAACAGCCAAACATTTTCATCATTGGAAAATGGAACAAGATTCACAAGGCATTGCATGGCTCACCTTTGATTGTGAAAATGCTAATGTCAACACTTTAGGAAAAGTCGCACTGACTGAACTGGGCGAAGTACTTGATGTTCTTCCTCCCACTGCAAAAGGATTAGTGATTCTATCCGGAAAAACCAGCGGATTTATTGCCGGTGCGGATATCACTGAATTTGATGAAATTCATTCTGAAAAAGAAGCATTAAATTTTGTACAACGTGCTAAAATAGTTTTTGATCGAATCGAAAAATTATCGATAACCACCGTTGCTTTAATTAATGGCTTTTGTTTGGGAGGTGGTTGTGAACTGGCCTTAGCCTGCCAATACCGAATAGCTTTGGATGATCCCAGTCTTCGAATTGGTTTGCCTGAAGTGAAACTGGGTATCTTACCCGGCTGGGGTGGCACTGTTCGTCTGCCACGACTAATCGGCGTACTGAATGCCATGGGCATTATTTTGCCGGGATCTGCAGTAGATCCCTATAAGGCTAAAAAATTGGGTTTGATTGATGATATCGCAAGAACCGATCACTTACTTCGGCGTGCCGCTGTCTACTATATTCAAAATAAGCCTCCTCAGCATCAACCCAGTTTTTTCCAAAAATTGTTAGCGCATAAATTATTGCGTCCAATCGTTGCAAATCGATTAACACAATCGGTTGCCAAAAAAGTATCGCGAGAGCATTATCCTTCTCCTTACCTCATTATTGATAATTGGCAAAAAGAAGGAACGGATAGAGCAGATGCTATGGAGCAAGAAACTAAAAGTATTGCTGAATTATTTTTCCACCCTTCCACGCATAATTTAGTCAGAATATTTTTACTGCAAACACAACTCAAGGAATTAGGCAAAGCCGCTAGAACGCCTATGAAACATGTTCATGTGATTGGAGCGGGAACTATGGGTGGTGATATTGCTGCTTGGGCTGCTTATTGCGGATTTCAGGTGACGCTCCAAGATCGTAGTGCTGAACAAATTGCCCCAGCAATTAAAAGAGCTTATGCGCTGTACCAGAAAATCTTAAAACAACCTCGGCGTATTCAGGCTGCTATGGATCGATTGGTGCCGGATGTTCAGGGTTATGGTGTTAAACACGCTGATATCGTGATAGAAGCTATTTTTGAAGATTTAAAAGTTAAGCAATCCTTGTATAAAAAACTCGAGCCAGAACTCAAAGACACAGCAATTTTAGGAACTAATACATCGAGTATTCCTTTAGATGAATTAGCAAAAGGATTGAAAGATCCTGAGCGTTTAGTGGGAATTCACTTTTTTAATCCAGTCTCGATGATGCAGTTGGTTGAGGTGGTTCGAGGCAAAAAAACCAGTGATGCCACTTACGACCAGGCATTGGCTTTTGTCAGCAAGATTAAAAAGCTGCCTTTACCCGTGCAAAGTAGCCCAGGCTTTTTAGTCAACCGTATATTAATGCCTTATTTGATGGAAGCGATGAACTTGTACGAAGAAGGCGTTTCTCCGATGTTGATCGATAAAGCAGCGGTTGATTTTGGTATGCCGATGGGCCCGATTGAATTAGCCGATACAGTAGGATTAGATATCTGTCTTTCTGTGGCAGAAATTCTCTCCCATCATTTTACAATCCAGATCCCTGAAAAATTACGCAACTTAGTCAATGAAAAACATCTAGGTCGAAAAACGGGGCAGGGTTTTTATCAATATCGTGATGGCAAGCCTCTGAAAGTATCTTTGTATCAAAATGGTGAGACACCTTCGAATTTAACAGATCGCCTTATATTGCCCATGATCAACGAGGCTGTGCGATGTTTGCGTGAAGGCATCGTAACCAAAGAAGATTATTGTGATGCTGGATTGATTTTTGGCATTGGTTTTGCTCCGTTTAGAGGTGGTCCAATGCAGTATATCCACAGCGAAGGCGCAGAAAAAATTGTAGAACGTTTGAATTTGTTGGCTACTGAATGCGGCGATCGTTATCTTCCGGATGCAGGCTGGGATCATTTTATTGAGCATTCCAGTATTAAAAAAACAAAACCACGTACTAAATCTACAAAATCAAAATGGCAGTCAAAAATTGATACCTTTCAGGGAGATAAACCTCATGCATGAGACAGAGCATTTAGATGTACAACCCACACTGCGTGTGCGGACAATGCCGAACGATACTAATGCCAATGGGGATATTTTCGGTGGTTGGCTGATGTCACAAATTGATATTGCTGGTGCTATCGAAGCGCAAGTGCGTTCCCAGGGTCCGGTTGCTACTATCGCTGTTAAGGAATTAATTTTTCATAAACCCTTGTTTGTGCATGATTTGGTGAGTTTTTATACCAATGTTATCCGAGTGGGTACAACCTCAATGGAAATTGGTATTGAAGTGTTTGCTCGTCGCTTAGAGAATGGCCAGTTTTCAACCGTTAAAGTATCTTGGGCAAAACTAGTTTATGTCGCGATCAGCAAACCGGGTGTTAAACGCGTTGTTCCACCCGCTGATTAAAAAATCTCAGCAAAAAAATTCTGCATGGCTTGCCAAGAACGCTTTTCAGCGAGTTGATTGTATAGCAGCCCTAATTTTTGATCGTGTGCTTCGGGGTTAGTGAAGGCATGTTGAGTATTGCCATAAGCATGTATTTGCCAATCCGCACCGGCTTCAGTCATTTCTTTGGCGAAAGCGATGAGTTGCTCCGGTGGGCCCATGGGATCGTCATATCCGTGTAAAGCCAACACTTTTGCCCGCATTTTTTGATTGGGGATATTCTCGGGTGCGGATAATAACCCATGAAAACTGACAACGCCTAAAATATCGGCGCCGGATCGAGCTAAATCCAGTACACAGAGCCCACCAAAACAAAATCCGATGGCGCCAATTCGATTTTTGTCCACTTGTTGCAGTGAGCGTAGTGTTTGAAGGGCGGCATTCATACGTGCTCGAAGCAACAGTCGATTTTGCATCAGCGGTGACATCAAGGCCGAGTTCTCTTGCACAGAATGTCCTGTTTTTGCCTCACCATACATATCGAGGGCAAAACCTACATACCCTAACGATGCGAGTGCTTCCGCTTTTGCGCAGGCAAATTGATCGCGACCCGCCCAGGCGGGTGCAATTAACACAGCCGGTGCAGGTGAGCTGGTTTGAGGGTAAGCTACATAGCCTTCAAAATTCACTCCTGACTCTTGGTAGCGAATTTTTTCGGTTTGCATTATTAGGATTCCATTCGGTTTTTGTCATCCAATTCAAGCCACATAGCATTGAAAATCGAAAAACTACAGGCGAAACCTAAGCCCAAAATCCAACTAAAATACCACATAAGAACTCCTAATATTATCATGAAACAAATGTCATATTTCGCCCAGCTCGTGCGAACTGAATTTTTTTAAAATCCTCATTTACCTGAGTAAACTCCGGTTTTAAAAAAATTCAGTTCACCCGACCTGGACAAAATCTGATCATTTTACCACTTCTAGGCACCGTCGTGAATAAATAAGATTAATATACATCTTTATCGAACTGTTTAATTTGCTCGACTGTAACAGGGCCCCTCATCACACGAATCACCCACGCTGTGTAGGCCAAAATAATCGGCAGAAAAATAACAGTTGCTGCCAGCATAATGGTGAGTGTCGTTTGGCTTGAAGAAGAATCCCAGACCAGAAGACTGGCATTAGGCATGGATGAGGAAGGGAGCAAAAAAGGAAAAAGACTTAATCCGACGGTAGAAATAATACCAAATATGCTGAGACTGCTCAGCACTAAAGCGAGTTTAGAGCGCCAAAAACCTGATGAGAGCATGGCAAATAGTGCTCCACTAAAGCCTAAAATCGGTGCGATTATAGTCCAAGGTAAAGCGGTATAATTTTTGAGCCAAGCACCTGATTGAAGTTCAACTACCTTATGTAAGGGATTCGAAGGGCCTTCGGAACCTAAACTGGTAATCACAGAATAACCTTTAATTTGCGAAACCCAATAACCACCTACAGCAAATAAAATGATAACCAACAATGACATAAAACGTGCCGCTTTTAATGCCCGCTCTCGCAAATTATTTTCGGTTTTGCTGGCGAGATAATATCCTCCCTGCATAATAATCATGCAGACACTCAAGAGGCCGCAGAGCAGTGCAAAGGGATTGAGCAATTGCCAAAAAGTGCCGGTGTAAAAAACGCGCAAGTCGGGGTCAAAATGAAAGGGAACTCCCTGAATCACATTGCCCACTGCCACACCGAAAATTAAAGCTGCTACGAAAGCGGCACCAGAAAGTAAGGCATCGAAAGTATTTCGCCAGCTTTTCTGGGGCATTTTTGAGCGATATTTGAAGGCTACAGGACGAATGATAAAAGTGCAGAGCACCACAAACATGGCAAGGTAAAATCCTGAAAAAGAAACAGCATATATAATGGGCCATGCAGCAAAAATAGCACCGCCTCCTAAAATAAACCAAACTTGATTGCCTTCCCAGTAGGGTCCTACGCAATTGATAACAACGCGTCGTTCGGAATCATTTCTGCCCACAAAGGGAATTAAAATTGCTGAACCCAAATCATAACCATCCATGATGGCAAAACCGATCAGAAGTAAACCTAACAAGATCCACCAGATAATTCGTAGTGTAGCATAATCCAACATAAAAAATTCCCCTCATTAACATCCGGATTCTATAAACGTCTTAGCCATTAAAAAATTGGTCTGAATAGTAACCACAATTTTACAATGTTGATTCCATCGCAGATCTTTTTGTCTGGGATGAATATCCTGTGCCCTCTGGACCTAATTTGATGTATTTGATCATCAAATAAAATTCGATGATGGCAAGAATTGTGTAGAAAATAATAAACCCTGATAAGGAGGTCCAGAGTTGGGTTGTAGTTACAGAAGAAGTTCCCATGAAAGTGGGTAAAACGCCTTCAATCACCCAAGGCTGGCGGCCATTTTCCGCAATAAACCAACCGAGTTCAGAGGCAAGCCAGGGCAGAGGGAGTGAGTATAGCGCTAGTCGATGGTACCATCGCACCTCTGTAATTTTTCGACGACAGGTTAGATAAAATCCATAGGCAAAAAAAGCAATGAAAAAGAACCCACAGGCCACCATTAAACGAAAGGAGGTGAAAATCGCGAGCACATTGGGCACAGTGGACCAAGCAGCTTGATTAATTTGAGTATCATTGGCTGTAGCAGGGTTGTCAGTGAATTTTTTCAACAACAGACCATAGCCTAAATCATCCGCATAAAGGTGCAGCGATTTTTTAGCATCTTCATTTTTCGGATCTTTTTGCAAAATTTCTAAAGCGGCATAAGCTTTCATTCCATTCGCAATTTTAGGTTTTGACGCTTCGACTAAATCTACGATACCCGGCAATTGTTGATCAATTGAACGGGTCGCAATTAATCCTAGCATATAAGGTACTTCAATTTTGTAATGAGTAGTTTGATTTTTCTCATCAGGGATGCCAAACAAGGTAAAGGGTGCAGGAGCGGGTTCAGTATGCCACATGGCTTCCATCGCCGCGATTTTCATATGCTGATGGGCGGTAGCAACATAACCACTTTCATCACCGAGAACTACCACAGAGAGAGCAGTGGCTAGACCAAAAGACGCCGCAACGGTCATGGAACGTTTGGCAAATTCCACATTTCGATTCCGAAGTAAATAATAAGCACTGATGGCCATGACAAACATGGCACCGGTAACATAGCCAGCGCTGATCGTGTGCACGAATTTGGCCTGAGCCACAGGATTGAAAAATACCTCAGAGAAACGAGTGATTTCCATTCGCATGGTGTCAAAATTAAAAGTGGAACCTACCGGATGTTGCATCCAAGCGTTGGCAATTAAAATCCACAATGCGGATAAACTAGAACCTAAAGCGACTAACCAGGTTACAATCAGATGTTGCACTTTTGAGAGGCGGTTCCATCCAAAGAAAAATAATCCGATAAAAGTGGCTTCTAGAAAGAAGGCCATTAATCCTTCGATGGCAAGCAGTGATCCAAAAATATCGCCTACGTAGTGAGAATAATAGGCCCAATTAGTTCCAAATTGAAATTCCATGGTCACACCGGTGGCGACACCCATGGCAAAATTAATACCGAAGAGAAGTCCCCAAAATTTTGTCATATCTCGCCATATTTCTCGGTTTGTCATCACATAAACAGTTTCCATAATGCCCAGCAGCACTGAGAGGCCTAAGGTTAGGGGTACAAAAATAAAGTGGTACATTGCTGTAATGGCAAATTGCAGTCGCGATAAAAGTACAACATCAAGGATCATAGCTATCACCTTTAGTAGACAAAACGTGTTTAACGGTAACGGGAGCATCTATGGAATGGCTGAGTGGGTGAGAAAAACAGAGTTTCCAAAGGCAATAGAGCAGTAACACCTTCAGAATTAGTGCTGCACAAATTTCCCAGCGTAAGAGTTTAAGCTTAATCGGCATACTAAACCGTGCCCCCATACAAAAGCGCATTCGCTAAGCATTATTGTACGCGATAAAATTTCGGAAACACAAGTAATTTTGTTAATAAGAATGCTTCTCATTATTATAAAACGAGGTGGAGAATGCAAACTTGCATGCCTGATCCCACTTTATTACTATGCCTATTTAGGTACTTGGAGTTTGCTTTGACAGAACCCTCTTTGATCATCGATATTGCCTCTCAGCAGTTAAGCTATCTTCACCATGGAGAGGTTCAGCAACAGTATACCATTGCAACGGCTGCCAATGGAGCGGGTGAGTTAAAAGGGAGCGAATGTACCCCTCGAGGTTGGCATCAAATCAAGGCAAAAGTGGGAGCAGGTGCTCCCTTAGGTGCTGTTTTTGTGGGTCGTAGGCACACTGGCGAGATTTATTCAGCGCAATTAGCCGAGGCTTATCCCCAACGTGATTGGATTTTAACACGGATATTATGGCTCTCAGGGTTAGAAGTCGGTAAAAATCGACGTGGGAATGTTGATACCTTGCGCCGATACATTTATATTCATGGCTGCCCGGATGAAATACCTTTAGGCTCACCCTCGTCACATGGCTGTGTGCGCATGCGAAATGCGCATATCGTTGAATTATTTGATCAGGTAGTCGTGGGCACTCGGGTTCAAATAATCGACTGATGGAACACTGGAGATCGTTGTGGAACAACAAGAACTTATTGATAAGATTTTACATTTTTGGTTTGGTCATATTGAAACGACGGTTTTACCGACTCAAAATCGAACGCGTATTTGGTTTGGTGCTACGGAAGAGGGCGATAATCAAATCATCGAGCAATTTAAAGTGGATACCGAAAAAGCTATTTGTGGCGATTATGATATTTGGGAATCTGAACCTCGGGGCAGTTTGGCACTCATTGTTCTGCTCGATCAATTTTCACGCAGTATTTATCGTAAAACGCCAATGGCTTTTACCCAAGATCAAAAAGCATTGGATGTGTGTGTGCGCGGAATTGAACGCCAATTTGATCATGAACTCAGTTTAATTGAACGCGCCTTTTTCTATATGCCTTTAATGCATTCTGAAAATCGCGAAATGCAATCGACTTCTGTGCGGGCCTTCAAAATGTTGGTCGACCTGTCTTTTCCTGAAGCACGATCCACTTATGAAAGTTTTTTTGAATATGCGCTGCGTCATTATGAAATTGTCGAACGATTTGGACGATTTCCTCATCGAAATACCATTTTGGGCCGAGAATCGACAACAGAGGAAGAAGATTTTTTAACAAAAAGCAAAGAATCTTGGGGGCAATAAATGAGCATCGGCCAAATCATGATCGATATAGAAGGTACAGAGCTCAGTACTGAAGATCAAACTCTGTTGAAGCATCCACAAGTCGGCGGGATTATTCTTTTTCGTCGGAATTATTCAAATTTAGATCAATTGAAAGTTTTAGTAAAAGCAATTCGAGCGATCAAACCCGAAATTATTATCGCTGTTGATCAAGAGGGGGGGCGCGTTCAACGCTTCATTGAAGAATTTACTCGCTTAGAACCGCTGGGAAATTTAGGCGCTATTTACGATCAGGATCCTAATAAAGCTCGTGAGCTTGTTAAAAATCATGCCAAAACAATGGCTTCAGAATTATTAGCTGTGGGCATTGATTTAAGTTTTACACCCGTTTTAGATCGCAATATTGGTTTGAGTTCAGTGATTGGTGATCGTAGTTTTCATGCTGATCCAGCTGTAATCACTGAATTAGCGACTCTGTATATTCAAACCATGCATGAGGCAGGCATGCCTGCAACCGGCAAACATTTTCCCGGGCATGGTGCCGTCGTCCCGGACTCACATATTGAATTACCCGTTGATTCTCGCGATTTTCAGACTATTGCTGCAACGGATTTACAACCTTTCAAAGCATTAGCACCTTTGCTGGATGCAGTGATGGTGGCCCATGTGGTTTACGATAAAGTCAGCGATTTGCCGGCAGGTTTTGACCGGGTTTGGTTGAATGATATATTGCGTGAGCAATGTGGATTCAAAGGCGTTGTTTTTAGTGATGCCTTGGATATGGGGGCTTTAAAAAACTATGGCAGCATGGCTGAAAGAGCTGAGAAAGCATTAGCAGCAGGCTGTGATATGATACTGATTTGTAACGACCGTAAAGCGACCAAAGAAGTCTTGGAGCTTCGGGGTACAACCATTAATCCTGCTTCGCAGCAGCGATTAGAAGTTTTTCGCACACTTTCACACCGAGGATAGTCATGATTAAATTACCCCAAGATATTAAAGAAATTTTTTCACAAGCTAAGTGCTTGTACACGCGAGATCAAATTGATGCAGCGCTCGATGTGATGGCCGAAAAAATTAGCGAAAAATTAGCCGACAAAAATCCTTTATTTCTGTGTGTGGTAATTGGAGGAATTGTTCCCTTGGGCAATTTATTGCCTCGTCTCGATTTCCCCTTGGAAGTCGACTATGTTCATGCCACCCGTTATCGCGGCGCAACCTCTGGTGGCGATTTACATTGGAAAGCAGAACCCAGCAATAATTTAAAAGATCGTATTGTTGTTGTGGTGGATGATATTTTGGATAGTGGCCTAACCTTGGCTGAAGTGATGAACTATTGCCGTACTAAGGGTGCGAAAGAAGTTTACAGTGTGGTATTAGTGGACAAAGAAGATGCTCGCCAACCCGGTGGTATAGAAAAAGCTGATTTTACTGGTGTGAATGTCGAGAATTTATATGTCTTTGGTTATGGCATGGACTACAAAGAATACCTGAGAAACGCACCGGGAATTTACGCAGTAGCACCCGAACATATGTAGCTTGAACGGCCAACCTTAGCCTTACCGTAACCTTTTTCCTGGATCGCCACGCTTCGCTCGCGATGACTGTGAGGCTCACTCCTTACCGTCATTGCGAGCGAAGCGTGGCAATCCAGAAAGCCGAGTAATGGTAAGGATCACCCTGTCAGGCTTCTCATCAGGTGTTGTACTGAATTAATTTTCGACTGAGCTTGGTTATCTTTGATGGTAAAGCGTAGGCAATTTCCGCCTTCAAAACGGAATTGGGTGGGTTGTGATTGAATTAATTGAATCACATTATCGACATTAATGCGTGGTTTGGGTTCGAGATCTACTCGGCCTTGTAATTGTCGGATCGATAATTTTGTGATGCCCAGTTCTTTGGCTTTTAATTTAAATTCTGTAACGACAAAAAGATGTTTGACTTGATCAGGCAATAATCCAAATCGATCGATAAATTCAACCTGCAGTTCTTCGAGCTCTTGATTGTTTTTGCAACTGGATAGACGCTTGTATAAGGTTAAGCGCAAATTAATATCCTGTACGTAAGTTTCTGGAATCAACGCACTGATGCCCAGATCAATTTCGGGGCCATGATGAATTGTCTGGTCTAAATCAACAGTTTCTCCTGATTGCAAGGTTTTTACAGCTGATTCCAATAATTCCAGATACAACGAAAAACCTACTTCTTGGATATGGCCACTTTGTTCTTCACCCAGAATTTCGCCGGCCCCACGAATTTCTAAATCATTGGTGGCTAGTGCAAATCCGGCTCCGAGGTCGGTTAAATTAGCGATGGCTTCTAAGCGTTTTTGAGCATCCGCTGTCAACACTTCTTCAGGTGGTGTGAGCAGATAGGCATAGGCTTGATGATGTGAGCGCCCAACCCGACCACGGATTTGATGAAGTTGCGCTAAACCAAATTTATCTGCGCGATTAATAATAATGGTATTCGCAGACGGAATATCAATGCCAGACTCGATAATCGTTGTGCACACTAATACACCGAATCGACGATGGTAAAAATCAGCCATTACTTTTTCTAATTCTTTTTCTCGCATTTGTCCGTGAGCAACGCCTGTTTTCGCTTCTGGAACGAGTTGCTCTATATCTTGGGCCACTTTATGAATGGTTTTAACTTCATTATGCAAATAATAGACCTGACCACCGCGTAATAATTCTCGTAAAATCGCTTCTTTGATCAGTGAGGGGCTGAATTCATGCACAAAGGTGTTAATCGCTAAGCGCTTTGCAGGTGGTGTAGCAATTATCGACAAATCACGAATATTGGCCATTGCCATATTCAGTGTGCGTGGAATCGGTGTGGCAGTGAGTGTCAATATATCGACTTGTGCTCGGAATGCTTTAACGCGTTCTTTTTGTCGAACACCAAAACGATGCTCTTCGTCGATAATCAGAAGGCCTAAGTTATGAAATTTAACGTCCTCTTGCAGTAATTTATGAGTGCCAATTACGATGTCAATTTTACCTTCGGCGAGTTTTTCGAGTATGGTTTGTTGTTCTTTAGCGCTGCGAAAACGCGAAATCATTTCAACATTCATGGCTAAATTCGCGAACCGATCACGGAAGTTATTAAAATGTTGTTCCGCTAATAAAGTGGTGGGAACCAAAACAGCGACTTGCTTTTGATGGAAAGCCACAATAAACGCGGCTCTCATGGCGACTTCCGTTTTTCCGAAGCCCACATCACCGCAAACTAAACGATCCATAGGGCGAGTAGAGGCTAGATCGTTGATGACCATTTGAATGGCCAGTTGCTGATCGGGAGTTTCTTCAAAAGGAAAGCTGGCAGCAAATTCTTGGTATTCTGAAGGTAATTGGCCATAACCTTCGCGTTTTTTACTTTCTCGACGCGCATAGATATCTAATAATTCGGCGGCACTATCGCGGGCTCGTTCTGCCGCTTTACGTTTTGCTTTTTGCCAACGTGCTGAACCTAATTGATGCAATGGCGCAGAATCGGCGTCGGCGCCAGTGTATCGACTAATTAAATGCAACGAACTGACGGGCACATAAAGCTTGTGCTTGTCGGCGTATTCGATGGTTAAATATTCCGATTCGATGCCGTCGGTACTGATATTTTGCAGGCCACAATAGCGCCCTACGCCATGATCGATATGAACGATCGGAGCACCGATGCTGAGTTCCGATAAATTACGGATCAGGGTGTCGGGATCCAAAACACGGCCTTGTCTGCGTCTTTGCTGAAGCACTTGCTCGCCGAATAATTCTCCTTCGGTCAGGATCAAAAAGTTGTATTCAGCAGTCAATAATCCTTGAAAAACGGCTGAAATGGTTATCCCATGTTGCTGAGTGCTCGAGATAAAATCGTGAATATTATCAAAGTGTTGAGGCCTGATGTTTATCTTTTGCAGTAAATCTATTAAGGCCTGTTGTCGACCGGCCGATTCTGCAATCCAGAGCACCCGATAATCAGAAGGTGGCAAGGTTGAATGTGAAAAACCTGTAGGCTTTTGCAATTGAAAATTAATTTTTCCGGCTTTGGGCTCGAGCGTTTGAGAAGAAATTTTCAGCTGAGGGAAACGTTTAAAACCGCCAAATAATTCATCGATAGTCAGTGTGATGGTTTGGGGAGGCAAAATAGGCCGTTCGGTATCATAGCGTAATTGCTCATAGCGATTTTCCACTTCAGTGCGGAAATGTTCAGCGCCTGCCCCAATATCTTCGATGGAAATTATCAGTGCATTCGGCGGAAGATAATCAAATACGGTCTGACATTTTTCGAAAAATAGGGGCAAATAATATTCAATGCCTGCCGCAGATAAGCCATCACTGATAGATTGATAAAGCGGAGATTTTGCGGGATTTCCACTGAATATTTCACGCCATGATTGACGAAACCGCGCGATAGCTTCTTCAGTAAAGGGATATTCGTGTGCGGGTAATAAATCGATTTTGTCAATGATTTCAAGGGAACATTGTGATTCGGGATCAAAAGTGCGGATGGTATCGACTTCATCGTCAAACAAATCAATACGATAGGGTAGCTTGGATCCCATCGGATATAAATCGATAATGGATCCTCGCTGTGAAAATTCGCCGTGTTCAAAGACCTGAGGCGTTGATCGATAGCCAGCTCGCGTTAAGCGTTGACGAAAGGTTTCAGGGTCTAAGTGAGTGCCTTTGGCAATCGCAAAGACATGCGCTTCTAAATGTTCGCGGGGAGCGATGCGATGCATGAGGGTATTAACGGGCACAATGGCAATGGCTTTTTGGAGCTCGGGGAGCTTTGATAGGGTTAAAAGCCTTTCAGAGATAATATCTTGATGGGGCGAGAAATGGTCGTAGGGCAAAATTTCCCAATCGGGCAATAAATAGAGCGAGCATGGATTTTGGGATTTGTTCAGGAAATTGAGTTCATTCAATAATTGTTTGGCGCGAAGAGAGTCTGGTGTTACCACCAGTAGCGGCCCCGGGGCTTTATCAGCCGCCGCCATGATAGCCATCGCTGTGCCTAGTCCTGAGATTTCACCCCAGTGTTGTTGTTCTGCAGGAGCCTTTGGCAAAACGAAGTGAAGTAGTGTATTATAGATCATAGTGTCCGCACTCATCATTGGTCCTAGTTTAACAGGAGTTAAGCTCAATGGCGACTTTAGAAGGAGTTTTTTATGTCTAGGTTCAAAACCACCCCTCAAACATTTCGGGAAATCATT
>CAZMLO010000016.1:0-26456 GCA_964567285.1 uncultured Gammaproteobacteria bacterium
GGAGTTTTTTATGTCTAGGTTCAAAACCACCCCTCAAACATTTCGGGAAATCATTCAGAATGGCGCCATTTTATATTGGGATGGCTTCAAAACCCTGTGGTTATGGTCTTTAATTTTAGCGGTAGTAAGTAATATTCCGAATTGGATGATGGCTTACTTGATGAGGCAGCAATATAGTATTAAGGCATTAATTGTTTTCGATATTTTCTCACTGATTTTTCTGCCCATTGTTGCTTTTTTCACCGCCTATATTATGTATCAGCTTTTTTTAATCGGCAGTCAAACCAAAAAAAGTTCTGAAGAAGTCATTGCACTGATTCGTAATCGTCTGGTTCTTTTATCTGCTACTTTATTTATTACTGTTTTTGTCACTTACCTGGGGTTGGTATTATTTATCATTCCTGGCATTTTCATTGCTGTGATGTTGACGTTTGTTCAACCGCTAATTTTGTTCGATGATAATTCCCTGATGGATGCCTATAAAAATAGTTGGAATTTAGTCAAGTCTAATTGGTGGCATGTTTTCAGTGTTTTGACGATTCCAATCGTTTTGATGGTTATTGCTGCACCTTCTCTTTATAGTGGTCATCCTACTGTTTTACACATTATTTTTGATGTGATCAGAATGGCCTTAGTCACACCACTACTTTTTGCCTTTATTTTAACGATGTTTTACGATGCAAAAGCCCGTCATCATGTTCCGATGCATTTGCCTCGGGTTAAAAAATCTAGGGCGAAATCGACGGCTCGTGTTACTGCTAAAGCGGCTGAATAACACCACCACCAAGGCAGTTCTCACCGTCGTAAAAAACAACGGATTGCCCTGGCGTGATAGCGCGCTGGGGCTCATCAAATTTAACTCGGTATTGTGTGGCTGAGACGGGTTCAACCATGCACTGTTGATCAGCTGAGCGATAACGGATTTTCGCTGTGCACTTCAGTGGAAGTGGTGGAATTTTTTCTTGAACCCAGTGGGTGTCTGCGCAAATAAGTGAATCACTCAATAATAAAGGGTGATCATGTTGTTGAGCGACAACGAGCACGTTGCGCTCAATTTCTTTTTTGACAACGTACCAGGGTGATTCATCATAATTATTCAAACCACCAATACCTAATCCTTGTCGTTGGCCTAAAGTGTAAAACATCAAACCGCGGTGCTGGCCGATTTTTTTTCCTTCATCGGTCTCAATACTTCCTGGCTGTGCGAGCAGATATTCGCTTAAAAAAGTCTGGAATTTTCGTTCACCAATAAAGCAGATTCCGGTGCTGTCTTTTTTAGCGTGGTTGATAAAACCATAGCGTTGAGCAATGGCTCGTACTTCAGTTTTGGTTAATTCACCAATGGGGAAGCGACTGGATTTCAATTGAGATTGCCCTAAGGTGTAAAGAAAATAACTTTGGTCTTTATTTTGATCCAGACCGCGAAGCAGTTGATACTCATCTTGAAAACCAATTCGCGCATAGTGGCCAGTTGCGATGGCATCGGCGCCTAGCGATAAAGCATGATCTAAAAATGCACGAAATTTGATTTCTTTGTTGCAAAGAATATCAGGGTTTGGGGTGCGGCCAGCGGCGTATTCATCCAAAAAATGTTGGAAGACTTTATCCCAATATTCTTGTGCAAAATTGACCGTTTTTAAAGGGATGCCTAATTTATCGCAGACAGCGCGTGCATCGGTTAAATCTTGAGTGGCTGTGCAGTAAGGATCTTTGTCGTCAGAATCCCAATTGCGCATAAACAGGCCAGTGACCTGATAACCTTGTTCGCAGAGCAGAGCGGCTGTAACGGATGAATCCACTCCGCCGGACAGTCCAACAATAATGTGTTCTGATTTTTTATGCATAACAAGGGATTATACCTTAAAAGCAATCGGCCTTCTATTTTTTCCTGGATTGCCACGCTTCGCTCGCAATGACGGTAAGCCGCGTGAGGGGTGGGTAAGCATGAAAGGGGGACTCCCTTACCGTCATTGCGAGCGAAGCGTGGCAATCCAGGAAAAAAGTATGCAACACAGTGGACTACCATACTTCGCTCGTAATGACGGTAGGTCTCGAAATGCTTTTATACAGGTAGATTGGCTTGCAATTAATTCTCGGTCTTGCGCCACTCACCTGGGGCAAGATTTTCCAGCGTCCATTCTCCAATTTTACAACGAATTAAGCGTAGAGTGGGGTAGCCGACGGCTGCTGTCATTCGACGCACTAAGCGATTTCGGCCTTCGTGCACGGTGATTTCTAGCCAGCTGGTGGGGATGTTTTCGCGGTGGCGGATCGGTGGGTCTCGTTCCCAGATTTTGGGTTCTCGGATGATTTTGACTTCAGCGGGTTTGGTGGGGCCATCCTTCAATTCCACGCCGAGCTGAAGGTGGTTGATAGAGGCATGGTCAGGTTTGCCTTCTACCTGGACCCAGTAGGTCTTGGGTAATCTGAATTTTGGATTCGCAATTTGGTGTTGGAGTTGTCCGTCGTCTGTCAAAATGACCAGCCCTTCACTGTCCATATCCAGACGACCTGCAGGGTAGACATTTTTCACAGGAATGTAGCTGGCAAGGGTATTTCGTCCACGCTTATCGGTGAACTGAGTCAGTACACCGAAGGGCTTATTGAACAAAATCAACGTTGACATAGCGCATAGCTCCAAGAGGTAATCACAACTAAGTTGGGGTAATTTAAACCATTTCAAGTATATTCTCTATAGAGAGTGTATGTTAATATGCGGCACTATCCACGGGGGTCGATCAAAAAGCCAGAAGGAGATATTCATGAGTAGTCAAAAAATTTTAGTGCCACAACAGGGTGAAGCCATTACAGTGAATGCTGATTTAAGTCTTAATGTGCCTGATCAGCCGATTATTCCCTTTATCGAAGGTGATGGGATTGGGGTGGATATTACTCCAGTCATGCGCAATGTTGTGGATGCCGCTGTAGAAAAAGCTTATGGAGGCGCTCGAAAAATCGCTTGGATGGAAATTTATGCCGGTGAAAAAGCGAATAAATTATACGGCGGAGATACTTGGTTACCCGAAGAATCTTTAACGGCGATTCGAAATTATGCAGTAGCGATTAAAGGCCCTTTGACAACACCGGTGGGTGGTGGAATTCGTTCCTTAAATGTTGCGTTGCGTCAAGAATTAGATCTTTATGTTTGCTTACGTCCTGTGCGCTATTTTGAAGGTACACCGAGTCCTCTAAAAGAACCTGAACATACCAATATGGTTATTTTCCGAGAAAATTCTGAAGATATTTATGCAGGGATTGAGTGGGCAGCAGATTCTGATGGCGCGAAAAAAGTCATTGATTTTCTGCAACAAGAAATGGGCGTAAAAAAAATTCGATTTCCACAACACTGTGGAATTGGCATAAAACCTGTTTCAAAAGAAGGCACAACGCGATTGGTGCGACGCGCGATTCAATATGCGATCGATAATCATCGCAGTTCTGTCACTTTAGTGCACAAAGGTAATATTATGAAATTTACCGAAGGTGCATTCAAAGATTGGGGCTATCAAGTAGCTCAAAATGAATTCGGTGCACAACCGCTGGAGGGTGGTCCTTGGCAAGTGTTTAAACATCCAGAAACCGGTAAAGAAATTGTTATCAAAGATGTTATCGCTGATGCATTCTTACAACAAATTTTATTACGCCCTATGGATTACGATGTCATCGCAACGCTCAATTTAAATGGTGATTACATTTCCGATGCACTAGCCGCTCAAGTTGGTGGTATCGGCATTGCCCCTGGTGCAAACTTAAGCGACCGTGTCGCTGTCTTTGAAGCCACTCACGGTACCGCCCCCAAATACGCCGGAAAAGACCAAGTCAACCCAGGCTCCTTAATTTTATCCGCCGAAATGATGCTAAGACATATGGGTTGGACAGAAGCCGCCGATTTAATTATTAAAGCCATGGGAAGCGCCATCAAAGCTAAAACAGTAACCTACGATTTTGCACGTGTATTAGAAGGTTCGACTTTAGTCAAAAGCTCTGAATTTGGCATAGCTATGATCGATCACTTTTAATTTGAACACATCACGTGTGTGCTAGTCGTTACTATAAAACTCAAAGTAAGCAAGGGGGTGATTAACATCCTCTTGTTTTAAGATCTCCCCCTTAATTTAGTCTTTCATCAGTATTACTCATAAGCCGATAGTATCAACTCTAGCGGGCTAAAGCTTATCTTCATTATAACTACGTAATTGAAATACTAAGCCCGATAAAGCAGCATATTCTATTGACAAATACCCTTGAGTGGGGTACTATAAAATAGGAGAGGCGATTTTGGATTTATTCAAGATAGAAATTTCAACGAGGGCTATTAAAGATTTTTTAAGAGTACCACCCTATATAAATGTAAAATTACAATCTTGGGTAGAAGGAGTGGGGATCTCTGGGCTTAGTGAGATGCAGAAAATAAAGGGATATCATGATGAGCCCTTGCATGGAAAACGTAAAGGTCAGCGCTCAATTCGCTTAAGTAAAGCATATAGAGCAATTTATAGAATTGATAGGGTGGGAACGATACATTTTATCGAAATTATTGAGGTGAATAAACATGACTACTAAGGCAAACCGTAATGCTGATGTGTTAAAGAAACTACAGAAAATGTCAGGCAAAACTTTGACATTGGGAAATTTATTGTGGTCAATTCGAGAGGGAGAAAATTTAACGCTAGTAGAATTTTCGCAATTACTTGGCGTGTCTAAGCAATACCTTTGTGATTTAGAAAAAGGTCGTCGTTTTACAAGCCCTAAAGCGGCTGCAGAATATGCGATCAAGCTAGGTTATAGCAAAAAACAATTTGTCCGCTTATGCTTGCAAGATTTATTGGATCGTGAAGATATCCATTTAATTGTTGAACTTAAAGATAAAGCAGCATAAATCCTTAACTTAGTTGCATGTATTGCTGTCTAGGGGCCTAAGTTGGGCGATATCCTTCTAATAGAATAGGCCTTCTAAACCCTAGTTTACACCCTGGAAGAGCCCGGAAAAAACACGGGTAATGCGCAATAATACAATTAGGTGTGGGCTAAAAGTCTAATAAACATCAAGTTATGAGCCTAAAGCCCTAGAGGTCTGAATTTAATTGAGAAGAGGTAGGTGTTATGAAGAAATGCCTTTTTTTAGGAGACGAGAAAGTAGTTAACGATGAATTTTTATCACTGTTAAATAAGCAAATCCACAGTTTGAGAGATTTTAAGAGGTATGGTTATGATTGTTTAGCAGAGAAAAACGCTGATGGTAGTGGATTTATTTATGAAGCTAGAGGGCCCGACTTAAGATTTAAATCAACTGCGACGGCGGGTTTCAGTGAATATAAAACTGTTTCAGCATAGAGTCAAGTAGGTCCTAAAACCCCTGGAAATGCTGCTTCAAAACCTCAAGGACGGGGCGGTTTAGGGGCATTTGTAGACTCAGTTGTAGGGAGAAAAAATCAGGCACAAGAAGACAAAGCTTACGCACGCATACGTGAATTAGTCAATGAGGCTTATAATTTGCCAGTGGGTAAAGAACTTGATTCTGCCGAAACAAAAAATTTAAATGATGATAAGAAGAAACATCCCAAATTAGTTGCCAAAGCTTACATGGAAGTAGCAAAGGCCGATGTAAAACAAAGAATCGAGCATGTCAATGGAACGAATAAATTAGAAAGTAAAGAGTTGGCGCAAATCAATAAGAGACTTAGGAAATTAGACAAAAAGACTTTTGATACGATTGCTAAACAAGTGAACAAAGAAGCTAAAGCTGAAGCTAAGTTTAACCCGGGTGGATTAGGAAGAAGCTCAAGAGGGTGAGGAGGAAGATTATCTCTCTGACCTGAATATTGCACAAAGAATTTACTCGATCCATATCTGATTCTGTCGGCAGTTAGTAAGCAAAAAATACATTTTCTACTCGAAGAAATTGAGTGAAGACTATTCGATACTGAAACATCAACAATAAGACGGTTAGGCTGTAAAATAGAATATATCTTATCAATTATACACCATAAATAGATAAATTAAAAGCCCTTTGACCCATATTTTTTTATGATTAGCTACCAGCACCCATTTTTCATTTCTGTACTATACTGAAAGTGCGGGGACTTTATGGGTATTGGTTCCACTCTGATGTGTAAATGCATAGGGAGCAGTGGAGGTAATTGAGATGTTTAGTAAAGCACTTGAAGTGACATTAAATTCTGCATTTGCTCGTGCGCGAGCAAAGCGTCATGAATTCATGACAGTAGAGCATATGTTCTATGAGCTTTTGGATAATCCTGAAGCGCTGGAAGTTTTAGTAGCGTGCAATGCCAACGTTGATCGTTTACGTGCCGGTGTAGGAATTTTCATTGATGAAACCACACCATTATTACCACCGGGAAATGACAAAGATATTCAACCTACCTTAGGATTTCAACGCGTTTTGCAACGTGCTATTTTTCAAGTTCAATCTTCTGGGCAATCTGAAGTCAGTGGTGCCAATGTTTTAGCAGCAATTTTTGGGGAGCAGGAAAGTCAGGCGGTTTATTTCCTTTCACAAGAGAAGGTGAGTCGTTTGGATGTTATCAATTATATTTCACATGGAATTTCGAAGATACAACACTTGGGTGGAGCGACTCACCTAGAACATTCTGTCGATATGGGAATTGGCGGCGATCAAGGATTTCAAGAAAGTTTACTCGAACGCTATACAGTGAATTTAAATGAGCAAGCGCTGCTCGGAAAAATCGATCCACTTATTGGACGTCAAGATGAAATCGATCGAACCATTCAAGTTTTATGCCGACGTCGTAAAAATAATCCCTTATTTGTTGGCGAAGCCGGAGTAGGTAAAACCGCTATTGCAGAAGGCTTAGCTTCTCGCATTGTGAATAAAAAAGTTCCTGATCCAATGCTGAATGCAGTCGTCTATTCTTTGGATCTAGGCGTATTATTAGCCGGTACAAAATATCGTGGTGATTTTGAAAAACGATTTAAAGCGGTATTAAAAGAACTCAAAGCTATTCAGGGCGTTATTGTTTTCATCGATGAAATTCATACCATTATTGGTGCCGGTGCAGCATCCGGTGGAACTATGGATGCGTCTAATTTATTAAAACCTTTATTGAGCAGTGGTGAATTAAGAGTGATGGGTTCAACCACATTCCGAGAATATCGTACGATTTTCGAAAAAGACCGTGCATTGACTCGACGATTCCAAAAAATTGATATCAGTGAACCGAGTGTTGATGATACCTATCAAATTTTACAAGGATTAAAAACACGCTTTGAAACTTATCATGGTGTGAAATATACCAAAGAAGCATTGCGTTCTGCGGCTGAATTATCAGATCGCTACATTAATGAACGGCATTTACCGGATAAGGCCATAGATGTGGTGGATGAGGCGGGTGCATTTCAACGATTGCAACCAGCGAATAAACGAAAGCGTACAATCGGTCGTCGAGAAATTGAAGAGATGGTGGCTAGAATTGCACGCATTCCTTCTCGCAACGTCTCTGCAACGGATAAAGAAGTGTTACTCAATCTTGATCGTGATTTGAAAATGTTGGTATTTGGACAAGATCACGCGATTGAGACTTTGGCTACAGCGATTAAATTATCTCGATCTGGTTTGAGAGATCCTCAAAAACCCGTGGGTGCATTTTTATTTGCAGGGCCAACGGGTGTTGGTAAAACGGAAGTAACTCGACAATTAGCGTTGACATTAGGCGTAGAATTGGTGCGATTCGATATGTCTGAATATATGGAAAGACACAGTGTGTCTCGATTGATTGGTTCACCTCCAGGGTATGTAGGTTTTGAAGAAGGTGGATTATTAACAGAATCTATAAACAAACATCCTCATGCGGTTTTATTATTGGATGAAATTGAGAAAGCGCATACCGATATTTTTAATATTCTTTTGCAAGTGATGGATCATGGATCGCTTACCGATAATAATGGTCGTGTTGCTGATTTCCGACATGTGATTATTGTGATGACAACGAATGCCGGTGCTGATTTGTTAGAACGCACTTCAATGGGATTTGTGGAAACGGATATTACGCATGATAGTACTGATGCAATCAAACGTTTATTTGCACCTGAATTTAGGAATCGCTTAGATGCAGTGATTCAGTTCCGTCATCTTGATCCTACTATTTTAAGTAACGTGGTGGATAAGTTTGTGACAGAATTGGAAGTGCAATTGAATGCAAGAAATGTCGTTATTGAAGTGGATACGAATGCGAGAGAGTGGCTTGCTTTACACGGCTATGATAGAAAAATGGGTGCGCGTCCCATGGCACGGTTGATTCAAGAACAAATTAAAAAACCGTTGGCGGATGAGCTTATTTTTGGTCGGTTGGTAGAAGGTGGGAATGTGTTGGTGACGGTTGAGAACAACAAGATTGTTTATAAAATTCAAGATTTAAGCACGAGCAAGTCTAAAAATGGATTAGTCTCTTCCGGAAATTAAGCATTTATTCCTTAGGTTCTTCTTCAGTAGGCTCGGTGGGTACGGCACCGGGCTTTCTTTTTTCTGTGCTTCGGTAGGTGATTCTTCCCTTGGTGAGATCGTAGGGTGTCAGTTCTACTTTGACTAAATCACCGGTTAAAATCCTAATATAGTTTTTGCGCATGCGACCTGAAATATGGGCGATAACGGTGTGACCATTTTCGAGCTTTACTCGGAAAGTCGTGTTTGGCAAGGAATCAACGACAATTCCTTCCATTTCTATATGATCTTCTTTTGGCATGCTCATCCTAACATTAGTAAAACAATCCCTCAGTTTGCCTCAAAGAAGCAAAAGGGTCAAGTCGCTGAGCCTCCTAATTTGGCTCATCGCTTGCTGCTGATATACTCATCCCCCTCAGTCATCGCGAGCGAAGCGTGGCGATCCAGAAAAAGGTACGCGTTACTGAAGCTTTCTGGATTGCCGCGCTTCGCTCGCAATGACGGTAAGGGTAGAGTAAAAGGCTTGTTAATCTGAGTCTAAGAACTTTTCGGCGTCTAGGGCGGCCATGCAGCCTGTACCTGCTGAAGTAACTGCTTGGCGGTAGATGTGGTCCATGACATCGCCGGCGGCGAAGATGCCGGTGATGCTGGTTTGGGTGGCTTGGCCTTCTTGGCCGCTTTTTACGCGGATGTAGCCGTTATTCATTTCTAATTGTCCTTCGAAAATCTCGGTGTTGGGACGATGGCCGATGGCGATAAAGAGACCTTGAACGCTAAGGTCTTGGCTTTGGTTTGATTGGAGATTTTTGATACGAATGCCAGTAACGCCCCGGTCGTCGCCGAGGACCTCATCGAGGATATGATTCCAGGCGATTTCAACTTTGCCGGCTTCGACTTTTTCCATTAATTTATCGATGAGTATTTTTTCGGCACGGAATTTATCGCGGCGGTGGATGAGGGTTACTTTTGAGGCAATATTAGCGAGGTAGAGGGCTTCTTCAACGGCGGTGTTGCCGCCGCCGACTACCGCAACCGGTTGATTTCTATAGAAAAATCCATCGCAAGTGGCGCAGGCGGAAACGCCTTTGCCCATAAATTCGGTTTCGGAAGGGAGGCCTAAATATTGGGCGGAGGCGCCGGTGGCGATAATTAAGGCATCACAGGTGTAGGCTTGGCCGCTGTCTCCAAAAAGCTGGAAAGGGCGCTTGGATAAATCACAACGAACGATGTGATCGCGGATGATCTGGGTGTTGAAACGCTCTGCATGTTTTTGCATTCGATCCATCAGGGCAGGGCCTTGCAAGTGTTCTACGTCGCCGGGCCAGTTGTCCACGTCAGTTGTGCGAGTAAGTTGACCACCGGGTTCGATACCGGCAATCATGACAGGATTTAAATTTGCACGTGCAGCATAAATCGCCGCAGTATAACCCGCGGGTCCTGATCCTAATATTAATAATCGATGGTGTTGGTCGCTCATAGTGTCCTCATTCAAAATATCGCGGGAAGTAGGCATTCTATCATTTTTCATTGAAGGTGTCAGGTCTCAAATTAAGGTTTTCATTCAACGTTGAAAAACCTGAGCGAGGAGCCAGCATATTGTTAATAAATAATCCTAGTCGTATACTATCTGGCTGACCTTGATTGATTTGGAAAAAGGACTGATTGTGGCAAAAGCCCGGCGCAAAAATGAGGCAAGCGAGGTGTTCGCGGAACATTTCTACAAACGCTTGCGTGAAGGAATTTTGATTACCATGACAGCAATTGCTGTTTTTATTATGATTGCGCTGGTCAGTTATCAATCTGCGGATCCGGGCTGGTCTAATGTGGGTGTTACGGAATCGGCAAAAAATGCGGAAGGCAGTGTCGGTGCATGGATTGCTGACGTTTTCCTTTATCTGTTTGGCTATTTGGCCTATTTATTACCGACCAGTATTTTTCTGGGTACTTGGCGGGTGTGCCGAGAAACTTCAGAAGAGCGCGCAGAACCTTATCATTATGCTTTACTGAGCTTGCGCTTTTTTGGAGCCTTGATGGCGATTGCAGGTTCATCCGGTTTATTAAGTTTGCATCTACATGGCGCAGAGCATTGGGTACCCTTCGCATCGGGTGGTGTTTTGGGCAATGTGATTGCAACAGGATTGGTTAATATTCTTAACGGATTAGGGGCTTCATTAGCTTTATTAGTCTTCACTTTAGTGGGCCTGACATTACTCACCGGATTATCGTGGTTACGAGTCGCTGATGTTGTGGGTGCAAAAACACTATTGATCTGGAGTTTTATTTCTCAACAGATGAATACGCATCGAGAAAAACGTTCAGCAGAAGCTGAATCGAGAGAACCTGAAAACAAAGTTGAACCCGTTGCCGTTTCGCGTCGAAGTAAAGAAAGAGTTGAACCCGAAATTGCTTCTGCACTCAAAATCAAACCCGAGATTATTCGCACCGAACCTAAAATTTCAGCGGTTGCTCATCCCGCTATCGACGATTTTGAGGAAGAGTTCGAAGCCGTGGCACCGCCTAAAAAACGTCAGATATTTAAACCCAAAACAGAAAAAATTAACTATGACGCTGCTTTAGCGGGCACATTACCGCCACTCGATTTATTAGATCCTCCGGATACACAAGATCGAAAAGGTTACAGTAATCAACAACTGGAAGAAATGTCTCGCTTAGTGGAATTGCGTTTACAAGATTTTGGTGTGCTAGTCAAAGTGGTTGCTGTACATCCCGGACCAGTGGTGACACGCTACGAATTACAATTAGCAGCGGGCACAAAGGTTAGCAAAATTACAGGGCTTGCCAAAGATTTAGCACGTGCATTATCTGTTACCAGCGTTCTGATTGTGGAAGTGATACCGGGTAAATCGGTAATTGGTTTGGAGCTGCCTAATGTCTCTCGTGAAACGGTTCGTCTGCGCGAAATATTATCCTCTCAACGCTATGCGCAAGCAAAATCACCTCTGGCTTTAGGCATCGGAAAAGATATTGCCGGACACGCTGTCGTTTTAGATTTGGCTAAAATGCCCCATCTTTTGGTCGCAGGAACCACAGGCTCCGGTAAATCTGTGGGTTTGAATGCGATGCTGTTGAGTTTATTGTATAAATCAACACCCAAAGAACTACGCATGATTATGATCGATCCCAAAATGCTAGAATTATCGATCTATGATGGTATTCCTCATTTGCTCACACCTGTTGTAACAGACATGAAAGATGCTGCCAATGCTTTGCGATGGTGTGTGGCAGAAATGGAACGTCGCTATAAATTAATGGCCTCACTCGGTGTGCGTAATTTGGTAGGCTATAATCAAAAAGTCGCCAAGGCGATCGCGGATGGAGAACCGATTTACGATCCTCTGTGGTTGCCGACTTCTTCCACGGATAAACCAGGCTTTCTCGAAGAATTGCCCTATATCGTAGTTTTAGCCGATGAATTTGCGGATATGATGATGGTAGTCGGCAAAAAAGTCGAAGAATTAATTACTCGGATTGCTCAAAAAGCACGTGCTGCAGGTATTCATTTGATCTTAGCCACGCAACGTCCTTCTGTGGATGTGATTACCGGTTTGATCAAAGCGAATATTCCTACTCGAATTGCTTTCCAAGTTTCTTCGAGAATTGATTCACGCACCATTTTAGATCAATCCGGTGCGGAACAACTACTGGGCCATGGTGATATGTTGTATTTGCCGCCAGGCACAGCCGTACCGGTTCGAGTTCACGGTGCCTTTGTCGCGGATGAAGAAGTGCATCGTGTCGTTTCAGATCTAAAACGTCGCGGTCAGGCAGAGTATATTGAGGATCTGATCAGCAGTGGAAGTTTAGCGGAAGGCGGCGAAGGCAGTGGGGCAGAAACCGATGACGGTGAGCAAGATCCCATGTACGATCAAGCCGTACAAATTGTTTTAGAATCACGCAAAGCCTCCATTTCGAGCATCCAACGACGCTTAAAAATCGGTTTCAATCGAGCGGCTAGATTAATTGAATCGATGGAAGCAGCGGGTCTTGTGGGGCCAGCAGAAAATGGCGCACGAGAAGTTTTAGTCGCTGCGCCGATTGAAGATTAAAGAGGAGAGTCTATGAAATCATTACGAGGTGCACTATTTACAACCTTAGCCTGTGCCATTGTTTATTCTTCTGCTTATGCGAGTTCTGCTCTTCAAGAACTTCAAGATAAATTAAGCAGCTTCCACAGCATGCGTGCCAATTTTCAGCAAGCTTTATATGCCGATAAAAAAGGTGCTACCAGTAAATCTCAGGGCAAAATGGCGATACAGCGTCCTGGAAAATTCCGTTGGGATACTCAATCACCGAATCAACAAGTACTTGTTGCTGATGGCAGTTTATTATGGATTTACGATGTCGATTTAGAACAGGCTACGAAGCAGAAAGTCGATACCACAGACACCAACAGTCCCGCATTGTTTTTAAGCGGTAATATCACTGATATTCCTAAGCGTTTTAATGTGAGCACAGAAAAAGAGGGCAATCGAGTTGGTTTTAAATTAGTGGCAAAATCTTCCGATGATATGTTCCAATCCATCAAGATTTTTTTCGAAGCGAATAAGTTATCGAAAATGGTTGTAGGAACACGGATTGGTCAACGCAGTGAATTTACCTTTAGTCAGGTGGAATTAAATCCCAGCTTGCCTCAAAGTACTTTTCACTTCAAACCACCCGCGGGTGTGGATGTTTTAACGAACTAATCAAAGAGGAGAAGGAACTCATGGGAGCAGAAATGAAATACGCCAGAGTCTATTTGACAGAAGGCGATAAGATGCTGCAGTTGATCATGGATTATTTGCATAATGATGCCCAAGTAAAAGGCGTGACAGTGATTCGTGGCTACAGCGGCTACGGAAATTCTAAAATCATGCACAGCAAAGAGATTCCCACGGAAGCGAATAATTTGCCTTTGATTGTAGAATTTATTGATGGCGCTGAGAAAGTGAATCATGTGATTCACCATTTCAAAGATATGTTTAAATTAGGGCATATTGTGTCGTGGATGGTTACTCTCGACTAAAATACAGCTCAGGCAGATGAGGTAAAAAAATGTTAGATCCAAAATTATTACGTCAGCATCTTGAAGCAACAGCAGCTGCTTTGGCTCGGCGAGGTGTAGAACTGCCTCTTGCTAAGATTAATCAATTAGAAACTGAGCGAAAAGCGTTGGAAGTCGCCACTCAAGAACTTCAACACCTGAGAAATTCGCGATCAAAATCCATTGGCCAGGCAAAATCCCGCGGTGAAGATTTAGGGCCTTTACTTGCTGAAGTGGCTGATCTGGGTGAAAAACTCAAAGTCTCTGAGGAGCAATTAAAATTAACTCAAGATCAATTGGATCAAATTTATTTCTCTATTCCCAATATTCCCCATGAATCAGTCCCGGATGGAAAATCAGAGAAAGATAATCTTGAAATTCGGCGTTGGGGTGATATTCCTAGCTTCAATTTTACCCCCAAAGATCACGTAGCAATTGGCGAAGGTTTGGCCCAAATGGATTTTGAGGCAGCCGCAAAAGTTTCGGGGGCACGATTTGTGGTCTTGTCTCATCAATTGGCTCGATTGCATCGTGCTTTAGGGCAATTTATGTTGGATTTACACACGCGCGAGCATGGCTACACAGAAATGTATGTGCCTTATCTGGTTAAAGAACACAGTTTATTTGGCACTTCTCAGCTCCCTAAATTCCGTGAAGATTTTTTTCATGTGGGTGGTGAGCATAAATTGTCGCTGATTCCTACAGCGGAAGTTTCATTAACCAACTTATCGCGTGAAACCATTTATGAAGCAGAGCACTTGCCTGTGAAAATTACCGCGCAAACACCTTGTTTTCGTTCTGAAGCAGGGTCTTATGGTAAAGATACGCGTGGTATGATTCGTCAGCATCAATTTGAAAAAGTGGAATTAGTCCAAATCGTTATGCCAGAAAAATCTTATGAAGCCTTAGAAGAATTAACCGGGCAAGCTGAAAAAGTGTTGCAATTATTAAAATTACCCTATCGAGTGGTCAGTTTGTGTACCGCTGATATTGGCTTTGGTGCAGCCAAAACCTACGATTTAGAAGTTTGGCTACCGAGTCAACAAACCTATCGTGAGATTTCATCGTGCAGTAATTTTGAAAGTTTTCAAGCGAGGCGACTCATGGCACGCTATCGTCATCCCGAGACTCAAAAAACAGAGTATGTGCATACTATTAATGGGTCTGGCTTGGCGGTAGGACGCACTTTAGTGGCCATACTCGAGAATTTTCAAGATCAACGAGGACGGGTCATTGTACCTGAAATTTTACGTCCATATCTCGGAGGTACTGAGATTATTGGTACTCAATAATGTCAGCAACTTCAGGTACAGAAAACCTGAGTTCCCTTCAGGGAAGTATTGAGCGTATTACATTTCATAATCCTGATAATGGTTTTTGCGTTTTAAAAGTTAAAGTGCCTTCGGACGATAATTTAATGGTTGTCGTAGGTCGAGCTCATAAGGTGTCTGTGGGTGAATACATAGAATGTCGTGGTCAGTGGGTTCACGATCGACAATTTGGACAGCAATTTAAAGCCGAAGAGTTAAAAATAATTCCTCCGACTCATATTGAGGGCATGGAACGCTATTTGGGATCAGGTGTTGTTCGAGGAATTGGTCCTCATACGGCTAAAATTTTAATTGAAAAATATGGCACAGAAGTTTTTTCAATTATTGAAAAAAATCCCGAGAAATTGTTGGAACTTCCTGGAATCGGTGCAAAGCGTTTAACCTTAATTAGTGAAGGTTGGAACGAGCAAATGCGGGTTCGGGAAATCATGGTTTTTTTGCAGTCGCATGGCATGGGAACCGCAAGGGCGCTTCGTATCTATAAAACTTACGGCGATCAAGCTATTTTGCGCGTCAAAGAAAATCCCTATCGTTTAGCCATCGATATTCCTGGTATTGGTTTTAAAACAGCCGATGAATTAGCGCAACAATTAGGTGTGGCTCGTGATTCTTTGCAGCGGGCTCAGGCTGGAGTAAGGCATGTCCTTCAAGAGTTTGCGGCTCAAGGTCATTGTGCTGTTACAGAAGAAGAGTTGCTTAAACTCAGTATTAAATTGTTGGAGTTGAATGAAGAACGCATTTTAGAAGCGATTCAATCCGAAGCGAAAGTGGGTAATGTTGTTAAAGAAGAATCGGTCTATCAATTGCCCCATTTACAACAGGCCGAAGTTGGTGTGAGTTTGCATTTTCAACGATTATTGGCAACGAAAACACCCTGGCATGATTTGGATGTGGAAGCGGCTTTGCCTTGGGTTGAATCTCGAACGGGGCTCCAATTATCTCCTTCTCAACGTGAGGCTGTGATTCGAGCTATTGCGGCAAAAATTGCTGTAATCACCGGCGGCCCCGGTGTCGGTAAAACCACCATTATTAAATCCATTCTGCAACTGGTGCGACAACGGGGCGCGAGTGTGGCCTTGTGTGCTCCTACGGGCCGTGCGGCGAAGCGATTGAGTGAATCAACAGGGTTGGAAGCAAAAACCTTGCATCGTCTATTAGAATACGAACCCGGCTCTCACCAATTTAGGCGAGAAACATCCAACCCCATCGAGGCTGATTTAATCGTGGTCGATGAAGCTTCCATGATTGATATTATTCTGATGTATCATTTGGTCAAAGCGATTCCGGAAAAATCGGCACTATTATTAGTTGGCGATGTTGATCAATTGCCTTCAGTTGGCCCAGGTAGCGTTTTAGCCGATATTATTCAATCACACACTGTAGCCGTGGTTCGACTCAACGAAATTTTTCGTCAAGCGGCGAGCTCAAAAATCATTTTGAATTCTCACCGTATCAATCAAGGTGAATATCCCACCGAAAATAAAGAAGACGAAATCAGCGATTTTTATACGCTGATCGCAGAAACACCTGCAGAAATTCACGCGAAGCTGATGGCTGTGGTCACCGAAAGAATTCCTGCTCGTTTTGGTTTTGATCCGATGCGACACATCCAAGTTCTGACGCCGATGCATCGTGGTGATTTAGGAGTAAGAGGCTTAAATCAAGATTTACAAATGCGGTTGAACCCACTCACCGAACCCAGAATTAATCGATTTGGCTGGACCTTTGCGAAAGGCGATAAAGTATTACAAACGGTGAATAATTACGAGAAGGAGGTGTTTAATGGAGACATCGGATTTATAAAATTTTTCAATCTAGAAGAACAAGAAATCATGATCGAATTTGATGGGCGATTAGTGGCTTATCGTTATGATGAACTGGATGAAATTGTTTTAGCCTACGCCACCACAATTCATAAAAGCCAAGGATCAGAATATCCCGCTGTAGTGATTCCACTTTCGACTCAGCATTATACGATGCTCCAACGTAATTTAATTTATACGGCTGTCACCCGAGGCAAGCAATTGGTCGTGTTGATTGGACAAGAAAAAGCGATTCGGATTGCGGTACAAAATCATCAAGCGAACCGCCGGGAAACCTTATTATGCCGACGGCTCGGTGATCTTCTTCTCTAAGCGCGCAAATATTGTGAATGACTGAGCCAATAACGATCTGGGTAATAAGCAAAGACTACGGAGCCTCCTTTGATCGTATTGATCACAGAATGTGCTAGATTAGCGGGTATAGCAGGGCAACCCCAACTTCTGCCGATCCCACGCCGCAATCCTTCTTTAACATACCAAGCGCCATGCATCACGATGGATCGACTATAGGCATTGGCATTAAATCCTCTTTCGAGCCCTTTTAACCGTAAAGAAAAACCATTGTGACCGTTGTAGGTGCTCTCAGTGACAAAGACGCCTAAGCTGGATTTATGCGTTCCCGGTTGATCGGAAAAGTTCTTGGCATAAAGCTCGCCTGTTTTGGCACCATGTGAAACAACCGTGTTTTGTAGTACTTTGTTATGAGCCAGGTCGATTACCCACAAACGTCGAGCGTTCGAGGGCAATGAATAATCGATGATGGTTAAAATGTTGGAATGTGTTAAACCACGTTCTTTTGCCTTGAGGTGAGCATTGTAAGCTAGTGTGGCCACTGTGCTATTAAGTCCGGTGGGTCGATGGGATGTCAAAATAGACGGCTTCGATGACGATTGGAAAGCACCGAAAGAGCTAGGTGATAAAATAAGAGCCAACGAGAACGTAATAGTAAAAAGTAGTTTATTTATCATGAATTTTACCTTTTCTATGGTTAATATCAAAGGGTCCATTTTACCAGACTCAGGGAGAATTGCAAGTTTTAATTCATTAAAAAATAGCAAATGCTGCATATAAATCACTGATCATTAGTGACAACGGTGCTTGAAGCCTTAGATCCAATGGCGACGGGCACGCCTAATTGGTGATTAATGGTCTGATCGACCTTATCCCAATCCACTTTAAAATTATGCCCTTTGACTGCATCCCGAACGGCGTCGTCCGCAGAGACCATATTTAAATGACTGATAGGATCTGAAATATTGACGGGAACGTGAGCTTCTAAATAGAGCTGTGAATCATTCCAACCCAACTTGTAGGGGTAATGAACAATCCTTACTTTTTCACCGATGCTAACCGCATGAAATAATTCTTCAATATCTTCAGCCTGAAGCCGAATACAGCCTGAGCTCACGAGTTTTCCCACACTCCAAGGCTGATTAGTACCGTGGATCAAATAGCCGGCTTTTGCCATGTAGATCGCATAATCACCTAAGGGATTCTCAGGGCCGGGGCCGATATAATCGGGTAATTCTTTGCCCGTTTGTGCGTAGACAAATTCACGAATAGATTCCGGTACAAACCAGGTTGGATGTTCTTTTTTATTCACAATAGTGCTATCGACAATCGGGGTTCGCCATTCTTTTCGACCTAAACCGACAGGGTATGTGTAAACGTATTTTTTATCTCGGGTAAAATAATAGAGTCGAAGTTCGGCTAAATTGATCACAATTCCAGAACGAAAGGGGGGCAAAATATAAGCAGTAGGGACGACAATACGTTGCCCAGAATGAAGATATTGAGGGTTGGCGTCGGGATTCGCCTCCATAATTTCATGCCAACCAATATTGTAATCGTTAGCAATCTTTAGCAAAGTATCGCCTGATTCAGCCTCAACGGTGAGAATTTGCCCGACGATATCTGAACCTTTGTGGGGCATTGGATAGGTTGTGGCCAAAATCCCTGTTGAGCACAACCATAAAGCCTGAGCAAGTCCTAACGCAATAGAAAATCGCTTCAACATAAAATCCTTTCCTTTTCGATAAAACGAAGCCGAAACTAGTCCTTTCTTCCGGCAAAGAAACTCAGAATTTGTAATAAGCTAAGGAACAAATTGAATAATGAAACAAATAAAGACACAGTAGCCATAATGTAATTTCGTTCACCGCCCTGAATGATCGCAGAGGTGGTGAATAAAATGTAAGCTGAAGAAACAACAGCAAAGGCACCGGCGACCACGACCTGAAGTAGCGGTAGTTGGAAAAATAAATTGGCGAGTCCAGCTAAAAACGCTGCGGATGCGATGATAAATAAAAATCCACCCATAAAAGTGAAGTCACGGCGGGTGGTGATAACGTAAGCAGATAATGCTAGAAAAATAGCACCCGTTGCACCCAAAGAAGTTAAGACGAGTTGGCTACCATTTGAAAAGCCATGAATATACATATTGAGGATGGGGCCCAAAAAGTAACCCGCAAAACCTGTAAAGGCAAAACAGGAGACCACACCCCAAATGGAGTCTTGGAGTTTTGAGGTGAGGAACAATAAGCCAAACCAACCCACGAGAAAGATAATGGGATTGGGGTGAGCATTAATACTCATTGAGAACAGAGCTGTAGCCGCACTGAAAAGCATAGTCATTCCCAAGAGCAAATAAGTGTTCTTCAAAACCTTATTGATAGAAAGATCAGAGGCATGAATCACTGTACTGATGGGTTGAAATTGAGGGTTCATCTTCGACTCCTTAAGTTTGGATGAGATATATTACCATAAATTTTAAAAAAAGAACCTACTTGCTCCAGATGCTCCTTTTCGCCATGAAGGAATGCATTCAATAAAACTTTCTGTTTGAAGATGGGGGCGATCTTATAGAAGTCAACTAAAAAAAGGAATTGAGTAGTGGATTCAGAGATGGTAGATTTGTCACCCATCGTGAGGCATGATTATAAATTGCAGCGATTTTCGCTGTAGTTAAGTCGGATTGGAGAGGTGGCTGAGCGGTTGAAAGCGGCGGTCTTGAAAACCGTTGAGGGGTATCCCCCCTCCCAGGGTTCGAATCCCTGCCTCTCCGCCATTTTGGGTATTTTACGGTTGCTGTGGAGAATAGCTTGATACGAGTACTGATAGTTGATGATCACAATCTGGTGCGTGAAGGTATCCAGAGCATGCTGTATAATGCTCAGGGCATCAAAGTAGTAGGAGAAGCCACTGATGGCGAAGAAGCCGTCAAGCTAGCGAGAGAAGTGAGGCCTGACGTGGTGCTCATGGATCTCAAAATGCCAGGCATTGGTGGGCTGGAAGCCACACGGAAGTTACTGCGCATCGATCCCGATATAAAAGTCTTGGTCGTCACAGTATGTGATGACGACATCTTCCCATCACGTTTACTCCAAGCAGGAGCTTCTGGCTATCTGACTAAAGGGGCCTTCAAAGAGGAAATGCTCCAGGCGATTCGTGCCGTTCATGCGGGCCAACGTTATATTAGTCCTTCTGTGGCTCAGCAATTAGCTTTCAAACACCTTACCGACCAAGACGATTCACCGATCGAAAGCTTGTCGGAACGTGAACTCCAAGTGATGTTGATGATTGTTAATGGTCTAAGACCGGCTGAAATTTCTGAGAAATTATGCTTGAGTCCCAAAACCGTGAACAGCTATCGCTACCGTTTATTTGAAAAACTCAATGTCAAAAACGATGTGGAATTAACGCTACTAGCCATTCGACACGGCTTGATCGACGAAGAAGATATTCGAACCACCGACGCCGACGAATAGTGGAATGTCTGAATTTGATCCCAAAGCATTGCTGAAAAATCTGGCGAGTGCTCCGGGTGTCTATCAAATGCTGGATACGGATGGTCAGGTTATTTATGTCGGCAAGGCCCGTAATTTAAAAAAACGAGTCTCCAGTTATTTTTCTCGCACCATTCACGATCCAAAAACTCAATCGTTAGTCTCATGTATAGCGAATATCGATATTACGATTACGCGTTCTGAAAACGAAGCCTTATTATTAGAAAGTAGCCTGATAAAAAAATTTTTGCCCCGATATAATGTATTATTGCGGGATGATAAATCTTATCCCTATTTATTTTTGTCTGCACATCCCGACTATCCTAGGCTCGATTTTCATCGTGGTGCAAAAAAAGCCAAGGGAAAATATTACGGGCCTTATCCTCACAGTGGATCGGTCAGGGAAAATTTAGCCTTGCTGCAAAAATTATTTAGAATTCGACAATGTTCCGATGTGTTTTTTCAGAATCGAAGTCGGCCTTGTTTGCAATATCAAATTAAGCGCTGTACTGCCCCGTGTGTGGGTTATGTGACACCTGAAGATTACCAACAGCAAGTGCATCATGTGCAGTTGTTTTTAGGAGGGAAATCAGAGCAAATCATTCACGAATTAGTTGAGAAAATGCATGCTGCTTCAAAATCTCAGGATTATGAATTAGCGGGAAAATGTCGTGATCAAGTTGCCACGTTGCGACGATTGCAAGAAAAGCAATATGTGATTGGTGATAAGGGTGATATTGATGTACTGGGCTCTACGATCGAAATGGGTGTTGTTTGCATTCATGTGATGAGTATTAGAGCGGGGCGATTGTTAGGTGGCAAAGCCTATTTTCCCCATATTCCTAAAGGCGTTTCGCTGGAGGAATGTGTGAGCAGTTTTATCGAGCAATATTATTTCAATCAGGTGCGCAGCGAAGCGTTGCCAAGAAGAATTGTCGTAGGCATTGCATTGGAAGATAAGGAATGGTTAGCCTCGGCATTATCCGAACATTGCGAGTCTGATGTCAAAATTGTGACGCAGGTTCGTGGTATCCAAGCACGATGGTTGGAAATGGCTTCTGCTAATGCACAATTCGCTTTAACCCAGCATTTAGCGAATAAAATGAGCTCTTATCGCAAGATGGAAGCCTTGCAGCAGGCTCTGCAGCTTAATGATTTACCAGAACAAATAGAATGTTACGATGTGAGCCATACTTTGGGAGAAGCGACAGTGGCTTCGTGTGTGGTATTTAATCGTGAAGGCGCAAAAACCTCTGATTACCGTCGATTTAATATCAAAGGTCTGCAAGCGGGTGATGATTATGCGGCACTTGAGCAAGCCTTAATGCGACGCACCACAAAACTCAAAAGTGCCAATGAAAAAATTTCGGATATTGTGATTATAGATGGAGGTAAAGGACAGCTAGGTGTCGCGATGCGAGTCATGGAAGAATTGCAAGTGAGTGGCGTACTGTTAATGGCTATTGCCAAAGGGCGATCACGTAAGCCCGGCTTAGAAGTGATTTCCGTTCAAGGCCGAGAAAAACCCCTACGTTTGCCTGCAGATTCGCTTGCGATGCACTTACTCCAACAAATCCGCGACGAAGCCCACCGCTTTGCGATTACGGCTCACCGCAACCAAAGAAGCAAAGCCAGACAACATTCCTCCCTAGAAGATATCCCCGGGATTGGCGCCAAACGTCGTCGCGCTTTATTGCATCATTTCGGCGGCCTCCAAGAAGTTCGCCGCGCTGCCGTAGAAGATCTCGCGAAAGTTCCAGGGATCAGCAAACAACTCGCACAATCTATCCATGACGCACTGCGCTAGCAACTGCTAAGTCCTAGAGCCGCGCGGATTTCGATTCTTATTATCTTTGACCTCAGTTTGTGAAGACTGATCTGCGACCGCTGAGCTTTTACGGGACCAATCGGGTTGTACAGTCATTACCTTCTTCATTTGATACAGCTCTTGTCGAAAAGTAGAAGCAGGCAGACCTTCCTCAATTGAGGATTTGATTTCGTCAAATCGCTTCAGGCGTTTAATCATCGTTGGATCATCAGTCTGTGGATTCTTCGATGGTGCCTTAGAAAATTTACTACGGGGTACGACAGTCTTGTTAAAAGGTTCGAGCAATTTTTCAACATCTTTAATCAATTGTTGCGCTTGATTTTCCTTCAGTTCTTTTTGCATTAGATCGAGATTCAATACCATCGTATCCAATGGCAATTGAGTGTCATCCCTTAGGTGATTAAAAATCGTTTTAAGATCATCTGTTGTTTTACTTAGGTTTGGACCTTCTACTAGCATTGCATCGATATCTTTGAGCAGTCTTTCTTTTCGATTTTTTAACTTGTACATTACAGTTTCATACATTTGTTTTAGCGCTTTCACATCCGATTCTAAAATTTCTAAACTGGGATGAGGTCGATAAGAGAGCTGACTGAGAATTACACTAAATTTAGGATTAGGATCATCATTATCAATAGCGGGAAATTTCACTAGCATGCTGGTTATTGCTTGAGCCAGTGCTTTCTTTACATTGTAAAGTTGTTCTGGATTTTTGTTTTTCTTATCTACCCACTTTTCAAATTTAATGGCGATTTCTGGATATTGCACCTTGAAATCGCGATAAAAGTCATTCCTCACAAATGCTTGATATTCGTTCTGAATTTGTACCCATTGAGAAGCCAACTGACCTAATTCTCGCTGAGTATCTAAAGCGTCGAATTTATTTTTGAAAGATTGGGCATGCTCTTTCATCTCATCTTTCATCATATCCTCCCACAATAGGCCTCACCTCGTAATTATAGCTTATATTATGGCTAGTGTTAGGGTTAAACCGGGGGCTATGGCAAAGGTTTTTTTTGTTTGGGCAGAATATTGAAGTGTATCTGTGTTTCTGAGATTATACAGCGATGAACAGAAATATCCCTAATACCTTGACATGGGTACGCATCGCTTTAGTGCCGATGTTTGTGCTGATGTATTATTTGCCCTGGCGCTGGGGACATTTTTGTGCGGCGGCGTTTTTTTCTTTGGCGGCGATTACTGATTGGTTGGATGGATATATTGCACGTTCTTATCATTTATCCTCGCGATTTGGTGCTTTTCTAGATCCTGTTGCAGATAAATTAATGGTGGCCGTAGCTTTGGTGTTGGTTGTTAGTGAAGTGCCATTTCCCTATTTATCTATTCCTGCTGCAATTATTGTTGGGCGTGAAATTATTGTTTCAGCATTAAGAGAATGGATGGCTGAGATTGGTAAACGAACGAATGTTGCTGTGAGTATTGTGGGTAAAATAAAAACGACCTGTCAGATGATAGCGCTGATTGCTTTATTACTTTATCGGGCTGATTCCCCATATTGGTTAGCTGTTTTAGGAGCTCTGATGCTCTATATCGCTGCGGCTCTGACAATCTACTCCATGATTATTTACATTAAATCAGCGTGGATCGACTTGACTTTGTCGCCTGAAAAGTAATAATAGCACTTCAGCATTGTAAGCGGGAATAGCTCAGTTGGTAGAGCACAACCTTGCCAAGGTTGGGGTCGCGAGTTCGAGTCTCGTTTCCCGCTCCAAGTTCTGATAGCTGAATCCAGACCTTTGAAACTTTCTGTTAAGGCTTTGCATGATGGCCTTGGTAGCTTGTTTTCGAGAATAGGGTAAGTAGCTTTGGCTGGGTGGCAGAATGGTTATGCAGCGGCCTGCAAAGCCGTGGATGCCGGTTCGATTCCGACCCCAGCCTCCATATTTGCCCGGGTGGCGAAATAGGTAGACGCAAGGGACTTAAAATCCCTCGGGAACAAAATTCCCATGCCGGTTCGATTCCGGCCCCGGGCACCATATTGATAAGATCGAGTTAGGTTGTATGTTTCGTCCAGTCGCACTATTTGTTGGCCTTCGATATACCCGCGCTAAACGGCGCAATCATTTTATATCCTTCATTTCTTTGGCTTCAATGCTGGGTATTGGCTTGGGAGTAACGGTCCTTATCACGGTTTTGTCCGTGATGAATGGATTCGACTATGAAATTCGAGATCGCATTTTTTCGATGGCCAATCAAGTATCGATCACGGGTTATGATGAAACGGGAATTCGCAATTGGCAAAAATTGAGCACTGAAGTTAAAGCGGTCAACGACGTTCGTGGTGTCGCGCCTTATGTGCAAGGGCAGGGCATGTTGTCGAATAGTGGAACGGTGCAGCCAGTCTTAGTTAGCGGAATTTTGCCTTCAGAAGAAGCCCGCGTTTCGGGTTTGTATTCTAAAATGCTTGAAGGTTCTTTTAGTGAGTTGAAAAATGGCGCTAATGGTGTAGTGCTGGGCAGAGCATTAGCAAATAATTTAGGCTTAAAGCTTGGGGATAAAGTCAATTTAATTATTCCAGAAGCCAGTGTGACGCCGCTGGGTATTATCCCTCGTTATAAACGCTATACCTTAGTGGGCGTTTTTGAAGCCGGTGGGGGATTTAAATACGATGCTTCGGTGGCTTACATTTATTTAGGTGATGCTCAAAAATTATATAAAATGGGCAATGCTGTTACAGGATTACGCTTGAAAGTCAGTGAGTTATATGCGGCACCTCGAGTAACGGATGAATTGATTCAACGATTAAATTCTCAAGATTTATTTGTTAGTAATTGGACAGACGAGTATGGCAGTTTTTTCCAAGCGATTCGTATGGAAAAAACGATGATGTTTGTGATTTTGGTTTTAATTATCGCAGTAGCGGCGTTTAATTTGGTTTCTTCTTTGGTGATGGTAGTCACGGATAAACGAGCTGAAATTGCGATACTACGTACGTTGGGTGCCAGTCCTGGGACTATCATGGCGACATTCATGGTGCAAGGCTGTGTAGTGGGTGTTGTGGGTACTCTGATGGGGTTAATCGGTGGTGTGGCATTAGCCTACAATGTAACCTATCTTGTTGAAAAACTTCAGAATATTCTCCAAACCAAATTCATTAACTCCAATATTTATTTTATTAATTATTTACCTTCACGCTTAGAGTGGTCTGATGTGAGCCAAATTGCGTTAATTGCGTTGGTGATGGCTCTGGTGGCGACAATATATCCGGCTTGGACTGCGGCTAGGACGCAGCCAGCGGAGGCATTGCGTTATGAATGATACTATTGAGCCAACTCTGCAGCTAAAAAAAGTGGCTAAGCCGGATGATATTAAGAAGGTATTGCGCTGCGAAAAGCTCAGCAAAACCTTCGGTGAAGCTGACCTGAACGTTGAAGTACTCAAAGAGGTGACTTTAGAAGTTCGCGAATCTGAAATGCTGGGTATTTTAGGTTCATCCGGTTCTGGTAAAAGTACTTTGTTGCATATCTTGGGGGGATTGGATAGCCCTTCATCCGGTAAAGTGTGGGTGAATGAAAAAGAAATCAATACCTTGAACCAAAAGCAGCGCGGGTTATTGCGTAATCAATTTTTAGGGTTTGTCTATCAATTCCATCATTTGCTCACCGAATTTAATGCGCTAGAAAATATTTGTATGCCGCTTTTAATCCGTGGTGTTAAGCCATCGATTGCGTCGGAAAAATCGTTTGATTTAATGGAAAAAGTGGGTGTTGCGCATCGGGCTAAACATCGGGTAGGGGAGTTGTCGGGGGGGGAACGGCAGCGAGTTGCTATTGCTCGGGCATTAGTCACAGATCCACTTTGTGTGTTGGCCGATGAACCAACAGGAAATCTTGATAATACCACAGCTGAGCAGGTATTTGATTTGATGTTAAGTCTGAATAGTACCTTAAAAACTAGCTTCGTTATCGTAACCCACGATCTCAAGCTCGCCCAACGATTAGATCGACGCTTGATCCTTAAAGATGGGCAGCTTGTCACCGAGTAATCTCTTTTCTCTTATCCTGTTTCTATGTGCGAGGTATGCTTCCAATAATCCCACCCCTAGCTACCTAGCCTTAGATTATTCTCTCATCCCTCCCTCCCACTAAGCAGGTGCCACTTGGATGGAAGCCGGGCGAAGGAACCCGTCGTTGTTAACCGTTGAAGCCCCTGTCTTTTCGGCATTCGCACCCGGGAACCCCTGCGCTTCTCGACGTGCTCGCATG
>CAZMLO010000017.1:0-24514 GCA_964567285.1 uncultured Gammaproteobacteria bacterium
ACACTGAAATCGTTAAGGTGCTACTGGCATCGGATAAAGTAACGTCGGAAGCGGTTTGTCATGCCGATATAAATGGCAAGACCGCACTGCACCGTGCGGCGCTCAAGGGTCACACTGAAATTGTTAGGGTGCTGCTGGAGTCGGATAAATTGCCGTCGGAAGCGGTTTGTCATGCCGATATAAATGGCAAGACCGCACTGCACCGTGCGGCGCTCAAGGGTCACACTGAAATTGTTAGGGTGCTGCTGGAGTCGGATAAATTGCCGTCGGAAGCGGTTTGTCATGCCAATGAAGCTGGCAACACCGCACTGCACCGTGCGGCGGCCAGGGGTCACACTGAACTCGTTAAGGTGTTGCTGGCATCGGATAAATTGCCGTCGAAAGCGGTTTGTCATGCCAATGAAGCTGGCAACACCGCACTGCACGGTGCGGCGGTCAACGGTCACACTGAAATCGTTAAGGTGCTGTTGGCAACGGATAAATTGCCGTCGGAAGCGGTTTGTCATGCCGATAAAGATGGCGAGACCGCACTGCACCGTGCGGTGGAGAAAGGCAACACTGAAATCGTCAAGGCGTTGTTGGCATCGGATAAATTGCCGTCGAAAGCGGTTTGTCATGCCGATAGAGATGGTGACACCGCACTGGGCATTGCGGCGGCCACGGGTGAGACTGAAATCGTTAAGGTGCTGCTGGCATCGGATAAATTAACGTTGGTAGCGGTTTGTTATGCCAATAAAAATGGCAACACCGCACTGCACCGTGCGGCGGTCATGGGTCACACTGAAATCGTTAAGGTGCTGTTGGCATCGGATAAATTGCCGTCGGAAGTGGTTTGTCACGCCAATGAAGCTGGTCACACCGCACTGCACTATGCGGTGCCTAGAGGGCACACTGAAATCGTCAAGGTGCTGTTGGCATCGGATAAATTAACGTCGGTAGCGGTTTGTCATGCCGATAAATATGGCGAGACCGTACTGCACTGTGCGGCGGCCAGGGGTCACACTGAAATCGTTGAGACGCTGTTGGCATCGGATAAATTGCCGTCGGAAGCGGTTTGTCATGCCAATAGATCTGGCTGCACCGCACTGCACTTTGCGGCGGCTGAGGGTCTCACTGAAATTGTCAAAACGCTTCTGGCAACGGATAAATTGCCGTCGGAAGCCGTTTGTCGTGCCAATGAAGCTGGCAAGACCGCACTGCACCGTGCGGCGGCCAGGGGTCACACTGAAATCGTTAAGGTGCTACTGGCATCGGATAAAGTAACGTCGGAAGCGGTTTGTCATGCCGATAATGAAGGTAAAACTGCACTGCACCGTGCGGTGGTTAGAGGGAAGACTGAAATCGTCAAGGTGCTGTTGGCATCGGATAAAGTAACCTCGGAAGCGGTTTGTCATGCCGATAAAGATGGCGAGATCGCACTGCACCGTGCGGCGTTCATGGGTCACACTGAAATTGTTAAGGTGCTGTTGGCATCGGATAAATTAACGTCGGAAATGGTTTGTCATGCCAATAATGAAGGTAAAACTGCACTGCACTCTGCGGTGTACCAAGGTAGCACTGAAATACTCAAGGCGCTGTTGGCAACGGATAAATTGACGTTAGCAGTCGTTTGCCGTGTCAATAAGGATGGCCTTACCGCATTAATCTTGGCAGAGAAATCTGGGCAGACAGAGATCGTACGCGAATTGAAGAATTGGTTGGCTGCACATGATGAGCGACCTCGCCTTGTTTCTGCGACTCAAAATCAATTATTTGGTGGTGATTCTGAGGGTGCCCCAATTTTAAAAGCCCCAGCTAAGAAAGCGGTATTGGCTGGCAGAGTTCCCACTGCTGTAACAGGACAACCCCAATTTTTTGGTGGTAACTCTACTGGCGCTCCGGTTTTAAAAGCGCCGCTTAAGAGAGCGGTATTAGTAGCAAGATCCTCTGAAGATAACGGCAAGATCAATTTAAGTCTAACAGAAAGCAATTTTGAGCTTGTGTGTAAGAGACTCAGTGATTCTCACAAAAATATGTCAGAGCAAATGAAAGTTGTAGAATGGTTAGAGAAGCATTCTAAAACAATCAAGGAACAACAACTGCGGCCCGAATTCATTGTTCGAGCATTAGTGCGTTTTATCCAGGCTGAGGGTGATAGAAAAACTGTTGAGAAGCTATTGATTTCTTTTGGTTTGGAGAGATTATTTTCTCTGGAACCTTATAGCCCAACGGGGCCAGGATTTTTTAGCCGTCTATTTAGCAGCGTTGTATATTCTTCAGAGGCTGCGACGGCTTATTGTAATCTGATGAGTGAAAATACCCATTTTACTGAAGGGGAGCGTGACGAGATTCGAAAATTAGTGGAAGCAGAGGGAGATCAGTCTCCGCTGTGTGATTTTTTGAAGACTGCGCGCTATCGGCAAAAAGTGGAAGTATTCAGATCCGCAGAACACAAGATCACTGGGACGGTTCGTCTTACTTGAAGAGAAGAAGATAATGATAAACCTGACAATAAGCGTGATAGCTATTTTCTCAGAGCTTATTGTAGGCTGACTAAACTTATTCTCGTAGAACAGGGTAGGGTCAGATTATTAGTTGATGGATACTCTGCTAACGGTATGCATTAAGCAAAGATCTGACCCCGCTCATTTCCGCTCATTCTTGATCGGTAATAGGGCCGGACTATAACATGCGGATCCTGCAATTCTTAGCGTTCCAGTGATTTATACCAAACAGCACTGGAAAAAAACGGGGGAAAAGCGCTTGCTTAGTGCTTTAGAATACGCTTACCTTGCTGGAGATGTGAATTTTATTCAATTGTTTGAGCGACTAGGTGAAGGATGTTTGGCTGGTGAATCTTATAAAAATATTCTACGCTACAGGGAGGAGTACTCACGAATGATAAAACAGTTTGACAGTAAATCCGCTCTTGAGAGTAATATCGTCGAATATTTTTGCATGTTCTCTTACGCGCCAATTCCCTTCAAAGCAATCGAAGGATATTTCTATGAAAAACTACGCTATCAGGACATCGATCAAAGCACAGTTCTTAAGAATGGCCTTGATCTATATTCGGACGAATACAAAGCGATAGCAGCAAGAATTGGTTCTGTCATTGCTTGTCATGCTGAGTATGGGGATTCATGGCTATGTAGTTCTACTTCTCCTGAAGGACTCGAGGAAATTCTTTCAAATTTCTTTGCGCAAGGTTATCCTGACAGAAAAGAAAAAGATCCTCCTACCATCACCCAAAATAACTAACCACTGTTATATTGAATTATTCGCTCCGAGCATAGGATCTTTTCTATCTTCATCACTCGTCTTTTTGTGAACACATTGAACAAAATGTCTGAATCCTAGCTAAGAAGTTTTTCTCTCTCGGGGAGGAGCAGGCGCGGTTGCTTTGGCATTATGACCATGATTTTTTCTTACATTATTCAAAGAGAGAAGAGGTGTCATATATGGACCCACCGCCGATTGCAAGGATAATTTTAATTAATGACAAATGGTGAGTGCAGTCATATATCCGGCCTCGTAATGAGATGCTTATCATCTCGGGCTCTGATGAAGTCAGCGCTTCCGCTCCTCATCAGATCTTAAGGACGGGGGCTCCTTTGCTATCTGTGCCATGCAATTGAAAAACATTTTTTGTCAAAATCAATGCCTAATACAGTAAGATTATCCATGGACTCATCTCCTTTTGTTGAAATTAGTAGTATCTACTAATCCGGCTCATTATGAAGCCTTTTAAAGTGTGTGGGTCCATAACATCAGATCTTCGCTTGATGCATACTTTGCAAAGAGTCTGCATCAAGCAAAGATCTGACACCGCCATGTGACACCGCTATGACACTATTATCAAAAGACGAGAAGATCAGGAAACATTATCGACACACGATTTGGTAGCTATTCCTGCTATACTAGTAACAGTTTGGTTAGTGAAGGCATTTTATGGCTCAGGTTTTGAATATACATCCTCAGAATCCGCAATTAAGGCTATTGCGTTTGGCGGTTGATGCCTTGCGCCAGGGCGGGGTGATTGTGTACCCGACCGATTCTGCTTATGCCTTGGGTTGTCAGATGGGGGATAAGAGCGCTTTGGATCGGATACGTCAAATACGGGAATTGGATGAAAAGCACAATTTCACCTTGGTTTGCAGGGATTTGTCTTCGATTGCGACTTACGCCAAAGTTTCTAATCCCGTATATCGATTTTTAAAGGCTCATACACCCGGAGCTTTTACTTTTATTTTAGAGGCTACGAACGAGGTACCCAAACGGCTGCAACACCCGAAACGTAAGACCATCGGTATTCGCGTTCCCGATCATTTGGTGGTTCAGGCTCTATTGGAAGAGCTGGGTGAGCCTATTATGAGTGTGACCTTGACCCTTCCCGGAGAGGAGGAGCCCTTGAGCGATCCTGATCTGATCATTGAGCGTCTAGGAAGCCGGGTTGAGGTGATCGTGGAATCGGGGAATTGCGACCTAACTCCGACCACAGTGATTGATCTAACAGGAGGAGAGCCCAGCATCCTTCGCCAAGGTAAAGGTATAATTTGAACTCTCAGAGATCAACAAAATCGGATGGGGCTAGATCATCCTTTGATGGATAGGAACTATATATCCAAGCATAGAAGAAAAAGCCGTCCATTTACTTTATTTTGTAATCAAGAATCACCCCTTTGTAGATGGTAACAAACGCAATGGTGCTTATGCATTTGTCTGGTTCTTGCGTCAAGCTAAAATTTTGGACCTGAAGCGTATCACACCCACCGCATTAACAGCCCTCACGCTGTTGATTGCAGAAAGTAACCCAAAGGATAAAGATAGAATTATTGGCTTGGTGTGTGTGCTGTTATCGAAAAGCAAAAAAGGGACACCAGATCAGAAGGAGGCGATATGACTTAAAACGATTATGCTCACAACGAATAACATTCGTAATATCAACAAGTTAGCATGTCCTCAAATAAGCTAAGCTTGCTATTGAGGGAGTCCCTTTGCACTGGTATCATAGCTCTTTTCTGAGTAATGGTACTGTCATGATTACAGCCCAAGAGTCTGAGCACTTCGAAGAGCAGCCCGATCTTCAAGAACAAATCGCCCTTGTCCGGGGTGAGGCTGTTACGACCCTGCCTAAAGATCTCTATATTCCACCTGAAGCGCTCCAAGTGATACTGGAATCCTTCGAAGGCCCCTTAGATCTGTTGTTATATCTGATTAAACGTCAAAACTTAGATATTCTGGATATTCCTGTCGCGGAGATTACGCGTCAATATGTCAGTTATGTTGAGTTAATGCAGATTATGAATTTTGAATTGGCCGCAGAATATTTGGTAATGGCGGCGATGCTGGCTGAAATTAAATCCCGCATGTTGTTGCCGCGTACTCAAGAAGATGATCCTGACAATGAACTTGACCCGCGCGCTGAATTAGTGCGTCGATTACAAGAATATGAACGCTTCAAAAAAGCCGCTGAAAATCTCGATAATTTACAACGTATGGATCGAGATTTTTTTCCGATTTCTGCAGTAGAAGTAGGAGAAATTCCTGCGCCAGTTGTTTTTGCGGATATCGATTTAAAAGAATTATTAGCCGCCTTATTAAAAGTATTTGAACGTGCTAAATTGAATGCGAAACATCATATTGAAAAAGAAGTGCTATCGATTCGTGAACGGATGTCGGATATTTTACACAAGATAAAACGCGATGAATTTACGCGTTTTGATCAGTTATTTGATTTTGAAGAAGGTCGGCTAGGGGTGGTGGTGAGTTTTATTGCTGTCTTGGAACTCTTAAAACAATCGATGATTGAAATTGTTCAGGCAGAACCTTTTGCGCCCATTCATGTTAAGGCTAAGGCATAGGAGAACGAATAATGGAATTATCCGTAGATCAAATTAAACGTATTGTTGAAGCTTCATTATTGATGAGCCGAGAACCCCAAACAGCGAAAAAGCTCGCGGAATTATTTACGCCGGAAGAAAATATTACAGAGCGTGCTATAGTTGATACTTTGACATTGCTCACCGAAGATTATCGTGGTCGAGGTGTTGAACTGGTAGAAGTGGCGACTGGTTTTCGATTTCAAGTTTGTGCGGATTTGGCACCGTGGATTCAGCGTACAATGGCAGAAAAACCGCAGCGTTATTCACGCGCGTTGTTAGAAACATTGGCCTTAATTGCCTATCGTCAGCCCATTACACGTGCAGAAATTGAAGAAATTCGCGGCGTAGTGGTCAGCACTCAAATTATGCGCACCTTAGAAGAGCGAGAGTGGGTACGTGTCATTGGCCACCGTGATGTGCCAGGCCGACCTGCGCTTTATGCGACCACCAAACAGTTTTTAAATGATCTCAATTTAAAAAGTTTAGGCGAATTACCGACTTTGGCGGAGTTGCAAGATCTGGATAAATTGGATGGTCAATTCCAGCAGTTGAATTTGGATATTGCCCCCCAAGAAAATACCCAGACAGAAAATTCTGAGAATTTAGCCCTAGAAAACAGGGAAACAGATAAACCGCTGGGCGAAGCGAGTGAAGGTGCAATCTCAGATTTAACGGATGAAGGCAAAGCTGATGACATTGAATCGAATTCAATCGAAGAAGAAAAAGAGGATTTTATTCAGGAATTACTGAGTGAAGAACATAATGAAGCTGAACTTAGCGCTGTCAAAACTGAAGAGGAATCAGAGGTTCATGATGAAGAATTGATGAATGACGAGAGTGGGGCCGAACTTATTGCTCGCAAGACTGAAGAGGAATTAGAGGCTGACAATGAGGAGTTGCTGAGTGAAGAAACTGAACGCAATCTAGAAGAAAATGAAAAACCTCTTTCAGAAGATCTTGAAGGGCAGGTGTATGTTGATAATGAATTTGATAACGAAGAAGAAAATGAAGCGCATTACTCTGAAGAAAGTGATCAGAACTCGCATTCTGAAAAAGTTTTTAATGATGAAGCAGAGGAACTTCATGCTCAGGCTGACGATGATGAAGCGCTGACTAACGAAGATGATAATGAGTCGCGAGATTCAGATAGTTTTGATGAAGATCTCGAAGAACTAGAAGAGGAAGATGAACTTAATTTTGAATCCGATGAAAAGGCACATCACGAAGAATCGTATTTTGAAAGTGAAGAAGAAGAATACGAAGAATTAGAACTCACTGAAACTGAAGCATAATGGATAAATCTTCTGAAAAACTCCAAAAAGTTTTGGCCCGCGCGGGTGTGGGTTCTCGACGTCAGATGGAAACCTGGATTGAACAGGGCCGTGTTTTGGTCAATGGCGCGGTCGCTAATTTAGGAATGCGCGTTTCAGAAGATGATAAAATTCAAGTTGATGGAAGATTTATTAAACTAGCCGAATCTGCAAAAACACCGCGGATTTTGTTATATCATAAGCCCGCCGGTGAAGTTTGCACTCGCAAAGATCCTGAAGGGCGTGCCACCGTTTTTGAAGCCTTGCCCAGAATTCAAGGAGGACGTTGGATAGCGGTCGGGCGCTTAGATTTTAATACAGCAGGATTATTGCTCTTCACAAACGATGGCGAATTTGCGAATCAATTAATGCACCCTTCTGCAAATCTTGAGCGTGAATATGCGGTGCGTTTATTTGGCGAAGTGGATCCCGAAGTCATCAAAACTCTAAAAACGGGCATTGAATTGGAAGACGGATTTGCACGATTTGAAAATATTATCGATGCGGGTGGCCAAGGTTCTAATCATTGGTATCATGTCATCGTAAAAGAAGGCAGAAATCGCATCGTTCGGCGTTTATGGGAATCTCAAAACATCACCGTAAGCCGACTCATTCGCGTCCGCTACGGACCGGTTGCCTTACCCAGACGCCTTCCCCAAGGAAAATGGCAAGAACTGAATCCACAAGAAATAAAGGGGCTGCTGAGCTCACTCAAAGAACGACGTCCGTAGGTTTTCATCCATCAAAGTACTATATTGACCCTAACATCCTAACGCTCCGATTTATCGAAGATTTGTACACCTGAATCCAACATGTTAACCTACCGCTAATAATCAAATTGATCTACAGGATATCCAAAATGAAAGCCCCAGAAAATCCAGTGAATGATAACCAAATCAGAATTGCTGTTGTTGGTGAACAGCGCCTAATAGAAGAAAGCCTTGCTATGGGCTCGGCTATTTTCGTCGTCCAAGATATGTTAACGCCGTTGTTTATTTCCGAGGAGCATGTATGGCTTGATGCATCAGATGGTCTCTATAAACTTAAAAACGACGATAAGGCACTTGTACCCGATGGATTAATTCCAGAAGTAAAATTAAACGATCAGAAACAATTATCAACCGTCTTAGGACGTGTTTTGTCAATGCCTGCTATGCTCAAAAACGGTGTAGAAATTACGGTAATTCATGTCAATATCAATCGTTCCAAAGCAGATAATAAACAAGGGTTTGTTGATGAAACTAATATTGCTGCACTAAAGGCAAAATACCCTAATCTTCATTTCCACATTATTCCTCAGGATACTTACGATCATTATAAAACAAAAGTTTGTGCTGCCACTTACTGTGATGAACAGTCGGGTGAGAAAGTTTTTACAGGCATAGACGCCAGCCAAATCAATTCAACAAAAAGCCAGCATGAATGGGGTGTAAAAGCGGATGAAAAAGTAGAAGATAAAGTGACTTCATTAAATCATCTGTTAAGTGATTTTCATCTGCAACCGATTACTGAATTCGCAGCACTTAAATTTTAAGCAATTGAGTTTGTTCACTGTTAGAGGTGAATTATATTTGCCTCTTAGGCGTCTTTATTTATTAAGAAACTCAGGAAACTAAAGATAGCCTATTTTAGAAGGTATAAACGAGTCCTACTTTGAAGATGTTCGCATCAACTTTGAGTTTGCGCTCTTTTACATTCGAGCGTGATTACACTGATTTAGGAAATAGGAATCACAGCCTTTTTTAGTTTTAAGCATTTCAAATGTCCAAGAATAAATTTTTTTCTTTAGACTATTTTCAGTTTTCTCTTCATAGTGAGTGAAACGTCCACCCAGACAAACATATTTCTCATTTTTCATAAGACGTTGCCAGCGATTAAAAATTTCCTCATAACCAACTACACTAGATGGTCTACGCATAAAATATTGATGGGAAATAAGGCCATCTAGCCAAACTTCAATTTGCAGATCACCATAATTATCCTCCCCTCCGATGTCTTCTGAAGAAAAACCTTTATCCTTTAGGATTAATGATACTCGTTCGCGAGGAAAACATTGCCAATATTGGTAATCTGAACGTCTTTTTGCAGAGAAGGGTACTGGTTTAATTCCCAAACTGTAAGAAGCTAAATCATTTTCACTGAGTATGTCATAATCTTCAGTGAGTAATACGCTAGGGTATTTGCTTTTAATGTTTTGGCTGATGCTCCATACTGATTCAGTTTGAAAAAGTAGCAGAATGAAAAGCATAAGATTCCAGAAAAGCATTCTTGTTCAGCCTTCAAGCTCTGAAAAATATTCACGTAGTTTTAGTAAGGCCTTCGGTATTGTGCCGTGATTTACATCATCAGAATAGCATTTATAATCAATTATGGCTTCTTCCCAGGTGGCTTCTCGATGTAGCTTAGACGATGCAGTTATTTTTTTTCTAAATAACCACCGAATTCCGCTGCAAATATTTGCGGATGGATCAAAAAGATCATGTTCAGAAATATCAATGAGGTAATTAGATAACTCGCCATGGTGGTCTTTAAGAATATTCCAAGTTTGGCCAGTGATTTGGAGCAAACCACGAGCATGAATATTTTTAATTTTATTTTCAGCTTTTTCATCGAAGCTTGATTCTGTAGCCATTAAAGCTTTAACTAAATTAGGATTGAGAGGGTCTTTTAAATGAAATATATCATTCCAATAACGAACCCACCCACGAATCAGCACATCAAAATTATCTGCCTTGTGAAACTCAGTTAAGACTCCTGCTCTGGGAGGACCTGAGAGACTAGAAAAATGTGTTTCACTCATGGCATGAATCTCGTCAATGGATAGTAAGTCTTTATGTGATGGATTGTCAGCACAATGAGCCTTTCTAATTATTGTATGGCCTTTTGGATATTCTTTACTTGGAGGTATATGTTCTGGGTGCGAGTTAACAAAATGTTTTCCTAGTGGGCAAATTCTCCAGGGGTGCGTTTTATTAGTGGAAGTCCCATTTCTTTGGGCTATATGCTCGTTGATGTCGGTATCAGTATCATCGCGAGTCATCCGTATCTCCCTTTAAAGTGAAAAAGGTGAGCAAAATCATAACAAAATGTTAATGAATATTCAAGTAAAACGAAAGAGGCTAGTTAACGTGAGAAATTTTTTCACTCGTTGATGATGTCTATATTTTCTATCCCGAGGATACAGCGAATGAAATTGCAATTTACTAAAGAGATGAAATCTACAAGTTTTAGAAGGTATAAACAAGCCCCACTTTGAAGACGCTGGCATCAACTTTGAGTTTGCGATCTCTTACAAATGTTCGGAAATCTTCATTTTGACCGAAAGAATTACCTTGAACGCCATTCGCTAAATCAGTTTCTCCAGTTCCAAAGTACGTGAATTGATATGAGGTGAAAAAGCCTAATTGGTTGCACAGTTGCTTGGTAAGACCTGCTCCTAAAACGATTCCAACAATATTGTTGCTATCGTTAAAGGTTAAACGGCTTGATCCTGCAAATGCAGGAAGACGGTTTTTAAGTTGGGTTTTGAGTTCAGCATAAGAGAGCCCAATTATTCCATAAAGTTCTGTAGACTCTGAGATCAGAACGCCTGGTTTGAAGAGAAGATCTGCGGTGTATCGAATTTTCCAGCTTTCTTGCCAATTAACAAGATCATTATCATCGAGATCTTCAGTAGAATTCCAAAAGGTTTGATAAGCATTATTCGAAAAAGCATTGCCGTTTAATTCCACGCCGAGCACAAATTGTGGGTCGACGTAGAAATTCCAGCCAACGAGAATCCCCGCATTATAGCCGCGTTCGCTAGCTTCATTATGGTAGAAAGTGGTTAGACGTTCATCGTTAATAAAATTAATACCCGTGATATAAGTATCTTGAATTTGTCCAGTAACAAATGTTGCACCTGAGTTAGCCCCAATATATAACCCTTTGTGAAAATTTTGAGCAAGGGCCGTTCCTGTACAGAAGGTAAAGAGAAGAGCGGTTGCAATTTTATCGAGATGCATGGGCACATTAACTCCATTTAACATGATATGTGCTCAACCTATCGATTCATGTAGGCCATGTCAAGCTATTATATGGGACAGTTTACTTAATCAATGAAAGAAAAATTGATTTTTTAGAAGTACCTTAATTCAGTTGGATTCATCAAAAAATGATGTCAGAAAAGTGGATGCCTTTCTCTAAATTACAAAAAAGTGTAATATAGAGAAATAATGGCACTAAGAAAGGTGTCAATTTGTACGCATCAAATCCATTAATTCATAAAGAAGATCTAAGGCGGCTCTTGGATTGAGTTGGTCGGGATTGATGCGTTGTAATTGGCTGATGATGGGGTGTTGTTCTTGGGTGAATAAATCGCCTTGTTGAGGTTGCATCGCTTTATGGGTGACGGCGTGTTGTTCGAGGTCGCGTAATTTTTGTTTGGCGCGTTGGATGACGCTATGAGGTACGCCGGCTAATTTTGCGACTTGGATTCCGTAACTTTGGTTGGCGGGGCCGGGATTGACTTTGTGCAGGAAAACAACCGTGTCGCCATGCTCAACGGCGTTGAGGTGAACATTGCCGATGTTGGTCAGAGTTTCTCCGAGGGTCGTTAATTCAAAATAGTGAGTGGCGAATAAGGTGAGGGCTTTGCTTTGATTGGCTAAATGTTCCGCAGTGGCCCAAGCTAGGGCAAGGCCATCGAAGGTGCTGGTACCACGACCAATTTCGTCCATCAAAACGAGGCTGTGCGATGTTGCATTGTGCAAAATGGTGGCGGCTTCTGTCATTTCCACCATAAAAGTAGAACGCCCACCGGCTAAATCATCGGCAGCGCCGATACGAGTGAAAATCCGATCGATAGGGCCCATTTTTGCAGCGCGAGCTGGTACAAAACTGCCGATATGCGCAAGTAATACAATCAAAGCAGTTTGACGCATATAGGTTGATTTTCCTCCCATGTTCGGGCCGGTTATAATCAACATGCTGGTCCGAGGATCTAAATGCAGATCGTTAGGGACAAAGGTACCGCTTAGGGTTTGTTCCACCACGGGATGGCGCCCATCCTGAATTTCAATACCGGGTTCATCCACTAAAATAGGCGCTACATAATTTAAGGTGTCTGCACGTTCCGCTAAATTAATTAATACATCGAGTTCCGCCAGCGACTGAGCCGTGTTTTGTAATTCGGGTAAATGATTGAGTAACACTTCTAATAGAGCTTCATACAATAATTTTTCGCGCGCCAGTGCTTTGGATTTTGCGCCCAACACTTTTTCTTCGTACTCCTTTAATTCGGGCGTGATATACCGTTCCGCATTTTTCAGAGTTTGACGTCGCAAATAATCGGTAGGTGCTTGAGCCGATTGTGCGCGGGTCAGTTCAATAAAGTAACCATGAATACGATTGTAGCCGACTTTGAGCGTATTAATGCCGGTGCGTTGTCGTTCCCGAATTTCGAGTTGCACTAAAAAATCAGAGCTTTGTTCGGAGAGTGCACGCAGTTCATCTAATTCTGCATCGAAACCTTCTGCGATGACGCCACCGTCTCGAATCACAACAGGAGGATTTTCAACGATGGCACGCAACAGTTGATCGTAAAGTTCAGGATAATGGCCTAACTGTGTTGATAATGCTTGAATTTTTTGATTTTCCAAAGGGCTCAGTGCTTGTTTTAAATCGGGTAAAATGCCTAAGGTGCTGCGCAGAGTGATCAGATCACGTGGACGGGCAGAGCGTAATGCGATACGTGCCCCGATGCGCTCGATGTCACCGATGGTATTGAAATAATCATTGAGACGCGTGTAATGCTGATCTTGAATGAAGGTAGCAATAGCACCTTGGCGGTCTGTTAAAATTTTTCGATCTCGAATGGGCCGGAGTAACCAGCGTTTTAATAATCGTGAGCCCATGGGGGTCAGGGTTTTATCGATCACGGAGGCCAGCGTAAATTCTTTTCCGCCGGCTAAATTTTGCACCAGTTCTAAATTGCGCTGTGAGGTAGCATCTAATAAAACGCATTGATCGCGGCGTTCAACGTGGAGTGAGCGAATGTGGGGTAAGGCGCCTCGTTGAGTATACTTAACATATTGTAACAGAGCGCCGGCTGCGCTCAGACCGAGCGGATAATCGGCACATTCAAAACTCGCTAAATTTTGTGTGCCAAATTGTTCGGCTAATTGACGTTCTGCACTGCTTAAATCGAATTCCCAAATCGGGCGTCGGCGTAATCCTTTGAAATGAGAGAGTAAATTGTCGGCGGAAGAATCATCGGTGATTAATAATTCTGCAGGAGCTAGTCTTTCCAATTCAGCCAGAAGATTTTCAGCGCCATTGAGCTGCAATAAACAAAAATGACCGCTGCTCAAATCAATAAAGCTCAGTCCGTAAAACTCTTTTTGTGCACAAACAGCGACCAGAAGGTTATCGCGTCTTTCTTCGAGCAATGCTTCTTCCGAGACGGTGCCAGGCGTTACGATACGCGTAACTTGTCGTTCAACGGGCCCTTTGCTGGTTGCCACATCACCGACCTGTTCGCAAATGGCCACTGATTCGCCGTGTTTAATTAATTTAGCCAGGTAGCCATCGACAGCATGAAAAGGAACCCCAGCCATGGGAATGGGAGAGCCACCCGATTGCCCGCGAGCCGTCAGAGTGATATCCAATAATTTATGGGCTTTGATCGCGTCATCAAAGAATAATTCATAAAAATCACCCATCCGGTAGAATAATAAGATGTCGGGGTATTGCGCTTTGATGCGAAAGTACTGCTGCATCATAGGCGTGTGTTGGCTTGCTACAACTTCAGTGGTCGACATAAATTTTCCTTAAATCTCAGCATGTCAGCCGGAGTGATTTCAAAGAATGATAATAACACTAATTTGAAACAGGGGGGAGGGGGGGGGGGAGGTGCCACAGGATGGGCCAAGGTCTTCTGTCTTAGATTGCCCCCTCCCTCTAAGTCAACGGGAGACCTGGCACCTGCCCTCCACGCACCGTCATCGCGAGCGAAGCGTGGCGATCCAGATTTTTTCAATGACACTTCTAGCTTTATAAACCCAGAAAAATACTTTAGAATCTTCTTCATTTATTTGAGAATAACTGATTGAAAAGTGGGGGAAACTAAGAAATGAAAAGTGTAGAAAGTGAACGCGAGGATAATGTATTCGGTGGTCAATCCATGGCGGTTTTTGTTGAACGATCACAACGTCATCACGATTTTGATGATGGTGACGAAGATGTCGAAGAATTAGTCCCTGTTGAGAATTCCTCCGAAGATGATGCCAGTGGCTTCGATGTTTTCTGGGCCTGGTATGGATATTTTGTTAGCTTAATTCTAGGGTTCACATATTTATATTTAGCACCCGGTGCGGTTGGATTCGAGCTAGCCTTTCATTTTGGCATTTTAACCACCCTGCCTCAAGGTTTGGCATTTATGGCCATATCAATCCTTTTAGGGATAGACGGATTAATAACCAATCTTGTTACTAATTCACGCAGAGCTGCCTTTGCACCTCTACGTTTACACCTTGATGAGCACATCAAACTGCAAAGACAACTTGGTGGTTATCATACCCATTTGCTGGAACACCTTGATAACTTACATGATGAGGCTGATTTGCGGCGTTATTCTCAATGTTTTGCTATCGATCCCATAATTGAGATCGCTGAAGGTAAAATAAGGATTATGAGGGGTGATGGGATTGAGAGCAAGCGAGACAGAGTTCAACGTCGGTATTTGGACAAAACACAATGGGGCTACCTGACCTTATCTATCATCGGTATCGTGGTTGCACCCGTCAGTGTTGGAGGGCTTATTTGCTTTCTCGTGCTCACACCTAATGCTATGGTAGGCCAGTTTATTCCAATACCGGATTGGGCTTTTAATTTATCTTTTGTAGTGGCATCGGGTGTGGGCATACATGCTTTTGTTAGCTCAATCAGCACTTATCGTAGTGAGTCCGCGAATGAACGTGATCTGATCAAAAATTTAGCGCTTGCGGAACTTAAAACTGAATCCATTATGGTCCGCTGTCGAACTAAGCATGAGAGGTTGAATCAAGTATTAGTAAGAAAAGCTCTCGTTAACGAGCAGGACCCATTGGCAGTTTCTGATTGGACGTCGGAAGAGCCAATTACTACGGTGGCAGAATTCGCACTACAGGAAAGGGGGCGAGCGACTTATACCAGTGCGGGTTTCTTTGGACAGAATTACGCTGGACGAGCGCTTTTCCCGATCCGCCCCAAACCCCCCAAGAGGGCTCAGGTTGAAATAGTCAATGATGGAGAGCAGGATGCAAACAGAAATGATAGAGGTTTTGGCTAACCAACTCTTTGATATTATTAAAGAAAAAGGTATTACTCTAGCCACTGCGGAATCGTGTACAGGAGGATGGATCGCAGAGGCCATCACTTCAGTGGCGGGCAGTTCTGATATTTTTGATTGCGGATGGGTTACCTATAGTAATCAGGCTAAACAACGCTGTTTGGGTGTAGACGCAAAAATAGTGTCTGAATTTGGGGCAGTGAGTGCTGAAACGGCTGTAGCGATGGCGGAAGGTGCGCTTAAACATTCTGCGGCGACCATCAGCGTTTCAACGACGGGAATTGCGGGGCCAGCCGGTGGCAGTGCTGAAAAACCTGTGGGCACAGTCTGGTTTGCTTGGGCCAAACAGAATGCACCCACTCAGGTTGAGATGAAAGTTTTACAAGGTAATCGCCAGGAAATTCGCGCTGCGGCTGTTTTGCATGCACTAAATGGGATTATCCAAATAGAGCAACAATAAGTTTTAACCTAAATCCACCACCTAAATGCGAAAGCGTAAATAGGGGGGCAACTACTTACCAGCTATTCACAGTTTTAGGTGGTGGATTTAGCTTAACTACGGGTATGAATCTTATAAAGATCGTGGAATAATAGATTTGAAATTTGTTTTTTTAGTCACAGAATGGAGGGAAGAATATGAGTAGTCTAGACGATAAAAAGAAAGCGCTTGCTGCGGCGAGGTCTCAAATAGAACGCCAATATGGTAAAGGCGCGATCATGTTGATGGGCGACACCAGCAGCGCGCAGGCGATCGATGTGATTTCAACAGGTTCGCTGGGATTAGATATTGCACTGGGAATTGGCGGTTTGCCCAAAGGAAGAATCGTAGAAATTTACGGTCCAGAATCTTCAGGTAAAACAACCTTAACCTTACAAGTGATTGCCCAATGTCAAAAAGGCGGCGGTACAGCCGCTTTCATCGATGCTGAGCATGCTCTAGATCCGTCTTATGCCGAGAAATTGGGCGTTAATGTGGACGAACTATTAGTCTCGCAACCGGACAATGGCGAGCAGGCTCTGGAAATTGCGGATATGTTGGTACGCTCGGGTGCGGTGGATGTGGTGATTATCGACTCTGTTGCAGCACTAACTCCCAAAGCGGAAATTGAAGGTGAGATGGGTGATTCGCACATGGGCTTGCAAGCACGACTGATGTCGCAAGCGTTGCGAAAGCTTACTGCCAATATCAAACGCACCAATACGCTGGTGATTTTCATTAACCAAATTCGAATGAAGATTGGTGTTATGTTTGGTAGTCCTGAAACAACAACCGGCGGTAATGCGTTGAAGTTTTATGCTTCGGTTCGTTTGGATATTCGACGTACAGGTTCGATTAAGAAGGGCGAAGAGGTGTTGGGTTCTGAAACTCGGGTGAAGGTGGTCAAAAATAAAGTGGCGCCTCCGTTTAAGATGGCTGAGTTTGATATTATGTACGGTGAGGGGATTTCCTGGGAAGGTGAGCTAATCGATAAAGGCGTTGAGCAAGAATTGGTTGAAAAATCAGGGGCTTGGTACAGCTATAAGGGTGAGCGCATCGGCCAAGGAAAAGATAATGCCCGCGCATTCCTCAAAGAAAATCCCGATATGGCAAAAGAAATTGACGCTCAATTACGCGCTAAGTTGCTAGTGCCTGCGAAGCAAGGTGCCGTCGCTGAAGAAGAAATTGAAGAAGCTGAAGCAGAAGCCTAAAAATTTCTGGATGTTGTGGAGTGGTGCCGGTAGATAGTTTGACTGGTGCCACTTCCAGAGTTGGGCTAAGAGTGCCGCTTTGAAAGGTGAGCCAGATGTCCGATATCTTGAATCAGGACACGCCGTGAACCCATCCATGGGGGCTCTATCGAAACATCCCTGTTTCTCAAGGTCCTGCTTTAAGAAATCAGACATCTGGCTCTCTGCGTTTATCTACTGATGATCCTTCCTCCGTCATCGCGAGCAAAGCGTGGCGATCCAGGAAAAAGGTATCCGTTACCGAAGCTTTCTGGATTGCCGCGCTACGCTCGCAATGACGGTAAGGGAGACTTGAGCACTTCTTCTTTTTCTCTTCACAGTCATCGCGAGCAAAGCGTGGCGATCCAGAAAAATAAATACCCGATTGCTTAATATTTCAATTGCAGTTAAGGTATTTTGTATTTGGATGTCAAAAAAATATGGTCACTTCTCTTCGGAATCGAGCGATGGATTTGCTGGCTCGGCGGGAACATTCTTGGTTTGAGCTTGAGCGTAAGTTGAAGTTGAAGGGATTTGCGCCGGAGGAGATACCCAGGGCCTTGGATGGGTTAGTGAGAGATGGCTTGCTTTCTGATGAGCGTTTTGCTGAAGGTTACTGTCGGATGAGAGTGAATCGAGGTTATGGGCCGAGGAGAATTCAGCAGGAGTTGTTAGAGCGGGGCGTGTCTGATACCTTAATTACCCTAGTGATAGCAGAGTATCGGCAAGCTGATTGGATAGAGCTTGCGCGATCTGCTTGGCGGAAAAAATTTTCGGGGAAGTTGCCGAGAGAGTATAAAGCTTGGGCAACGCAACGGCGGTTTTTGCAATATCGAGGTTTTACTGATGAGCACTGTGGGTGGTTGAGTTATGAAAACGAGTGAAATTCGTTCTAAATTTTTGAGTTATTTCCGAAGCAAGGGACACACAGTTGTTCCCACGAGCTCTTTAATTCCCGGTAATGATCCTACGCTTTTGTTTACTAACGCGGGCATGGTGCAATTTAAAGATGTGTTTTTAGGGATTGAACAAAGGCCTTATACCCGTGCGGCGAGCAGCCAGTGTTGTGTGCGTGCCGGTGGTAAGCATAATGATTTGGATAATGTGGGTTATACGGCTCGTCATCATACTTTTTTTGAGATGTTGGGCAATTTTAGTTTTGGCGATTATTTTAAGCGCGAGGCAATTCAATTTGCTTGGGAGTTTTTAACGAAGGAATTGGAGCTTCCTAAAGATAAATTATTGGTCACGTATTTTGAAAAAGATGAAGAAGCAAAAGACATTTGGATAAATGAAATTGGGGTTGATGCCGATCGATGCATCCCCTGTGGCGAAAAAAGTAATTTTTGGTCGATGGGCGATACCGGGCCCTGTGGACCTTGTACAGAAATTTTTTATGATCACGGCGACAGTATTCCGGGGGGGCCGCCGGGATCTCCTGAAGAAGATGGTGATCGTTATGTAGAGATTTGGAATCTCGTTTTCATGCAGTTTAATCGTCATCCTGATGGATCGATGACGCCTTTGCCCAAGCCTTCTGTGGATACAGGCATGGGATTAGAGCGAGTTGCTGCCGTGATGCAAAAAGTGCATAGTAATTATGATATTGATCTGTTTCAGCATTTAATGAAAGCGACGCATGCATTTGTTTTAAACAGAGCTGCTGAAAATGCCTCAAATGCTCAAAAAATACCCTCGTTAATCCAAGCCCTTTCACAGCGTGAAACGCATGAAATTTTAGAGCCCTGGTATTCTGAACAATTAAATTTAAATTATGAAGACAGTTTAACCTCAATCCGAGTGATTGCTGATCATATCCGTTCTGTTACTTTTTTAATTGCTGATGGCGTCACTCCTTCCAATGAAGGGCGTGGTTATGTGCTGCGAAGAATTTTGCGTCGTGCCATTCGTCATGGGAATAAATTAGGTTTAGCTCCTCAATTTTTTCATGAGATGGTTCAGCCTTTGGTCGAAGTGATGGGGGATGCTTATCCTCGATTAGTGTCTGAACAATCTCGAATTATTGAAGTGTTGAAACGCGAAGAAGATCAATTTGCAAAAACGCTTGAGCAAGGCATGCACTTGTTGGAAGAAGCTCTGAGCAAAATCAGTGCGAAAGAAATCCCGGGTGAAGTTGTGTTTAAATTGTATGATACCTACGGATTTCCCACAGATCTAACGGCTGATATTGCGCGTGAAAGAGGGCTATCTGTTGATTACGCGGGCTTCGATAAAGCGATGGCTGCACAGCGCGAACAATCTCAGACGGCTTCGCAATTTGCTGTGGATTATACCGGGCAATTGCAAGTTCAAGGTGAAACAGATTTTACAGGATATGATAAAACAACGGATGAAGCCGTTGTTACTGCACTTTTTGATCAAGCAGGTAAAGCGACCAACACTTTAACGGCAGGGCAGAGTGGTATTGTGGTGCTCGATCGCACACCTTTTTATGCCGAAGCGGGCGGACAAATTGGTGATAAAGGTCAGCTGCAATTTGAGGGCGGATCTTTTGCCGTTGAAGATACAAAAAAACAAGGCATGGTGCATCTTCATTACGGAAAGCTTGTCTCAGGTTCGCTCAGTGTGAATGCTAAAGTGGATGCTGAAGTGGATTCTGCGCGTCAGGCGATTATGTTGAATCATACGGCGACCCATTTATTGCATGCGGCACTGCGTCGTGTGGTAGGTTCGCATGTGATTCAAAAAGGTTCTCTGGTGGCGGCTGATCGTTTACGTTTTGACTATGCACATCATGAACCGCTCAGTAGCCAACAAATTTTTGATGTTGAGCGTTTAGTGAATCAACAAATTCGTGCAAATTTAACGGGCAAAGTTGAAACAATGTCGCCAGAAGCAGCAACAAAAAAAGGTGCAATGGCGTTGTTTGGCGAAAAATACGGCGACGAAGTGCGTGTGTTGAGTATCGGTGAATTTTCGATGGAATTGTGTGGGGGAACTCACGTAAAAAACACCGGTGAAATCGGATTATTCAAAATTATTTCTGAAGTGGGTATCGCAGCGGGAATTCGAAGAATTGAAGCTTTAACGGGCGATGAAGCTCTAATGTGGGCGGAAGAATCAGAGCAACAACTTCAAACCGCAGCACAATTGCTCAAAACAAATCGTCAAAATGTAATTTCAAAATTAGAACAAACCTTCGAAGAAAAACGTCAACTCGAAAAAGAATTGCAGCGCTTAAAATCACAACTGGCCGGATCAAAATCTTCCGATTTGATCAATCAAGCCATTGATATTCAAGGTGTCAAAGTTTTGGCGGCTCAAATTGATAGCGTAGACGCAAAAACCCTCCGAGAATTAGTGGACCAACTCAAAGACAAACTCCAAACCGGCATCGTGCTCCTCGCCACCATCGAAGACCAAAAAATCCGCCTTATCGCGGGTGTCACCAAAAACTGCACTGACCGCCTAAGCGCCGGCAACCTAGTCAACCACATCGCCACCCAGCTCGGCGGCAAAGGCGGCGGCCGCCCCGACATGGCCCAAGGTGGCGGAGAAAACCTCGAAGCCCTCACCCCAGCACTTAAAGCGATCCCAGAATGGGTGAATCAACAGTTAGAGAAATGACACTATCCGGGCGAAGGCTGCGTTATCAGTAAATTCGGAATTTCCGAAATTACTCTTAAACCCACGAGTTTTTATGATCTCGATGACATTCATTCGCTAGAACTCGCCTAAATATTAAGGGGGGTGTTGCAAAAGTGCTACTATTCTTCTATGCTTATAGCAGGCTCAAAAATCTATAGGTGGCTATAATGATTAATGTTCAGATTCGAAAACAAGGAGGGGCTGCGATAATGACGATTCCCTCCGATTTGCTTAAAATGTTGAAACTCACTGCGGGTGACACAGTTGCTATGTCTGTAAAACATGGTGAGTTAATTGCACAACCTGTACGTAAAGAAAAGCATAAAAGATATACTCTCGCTGAATTATTAAAGGGTACCGATCGTAAGACTATAAAGGCACTGAACAAAGAAACGGCATGGGCTCGAGAAGGTAAAGCAATAGGTCGTGAAGAAGCATGACAAAAAGAAAAGTACCAGATCGAGGGGATGTTTACTGGATAGATCCAAACCCAGTTTCAGGGCATGAGATAAAAAATAAACATCATTTTGTTATCGTAACTCGCAAAGAAATCAACGCTTTAGGTATATCAATTACAGTGCCAATATCAAACGGCGCTAACTTTGTTCGTGTGAATGGTTTAATGGTTCCAATTTTAGGGCATGATACTACTGGCGTTGCAGTATGTAATCAGGTTCGATCTTTTGATATTGATGCAAGAATTAAAGCAGGAACAGCTAAGTTTGTTGAGAAATTGGACAGTGATACAATCAATGAAATCGTTGATCGAGTTGTGAGTGTAATTGATCCGGCTTAATCGTAATTGTAGACTTCAATCTCTTGTTTTCTGTAGAAGCGATTGTGATGAAAAACACATTTTCCTTTGGACCTTTATCATTATCCGATGTACCGCTCATGCAGTGTTGGTTTAATCTCCCTCACGTCCAAAAGTTCTATTCACTACGTCAGTGGACCGAAAATGAGGTATTAAACAAGTTGGAACCCTATATCCTTTGCAACAAGCCAGTGATTGGATTTATTGTCTTGATGAACGAACAGGCAATAGGTTACATCCAAAAATACAGAGTGAAAGATTTTCCTTGGCCAAATCAAAATTTGTCCGAAGATATAGTCAATAATGCTGCAGGAATGGATTTGTTCATTGGTGATCTCAGATTAATCGGTAAGGGTATCGGTCGTGAATTAATCCAATCTTTTCTTGAGCAACATATTTGGCAAGATAATCAATATTGTATTGTTGATCCAGATACGAATAATTTGCCTGCAATTCGTTGCTATCAATCGTTAAATTTTAGAGAGCATGGTGTTGTAGACACCAAAGATGCTTTAGATCGACCCGTGAAATTAATGTTAATGATTAAGCTGGGCAGATAAGGTATCATTGACAATTCAATTTAAGGGGTAATCTGATATGGCCAAAATAGAAGATTTAATCGGAGATTATCAAGGATTTTTTTCTTATCTACTGGCGGGTATGAAAAAATCTGGCATTGATATTACTGGTATGCCATTAAGCCAGCTCTTGTATAGGACAACAACCATCCCTGAGTACGAAGCGTTGCGAGATGAGATCAAGGCATTATGTTCAGAATATGTCGAAACCCAATTCAACGATTATACCAACATCAAACCATAGTAAAATATGAAAATTAAACCATAGCAAAGTATTAGGATGTCGAGTTCAAGCTGGTCTAATCCTAGAATCTTCTCTATACTATCCTTAAAGCAATCGGAAATGTAGACGATTTTATGGCGTTGATAGTACAAAAATTTGGTGGAACCTCCGTCGGCAGTATTGAGCGGATTCAGCATGTGGCTGAGAAGGTGATTGCTGCGCGTAAGGAAGGGCATGATGTGGTGGTTGTTTTGTCGGCCATGAGTGGTGAGACAGATCGGCTGATCCAGCTGGCCAAATCTGTGCATGCTGAGCCTAATTCACGTGAATACGATATGATGGTCTCGACGGGCGAACAGGTCTCAATTTCAATGTTGAGTATTGCGCTTTTAGCGCGTGGTTGCGAAGCCCGTTCTTTTACGGGTGTTCAGGCTGGGATCAGAACGGATAGTTCACATAAAAAAGCCCGGATAGTTCACATCGATCCTACGCGATTGCAAAAAGAGCTAGCTTTAGGCCGGGTGCCTGTGGTGGCGGGGTTTCAAGGTTTCGATGAACATGGTAGTATCACCACACTAGGTCGTGGTGGTTCTGATACAACTGCCGTGGCGCTAGCAGCGTCTTTGAAGGCGGATGAGTGCCAAATTTATACCGATGTGGACGGGGTCTATACCACCGATCCGCGGGTGGTGCCTGAAGCCAGGCGGCTTGATCGTGTCACCTTCGAAGAAATGTTAGAGTTGGCCAGTTTAGGGGCAAAAGTGCTTCAAATTCGGGCTGTTGAGTTTGCTGGCAAGTACAATGTACCCGTTAGAGTGCTCTCAACTTTTGTTGATGGACCGGGTACCCTGATTGCCTTTGAGGATAATCGGATGGAACAACCACTGGTGTCGGGGATTGCCTTCGATCGTAACCAAGCCAAGATCACAATTCGGGGTGTTCCGGATCGTCCGGGTATTGCCCGTTTCATTCTTGGTGCTGTTTCCGATAGAGATATCGATGTCGATATGATCGTGCAAAATGTCCCCTCCATTGATAAAACCATAGATTTCAGTTTTACCGTCTTACGAGACGACTATAAGCTCGCGATAGAGCTTATGCATGAGGCAGCCAGGCAGCTTGAGGCGACAGAAGTGATCGGTGATGACAAAATTGCCAAGCTTTCTATTGTCGGTGTTGGCATGAAATCCCACGCAGGTGTAGCAACTCGGATGTTCCAAGCTTTAGGTGAAGAAGGGATTAATATTCACCTTATTTCAACCTCAGAGATCAAGATTTCAGTAGTTATTAGTGAGAAATACACTGAGCTGGGGGCCAGAACCCTGCACTCAACCTTTGGTTTAGATGCGGATCCTCTGGATGAACACTCCAAAAAAATCACTAAATAGCCCCGATTTCTAGGGCAATCCAATAGAATAAACTTTATATTTATGCAATTTATAAAGGCTTAAGATTCCTTTAAGAATCGGCCTGTATACTGTATTGCGAGCTAGGAGTTTATTATGGCAAATTTGGAAACATGGTCTATAGTTAAACGAGGATAGCTAGGATTTTTTTAAGGAAGACGATAGGAGATGAGTAATGCTTATACTGACGCGACGAATCGGCGAATCGATTATAATTGGTGATGATATTACATTGACGGTTCTAGGAATTAAGGGTAACCAAGTCCGGATTGGTGTCAACGCACCAAAGTCGGTTTCTGTTCACCGTGAAGAGATTTACCAACGAATTCAGCAGGAACGTACCAGCGATGAGCCTGTGAATGTAGATGTTTCGCAACATCATTATGATGATAGTGATAATGACGACAATCAAGGGAATGTTTAATCTAAGACGGATACATTCCCTTTCCGTTCGATTTTCTCGATAATTTTTCCACCACCCGTTTTCTTCTGCTTTATTCCACCCAAAGACAATGTTATCATGCCGCATTCCGGAGAGGTGGCCGAGTGGCTGAAGGCGCTCCCCTGCTAAGGGAGTATGGGGATTAAACTCCATCGAGGGTTCGAATCCCTCCCTCTCCGCCATTTCTCTTAAAGCTTTGCGCCCGTAGCTCAGTTGGATAGAGTACCTGGCTACGAACCAGGTGGTCGGAGGT
>CAZMLO010000018.1:0-17933 GCA_964567285.1 uncultured Gammaproteobacteria bacterium
TTATGTGATCAAACAGTAGGACCAGAAACCTAAACTTCTATTCACAACCTCCCACACCCATATTTCTCGCACCTTTCACACCTTCCCTCAACCTTAAAATTCTGTTAAAATTCACCCCAATTTAGCCATGCCGTCAACCTGACGGGGCTTTAGCAGTAAACCAGGCTTTAGAGGAGAGGGTGCGATGAATAATAGCGAAGAGTTTCCCAGTAAAAGTGGTACTTCAAACCCACTTTCCAACTCAACTTCCCCACAACGGCCCCGAAAACCGCTTCCTCAAGCACCTATCGAAGAGCCTACAGAGGATCTGACGGAGCCCTCATCGCAGGCTCTCCAAGAACAACCTACTGCCCCAACCAACAAACCAGCTCTACCGCTGAAAAAGCCCACTGGAAGGGCGCCAATACCGCCAAGCAAAAGACGCACTTCTGTGTCATCGGATGAGGTTACTGAGCCTTTACTCCCTCAGCGATTATCAATGCACAGCACCGAACCTGATGAGCCTCTACGGCCTTCCGCTCCTAGCAAGGGAACTAAGCCTCCAGAGCCATCCCATCAGAGCGCTCGAGCTGCAGCAATTCCCCAATCACAGGTTCAGCCAACCACCCAACCACCATTACACGCTACTACTTCACGAGATTCAGGGCCCCTCTCCCAATCAACTTCACCCAGAACCAATCATTTTACTAAAGGCACCCGAATCTCCTCACCCCATTCTCAAAGTCCTGCCCTTACAACTAAAACTTCCGTGAGCACACTTGGAAAACAAACCGTCATGGGCACCCGCTCCAGTAAAGGTACTCAACCCGAGGAAAAAGTGGCAGAAAAAAAAGGTTTTGCAAAAACCCGCACCAAAAATCTGCATCCGCTTGAGCGCGTTAAACGTCGTGAAGACGCACAATCAGAATCGCTCAAAAAATTAGGTTCAAAAGAACATACCTTTTACAAAGCGTTGGCTGAAATTCGTTCTGCATTAAAACATTATCATGAAGATTCTGATCGGATGAATGCGCTCAAAGCACTGTTACCTGATCCCAATAAAAAGCCCGAATCTCCTCATTTATCAAGTGATCATAGTGATGACGTTGAATCGCCTCAAAAACGAAGCAGCGGAGAAACTCACTCTGGTGATGGTCAAAGTACCAACACATCTGGAGTCTCACCGAGCAATGATCAGGCCGGTGCAAATCAGCTGGCTGGATTAGCTCCCTCTTCAGGATCAGGCTCTTCGAATGACAACTCTCCTGAACATTCCAAAAAGCAGCCCGAAAAAAATAATAATCTAGCTGCTGCACCCTTGAATCTTGAAGCGCAGGCTATTAACCCTGCTTTGATCCTCACTCTCGCTCCACTGCACTTCTTATTTAAACCCTCAGAAATTGAGAGAATCAACGCTGAAAATGATTTAGCCAACAAACCTGAATTAATGTTACCTTTAACGCGACTCATCTCAGCACTGCGACAATTACAAGGCAAATTTAAGGGCCTTGATTTACTCTTCAATCCCATTACACAGCTCTGTGAGTATTACAGCAATGCGCAACAAAAGCTGTTAGATGCTGAGGGCGAAGAACAACGATCAACCATTCTCCGAGATACCGCTTGTGTCACAATTCTCAGCGGAAATAAAGCGACTCATATTGAAGTTGATGCTGCTCTTGGCCGCAAACTCCTGTGCATTGATAGTGATGGCAATGAAGTGCGGGACAATAAAGATGGGAATCGAGCTGTCGTGTTGACACGCGACAACGTGATGAAGCCCAATCACAAAATTCACCTCAAACCCGGCACAGAAAATGCGGTTCAAACACATTACGCGATCTCCCCACAGGATGAAGACAAACCCACTGGAGCCTCTTCAACATTGATCGTCGTCAGTGGTGTTTCGGTCAATTCAAATTATAATCAAAAACATCTGGGCGATCGAGTTGAATTTGTCAACGGTCGACCTACCGTCCGAAATACTGTGCAATGTGGCAAACGTGTTTTTGGCATGAGTTTACTCTCTGCGCTGAAAGCTCTGGCTGTTTTTAGTCATTGGAATAAAGCGATAAAAGAAGAAGAATTAGTGGCACACCTACAAAGCTTGGAGGCTCTTTACCGTGAAAACCCAAATCTCATTAAAGATCTCGATAGATGGCCAAAGCCCTTATTAGTTCACTCTGGACTCTTGGGCTACGAACTTGCGCCGATGTCAAAGGCCTTTGAAGAGGGTATTTTTTACGTGGAATTAGTTGGAGGCCAATTAAACTATGTCGTTAAAAATAACGGCATTCAACAAGGTTCTATCAATGCTGTGGACTTGCCCTGCATTGCAGCGCTCGAAGAACCCATAGACTGGAATCAATTACACTATCACATGAAGGATATTTTAACCCTAATGGCGGGCCGAGGTCACTCTCGATTGCCTTATACTGAATTGCCTGAAAATTTTAAAGCGCTGCACAGTTTACCTAACTTCTCACCAGAAACTGCGCCGAGTGAGATACCACAAGTTCTTCTACGCCTCAATTTCCGCAATTTTCTCGCTGCTTTTAAATCTAATCTAGAAGTTGACCCAACAGACCTTAAAGCCGATAATATGTTTCTGTGCTGGAATGAAGGTGAAAATGAATTTTATCTCGAGTGCATCGATGGTGACGAAGCCTTCGAATTTCCGGTAACCTATCAGGGTGGTATTCACAGAATTAATTCTAAAAATATTCTGTTCTTATTCTCACATTTGTTGGACAAGCCTCTTTCTGAAAAAGAAATTGACGAAGAACTAGAATACACATCCCTCGAATGGGAACTGTTTTTCTGTTCTGATCTTTACAAGAAAAATCAAGGTTGGAATGAACTGATTGCAGAAGACATTTTAACAGAGGCTGATCGCTTGGTTCTCGAAAATCTTCGTGCTAAAGAAGAAAACACACCGGCTCATTTAGCCGCGCGACCACAACGAGCCGATGTAGAATCTAAGCCTAGAATGCTCGATGTGCCTATGATGCTCAATCATGAACGCCTCCCGATGCAATTACGAACGCGTCGAGCAATCCATCAAATACTTCATGAAGCACGTGAGAGTGGAGCCACCGTTACTCCTCGACAAATAGCACGCCGAGCCAAACCCGCCACAGCACTTTTTTACGAAGCTCAGTGCGAAATTCAGGTTCAACTCGACGATAATTATGCTGAATCTATCCTCAATGGTTATCACGTCATCTCCTCCAAAACACCTTCTTATGAAGAAGTTTTTCTCAACATTGAACGCGATATTTTACCCGCGCTCAAAGAACATTATCCTGCTCGTAAATACTCAGCCGATGACAAAGCAAACGCGCTCAAAGATTATCATCGCTTAGTCAAAGAAAAAGGTTTGAAGTCCATTGATGATCTGTGCAAAGAAGTTCGTTTTGATGTGCTAGGTGACCTATCGCTCTATGATATTCTTGCTGAACACCGTCATCCGCCGGGAGATCACACCAATCCCGAAGATTTACGCCCGATTCCTAAAGGCATTGCCACCTTTGTCGAAACATTACAGGGCTCATCAGTACCGACAGAAACAAACGATATCCTCAACATCTTGGAAATTCTCGGTGAACATTTTCCGGGTATCGATTTTAAATGCCGTTGGTTATCTGAAAACGCTCGTCCTGCATTAATACAGGAGGCTATAGCCAGAGCGATGCCAGGCGCCCTTAAATTTCTCATGAAAGGCTATCCTAACCTTGCTGCACGCAATGCTGCCGGTGAAACTGTCCTTCACACGTTAATGCGAAAACATCGCGATGCAACGCCGAAAAAAGTATTCCAAACTTTAAAGATTTGTTTACAATCGCCAACCTGCGATGCTGAACTAGAGAATGCAAACCATTGCACACCACTGATGGTTTTTATCGACGCGATGGATACCAAAGATCCCGACTATGCCATTCAAATGATTAAATTATTAAAACAACACAATGTGAATTTAAATCAGCGCACAAACTTCAAGCGTAAAAATAAACAACATCAAAATGGACCTGGAACAGCGCTCGATTTTGCCATTGATTCCAATAATGTCTCCGCTTTTATCGCGCTCATTCATCAAGGCGCTGCAAATTTAGTGGATACAGCTGCCGCAATCCGCTTTGTTAACCACAACAAAGGTGATGCTAAATTCGATGAAGCCGTTGAAATTTTAAAAGTGCAGCATCCGCCCTTTGCCTATGATTGGGCCATTCAAATGCTCACAACCGAAAAACCGGATGCTATGCATCCTGAGATGTGCAAAATACGCGGCTCTAAAAATGAACTGCGTTATTTGGAAAAATCGGTCTATGATGAACTCATTAAAAATGGCACGATCAATAATGTTAATAGTGTTGCTGACGGTGTGCATGTTGTGATCCCGCTAGCATTGCCGAATAAAAACAAACAAGATCAGAAAAACAAACCGGTTTTATGGGCTAAATTTTATCCTGAATTCCCGGGTCTTCAACGCTTAGTCGAAATCCTCTTTGAATTTTTTGGCTGTCCTTGCACCTACTCCGAACTCTGGCGTATCGATTCAGCGGATGGGAAAGAATCGTTTCCATTACTCTTAGTCACTGATGTGGATGGTGAATCTTTATTCGATGTCTTAAATGATAGCACCAAAAGCGCCGAATTATTTGCTGAACTTGATATGGACCATTATACCTTGCTCTCAGCAATTTTGATAAAAGTTGCACAAGAAGATGGTCATGCCAAGCAATTCAAAGTTGTGAGAATGCCCAACAATCCACCCGGTAAGCGCCTGCGTATTGTGCCTGTGGATTTCGATCGTTCCTTCGTCACGACCTTCATCGAAAAAATATTATTGCTCAAAGATATCACTTTCTTGCTCCCCGCTTTTTACAAAAAAGCCTATTCACCACAAGCGATTGATACATTAATTTGCGCGAATGGTAAGCGATTACCGAAACAGGGTTTAACCGATGCTGAAGCAGAAATGTTGATTCGTGAGAATGTAGCCAAATTATATGATTTCTGGACCAGTGAAGGTTTAAAAATCGAAGATCAACATCTGCGATTATTCCCTCGTGATGATTCCTTAGCACAAGGCTGCACCCGAACCGGTAGCGAGATGATCGAAGAAAATAATAAAAAACCTCTCGCAACCCATTTTGGTGGTGTTTTAGATCGGATTGATACCGTCGAAGAACAACAAGCGAATAAAATGAAACCGATTGCAGAAAGGAAAAAAGGCCAATCGCTTTTGGTCAGAGCCGCTGCTGCTGTAAAATCTAAAATGGGCCGAGCACATAACATTACCACCATTGGTTGTCCCTTAGAAAAACGAATTCCCATTATCTTGTTTGAACGCCAAGTTCAGATCAGCTTATTTCTGTATAAAACATCAGGCGCACCGACTTCGGGTAACAATTTGTTCAGAGCGATTCGTCGCGATGCGCAAATGTGCTATCAATCTGTCGTTTTAGCACGGCCTTTCGATAATCCCAACCAACATTATCGGACTCTTACCGAAGGACACACCGATAAAAAAGCACGTGATGAAGTGCCCAGAACCTTATCGCAACAAGGTGATGTTTTAAGAATTGTTTCTCAAGCACTGAGTACAAAATATCGCGCGAACGACGATGAAACCTTTGAAGATTTTCATGCTGCAGTCGTCTTTTATAAAGCCAATCAACGACGCGTATTAACGAAAGCTAAAGCGGTTAACGCCATCAGTATCGGCGATACCACTGCTCTTCAAGCCTGTAATTCAGAACTCGACAAAGAATCCTACGTCAACAGTTTAAAATGGGTCCGCGCGAATAAAGATAATCGCTCTGTCTTAAATACCATCATCGCACAGGATATTCACTTTAGTGAATTACGACTCATCGGCTGCGATGTTTTAACTTGGAACGATCTTCGAAAAATACTCCGTGTTTGTTCACATCTAGAAACACTGAATTTACAGGGCTGCTCCGGTTTGAACAATGCAGTGAATACCAATAATCTGTTTCAATTATTAGCCGATTATTGCCCTTCAGTAAAAACTGTTATACTGAGTGAAACCGAAATTGCGCGCATTGAATTCGATGGCTCTGATTTGCCCTTATTATCCACATTGATCGTACGCAAATGTATCGGATTAAAATCCCTTCGAATCGTGAACTCTGCGGTTGAAAAATTGGATCTTGAAGGCTGTACAGAATTAAAATCCCTGAGACATGAATACGGCTCCAAAGAAGCCATGCGCCGCCCCCTCGCCGAAGAACGCCCCCTCTACCATCTCAACATCCGAGGCTGCACCAATATCCCGGGCGACGATATTTCCGCTCTCGTAGAGCGCGCCCCTTTCTTACGCGAATTTTTACACGCCAACAACCAGCCCTTCAAAGCCAGAAGCTTCGCCTGGTTTGCGATGCAACAAAAGCGCTTTAACGCCGGCACCTTTTTTGCCTTAATTCAAAATGGGGGGCTAAATCTTTGGGGATTGCCCTTTGATGATCAAGATTTGTTGCAATTTCGTGAGTGGTTGTGTCGGGCCAACGCGCCGAAAATTACGGAAGTCAATTTTAGAGGCTGTTGTCAATTAACGCGATTGGGCATGTTTGAGTTTATTGTTAAAGTGAATACCATCACCAAAGTCATTTATGAAGGCCCTATTGTCTATACACGTGGCGGCTCTGAATATTCATGGTGGGCAAGCATGTTGAAACATGTTACAACCATCAAATCGCTTTCCGATGGCAATATTATCGCCTTCAGCAAACGGGGCTCTGCAAAGTCTATGAAACGTGGTGCAGTACAGTACAGACTGCAGATGCCCACTGACAAAGGAAAAAATTTAAACAAAAGTTTTAGTCTCGATGAGATAAAGGCTGATTCTAAACAAAAGCCCCATTCATTACTTGACGGTGCTGATCTAAAAGACTGTGTTGAAATGTCGGATGGTTCATTGCTGTTGTCCATGCAAGAGGAAAAATCTGTACTAGGAGCTTCTTCCTATCTTTTAACCTTAGATAGAGTGACTCATCAAAAACAATTGCTGGATATACCCGAGGTCAACTCACTCGGTGGTTCTCTCTGTGTGATCAATGACAAAACTTTTGCCCTACATTCAGATCAACTTTATATTATTCAGAAAACGGAAATTGGTTGGCGGATTCAACGCACTGTGAAGGGCGCCGATGTGGGTCATTCGCCAGTGAGCAATGGTCACGATCTTTTAGCCTATTGCTGGGATAGTGCTGAACAGCGAAATCTATCGATTATCGACGTCAACACCGGCGAATCTGTACTGCAAATGCGTTTAGAGGATAGGACAGCTAAGGTCTTACGTTTTATTGATGCTGAACGAGTGATATTTTTTGATGGCCATTTCTATTCTGTACTCAATATTAATACGCTCGCACTTGAGGCACTTCAACCCTTTAAGCATCCGGAATACACAGAACCTGAAGAAAACTGTCTAATCACTGATCCAAAATATGCATGGGTGACTATTTTACCCACCAATGAATTATTGCTAGGTGGCGGCCAGTGTTCTGAAATACGTGACTTAAGAACCCTAGAACGTATCGTTGAGTGTGGCCTCAACAAACATCGTACAACTGACTACGTGATTACCCATCTAGGCGATGGCTTAATTTGTGATGATGAAGGTTACACAGCAATTTATCAGCAATGTTTTTTTATTCTAGACTTAAGTTTCAGACAAACACATCAACCAGGCTATGCTTGTATCGCTACAGAGGATAATACCAGTCTTATGTTCACTACGCCTGATGAAACTGTACCTCATTGTTTTGGTATTAATAAAGGTAGATTGGATCGACGAGATTGGTGTACTAGAGTATTTACTGAGAATGGGCCTACAGGCACAACCTTTAAAGATTTTATTTTGTCCTTTTTTGAACGATTCGATGATTTTAGAGATGTCGATGGTCAAAAACCCTTTGTCAATTTTGAAGGGAACCTAATCCGCATCAATGGACTATCTCCAGAAGAAACAAGAAAATTACCGGGTTTATTGGCTCAGCTCTGGCAACATCAACCTTCATTATCTTCAACCCATCGCTCGTTGTCCTTTGTTGCTGCTCAGCGTCCCGTACTTTCCTTGTCAGCTGTTGAATCGAAAAAACCAGGTGTTGCTCTGGCCGAAGAACAGGTCCACGCAGAAGATACAGAAATGCTGATCTACAAGTAGTACTCTGAAGATCACTATGGGTTTCTCACGAAGGTCACTCTTTGGAAGCCCCTCCTCCTAGAGTAGGAGGGGTAGGCTTCTCTGGCCCTTCGACACTAGCAAGGCTTTGTTCCAATTTTTCTTTAAACTCTTTTTGTCGATTTTGAGGCCCACTCGTCACAAAGTCTTTGCTTTGCCCTTCGGGTGGCAATGCTGTCATTATACTGGCCATGTTGCCTAAGGTAGAATCAGAGTGTTTGGTTTCAGTAATAACGACTTGCTGACCACTCGCCTCAACTTTAATTTGTCCTTCTTTATGCCCTTCTTGAGGTGATCGCTCACTGAGGGTCGCACTGTAGGTATTTTCATTCGTTGGATGTCGTACTAAGGTTAAGTCTTTAGCTTCTGCCGTGTGATTCAAAGTATCCGCTAATGTTTCAAGATTGGGCTTCTGCTCAATGGTTACTTTAACGCACATCCAAGATTGTCCTAGCCCTGCATTTGGTTTGGGAGCTGCACCAACGCTGGCACGACGAGCAGGCTCGACCTTTTTCGCAGAAGTCTCTGCTGAGTGAGCAACTGTCATCCTTCTCGGATCCGGTGCAATTTTGGCTTCCTGGGGTTTTACTGCGCCCTCAACTGCCGCTTGCTCGGACTCATCGCTATCAAAAAGTTGACTCATCATAGCTTTAACGTCTTCAGAAGTTTCTTGTCTCTTCATAGGAGGAGGCCCGGCATCTGCTCTGGCTCTTGGTGCCGCTGAATTGCCAAGTGGTTGGCTATCAGGACTTAGAGCTCTCAGGTTTTCTGGAGCACTAACAGCAGCGCCCGTCGACATAGATTGAGTATTTTTACGGGCCTTATCAGAACTGAACGAGGATTCAGGGCCAGATGATGATACTGGACTTGTTTGAGCTGTATTGACCTCAGATTTAATTTCTGGGGTGGATGCTGTGCCAAATACTAAAGACTTTGCATCATCCCAGAGTTTTTGAACAAATAAGCTAAGACTCGTTAAGCGACTTGCTATCGTTCGTTTTGCAGTACTATCGAAAGCTTTCTCAATATCCGCATATGATTTTGCATTGGCTGCTGAGACAGAGAATTCAGGTTTTGTACCCTTACCAGTCGTAAGTACTTTTTTAGAAAAATCTTGATACTGATTGGTTGAAAATCCTCTCAGCACCACATCATTTTCACCTTTAATCTCAATACTTTTTCCACCACTAAAAATGATTGGCGGTGATTGATTTGTAGCTTTCAACTCTAATTTATTGTCCGGATTAGATATCCATTTACCCAATCGAGATCTCGTATTACTATTATTTAATTCTTTTGCAAACCCCACCAACCTCACCTCATTAAACTCCTGCTTCGCAACAGTCCCAGCACTCTCTCCACTCGTTGTTTTCGCAGCAGTCGTATCTCTCGTAGTCGCCTGACCAAATCGAACAGTAGTTGCATTCCAAAGATCTTTAATCGTGCGCAAAAATCCTGCGACTGCTCCAGGTTCTTTCGTTGCACTGCCTTTTACCCTACTTTGAAAAGATTCACCACTGCCAGCTTCGGTTACAGGTTTTACTTCATCCCCTCTCACACTGCCAGCTGAGCTTGAAGGTTTTACATCCCCCCGTTCTACACTGCCTCCTAACGACTGTGTTCTATCAACTCTTTCGTCTCTTGACCCTAGATCTCCATCAAAAAGCGGTACTGTTTCCATCTCGTCGTCTTCACTAACGCCTTCCTCGATCCATTCTTTTAATTCATCTGCCATCGATTCTTCGTCATGCTGAGCCCCAAGCGCGACTTTATCGTGGGCCTCAGACTCATCTTCAACCGCAGCTATCGACTGTCGCCCCTGATTCAATCTTCGATTGTCCTTTTGATCTTCAGCACTTTCAGCGCTCGCCATACTCTCCCGAGATAATAAAGTGTCTTGTTTTTGTCCTTGCTGAGCCGCCTTTTCTTTCCATGCAGCCACTTCTTCCTCATCTCCTATCAAATAACTTTCATATAAATCTTCTTCATCACCACCCGCTTCACTGGGTCTGCCAACCGCTTGCAAATCTTCTGCTTTTGCAGCCATTTGATCAAAATCCTCTGATTCATCCAAAGAAGAACCCAAATCGATATCCTCAGGCTCTGGCCCCAAATCCTGCAAATCCCCCAATCCCTTTTTCGGGAATTTTTCTTCCCCCGGTGCTGAATTACTCATAGCCTCCCTCCTTTTTTCCATCCTGGTTTCGAAATAATCTCCAATTGACTTCATTAAGCCCAACCCCGCCGTTGAACTCATCATATTCGCGACTATTCCGCGGATTTTTTCCAATGGGGTTTGCTTCTTGTCCTCTACTACTGCCTCCCGGTCAGTCTCGTTCGCAGGGCTGCTTTCTACTCTACCAGCAACCGTTTTATCCCTACCTGTTTGTTGTTGTGCTTGGACATCCGAAAATTGTTTAGCTTCTACACCTTGAACATCAGCAACTAATGTAGAATCCACAACTTGCGCATTTATTTCTGTGCTCTGTTTTCGGTTTTCCTGATAATCTACGTTAATACTGCGAATATCATCAATGGAATTTTGAACAGCTTTTCGTCCGTAAATTACTGATCTTTTTAGATCAGCCTCTCGATTTTTATCTACTTTTCCATCAGTATTTTGGCTCTTTACCAAACTCTGTTCATTTTGCACTAATCCACGCACTCTTTTTTCTAATAACTCTATTTTTTGTTCTGTTTCTTCCAACAATCCTTGGTTAATAGTGCCAGTGCTCCAATGTGCTACGAGCTCTTCTGCTAATTGAGATAACTCTTGCTTTATTTGCTCTTTAAAAGTATTCGGTTCCCCACCACGAAGATCCATAGCGCTAACAGCACTCATAGTACGTTCTACTTTTTCTTTAAGACCACTAATCGTCTCTTCATCATAAAGCACATCGAATTTTACACTCTCGGTTTTTTCTTCCGCATCGCCCAAACCTTTTTCACTCACACCTCCCAATTGTGTTTCACTTTTAGCATCCATTCCCTGTTCCATTTTCTCAGGACCTTCCGCCCGCGGCGTCTCGCCCTTTTCCTCTCTTGGTGATACTGACAAAGAAGAATCAACACTTTCAGAATCAAGATCGCGTGGTGAAATTTCAGATTGAGAAGCACTATCTTCGACACTGGATCCTCTATTTGGACTAACGTTCTCTTTGGAATCCTCTGTTTCTCCTGAAGCTCTGGATCCTGCTTCGCTTGATAAAGGTGAGTTCGGTGGTGTAGAAGTCGCTAAGGACTGCTGACTCACTGTTTTATTTTGTGTGAATGTTCGCAATCTTTCTAATAGTGCCGGCTTTTTCGCCTTGGGCAAATTATCTGCCGATCCACCCAGATTTGCTATTGAACGCAACGGACGATCCCGTGAAAGATCTGCCTCGGTCTTTCTTCTCGATAATCGATCTTTCTTCGAAGTTTGGACTTCGGTATCATCCAACGCCTTCTTGGGTTTTGTCTTCTCAACAGTGCTCAAGGCTCTATCAGACAATTCTACTAATCTTGAAAGTGGAACTTCAGTTTTATCACGTACATTTTCTCCTTTGACCACACGAGCAAATTCTTCATTCTCGCGCTCCAAATTTTCCACTAATACTCTAAACTCAACATCGTTGACCAAGTCAGGATTTTTAGCCGTAGCGAGTTCTTGCTTGAGCGCATCAAGCTGCTGCTTGGTCTGTTCTAAATACGCACGGTCTTGTTTATCATCAAAACCTAAAAGCCTTAAGGCACGAACGCCTGCTGATCGCATTTCTTTAACATCACCTTTCTCAACGGCGCTTTTAATATCGTTCTTGGATTTCTCATCGAGCAGAGCTAAGAACTCAGGATCTTGCAACTGCTTCTTGATGTCTTCAGGTCTCATTTTCTGAAAACGTAATTGATTATATAAGACCCCATAGTCTTGAATTCGTTCAAAATTCTGCATAGAACTTTGATTCGCATAGTATTGGTTAATCGCCAAATCCGTAGCATCAAGCACTCGTTCTGGATCAGTCCCGGCTCTCAAAAGCATACTATTATCATCCAATGCTTCTTTGCTAATACCGAGCTTACCCACAACAGAATCAGTAAATTCTCGCGCAACTTGCAGCTGTTCTTCTTTCATTTCTAATTTAGTTTTGAGTTCTCTCTGTCGATCCACAGTCATGTCAAGTAACTGTCCACTATCATAAGACGATGCCACTATACGTTTTCTTTTTTCCTCCAGAGCCCCTATTGTTTTATTATCCTTATCAATTTCATTTTGTAGTTCTGATGCCTGACGCATATAGGGCATCATTATTTCAAATAGAAGTGCCTGACAATCAGAAAGCACCTCAGCTGAAGACTGTGTACCTGAACGTTGATTACGTCGTATTTCGGATTGAAGTCTATCGATACTATTTTCTTGTAAACTGACGACACCCATTTCTTTTAAGGCATCTTTACCTAACTGAACAATGTCTTCTGGACTATTATTATATCGATCAATTAAACCAGGACTAAGCTGTGCGGAGTACTCATTAAAAAATTCCTGAACCCGTTCTTTAACTCGCTCATTTAAATTCTTACCACCCGCTGATAATTCACTCAACAAATTCAGCCATTTATCTCGATTGGCGTAAACCTTCACGACATATCCAGTCTCTTCAGTTTTTTGCGTGCTCATAGCCCTACCCCATGATAGTAAGTTCTAGGGTAATTATAGCTCAACCCCAATCATCTTGCCGACGTGCCCATACTCAGGAGTATCTGACACTGAGGCAATACCCGTAAAACCTAGGTTCTTATCACGCTCTACGTATAACACAGATTCAGTGAGGCACATCTCATTGTGCCTAATTTTTTATATGACAAGTACTACAAGAAAATTGGCTGTTCAGAACCACATCCATCTTTATGCTAAACTAACAATATGAAGCGAGTAAGGAATAATTTACATGAAGCATCGCCAAGAAAATGCTTTTCTTAGAGTTCTTATACATAGTGGTAATGACAGGATCTCTGAAGTGGGCACGAACTTTAATTAGGGCTTAACGAAATAATCCTATGTGTATTTCTCAATCAGCTTTTGAACCAGCTTCAATCGTGCAAATCAACTTACCAAGAAATACATTCACTAGAAGCAGATTTATAATTTCAGGTTTGCTGATTCCAATAAATGCTCAGAGAATATTGCGGCTCCACCCGCGTTTAATATCAGCTCACGTACTGTGAGTCCTTTTTCATTGGGGATATCAAGTAATAAATGCTCAGGGTATCGTTCGACAAGTTTTTCGATCACATACCAGCAACTGGGATTATCGGCTGCGAATGAAGCCAAAATGTGCGCGACTGTATTACCTCTGCAATCAGTTCTTTTAACATCGAGATTAAATTCCTCAATGATCAATATTAAAAAATTAGCATCTAGACGGTGTGCAGCAGTAAATAATAGACATTCATCCTGATAATTTTTCATTTGGAATAATTCGGGGTAGATTCTACTATCATAAAGCTTTCTCAGGAAACACATCATGCCAGCTCTCGCTGCAGAATGTGCAACTGTATGTCCAATATCGGTAAAATTGGTATCATTAAGAGCGTATTTGCATCGAAAGAACTGATGATATAAGTAAAAGAAGACTTCAGTTTGACCACCTTCTGCGGCTAAATGCAAAAGGGATTGTCTTAAATCATCAAGAACATAAGCCGCTTTGGGTTTCTGATCATCCGGAAAATGCGGTGGGCTCTTCACAGCATTAGGGTCTCTGAGAACCCTCTTTAGTAAATTGAGGTGACCTTCACGTGCAAGCACGTGTTGTACAGTTAGCCCTTCTTTAAAAGTATCAACTAAAGTGAACCACGGATGATCTAGCGCGTACTCGAATAAATCGGGATCTCCTCCAACGAGAATATCATAGACCAATAATTTTGGATCGATATTATAATTGGTTACCATATCTATTACGAGTGCCGGATTTCTATTTCGAGCTGCACTTTGAGCTAATAACAAAGCTTCTTCTTCATCGTGAAAGTCCCTAGATTTTTTAAAATCTACAAAGCAAACTTTATAGTAGTCATTTGCCAATCGAAGCAAGGGTCCTACAGAGATGTTCGGTATAATTAAACCCAGTTCATTAACAACAAAGACTTCCGATTTCTCATCATTCAATATACCTATGAATTCTTTTGTGATTAGCACATTGATTACTAATGTTTTTATCAGTGTAAAATATTCCGGACATACTGATGATAAGGATATTTTTACAGACCTAACACACTCGAATCGTGGATCTTCTCGCAAATATGTTACGATATGATTTTGAATTCCTACAGTAGCCATTAGCAACATGACTTTAAAGGTGACAGCATCTATTGTTTCATTCCTATCGAGAGCATGTTTAAGACACTCTAATTGGCCACCCAAAGAATAGCACCCCAATATTTCTGTGCCAACAGGATCAATCTCTGGATATTTACTGTCACCCAGCAACTCAAAAACCAATCCTTCTGCTCCACAAATTGCTGCGAATTTCCATGCTGAATTAGGATCTGATTTTATTAAAACATCGAGCAAAAACTGAGCTCGATAGAGAATAGTTGCTAAATGCCGATAATTTAGATTTTTACTTTTTAGAGCAGGATTAAGCTCAATGAGTTCAGAAAGATATCTCAATCGATTATGCCGTCCCGCTCCACAAACTTGAAGTAGCATTCTATCGAAGAGATGTGGAAGACCTGAAGACCAAAGCGTGTGACAAGATAAACTCAAATTGACACAATCTTTGATCTCAGGCAATTCATTAAAAATAAGTCTCTGAGCTTTACTAAAAAGAACCAAAGGCTCTTGCTGTGTTTGTGTTGTCGATTTCACTTGAGAGCTCTTAGAATTTCTGGGTGGGTCACCAGGCTTTGGAGCTGGTTTTGTGGGAGCTCGGAGAGGTTTTCGTTGAGATGGCAATGTTGGGGTATTTGTATCTATAGTAGTGGTCTCTGATACAGAGGGAGCTGCTCTCTTTTTAGAGATTGCTTCTTGAACAGCATTCAGTGACTTTATTGTTTGGCGAGTAATAAGCCGACGCTTAAAATATTTTAACTCTGTAACGATATTAATATAGCCATATTTCATCATACTATCAGCAAAAGTATTACTTTTAGAATCTTGCGCTAGATGTACTATCCAATATAATGAGAATGCTAATAATTGATTATCAAATGCTCCGTCCTTGAACTTTGATAAGCTGCGTATTTTTTTAAATTCACCAGATGTCATTAACTCCAATGATGGTATTTTGAGTGTATCGGCAATTGAACCTACGAATGTCTTTAACTCACTCAAAGATATTTCAGTTGAATCAAATCGCCTATCTTGAAATAATACCAAAACTTTATAGCAGTAACATTGCAAAAGATAGAGAGGATATTCTAACTCAGGTAGCATATCACCACTTGATTGTTTTTCACTTGAGCCAAGACAACCAATTAAATCATCCAGCTGTTTTGATGCCTCGTCATTCCTATTTGCAAATATTAATATTCTGGTCAACATTATTCGTGTTTCAATATTTTTGGAATCAAGCTCTAAAGCTTTTTCACAGTCTATCCAAGCCTCTTCATATCTATCTAGAGAGCAATAAACTGCTGAACGAGTTCTGAAATAACTTGGAATTCTACAATCGCCTGAATTTAGCGGACTTAGCACTTTTAATGCAGCCATATATTCACCCTGCGCATGAAGAATCTTTGCCTCGAGTAAAGTAGGAATATGCTCGGGTCCATTTCGAATAAGCGAAGATGCCTCGTCTAACGAACCTTTCAAATAGTTAATTAATGCTGAAACTTTTACACATTCGAGAATCACTTTAAATGGGTCTACATTCAAACATAAGCTAGCGCCAAATTTCATAGTCTGAAGATAATTATCGTAATCTCTCAAAGCTAACAAACAACGTGCTTTTACAAAATAAGCTGAATTAGTTGAAGGCTGTAATCCAATTGCTTTATCAATATTTACCAAAGCAGATGCTTGATTTTCCAACTCAAGATCACATTCTGCAATTTTTTGGTAGGCGGCTGCATTTGCTACATCAAACTTTGTTATCAAACAATACCAATTACGCGCACCATGAAAATCAAACGCCTCGATTCGGTTTTCTGCTAAATAATTATACATTTCAACTCTTTGCTCAGATCGTACTGGTGATACGTGAAAATCAGTGTACTGTTCTAAACTAGCAATTCTGCTGAAATCAGACTGTGCTAGTGCATCACGGCCTGATGAAATATAGCATTTTCCTCTGTAAAATAAGGCTATAATATCGGTTGGATTCAGCTCAATTGCTTTTGATAAGTCTGAAATAGCTGATGAAATTAACTCATCTCTAACACTAGATTTTTCTAAAGTTGTTACCGGACCTAAAGCTTGCATATGTCTTGTTCGTCCGCGGCTAGAATAATACTCATCTTTGTCAGACCTTAACCCTATAGCCATTGTAAAATCCTTTTCTGCTTCTTCGTATTGCTTTAACGCATTTTTTGCAGTACCACGCAGGAAAAATGCTCGAGGGTTTTGATCGTAATATCTAATTGATTTATCGCAATTTCCAATAACATACACTAAATTATCTGGGCTAAATTTTTTCTCTGCTTTTTCCAGGTAAATATTACTTAGGTGCTTTCTAACTGCTGCCCGCAATGTATCGGGGATACTTTTTGAATGTTCAATATATTTCGCTGCGAGCTCTATTCCGTCACATGTAAGAGTTGTAAAAGCAGCTGAGTTAACACAGAGGTTCTTCAGTGTATCTGAACGATCGATTGCGAGCATAGAAAATGAGGAATGGGCACCTCCTAGAGGATTATTCGTTATTGAGATACGCTCTAATTTAGGGCAATCTCTGAACATAGCTCTTCGTAAATTTGGTAAAGATGTGCAGTCGAAAGAAACGATTAATGTACCATCGAAATTTACAACTTGAACGCTTGGGGTGTGTTTTTCTAACATTGATACCGTAGTGTTTGTCACAACTGGACAGTAGCTCAGATCTATTCTTACCAATTCAGGAGAAGACCTAAGAAGTGTTAGTAAAATATTCTTATCTAATTCAGTGCAATGTCGGATTACTAAACGCCTTAATGGCAACTTTTCGTTGCACATTAATTCTAAAATATCCTTTTGCCGTTTGGAATTCTTACAGAGTGATTTCCAATCGATTCTGCAGAGAACCTCTTCTTTATGTGCAACAAGACAAAGCTGCTTAAATCGTTCAAATTTTCCTTTCATTAAATCATTTAGTGTTTCTTCCAACTCTCTAGATTGCTGATGTATCAAATTAAGAAATGATAAGGCTTGCCTAGGACCAAGATGAGCCTGGTCAACTGACTCTCCTTTGCTAGTCGAGAAAAAAACTCTACTTCGAAGCATAAGTTGAGAGTCAAATGACTCCCCGTGCCGAGCTGCAACTACCCTAGAAAATTCGATACTCTGTTTAACTGCCCTAAAACGCGCCAATGGCGTGTGGTGTAATTTAAATGCTTCTTCATAAAGTATTCCCACCTCTGGAGCTACACGCTTTAACAATTGCATGCCTGTGATATAAGGATTTTTTCTGAAAGCTTTCTTCACTGCATTAATCTTCTCATATATAACAGCAACCACCTCAACAGGTATAGTAATTAGAATGCCACTCGGTGTTTTTTCTTGTTTTAGATTGTCTTGTATATTTTTCCTAAGATCACCCCCCCTTGTATCTTTTAGATCACTAATAAACCCCTTTAATGT
>CAZMLO010000019.1:0-15664 GCA_964567285.1 uncultured Gammaproteobacteria bacterium
GGTTCGAACCCCCGACATTCGCCTTGTAAGGGCGACGCTCTACCAGCTGAGCTAAACACCCGATTAAATTAATGCGTATTGACTTCGTCTTTCAACTGTTTGCCTGCAACAAACTTTGGCACTCTGGCTTTTTTAATTTGGATCTTCGCACCCGTTTGTGGATTACGACCTTCACGCGCTGCACGATCAGCAGTTTTAAAAGTTCCAAATCCCACTAAGGTGACGGTCTCACCGGATTTTAAAGTGCTAATTACTGCACCTGTAAATGCATCTAAGGCATCTCCTGCCTGACGTTTAGAAATACCCGCCTGCGATGCAATCGCGTTAATAAGATCTTCTTTGTTCATAATCAATTCTGCCCTCTTCCATTGATAAAACACGAGTCACGCAAGGCATGCCCGTCCCAAGCCGAACCTTTATACCAACAGCGACTTCAGCCGTCAAGCAATCATTCAGGTTCATTTTTATTGGATCACAAATCGTCGCCGATAATCACGCATTAAAAAATACAACCATGGCCACAAAATGCCAGTGCTAATTGAAGGAATCCAAAATTGCCAAGATAATGGTGGCTGTCCGATCAGCCCTTGCATCCAGAATATTAAGGTTAAATGACATAGACACAAAATAAAAATCACCGCCACTTGTTGCCACATCGGGAACAACCGAATACGTGTAAATAATTTACTGATCACAAATACCGCCAGGGTTAAACCCAACGCATTTTCACCTAGCAAAGTGCCTAACAACACATCCAATAATATGCCCACACACCAAGCTGCTCCAATGCTAAAACGATCCGGTAAAGCCAAAGCCCAATAAAAAACCACCGCCGGTACCCACAAGGGGCGCACCCAACCGGCCCAAAGCGGCAACGGTAAAATTGTCAGCATCATGGCGACCATAATGGACAAGACGATAAAAAACCAGGATCGAATTCCGGTCAAGGTCATTGTTGTGTACTCTCGTTCGGCCAAACCAATAAAACTTGTCGACTGCTGTCTAAATGAGCACTGGGATAAACGGTAACTTGTGAAAAACGCTCACCCGCTTTATGAGTCACTTCAGAAATCACACCCACCGGGTAAGAAACCGGAAAATGTTTTCCCAAACCTGAAGTTTCTAAAGAATCTCCCACCTGAAAATCTGCCGTATCGGTTACAAAAAGCAACTGTAAATCGTTACTCACACCTTGACCTACGGCAATCGATCGAGTCCCCGTCCGCGTATCTTGAACGGGCACCGCCGAACGCGCATCCGAAATTAATAAAACACGACTACTCGAACGATTCACTTCGATCACTTGCCCCATCACACCATAAGCATCCAAGACCGCTTGCCCTACAAAAACATTATCGCGCTTGCCTTTGTTTAATATCACCTGTCGAGTAAAGGGCGCAAGATCCACCGCAAGTAATTGGGCTACCAACACTTTTCCACTTACTTTTGACGAAGAACGCAGTAAAGCCCGTAACTGCTCATTTTCTTCACGCAACGCCGTTAATTGCTGTATTTTTGCTTTGAGGATGAGTTGCTCGGTGCGTAACTGCGCATTTTCACCCACCAGCTGATGTTGTTGCGCAATATTAATTTCTAACCAATTAATCATTCGAGCGGGCGTATCCACCATAACACGCAAGGGTGAAATCACCGAAGTCAGAACGGAACGGGCTTGCGCCAAATAATGATATTGATGATCAACAAACATCAAAATGAAAGAAGCCAAGACTAACACTACCAAGCGAAAACCCAGTAGCGAATCACGTTTGAATAAAACTTTGATAACGCTACTCCTCTTTAGTTGGGGTCAGGTCTAGGAGAAGGGGTCAGGTCTAAACAAATTGATTTATTCATAGATTAATCAATATATTAATAAATCAATTTGTTTAGACCTGACCCCTTCTCCCCTTCTCCTCCAATTAATCGCTAGACAAAAATCCTTTGCCCATCTCATCCATCAACTCGAGCGCACGACCACCCCCTCGAGCCACACAGGTTAGAGGATCTTGATCAACGATCACAGGCAAACCGGTTTCTTCCATTAACAAGCGATCCAAACCTTTGAGTAAGGCACCGCCACCAGTCAACATCATACCACTTTCAGCAATATCAGACGCTAATTCAGGCGGAGCTTGCTCCAAAGCACTGCGCACAGTACTAATAATGCCCGATAATGGCTCTTGAAGCGCTTCTAAAATTTCGTTGCTGTTCAGTGTAAAACTACGGGGCACCCCTTCCGCCAAATTGCGTCCGCGCACATCAATTTCTCGAACTTCTGTCGAAGGAAAAGCGGAGCCCAGTTCATGTTTGATTCGCTCAGCGGTTGTTTCACCAATTAATGTTCCGTAATTTCGACGTACATAGCTCACAATTGCTTCATCAAAACGATCGCCACCTATTCTTACTGAAGCCGCATAAACGATACCACTCAACGAAATAATCGCCACTTCTGTGGTACCACCACCGATATCCACTACCATAGAACCACGTGCTTCTTCCACCGGCAAGCCTGCACCCATCGCAGCTGCCATCGGCTCTTCAATTAAATAAACTTCACGAGCTCCAGCGCCTAAGGCCGATTCTTTAATCGCCCGACGCTCAACCTGAGTAGAACCGCAGGGCACACACACCAAAACGCGTGGGCTGGGTTTCAAAAATCGATTTTGATGCACTTTGCTAATAAAGTGCTGTAACATCTTCTCTGTAATATGAAAATCCGCAATCACGCCATCTTTTAAAGGCCTTGTCGCGGTAATATTGCCTGGCGTACGTCCCAACATCCTTTTCGCTTCCAACCCCACCGCAACGACCACGCTGGAATTGCCATTACTGCCGTCTCCCCGACGTACAGCCACCACCGAAGGCTCATTGAGCACAATTCCCTCACCCGGTAAATACACTAAGGTATTGGCGGTACCCAAGTCGATCGAAAGATCATTCGAAAATCTGCCACGCAATCTTCTAAACATAATAAAGCCTCACACTGTGGTCATCTAAATCAGAAGCAGCACTGTAAACGAAAATTCTCTGCAGAGGAAGAGGGAGAGGTGTCTAAAAGGGGCACGTCTTGAATTATGAAAATAACCAGGATAGGCAAGGCTTAGCCTGCTTATTTTCATAATTCAAGACTTGCCCCTTTTTTGCCCCCTTCGACCTTGCCTAAATAATTAAAATTCTATAAACTCGCTCCCATTATTTAAACATTTCTACATATTAGTGGAGTTAAAATGGCACTACAATTCGCAAAAGCCCCCTATTCGGTTCGCTGGAAAGACTGGTTACTTTCCCATCTTTTTCCCGCGGAGTTTTCAAAAAATTTCAACAGAAGCAATATTATTAGCAAAATAGATCAGGAAGTATTCGCTGAAGCCTATGAAATTGACGGCTATGATGCGAGCGATGGTACTTATACTTTCGCTTATGATGCTGCCGGTGACAAATACTTTAATACTACTTACCACAATAAAGGGACTTTCAGAGCAAGCCTCGCTCGAGTGATGACCGAATTCTTTATTATACTCGGTCTTCCAACACGCGCCACTCACTTCGCCTTAGCAGAAAATACTGGTGCACAATTATTCATAATGTCACTAAAGCAATTTGGCAAAAATCTTATCGGTGGTTGGGATTCAGATCCTCGTATCTCCAAAGAAAAGAAAATTTGGCAATGGATTTCTTTACCCTTCAAAATAGGCATTATCTTACCTTGGAAGCTCATCTCTTTCCCTTTTAAGTTTCTGATCAATGGATCCAAGTTATTAACTGAATGGCTCCCTTTAGTGTTTGCAACTTTCTTTGCCTACTTATTAGGGGCCTACCGTAATACAGAAATCGCAAAACTGCCTTTCCCGAATTATGGCTTTTGGAAGGGCAATTTCGGCTACGCTATTGTTCGCACATTTTTTGCGGCTATATTTACACTGCCCTACCTTATTTTAGGGACCCTCCATTTTGCGTTCAGGCTCATAGCCTTAATCGGAAGAACCATTACCTCACCACTAAAAAGTGCTCGTATGGCTTTTCGGTATGGTCGTGAACTTAAAGTGTCCGTATTTGGTAAATCAGAACGAGGACAATTTTTTAACCGATTAACCAGCAACTTTATCGGTGTCTTGGGCCTAACCATCAGTATGTCCATGACTGCCGTTTTCTGGGTCATCATGCTTCCCGCCGCGCTAGTTTCTGCCGTGTCTTATTTATGTACTGCGTACCCCTGGACATTCGAACTCTTTACTTTGATCAGTCAATTACCCCCAGTCGTTGCCGCCACAACTTGGTTTACACCCATGGTCACAGCGACCTTTAGTTTTCTCAATCCTTTAGGTGTTGCCCTCACTCAGATCTTTGGCACAGCTATGGCTAGCTTCAGTGCATTTATAGGGCTTCAACTATCTATAGCCTATACAGTCACCGGCAGTGCTCTAGCACTCGTAGCAGCATTTGTCGCTCCAGCATTAACCCTTGTTGGAGAAGTGCTGAGTAATCGATGGGCAACCTGGATCCATGGCGGTCCTGTGACCTCACTGATAGCAGCCTTGAACCGCTGCATCACTCCAACAACTTCGAAAAAAGAGAAAGATGCTCTAGTGCCTGCTGATGGGCAGAACAATACTTCATCTCCCCTTACTGCGAACGACGATTCTACTGCTCGACCTGAGCCAGTGAAACTCTCTGAAAAGACTGAAGGTGCTGAAAAAGAAGCCAACGCCGCGCAGAACAATGCTGAAAACATATTTTCACTCCTGAAACAACCTTTCCGCAGGTATCAAGAAGGCAAACTGCTTCCGAGACGGGACTTTGCAGAGCTCTACCACCAGGAACAGGCCGATGAAGCATCATACCAAGCTGTATAATCGCAAAAGGGTACCTCCTCAGCTCTCTCATTGAGGCGGCTGCTGAGAGGTGATGTGACCTTTTCCCTCTCGGGACCGCCCAACAAGACCATCCCTGGCGGGGCTGCGGGTTCGGCCATCCTGGCTCAACACGCTCGCGATAGGCAAAAAATCACATTATCTGTCGGCAGCAAAATAGTGTGGCAACAAGTGGCACCCCCTTCCGCCCCTCAGCAAAACTCGTTACACTCTTTCTTTTTTCTTGGAGTAATCCTATGGCCCTCAGTGAAGCTGATTTGAAGAATGTGGCGCATCTGGCTCGACTGTCTTTGAGTTCTGACGAATTTCCTGCTCACAGTAAAAACCTTTCAAAGATTTTAGAACTGGTGGCGGAAATGAATGCCGCGAACACCGATGGGATTGAGCCCATGGCCCACCCCCAGGATATCAGCCAACCCCTCCGAGAAGATCAAGTCACCGAAATTAACCAACGAGAAAAAATGCAGCAAACTGCGCCGCTTACTGAAGCCGGCTTATATATTGTGCCAAAAGTCATCGAAGAACGCCTTCCTGAAACAATTGAATCCTAAGGAAAATCATGAGCTTAGCCCACAAAACTCTAGCAGAACTTTCGCGCGACCTAGCGACCAAAACGGTTTCAAGTGTTGAATTAACCCAGTGTTTTCTCGATCGAATCAATACCCACAATTCAACCCTCAACGCTTTTATTACCGTCTGCGCAGACTCCGCTCTAGCAGCCGCTAAAGAAGCCGACCAAAAAATCGCAAAAGGCAGTGCCACAACCTTAACCGGCATTCCCTACGCCCACAAAGACATCTTCTGCACCGATGGCATCAAAACCACCTGCGCTTCCAAAATGTTAAGCAATTTCGTGGCTCCTTACGATGCTACAGTCACCGCCAACTATAAAGCGGCTGGCCTTGTGATGCTCGGCAAAACCAACATGGATGAATTTGCCATGGGCTCCTCCAACGAAAATAGCTTTTATGGTCCCGTCAAAAATCCCTGGGATACCACCCGAATTCCCGGCGGCTCATCCGGCGGTTCCGCTGCCGCCGTTGCAGCTCGGCTCACCCCCGCTGCCACAGGCACCGACACCGGCGGATCCATTCGTCAACCCGCCTCCATGTGCAATATCACCGGCATCAAACCCACCTATGGCCGCGTTTCTCGCTACGGCATGATCGCCTTCGCCTCCAGCCTCGACCAAGGCGGGCCCTTCGCTCAGACCGCTGAAGATGCAGCACTCCTTTTAAACGCGATGGCAGGTTACGACAACAAAGATTCCACCTGCGTCAATCGCCCCGTACCCGATTACACCGCTGAATTAAACAAACCTCTAACAGGCCTTAAAATCGGCGTTGCCAAAGAGCATTTCGCTGAAGGCTTAGATAACGATGTAGCACACGTCATTCAAAACGCCATCCAAGAACTGCAAAAATTAGGCGCCAGCATCAAAGAAATTCATTTACCCAACACCCGTTTAGCGGTTCCTGCTTATTATGTCATCGCACCTGCAGAATGCTCATCCAATTTAGCGCGCTTCGATGGTGTTCGTTATGGTTATCGCTGCGAAAATCCCAAAAATCTCGACGACTTATATTGTCGGAGTCGAGGCGAAGGTTTTGGGCAAGAAATTAAACGACGCATTATCGTCGGCACCTACGCTTTATCTTCCGGTTATTACGATGCCTATTATCTCAAAGCCCAAAAAATCCGACGTCTGATCAGCAACGATTATGCACAAGCTTTTAACGAGGTCGATCTGATCGTCGGCCCTACCACACCGACGCCTGCTTTCAAACTCGGAGAAAAAGTAGACGATCCCGTCAGCATGTATCTTTCTGATATTTATACCATCGGAGTTAACTTAGCCGGCTTACCCGGCATGACAATTCCCGCAGGATTTGTGAACAATTTACCGGTCGGTTTACAATGCGTCGGCAACTATTTCGAAGAATCTCGATTATTTAATTTAGGCCATCAGTATCAGCAGGTTACTGATTGGCATCGCAAAATTCCCGAAAATTTTTGACCGAGCGTTCCTAATGAAGACGCTACCGTATGCAGTGAGTTTTCAAAAATTCCTGCGAGAAACTGGATTAACAAATAGGTGATAGGTGATTGATATGGAATGGGAAACCGTTATTGGCTTGGAAGTACACGTACAATTAAACACGCAGTCCAAAATATTTTCGGGCGCTGCAACCGCATACGGTGCTGAACCTAACACCCAAGCCTGCGCCATCGACTTAGGCATGCCCGGCGTTCTCCCTGTTCTCAATAAATCCACCGTTGAAAAAGCGCTGATTTTTGGTTTAAGCATCAACGCCGAAATTGCTAAACGCTCTGTTTTCGCCCGCAAAAATTATTTTTATCCTGATTTACCCAAAGGCTATCAGATCAGTCAATTTGAATTACCCATTGTGGGCAAAGGCTTTTTAGATGTTCAGCTCGATGAAAATTCGATTAAACGAATCGGCATTACGCGCGCTCATCTCGAAGAAGATGCCGGAAAATCCTTACACGAAGATTTTCATGGCATGTCCGGTATCGATTTAAATCGTGCTGGCACACCCCTGCTCGAAATTGTATCCGAACCTGATATGCGCTCCGCTAAAGAAGCCATTGCTTATTTAAAAACATTACATTCTCTGGTGCGTTATCTCGATATTTCTGACGGCAACATGCAAGAAGGCTCTTTTCGCTGCGATGCCAACGTCTCCGTACGTCCCAAAGGTCAAAGCGCTTTTGGTACTCGCGCTGAAATTAAAAATGTGAATTCATTCCGCTTTATTGAACGCGCTATTAATTTTGAAGTGGAGCGTCAAATCGAACTCATTCAACGTGGCGAAAAAGTCGTTCAAGAAACACGGCTTTACGATGCGGAACGAAATGAAACCCGATCGATGCGTGGCAAAGAAGAAGCCAACGATTATCGTTATTTTCCTGATCCTGATTTATTACCGCTGGTGATCGACGATAAAACCATCGAAGAAATCCGCCTTCAACTACCCGAACTCCCCTGGCAACGTCGCGAACGCTTTCAAAATGATTTTGGATTAAGCCACTACGATGCTCATTGCTTATCCGTTGCTCGCGAGATGGCAGAATTTTTTGATGCGACTCTCAACGCCACCGCAGCCACTCCCAAAATTGTCGCCAACTGGATCCTCGGCGATTTTTCCGCCTTACTCAATAAAGAGCAAAAAGAATTATCGGAAAGCCCCATCTCTCCCCAACAACTGGCTCAACTTTTAAATCGAATTGCCGATAACACCATCTCCGGCAAAATCGCTAAAACTGTTTTCGAAGCCATGTGGGCCGGCGAAGGTGAAGCGGATCAGATTATCGCATCTCAAGGACTGACACAAATCACAGACAACAGCGCTATCGAAACTATTATCGATGAAATCTTGGCGAAAAATCCCACACAACTTCAAGAATACCAAGCAGGTGCAGAAAAATTATTCGGCTTTTTTGTAGGCCAGGTGATGAAAGCCACTCAAGGCAAAGCGAATCCTCAACAAGTTAACGATTGCTTAAAGAAAAAACTTTCGAAATAGCCTTTACCTTCTCAATAGAGCGAGATACAATCGGGCCAGAATTTTTATGGGAAAGATTCCTACGCTAAGCAGGATTGCTTAAAATTTATCTGACACTAGGGAGCCAATTATGCCGCTACTAACGCCTATCAAGCAAAGATCGCTTTCATTTGGAACAATGGTTGCAGACTTTTTTGTTTCGCCATTGATGAGGAATAAAATTGAGGAACAAGAAAACTATGAACTCAATACTTCTAAGGCTACAAACCCCGAACATAGCTCAGTAATTACATCTGACAGCTCAACTGTCGGGAGCAAACCAAGCAGAAAAGCAATTTGGTCTAACTTCAGAAGTTATTCCTACGTGTTGTTTAAAGGCGCACTCCTGGAAACTCTACCCTTCGATGGCTTCGACCCCAGCACTAACTCCTATACAACAGCGAATGGAAAATTTGTTGAAAGCTACAATAGCTATAATCTCCCAGCCTCTATCTTTTGGACATCTTTACTCGGCATGCCTAATCGACCCAGTGACGCAACGGAAGAAGGCGAACCTGTGTTAGATATCAAGCAGGGATTCAAAGGTTGGTGGGGTAGCTGGACGGCGCTTTATGAAACTGAGGAAACCTCAACTCCTCAAGCCGCACAAGCTTTAAGCCCTGACGCTGAACAAGAAGTCAATGCGTTTTCTAGCGAAGGAGGAGCCCATGTTGGCTCAAAAGACTCTGCTATCATGCAACCTGGAGGAGAAGAGTCGGCGCCTAAACCAATCACCAAGAGAACTTGGTACCCCCTCAACGCAAAAACCATATTACAAGCTATCCCTGGTCTCTTCTTCAAGTTCTTGATAATACTGCCCTTTAAACTGCTCACATGGCCATTCAAAATCGCGCTGAACGTGGTGAAATTATTCACAGAGGCGCTACCTTTGTACCTGTCTAACCTGAGCGCCGCAGCTATTGGTGAGCTTGCCTATCAAAATAGTGTAATGTGGAATAAGAAGCTTTCAGAGCCAAGAAAAGCCCGACCACGCCCTCACGATACAACAAGCTGGACCAAATTCTGGTATATCACCCCCCGCGCAATCGCCATCTTCTTTCTGGGCCTTGTCCACTACAGCACTCGCATTATTTTCCTCGTGCTACGCGCTATTACCTCTCCCCAACAAAGCGCGAGACAGGCTTTTTATGCCGGTCGTGGACTTAAAATCGCCTCTGTCACTACAGAAGAGGGTGAAGAATACGATAATAACGACCAAGTAGAATGGACTAAAACGTCCAATGTCCTAGGCTTTATACTAGGTTCATTCGGCGCCTTAGTGAGCCTGACAGTATCGGCTGTCGGCTGGGCTATTTTCCTCCCACTGACCTTGGGTGCGATCAGCTCCTTTGTTCCTCAGCTGCCAGTTCTGATCTCTAATATAGCCACATTGCCCTTTATTGCTAACTCTCTCGCTACCATCAATGGCGCCCTAAGCCCTATTGTGGTCTTAATCAGCAATACCGTAGGTGCGGCTTTCGCTCCGCTGATATCAGCCATGGCCTCTGCTGTTCCTGGCCTGGTTATGAGTGCACAAATTATCGCGGTCGGCACAACGCTGGGTCTTTTATTAGCCCCACTCGCTTCGATCTCAAACAGAGTTGCGGATGTTTTTAGTAATTTCTGGGCTGCTTGGAACCCTCCAGAACACAGCTTAGTCAGCGCAATTGACCAAGAAGTTGGGGTGAATCTCAAAGCCTGTGTCTCTGGCAAATACACTAGACTTGCCGAAAGTACTGAGCAGGAACTCAATACAGCCGCTGGACTCGCTCAAGTTAATCCTGGTTCAGGTGGCTACAACGCTCGCCCTGGACAACCAACATCACAGCATGTTGATCCTTCAAAATCATCCACTTTTTCATTCGGCGGTGGTGGCGAAGACGGTCTGTGATAACGAATAAATAGTGTAGCAAACACCATATTCGTGATTTTATTTTGAATTTCGCCTTTACATTGAAGTAAAGGCCCTATATAATGGGTCTCTAAATTTAACACTTTTAGGAGTATTTTTATGTCCGATAAGATAGATACAGTAATTAATCCTCGTACAGAGTTGGGGGGATGGCAATGGCTAGCCCAATTCGCCATTCACCCTGGATTACGAGCACAAAACCAAGAAAGAGAAGTAGATAGCATTAGGGACCCTGAGTCTGAACAACTTTTAAGCGTACAAGACGATTCTTCAGACACTGTGCCCAGAGCAGCGATAGTTTCCTCTCCAAAACCACAAATTGCTTCACAAACATGGAAAGCCCTATTTGCAGGCTCTTTCAGAAAAACCTTCTTAGGCGATGGTTACAACCCTTCTGAAAACTCTGTTGTTACCTTTGATAGGTCTAATCCTAATAGAGCTAAAGGACAAGAAGAATTCACTGGTGGTGAAGAAATTCGCTATCAAGTAGTACCTGAAGCGGCAGAGTTAGAGGGTGGCGTAGGTGCAGAGGCCCAAAGACCTTTAAATGGGGTCAATATAAAGGGCGTAGTACATGTAGGCCACGCTATTGCATCATTTTTGGGTGTTCCAAACCGATTTCATCAACTAGGTACTGATGGGCAGTTGGTATTTAATGGCTGGACCATTCTTAGAAACTATACGGGTATGAAGCGTCCTTTGTTTGAAAAGGCGAAATCGGAGAGCGACTACACCCTCCGTATTCCTGGTTTAGGGAAATACAAATACGTCGGTGGTGAATACGGCCTTTGGCAAACACTTGCCTTACCCATTAAATTAGGTATCGGTCTTCCACTTAAACTTGCTCTGACTGTTGTTAACTTTGCAGTGAACATCGTTAAGCTTGCTACCGAATTCGTACCGAGCTTAATCGTCAACGGTTCTGCTAAGGTAATCAGAAGTCTAGCAGATGCTATCGCTGATACATGGAAACCTGTAACTAAAGCTCAAAAAGAGAGAAGAAGACTCACTCGGTTTGGAATATATGCTTCAGCTTCTATCCTGATCGCTGTCTTAGGTGCAGTGCACTACGTTGGTCGAGTGGCGCTCCTTCTGGGTACTGCCTTTACCTCACCTGCGAAGCTGGTTAGAGACGCATGGGACTTCGCTCATCAGTTAACTATCAAAAACTCTCGTGGCGAGATTAATGAGAAAGCGACTGCCATATTGCGCAAAGTAGCCGGTGTTTTTGGTATTGTCCTCTCAGCGGCTTTGACTGTAGCATTGTGGGCTGTTGCTCTGCCTTTCGGTATTGCGGCTCTGGTAAAATACGTTCCCCAATTCATGGTTGCTGTTAACTGGGTATTAGCGACTCCGTTCATCGCTCCTGCATTGGCTTACGTCAATGGTGCCTTAACGGTTGTTGGTGGCTACTTGTCGGTATTCTTACCGCTGGCTAATGCTCTGGCTGTTTCTGCAGGTCTGCAAATGACTGCAGCTGTCTTCGCGGTTGGTGTGAGTATCGGTAGTATCGCAGCAGTCGTTGCTAATATTGCAACCCCAATTGTCAATGCAATCGGTAACTGGGCTGCTCTGCGCAAATCAAACGCCGGTCCGATCAGCTACATCGCAGCATTACGCTCTAAGAATGGTAGTTCTGATCTTTTAGGTGATCTAAATGGCGAACCTAAACATAAAGATGAACATGATACCCGTCCTGCAGAAGAATGCGATGTAGTTGATGAAGCAATTCGAGCGCTGATACTGATTGAGAAGGGACAGGAAGCCTACAATATGGTTCACAATCATGGTCTTGATCCTGAACACTACTTTCAACGTGGAAAGGATGGTAACGGATGGACATTGCCAGCAACTATGCCAGCTGAACCCGAGCTTTCTATTTCTGAGATTGCTAAATCGTTAGTAGCTTCTGCTCAAGGCTATGATACTGAGGCTGATAAAGCAACTGCTCTAGCTGAAGCGAGAGTGTTTGCACTTGTTGAAAGAATTCATCATGACAGCTTGCCTAACGATAAAGGAAGAGCTGTTGCTGGTGAGCTAGATACTGTTATTGGTCAAATAGACAGAATATCACACCCAAAATAAGTTTAATCTATACGACTTATAAAGCCTAAAATGGCGCCTGTGCTAACTAAGACAGGCGCCATTTTTCTTTGGGGCTTATGATTTTAATTCAAATCTTGCTTTACTTTGACCTATCAATCGTATATAATGGGCCTTACGTATCCGTAGAAGCGATCAACCAGTGAGGAAACGACCATGGCAACCATGACAGTATTTGGGAACTACTCCAAGAAGCAACACCAAATGGCGCGACTGGAAGACTATACCCGAGCCATCGACCACCTTGAAAAATCAATCGATCGTGTTAAAGCCAACTATCAAGAAGGTCTTAACTACATCAGTAAATTACTCACCGACAAAGAAACCACCACAGACGAAAGACAGCTCAAACAAATCGAAGTGGATCTGAACTACCTTCAAGCTCATTTTGAACCCAAACAAATGGACGAAAAGATCGCTAATCTCGAAACAAAGCTCCGCAACCACCGCTTCCGACTAAAAAAACTCATCGCACAACACTCAAACCCCAAAGCCGCTGAGAAAGAAACCTCCGAAGCATAAAATTACACGAGGACTGTCATCTTGAAACGAACAACTGAAGCAAAACGACCACCCTTTGAATTAAGACTAAGTAACAATGTACAATCATTAGAGGGTTTCAAGGCTCAACTGGCATTACCTGAAGCCCAAAATTGGACATTTTCAAAGAAGAAAGTCGTCATTCTTGACTTAGATAATACAGATCTTAAATTCTCCGTACTCAACACGAGTCCACTGCTAAAACCTGTTTTAGAGTCGTTCAAAAACGATGGTATAGCTGTCTGCCTCGTGACAAATAAGACCATACTTAATGAGAATGGCAAAGATATTAATCCCGCCGCTAAGGCTACCCTAGAAGAGCTGCACAGAAATTATCCTGATACCATTGATCTTGTTCTCTTTGATCCAAAGCATTCAGACTTTGATCTTTTTTCATCAAAGGATGCCAATAAAAAAGCCATGTTAGATAGCTGTGTTAGTGCCTACTCAGAGGACACTGCATTCTGCTATGTTGGTTTAGATGAGACGATTTTAGACTATGCTGCAACTCAGCACGGTATACCTGCTTTGAATATTTATTATACGCGCGAAGGCTCTCTGCGTATTCCAAGAAACAATGCAATCAATGTCGAAATTCAAAAGTGCGGTGTTTTAGGCGTTGCACTTACAGAAGCCACTTATGCATTATCTGATTATGATCCAACTGAAGGATACAAAGGCCAACAAAGGCCCCAAGCGCGTAATGCAAGCTCTACCCTGTCAGCCAATTCTTCAAGAAGCTACACAGGAGTTCCCAGAGATCCTCGCTATCAACCAGGAAAGTACTCAAGTGGTAAAGATTTGAGTCGAGAATTTTCTCATTTACCGGGTAAACCTACAGGTTATACACGTCTTGCTGACGACCACCCTATAGATTTAGATGCTGGTGTAGCAAGCCGTTCTCCGAAGGATTGGTTTTTTCATCACTTTATTAAATCACCCTCTTTTTCAGAGGCACCCAGCACGGCAGGAAAAACTTTCCGAGAGGCAATGGGAATTGTTAAGCAGTATCTCTATGCTAACCTTGTCTTAGCTCCTTTCAAAGCCCTGTTCCTAATCTTCCCCTTCGATGGTTATGATCCTGTCACTAATAGGATCAGTTATGCATCAGGCGCAAAAGTCCCTGAGCCTTATGTCATTCAATCTTTCAAAGATGTGAGCATTAAGCTCCTGCTTACTGCCTTAATTGGCTTCCCTTCTCGGGCGATTAAGGATCCTAAAACCGGCAAGCCGACCATTAGCATTGTGCAGATTCTTAAAAACTTTGTGGGTAATATTGATTGGGAAAAAGATACCCCTCGAGATAAAAAACGATTGCAGATAGTGGGAATTCCACTCAAAGGACTGGTTTTTCTGCCCATAAAAATTGTTCTGATTCCGTTCAAAGCAATCCTGAATGGTTTAAAACTGTTAACCGAATTTTTACCCTGGTTGGCCACTAGCCTGAGTTATTTTGTTTATCAAATCCCCGTGCTCGGCTCGAGTAAAACATGGCAATGGAAGAATGATCTTTCTCAAAATGGCTTTAATCCCATTGCTCTTGGATTAATGCTCCTCAGTGCTGTTCTAGGTCTTGTGAGTATCCCGCTCTTCTTTTTTCACGTTTTCTGTCGAACCGTAATGGTAACAGGCCGAACTATTACTTCTCCGCTGATCAGCCTTCGTAAAGCCTTTGCAGTGGGCTCTGAACTCAAAGTGCCCGGCATTTCCGATACATCTCAACGTCGGTTAGCAATTGTGTTGGGTGTACTATGTGCTGGTGTCTCTGTGTTCATCACAACGATCAGCTGGATGATTTTATGGCCACTTTTTGTGAATTATGCGATCGCTAATATGCCTACCTTAATGTCTATTGTGAATGGTATTTTAGGATCTCAGCCTGTGACGGCCTCATTAACTGCTCTACAAGGCGCTACTACCGCTGTAGGCGCTTTCCTGCATACTGTATTTACTGGTTTTGTTACTGGACTATCGAATTTTATGGGTGTGCAAATTACCTACACAGCCATTGTCGCTGTGACAGCACTTCCCTTCGCTTTAGCCTTTTCAGCCTTAGCCGATTATCTGAGTGATCGCTGGGCTAATTGGCACGACGGTGAAATATTTAAAGCGCGACCTGTTGTCGTTGCACCTGCTCCTGACAATTCTTCTAATAACTCTTCTCACCTACCGAGTAATCCATCACCGCCAGGCGGTGCTCCGCAGAGTACTAATGCCCGACCTGCTGCCGTTCAAAACACTTCTTTTGGTATAGCCCCTAAGCCACAAGCTGATGCAAGTGCTCCTGGCACTACTAGTAAAACCGCTAAGCCACCAACTACATCTTTAGCTCATGGCTACAGTCTTCTCGAAGAAGCCAAAGTGGGTCTTAATGAGGTAACAGCTGACGTAAAAAGAGATGAGCAAAGACTAGTCGGGCAAGGCAAGTTGTCCTTTGGTCAGGCCTCACAAGCTGCCAATCAAGCAGATCGACAACAGCGACAAACCCGTCGCGCATTACGTGGTGATGACTCACCATCACCAACTACAGCAAAAGCAAAGCCTCCCGCAGCAACATCACCTCAAAGAACACCTATTGCTAAAGCACCCACCAAAAAAAGAGCATAGTCAACAGGTGGGGTCAAGTCTTGAATCGTGAATAAGCTGTCGGTGCAAATTGCACCGACAGCTTA
>CAZMLO010000020.1:0-15388 GCA_964567285.1 uncultured Gammaproteobacteria bacterium
TCGGGCGATGGCTGCGCTCGTCTGCGATGCTCGGCGGGTGCTCAAATCGCCGAAAAGACAGGGGCTTCAACGGTTAACAACGACGGGTTCCTTCCCCCGGCTTTGTGCTATTTCGATTCCTAGTAGATTGTTTATGTAATGGGCTTCGGGTTTGCTCCACACGCTCCCGAACGAGAATATCTTCAACCTGGCTCTTAGCAGCCGTGCCTCGATGGCTTTTCTGATTTTCGCCGCCGGCCTTATCATACTCAATTAAGACAGTTTGTAAGCCATTTCTCACAAGAATTTGCTGAATTATCCGATGTTAATATTTCTGTAAATATGATGAAATTATGCTGTTATAAATTGTAAAAATGTTTAGATATCGGTTGTATTGTGTATATTCAGTAGAGGTATGTATGATGCCAATGAAATCAGATGATTTATTAGTAAAGATTATGGATAAGAATGGTTTGTCGAAGGATGTGGTAGCGAAAAAATTGGGGGTGAGTCGTCGATCGATTAATCGATTGCTCAAAGGTGAGAAAGCCTCGGGGAAGATGACAGTTTCGTTGATTGCTTTGTATCTTAGCTTAAATCCCTCTGCGGACTGGAGTATTCAATAGGAGTCAATTGCGTAGTTTTACCAGATTAAAGTTCATGATAGTGGGCCTATAAATACGTGTTTATAGAGTTGGCCATTCATGAATGCCATTGGATTTCTGTTAGGCTGTTGGGCGCTGATGCAATTTTCGCGATTGCCGTCGCCTTGCTTGCTCTTAGTTGTTGGATTATTGACCTTATTCAGTGCAAACCTGTGTTCTGAGTACAGATTCTCGCTTCCGAGTGTTGGGCAGTTTCGGTGGAAATCTTTAGTGACAATTCTAGGTTGTTGTTTTTTAGGGCTATTTTGGCAGGCGTGGCATGCGCAGTCGTTGTTTGAAAATCGATTGAAAGTCGATTACGAAGGTCAAGAGCTGAGAGTGCAAGGTATAATCGCTGATATTCCTCATTGTGATGAACAGCATTGCTCTTTTAGCTTTTTGGCCTCTGAGGGATTAGGCAAGCAGCAGGGAGCTCCGATGGTGCTGCAATTGTCTTGGTACGGTTTGAATCGACCACTTCATGCGGGGGAACGTTGGCAGTTAGCAGTACGCTTGAAGAGAATTCGTGCTACGTTGAACCCCGGTGCTTTTGATGTGGAGGCATGGAGTTGGCAGCATCATATTGGGGCCCGTGGTACTGTGAATCAGCATGGTGAGAATCGGTATATAGGCGAGGTGTCAGGATATGGTTTAGTAAAATGGCGTGAGCGCTTGTTGAAAAGCTGCCAGGAATTGTTGAGGGATCAAGCATTTGCTGGGGTAATTACGGCGCTGAATTTAGGCTGGACTCAAGATATTCCTTATGCACATAAACTGATTGTACAACGCACTGGAACGGCCCATTTACTGGCCATTTCCGGACTCCATGTGGGTATGGTGGCAGGTTTGTTGGCTTGGTTAATGAGTTGGGCTTGGAAATTGATCCCGCGATTGAGTACCACTATTCCAGCCCCTACATTGGGTGCCTTTGGGGCCATCGCCATGGCCTTTATTTACAGCGAAATGTCGGGTTTTGCGTGCAGCACACAACGAGCTTGCGTGATGTGCACGATGCTAGTCCTTCCCAAAATTTTACATCGGCACATGACAGTCAAGACGGCCTTATTTAGAGCACTCTGGGTTGTATTAATTTGGGATCCTTGTGTGGTGCTGAGCAGTGGATTCTGGTTATCGTTCATGGCCGTGTTTGTGCTGGTTTTTGCTCAATATTCTCGAGATTTACCGCGATGGTTACAGCACTTAGAAACACAATGGATTTGTTTAATTGGATTATTGCCGCTCTCGTGCTGGTATTTTCATCAAATCTCTTTGGTGAGTATTTTAGCTAATTTGATTGCGATTCCTCTCGTCGGATTTGTAATTTTACCCTTGGTCTTAATGGGTACCGCTTTGGTGACGATTTATCCACCTTGGGCACAATTCATTTTTTTTCTCGCCATGAAAATTATCGCTGCTTTAGGATACGGATTGGCCTATTTAAGTCAGCTTCATTGGGCAGTGTGGTCCTATAACTTTGCCCAAAGTTGGGAATTGTTCGTCGTCACACTGGGTTGTGCGATGCTCGTTTTTACTCAGAAAAAATGGCGTTGGTTAGGAATCCTTGGATTAATACCCTTAACACTACCTTCACTTTTCCCTTTGCCTAAAGGAGAATTTAAGTTAAACGTCTTGGATGTAGGCCAAGGTTTAGCGACAATTATTAGTACTGCACATCACACCTTAATCTTTGATACAGGCGCGAAATTTTCCGATCAAATGGATTGTGGTCAGCAAATTTTAATTCCTTATTTAATTCAGGAAAAAATCAAAGTCATTGATGTGCTGGTAGTCAGTCATGCTGATAATGATCATGCCGGTGGTGCAAAAGCCATTTCTGATCAGTGGCCTGTGAAAAAGTTTTATACCTCTGCGGTAGAAAGATTGGAATCAATTTCGCCCGCAAATTACTGTTTAGCGGGTGAGCACTGGGAATGGGATGGAGTAAAATTTGAATTTTTATATCCTTCGATCCAACAATTGAACGATGCGCAGATCAAAGGCAACGATCGGAGTTGTGTGCTCAAAGTCTCAAATCAATTTGGATCGGTTTTATTAGTAGGTGACATTGAAAAAAAAGCTGAGCAGTGGCTCTGTGAGCATCAGCAAGAAAAGCTCAAGAGCGAGGTCTTAATCGTTCCTCATCATGGGAGCAAAAGCTCATCAACTCTGGAATTCCTGGCGTCTGTCAACCCAACGGTAGCGGTTTTAAGTTACGGCTACAAAAACCGATACCATCACCCCCATCTTAGTATTGTAAGGCGTTATTTATCCAAGGGTATCCAGCTTATAAGCACGATGAGATCGGGCGCTTTGGTTCACCGAATCGGACCAATCCGCTCCTGGCAATTCTACCGAGACCAACACCAAGAATTCTGGAGGAACCCGGTCTAACAAGATAGCCAAATTGAGGCCTGACACCATCTGCTCTCCTGTGATATAATGCGGCTTTGTCTCATTGAGGATCGCTCTGGTATGATGGTTCTAAAAAATCAAGCTGCTTATGAAACCTACAAACGGCTGTTGCTCTCCATCAAGCCCTACTGGAAAGTTTTTTTTCTGGGTATTTTAACCACCGTTTTGGCTTCACTGGTCGATGCCAGTTTGGCATGGTTAATTAAACCTGTCATTAATAAAGGCTTCATCGATCGCGATATGGTTTTTATTCATTGGCTGCCCTTAGGTGTCATCATCCTATTTATTATTCGGGGTCTGACCAATCTCTCATCTAACTATCACATTGCCAAAGTAGGGCGCTATGTTGTCCGCGATTTTCGTCAAAATATTTTTAACCATTTATTGAAATTGCCCGCTCGATTTTTTGATGAGCACAGTTCGGGTCAACTCCTTTCATTAATCACCTATAATACCGAGCAAGTGGCAGAGGCAGCGACTTATGCTTTCATCACATTAATTCAAGAAGGCTGTTTATTTTTAGGATTATTAGTGGTGATGTTTATCATCAGTTGGAAATTATCGTTACTCTTTTTGATTACGGCCCCCTTGATTGCTTTAGCTGTAAAATACAGCAGTTTGCGCTTGCGGAAATTGAGTTTAAATGTTCAAGAATCGATGGGATCTGTGGCTCATGTGGCGGAAGAAACCATCGAAGGATATCGGGTAGTCCGAACTTTTAGCGGTGAAGCTTATGAGCGAGAAAAATTTACCAAGGTGATTAATAGCAATCAACGACGTGAACTAAAAATGGTTGTCACAGATACCTTGGGTTCTTCCATTGTACAATTTCTAGCTTCAATTCCCATCGCGCTGACCTTATACCTAGCCACTTCATCGGGTAGCGAAATCAGTGCTGGTAGTTTTGCTGCGATGATTGCGGCAATGTTATCTTTATTGCGCCCACTCAGGCGTTTATCGCGTATTAATACGATGATTCAAAAAGGTGTAGCCGGTGCATCGAGTGTTTTCAATTTATTAGATCAACCCCCTGAAACCGATACCGGCCGAGTTCCACTCTCGCGTGCACGTGGGAAAATCGAATTTCAACAGGTGGAATTTTCTTATGCACAATCGGATCGTGCGGTGCTTTCTGAAATTAATTTAACTGTGCAACCTGGCGAAACAGTCGCTTTAGTGGGGCGTTCCGGTGCAGGAAAATCAACTTTAGTCAGTCTATTGCCTCGTTTTTATGAGTTGAGTTCAGGCAGTATTTTAATTGATGGCATTGATCATCGCCATTATCGGCTCGCTGATTTACGTCGACAATTTGCTTTTGTTTCACAGAGGGTCAATTTATTTAATGATACTATCGCGGCCAATATCTGCTACGGTGCAGGCAGAATTGTCAGCGAAGATGAACTCAGAAATATTGCAAAAATGGCGCATGCCTTAGAGTTTATTGAGCATTTACCAGAGGGTTTTAATACCGTTATCGGTGAGGATGGTATTTTGTTATCAGGTGGACAACGACAACGCATTGCCATAGCACGTGCACTCTTAAAAGATGCGCCGATGTTAATTTTAGACGAAGCTACATCCGCTTTGGATACGGAATCAGAGCGTCACATTCAAGCCGCCTTACAAACACTGATGCGTCAACGCACCACAATGGTTATTGCTCATCGCTTATCGACGATCGAATCTGCGGATAGAATTTGCGTTTTTGATCAGGGACAAATTATCGAGTCCGGTACTCACGAAGAATTATTGGCCCGCAATGGTCAGTACGCGAATTTATATCGTTTGCAATTTCAGGATGAAATAGCTGGAGAAGCGACCATTCAGTGATGTAAATATTCAGGAGGAATTAATCGATGATGTGGTACGAAAAAATCTGGTACAGCGATTCACCTTTACACGTTCTCTTTTTGCCTTTTAGTTTTCTGTATAAGTGTTGTATCACCGTGCGTGGATGGTTGTATCGGTGGAAAATTTTTCGTCAACATTCCGTTAAAGTGCCTGTTATTATTGTGGGAAATATCACTGTGGGGGGCACGGGCAAAACGCCTTTTGTCATCGCCTTAGCCAATTGGTTAAAAGAGCAGGGTGAGCGTCCTGCCATCGTCAGTCGCGGTTATGGTGGCCAGTCTCGCGAATATCCTATTTTAATTACCAAGCAAAGCACAGCTGCAGAAGTAGGTGATGAAACCATTCTCATTTTTCGACAAACAGCTTGCCCAGTGATGGTTGATCCCCAACGCGTACGGGCTGCACAAAAATGTGTGGCTGAAACGGATTGTACAGTGATTATTAGCGACGATGGGTTACAACATGCTCAATTAGCCCGTGATATTGAAATTCTTTTAGTGGATGGGCAACGTGGTTTTGGTAATGAAGAATTATTACCCGCAGGCCCTTTACGAGAATCCATGAAACGAATCAGTAAAGTTGATTTCGTGATCAGCAAGGGTCAAAAAATATCTGATCAAATCCCCGAAGCTTATTTAATGCAAACCCTCTACGGTGAGATTTGTAATTTGCGTGATTCCTCTTTGAAATTATCAAAAGACAATACACCCTTGGCGTTTGCATTCGCCGGTATTGCCAATCCAAAACCTTTTTATGATTATCTCGACCAACAAGGCTTTAACCTGCGCAAACATTCATTTTCCGATCATTATCAATTTGATCTCAGTGATTTTGCTTTTACAGATACTGTACCAGTCATTATGACAGAAAAAGACGCCGTAAAATGTGAACAATTTTCACAGTCAAATTGGTGGTACCTACCCATCAAAGCAGAATTACCCATATCTTTCTGGGAGAAGTTAAAAGAGCGATTTGAAAGGGTAAAGAGGGAGAAAAGCTAGGGTGTCTGATGACACCCTATAATTGGCTCCTCGGGACGGACTCGAACCGCCGACCAAGTGATTAACAGTCACCTGCTCTACCGACTGAGCTACCGAGGAATAACTCTAGAGCACGCATCTTACTGACTCACTCGGTAATGGTCAAGCTCGAAAAGTGCTCTTATTTAAGCACTGCTTGAAGCCGTTTTAGGGCCTCAACAATATTTTCATCGCTGGTTGCGTAGGAAATCCTTAAATAGCCTGGGGTACCGAATGCTGAACCAGGCACAACGGCCACTTTGGCTTCCACCAGTAAGAATTCAGCAAACTCAATATCGGTTTGATGATTGAGCTTTTTCATGGCTTCACGCACATCTGGATAGGCATAGAAGGTACCATCGACAGTGAGTGCACGAACGCCTGGTAAGTTATTTAAGCCCTCAATGAGAATATCATGACGACGCTTGAAGGCACTGACCATGCTGGTAATGCAATCAGTACCCGATTCCAGCCCAACGGCTGCAGCAACCTGTGAAATAGAGCAGGGGTTGGAGGTGCTTTGAGATTGAATGGCTTCCATCGCGGCGACCAGTTCAACAGGAGCTCCTGCATAACCGATGCGCCAACCTGTCATGGAGTATGCCTTTGAAGCCCCATTCACAACCACCGTACGATTATAGAGCTCAGGACATACATTGAGCAGTGTGGTAAAGGTATTGCCGGGCCATAGAATATGCTCGTAAATATCATCGGTGGCGATGACAACATGCGGATGCTGTAATAGAACCTCGCCTAATGCGGCTAGCTCATCTGCAGAGTAGGCCATGCCGGATGGGTTTGATGGGCTATTCAGAATGAAAAGTCGTGATTTAGGAGTGATAGCCTGGGCCAGTTGCTCGGGAGAAATCTTGAAATGTCGATCGATATCAGTATCAATAATCACGGGTTTAGCATTGGCTAGATAGGCCATATCAGGGTAAGAAACCCAATAAGGCGCAGGAATAACCACCTCGTCACCTGGATTCAAAAGGGCTTGGTATAAGTTGTATAAAATTTGTTTAGCACCAGCAGAGACGATAATTTGATTCAGTTCGTAGTGTAAGTGGTTTTCATTGGCAAACTTTGCTTGAATGGCTTTTTTTAAGCGCGGCATCCCGTCAACGGCGGTATATTTTGTAAAACCATCATGAATGGCTTTGATCGCAGCTTCTTTAATATGTTCTGGCGTATCAAAATCCGGCTCACCCACGCTCATTGAGATTATGTTTTGGCCTGCTGCACGAAGCGCAGCTGCTCGAGCCGTAATGGCTAGGGTAGGGGAAGGTTTGACGAGTTTGACTCTATCAGAAAGTTGTAATGGCATAGCAATGTACCTTATAGTCTGGGTGAGCCTTTGATCCTAGCATTTTGACGATAAAATTACTATGATGCCTCATGTCTAAACAATTCTCTCTCGAAGCAAAATTCACTCCTGCTGGTGATCAGCCTCAAGCCATTATAAAATTGGTAGAGGGCCTGAATGATGGCTTGGCGAAGCAAACTCTGTTGGGTGTCACGGGTTCTGGTAAAACCTTTACCGTTGCTAATGTGATCCAAGCGGTGCAACGTCCTGCCATAGTGATTGCGCCAAATAAAACCTTAGCGGCCCAATTATATTCAGAGCTCCGCGATTTTTTCCCAAAAAATGCGGTTGAATATTTTGTTTCCTATTATGATTATTATCAGCCTGAAGCTTACGTGCCTTCATCGGATACTTACATTGAAAAAGATGCGAGTATCAATGAACAAATAGAGCAAATGCGATTATCCGCAACCAAAGCACTGTTAGAACGACGTGATACCGTGATTGTCGCAACCGTTTCTGCGATTTATGGTTTAGGTGATCCCAAATCGTATATGAGTATGATGCTGCACGTGAGTGTGGGTGATCGACTCGATCAACGCGGTGTATTGCAGCGTTTAGCCGCAATGCAATATACGCGTAATGATATCGATTTTCATCGCGCCACTTTTCGCGTGCGGGGAGATATTATTGATATTTTCCCTGCAGAATCAGAATCTGAAGCACTCAGAATTGCTTTATTTGATGAAGAAATTGAAAGTCTTCAGGCGTTTGATCCTCTGACGGGTGAAATTCTGCGAGATGTGCCGCGTTATACAGTTTTCCCCAAAACGCATTATGTGACTTCTCGCGAAACTGTGTTAGCCGCGATAGAAGAAATTAAAGTCGAATTAAAAGCACGCCTGGAATTTTTCAGAGCCAATAATAAATTACTGGAAGCACAACGCTTAGAAGAACGTACACGATTTGATATCGAAATGATGACAGAAATGGGCTATTGCTCCGGTATCGAAAATTACTCGCGTTATTTATCAGGACGTGGAGCGGGTGAACCTCCGCCCACCTTGATGGAATATTTACCCAAAGATGCGGTGGTTTTTATCGATGAATCCCATGTCACGATTCCTCAGATCAGCGCCATGTATAAAGGTGATCGTTCACGTAAAGAAACCTTAGTTGAGTACGGTTTTAGGCTACCTTCTGCTTTAGATAATCGTCCTCTGCGTGGTGAAGAATTTTGGCAATTGGTCCCTCAAACCGTGTTTGTTTCTGCTACACCGGGTCCTTTTGAAGAAGAAAAAACTGATCAGGTCGTAGAACTAGTGGTACGTCCGACGGGGCTTGTTGATCCTGAGATTGAAATTCGGCCAGTAACCAATCAAGTGGATGATTTGTTATCCGAGATTCGATTGCGCATGGCACAAAATGAACGTGTTTTGGTCACAACACTGACCAAAAGAATGTCTGAGGATTTAAGTGATTATTTTTCAGAAAGTGGAGTGCGTGTCCGCTATTTACATTCTGATATAGCGACCGTTGAGCGAGTTGAAATTATTCGAGATTTACGTTTGGGTACATTTGATGTGCTGGTGGGTATTAATTTACTCCGAGAAGGGCTCGATATTCCAGAGGTTTCACTGGTTGCCATTTTAGATGCGGATAAAGAAGGGTTTTTGCGTTCAACGCGTTCACTCATTCAAACTTCAGGACGAGCAGCACGAAACTTGCATGGGAAAGTCATCATGTATGCCGATCGAATCACGGGTTCAATGAACGCAGCTTTGGCTGAAATGTCTCGACGTCGAACGGTACAAATGGAATACAATAAAGAACATAATATTACTCCCGTTGGTATTGAAAAAGCCGTTAAAGATATTTTAGACACCGATCAGGCTAATCGTCCTGATACTATTCGCAAAAATGCTCAAATTGCAGAAGAAGCCGCTGAATATTTGGCCCTCACACCAAAACAATTTGCAGCAGAATTAAAAGCGTTGGAAGATCAAATGTTTTCGCATGCGGATAATTTAGAATTTGAAGAAGCCGCAGCGCTTAGAGACAAGATTAAGCATCTCAAAGAGATTACATTATTACAATGAAGAGTGAGATATTATTCTGACTCTTCTCGTAATTTGACGGAGCCATTAAGAAGAGAAGCCAGGCCCTCGGATGTTTCAATCAATAATTCACCCATGGAACCCAGGCCTTTAGCAACACCTTCAATGGTTTGATGTGTGTTGTGAGCCGTAATATTTTTATTCGCTAAGCCGTCATTGTCAGCCCAGCGGTTGATAAAAGATTTGAAGCCATGTAGATTAAATTCAATAAGATCGGTATAGATGGTGTTAATGATAGAGGCTGTAATTAAATTTCTAGCGGGAAATTGTTGAGTAATAGCGTGGATGTCTGTCCAGGGTTGATCAATTGCTTGTTCTGTGTCGGGCATGCTGACATTCACTCCGACACCGATAATACAATCTGTGCTGCTGTGAGATTCACCGTTCATTTCAATTAAGACGGAAGCTAATTTCTTATCATTATGATAAATATCGTTAGGCCATTTAAGTGTAAGATTGGAAACATGGTGGGCTTGTAGAGCATTGAGCACCGATAGTGCGATAAGTTGACTTAAACCGCTAAGTTCTGATGTATCTTTTCGAAAATGCCAGTACAGCGATAAATAAATGTTAGCAGCGTAGGGTGAGTGCCAACGTCGACCGAAACGTGCTCGGCCCGCAGTTTGATGTTCCGCCAATAACAAAGTGCCCGATTCTTTTCCTTCATCAATCAAATGTTCCATACTGCAGTTAGTGGACTGTACAGAATCTGCAATTTCAAAGTGGGGGATTAGTGCTTGGGTTTCTGGGCTGAGTTGTTGCCAAATTAAAGTTTTATCAAGCATTTCAACAGGGCGTGTAAACCGATAGCCTTTTCCTTGGTTGCGTTCAACGGGTATGCCAAGTTCACACAATTTGTGCATAATCTTCCAAACAGCACTTCGCGTGATATTCAGCAAATCGCCGATTTCTTGTCCCGAGCGACTCTTTCCATCCGCCAAAAGCGAAATAATTTGATAAATATTATTATTCATAATTATAAAGATGCTTATGTTAGGTGTAACAAAAAACCCACTATACAGTAATGCTATTGGGCTTACAAGGTAAATCATCCATAATATATGCCAGATATTACCCATAATACAAGAGATAGTTGAAATAAATGGTTCGTATAATTTACCGATTCATAAAAATATTTAATTAGTATAGAATCAAAGACCCCCACGGGGGCATCCGCACAGTAATACCATTATCTCATATTGTTTATAGATGACTCAAATGATAGTCTTGGTAATTCTGGAGAGGTGTCCGAGTGGTTTAAGGAGCACGCCTGGAAAGTGTGTGTACGGTAAAACGTACCGAGGGTTCGAATCCCTCTCTCTCCGCCAGCCTTCGCTAAAGCTACGGCTGGCAGGCCAGCTGAAAGAAAGTACAGTATTTAACTTTTCTCAGAACTAATAGAATATAAGCGAAGGCTGTCCGCCGAAGTGCGCAGCACGAAGGAGGGCTTTTATGTTCTATGTTTATTTAATCCGCTCAATTTCATTCTTAGATAAAGTTTATATTGGTATTACCAAGGATCTTAAAAAACGCATGGAAGTTCACAATGCCGGCGGTTCTCTGCACACAGCTAAATACAAACCATGGGAATTAATAGTTTATCTAGGCTTTAAAAGAGAAGACAAAGCACGGCAATTTGAGAAATATTTGAAATCGGGTTCTGGTCGTGCATTTGCTAAGAAACGCTTATGGTAAAGTTAATTACTTACCACCCTAACCATCTATCTCATCAATTAAATACCACAATTTTATCAAGGCTTCGTTTTTGGCTCTTAAAGAGGCAGGTGAAAAATACGCTATCGGTGGCGGGGTGCCAACAGATGGCTCAGTGCTGATTGCTATTAACCGTTTAAATGGCCAGTTGAAATGGAGCACCAAGCTCGAGAAGCACCCGTGGTCAATTATCACTCAATCGCCAGTAATATATAATGGCATTGTCTACGTGGGTATTTCTTCAAGAGAAGAGTTGACTAGCAATTTCACCAAAGAACCACCTTCTTTGATTGGCAGCATTGTTGCCGTTGATGCTGGCACCGGCAAAATAATTTGGAAAACTTATACGGCTCCACTCGATGAAAAACCAACCAATGACGTGGTGGATCAAAGTAAAATTAATTATACGCTCAAAGATAAGAAATTTCACGGCAGTTATTCAGGTAGTTCAATTTGGGGTACAAGTCCCTCTATCGACACTAAAAATGGTATGGTTTTAGTCGGAGTGGGTGAAAATCATACTGTGCCTGACGAAATAGCGCAGTGTCGAATAAAACAGAAAGCGGGTGAAGCAATACCTGAATATTGTTACGATGAAAAAATACACAAAAATAATTATGGCACCTCAGTGGTGGCGTTTAATTTAAAAAATGGCAAAGTCATTTGGGCGGCCAAATTTTCTGACGATAAACCTTTTAGAGCAGACAAGAAAAATAAAATTTTGGAAGGATATTTTGATGCTTGGAACACAACGTGTGAAGATCCTGCAAATAATGGTGTGAGTGATCCTCTTTTACCTAGGCTTTACACTCATTGTTCTGTGCCCGGTGATGCTGAAGGTATGGATGGAGATTTCGGTCAATCACCCCTGTTGTTGACAGTCGATCATAATGGACCGAAAGATATCGTCATCATTGGTCAGAAAACCGGTTCGCTACGCGCATTAGATCGCAAAACCGGTGAGATATTGACCTGGTGGGGTGACAACGGTCGCGTTAAATTAGGACCCGCAGGAAAATTAGGTGGAATAGCTTGGGGCGCTGCCACCGATGGCAAAACGATCTTTACTTCTACCACTAACTCACGCAATGTTTTTAGAGCCATAGCTAACGCTGGAGAGCCTGAAGGGGTAGGTCGCGATGATTTGGCCTATCTGCCCATAATAAATCCGCCTGCTGACATTGCTACGAATGACACCATCATCAATCAAGCAGAATCTATGCGAGAGTTTTATGATAACAGTAGGACAATTTTTCGCAGCAGATTAACTCCTGCCTTGCCACCATTACCTGCACAGCCACTGATTACACGGGACGGTCAAGGTAATTTGCTGACTATTGGTGGGGTGTGGCACGCTGTTGATGCAGCAACAGGAAATATCAAATGGCAACGACCTGATACTGCAGGATTTCTAAGTCACCCTAGCATGACGCTTGCAGATGGCCTACTTTTTCTCGGCACCAAAAATCCATTCAGTCCGATGCGGATATTAGATGCTGATACTGGCGTAGAAGTCTGGCGTAGCAACAAAGCGTCTGGTTTGGTTGCAGGTAATATTGGCTCACGCCCTGCGGTGGTGGATGGCGTTGCTTATTGGCCGGTTGGGTATATAGGTCTAAAAGGGGTCTTTGCCAAGGAACAAAACAAATTGATAGCCTTAGCGCCTGAAAAAGTACTGGCTCCAAAAGCCTATGCAGTGGCCTCTAAGAGGATATGCATGGTAGATCCTTCTCGTCCATGGGATCAAGCAGGTGCTGCGTTTATTAGTTCGCTCAACCCAGCACTAGCACCTATAGCGAATATACTCAATACAGGAAATCGTATGATCATTGTTGAGCTGTATTATCCAGTAGACAAGGAAGTGGCAATTAATCGATTACAGAATGGCACAGCACACAAAGTTAGAGAGATTGAAGATGTCGGTGGGGATGATACTGGCGACGAAAACCTTCGTCGCACGGGGGCTGAAACCTTCAGCATCTTAACATTTCTAGCCGCGGAATATGATCTTAAAGACATTCGCCTACTGTTCGGTTCGGGTACAGAAGCAGAGCTTAAGATGAATATTCCAGACGCAGTATTAGCCAATTATCCATCAGTGATCTGGCCGTTTCCTCAGAGCCATGAGAAGATTCTGGGACCTCATGGAATTCAAAAAATTACTGCGCATATGAATTTAACTGATTCATTACGAGGCAATGTTGGTTCGGCAGAACTGCCGTTGGCAAACACAGCCGCACAATTTCCATTGGTGATTTTATCTCATGGTACATTGAGTCCAGTGAATCAGCAAGGCGTTGGAGAAGTTCTTGCAGGTCAGGGGTATGTAGATAACTGTGTGATTTCCTCAGGGCCGACAATCATAGCTCGCTATGCTAATGCTGATCACACTGATTACACTTCACAACCCTCTCCAGAAGGCGGCAACGATCCTGATCTAGATCGACCTAAGGCGTTCTCTTCAGGTCGCTATGCAGGACACTTTCTATATCAACGTTACGCCATCCGCGATAATTTAGTTGTGAGCTTCATGGACATGTTTCTCAAGGGCAATACATCGCCAAGCAATGTAGCGAAATTGTTGGATGACAGTTTCCTTGATCTCTCGATTTCACATAAAAATTTATTCGGACCAGGTTCGGGAGGTTGTCAGTAGCTTACGCAGCGCGCTCCATCAAAATGACTTTGTGGAGCGCGAGCGCTTCCGAATATGGGCTCTCTACCGAGAGAATTGCGAGGCACGCTTCCTACAGCAAGAGAAATTGACAACCCTTATGACCTCAAATCATGATTTGTGCAATGTTTTGAAAATCCACTAATTAAATCAATTTTAAGCCTAATGAATGGGGGGGCAGATCTTTCGTTGTCACCAATTTTATCAATCAATCTCGTGATTTTTTTCAAATTAGCACTATGATCTAAAGCTATGAATAGACCGCTTAGAATTGAATACCCTGACGCATGCCATCATGTTATGAACCGTGACGCATATCGTCAGCCTATATTCAAATTTGAGAGGCACCTTGCTCTGCAAATACTTGAATTAGAATTAAAGTACAGTTAAGTAAGACAAAGAAAGATCTGACGCTTACATATTACTTACTTATTTGCTAGAGTTGAGGGCTTATACTAAAATACTATCCATGGCTTAGAAAGAAGGGATGGTCATGGATAAACCGCTTTTTTTATGGATACTATTTTTCATAGTCGTGCTAATTCTGCTCAAGTTAGATTTGGGTTATTTTCATAAAAAAGATCGGGAAATTGGTGTTAAAGAAAGTCTTTGGATGAGTTTTTTCTATATAGTTGTCGGGCTCCTTTTCGGACTGTGGGTTTGGCATATAAAAGGCTTCCAGGGCTTTGCCGAATATATTACTGGTTTTCTCGTGGAAAAATCCTTGGCACTGGATAACATTTTTCTAATTAGTCTAATATTTTCAAGCCTCTCAATCCCTCTTAAATATCAACACCGGGTATTGTTTTGGGGTATCTTAGGCGTTGTTATCTTACGGGGAATAATGATTGGATTGGGCGTGCAAATCCTCAATAATTTTGAATGGGTTCTCTATGTTTTTGGTGTGCTTATGATTTTTACTGGGCTGAAAATGTTTTTTATCTCAGAAAAACCTGTTAAGATAGAAGAGAATAAGTTACTGATTTACCTAAGAAATCATCTTAATATTACGAATGAGTTTTATGGCCATCAATTTTATATCTTTATAAAGGACCCAAAAACTGAACGTAAAATACTGTTTTTTACACCGCTGTTTTTAGCTCTCGTTATGATTGAATTTACCGATTTGGTCTTTGCTGTTGATAGTATTCCTGCAATTTTCGCGATTACGCAGGATCCTTATATTATTTATACGAGTAATATATTTGCAATATTGGGTTTAAGAGCCTTGTATTTTGCCTTAGCATCAATTATTGATCGTTTTCATTATTTGAAATATTCATTAGCATTAGTTTTGATTTTCATAGGTTCTAAAATTTTTATAGCAGATGCTTTTGGGTTGATGAAGATTCCACCAGCACTTTCCTTAAGCGTTACAATCACTATTCTAGGCGCCGGGGTAGCTTATTCTTTGGTAAAAAAAAGATAGCTATATGCTATAAAACGTAGGGTAGACTACTCCCAGGGAAAGTTCTTATTGAGTCTAATATATTGAGGTAAAACATGGCTTTGCAAAATAAGCGCTATTTGTCACTATTACTCTGGGTGATTTCACTTATCTCGGTAGGCGCGCTTATCGGCAATCTAACGCAAGCTGGGGTTGATACCTGGTACCTTGGATTAAATCGATCACCTTTAACGCCCCCTAATTACGTATTTGGCATTGTTTGGACTAT
>CAZMLO010000021.1:0-14361 GCA_964567285.1 uncultured Gammaproteobacteria bacterium
CAATTAGATCGAAAAGCCGTCGATGGTGATGAAGACTATGAACTTGAATTGGAGAACTATGAAAATAGCCAAGGGCAGCAAGAATTTAAAAACTATTTGCAGCAACTTGAGAAATTGGATCGCTTAGCAGATTCTCTGCGCTCTAATGCTGTGATGCAAACGCTTGCTGGGGCCTTAAAAAGATTTTTGGGTTTTATATTACTACTCGTTTCTCTGGTACTCTGTTTTGGTACACCCGCATACTTTGGCCTAAAAATTACAACAGGTCTCGTTATGCCCTTTGTAGTGGGTTTGAGTCTCAGCACCCTCATTGGAGGAATCATTACTTGGTGTAGAGCAGACAAAAATTTCAAACAGTCTGCTAACAGCAAACAATTAGCGAAGAGTCTTGGAGGATTATTATCGAATATTGATCAGCACTTAAAAGTGGATGACTCCAAAAAAGCTGATCAGTTGTCAGTAGAAGCTATTTATCAAAAAGGATTTTTAGCTCATGCAAGAGATGTTGAAGAATCAAAAAAAGAAGTCTCGTCGGTTCCCTCTCAGACTCCATGCATCGTCTTGCCTCAAAAACTTCAAGACAGTCCTTCTAAACCTAGAACACCCAGTCAAGTTTTCGCTTTAACAGATCCTGAATCAGAAGAAGAGCTCAAAAATCTAAAACGAGCTCGATCGCCGAGCCCTAGCAGTGATTCTGAGCAATCCAGCAGTGGCGATAAAGAAGAAAAAAGAACGACGGTTCGTCGGCGTTTGGACTTCTCCTCGACAGATGAATACTGTCAATATCTGCTTGGTCAGTAGTAGATGATCAGAACGAAAAGCGAGACAGCAGCCCTAATTGAAGCGATAATTTTTTATGCGTTTTGTTCTCCTCTTAAAAAAGGGGCCAGATTTCGTCCCTTTTTCTTTCTATAGAAAAATTCGCGACAAAGTGAAAAGTATGAGGTTTCTAATAGACTAGTCCCTCTCACCCTAGTTGACTCACTGGTGCAGCCCGGCAAAAAGCCGGGTAGTAGGCTATAATTGTGGTAGCTTAAAAAACAACGAAAGAGTCATTTATGGTTGCGGTAATTATAAAGGCAGTGCAAATAGTATTCAGTCTATTGGCCCCCATTTTTCCCGGTTTGACAGCCAAGCTGGCTCGAAAAATATGGTTTACCACCCTAAGAATTAAGAAGTCCCCTATAGAGCAAAAAATTGCCGATTTGGCCAATCCTACAATGGTCGAAATTCAAGAGACTCCGATCCGACTTTGGCACTGGGGTGAAGAAGGGCCGACAATTTTATTTATTCATGGTTGGTCGGGTCGAGGTACTCAAATTGCTAGTTTTGTGAATCCCTTAGTGGATCAGGGATTTCAAGTCTTAAGTTTTGATGCTCCGGCTCATGGGGAATCCGGTGGAAAGCATACTGATGCTACTAAAATCGCAGAAACATTATCGGAGATTGTGAAGTTAAAAGGATCGTTTCACGGCGTCATTACACACTCGATGGGTGCCATTGTTTTGGCACAGTTAATGAATGATCCGTTAAAAGTAGATCGAGTGGTTATGATTTGTCCGCCGATTAATTTGGATGTCATGCTCCGTAATTTTCAAAATCGCTTTAATTTACCGCAGACTATCATTGAAAAATTACGAGAAATGATAAAGCAGGATCTGGGAGAAGATATTGAAGAAAAAATATCTTTGCAAAACAAAACAAATCGATTTAAATGTCCTGTATTAATTATCCACGATGAAGATGATATAGAAGTTGATTGGCATAGCACTGAAAACCTAGCAAAAAATATTTCAGGGGCCGAATTTTACAAAACCCAGAGTTTGGGACACATAAAAATTTTGTTTGATCAATCAGTGATAGAAAAAGTAGCGGGTTTTCTTTCTAAGAAGCAATGACACTGCGAGCAGTAAAAGCACGTGAGAGTGTGCTGCTGTCGAGATATTCTAGTTCACCACCCATCGGGATACCGTGTGCTAATCGAGTACAAGAAATATTACGTTCTTGGATGAGATTCGCGAGATAATGAGCGGTTGCTTCGCCTTCGACGGTCGGATTGGTGGCGAGAATGACTTCACTGAATGAGGCGCTTTCGAGGCGTTTTATCAGTTGATTGATGCCGAGCTCTTGAGGGCCGATGCCATCGATAGGTGAGAGACGTCCGAGCAGAACAAAATAATAGCCTCGAAATGTCGAGGTTTGTTCGATCGCGATGACATCCGCGGGTGTTTCAACGATACACAATTGATCTTGTTGCCGAGCGGTGTTTGAACAGAGCGAGCAAAGTTCGGTTTCACAAAAAGTGCGACAGGCACTGCAATGACGAACATTTTCGATCGCGGCTTCAAGTGATTTTGCTAGAGTTAATCCTTGATCACGTTGACGTTCCAAAATTTGAAAGGCCATGCGTTGCGCTGTTTTTAATCCCACTCCAGGTAAACAGCGCAAGGCTTGAATGAGTTGATCAATCAGAGGACTGAACATTATTTTGATTCGAGGTCTTTTGCAGTGGGAACGCCCATTTGCTTTGATAGCGTCATCATTTTTTCTTGTTGCGCAGATTCAGCGCGACGTGTTCCTGCATTGAATGCTGCAGCAATTAATTCTGCTAATTTTTCGATGCCTAAGTTGTAGGCTTCTTGGGTGATCATCACATCTTTGGCTTCAACATAATGTTTTCCGTTTTGGACTATTTTGAGCATGCCAGCACCAGCAACGCCTTCATACCGAGCGATCTGCAGTTCTTCATGTGCACGTTTAAAATTTTCCTGCATTTGCTGGGCTACTTTGACTAATTCACTCATATCGTTGGGATTCACCATGATGTTGTCCTCGCCTTTGGTCAGTAAAAGCAGCAATTATATCAAGGGAAAGGAGGTAGAGCAAAGCAATCAGATATCGATCCTCTGGATCGCCACGCTTCGCTCGCGATGACGGGGTGAGGGGGTGCGATGAGGGGGCCTTGGGCGTTAGGTGTTGGGCTCAACAGAGTCGGGGATGATTGTGGCACCGAAGGTATTTAAGATGGCTTGAACGTTTTTGTCCTGGGATATCGCTGATTCAGCATGTTGCTGCCTTGTTTCTTGAAGAGCTGCTTGTTTTTGGGCGGGGGTGGGTTGTTCGGATTGGCCGACTTTAAATTCCACCCGAACGGTGCGATGGAGAGCGTGAGATAGGGACTCTTGAAATCGCGCGGTTAAGCGTTCATTGATCATTGGCGCTTGGCCGCTCTGAACCTGGAGTGTCACACAATGCTCAGTGATATTGAGCAGTGTACAGTGTTGTGCAACGGCCAGTGCAGCACCTGTCAATTTGAGATGGGGCAAAATACTTTCCCAATCTTCGGTGTTGATAGGAGTATTCTGAGGTTGATGAGCGCCAAGAGTTGTAGGTGTTTTGGATTGCGCGTGTAGAGTGGAGGTTGACTCCGTTGTTGTCGGTTGATTTAAAGGCGTATGGGAGGTGGTCCCGGTTGCTGTTGGTCGATTCAAAGGAGTAGGGGTGGAAATATTTTTTTGGATCTTTGCTGATTGTATTGGTTGGTTCTGACTCGAATTATTTTTTGGAGCAGTCACTGAAATATTTTCAGGATAAAAAGCGAGCATGCGCAATAAAATCATTTCAAATCCGCTACGCGGTGTGGGTGCCATCGGCAAATCTCGACGGCCCAAAATGGCAATTTGATAATACAATTGTAATTGTTCAGCGCTCAATTGCTTCGCTAATTCACGCGGTTTTTCGTTGTCTTCAAATAAACTCGAGTGAGTATTCGGTAAGGCATGCAGCAAAGCGATTTGATGCAATAATCCCAACAATTCTTGAAGCACCTGCGCAAAATCTACGCCATGTTCGCTCAGAGATTGAGTTTGATCATAAATTGCTTGAGCATCGCTTTGAATGAGGGCTTCGATAATGCCATATAAATGAGTGGGCGCGATAGTGCCTAACATGGCACGAACGGTATCGACACTCACACGGCCATCGCCATGGGCAATGGCTTGATCTAATAAACTTAAGGCATCTCGCATACTGCCATCGGCAGCGCGACCCAATTGTTGCAGCGCAGGTGCTTCAAAGGGGAGTTCTTCTTTCTCAAGAACGGTTGCCAATTGTTGTGCGATTTGTTCAATGGTTAAATTTTTTAAATGAAATTGCAAACAACGAGACAGTACTGTCATGGGTAATTTTTGTGGGTCAGTTGTTGCTAATAAAAATTTCACATGCGGTGGTGGTTCTTCTAAGGTTTTAAGTAAAGCATTAAAACTGTGAGTAGAGAGCATATGCACTTCATCGATCAAATACACTTTGAAGCGCCCTTTGGTTGGTGCATATTGGACGTTATCCAATAATTCACGCGTTTCTTCAACTTTGGTGCGTGAAGCGGCATCGACTTCGATAAGATCGATAAATCGTCCTGCATTAATTTCTGTACAGGCACTGCATTGTTCACAAGGTTCGTGAGTGATGCCCGTTTCACAATTTAAACATTTTGCAATAATGCGAGCGACCGTTGTTTTTCCTGTGCCGCGTGTGCCCGTAAATAAATAGGCATGATGGAGTCGATTTTGTTTTAGCGCGTTCGATAGGGTTAGCACAACATGTTGCTGTCCAACCATTTCTGCAAAGCTTTTGGGGCGCCACTTTCTGGCAAGTACCTGGTAACCCATAGGGGCCGACATGTCTGTGCTCCATCAGATGGAGGCAACCTTGTTAGCCACACCTCGGCACCCAATATCACTATTACCGTTGCTCCTTTCCAGGCCTGGCGGGGTTCACAGCTAATCGTTGCGAGGGGACCAACAAGGTCACCATAAAGAGGCCCCAGCTTACCGTGCTAGGCAAGGACGGTCAATATCAAAAGAAGAGGAGGGTGTCGATAGTTCAAGACTGGTAGCCACAACAGATATTTGATAGCCTAGCCCGCATAAAGGATTTTAGGCCAGGAAGGAGTGCCAATGAGACAGCTAGCGCGGCGTCGTGAATCAAATCGAGTTTTGAGGGGAGATGATCCTAGGGATTCTGTTGATTTTGAGGGATCACCAGAATATCTTTTGCTAGAGGCGCAGAAAACAGCAGTGACAATCGTGCAGAGTTCAGAATGCATTCTTAACACATTGGATAAGACTATAACAACAGACAAGAAGGAGTCCGATGATTTCTTAGATATTAGGGATGTGGGAGAAGTGATTCGCGGAATAGATAAAGCACTGGTAGAGTCCATTAATGCTAAAAGAGATCAATTTGCTATCAAATTAGCCTCCATCGAAAGAGAAGGCATTATTTTTAACGAATGTTCAAAATCAGAAAAATCGGAAGTGAAAAGCGATGGCGATTTACTTCAGATGCCGGAAGATTATTTCAGGCTTCAGTCTGATGTTCGCTCTTTTGATTTGAAACGGCCGGCAAAACGTCATTTTGTATTTCAGTCAATGAATAGCTACACCTTTGTAGTTTTACGGGAATTAATTCCTGTTGTTGAGCGGGTTTATAACGAGTGCTTCAATAAGATACAACTGTTAATTCAGTATTGTGATATGGTATTTGCCAAATTGATTCCGGAGTTAGAAAAAAGCTTTTTTCACTGCAAACTAGATTCGAATAATCTTCAATCTCAAATCGAGCGCTTGAAAAAAAACTCTGAATGGATTGATTGGGCTGATAGCGAAGATTTTATGGATATTCTGAAGAGCCATAATAATGATTTTCTAAAACAGGTCGTGGACAAGTTAATGCTATGTATCAATCAATCAGTTGAACGGATGGCAGTGTTAAAAGTGATGCATCCTGTGAATAATTCAGATGATTTATCACCTATTTTTCATTTGCTGTGGGATATTTCAGACAATATGTTTAGACCATTATTGTTTTATATCGAGCAGATTAAAGCTCAAGTTGGAAATCAAAATGCCACAGATAATGTTGCAGTTAAACGGGGATTTTCATATGTCTGCGATAGAATAATTACGGAATATAGATCTGTTCATCCTGAGAAGACAGCGATTGGAGCACCCATTACTCGCGAACGAAGGAGTTCTGATACTACGGCAAAGCCGAGTTTTGGAATTGACCTCTCGGAGGGTGCACACACTCCATCTCCAAGAAGAGAGGTAGAGCTGTTCGTACGAAGAGACCCAGTTAAGTTAACTGGGAGTGTATCTTCCCAAAGTCCAAGAAAAGAACGAGGTAAGTCCATTGACCAGGGAAGAGCTATTCCCATACCGCCAAAATTAAATTTGACAAGGCTTTCTGTCATTCTAGAAGAACCTGAGCAAGATCAACAAACCGATGACTCTGATGCTAATCAAACTAAATCACTGACCCGGTCTGGCAAATTAGCAGGATTATTTTCTGTTTCACCGAGAAAAAAACCACCAGGATTACCAGGCTTCACACCGTCAAGTGATGGAGATCATGCTTCACGGCAAGTTGTGATTCCTTCCTCCATAACGTTGGCCAGAGGTTCTCTTTCAAATCAAACATCAGAATATAATTCTGCAGATTTGGCTAAACTTGAAAGTGAAAGTCTAACAGCCGTGATTTCTACAGATGTTTCAGAAGAAAGGTGGGGTACTGCTGAAGAGAGTTTACTTCGAATCAATTCAGAAGAGTTGGATGAAGCTGAGGCAATGTTGAAGCAAATGGCGGGGAGTTTAGATTTATAACCTGAGGTTAAACACCATTAAGTCAGTAAATGTTCAAGTGTTCTCTGATAAATCTGAGTGAGTGTACCCAGTTCTGCAACGGTTGTGTGCTCATTAATTTGATGAATGCTGTGATTGCAAACACCAAATTCAACCACTTGTGCTCCAGTTTTTGCGATGAAGCGGCCGTCGGATGTTCCGCCTGTTGTAGAAAGTGTCGGTTTTAGTTGAGTGAATTCTTGGATGGCGCTGGCGAGTGCTTGAGTGAGAGAGCCGGGTTGTGTAATGAACGGTTCAGCACCATCAACCCATTCAATAGAATAGTTGAGGCCACTTTCTTTCAGAATTTTTTCAATCTGTAATTTTATTTTTTCGGGTGTTTGAACGGGAGCGTATCGACAATTAAATTGAGCTGTCAGAGTTGCAGGAATAACATTAGTAGCGCCAGTGCCACTAAAGAGATTGGAAAATTGTAAGGTGCTGGGTGGAAAATGTTCATCACCCTGGTCCCATTCTATGGCAGTAATTGCATTTAAAGCGAGTAAAGATCGGTGAATGGGATTTTCTGCTTTGGTGGGATAAGCGACATGACCTTGTTTACCATGAATAATCAGTGTAGCCGATAATGAACCGCGTCGACCGATTTTAACAGTATCGCCAAGCTTTTCTTCGCAAGAAGCTTCACCCACTATGCAAAAATCGATGGCTGCATCATGAGCAGGTAGATTTTCTAAAACGCGTTTTGTTCCATCAACGGAAGGGCCTTCTTCATCGCTGGTAATTAAAAACGCGATTGAACCTTTATGGTTGGGGTGGTCTGCCACAAATTGTTCTACAGCACAGACCATGGCTGCTACGCCCCCTTTCATGTCAGCAGCGCCGCGGCCAAACAATCTTCCTTCACGGACAGTAGGTTCAAAAGGAGGCGTTTGCCAGGCATCCAGAGGGCCTGGGGGCACGACATCGGTGTGTCCTGCAAAAAGCAAAAGAGGTGCAGCCGTTCCTCGCCTAGCCCAAAGATTTTTAACGGATCCGAAAGGGTAGTCTGTGATACTAAAACCACTGTTGGCCAAACGAGTGCCCAGAATTTTTTGACAGTTGCCATCTTCGGGTGTAACAGATTTTTCTCGAATTAATTGTTGAGCGAGATCCAGTGTATCCATAAAAAATTTCCTATTTTAGGAGCGCAGCAGGGTATTAATATCCACTTTAGCGCGTGTTTTTTCATCCACACGTTTGATAATAACGGCGCAGTAAAGGCTGTATTTTCCATCTGCAGAGGGTAAATTGCCAGGAACAACAACGGCGCCTGCGGGCACTCTGCCGTAAGAAATTTCGCCAGTTTCACGGTCATAAATTTTGGTGCTTTGACCAATATAAACACCCATGGAAATAACAGCACCTGTTTCAACAATCACACCTTCAACAATTTCTGAGCGAGCGCCGATAAAGCAATTATCTTCGATGATGGTCGGATTATTTTGCATAGGCTCGAGCACGCCGCCGATGCCAACACCGCCCGAAAGATGCACATTTTTGCCGATTTGCGCACAGGAGCCTACGGTTGCCCAGGTGTCGATCATGGCGCCACTATCGATATAGGCGCCAATGTTGATGTAAGAGGGCATTAACACGGTGTTGCTAGCGATATAAGCGCCATAACGCACACAAGCGGGTGGCACAATGCGTACCCCATTGGATTGAAGTTGTGCTTCATCCATGTGATTAAATTTCAGAGGAACTTTATCGTAGAACTGCGCGAAACCACCATTCATGAGCGTGTTAGGGCTCACTCTAAAATAGAGGAGCACCGCCTTTTTTAACCATTGATTAACCTGCCAACCGGTAGCGGTTTTTTCCGCAATGCGTGCAGTGCCCGAATTTAATAGATCAATAGTATCCAAAACCGCCTGACGAACAGAAGGATCAACCCGCTCAGGATTGATTTCATGCCGTTGTTCATAAGCTGCCTCAATGGTTTTTGTCAGGTCTTGCATAGTCTCGCCTCGAATAATTCAAACAGGAATCATCATACGCCACCTATTTGAGGTAGGAAAGGGTGTGCTAGTAGAAAGAGCGTCTTTTGGTACCCCCCTGCCAGTACATCCCACTCTTTGAAGATGTGAAGACATACTATTCTTGGAAAATATTTATTTTTTTGGAGTCACCTGTTGAGCATCAGATTTCTTTGAATGATCCACATGTGTACTTGTAGAGCTTGACCCTTGCGGGGAGGTTGGGTCATCCGAAGTTCTAGCGAAAGTAGCCTCAGCGTGGTTTTCTCGAATAGGTGTCTCTTCTGCAGCTTTTATCTTTTCATCGACAATATTAGCTGGTACTGAAGATACTAATACAGGTTTGTTTTCTAGCTCATTGTCTAGAACATAATCTTCAAGTTTAAAATTTTGGGATTGAAATTTCGAGACAGCCAGCCAGACGACGTCTACTGTATTATAAACGTTCACTTTTGTTGCCCACCAATTGCTAAGGCTATCTGTTAAATAGGTGAGGATGATTGCAACAGGTGTTACCAAGGAGGCAATACCAGCGCATAAAAAGAGTACGGTGTTGGAAACTTGTAATCCGACCATTTGAGAAAATAATGTGACGACATTCACATTAAGAAATGAAGCAGTTACTGATCCTATTGTGAGAAACACATTATTCATAAAAGATAGAAAAGCACCGACCCCAGGAAGCTGCATCATCCAAGCAGTGGCCTGTAGTACGATGGGAAAGTGAGTTGTAATGAACCCAATCGCCAAGGGGAAAACGATAGCCCATATGATAATAGAATAGATGACACTGATACCGGCAAAGACTACTCCAATTAGCGTAGACCAAGATTTACCAACTGTTTTTTCTAACCTACTTTGAAAATAATGAAACATTAGACTGGCGCTTTTTTCTGGGGAGGTCAGCATTCTGCCAATAAAATTGAGAAGAAAACTACTGAGGTAAAAAAGAGAAATAAAAGCTGATAATAGTCCGTGTCCTAACGATTGAGATATTTTCTTTTTGTTCGATGCTTCTATACTGAGTGATAATGACTGTAGGAGTAGAACACCGAAACTGAGTTCAAGAATTTTTGGAAGAAATTCAGTCACTAGTTTGATGAGGTTAATGAAAAGCTTGAAAGGCCATGTCAATAATTTCAGTGGCAATATTAATAGGAATTTGACCGGTATAGCCCACCTTTGCCACAAATCTTTTTTAGTCCAAATTTTATAGTCAAAAACACGAGTCCGTGGGATCCATCCACCTATAAACCCACGAAGGATTGTCAAAATATCTAAATCGTAACCTCCTTCAGGAGGAAGGCGTGACGGCAATCCCAAAAAAGAGGCGATAATTAACAACCCGCTCAATTCTTCAATGTCATAGTGTTTTTCTTTTTCTTTATGGGTAGCAATTTCATGTTTCGCAGGATCATAGCCATCAAAGCCATAAACAGCTAAAAATGCCTCAGCCAATATTGCTTTAAATGACAGTAATTTATCAGGCATAACGCTCTTCAAACTGGATCTTAATGTTTTTCTGAATGTTAAACTCCAGCTGTCTGATGGCCTATAGATTTCCCCGCCACTGATGAGGATGGTTTCATTTGATATATCAGCTAATTCGTTATATTCGCCAGTTTGCTTTGACATAATGGTGTCCTTAGTCCCGTCGTAAACCTGAGAAGTATTCACAATACTTATAAGACAAAACGAAGTCAATGATGAGGGCTCTCAGCAGCCGTGCCTCAATTTGATTTTCTTGAGCTTTTCAGGAAAGAAGGGTTTTACCCCTTCTCTCTTCTTCCTTATTTCAGTAAAAGCCAACACTCTGTCAGAGACTCTGTTTCTGCAACTTCATTGTCGAAATTGTAGAAAGCGAAGAGACACGGTAAATCACCGAGTTCCTCGTTGGAGGAGGGTAGCCAATCTTGATAGAGTCCGTACACTTTTTCTCCGATGGTGGTTCGGGAACCTTTGTGTACTGCAACGGCATATCGTCCTGCGGGTAGTCGCTTTTCAATAATTTCTCCACCCAACTTCAAGTTTTCGGGAATTGTAATCGCGAAATCTTGACGAAATTCTTCGGGTGGTGTGACTTTAGGATCGTCGTAAACAAAAGCAAAAGCTTCACCGGGTTTTGGTCTTAAATCCATGGGTTGTGCTTTGGCCCATGCAATTAATTTGTTCACGGTCTCGGAAATCTTATTAGGATCTCCGCGATGCTCAATGACTGCCAACCGTCTTGCTGGCATATTTTTAATCGTAACGTTCATCGATTTATCCTCATGTTTGCGCAATGAATACGGTGATTTTTCCCAAGGTCCCCAATTCAGTTGATCTCTAAATTCGCTGGGGCTTAACCCACAAACTTGTTTAAAGGCCCTGCTAAAGGACTCGTGCGATTCAAATCCGGCATCCAGTGCAATCGTAATAATGGACTTCTCTTTATTCATAACCAGCTGGTGTGCCGCCCTTTTAAGACGCAACCAGCGGATCATTTGCTGTAAAGATAAGCCTGTATAAGCGGTAAAAAGGCGATGAAAGTGATATTTCGAAAAGCATGCCACAGCACTTAATTGTTCTAAATTAAGTTCCTCGTCCAGGTGCTTGCCAATGAAGTCAACAACCTTATTGATTCGATCTTCGTAACGCATACTTTGCTCCTATACACAGTCTAGCCTAAGTTACGAGAAGAAGATTACTGCAGTTGAACAAGCGGTGCTTGACCATTTTTGCTAACCCTTGCCATCTTCTATATACGATCCTTCGGTGTGAGTATACTTCTGAGAAAATGAGGTCAACGATGATTGATCAAAAAACACGCTGAGGCTGGGTTAGCGGCGGAGGGGTCAAGTCTGGACAATAGACAAATCATTTTATTTTGTCTATCGTCCAGACTTGACCCCTCTTGGAGGAAACTACGATGATTAATCAAAAACCACGTTGTGGCTGGGTTAGTGATGACCCGCTTTATATTGAATATCATGATCGGGAATGGGGTGTTCCTGTTTTTGATGATCAAAAGTTGTTTGAGTTTTTATTGCTTGAAGGTGCGCAAGCGGGGTTGAGTTGGATTACTATTTTACGCAAACGTGAAAATTATCGTGAAGCCTTTGATCTATTTAATGCGGAAAAAATAGCTCGATACAATGATAAAAAAATTCTGGAATTGATGAATAATCCTGGCATTGTGCGTAATCAATTAAAAATCAACGCTTTTATTACTAACGCCAAAGCTTATTTAGAAATTTGCGAAGAGCAGGGTAGTTTCAGTGATTATATTTGGCAATTTGTTGAGGGTGTTCCTATTGTGAATCACTGGAAATCACTTAGCGATGTGCCTGTCTCAACACCGATCTCCGATCAAATGGCCAAGACTCTCAAAAAAGCAGGATTCAAATTTGTAGGTAGTACAATTTGCTATGCCTTCATGCAAGCGGTAGGTATGGTTAATGATCATATCCATAGTTGCTATAAAAGTGTGTAAATATGAAACAAAATGTGCTAATATAAGCTTTTATTATTGTTGGTCAGGCTTGGATATTACGCAATCAACATAGCGAGAAACGCTAGTTAGCTTCGTGGTAGATTGTTTGTGGATTATTCGGGGTGGATATTATTAATAATTTGTTTCATAAAAAGTGAGGGTAGAGATGTTATTTAAGTTTGAAGATGGTAGTGATATTGAAGACGCACCCAAACCAGATATTGCTGCTGAAGAAGTAGATAAAGAAGACGATCCAGAATCAGATCAAGAATCAGATCAAGAAGAGAAACCTGCAAAACACTCATCGAGTGCTGTTAGTGCACCATCTCACTCACTAAGGCCTCAAGCCCAGCAACGTACACTCGCATTTACCTACAATACAGGCCTCAGTTGGGAGCGAAATAGTGAAGTGGAAAAAAAAATGCAGGATGTACTGAAAAAATCAAAAGAAAAAAAGTCTGGTGCTAACGGATTATCATCATCTCTGAAATAATGACTAATGCCCTCAAGTTTAGACATTAGAATAAGTTGATTCTTCATCCTTTTTGAGGATATAGCATAGTTCTCATAGTGCCACGCTTATTTACTGGAAAATACAGCTCGTGTGTTTTTGGATGAGGAAACAGACGATTTTGTCATTTCCTTTTTGGCCTTGCTGCCATCAGACAATGTACTCGATCCTTCAGCCTTTTTGGCTAAATCTTCGAGGCGAGATTGTTCTGCTACAGGCGCCATTAATTGTTTTGCACGTGAACCCAGGGCTGGAGTTCCAGTACTGGTTTTACCGCTGTTGGTTAATGTAACTTTCAATTGGATGTCCCCTAAGGCCGCACTGTCTTTTGTTGAACCAATATTAGCAATAGTGGTTAAGGGGCCGCCTTCTTTACTATTCCACCCGGAAACAGCCCACCAGTTACTAAACTCTTCAGCCAAACGGCTTAGGAGGGCGCAAATTGGTGCAGCCATATAACTGACTGCTGCAACCAGGAGGACTGTACTGGTGGAAAGCAACTCAACGCCAAAGAAACTTGAAACGGACACAATTTTGGAAAGATAGTGAGCAAACCAGGGAAGCAGACTCACGCTTTTCAGAGCGGCAAGAATATTGCTTAAGACAGGAAGTTGCGCAACCCAGGCAGCTGCCTCGACCGTGATCGGAAAGTAGGTGGCCACAGCGCTAATAAGTACCGGAAAAGTGATAGCCCAGAGTGCAGCGGATGCGATTATACTCAGAAATCCCAGGAATAGGCCCGGCAAAAAAGAAAGAGATTCACCCAGATGATCTTTTGTGTACTTTCGACCGAATTCAAAACAGACTCGAGCACTTTTTCAGGCGAAGTCAGTGCTCTGCCAAAGAAATGGAGGGCATGTGTAGCGAGATAAAAAAGTACAACAACGACACCCGAAAAGATGAGTCCTATAACGGTAAAAATTAAGGCAACGCCCTCTATTTTAGTATTTAATGTCTCTTCTCCAAGTTTCCACAGCTTATGCAATAGAGCATCAGAAGTAGCTCTCAGTAACATGGGCGCAAATTCAGTAAAGGCTTTTACGATATTCAGTAAGATTTTAAAGATGAGTGTCAGTAACTTCAGTGGCAAAATAATCAAGAATTTGAAGGGTATTGCTGCAATCTGCCAACGATGTTTTTCTGTCCAAATCGCTTTACCTTTAGAATCTCTCTTAACAGGAACCCAGCCACCATACGAAATAGCCGTCGAAGCCATATGTCTCTAAAAATGCTTCGGCACTTTTCTTCCAAAACCATGCGGCTAGGGAATCGGTCCAGCGGGTCAAACTTCCTTCGAGATTTTCAGAGAGTTTGTCAATCGTTTTTTCGGCGTTGTCAGTGAAATCATCAAGATGTTCAGATAGAGTACTGGGTTTAGTCGAGCCTGTGTCTATAAAGCGCTTAGCTTTCGTGAGGCTACGTTTAGTCGATTTTCTGAGTTTTTCTACCCCTGCTTTCATAGAAGCTCTCCCACTTTCAAAAATGAATAATACAGCCATAATGGTGTTCACTGACTAGGATCCTAAAGCCTCAGTAACTAGATGTCCAGTCGATCTCGAAGTTTTACACTCGGGTAATACTATAATGTCAGGGCGCCAGTGATCTGTGGTTGTCTAATACATATCTCGTTGACGTGTCTATATTAGCCTAGTATGATCCCTGGTTCGCCGGGGTATAGCGCAGTCTGGTAGCGCGCCTGCTTTGGGAGCAGGATGTCGGGGG
>CAZMLO010000022.1:0-4629 GCA_964567285.1 uncultured Gammaproteobacteria bacterium
AATACCGGCCTGTCACGCCGGGGGTCGCGGGTTCGAGTCCCGTCCACTCCGCCATTTTGCACTAAAAGACGCGCCTCATAAGGCGCGTTTTTTGTTGGTTCCACAGCTCAAACGAGGTCTAGATTATGCTGCAAACATTTAGAAATCATCTTTTAGGTTGGTTTGCGAAAATTCTTATTGGATTAATCAGTTTGGCTTTTGCTTTGTTTGGAATTGAATATTACCTCGTAAACAGTCGGACGAATCAATCGGTGGCAACGGTGAACGGTAAAAAAATTACACCGGCACAATTGACGATGGCTTACAATCGAAATCGTAACCAGCTGATGAATCAATTGGGTTCGAAATTAAAACTCAGCCAGGAGCGTCAAGAATTATTACGCCAACAATCGTTGAATGATTTGATTACTAAAGAAATTGTTTATCAAGGCGCTAAAAAAGCTGGATTTGTGAATAGTCCTTTAGCGTTCCAGGCTATGGTCCAACAGATGCCAGCTTTCCAAGTGGATGGTCAATTTTCCTATGATCGGATGCAGCGGGTCCTTTATAATTTATCCTATTCCGAAAAAAATTTTTATGATGAAGTGTCTCAAGCGATGATAGTGGGGCAGTTGAGTGATGGGGTCACTCAATCCGCTTTTGCGCTGCCAGGAGAAATAGATCGAACTTATGCGGTGACGGAGCAAAAACGAGACTTCCAATTAATGTTGCTGCCTCTGCATCAGTTTGAGCAAGCTATAAAGCTTAATGATGCTGAGATCAAAGCCTATTATGATGCCCATCATAATCAGTATTTGAGCGAGGCCAAGGTGAGTCTGGATTATGTTGAGCTGAATATTGAGTCGCTTAAAGCAAAACAACAAGCAAGCGATAAGGAAATTCAAGATTATTATCAAAGTAATTTGAGTGCTTTTTCAACACCGGCGCGTTGGCAGGTTGCAAAAGCGGTTGTGCCCTTGTCGGCTGAGCCCAAAGAAAAAGAGCTGGCGGATGCTAAAGCACGGATTAATTTAGTGGCTGATCAATTGAAGCAAGAATCGACGGTGCCTACCGATCTGAAAAAAGAGTGGGTGGTGGCGAGTGCGGACACGAAGGATTTGGTCAAATTATTTTCACCGATGAAGGTGGGTGAGATGACAACACCGGAACAAACTTCTGAGGGCTGGGTGGTTTATAAAGTATTGGCAGTAGAAACACCGAGGCCACAACCTTTATCGGTGGTTTCAGAGAAGGTTAAGGACGCGTTGCTTAAACAAAAATCTGAAAAAGATTTTACAGCTCGGGCGGATCAATTGTTGGAGTTGGCGTTTACGCATCCCGACTCATTGTCAGAAGTGGCAAAGGCGCTGGGGGTTTCAATTCAATCGACAGAGGCATTTTCGCGTCAAGGGGCTAAGGAAGGTTTGGCTTCGTCTCCGAAAGTGGTTTCTGCGGCGTTTAGTGATGAGGTTTTGCAACAGTCTAGCAATAGTAATCCGATTGATTTAGGCAATGGGCGGATTGTGGTGGTGCGGCTGAAGTCTTCTGAACCTTCGCGAGTGATGCCTTTGGAGAGTGTGAGAGAAAATATTGTGGCGGTGTTGAAACGTCAGCAAGCTGAAAAAACCATGGCGACTTTGGGTGAATCGATTGTGAAATCGTTGCGAGAGGGCAAGAGTATTAATGATGTGATTCAGGCTCATGGGTTGCGTTGGCAAGGTCGATCTAATGTAGGCTATCAAGACAAATCGTTGGCGCCAGAGTTGATTCAATTGGCTTTTAGAATTTCTGCTCCTAAATCAAAAACGCAGAGTTATGATGGTGGTCCGTTGTTGAATGGCGATTATGCTGTGGTTGGGGTTGAAAAAGTGACTCTGGCTGATCCTAAAAATTTGAGTAAAGATCAGAGAGAGATTTTCAAAAAATCCATCGCTTTTAATAATGGTGTGGTTGATTTTAATCTTTATGTCAAAGACTTACGTGAGAAAGCTAAAGTAGAAAAGGGCACTGTTAAAATGGAGACAAGTTCAACGGATTATTCTGCTGATGATTAAGTAAAGAAGAAAAAATATTTTTATTCAGAAATTCCCAGTGAAGCTTTGATGGGAATTTCTTCGACTAATGGATTGATTTTGCCAGCAGAATCTTCACCGGGAACTGCTGATTTTTTATTTAAAAAATTTTTTCTGGTGTCTGTGCGAAAAAAAATAATCGAGATGAATTACAACAAATAATTTTTAATGAATTATTTTGGTTATGATACTGAACGTCAAAATTTGAGTTCAGTATTGACCCTACCAGGCTAACTCCTGCTGCTGGCTTCCTTAGGTTGGCTCTCATCAATTGGGCTTTGGAGAAAATTCTTTATATTTCAGTTGATTAGCTGTCTCACTTAAAGATTTTAACGCAGATACTGCTCCTTTGCTTTGTGCGAGATGTCTCAAAGGCCGGTAAGTCTGATACCTGGTTTAGGTAGGGATTAAAAATCCCATATTCTTGTAAGTTGTTGATTTTAAAGTATATTTATTTTCTGTGGGAGTTTGGGGGTGAATTGGGCATTCGGTTGTGGGGAATGGGGCTGACTTGCGAGTTTTTAATAATCTGATACATTTAACTTAAGTCGGTTCAAGGACGACCGATGTGGGATTAGCGATATGCCCTGATATGGATTTCCTCAAGGAAGGAGTGGGGCGGCAAAGGATTGCCATCGCTAATCCAAATTTCTTTTTTATCCTCATTCGCCACTAGGCTGCAAACTCACATATTTTGCCGATCTCGGGTGGAAAAAATAATTTGTGATCTTGTTGTTGACATAAAAAGTTTTTTAATCATTGAGTTGTATATGTAAGTTTATGTTTTACATTATATATTAGTTTTTTTAGCTTTTAATTATTTCTTGCGGTGTGCTTCGAGGGGACATTATAATTCTGCCGAATCGATTTTTTAACTTGGGGATTCCTTTATGAATATGCAAAGACTGCTTGTTGCTTCTGCTGTTTTCATCACTGCGTTGACTATGGTGGGTTGTGGACAGAAAAAAGAGACTCAGAAAGCAAAGGCGCCTGCTGAGGCGAGTCACAATGTTAAGTCTTACGATAAACCGGTGAACCCTTCAGAGCCTGTAGGGCAGAATACGAGCCCGAATGTTGTGCCCAATGCAGCTTCAACTACATCTGTTGCTCAGGAGCCGGAGGGATTAAGCTATATTCCACCGATTGAGGAAACTGCAACATCTGCCACGATAACGGCACCTAGTGCAACAGTTCCTGCGAACTCTACGGATCAACCGAGTGCTCCAAGTTCTGTCAAAAGTGCTTCCGTTAATCTGAATGCTCAGCCGAGTGTGTCAGCTTCGGTTAACAGTGTCCCAGTAAGTACTAATGCTCTGCCAAGTGTGCCCACTTCGGTAAACACTGCCCCAGTAAGTTCTAATGCTCAGCCGAGTGTGCCCACTTCGGTGAACACTGCTCCAGTAAGTTCTAATGCTCAGCCGAGTGTGCCCGCTTCGGTGAACACTGCCCCAGTAAGTTCTAGTGCTCAGCCAGGTGTGCCTGCCTTTGGAAATATTACTCCCGTTAATCCACAGGGATCTACCGGTGTTGGTTCTGCAAGCGCTGTGGTTAAGCCGCATCAAGGACAAACTTCAGCATCGTCAACGGGTTCACCGTCTTCACCCGTTCTTACGGGTGCTGCAGCGACACCTGCTGCAGTAACTCCTTCAAAATCATCACAGTAGGTCATTTATTTAAAGTAGAAAATTATGAAAAGATCAGTCCATTTGCATTCAGTTTGTTTATTCGTCAGCACTACACTTGTCTCAATTTTGTTGAGTGGTTGTAGCGCGGCTCGTTATGGACTGTCTGAACAAAATTGGAAGTCTTTGACGGCGGCCCAACAAAAAGCGATGAGAAAAAATTATCGCCATATTGCTGCGACACGCGCTCGGGAAAAACGTGAGCAGGATAGTCAGAGAATTACTGCCACAACCCCGAAGTTGGTTGTTGAGATTGAAGGTGGAAAGGCGATGATGCCTCCATTTGATTATCCCAGAGAATTTGATCCGGTTCATTTTATTGTTTATCAAGGGCACTGTCGTGCAGTGACCTTGGCTGAATCCGGGGGCGAAAGAAAAACAGAATTAGAGGCGTGTTATTTGGGTAATTTATTGTACGTAGATCCGAGCAAAACAGAATTTAAATGGCATCAGGGTTCATTGCAATTTCACTACAATCCGCTTTGGGATTCTGAGAAAGGGTTTTTGTATAGCAATATCAGTAGCCAAGGTTATGCCGGATTGTCCAATACGAAAATCAGAGTTAAAACTTTTGCGACTAGCAATTAAGGTGTAGAGAGTAAGACAGGCTCAGCGGTAACTCACTACTTGCTGCCGATAGGCAATGTGACTTTTTCCCTCTCGGGACCGCCCTGCAAGTACATCCCTGTAAGGGCTGCGGGTTCCGCCATCCTGGCTCCACACGCTCCCGATAGGGAAAAAGTCACATTGCCTCTCAGCAGCCGTGCCTCTTCTCGCCTCTGTCATCGCGAGCGTAGGTGACGATCAGGAAAATGTTACAAGCCAACAAATGCTTCCTTGATCGTCACCTGCGTTCGCGATGACTGAAGAGAAGGTGTCAGAAGAGAAGATGTCAG
>CAZMLO010000023.1:0-3845 GCA_964567285.1 uncultured Gammaproteobacteria bacterium
TTATGTGATCAAACAGTAGGACCAGAAACCTAAACTTCTATTCACAACCTCCCACCCCCATATTTCTCGCACCTTTCACACCAGTCTTTTCCAATAGCTAAATGAGTCTGAAGAGGCATTGCCTGGGCCGGTCATACCGGTTAGCACCTTAATGCTCCTCAGGCTGTCTTCTTGCAGTCCCCATGGATTTGTTTAAAGAGTTCCTTACGTTGGTGCTGTAAATGATCAGCCGCTTGATTATCCGTCATAGCCACTGCAATGTCATCCAGTTTCTTAAGCGTCAGACCACACTTTAAATAGTGTTCAGCATTCGGTATCCCTTTAAATTTTTCGTAGGGGGTCATCATGTTATTGTATTCATTTTTTTCTTTTGCTTTCCTTTATGGTCAATCGTAATCGTCGGAAATAAGCAGGGTCGATGATAATTAACGTAGGGGTTCAGAGCAGATTGATTAAATTCATTTATCCGCTCTGCATAATGTTGTGGAATGTGTATATACCCAAATATCTTCCGAACAACCGCTGCATTTTTTCCTTCGACCAATGCATTATCATTTGTTTGTCTTGTGCGCGATTTTGTAAATTCAATTAATAATTTTTAAGTAATGTCGCAAAAACTTTGTTCACATATTCACCACCATTGTCCGAATGAAAATTAATAATCTTAAAAGGAAATGCCTCTAACAATATTTTTAAAACCGGCATTAAAAAACTTTCTGATATTTTTTCTACACTGACAACAATTTCAAATTGCGTCACCTCGTCAACAGCATTAATGTGATATACGCCTTTATTTCCATCTAAATCACCCTGATGCACCGTATCAATTCGAATGTATCCAGGCTTTCCTTCCGCTCGTGGTTTTCGACGCTCTCCAATATGCTCCTTTATAGGACTCTTTGTTTTTTCATAATAATGCCGATGTTTTTTATAGATAGCCGGATAATTTTCGTAAATTGTAAATATAAGATATTGAAATAGTTGATAAACGCACATAGTCCCCATCATTAAAATTCAGATACGCTCGCTCACATAATTTTTTAACCCGGTATCCATTGGGGGTGTCATGTCGTTGATCGAGCTGTGCTAATAATTGAATATCCTTATCAGTATAAACCCGTTCAAAACCATTCATTGTTTTCTGATGGCGCTTGAGTTTACCCGTTTTGAAGTATTGATGTATCAACCGAGTCAGTTGTTGTCGGGAATAGCCAGACACCTTCCCAAGGAAGCGTATGACAACTCCCTTTTCTGAGCGTTTAAGGCTCGAATAGCCAAAGCGCTTTAGGATGCTCTGAATAAATTGATAGCGCTCATCCTGGCCGGTGGCCACAGCAAAGGCGATGGGCTGACTGCCGGTTAAAAATGTCTCCATCTGGTCGATGGTACTAAGATTGTCTAATTTCATGATCGGTTCATCCTCCGATCATGAGGGCTGCAGCCGCTTTGTCCAGACTCATTTCATATTGGAAAACTCTACCTATCGTACGCGACTTAAAAATATGTTAAATTTGCCCATCAAATCATAGGTTTATCGCTTTTTAAGGTTATTATGGGGTACTGAATCATGAATAAAGTAGAGCTACTAGGCCCTCTTGGTAAAGATACTACTAAACTTGTCCTCGACCGATTACCTCCTCAAGATCAGTGGTGTTTAGCAACGTCTTCGGGCTCTATTTATCGATTGTTTGGCCAATTGTCGCAAAAGAGCATTGTTTATAGTTTTAGTGTTATTCCGGAAGGGGCCTTGGAACACTCCATTTTTAACAAATATGCTCCCAATTATTTCGCTCTGATCAAATTCTTGCGGATTAGAGCACGACATCAAAAGTTCATTGTCGCTGAGTTCCCTTTTTTTGATTATGAAGACGTATGGCCATTGTTAGCGATTATGGGTAATGAAGCGGCACTTCGAGAGCTGATCGGAAAAGACCCAAAACGAAGGGATATTAATGGAAAATGCGCGTTAGATTATCTGGCCTTTTGTGGACATAAGACTGTACTGATCAATTGGATAAATGATTTTTATCCGGGTTTTTCTCCTAAAGATGCTCCTTCTCTGCATTTTTATGCTGCCTTAGGAGGGAGCGAAGAACCTGTATTTATGTTAGTTGAGCAGTTTGGCTATGATATCAATGATTCAGGTAGACAAAAGGGCTGGTCAACAGTGCCTCAAGATTACGTCACCTTACTGCATGCCGCTCTATGGGGTAAACATACTGCTTTATTACGGCGATTAGTTATTGCAGGTGGAGATATACATAAAAGTGAAGATATTCATGACCATCTAGCGTTACAAGCTGCTGAAATGAGTCTGTGGGAATTTCATGAAGAGTTTTTTGCACTTGAGACTAAAGTCGAAAGTGCCAATTTTAATAATAAATTACGTTTATATTATGAAGCAGCTGTTTGTTCCAACAAACGGGATAAACTCGAAGAATTTAAAACAAAGCGGGCTGATACAAATACAGGAGATTATTATCATGAGCCTGCCGGTACATTCAAACGAACCGGTGAATATCTGGGGCACGCAGCCATTCGTTCAGGTCAAATAGAGCTACTGGATTGGAGCGTGGATCAAGGTTGGGTGAATATTCACGGTGTATTTGCATCAATTCGCAGATGTGTCGCTGAAGAAGATAAACATCCAGCCTTATTTGTTGCAGCTATTCATGGTCAATTGAAAATGTTTGATCATTTGGTGGAAAAATATGGGTTGGATCCTCTTGTAATATTGAAAGGAGAGACCGTTCTAAATTGGATGATCGCGACCACTACATGGAGTAATTTCGAGTATATCGCGCAAAAATATTTTCATGATATAGATTTATTGACACCCGATGAAGCAGTGAGGCCACCACTTGCGGATGCCATTCAAAGTGGTGCACTGTATAATGCACAACAGTACATAAAAAAATATTTTGGCGATGAGAATTTTCTGGAGTATGCTAATCCTTTGATTGCATTGGCAGAAGAGTGTAATCAGCCTTTGAACGCAAAATGGCTAAAATTTAAGCTGGCGTCACTTAGGCCAGTAGAAGTTCAAAGCAATATTGTCGAAGAAGTTTACTCCGATCCTGATCAATATATAGAAATTGTCATGCTAGGAGATAACGGCACTGGAAAAACAGCATTGATGCGGGCTATGGACCATCAGCCTTTCGTGGAAAATCTCCCCATCACGAGAGATCCCGGATTCTTAAATAACCCTCAACCTACCGGGCATGATCCTGACCCTTCGATCCCGTTAAGAGTGGTTGAAGTTCCAGCTCATCACGATCCTAACAGGGCTGATAAAATAAGGCGTCAATATCTGGGTTCAGCCGATGCGGTGTTGATTTGTTTTGACACCTCAGAACAAACCAGCTTTGAAGATGCTAAAAGTATTCATCGGTCAATACAAACAGAATGTCCTGAGAGGGTTCAACTGTGTTTTGTGGGTACAAAAGCAGATCTACCCAAAACCGAGCGTAGTGTCTCCCAAGGGGAGATTCTCCAATATGCGGAGACAGTGCAGGCAAGATATGTGAGTTGTTCGGCTAAAACAGGACAAGGCGTTGAGCAGGTTTTCGAAGTGGCTAAAAGTCAGGTTTTGGAAAGTCGGGCTCCGAGGGCAGCTCCTGTTGTATCCCCCGTTGTTGTTGAAAAAAGTAAGGAGCCTGCACCACCGAAGAAATTAATTAATTTCGGTAAACTCAGTTTTGGTAATTAATCTACTCCAACTCAAGCTGTGTCAGTTGGATCACAAAACGAAACAAAATCTGAAGAACCAAAGCCAAAAGCAGACGAGAATGACAAAACTCTTGAAGTGGTTATTTCAGGAATCAAGCTGAGCCAAGAACAAC
>CAZMLO010000024.1:0-3292 GCA_964567285.1 uncultured Gammaproteobacteria bacterium
AATGGAAAAAACGCACGCGCAAAGCAGTGCAGGCGGTGATGGATGAAGATGAAGAAAATGACGGCCGGCGAAAGAAAACCGGTAAACCGAAAAGGAAAGCGATCCGCTGAATCAGTACAATCCGCTTACAATAATTTTGAAAAAATAGTAAGCGGGTTTAACGGATTGAGCGGATAATGTTGCCTGATGGTTTTAAAAAACAATGGGAAACAATTTAGCAACGGTGGGATAAAAATGACTTCAAATCAATCTCTCAAAAAACTTCGCCTTTTCGCCGCTTCACCTTCGGATGTATCTAACGAACGGGGTCGGCTGGCGACGGTCGTCGAAGAATTACGATCGCTGGCAGAACATGTCGGCGTCACATTGGAGTTGGTGGATTGGCGCAAAGTGGTTCCGGATATCGGTCGACCGGAACAGGTCATTCTCGATCAGCTGCAGCCAACCACATGGGACGTCTTTATCGGTATTCTTTGGCATCGCTTTGGAACGCCAACTAAAAACGTCGATCCGCAAACGGGTAAAGAATATTTTTCTGGAACTGAGGAAGAGTTCAGACTGGCATACAGCTTATGGAAAAAGCAAAAACGTCCATATATGATGTTTTTCTGGTGCAAGCGTAGTATTCCACCTGATGATCTTGACCCTGATCAATACAAGCGCGTTAAAGATTTTTTTGTAGGCTTTGCCCCTGATGCTGATCACCCCGGTCTTTATCAAACCTTCGACGCTAGTGAATCCTTTGAGCGTTTAATTCGACAGAATCTTATTGACTTTCTTCTCGACTATGCTCAAAAAGAAAAAGGGCAAAAAATTTCTGTTCAAGAGGTTCAGTCACTTGCGCCACATTTGCCTGATACACTCCCCCGCCGCCAACCGTTCTTTGGGAGGAATGAGGAGATTACGCAAGCTTTGCGTGCCTTGAGCCCAGAAGATCGAGGTTGGGGGGTCGTCATTGATGGTATCGGAGGAATGGGAAAAACAGCCCTCGCTATTGAAGTTGCTCATATCTGCAAAAATCGTGGTTTATTTGATGCATTCATTTTTGTCACGGCAAAAAGGGATCGTCTAGAACCGGCTGGAATTCAAAATATAAAACTCACAGCCCAATCACTCGACGAATTATTAAATGAAGTTGCACGATCATTGGCGCATCTTGATATTGCGCATCTTCACTGGGGGGAACAAAAACAACGCGCCCTTTTAGAAATGTTACGCGGGAATCGAGTTTTAATTATTTTTGACAACTTGGAAACGTTAACACTGGGAGAGCAAACTGCCATAGGTGATTTCCTACGATATTTGCCAGAAGGATGCAAAGCAATAACTACAAGTCGACGACGAACTGGCGAGTCTGCTGTTATAATCCGTCTCGAAAAATTAAAATGGGAGGAAGCACGACAACTTATCGAAGATCAAATAACCCGTGACTCTAATATTCATCGTGCATTTGCTCGGGTAGGTGAAACCGGTTGGAAATCACTCTATGACGAATCCGACGGATTGCCATTAGCCCTCTTGTGGACGATTGGACTTATCCATGCCCGAGGGTTATCTTTTGAACGTGCACTTGCTATATTGCGTGATGGAAGCCCTGAGAGTGATTTAATTTCATTCATGTATCGCGAGGCTCGAAAAAAGATGGATGTGAATGAAAAAACAACTCTTGGCGCTCTTTCGCTTTTCAGTGGGCCAGCAGCATTTGATGCCTTAGCTGCGACTTCAAACCTTGATAGAAATGCACTGAATTCTGCACTACAACGTTTGCATGCACTTTCCCTCGTCGATTTAGTCGTAGGAGGGGAAAGCATGATGCAGTTAAGTAGCACACAGGATCCTACACTTGAACAAATTCGAGCACTCATAATTGTTGATATAACCAAAGATGTGAGTGAATATGAACCAATTGAAGAAAAATATTCACTTCATCAGTTGACCAAGCGCTTTGCTTGTACAGATTTAGCAACTGACCCAGAAATTGAACATATAATGGGCATGCGCTTTGCCCATTACTGGTTGGATTACTCCAAACGATATGGCGGTAAAAACCAAAAATCATTTACGCGTCTCAATATCGAGTGGATAAATATTAAAGCGGCAATCGATTGGCTGTGGGAAGCGGTGATGGTTCAACGCTTTGAAATTAGTAATAAAGACACCGCTCAAATGTTAATTGATTTTGTTTGTACATTATGGCAATTCCTCTGGTTTAACGGCCGTTGGGATGATTATACTAAACTAAACAGTCGAGCTTATGAGTCAGCATTGGTGCTACATGATTGGAGTAAAGCAACTTTACACGCTTATCTGCTGGCTTGGATTCACAATTGCCATGACAACTCTGAAGAAGTAGATCTCTGGGTAAAACGATGTTTGGAAGCCTGCGAAAATAGCCAAAATAAACATGATCGTGCCATTGCTAAGCGTTTGTCCGGGTTAATTGCAAAAGGGAAAAGACAATATGAACAAGCCGAGCAACTTCTGACTGATGCCCTCAATAGCTGGCAAGAAATAGATAATAATGATTGGATTGCAAATGTGTTCAATAACTTGGGCGGACTCGAACTTGAGCGCGGTAACCATAGCGCAGCCGAACAATATTTTCAACAGGCATTGACTTTAGCAAGTAAAATTGATGACAAAGAGGGACAAGCAGTATACAAAAGCAACTTGGGCGAACTAGCATTAGAAAGAAAACATTACACATCGGCACAAAAACATTTTGAAGAAGCGCTCTTACTGGCACAACTAGTTGGACGCCAGGATTTGATTGCAGACACTCAATATGGTCTTGCGCTTGTTTTACTAGCGAGAAGACAAAGAGAAACAGCCAAATTTGCAGCCGAAAAGGCTTTAGATATTTATGAGCAACTCCAGCATCCGAATTTAAATGAGGTGCGAGAGTTGTTAAAAAAAATAATTTAGCAAAAAAATGGATATGGTGAGATAAAATGAATTTCAATCCGCCTCTCAAAAAATTACGCCCTTTTGCTGCGTCGCCTTTCGGCGTGTCAATCGAGAATGGCAGGCTAAGATCGTGCTTGTTCTGCTAGAACCCCACCGGCAGTAGTAAAATTTCGCTTGTGCTTTTGACCATAACACTTTACATTGCTCGCAGGATGAATTGAATCGATTAGCTTTCCCATACAACGAAAGGCATTATGAAAGACCCTGCTCTCCTTGCCCAAACTGCCGCTGTGCTCACGAAGGCAAAAAAAGAATTCACCAATAGACACACTCTTATTGGCTTCGACGGCTTTGTCGATGAGATCGTCCGCATGGTGGACAAGCG
>CAZMLO010000025.1:0-2944 GCA_964567285.1 uncultured Gammaproteobacteria bacterium
CGATGTTGGTCACGCCGGAGTTGCTGGCATTGCTCAACGTGAAATCAATAATGCGATACAAGCCACCAAACGGCACGGCTGGCTTCGCGCGCGCGTGCGCCAAAATATTAAGCCGGCTACCGACGCCGCCGGCCAGAAGCATTCCGAGGGTTTTGCGCATAAGACTCTTATGGATATTAATTTACTTTACACAAAAGCTACTTCATTAGTAACTTGAGGCATCTCGTCCCAAAACCGCCCTTCCAATAACCGGCCCGTAAGCTTTTTATTCACGCCGCCCCATTGTTTGAAGAAAAAAGGCACTCCCTGCTCCAAACATTGATCGCGAATTTGAATAACCCACTCTTTTTTCATTGGCCGCGCTCCATGACCGGATTCCCCTCCCACAATAACCCAATCAATACCTAGAAGGTTTATATTTTGAAGCGGTCCAATCAAAGGCTCAAGTGAAAGGAATTTAACAAAAGCACTCGTTTGACGAAGATGATCGATACGAAAAATGGTTTTCTCATCTTCAACGCTCACGCCCTGCCAAACGTTCTCGGGCCAATCAATAATCGGACTTATTTCTTCTAGCCGCTTAGCCCGCTTAGTCAACACTTGAAATTGATGCCAGTGAGCTCGGCGCATGACCTCAAAAACTTCGAAGATGAAGTCCGTAGGAATATCTTTATGAAACAAATCAGACATTGAATTTACAAAAATAATTTGCGGCTTTTTCCACAAAAGAGGTTGTTTTAGCACTTCGCGATGCAACTTAATCACACCGTTAAAATGCCTTTTCCTGGAATCAATTAAACCCTTATATTTTTCCTGCCCCATAGCTGCAAGACGCTTGGTAAGAGTTGCCGCATAACAATTATCACAGCCGGCGCTGGCGCGGGTGCAACCTGTTACCGGATTCCAAGTTGCTTCAGTCCATTCTATTTTTGACTTGGTAGCCATTATTCTATTGAGAAAGTGGGAAGTTCACGAATGCGCTATCTGCCAACGTGCCTTGTCGACGCTCGGAAACCGGCGGTTTTATTTTGATTTTGCCATTTTGCTCCAAACGCATCAAGGCGGCCTTATAATTCGATTTGACATACGGTTTACCAAGGTGATGTGCATGATAAATACCTTCAACAGTTAATTGTTTGCCGCTAAAATCACGGCGAAGCAATAAGGCTAATTTATCAATTGGCTCTTCCAATTCTAAGGATGCTTGGTTGTTTTTGAGTATTCGAGGATTAAACTCGTATGTAGGGACTCCTTCAACACTGCCTGTACTGTGTTTGGCCATAATATCCTTCATTACACCGTAACCCAAAGGATGCTTCGTTACAAAAATTATATGATGACTACACCTCGTGCCCGTAGAGTTCATGAATCGGAAAGGAAGAACGAATTTGCCATAATCATGACTCAGAGCTTCCGTAACTTGCTTAATTATTCCCTGCTCTCGTTGATAAGGTGTGAGAGCTGATGAACGATCTTTAAACCGCTTTCTCAACTCTTGCGCCCTATGCGTTTCAAAAAGATCGTCAATATGTTGCGTGAAATATTTATTCGTAACTGCAGCGTTGATTCTTCGGTAATTGAAAAAGAAAATCACTTCACTGGCTTTGTGCTTTAGCACCGAATTTATTAGGCGCAGAGACAGGTTTTTATATCCCCAAGGGTCGACAAACATCAACGTTGGAACAAGATTGAGTTTTTCGATACGCTCCACAAATTCTTGGTTGATCTCTTGCGATTCAAAATGAGGTTTGTGAGCCAATTTAGAATAACCATTCATCTTTTCTGCTTCAGCGCGCAGGACGTCGGAAAATTCTTTATTGGCGTCATTAAACAGAAAGATTGTTTTCTTTGCAATGTCTGGGGTTTCTATTGCACCTTTTAGTATTTTAAGAGGAGTAGAATAAGTACCGTCTTCATATACACCGCGTCCGGCAAACAAATCTATATAGGCGATGTGTTGGTTTGCAGGCATTTTACTGACAATGATTTTTGCCCATGAGTAAAAATACTGCGCTACGATATTGGCCTTGACTTGTGATTGTGAAGTCGGGGCTTCAAAAAAGTCAGTGGTTGCCATAAAGACAAAGAAAAGCGTTAAATTACTTTTTGCTTGGCATCTTCAAGCCACTGCAACAATTGCACTCATAGTCAAGTTCAAACCTCTCAACGTGCGCGCCCCTAAAAGCAACAAATCACTTTTTTCGGCAAACACCACTTCATCAATGGTGAAAAACTTGTCGAGACGAATAATTGCAAAACCTATGCTGCGCGTAATGCGTTGCCCGCTTGCCATTACAAATTCCAAATCCTTTTTCTCGTGATTGATGCCGAGCTTTTCCAGCGTCAGTGTTGGGATCCAAGTGTATTCACGTCCAGTATCCACCAAAAGTTTTGGAACAATTATGGGTTTGGCGCGATCAACGGCGTTTTCGATTTTACAACGCGTATAAAATGCGCCCATGTGAAATTTTCCCGATAAGTTGAAACCGGCTATAACAAAGAAATGACGCGGCGACGAGAAAAGCAAGGAAAAATTATTTTGAGTTGTGAACTCTTGACCTTTTGTTGATAACTAACTTGTCATGCTACAAGCATCTGGTTTCCCACAAGCACTGTGCTTGATATCAAACAAGATTCCTCCGGAATGACATTTTCCTCTTCAGTGCATGATTACGAGTGAAGCAACAGCGATTTCCGCGCGGTATCGGCAAGAGAAAATATGGTGATGGTTTTAGCGACGGCGTCTGGGCGAAAGCCGATGCGCCCCAGTTTGTCATTCATATATTTTAGGCTGACGCGGCTATTGCCCTCGACCAGCAACTTGCGCCAGCGAGTCGAATCAGTGATCACCGATGGCAGCGTGTCGTCGTTCAAGATGAACATGTGCGCGAAGAAAATCAAACGGGGAAGGAAAAATGTAGAGTAGAGAATAAACGAAAGCAAA
>CAZMLO010000026.1:0-2686 GCA_964567285.1 uncultured Gammaproteobacteria bacterium
GAAACCGAATGATTTCACGCATGAGCCGCTTGCCCTCATCCGTCTGAAAAAGCGCTTGCGCGTGCGCATAACCCTCCAAAAGCACTAACGCTTTTGGCTCCGGGGCTTTCTCGAATTGCTCGCGAATCTTGACGAGCCTCGGCGTGCCGCTTGCCGTGGTGTCGTGGCGTGCAGCGATAAATAACTTCCGGCCTTTGATTTGTTCGGGCCGTTCAACCGCCATCGGCGCGAGCAGCACGAGACGATCAATCTCACCCGACGCGGCAACAATGGATGCCTCGGCGGAAGCACCGCCTCCCATACTACCGCCAATCAGGGATACAGTTTTGGCACCGGTTTCTCGCAGGTAGCGCACGGCTGCGAGCACATCAAGATACAACGGCGCGCTCAACGGATCGGTTTGCCCCGGCCCGCGCGATTGGCCGTAACCGCGAAAATCGATGGCGAGAACGCGGAAGCCGGCTGCTGCCATCGCCGTGGCCTGCGGCGCCCAACTCTCTTTGTTAAAACGCCCACCATGCGCCAGCACGACGCCGCGCTCGCCTTTGCCGTACAGGTTGGCGTAAACCAACCCACTATCTGTCGTTGAGAAAGAAACGCGTGTCTGCGCTTGCAATGATGATGCGAGCATCGCGCCAACAAGCCCCACTACAATGGCCATCATGTCAGAGATGCGTAGGCTTTGTCTTCGTTGCACGAGAATTTATCATGAAAGATGAGCAATAGCGTCATATCAATACCCGCCAATGTGCTGGCGGGTTGAGGCCATAGTGTCTCAACCCCTAAGATAATATCAACACTTCTATGCTGACTTCAAAGTAATTTCATTACTCTTCAGAATACTTGTGCTTACATCGGGTAGTTTTTTTATTTTTTCAATAACTTGATTCACCCATGGCGGAACGTTGGCTTCATCCGTGATCCGTTGTTTAATTTGTTTATACAGTTGCAGACCTTTTTGAGATGTTTGAAACCCTAGTTCCTTTTCAAATTCATCAACAAATCCAAGAAACAAGTCATAAACTTGTCCATCAGGATAATCTGCATTAACACCAAATAAGCCTAAGATGGCACCATTCCTTTTGATGTTGTCCCGTTCACCTTGAGTTCCTTCTAAATGCTTATCACCATCAAAAATTATGAAACAAGGGATTCCAAATTCTGAATAAAGCCTGTAGAATCGGTCTATCTCATTTTTGTCTCCGCATCTAACAATTGTAACACATTCTTTGACATAATTGAATCCTATAAGTTGGAACAGATAAGGCAGCGCTAACGACTCCGATTGTCCCTCGACAAGTACTAGTTTTTTAGCAAAGAATGCCTCATTCGCCTTTTGAGTGTCTCCAGTATTTTCATAGGCATTCCTATAGTGTAGTAAAATATCACTTTCAGTTGTGATTATTTTGTGTCTTATACTCAAATCGGCAACAAAGACCGATGGCTTTGCACAACTGATATACGTGCCCCTCGAAGTGTTCTTGCGAACCAAGAAAATTTCATCAAAATTCCCGACACTTAGAAAATCTGGAGAGTGAGTCGTAACGAAAATTTGAGTTCCGTTGTCGCTCAACTCTCTAAGCAAAGCATAAAAATTTCTCTGGGCTTGAGGATGCAAAAATAATTCGGGTTCCTCAATAAAAACCGGTGTGTTATTCCTTAGTTTTAGAGAAGCGTAGGCTTTTAGAATAGCAATCGAAATTGATGCCTGAATACCCATTCCCAAAGTAGATGCCTGAAATTGAAGATTGGTGTCTCGTTCGTTGACTATTAGTTGCAAAGTTCTATAAAAATTCCAAGGGTCATATAAGTTCAGATCGACTATAAAATCTTCTTCAGGTCTGTTCAATTGTTTCGCACTTTCCTTTTGTAAGATTTCAACGAATTCTTTCATAATTTGATTTCCGTTATCATCTTTTACGGCGAACAAGAAATCATCACGAATCCGTTGAAGTTCAGTTTTGAATAAACCTGACTTCTTTGTTATCTCCCCTGTTTCAGAATTAACAATTTCTTCTTTTTGAAATTGTTTATTGATCTCCAGCAGAATTCGACCAATTAGGGTCCACCTGTTCGATGGTAGGTAATCCAATATTTGTCTGTCGATTCCTAGATAGGCCGATGTGTATTTTTGTCTTTGCTGGTCACTAATATATCCGCCACTTAAATTAAGTCCGCTTTTGGCTTGTGCTCGCGAATCAACCCATTCTTCAGCTAATTCAAGAACTTTTCCATCATCAAACGTTAATCGGATTTTGATTTTGTTTCCGAGTTCTCCACGATAATGATCATTCTCTACTGTCGAATTGAACGATGGGTAAATGGGCCCAAGAAGCCAATTAACTGCGTTAAGGATATTGCTTTTTCCAACGCTGTTTTCCCCGATAAACACGTTCATCTTTGTGGAAGGAGAAATGTCCACAGACGATATGCTTTTGTAGTTGGATATCTGAACTCGCGTGATCTTCATCCTAAATCCAATCTTTTTTTCAACGATAAAAAATATAACGCTTCGGAAGGAAAGCCCTTGTTGTAAATTAATGATAACGCAAAGGCCGTGCTTTGTCAAGAGAATTTTTTCAACTCCTCTCCCCAATCACTTCAAACTGACACGAAAAATGTCGCAAAAATTTCGGCTGATACGTGATGCGATAACCCGGAATCGCCTGCCGGTTTTTCCAGACGT
>CAZMLO010000027.1:0-2441 GCA_964567285.1 uncultured Gammaproteobacteria bacterium
TCAGGCGCAATATGATTACAACAGCGCGCTGGTGCGGCTCCGGCGGGCAATGGGACCTGATTAAAAGCTAGTTGTGGCATCGTTTACAGACAAAACGTTGCAAGTGGTGCAAAAAATTATTTTAGTAAAATTTTTATCGATACCTAACTCCTCAATTGCTATAATCACGCTATAAGAAGGATTGGATACGAGCAAAATGTTTAAAAAATTACGCATTCAGAATTTTAAAGGTTGGGAAGATACTGGAATGATTCGGATGGCGCCCATCACTTTGTTTTTTGGGGCGAACAGTTCAGGCAAGTCCAGTATCGGGCAGTTCCTGATGATGCTGAAGCAAACAGCCGAGTCACCTGATCGCAAGGCTGTGTTTTATCCTGGCGGGAAAAATTCGGCGGTACAGGTCGGCTCATATCAAGAAATGGTTTTTCATCGTAATCTTGAAAACAGAATATCATTCGAGTATGAATGGGATTCTCCCGACCCCCTAAAATTTAAAGATCCAGTGTCTGATCAAACCTATACAGGAGACACTTTATGTTTTGAAGCAAAAGTTGGATTGGGCGATAAGGATCAACAAGCTTTAGCTGTAGATGAACTCAAGTATAAACTGATAAATGACGGCAAACAAGCTTTCTCCATTGGTATGAAACGTCAGCCCGAGAGGAAGTCGAAGTATGAAGTGGAAGCGGAGGAATATTTATTGATACGCAATCAAGGGCGTGTTTGGTACCCTGGTGCGCCGGTCAGGTTCTATGGATTCCCTGACGAAGTTGTTGCCTATTACCAGAATGCTGATTTCGTTCAGGACATAAATCTCCTACACGAAAAACTCTTCCGTTCACTTTACTATCTGGGGCCATTACGCACGAAGGCGGAGAGGCTATATTCGTGGACAGGTAGTGAACCAGAGAGTGTCGGCCATGCTGGCGAAAACACCGTAGCGGCAATACTCGCTGCTACCCGAGACCGCAAAATTAGCCTAGGTTTCAGGCAAACAGCAAAAACTTTCGAAGAAATCGTTGCACTGAAGTTGGAGAAAATGGGATTGATTGAGGAATTTACGGTCGATCGCATCTCGAAGCAACACAACGAATATGAAGTCAAGTTACGTACAAAGGGGTCGAAAGATTGGGTTGATCTTCCTGATGTTGGGTTTGGTATTTCTCAGGTGCTTCCGGTATTGGTGCAGTGCTTTTATGCGCCACAGGACTCGATTATTATCATGGAACAACCGGAAATCCATCTGCATCCGAGCGCGCAGTCTGCGCTGGCCGACGTAATGATTGACGTAATCAAGTCACGAGAAAATGGCAAAGATCGTAATATTCAATTGATCGTCGAAACACACTCTGAACATTTCTTACGTCGGTTACAGAGGCGAATTGCTGAAGATGTTGTACCAAAGGAGAAAGTGTCGGCATATTTTGCCGATATCGGTAAGACACCTGCCGTGTTGGAACCACTGCAAATCGACATATCTGGCAATATCTTAAACTGGCCAGAAAATTTTTTTGGTGATGAAATGACGGACATCACTGAGCAAGCTAAAGCAGCTATGAAAAAAAGAATTAACCACGACGCAAATAGTGAGGAGATATACCATGAGTAGTCTTCCCAATAAGTGTGTGGTTGATACCAATGTCCCCAAGACAGCGAACCTGGCTACAAATCCATCTTGTATTCCCAATGATCTTGTAAAGTGTGTTTTGACCTGCATCGAGGCTGTTGATCACATCGTCAAAAAGGGCAGACTGGTTCTTGACACCGGAGATGAAATATTTACTGAATATCGGCAACAACTTTCTATGAAGGGTCAGCCGGGCGTGGGTGATCGATTCATGAAGTGGGTTCATGACAACCGGTGGAATTTCCCAAGCTCTGATCACGTAATAATCACTAAAAAAGGTGATAGCTACAAAGAATTCCCGAAGCACGCTGGGTTGAAGGGATTTGATAATTCTGACCGCAAATTTGTTGCTGTAGCTAACGCTCATCCGGAGAAGCCACCTATTTTACAGGCCACGGACAGCAAATGGTGGGGTTGGAAGCATATCTTATCTGAAACTGACATTATAGTACATTTTCTTTGCCCTACCTATGTCGAAGCCAAGCACAAAAAGAAGATGCAAGTCTGATTGGAATTTTTCATGCTTACTTGAGTGCGAAGGGAATAATCGCAGGACGCAAATCGAAGTAAAAAATTTTGCGAATACGAATAAGATCTGAATTTTTTAATAATTAGAGTAGTACGAGTCTATTAAAAACAATCCCATAAAATAGCAATTAGCACATATGCTCATCGATGAATACCTTCCCGCTTACGACGTCACCGAGCAGCATTATCTCGACATTCAAGCGCCCGTTGAAAAAATTTATGCCGCCGCGCACGAATTAGACATGAGCCGCTCCCGATGGATTCGCGGCCTCTTTCTGCTGCGCGG
>CAZMLO010000028.1:0-2218 GCA_964567285.1 uncultured Gammaproteobacteria bacterium
ATGCGCAGGGCGCCATTGCCGGATTCACCCTCACCGGAGGCCGTGTGCGTTACCTGCGCTTCGTGAAAAGAGCATAGTTCTTCTGCTGATCAAAAAGCAGTCTTGATTTTTCTGAAAAGTTTCTTTACATTTTGTTACTGTTGAGCCGAGGGGAGGCGTTGTCGGCTCCCCCTCTCGAAGCGTTGAATGTTGAACTTCAACCATTTGGGAAATTTGCCGTGATTTCATCCTTTATCTAAAAAGGCTGCCTTGCAGCCGGTTGGTTTTTCCGTTGAAATGAAAATATTATGGAACAGGAAATGCTGTCAGTGCAAAATTTTCCACTATTGGCCATATTGGTTGGAGCGCCAAATAGGAAAAACTTTCCAATCATCGACACTTCATCATTGCTCAATGTTGGAAAGTTTGATCGAAAAAAAATCCATCTCTGGCAACAAATGGCTATAGGTGGAAACCTTATGCGCTGCAGGTTTTGTCGCTGAATAACTGTTAGTCATTGTGGAGCACTGTAAGTATGGAAAAATGTCCTGTATGTGAATATCGGTCAAATATAAAAACGTGGGATCATAACGAGAGATTCAATGTTGATTGCCCACGCTGCGGTGCTTTTTGTTTCACGAGAACAGCCAAACGTAAATTGGAAAGCCTTGAAGCAATCGAGAATGATTGGCGTTGGAAATTAAGCTATTGGTTGCGAAAAGGCTATAGAGAAGGAGACCGGCTAGAAGTCAATTACAACGTACTCATGGAAATAATTGATGAGATTAAGCTACCAAAACCAAAAGAGCAGTCAAATAACTTAATGCGATGGCTATCCCAAAATCTCAAACACCATGCAGATACAATAACAACAGATCCGCTGATTCTATCTGCAATTGTTGGTTGCAAAGATGAAGTTGGCGTTCATTATATCGCTTCTCATTTGCAAAATCAAAAATACATTACATACGAATTCAAAAACACATCAGGAAATAACCCTCAAGCTTCCGTAACATTGGGTCTAACCTTTGAAGGTTGGGATAAGATCGAAGAACTTGATCCAGTCATTTGCTCTGGTAACATTGCTTTTATGGCTATGCAATATGATGATAAGAAACACACTGAGATTTACAAAACTCACTTCAAAGAAGCAGTTGCCAAAACTGGCTTTGAATTACGAAGATTAGACGAGAATCTTAAGGCTGGCCTCATTGATAATCAACTACGGATTGAGATTAGAAATGCTCGCTTGTTGCTTGCTGATTTAACAAACGACAATAATGGAGCCTATTGGGAAGCTGGATACGCTGAGGGTTTGGGTAAATCAGTAATATATCTATGCGAACGCTCACATTTTGACAGATTCAAAACTCACTTTGATACCAATCATCACACGACTATTATTTGGGATGAAAACAATTTGGTTGAAGCATTAGAGAATCTAAAAGCAACAATTCGAGCTACGTTTCCGGCAGATGCAAAAATGACGGATGACTAGTGGTCAACATCGGCTTGCTAGCGGACGCTGCCGTGCTGCTATGATTTTTTAAATAGGCAAGTTTCAAAGTTTGGTGGCTTCGTCGATCGATATCGCAGAGCGGCAGCGCCGGAGAAATCGGAGCGTTAGCCGTGAATTAGCATATGCAAAAGAAACGAATTCTTATTTTTTTAGGGGCAGGTGCTTCCGCCGCTGATGGTGCTCCCATGCAAGGTGCACTATTTAGGAAATTTGCTGAGCGCTGGCGGAATGACGATAATCCGGACTTAATGCATAGCGCCTACTCCTCACGAAATGCTGTTCCTTCATTTTTCAAAGAGATGTTTCGTATTGACTTTTATCGTGATGATTTAGATACTATTCAGTTCCCTACTGTAGAGGAAGTGCTTGGAGTCCTTGATATTGCTTTCGGCGAACGACGCGGCTTCGGAGCATTTTCATACAGGATTGGGAACCGTCCGACAAACTACCCCACGGTAGACCAGATGCGCTTAATCATTTTGGAGTCAATATCCTCTGTGATTTTAAGTGAATTACAGCAATCTCAAACAGTTCACGAGAAGTTAATCGAAAACTTGAGTTCTAGCTCTCTTATCTCCGATGTCATGTTTGCAACAACTAACTACGACTTGTTCATTGACAACGCACTTTCAAACTATTTTGGTGAAGATTCAATTGATTATTGTGCTACCTTCGATGATGAGACAACTAAAAAGATCATTCATCAAGTAGCATTACTTA
>CAZMLO010000029.1:0-2054 GCA_964567285.1 uncultured Gammaproteobacteria bacterium
CAGGCTTAATGCTATTTGAACGCCTGGATTGTGAAGATTGGACGGGGATTGTTGGGTTACCCATGATGCAGCTCGCCGCGGCCTTGCGGAAATGGAATTATCCGATTTTTTAAAATTTGCCAAACCCTAAAAAAAGGTGAATGCGGTTATATAGAAAGGGCTAGTATGATAATTGAAGTTAAGATAACCAACTTTAAACGGTTTGATGAGTTGGTGGTTCCGTTTGCGCCGACAACCATCCTGGTTGGTCCAAACAATGGCGGAAAAACAACCGCTTTACAAGCGCTAATGATTTGGCAATTGGCGTTGCAAAAATGGGCAAACCGCCGACAGCTCAAAGATGAAGCACCCAAACGCAAGGCTCCAGCCAAACGCCCCGGGATAGGGATTAACGTGCAAGAATTTATTTTCATGCAGATTGGCGAAGTTTATGAGCTTTGGCGGGATCTTGTGGTTTACGAAGAGCAAAACAAGCCGTCGTTAATCAAAATCATTGTCAAGGGCATTTCGGCTTTGACATCGTGGGAATGCGGTATGGAATTTCAATTTCGCGACGCCGGGCAAGTGTTGGTTCGTCCGGTAAAAAATGAAGGCGAAGGTGTTTCGGTTCCACAGCAAGCGCTTGACGAAGTGCTGGTATCTATGACCGCCATCCATGCCATGTTGAGCAAAGATGAGTTGTTGTTGCAACCGGAAGCCGTTGATCATCTAGTTGCAACTGGCCGGATCAGCGATGGGTTGCGTAATATGCTTTTTCATTTGGATGGTGGCGATACAGAGCCTACTGCTGAATGGTTGGAGCTCGCCGCAAGTATAAAAAACTTATTTTCGGTGGAATTATTACGTCCAATTCGGCTTCCCAATAGCGAGTTACAAGTCTTTTATACTAATACCGGCAAGGACAGACGCGGAAAATTCAAAGGCAAAATGAACTTAAGCACGGCCGGAAGCGGATTTCTTCAAACGCTGCTCTTGTTGACATTGTTTTATTCTCGTAAAGCAACGATCTTTTTGTTGGATGAGCCTGATGCGCATTTAGAAACCATTCGCCAACGGGAAATATATCGCCTTCTAAAAAGTCGAGCGGCAGCAAAGAACATTCAAATCATTATGGCTTCGCACTCTGAACAGTTCATGGAAGAAGCGATTGATACGGATTCTCACTTGATTGCCTTGATTGATGGAAAATCCCGGATTATCAGTACGCAACACGCCCAAAAGCAGGCAGGAAAATCATTGAGCTCAATCCCGGCCGCACATTATTATGATTCGACACGTCGGCCGTTATGGCTCTATTTAGAAGATTACACCGACCTGGAAATCTTGAAGGCCTGGGCAACCCAAATGAATCATCAAGCGCTTCAAATTCTACAAACTGCCAACCTTTATTATTTACGCGGCAACGATGTTAACCCGGCAACGCAACACTTTCAAGGGTTGAAGTTTGTTTACCCCGAACTCAAAGGAATCGTCATAACGGATAGGTTGGATGTTCGACTGCCAAATCTATCTTCGGTATTACCCGAACTGCAATGGAGGAGGAGAGAAATTGAAAATTATCTTTTAGTTTGGTCGGCTATGGAAAGAACTTTTTGGCAGGAAGCGGAAAGCAATAGAAACTGGGACCCACTGAATTCACTCGATTTGTTCAAACAACAACATGCAAAAGAACTCAAGGAAATGCTTACGACCAACTTTCTCGTTAGCGCCGCCTTGGAGCAACCTGACCACCCCGATTTGATCAATAAAAAGGGAAGTGAAGAAGTTCTTGCACCATTTTTTAAGCAGGCATTTGCTAGGTTTGGTATTTACAACACATTAGCCAAAGGAGATTTTTATAAAATCGCTGCTAAAATGAAAAAAGATGAAATTCATGCGGACGTAATCAAAATGCTTGATGATATTTTGCGAATTCTATCCAGCTAAAGTTGTAAATTTGAAAGGAACCGAAATACATTTTTAATTGTTTCAAGTTTAGAAATATTGTCGCTTACCAATATGCAAATTTAATGTAATATTTCGCTTCGCGCGGTTTTTTGCTTGCGACAAGTTTA
>CAZMLO010000030.1:0-1940 GCA_964567285.1 uncultured Gammaproteobacteria bacterium
CGGGCATTGAAGTGGTGGCGGTGGAGAAGGTGGATGAGGCGTTGGAGAAGTTGTTATAAGTTTAACTCAAATCTCGGAGCGTATTAATGGAACAAGCCGTTATTGATGAAAGCCGCTTAAAAGAGATACTCAAACTGGCGGTAATCGAAGTTTTTGAAGAAAGAAAGAGCTTGTTTTATGAGCTGATTACGGAAGCTATCGAAGACATTGCACTCGTTCGCGCCATCAAAGAGGGCGAAAACACAAAATCAGTAAGCCGTGCAGAAGTTTTTAGCATTCTTGAGGGCAAAGCGTAAAGGCCTAGTTCAAAAGAGCTTCATGAAAAATTGCAAGAGGAATTTTTAATAACACTATTAAAAAATACAAGATCATTAAAATGACAAAGAAAAAAAATTATTGGCTTGATCTTTTTACTGGAACTACATGGCAAGAGTTTTTAGATGCCGGCGGTACAGTGTCAGGATTTAGAGAAAGAAGATGGAAAACCGTACAACAAATTAGCGTTGGAGATTATTTACTTTGTTATTTAACAGGCCTCTCACGATTCATTGGCGTTCTTGAAGTGGTATCAAAACCTTTTAAAGATACGTCTCCAATATGGAAAGACGAGGATTTTCCATGTAGGCTAAATGTTAAAGTTCTTTATAAACTATCTCCTGAAACGGCTGTTCCAGTTCATGATCTACGCGACAGGCTTAGTTTTTTCCAAGATATGGAGAGCACTATCGGTTGGACTGGGCATTTCAGAGGGTCTCCCGCAAAGTGGAAAGTGCAAGATGGGGAAAGCATCGTTTCCGCCATTGCCGAAGCTGAAAAAAATCCCGTGATCCGACCTGTTGATCCAGCCAAACTTGCCAGACGTCCTAAAGCACTAAGGGCAAAAATCGGCGCCGTAACAATACCTGAAACAGACGAATTAGAAAATAATTCGACTTCGCCAATCAAAGAATCTTCTAAACATACAGAAATTCAGTGGTTATTGGCTAAACTTGGGAACGATATGGGGTTCGACGTTTGGGTAGCTCGCAACGATAGAGGCCGCCAGTACAATGAAAAAAAATTTACAGATCTATCAAATTTAAAAATAGAGTTGCCACTTCAATTTGATGAAGCAACAAATAAAACTATTGAATTGATTGATGTTCTTTGGTTGAAAGGCAACGCGATAATTTCGGCCTTCGAGATTGAAAGTACAACTTCCATATATTCAGGCTTACTCCGAATGTCGGATTTGATTTCAATGCAACCCAATTTAAATATCCCTTTGTATCTTGTGGCACCTGATGAAAGAAGAGAAAAAGTATTTACAGAAGTTAATCGACCAACTTTTTCGCGATTAAAGCCTACCTTAGTTGAACTCTGCCGTTTTATTCCATTTTCTGCCCTGCTTCAACAAATCGCTCAAGTAACGTCATTTATACGTTATCTTAAACCCGAATTCTTAATTGAATTATCAGAATCCTGTGCATTAGACGAAGATTAAAAATTTTAGAGAAATCAATTATAGCAAAAAATGAGTAAGCCCAATAGGTCATTAACAAACTTTTCTTTTCAAGTTCTTTCTCAAGACCCCAACACCCGCGCGCGCTGCGGGAAAATCACCACCGATCACGGCGAGATTCTCACGCCGGTGTTTATGCCGGTGGGTACGCAGGGCACGGTGAAGACGCTGAGTCCGCAGGAGTTGGAGGAAGTTGGCTCGCAGATTATTCTCGGCAACACGTATCATTTATATCTGCGGCCGGGCGAGGCGTTGATGCAACAGGCGGGCGGGTTGCACAAGTTTGCGAATTGGAACAAGCCGATTTTAACCGACAGCGGCGGCTTTCAAGTTTTTAGCTTGTCGGAACTCCGTAAAATTCATGAGAACGGCGTCAAATTTCAATCGCACATCGACGGTTCGTATCATGAATTCACGCCGGAAAGCGTCGTGCGCACGC
>CAZMLO010000031.1:0-1693 GCA_964567285.1 uncultured Gammaproteobacteria bacterium
TTTCATAAAGCTCTTTGATGCCGGAAAGACTGATCACGTTACCGCGCGGATTCAACCGGCTCTTGTAATTCGGCAGCAAATCCGTGCCGCCGGAGATGAAATCAAAATCGCCGTTGCAGGAATTGGCGATGGTGATCGCCTCGGCGATGGTTTGGGGTTGATGATATTGAAAGGCGGGGAGGATCATGATTATTTAATCGAAAATAAATTCTGTGCTAGTTCGCTGTTCAGGTAAATAGCCTTTTCTGAGCATTCAACGCGTTAACGCCGCCTTGCGTGACTGAGAAGCGCGACGGTGTTTGATCGAAGAAAAACTCTAAAACTGGCACAGCATGAAACTCATGTTATCGCACCAGCAGTCTGCACCACACGAGGATATACAATTAACAGGCGTTCAATTTATCTTATGCAATTTGTATTTTTCTGACAGATTTTCTCCGACAGTCCCGATTATTGTTTACTCTTGCTGAGAAACATAAGTTATAACTAATCGCATCAGAATTACTGCCGTTGGATAGCTTGTTTATCTACAAACCGAAATCAAACTGAATAGCGTTGATTACGCCTTAAAGAATTTCCCAAAATTCTCCTCTCCAATTGCAGCAATTATTTCTTTAATATTATGCATAATTGCGTACTCCAGTCTTTGTTTTAGCTGAGAAATATCTGAAGGGGTTACTCCCTCGATTGTTATACCTCTCACTGGGTCTTTTACAACCACTGTAGTTCGCTCTCTGATTTGTTCTGCTGTCTTTTGGACCAATCTTTCTTTGGTCGTAAAAATAGACTGTTCCCCTGCGGTTGAAATAAACTTAAATTCACCTGTATACAAGTTTTGGGCGCGGTATTTCGAACCATCTACTAAAATAATCTCATATCCCAAATGTGAACCTAAAAAAGCATTTTCTTTTATAAGATTGACACGATTTAGTGGAACTGAAAAATCCTGACTATCACATATAAAATCAACGTTTTCATTTTGACAGATTCCAAGAAATTCCCTATACCCGCTTACCGTAATCCTTGCGAATACCCCTATTGGTATACGAGAATCCCTTTTCGTTTCGGCATCCTTAGCTAATGAAGACAGTATAACAACGCCTAAAGCTGCTGCGCCAGTAAACGCTAAAGCTTTTGCTAAGCCAGCACTCGCACTGATTATAGCTGCTGAATCGGCTGTGCTGAGACTCACTGCTCCTCCTGAAAAGGGCAATCCACCAATATTAGCTGCTCCACCTATTATTTCCATCGGATACCTCACTATTGTTAATTTACTACGATGAAACTTGCTTTACCTAATGCAACATAATTTGTAATTATTTTACGACAACCGCCCGCGACCGAATCTTCCGCACCACGCGCTTATCCTGCTGCATCATCCGTCAAATTTTATCCCTCCGTCATCGGCAAGCTGCGCACACCGGTGGCGTCGTTCAAATTTTTCTTGAAGCCGCCACAAATTCCGCAACAGTCAAATCAGCGGAACGAATGAGGCTTCTGAGCGTTCCCTTCGCTACTTCTTTGTGATCGGGAATTGATAGCGTCGCATCGTGGCCATCCTTGACCATGATGATATGGCTGCCTCGTTGTCGAGCCACCTGCCAGCCAAGCGATTCAAACACGCGAACGACCTTGCGACCGCTCATGACGGGAAAAGATGACATTATGCCGTCACCTCGATCTGCTTGGTTTC
>CAZMLO010000032.1:0-1567 GCA_964567285.1 uncultured Gammaproteobacteria bacterium
GCAACGCCGTGAAGCTCACGCCAATTTTGTTGGTCGGCGAAAGCTGATGCACGTAACCGACAAATTCGTGTTTGATCTCCACCGGCCAGTCGACATGCGAGAGAATGAGTTGGTTGCCCTCAAACTGCGCCATGCCCGCGGGATTCCAATACAGCGCGCTCGCATCATTCGCCACCGCGATGAATGTCTCGCCCATCCCCACCGCGCGGCCACCGATGCCGATTTTGAGAAATTGCGCCGCAGCAGTTCCCGCGCGCTGGCTGCCCAGCTCGGGGAGGAGTTGGGCGTGGGCGGCGGTTTGGGAGATGAGAACGATGGCAATGAGTGGGAGCCAAGTTCTCAGACAAATATGAAATTCGATTTTCGTGAAAGTCATGAGCATTATTCTAAATAATTTGATGTGAACTGATCCTATATTTTTTCAAGACGTGTACTAGTTTTATTGAGTTGATATTTTTCACCAGTATTCAAGTTTTTAATTATTACCGAAACTTCGTTGACTATCTGAGTCATCGTCAAGCCTTCCTGTTCGAGTCGAGTTAGAAATTTTGTAAAGACATCTTCTCCCTGTGCCACCACAAATTCTGCTTTTAGGGGTGCTCCAAGATTATAACTGATTTCGTATCGAGTCACTTTATGAACCTTCCCAAGTTTTAGAGTATATTCGACAAATCAGCTTTAATATAATCATCGTCTATACAATAAGTAGCTTTTAGTTCTGCTAGAATCTTGTGCTTATCACCAGCCCCAATCTTAACATAAGATTGATTATTTTTTCTATCGGCTTGGTAATTTGTAGTTTCAATTATAAACCAACCGTCTTGCCGCCTAGCTTTAATGTTGTAGAGATTTGTATCACGATAAAACAGAAAAGGGTTCGGTTCACTAAGCAAAGGGTGATTTGCAGGTGGAAAATTTGGATTATAAAACAAAGAATCGATATCAGCTTGATCTGTATCGTATGCTATAGTTTGAATGTCGAGGCCGAAAAATTTATAGATATAACCATCTTCACGTAGATGCTCAGGGTGCTTAGAATTATTACAAGCAAAATAAAGAGCGATGTTTGGCGAATGTGTAGCGTCAATCAATCTTGTTTTGAAAGCATGATGCTGCAGAAAAGCTATAAATCGAAGATTTAAGTCACTTTTAAATGGTGTTGACATCGGAAAAATCTCACTGAAGCGTTTTTTGTAATGAGCAATTTCTTTGTCGTGATCGTTAATTCCATCCCTCGAAAGAGTACTCGTCGCAGGATAATCCCATTTTATAGATTCTCCTCTGAAAAGGCAGAAGCGCTGAGGGAAAAAATAGTTGTTATCAACAACTGAGACCTTCGAATATTCTAGTTGTTCTATGTATTTGTCTATTACATTCATAAAGTCACCCTTCAATAAACAACCAAACTATTTTTTATCTGAAAGCTACTGCCCTTAAAACCTCATCCGCATCCCCACCAGCACATTCCTCGGCGTCAAATAGCGCGCCGGATTGAATGGAAACGGCGATGCTGGCGGCTGGACATCGGGATAGAGTGGATCGTTCATGCCCGTTGTTGTCGGATCGC